>CAWBRH010000039.1:0-218670 GCA_963790945.1 uncultured Acidobacteriota bacterium
AAATCCTGATCCACGGACAAGAAGTTGAAACGCTGGCCGGCCACGTGGACCTCACCGGATTTTTCGACTTGAACCCGCCAAATGCAACGCCGCTCGCACCGGCGAAATCAAACTCAACCCCGGCAACGCACCCTCCGAATGCTTCCGGACCGCCAAGACCGCGACGATCACCCGGCATTGCGAAACCTCAGCCTAAGTAATTCACTGCAGAGCTTGCATGATGTGCAGTGCAGCGGTTTCCGATGAAGCGACCAAGCAGGAATTGAACTTCCTCCGCCTCGATTGAATTTCGGTCGAGGCCCGCGATGCTTTACAATTTTCCTGTGGATCAAACCTCGAATCGAGGAGAGTCATCATGAGCAATCTCGACCACTTCCTGCAACGTAACAAGGAATTTGCCGTTCAGCAGTCTGCCGAGGGCGCCCTCATGCCCTCCCTTCCGCGGGCCATGCCCAAGCTGAAGGCGATCATCATCGGTTGCGCAGACATGCGCGTGGATCCGGCTCACGTCTTCGGAACTAAACCGGGCGAGGCCGTCGTGCTGCGCAACATCGGCGGCCGAATCACACCGGGCTTGTTGGAACAGATGGGTCTACTAGGGCGAATCGGTCAGGTTGCGGAGAGGCTCCGGGAGGCGGCGGGGAGTTTCACCTGATCGTGCTTCAGCACACCGATTGCGGCATCACTCGTCTGGCCCGTGACCCCGCCATGCTCGCGCACTATTTCCAAATACAGGAAAGTGAAGTCAGCGCAAAGGCGGTCACCGATCCCCACGCGGCGATTGCAATGGATGTTGCTGCGCTCCGGGCAATTCCCGCATTACCGGATGCCTGGCTTATTTCAGGACTCATGTACGACGTGGCGACTGGGCTGGTTGAGATCGTCGTACCGCCGAAGCCGATTCGTACCCGGTAAGATTCCTGGTTAACCGATAACTTCCGGCTTGCGCCTAATCCAGGACGAATAGGAACGTGTCCGCGCGTTCTCGTCAGCCTCGCCGCGCTGCCTCGATTGCGGCGATGTTGATGTTCTTCATCTTCATCATCGCCTCGAAGGCACGCTTTCCCTCAGCTCCGCCAGCCGAAAGCGCATCCATTAGCACGCGCGGGGTGATCTGCCAGGATATGCCCCAGCGGTCCTTGCACCAACCGCACTGGCTTTCCGCTCCGCCATTGCCGACGATCGCGTTCCAGTAGCGGTCCGTCTCTTCCTGATTGTCCGTCGCGATCTGGAAGGAAAAGGCCTCGGTGTGCTTGAACATCGGGCCGCCGTTGATTCCGAGACAGGGAATGCCCACCACGGTGAACCCCACCGTCAGCACATCGCCCTTCTTGCCGCCCGGATAATCACCGGGAGCCTCGTGCACCGCGGTTACTTTGCTATCCGGAAAAGTTGCGGCATAGAAGCGCGCCGCCTCATGCGCGTCTTTGTCGTACCACAAGCAGATCGTGTTCTTTGGTTTCATGTTCGTATGCTCCTTTTCTTTTTCTCTTTTCACCACCACTGTACGTGATGTGCCTTACCTCGGCTCTCCATGAAATACTTTACTACCGGTTTATGAAGGATTGTTGACACCCGCCGCAGCAGTCGTCACACTGTCTGCCGGCAGTTCTCTCCGTGCAAACACGCGGACCCCGAGAGGAGCCAGCATTGCGAGCAGATGGACGCGCAGCCGATGATTTGCGCCCGGTAAAAATCATTCCTGATTTCATTCCCAACGCAGAAGGCAGCGTGCTGATCGAGGAAGGCAACACGCGCGTGATCATCACTGCCACGATCGAAGATGGAGTGCCTTCATTTCGAAAGGGTTCGGGCAAAGGCTGGGTCACGGGTGAGTACGGAATGCTGCCGCGTTCCACGGAGGAGCGCACCCCGCGCGAATCCGCTCGAGGCCGCCAATCAGGACGCACACTCGAGATTCAACGCATGATCGGCAGAGCGCTTCGCGCCGTCACGGATCTGAAAGCTCTCGGCGAACGCACTGCATGGCTCGATTGCGACGTGATTCAAGCCGACGGCGGCACTCGAACCGCTTCCGTCACCGGAGCATTTGTGGCGCTCGCGCTGGCGTTCGAACGCATGGTTGCGGCTGGGATGCTTCGCTCCGTCCCGCTCTTGGACTCGCTCGCGGCCGTCAGCGTCGGAATCGTCGGTGACGAACTTCTTCTTGATCTTGCTTACGAAGAAGATTCGCGCGCGCAAGTGGACATGAACGTCGTGATGACCGGCGGGGGCCGTTTTGTCGAAGTACAAGCCAGCGCGGAAGGCCGCACGTACACCGATCGCGAGCTTCAGCAACTGCTGGCTCTCGCCGCGGGCGGAATTCGCCAGCTCCAGGAAGCGCAGCAGGAACTGCTGCACATGAATTTCACTTCGCGAGCGCGATAAGATCCTTTGAGCTCGCTTCAACCGATTCAAATATTTCTCGCCTCGTCAAACCCGGGAAAATTGCGCGAGTATCGCGTTCTTGCCGGCGACTCTCCAATCGAACTGGCGCTCTTGCCAAATTTCAACAAGATTCCGCCTTTCGAGGAATCCGCGCCAACCTTCGCCGAAAACTCCGCGGGAAAAGCTCTCTACTACAGCCGGTTTGCACCTGCCACTGTGTTGGCTGACGATTCCGGCTTGGTCGTTCCAGCCTTGGGTGGCGCTCCCGGAGTCTTTTCCGCGCGCTATGCCGGCCCGGGCGCGAGCGATTCGGATCGAGTGCAGAAACTATTGCACGAAATGAACGCGTTGAATGGTGACGATCGCAAAGCACGCTTTGTTTGCGTCACCACTCTCGCGCAAGATGGACGCGCCGTCGCTGTCTTGTCGGATTCAGTCGAAGGTATTATTGCGAAGGCGCCCAAGGGCTCCGGCGGTTTCGGCTACGATCCAGTGTTTTTCTTTCCCCAGCTAGGGCGCACCTACGCCGAAATCACGCGCGAAGAGAAAAATCAATACAGTCATCGCGGTAGGGCCTTTCGCAAGGCAATTGCGTACCTTGAAGGGCGCGTCCTGTAGAGTCCTTTCTCTTCCCTGGGGAATCAAATAGCTTGCCCTGAAACTCGGGGCTGCGGGAGAATGGGTCGTCTGCCCGCCGAGGTGGCTTCGTGGCAACTTCCAAAGTCGCGCCGGATCTTCTTTCAAACTTATTTTCGCGAATGGCGGATGCTCGCGCGCAAACCGATGCGCTGTTCGAACTCCTGCCTCCCAACTCCTTCTACGAGCGCCCGATTGCAGAACGCCATCGCCTGATTTTTTACCTTGGCCATCTCGAAGCCTTTGATTGGAATTTGCTTAGCGGTCCGCTCGAACTCGGCGCGCACGATGCCGCGTTCGACAAACTCTTCGCGTTTGGAATCGATCCTGTCGGCGGCGGCCTGCCGACAGATAAGCCGGGAGATTGGCCGAATATCGCGAAAACCGAGAAATATAAAACGAATATCCGCACGCGTTTGGATGATGTGCTGCGGAAATCCGATTTCAGCCACGCATCCCTGCTCGCCGACGGCACTTTGCTGCATGTAGCAATCGAACATCGCCTGATGCATGCCGAGACGCTTTCCTATCTCCTTCACAATTTGCCCCTCGAAAGAAAGGTTCCGCACCCGGCGCCGATGAGCGACCCGCGTCCCGCGCCAGCCCGGCGCTGGGTCACGATTCCGGCCGGCACCGCGACCCTCGGAAAATTGCGAAGCGAGGGCACCTTCGGTTGGGACAACGAATTCGAGACTCAGAAAATTTCAGCTCCCGAATTTTCGATTGGCGCGTTTCCCGTGACGAATGGCGAATACATGGAATTCGTCCAGGCATGCGGCTACGAAGACTCCCGTTACTGGCGCCCCGAAGACCGCGAATGGAAACGCCAGCAGCGCCTCGATCATCCGCAGTTCTGGTTGCCGCGTTCGAATTCAGCAGCCACGGATCCTGACACGCAGTGGGAATACCGCTCGATGTTCGGAATTATCCCGCTGCCGCCATCGTGGCCGGTATACGTGAGCTACGCAGAAGCGGCTGCCTTCGCGCGATGGGCCGGCAAGAAGTTGCCCACCGAAGCGCAGTGGCATCGAGCCGCATACGGAACGGCGCAAGGAATCGAGCGCGAGTATCCATGGGGTGACGCGCCTCCCGATCACTCACGCGGAAATTTTCACTTCAAGAGTTGGCACGCAGCTCCGGTAGACGCGCACCCAGCGGGCGCGAGCGCGTTCGGCGTTCAAGATCTGCTTGGCAATGGGTGGGAATGGACCTCGACTCAGTTTGGCCCGTTCCCCGGCTTCACACCCTTTCCCTTCTACAAAGGTTATTCGGCAGATTTCTTTGACGGCAAGCATTTCGTAATGAAGGGAGGATCGGCCCGCACCGATGCCTCGATGCTGCGGCGATCGTTCCGCAATTGGTTTCAGCCCCACTACCCCTACGTCTACGCCACCTTCCGGTGCGTTCAGGAGTAACCCATGTCGAGTGCTCCGCGATTAGTTCCTACAACCGTCTCTACACAGGTTCTATCCGAGTTTGCATCGGACGTAGCCATCGGCCTTAGCCAGCCGGGGCAAAAAGAGCTGCCCTCAAAATATTTGTACGATGAAGTGGGCTCGGCGCTATTCGACGTGATCTGCGTGCTTCCGGAATACGGCTTGAGCCGCGCTGGCAAGCGAATCCTGAGCCGCCATGCGGGAGACGTCGTTGATCGCTTGCCGAGTCCAGTGATCGTCGCGGAACTTGGAAGCGGCAGCGGTCAAAAAACAAGACTGCTTCTGGAAGCGCTCGCCCGCAAGCAGCGCGTGAACTACTACCCGATTGATATTTCGGGTAGCGCTTTGAGCCGTTGCCAACAGGAGCTCGGACAGATCGACCGGGTCAGCATCGTCGGCTTCGAACGCGCGTATCTGGATGGCCTGCAGGAAGTGGCGGCACGCCGCCGCGAAGGTGAAAAGATCTTCTTGCTGTTTCTCGGCAGCACGATCGGCAATTTCGATCGTCCGGCAGGAGACCAGTTTCTGCGCGAAGTCCGGGCAATCCTGCACGAAGGCGATGCCCTGCTCCTCTCGACCGACCTTGAGAAGCCGGTGGACATGCTGAAGCTGGCTTACGACGATCCCGCGGGAGTGACAGCTGCCTTCAATAAGAATCTGCTGGCCCGCATCAATCGCGAACTCGCCGCGGATTTCGATCTTTCGCGGTTCGAGCACGTGGTGCGCTACGACGAATCGGAGCGTCGGATCGAGATGCACCTGCGTTCCACGGAATGGCAGCGCATCACGATCCGCAAAGCGGGATTCGGTTTCTACATGCGCGAGGGTGAAACGATCTGGACCGAAAGCTCGCACAAGTACGACTTGAAGGAAGTCGTCGAGATGGGCGAGCGAACTGGATATCGCTGTGCAGGCCAATGGATCGATTCCGAATGGCGCTTCGCGCAAAATCTTTTCTTCGCCTCCTGAGACATTGCGATCCGGGCGGTCGAGCCATAGCAGCGCTGTGCTATAGTTTTGCGCTCGATGGCAAATTCCAAAAACAAAGCAGCAAAGAAAGGCGCTCGCGCTAAGAAGGCGACGAAGTCGAATCGCGCGGCAAAGCCTCCCGGGCCTCCGGCGCGCCCGGCAACGCGCTCATCGCGCAACAGCCCATTCGGCCGCGGCGCAAATCCCGAACGCGTGAAAGCGATTCTGCATGGACTGGACGAAGCGTATCCGGCAGCCACCTGCGCGCTGAAGCACGACAACCCTTTTCAGCTTCTGATCTCCACGATTCTTTCGGCACAGAGCACGGACGTGCGCGTGAACATGGTTACGCCGGGACTCTTCAAGAAGTATCCAACTCCGGCCGCGCTCGCGTATGCGAATCCGCGCGATATCGAAGAGGAAATCCGCTCGACCGGTTTCTATCGCAACAAGACCAAATCGATCCTGGGCGCCAGCAAGAAGATCGTCGAGGAATTTAACAGCGAAGTGCCGCGCACGATGGAGCAGATTCTGACGCTACCGGGCGTCGCGCGGAAGACAGCGAACGTCGTTCTGGGAACTGGATTCGGAATCGCGTCGGGAATCGTTGTTGATACGCACGTGCAGCGGCTTTCGGGGCGGCTGGATTTGACGAAGAATACCGACCCGAAGAAAATCGAGACCGATCTGATGAAAGTGATTCCCGAGGATCGCTGGATTTTGTTTTCCCATCAACTGATTTGGCATGGAAGACGGATTTGCAAGGCGCGCAAACCGCTGTGCGTCGAGTGCAATCTGGAGAAGATCTGCTACTCGAAGGACAAGACGATTTAGCGCTCGAAAACGCAACAAATGCCTCGAAACCGGCTTGCGATTTGAATCAAAAATGGGCTTGTGGCGAAATTCCCAACCCTCGCTTTACCGCCTATTAGAAATTCGCAAATATCAGAAAATAAATGCCTTGCGATTACTTTTAATCGCGGAACCGTAGATTAGAATCGGTGACAGCGGTGACACCATACGCTATGCTGGTATTGACTATGGTATCATGACCTAACGGATGACCTGATTATGGAGAGCGCGCGCAAAATTACCGTGGAAGTGCCTGAGGATTTGCTTGAGAAGGCGCAGCAGGCTAGCGGGGCTGGGATTACTCAAACTGTGCGTACCGGGCTGCAGCTTGTGGCAGCTTCGCACGCTTATGCTCGGCTGCGGGAGCTGCGGGGAAAGGTTCGGTTTTCACAGACGGCGGACGAACTGAAAGCTGACCGGTGATTGCGGCAGACACGAGTACCTGGGTTGCATTCCTGGAAGGCGGCACCGGCGACGATACCGAGCAGCTGGATCGAGCGCTTGAAGAACGCCAGGTGGTGATGGTGCCAGCGGTTCTCACCGAATTACTGAGCGACCCTGAGCTCCCGCCGGAAGTTTCCGAGATGCTGCTGCAAATACCTCAGATGGAGATTCGGCCGGGATTCTGGCAGCGCGCTGGGACGTTGCGGGCGCAGGTGCTGGCCACACGGCGCAGGGCGCGCCTTGGTGACGCATTGATAGCACAGACTTGTATCGATGCGCGCATTGTACTGCTCACGCGCGATCGAGACTTTCGTGCGTTCGTGGAAGCCGCGAAATTGGATCTTATTCTCGCAAGATCTCAGTTTTGAAGAGAAAGGCGTAAGGCCCACGACGAGAGAGGCGTGGTCGTGGCTACCGAGAGACGCGGCTTTCAGCTGGCACCGATACGGTTGCCGGTTTGAAGGTCTTTTATCATGTCGACCAGATCGAGGGCGAGGCGAGCTTTGTCGATGCAGCCGTCGGCGCCGGATTCGGTGGCACTTTTTTCGAATTGCGTGGCGTCGTGGTGGCTCATCATTAGAATTTTGACGTGAGGAATTTCCTGGCGGATTCGACGGGCGGCGTCGAGGCCGCTTCCGTCGGGCATGCTGATATCCAGGAGAATTAGATCGGGATTCAGTTCGCTGGCTTTCTGGAAAGCCTGTGCGGCATCTGTAGCTTCGCCGCAAATCTCCCAACCGGCTTCCTTGGTGAGGAGATCGCCGACTCCTCGCCGAACCAGGTGATGATCATCTGCAATGAGGATTCGCATTTTGTTACCGGAACGTCGCGAAAATTGATCCGCTTTTGCGACCGTTTGTCACGCGATCTGGGTCTTGGGCTCTTGAGTCGTGATCTCTTCGATTGCCGCCGCTGAGTTCTTCGACACCGGAATAGTAACTCGGAAAAGGGTTCCCTGGCCATTCGAGTCGATGGTCAATTCGCCGCCGAATTGGCGGGCGCGTTCGCGCATACCCCGGATTCCAAAGCCTGCGCCTCGCGATTGAATTTCCGCGAGCTTTTCTCGCGAAATTCCCTTGCCTTCATCGCGCACTTCGAGAAGAACCTGTTCCGGCGTCCGGAAGATCTCGATCTCGGCTCGTTTGCTGCCCGAGTGACGATGGATATTCGTAAGGCTTTCCTGCACCAACCTGAAGACAGCGAGTTCCATTTCACGGGGGAGTCGCCCGAACCCTTCTGAAATTTTAAACGAAATATCGAGCCCGCTGCGTTCGACTAGTCCGCAGACGTACCAAGAGATGGCGGACTGCAATCCTTCTTCGTCCAAAAGAGGCGGGTGCAACAGGTAGGAGGTCGTCCGAATTTCGCTGGTGAGCTGATGCACCAACTCGCGCGCTTCGTCTGCTGATTCCGCAAGTTCCGGCGCCTTTCCCTGCACTTTGCGGCTTAGAGTAGCTAAATTCATAGCGAGGACGGTGAGCAACTGGCCGGCGCTATCGTGCAATTCTCGCGCGATATGGCGACGCTCGTCGTCTTGAATGCGCAGCATTTGCCATGAAAGCTCGCGCAGGTGATTGGATTGCCGCAGCACATCGGCGTTACGCAGCTCCAATTCCTTTGTGCGCGCGCGTACTTCTGAATCCAATTTTTCAGAGAGAGTGCGGAAGCGATTTTCGCTTTCGCGCAAGACTTGCTCGGCGCGTTTGCGGTCGGTAACGTCTCTGGCCACCTTAGACGCACCGGTGACGTTGCCATTGAGGTCTTTTATCGGCGAAATTGTGAGCGAAATATCGAGAAGGGTGCGGTCCTTTCGAATGCGGACGGTCTCAAAGTGGTCCACGCGCTCCCCGCGCTTGATGCGGGCAATAATTTCCCTCTCTTCACCTCGTCGGTCAGTTGGGATGATAAGAGTGATGTGCTGACCGATGGCTTCGTCGGGTGTATAGCCAAATAGCCGTTCCGCACCTTTATTCCAACTGGTGATGACGCTGTTGAGATTCTTGCTGATAATTGCGTCGTCGGAAGAATCCACGATAGCAGCGAGCAGGCCAGCAGCGCGTTCGGCTCGCTTGCGAACGGTAACGTCGCGGGTGATACCGAGATGAACGATTTGCCCATCGGGCTGGCGAAGCGGGACACCACGGGTGTCCATCTGCCGGCGAGCGCCTAGTAAAGTGGAAATTTCAAATTCGAGTGAGCCCTTTTCGCCGCGGCAGACTTTTTCATGGAAGACACGGAAACGCTCCCGGTCTTCGGGCACGACGAGGTCATAGACGTTCTGTCCGGCCACCTCTTCCGCCGAAGGTGCCCCCACCATTGCCACACCGGCGGCGTTCATGTGAATTATGGTCCCGTCGGGAGCGACTAACTTCACACATTCGGGGGACGTCTCGACAATGGCGCGAAAACGCTCTTCGCTCTGTCGCAAAGCTTCTGCGGCGCGCTGGCGTTCAAGGGCAAAGACCAGTTGGCGAGCAATTGTGAGACCCAATTCAATATCACTTTCTGAAAAAATACGCGGCGCATTGCAATAGGCCATGAATTTCCCGATCAGCTTTCGATTGGAAACGAGCGGGACAAATGCCATCGCGCCGATGCCTTCCGCCTTAGCTAGAGTTTTGAGAGCTGGTTCGAAATTAGAGGTCTCGACGTCTTCCACAATAATTGGCTGAGGATTCCGGTCATCTGGGCGCCACGGCGAATGGCCCTCGGTGGCTGCACGGTAGGCGTCGGATAAACCACACCAACTGACAAAGCGAAGCTTGTCTTGCTCGTCGAACAGCAATATCGAGGCGCGATCACATGGCAACGCGCCCAAAATTGCTTCCCTTGCAGCGTTGAAGGTTTCGTCGGCGGAAGTGGCTCTGTGGAGGTGATCGGCGAGATGAAACAGGGCCTTCTGATGCCGCGCGGCATCGGCGAGAGCCAATTCGGCCCGCTTGCGTTCCGTAACATCTTCAATCACACAGACAAGATAATCGAGACGTTCATCAGAATCGCGGACCGCGCTAACGGTTTGATTCACCCAGACTTCCGAGCCGTCTTTGCGGATCAGGCGCTTTTCGGTGGAGTACTGATCGAGACCGCCTGCGACAACTCTTCCGGCTTGGGTGAGATCGGTTTTGAGATCCGCTGGATGGGAGATCTGGTTCATCGTAAGTTTCCGCAAATCTGCCTGCGTGTAGCCAACGATTTCGGAGAGTTTCTGGTTCACGCGAAGATAATGTCCATCTTTTGAGACATGGGCGATGCCAACGGCGGCCTGCTCGAACGTGAGGCGGTAACGCTCTTCGCTCTCGCGCAATGCTTTCTCAAAAGCCTGGCTGCGCTGAAGAATTTCCTGCATGTCGACGTTGGCATCGGCGCGGCCGGTGACGGAATCGGGGAAAAATAATTGGCCCTCCCGCAACTTGTCGATGGCGGTGAACAAATCACCGGAGATAGCCGTCTTGACGACGTACCCGCGCGCACCGGCATTCAAAGCTTGCCGCATCATCTCGGGAGAATTGTGCTGACTAAGGATCAGGACGTTGGTGGCAGGAAGAAGGCGGCGGATTTCGCGGGCCGCTTCGAGGCCGTTGAGCTTCGGCATACTGATGTCCATGACGACCAGGTCGGGACTTAAATCGCGGGATTGTTCGACAGCCTCCTGGCCATCGGTCGCTTCGCCGCAGATCTCGATATCGGGTCGAGCGCGCAGGACTGCACGAACGCCCCGGCGCACGAGCTCATGATCGTCTGCGATTAAAACGCGCACTTACCGGAACCTCCGAGCCATATTGCGGTATACCTGAGCGAATCGAGGAGTCTTCATGCAGTAGGGCATGATGGGCTGAAATGCGGTGGTGTGACATACAGAGAAAGCTGTAGAAGTGACTGCGCAACTTGCGTGGGTTGAGGGACTGGAAATTGGAAGCGAACTGGAGAGACGCGGGCGTACTTGGTGGAATCGGACTCGGAAGGTTCTGACGATTTTGATTTTGCATGGTGGAGCTAGGATGAGCGGCAGAGGACAGGCAGGAGTGCCTGTCCCACTTGACCGGAGAGACGCGGGCGTGATTCGTGGAATTGAGCTCGGAGAGGTTCTGACGATTTGATATTTGCATGTTGGAGCTGGAGTGAGCGGCAGAGGACAGGCAAGAGTGCCTGTCCCACCTGACGGCGAACGGCTGAGGCTGACTCTTAGCTGCAAAGTGTATAATCGAGGGGCTCACATCATGTCGGGGCGTAGCGCAGCCTGGTAGCGCGCCTGCCTTGGGCGCAGGAGGTCTGGAGTTCAAATCTCCACGCCCCGACCACCTTCTTCGCTTCTTCGCGGAAATAGAATTCCCGCCTCAAAGCCCGACTACATACAGCTCCAGCTGCGTTTTCAGGTCTTAGTTTTTCTCAGCCCGACTCACACTTCCTTCCAGAAAAATGCTCGAATCGTCACCGGCCTTGCGTTGGCGATTATCGGAAGCGTCAGATTTGGGATACGTATGTGGAATTGCTTGACTTTCAACGACTAAGCGCGTATCTCTGCTGCAATTTCGTTCGAGTTCCCGGGGGTTGTCCGGAGGTCCAGAGGTGATGAGTCGGGGCTCCGCATTGCAAATCTCGTTGGAGGGTGGATCCATGAACCTAATACGGGTGTATCTCCTCATGGCCGTCGTAGCTGTGGGGATGGCCTTACCTGCCGCCGCTCAAGGGCAGGATAAACAAGCGACACCGCCGCTCGTTCAGTTGCTTCAGTCCAAGGGGATTCTCTCTCCGGATGAAGCGGCTCAGCTGAGTCAAGCTGGGAGCACTGAAGAAGCGAACGCGCGGCTGGCGAATTTGCTGGTAGCAAAGGGTCTGATCAGTCGAGAGGATTACGATCACACAGTGGGATCCGCTGAGCCTGTAAGCGATAAGGCGTCGGGGGGTCATTACATGAACGCGTTGCTTCATGTGTCCAAGGATTCCACGCCGCCGCCGGCCACTTCGGACCCCTTCACATTCGGGGCGCCGGCGGAGGGGGGAATCATTCCGGCTGTGGCACCCGTTCGCCTTTTACCGATTGATACTCCAAAACCGACCGGAATCGGTGATCTCAAGCTGGGAAGCGGCGCGACGTTGACGCCATATGGGTTCATCAAGGCAACCGCGGTTTATGATTCGACTAACAGCGGCGGCACGACGTTCGGCAACAACGATTTTCCCCTTCCGCTGCTGCTGGGCGATACGGGGCCGGATAGCGGTTCCCAGTTTCATATCAAGGCCCGAAGTACGCGGTTCGGTACAAACTTCTACTGGCCGGCCCCCAACCGAGACTTGGTGATGACCGGCAGAATCGAGATGGACTTCGAAGGGGACTACACCACGGTCAACAATCGGAATGTCAGTTCGGTTCGTTCGTCTCAAGTGAGCCTTCGGCAGGCGTGGGTTCGAATGGATACGCACATCGGCGGACTTCCGGTTTTCGCAGAGTTCGGACAGGACTGGACGTTGCTAGGCTCGTCCACGATGCCCGACATCATCGAAACAACACAACTGATGGCGTTCTTCGGGAACATCTATGAACGGCTTCCGCAAATCAAGGGAGGCGTTCAGTTCCATAAGGGAGACTTTAAGGTTCAAGCGGAAGCGGCCGTTTTGCTGTCGGCTTTCGGAGACGCGAACCTAGCAGCCACGCCGCCTGGCATACCCGTACCAACCAGTAGCGTGGCAGAGCAACTGAACAGCCGATTCGGCGAACGGATAGGCTCGGATAGTGGGCAGCCCGCCGTCGAGGGACGGGTGGTGTTTCAATACCCGATCTTCCATTCTCCAGGCGTAGCACCCGCACAGCTGATTTTCAGCGGACACCACGCGACAGGATCGGAAATCGTGCTGCACGGGACGTTGGCAACCGCTGGATCGCAAACCGACGTTGTACTGTTGGATGCGCTCGGAGACCCCATCCTCACCGGTTGCGGCGCCACCGGCGGCTGCACAGTGGCACAGTTCTTCCCGGAGGGCTTCCGGTTCAACATTCCGCAGAACATCTGGACGGCGGAATTCCAGTTGCCGACACCGATTGTCACCGTTGTGGGTAAGTACTTCCACGGCGGGGACACGCGGTTCTTCTTCGGTAATTTGAATTCGACGTTTGCAGACACGATGGGTCACGCGGTTATCGCCAACGGGATCGCCGACTCGGGCGACACCATTCCGTTCGTAAATATCGACGGGTCGGCGGCCTTCGCTCAACTGCGGCCGGTTCGCGATCAGGGCGGCTTCCTACAGCTAAGCTTCCCGCTTTCGCGTATCTTCCATGCTGATCCGGAAGGCCACAACGCGGGCTGGAGCTATTCGGTTACGGGCGGCTTGGATCGCACCAAGGCGGAGGACGTAGCGCGAACAGGCGCCAACGGCCTCCAACGGACCGATTACGTCGCTTCGACCTTGCGGTACAAGATCAACAAGTGGGCATCAATCGTGAACGAAACGACGTGGTACGACACGACGACGGTCAATCAAGTTAAGAAACTATACCGCGGCGTGGACGCACGGACGGCTCACGATTGGCGCAACGAGTTCGGAACGATCGTCACGTTCTGAACCTAATTCAAACCTGCGGACTGCGGAGCCGCCATCCGGCGACTCCGCGGCTCCCTTGTAGCGGTGTCAGTCGGCCCTGAATCTCTCGAATCAATCTGGCAAGAGGCGCGCTGTACCGTTCAAAAAGGAGGCACACCATGGCCACGCGAGGAGACGAACTTAGGATGGAACGGCAGGCGGAATACAGCTTGCCTCTCGTCATTACGGCGTCGTCCGTCGGAACGATGATCGAATGGTACGACTTTTACATCTTTGGAAGCTTGGCGGCCATTCTGTCTCCGAAGTTCTATCCGCCGGGAAACGACACGTTCGCCTACTTCGCGTATCTGGCGACGT
Organism: uncultured Acidobacteriota bacterium; assembly: GCA_963790945.1. Lineage (GTDB taxonomy): Bacteria > Acidobacteriota > Terriglobia > Acidiferrales > UBA7541 > Palsa-295. Next base: position 13,623 of record CAWBRH010000039.1, read on the forward strand.
TTGCGGTTGGGTTTCTGGTGCGGCCGTTCGGCGCTATTTTCTTCGGGCGGATCGGGGATCTGATTGGACGCAAGTATGCATTCCTTGTGACGCTGTCCGTGATGGGTTTGTCCACAGCGGTGATCGGTCTATTGCCAACGTACAAGACCGCAGGATGGTTTGCGCCGATTGCGTTGATCGGAATTCGCGTGCTGCAAGGGTTGGCGCTGGGGGGCGAGTATGGCGGAGCAGCAGTGTATGTAGGCGAGCACTCCCCGGATGGAAAGCGCGGTTTCTATACCAGTTTCATCCAGATCACGGCGACGCTGGGATTGTTTGTATCAATTCTGGTGATCATGGCGACGCGCGGCGCAATGAGCACGGAAGACTTCTCCGCTTGGGGCTGGCGTATTCCTTTCCTAATCTCGATTATTTTGGTGGCGATATCTCTCTATATCCGGCTGAAGCTGAAGGAGTCGCCGATCTTTTCGTCCATTAAGAGCGCAGGTAAAACTTCGATGCAGCCATTGAAGGATGCGTTCACAAAATGGCCGAACTTGAAGCAGGTGCTCATTACTTTGTTCGGAGCGACCGCGGGGCAAGGCGTGGTGTGGTACACGGGCCAGTTCTATGCTCTGTTCTACATGCAGTCGATCTTGAAAATTAACACGCATACGGTGAACATTATTATCTCAATTGCGCTGCTGCTGAGCATGCCGTTCTTCACCGTTTTTGGAGCGCTCTCAGACAAAATCGGGCGAAAGAAGATCATGATGGCGGGCTGCCTGCTTGGCGTTTTAACTTACATTCCGATTTACCATGCGATGCAGAGCGCTTCGGGAAACAATGTGGTGGCTCTGAAGTCGGCGCGCAACAAAGTGACGGGCGCAATCAGCCTGACGCCCATGACCGTAGATCCCGCCACCGGCGCGCAAGTGCCGGCAAAAGAGGCGGCGAGTCCCAATCAGCCGATGTTGGTGTTTCTGGTGTTCATTCAGGTGATTTTTGTGTGCATGGTGTACGGACCCATCGCAGCATTTCTCGTGGAGTCGTTCCCTGCCAAGGTGCGCTACACGTCTCTTTCGTTGCCGTATCACATCGGCAACGGAGTGTTCGGAGGAATGCTGCCGCTCATTGGACTCTCTTTATGCGCGGCGACAGGAAATATTTACGCCGGGCTGTACTACCCGATGATCGTGGCGGGAGTCACGTTTATCGTGGGTAGCCTGCTGCTGAAGGAGACGTACGGCGTAAAGATCTGGGACGAAGTCGCCGGAGGGCAACCGGCACGATCGCCGGCGGATTAAAACCCGTCTCACATCTGTGGGCGATTCGTTCGCGTCAGAAAATGTCGGGGGAGAAGTTGGCCAACGGAACGTCACCACTTTAATAGGCATGTAATTCGAAGTGCGGTCGTATTCTGCCCATTAGGAGGCTGCTATGTCGAAGAAGCGAGGTCGTGGAATTTCTCGGCGAGAGTTCGTCAAGTTGGCAGGCACTGGTGCACTGGCAGCCGGCGCGGGACCGGCTTTTCTTTTTCCTGACCGCGCGCAGGCACAGCAGAAGACGTTAAAGATTTTGCAGTGGAGCCATTTCGTTCCGGCGTATGACACCTGGTTCAATGGCACGTTCACGAAGGAATGGGGGCAGAAGAACAACACCAACGTGGTGGTGGACAACATCAATCTGGTGGACTTGGGGACTCGTGCCGCGTCGGAAGTATCGGCTCAGAAGGGGCACGATCTGTTCATGTTCCTCTCGCCGCCCGCGGCCTACGAGAACGTGACGATCGATATGTCGCACGTATACCAGGAGGTGGAGAAGAAGCACGGAAAGAAAATTGAACTCGCGCACAGATCCACTTACAACCCGAAGACGAAGCGGTATTTCGCCTTCTCCGATGCCTACACCCCCGATCCGGGAAACTGGCACAAGGATTGGTGGACGGAGGCCGGTTATCCCAACGGTCCCGACACGTACGAGGACTTGCGGGTGGGCGGGAAAAAGATTCGCGACAAGAGCGGCCATCCCTGCGGCGTCGGGCTCGCGCAGGAACTCGACACGAGCATGGCCATGCGGGCGATTCTCTGGTCGTTTGGCGGCGCCGAGCAGGATGAGGCGGGGAACGTCACCATCAATTCGAAAGAAACCATCGAGGCGCTCAAGTATGTGAAAGCTCTGTATCAAGAGACGGAGACGCCCGAGGTGTTCACGTGGACTCCGCCTTCGAATAATCAGGCGATGCTGGCAGGCCGCGTTTCGTTCGTGATGAATGCGATTTCGATCACGCGCCAAGCTGAGCGCGAACACCTTCCGATCGACTCGAAAATCATGATCAGCCCGGCGCTCAAGGGCCCCGTGCGCCGCATTGCCGCAGAGCACGTGATGGATTGCTACGTCATCTGGAATTTCGCGGAGAACAAGGAAGGTGCGCAGCAGTTCCTTGTGGATTATATGGACCATTTCCACGAGGGCTTCGAGGCCGGTCAATTCTACAATTTTCCGTGCTTCCCGAGTCTCGGTGCCTGATTTGAAGAAAGAAATTTCAAATGATCCGCGAGCCAATCCCGCTGACAAATACAAAGTGCTCGGAAACGTGCTCGACTGGGCCACCAACGTGGGGTATCCGGGTTATGCTAGTGCTGCGATTGACGAGGCTTTCAAGACGTGGGTGATACCCACAATGTTTGCCAAGGTGGCGCGCGGCGATGAATCGCCCGAGGATGCGGTGAAGGCAGCCGAAGCGGAATATAAACGCATCTTTGCGCGATGGAATAAATAAGGCAGGCCACTATGACAGCTGTTTGGGGGCTCGATGGCCGTCGTTCAGATCAGGAATCTGACCAAGGTATTCAAAGCAGGAACACAGGGAGCAGTTAACAACATAAATCTGGAAACAAGGGAGGGCGAGTTCCTCGTCCTCCTCGGCCCGTCCGGCTCCGGGAAAACCACGCTGTTGCGGATGATCGCGGGCCTCGAAGCACCCACCTCCGGCGAGATTCTTATCGGCGGCACTGTCGTCAATAATCTCACGCCACGCGAGCGCGGAATCGCGATGGTGTTCCAAGAGTTATGCGCTTTATCCCCATCTAAGCGTTCGCGAGAACATCGCCTTCCCTCTCAAAGCGCAGAAAGTGCCGAAGGAACAGCACAAGCAGAAAGTGGAATGGGCGGCAGGCTTGCTGGGAATCGAGAAGCTTCTCGACCGTAAGCCGCGCCAGCTTTCCGGCGGCGAACGCCAGAGAGTGGCGCTGGCGCGCGCCATCGTCCGCGAGCCGCGAGTGTTCCTGCTCGACGAGCCGCTGTCGAATCTCGATGCCAAGCTGCGAACTTCCGCACGTGAAGAGCTTGACGAATTTCACCAACGCATCAAGACGACTACGATCTACGTCACGCACGATCAAGTGGAAGCCATGGCGCTGGGCGATCGCATTGTGGTGCTGCATCAGGGCGAGGTTCGCCAGATCGGAACGCCGCAGGAAGTCTACGATGATCCTGCCGACACGTTTGTGGCCACGTTTCTAGGCTCGCCGCCAATGAACCTGCTCGAAACCGAAGATGTGATCGTCGGATTTCGTCCCGAGCGGTTTCTTCCGGCCGGGCTCATCGCGCCTTGGGCACCCATGGACGAGGTGGCCAAGACCCTTAAACACGAGAACCTTCTCCCTGCGGATTTGCTAAGCCCTGGACAACGAATTCCGCTGCGGCTGCTTGTGGAGCATTCTGAATATCTCGGTTCCGAGCGCGTGCTTTATGGAAAACTTCCGGAAACACGATTTCGCGATAAGCCCGTGTGTGCACGCGTGTCCTCCAGCGTTCTTGAGACCTACACCCCGAACACCACCTATGACTTCGCTGTGCCGGAGCACGAACTGCGATTTTTTGACGCGAAAACTGGCAAGCGGATCCCCCCGAGGCCCTTTCCGTGGCAGTAGACGATCGCAAAGTCGGCGTGTTCATGTTTCTGCCGGCTGTCGCTTACATTGGTCTCCTCATTGGCGTGCCGCTGCTTCTCGCAGTTCTGTACGCATTCAGCGACGCGCGCATCGGCACGATGGGCTTCCATTTTGTGGGGCTCGAGAATTTTCGCAGCATTCTGCAAAGCCCCAGTTTCCGGGCGGCGCTGCGCAATTCGGTGGTATTCACCATATCGGCGCAGATCATTGTCATTGTCGCTTCCAGCATTCTTTCTATCGCACTCGAACCCGCATTTCATGGCCGTTGGTTCGTTCGGCTTCTGATTTTACTGCCGTGGGTGGCGCCGATTTCACTCGGCGCGATTGGATGGAAGTGGATTCTCGATTCGATCTACAGCGTCATCACCTGGGTGCTGGTTTGGGCGCACATTTTCAAGCCCTATGGGGCGCCTATGTGGCTCGGGGAGCCGGTGCTGGCGATGGCTTCCGTGGTGCTGGTTCACTCCTGGCGGCTGATTCCCTTCTCGACGGTGATCATGCTGGCGGGGCGGACTTCGATCCCCAAGGAAATTCCTGAAGCGGCTGCGATTGACGGCGCGGGCTTCTGGCGTACCGAATTTCTGATCAATATTCCGATGATGATGCCGATCATCAGCGTCGCGGTTCTGTTCGGAACAATTTTTACGTTTACGGATATGACCGTGGTTTACATTTTGACGGCGGGCGGCCCGTTTGATTCCACGCAGGTTCTGCCTTCGCTCGCATTCGCCACGGGAATTCAAGGCAGCGACCTGGCAGCGGGGGCGGCGATTTCGCTGTTTCTCGTTCCCGTTCTGATTCTGATTGCTTACTTCATGCTTCGGGCAGCTCATCGCGCGGAGGTGGCGTGATGGCGGGGGGAGATGGACGGAAATTCTGGACCGAAACGCTGCGATACGCGGTGCTGGCAGTGTTTGTCGTATTGCTGGCGTTTCCTTTTTACTGGATGTTCGTCGCCACCTTCAAACAGAACATCGACCTGTACAACGTTGAAGCCAATCCGTTCAAATTCAATCTGCCGCCCACACTCGATCATCTGAAGCTGCTCTTCAACGAAACGCGCTATGTGAGATGGCTGGGCAACACGGCACTGGTCGGGGTGATTGTCGTGTTCATCACGCTGGTTTTGTCGTTGCCGGCGGCCTATGCGCTGGCGCGGCTCACCGGCCGCTGGGGACAGAGGATCGGCATCGCGATTTTCCTCACGTACCTGATTCCACCCACACTGCTGTTTATTCCTCTTTCGCGCATTGTGGCGATACTGGGATTGCAGGACACGATTTGGTCGCTTGTGCTGGTCTATCCGAGCTTCACGATTCCCTTCTCCGTTTGGCTGCTGATGGGATTCTTCAAGTCGATCCCGCGAGAACTGGAAGACGCTGCGATGGTGGATGGTTTGACTCGCTTCGGGGCGTTCTTTCGTCTTGTGGTGCCAATTTCGATTTCAGGAATACTGACCGTCGTGATTTTCACGTTCACGCTGGTGACGCAGGAATTCGTTTACGCGCTGACGTTTATTTCGCCGGAGTCGCAGCAGATGGTGGGCGTGGGGATTCCGATATTCCTGGTGCGTGGTGACGTCTACTTCTGGGGCTCGCTCATGGCCGCTTGTCTGATTACGAGCCTTCCGATCGCGCTGCTCTATAATTTGTTCCTCGATCGCTTCATCGCAGGATTCACGGTGGGCGCGATTAAGTAGCTGCTCGCCGGATTTCGCGCCACGGCCTCTTCTTCCGAATTCTAATTTTGGGCGGGAGCGAGGAAGCTCGCGCGCCGCCCTGAAAGCGCTGCAAGGCGTCGAGGATTTGCTGGCCGTACAACTCGGTCTTTCGTTCGCCAAATCCCGAGACTTTGCGCAGTTCGACGAGCGTGCGCGGTCGGAGGCGGCAAAGTTCATCGAGCGACGTGTCGTGCATGATGATGAAGGCAGCCATGCCGCTCTGCTTGGCTGTTTCTTGCCGCCACTGGCGCATGTACTCGCGCAAAGCTGGGTCAACTTCCTCCGCGGGCTGCTTCACTAGCGGATCGGATCGAGAAGGCGCCACCACGGAAAGCGGTGCGGGTTCAGGGCTTTGCTTTTTAGCGACCTTCGGGCTCGACGGTGACCACGCAAGTTCGGAGCCGCAAGCATCGCACGCGTCGCAGGATTTCCATTTTGGAATCTCGCCGAAATGCCTGCAAATCTGGAGATGCTTGCAGGTTTTCGACTCCGCGTAACCGAGAATTTCATGATAGCGCTGCCAGCCCCGCTCCTTTTCCGCCGGGTCGGTGAGCAAGCCGATGAAATATGCGAGGAGACCTGCGTCGCGCCTTCGCCACAGTAGAACGCAATCGGCGGGAAGTCCGTCGCGACCGGCTCGGCCGGCTTCCTGGTAATACTGCTCAATCGATTTCGGCAATGCCAGATGGATCACGGCGCGCACGGCAGCCTTGTTGATGCCAAGGCCGAAGGCAATCGTGCCGACGAGGACACGCACTTCGTCTGACATCCATCGCTCCTGATTCTGGCGGCGAGCGTCAGATTCCATCTTGCCGTGATACGGGAGAGCCGGGATGTTGTTCCTTTCGAGAAGTTCAACCGTGGCACCCACCTTGGAGATGGTGGAGCGTAGACGATCACGTTCTCGCCGGAATAGTAGCGGAAGGCGGATAGCAGCATTTTCTGCTGCAGCTCTTCATCGCATTCGATGGTGAAGTACCGCAAATTCGGACGGTAGAAGCTAGCGATATATTTGTGGGGATCGCGCAGGCCGAGCTGCTCGATGATGTCGTGACGGACGTGGCGGGTGGCGCTGGCGGTAAAGGCGGCGATGCGCTGATCGGGGAAATCGACGCGCAGGCGGCTCAGCTGGCGATATTCTGGCCGGAATTCGTGGCCCCATTCCGAGATGCAGTGAGCTTCATCAATCGCGAAAAACGAGACGGGCACGCGCCGCAGCCATTGAGATGTATCCGCAGCGGCGAGGCGCTCGGGAGAAAGATACAGCAGGCGATACTTTCCTTCCGTGGCGTCAGCGATCACTTGAGCCTGCCTGGGCTTCGTGAGCGAGCTGTTGAGCAGCGCGGATGGGATTCCCATTTGCGTGAGCTGCGCTACCTGATCCTGCATCAACGCGATCAGCGGCGATACGACAACTACGGTTTCGTTTGAGAGCAATGCCGCAGGGAGTTGATAGCAGAGAGATTTTCCGAAGCCGGTCGGCATTACCGCGCAGGTATCGTGACCGGCGATGAGGCTGCGTACCACTTTCTCCTGCAGGGGGCGGAACGAGTCGTAACCCCAGAAGCGCCTGAGGGCGCCACGCAGCTCAGTTTGCGAAACCATGTGCGAAGTATAGTTTTAGAATGCGTGCGGGTCTATGCTTACCCAGACGCAGAGAAAAGATTTATTTGCTCGTACGACCGTATTTCTACGCAGATTTACCGCCGGACATCCAGATAAATGCGCAGGGGCGGTGTAGATGGTGTTCTGAATTCCGCCGCACTCCTTTTTCGCAGTCGCTTGTTATAATCGCGTCGGATTAACCGACTTGAAATTTCCAAATTCCTGACCGCATTTTCCGTGGAGGGAGTGATGAGCTCAAAGCCGGAAGAGAAGAAAGAAAGTACCGACCGGGATCTTCTGCGTCATTGCATTGCTACACTGGCTTATCGAGGCGGAAAAGCGATTCGCGGCGCGCCGGAGGGATTCGGCGATTTCAAAGCGTCAGAAAAAACGCGCACTCCAGGGCAGATTCTGGCGCACCTGAGCGATCTGATCGATTGGGCTTTGTCGATGGCGAAGGGAAAGCAGGAGTGGCACGACTCGCCACCGAAATCGTGGGACGAGGGAGCGAGGCGATTCTTTGCGGCATTGCAATCGCTTGACGATTACCTCGCTTCGGATGCGCCGCTCGATGCTTCCGCAGACAAACTATTTCAAGGTCCGGTGGCCGACGCGCTGACGCATGTGGGCCAGATCGCGATGCTTCGCGGAATTGCAGGCGCATCTATTCGCGCGGAGAATTATTTCAAGGCTGAAATCACAATGGGACGCGTGGGCGCGGAGCAAACGCCGCCGAAGCGGGAGTTTTAAGTTCGACGGGCGGCGGCACTAGCGTAAGTGCCAAAAAATTGTCGCTGCAACTGCAGCAAGCAGGTTGCACCAAAAAGCAGCTTCGCCCTGGTATGGCCCAGGTTCACGCGGCAGGACGCCGATATCCAAAATAATAGCCGGGCGGCACCGGCTGAGGGACCCGAACCGCCCGGCATTTTCTCACCCATCTCCGCAGGGTCTGGGTAAGAACTTGTTATGCGGCTACGCGGCCGATTCGCCGTTGCGCATGAATTCGTAACGTTCGATCGCGGCAGCCACTCCCACCTCGCCTGAATGCTCCGGGCTGCTGCGCAGCACGCGTCCCAGGCAACGCACCCTCACGGGGCCCGCCTGAGTCAACTCGTGCGGCAGGGTCATAACGATTTCGACCGGTGCGCCGCTCTTCAAACCCTTTGGTAAGTGGAAATAGAGCCCCCTGGAGCTCACTTCACGGGATTCCGTAGAGGCCTCGCCGACCACGCTTTCGTCGGTCCAGCGGACCACCAGGGGCAAACGCATCAGGAAACGGCGCGTTGCACGTCGTTCTTTCGATGACACAGGACACCTGCCTCTTAAGTTCCTGTCCAGAATGAGGGTTAGGAACATCCGGGCCAATAGTTCTAAGGCCTCAATTCGATAGGTCGATTTCGGTACGTAAGTACTATGAGCGAGGATTCACAAGCAGAAAAACTGCCCCGGTTTTTAAAGGGAATTGAGAAAAGGTCCTATTCGAGCGAAGCGTTTCGGAAAGCGCGGAGAATATCGGCGAGGGTCACGATGCCTTCGAGCTTGCTCAGGTCTGCGCGGCTGACGACCGGCACGGCGGGCCAATCGCCCACTGCGTGCAGCGCGTCCTCAAGCGATTGATCGCGAAAGAGGATCGGCAGAGGACCCTTTGGCTTTGCTTCGACGGCTTTAGCGTTCATTGAGCCATCCGCCGCGAGCCGGTTGATCTCCTCGCGATCGAGTAACAGCCATTGACCTGGATTTATGCGCACGAGGATTGGAGCTTCCTTTTGAACCTCAGCCCGGCTAGCAAGATCGCGGGCCGACTCATCCGGAAGCGCGACGACAGCTCCCTCCCTTTTCATCGCCACTTCGACCGTCAGCGCCACCTGCTCCCGCTGCTCTTCGATGGATGGGAGGTACAAGCCGTCCTGGCGGGCGAGCAAATCGAATAGAGGCACTTTCTGGTAGGTGCGCGAAATGAGGTAGGCGACCATATTCGCAATCATGATCGGCAGGATAGCGGTATAGCTGCCCGAGACCTCGATCACCATGAAAACCGAAGTGATCGGCGTGCGCAGAAAACCAGCAAAAAAGACGCCCATTCCGACGAGCGCGTACGTGCCGACGGTTCCCGTCAAGCTGGGGAAGAAATGGTGTTCGATACTACCCACAGCTCCGCCGAGCATCGCCCCAATAAAGAGTGAAGGAGCGAACATCCCACCCGGAGTGCCGCTGAGAAAAGACAACCCCGTGGCGAAGATCTTGAGAGCTGCAAGTACCAGCAAAAGCTTCCAGCTGAACTGCCCGTGCAGCGCCTGATCGATTACGGTGTATCCGGCGCCCATCACCTGGGGCAGGCGGATGGCGATGAAACCAATGATGAGTCCGGCAGCGGCTGGCTGAAAATAGCGCGTCCAGCTGGGCCATTGTTGGATTCGCGGGCGGGCATAAGCGAGCCACTTCAGAAAGGCGAGCGATGCACAGCCACCGATAATACCGAGGACAACATACGCGAGAAGTTCGCCGGCACTCGCTACACGAAACGGCGGGACCCGAAAGAGCGACTCCGATCCCATGAACGAGCGCATCGTGACGACGGCGGACACTGCGGCAAGCACGATCGCCCCAAGAACGCCGGCGCTCCACGTGCCGATTACTTCCTCGATTACGAAAATCACCGAGGAGATCGGCGCATTGAAAGCGGCCGCAAGGCCAGCCGCAGCGCCAATGGGAGCGATTAATCGCACTTTTTCCTGCGACAAATTAAGCCGCCGGCCGAGAAGTGAAGCGATTCCGGCGCCCATTTGCAGCGAGGGGTCTTCGGGACCAAGCGATTGGCCAGTCCGATGGCGAGGGCGCACATCAGGAATTTGCCGACGACAGTGTTGAATGGAATGTATCCATTCGAGAAAAACCGCCGCCTTCGTCTGATTCACGCCGCTGCCGCGTGCGCCGGGAAACGCGTAAATCACAAGGAGCGCAATGACAAGGCCGCCAGCGGTGGGAACAATCAGAACGCGGAGCAGTGGCGGAAACATCGATGAACCGAAAGAAAGCAGGTGCACCCATTCAATAGCCATTCGAAAGCAGACCACGGCCACCCCGGAAAAAATTCCAATCCAAACAGCGAGGAACAAAAACAGCTGGTCCTCGCGCAACGAGAAAATGCGGTTAGTCCATGACCGCCATGTGGACCACAGCCTTCGAATCGACGAACTGGAACTCTGGGAAACTGGCTCTGGCGCCGAATCCGGTGAGACGGGAGGAGAGGTGGTTAAACTCATCGCGGGTGCCGCCTCGGCTGCGGCCGATAACCACAGCGCATAATCAGCGCCTTGCGGCTCCCCGCATTGACCGGCGGCTGCGTCCTCCATCTCAAAGACCGAAGACATGGCAGGCTCGATTCGTTCAGGATATTTGCGAAGGTTTCGAGCCGTCCAATCGGCCGCGTTTTGGCTGCTTGTCGCTAACGCGGCATCGAGGGTGAGGTGGAGGGGCTGACGGATGGCGGTTTCCCTTGTTGGTTTTTGCACGCGGTAGCCCCGCCTGGGCCAGCGCAAGTGCCTCTGCGGTTCGTTTCACTTGTTCTTCTGTGGAAAGTCTGGGGTCGAAGGGATTCAGGGTCACGACATCCTTGGAGATCTGATGCATGCTCGCCAAATCAGGCACAGCAAGCTTTTCGCGGGGCAAGCGTTCGAAGTACCCTCTGCCTGGGCATACTGGTCGAGCTGAAATGCGGCAGTCGCTGCACCCGCCAGAGCATCTTCATCGTGCGGGTCGTGCGACAACAAAGTCTGAAACTCTTGCAAGGGCGCGGCTCCACATTCGAGCGCGAAGTAACAGATTCCCGGCGGTCTTCTGTCCTGGGAAATCCTCCGGGCTCGTGTTGTCAGCGAGGGCAATGATTTCGGCTTCGGCCTGATTCATCGCATTGTTGTCGAGCAGATACTCGCAAAACTCTTTGCGAACCTGCCAGCGCACGGCGATCGGGTCCTTATCCCATACTCCGTAAATCGCGGCATGGTAATAGCGGAGTGCGTCCGGCATCATCTTCGGCCCGCCATGCGCGGCAATTCGTGCCAATTCGAGATTAATCTCGCCGCTTCCAGGAGAATCCGAAAGCAGGGTGACCAGGTAGGCCCGAGCCTCGTCGTTCCGTCCTGTAGCCGCCAGCGCCTTGGCGAGATGAAATTGAAAACTCGTGTTGCCCGGCGAGTAAAGGAGGGCGTTGCGATAGTCACTAAGCGCCGCCGCGGCATTTCCAGAATGAAAATCCTGATCGCCCCGCGCGAACCACTCATCTCCAAGCATATGGTATTTCTTGTGATACATCCGCGCGGCAAAGGCAGTGAACACAACGGAAAGAAGCAGCAAGAGCAGAGTCGTCAGGAGAACAATTTCTCGCGAATAGTTTTTGGGGCCGGTCGCGCTGGACGCGATGCTCGTCGGGGAGGCCATTACGTTTTTTGTTCCGTGGAATAGAATACCGCATCGAAACGAGCGAAGGGTAAGTTGGTGAAAATTTCCAGAATGGCGTGACCGTCAGGATTGATCGATCAAACGGTGATGAATCGCATACAGCGCCAGCTCGAGCCGGTCAGAAACGCCGAGCTTGTCAAAAATGTTATGCAGGTGATTTTTTACGGTCTGCTCGCTGATGAACAATTTCTCGCCGATTTCGCGGTTGCGAAATCCCTGCGCGACGAGTTGCACGATTTCCTTCTCGCGATCGCTCAATAACGGCTTTTCGCGCCGCTGGCCGGACTCAGCCGATTTCTTGAAGGCGTCAATCACTTCCGCCGTCATGCGGTTATCGAGCCAGATTTCGCCGTCGGACACTTTGCGGATACTCTTCACGAGCAGATCGCTCGCCGATTGCTTCAGCACCACGCCGCGCGCGCCCAGCCGCATCGCCCGCACCACGTCGCGATCATCTTCGGCGGCTGTCAGAACGATCACGCGCGTGGGCATCGAGTCGAAATTGATCTCTTCGAGCACACCAAGACCGTCCTTCTCGGGCATGCGCAGATCGAGCAGCAAAATGTCCGGCTTATACTTCGCCAGCATCTTGATGCACTCAACGCCGTTCGACGCTTCGCCGACAATCTGAATTTCCTCGGCCGCATCGAGGAGCTTGCGAAGACCTTCGCGGAAGATGGCATGGTCGTCCGCCACCAGGATACGAATCACCTGTTTTGCTTTCGTCATCTCAACTCAATGGGATTTCAACGGTTAGGCGTGCTCCGTGCCCGGGATTCGACTCCACCGTAAGCGTTCCCCCGACGCCTCTTGTTCGTTCTTTGATCGAAATCGGGCCCAGACGCAGCCGATCAAGCTCTTCGCTTGTGTATCGCCCTGAAAAGCTAAACCCTCGGCCGTTATCGTCTATGACGAGAAAGACCTTGGCCTCGTCTTGACCTAGTTTTACCACGACGTGACTCGCGTTCGCATGCTTTTTTACGTTGTGTAGTGACTCTCTGTAAATCTGGAACAACTCCCGGCAAATGCGGTCGGGCAGCGTCAAATTGCGATCTTCGATGAAAAGGTCCACTCCCATGCCCTGCTCGTTGCGAAAACGCTCGGCAAATCCAAGCATCAATTCCCTCATATCGGCGCTTTCCACGCGCAAGGGCCGCAAATCGGTGACAAACCTGCGTAACTCCTCGCTTTCCTGCTGGACCAGCTTCTGCAGGCTCCCAAGCTCGGCGCTGGCCTGTTCAGGGGTCTGCGTCGTCTTCTGCCGCAGCACTCCAAGCTGAATGTTGAGGCTGAGAAGAGTCTGCAAGATGCCATCGTGCAGATCGCGTGAAATGCGGCTTCGTTCAGCCTCCACCGCCCGAGCCCTGAGGTGACGCAGAAGGAAGACATTCTCAAGCGGAGGGCCGAGATGCCGGACGATCTGTTCGAGCCATCGAAGATCGGCCTTCGAGAAACGCCTGGACGCCCCGTTTGGTCCGGTCGGATTGATCAACAGGACGCGCCCGGCCGGCCGTCCTCCCGCTTCGATGGTAACGGCCACAAGGGCCTTGGCGCCAAACTCGTCGCGCGTGGCGTTCGGCGGCGTGGGCACGTCCCGAAATAGCTGCGCCGTACGCCGGTCCCAGCCAAAACCCTCCCCATCGCCATTGCGGAATTCCCAGCACATGCTGACTTCCAGGCTGTCAGCTAGAAAAGTGTCGGACCTTGAAAGCGGCAGCATTTCTGGAGAGTTGGGTTCGCGTTCGCTTGGGCGCACTTTCCAGACGAACAATCGCTCGAGGTCTTCTTCGCGGATGGCAAGGCATGCCTGCTCACATCGGAACGCCAGCGCAATTTCTCCGAGCGCCTGGCGGATCGATTCCGCGAGGCCGCGATCAAATTGGAGCAAGCGGGTTACTTTCTCGAGGAACTGCTGGCGCGCGAGGTGCTCGCGTTCGCGTGCGCCAAGATATCCCATTCCGAGACCGGAGATGAGGGTGCCCGTCCCAAGCATCAGCCAATGAAGGAGGCTGTGCCACTCGAGGGGTTCGGGGACCGAATTCGCCACGCGCACGATCACTCCGACCGTTGCGGCGGCTACCAGGACGAGCATTGTCCGCGAATTACCGCGCGAGCTGAGAGCGAAAACTGAAAACAGCAGCAGGAACCAGAAAGCGGACACCGAGGGCGTCAAAAATAGAAATACCGCCAGCGCCACAGCATCGGCCGCAAGCGGAATTCGCAAGTGCCAGTCACTGAAAAACTGCTCTGCCAGCGCCATTCCAAGCGCCACGACCAAATAAAACGAGAGAAAGATCACCGCCGAGCGTTTTACCGGCGCAGGAGCTGTCTCTAGCAAAGCCACCAGAGCCAGCGCGACCAGAATGGCCCGCGCCAGAGTGACCTGGCGTTCGATATATAGGCGTTCTGCGCTATCGAGAGGCATCGTGGCGGGCAGGTACCTCTAAAAGTCTAGCAAGCCACTGGGTGCGCGCAACTCCATGTCGTCATCTGGTTATTGTCCGGCACATCGATCCACACGGGCCCGGTTGCTTTTCCACACATTTCCACAGCAAAGCGCATCACATCGGATTGACAGAGGGTGCATAATCATTCGACACAATTCTTCGGACGCAGGGGAACGCCGGGCTTGACTCAACGCTACACGCGCAGAGAAGCAGGGCGCATTTTGGGAGTTGAGCCGAGCCGTCTTCGCTACTGGGAACGGTTGCAGCTCGTTCGCCCGCGCGCTCGCTGGGGTGAACGGTTCTACAGCTTCGGCGATCTGGTCGCGCTCCGCACCGTGAAGCGCCTCACTGAATGTAAAATTCCTGCGCGTCGCGTTCGTCTCGCAGTTTCGCTTACCGAGCAACAGTTCGGCTCTGCGCCGCGTCCCCTGCAGGAACATTGCATCCAGCAACACGGGCGTGAAGTTCTCGTTGTTCCCCCGGGCACTCCAATGCCCTTCAACCCGATTCGGCGGCAGTGGGCATTTCCCTTCGAATCGTCGGAAATGCCGGCGAAACTGCGCTCCATGGTGGGGCGAACTCCCGAGCAACTTTTCGAAATGGCGCTGGATTGCGAGGCGGATCCGGAAACAATTCCCGGAGGCAATTGAGATTTACGAGCGGGTGGTGAACCTGGCGCCCGACTGGATCGAGGCTCACATCAATCTTGGCGTCGCTTACTACCAGACCGGCCAAATCTCTGACGCTTGCGCCTGCATTTCGCGCTGCGGTGGAGCTCGATCCTCTAAACGGAATTGCTCGATACAACCTCGGTTGCACGCTCGAAGAACTAGGCGAGGTTGACGAAGCTGTCGAACATCTTCGCCGCGCAGCGCGAGCGATGCCGGCGCATGCCGACGTGCATTTCAACCTGGCGCTGGCGTATGAAAAGCGCGGCGAGCGCCGATTCGCTCGTGAACAGTGGCTGCTTTATCTTCGCTATGCTCCTTCTGGCCCTTGGGCGGATCAGGCGCGCGCCCGGCTCAAGCAATATGGCGCTTCGCCCCAAGCACTCCCCTCCCATTCCGTTCCGCCGTCCTGCGCTAATCTCCTGAACAGCCAGCTAGAGCTCCAGGCACTAAAGGGTACTGCTTACTACTTGTATCTCCGTTCCATTGACCTCGCCTGTCGGGCCGGGTACCGTCGAAATAGGTTCCGACCGGAGGCGGAAGGCGGACGTGACGGAGAATCTCGACTCGAACGGGGGTGGCGCGCGAGAAGCGTCGCAGCACGCGGGTGATGCATTCCGCCTCGATCACCGTCAAAGGAACTGACACGCTTGGCCAGCCATTCCGTGAATCCACCAAAACCGTAATGGTGAATTGCAACGGCTGCCAGTATCAGGGTATCCGCTATCCTGCGCCGAGTTCTTCCATCATGCTCGAGGTACGCCATCAGAATCCCCGGAGGCCGCCTCGAGTGGTTCCAGCACGCGTTATTTGGGTGCGGCGTCCTCAGGCTTATCGCGCGCTCTATCATGTGGGGATCGAGTTCGAAGTCGCTGGGAATGTGTGGGACATCGATCTGCCGCCCGCGGATTGGTTTCCCTGTGCGGAAGATGAGGAGCTGGTGATTCCGGTTGCAAGCGAAGAGAATATCGCGCATCCGAATCAGTTTGTGCTGAGCGCATCGGTCGCTGACGTTGAGCACTCAGGGCGCGACCTCGGAGGCGTCGGCGGATGCGCCAATGCCCTCATCGCGGTCAACCGGAACACTGTTGATGCCGGAAGAGCGGCCGGTCGTCACTGCTGGGGAGGATTCCATGGCCAGCCAGGCGGACCATTCGGCTTCGATCATGGAAATGGTGAGAATGTTCACGGCGGAAGCGGTGGCGGGAGAAATCGTTCGAATACGGGAGTTCATCGATGCGGAACTGCGAGGCGCGATTGACAAGGCTTTCGATCGCCTGAGTGAACGGATCACGCACGGCGCCCTGCGACGCGACAGGCAGTCCCGGAATCTTCAATCTCTGAAGCGAAAGTGAGCGAGGTGTGCCGATCGAACTTGCCGAAGACTCTGAATTAGCCCGCTGCCAAGCACGCGGGATGTGCCGGGGGAAATTCGCCTGACCGCCAAACAGCGTCGTGCGGCGAAACGCGCTCAAAAAACGCAGAAGACTACATCCTGAAATATCGGATTCGCTCAGGCCATAGAGATCCACGGAGACCCCGTCTAGAATTACTCCACGGTTCAACCCTCGCGCGACACATGGTATTCTAGCGGCATCTGCGGTGAGCGTAGCTCAGCTGGTAGAGCATCGGTCTGTGGCACCGAGGGTCGCGGGTTCAAACCCCGTCGCTCACCCCAATTTTTTGAACGGTTCAGCCAGTCTGCATTCCTTCCCAGTTGCACAATAGTTGCACAATGATTTCAGTAGTCTCGACTTTTGCAGCCGACTTTCTGTGCAGTTGTCATTCAGGAGTGCTACGACACCGACAAGTGTGACCTATTGGGGTTGCCGTCTAGTTAGCGAATTGCCAGCAGAACCTTTTCAATGCCGTGGTAACCCGAGATGCCGACACCTCGCACAGAATTGAATAGCTCTACAATTTCAAAGGTATAAAGAAATAAGAATGAATAGCAGGACGCCGGATACCGGTCCAGCCACTGCAAAGCAGGAAGTGTGACACTTCTCCTGAGTCTCGTCGCTTTGGAAAGAAAGGCTACCCCTATGCCCAACAAGGCGCCACTGATGATGTCTGTCGGATAATGAAATCCGAGATAAAGTCTGGGAAGACAAATTATCAAGGCGGTGTACCACAATGCAAAATACCCCAGTCGCTTAGATACAAGCCATAAGCTAACAGCGAGGCAGAAGAAAAGAGCGGCGTGGTTGCTCGGGAAAGAACTCCAGCCAATGACCCTATTGGGGTCGGTCCCATACGGGAGCCTAAAATTAAGCTCCGCGTTGAGCAGAGGCCTCACCCGAAACGGAAATGTTAAGGCAAGAACTCGGGCAAAAACCATGGCGAAAAGGCTAGAAATTAGACCAAAAAGGAGTTTTCCCTTGTTCTCGGGGTGCGCGTCGCCGTAGAGAATCCACGCAGACCAAAACAGAGCCATGATGACTCCGCCTTTCAGCACCTCATAACTTTCAACTTGCCCTACTAGGGAATCAAGCACCCAAGAACGGTGGGCAAATGAGTTCAAGAAATGAATGATATGTGAGTCGAAGGGGTTCATGCGCAGGTAAGTCGCAGCATTTCGGAATCTTATGCTCCACGCTCACCGTACCACGCCCGGAGGACTCCACTCAAGCTGGCCTCCGGTTCAGGTGTTTCCAAAGCAAAAACCATGGCTGTGATGACCTCCGTCGCCTAAGACGGACAGGTGTGGTCAACCGTTCCGGCATCTGGCTGCTCCTTGTTTTCGGCGACGCGGTGAAGGTGTGTACGAAATGGGTAGTTCGCTTCGCCGGGGCTGAGGGTCTACTTTTTCGGGAGTCTGAAACTCCCATCAGACTTTTCAACGGGCACCTTATGGGCTACTGATTGCGGCGACCCGTCTGGCCTCGGGAATTCTATTTGGCACGCTCGCGGCCGAATGTGCCAAGATTCGCCCGAATCGGGCTGGTGACGCATCACCAAACTGTTGAAAACTACTGTCCCCGGCAACGAAGTGGCCGTTCTGTGGCACCGAGGGTCGCGGGTTCAAACCCCGTCGCTCACCCCAACTCTCAACCAACCGCTCTCGCTGTGGGCTCCGCAGGATTCGTTACGGCAACGAACTGACGGGAGACGAAGTTTCCATGCACATTCTGAATAGTCAGATTAGGGCAATTCTGCTCATTTCGATTCTCTGCTTTCTCTCGCTCGGCGCCTGCCCGCCAGTGCGCGCGCAGACCACCGCTCCGCAATACAAAGTGGATCCTTCGTGGCCGAAGCAGTTGCCGAACAACTGGATCATGGGGCAGGTGGGCGGCCTAACGGTGGATCGCGAAAATCACATTTGGGTTTTGCAGCGGCCCAAGTCGGATACGCCGGACGAGTTAGGCGCGGAGCGAACGCCGCCGCGCTCGGAGTGCTGCGTCGCCGCACCGCCCATCCTCGAATTTGACGCGCAGGGGAATCTGCTGCGCTCGCTCGGCGGTCCGGGCCAAGGCTACGACTGGCCTACCAGCGAGCACGGCATTCACATCGATAAAAAAGGCAACATCTGGATCGCCGGAAATGCGCCGGTGGATCGTCAGGTGATCAAATTCAGCCCCGACGGAAAATTCCTGATGCAAATTGGCCATCCTGCTCCCGCCACGCAGCCGGCCGATAGCTCGAGCCATGATTTGTTGGGGCGCCCTTCGGGAATTGCCGTGGACGATGAAGCGCACGAGGTGTACATCTCCGACGGGTATATGAACAAGCGCGTGATTGTTTTTGACTCTGAAACCGGCGCGTTCAAGCGTCTGTGGGGAGCCTACGGAAACCCGCCCAATGACGCTGATCCCGGCCCGTATAACCCGACGGCGGCGCCCGATCAGCAATTTCGGAATCCCGTTCACTGCGTTCATATCTCGAACGACGGGCTGGTCTATGTGTGCGATCGCACCAACAATCGAATTCAAGTGTTCACGAAGCAAGGCAAGTTCCTGAAGGAATTTTTTGTGCGCAAAGAAACGTTGGGCCAGGGGGATGCCTGGGACTTCGCATTTTCAACCGATGCTGCAGCAAAAGTTCATGATTTTGGCTGATGGCGAGGACAACGTTTTGTGGATGCTCGAACGCGACAACGGAAATGTTCTGGGCGAGACGGGCCATAGCGGCCGCAATGCCGGCCAATTCCACTGGGTGCACCAAATCGCCTCCGATTCGGACGGGAATCTGTATACGGGCGAGGTTGACAACGCGAAACGCGTCCAGAAATTTGTGCTCGTTGGCAGCGATGAAGGCAAGTCGAAAAAGAAGTAGGAATGGCTTTGCTGCTTTAGGACGGAGATGTGCGAACAGTTCGGCTTATAGATGTATTGCTGTATTTTGCTGGGGCCGCCGTTAGTAAATCATGTTTATCTGATTCACTCCTTCGCGAGGTTTTGTGGCCCGCTCGGCGTCCTCCATAACCCAAAAACGTGAGATCAAAGAAAAAGGTTCTTCGCGCGCCCGCAGAACGCCCACAAAGGGTTCAGGAGTAGTAATTCCGGCGCAGGCAAATGACGCGACGATTGAAGTCGACGGCGTCGAAGTAAAGCTCACCAATCTTCAAAAAATATTCTGGCCAAAACTCAAATTAACCAAGCGAGACTTGCTGCAATACTATGCGGACGTGTCACCGTGGCTGCTGCCTCATGTGCAGGACCGGGCCATGGTGATGAAACGCTACCCAAACGGAATTCGGGAGAATTTTTCTTCATGAAGCGAGCGCCGAGTCGCGGCCCGCGTTCGATTCCCGATCTGCTCCGATCGAGCATCACTCGGGAAACGTGATCGATTTCCCCGTGGTGCAGAACCTTGCGACGCTGCTTTGGATCGTCAACCTGGGATGTATCGATCTGAATCCCTGGTACGCGCGCTGCGATGACCCCGACCGGCCCGACTATTTGCATTTCGATCTCGATCCGGTCGACCCGGACGCTTCTTTCGATCACGTGCGCGAGACGTCCCTGGTCGTCCGAGACGCGTTAGCCGAAATTGACATCACGAGTTACGCCAAGACGACCGGCTCTCGCGGAATTCACGTCTACGTTCCCATCGTCCGAGGGCCCACTCAAAAGGAAGTCTGGTCGTTTGCCAAGGCGCTTCTCCCTCGAACTCGCGAAGTCGTAATCCGAAGCTGATCACGGCGGAGTACCGCGTCGCAAAGCGTCCGCGCAATCACGTACTCGTCGACTACAACCAGAACGCATGGAATCGGACTCTGGCTTCCGTTTATTCCGTCCGGCCAAAACCGGAGGCTACCGTGTCCACCCCAATTACCTGGGAGGAAGTGGAACGAGGCGTCGAAATGAACGATTTCACGATGAAAACTGTGCCGCCGCGCCTGGCCAAAATCGGCGACTTGTGGAAACCGCTGCTCGAACAGAAGGGCCGCACGAATCTCGCGAGATTCGTATGACTCTTCCGCTCTCCAAAACCTACGCGCCGATGGAGGCTCAGCCCGCCGAAGATCTGCCGAAGGGATCGGAATGGCATTACGAGCCGAAATGGGATGGATTTCGCTGCCTGGCGTTTCGCGATGGCGACCGGGTTGATCTTGAATCGAAATCCGGCAAGCCATTGACGCGATATTTCCCCGAACTTGTCAAGGCGCTCCGTGCTTTCCGCTGCCAAACAGTTTGTTCTGGACGGAGAGATCGTAATTCCAGTAGATGGCGATCTATCTTTCGACGACCTGCTGATGCGAATTCATCCAGCGGCCAGCCGTATCGCAAAATTAAGCAAAGCCACCCTGCCAATTCATCGTTTTTGACTTGCTCGTGGATGCCTCTGGGAAGAAGCTCGTGGATTTGCCGCTGCAGCGACCGGCGGCGAGCGCTGGAGGCGCTTATGAAGAAATTCGCCGCACAAGAATGTAACAGTACCGTCCAGCTTCTCGCCGATGACCGAAAGATAGCCCTCGCCGGCAAATGGTTCCACATGGGTGTCGGACTCGACGGAATCGTGGCAAAGCGTGACGACATGCCCTATCAAACCGGTAAACGCACCGGAATGCAGAAAATCAAGAAGCAACGCACCGCGGATTGCGTGGTAGGCGGATTCCGATACCTGGAGAAGAAACCCCTCGTCGGATCACTGCTCTTGGGACTCTACGACAGAGACGGGAAAGCTAAATCACGTCGGCTTCACATCTTCGATCGCAAACGAAGATCGAGCCCCACTCACAAAAAAGCTGAAAAGAATGATCAAGCCGCCCGGATTTACAGGTAAAGCTCCCGGAGGATTGAGCCGCTGGAGCACGAAACATTCGCTCGAATGGGAGCCGCTCGATCCGCGTCTCGTGGTCGAAGTTCAATTCGACCATTTCACCGGCGGACGATTCGCCACGGCACCAAGTTGTTGCGGTGGCGGCCAGATAAAGCGCCCGAGTCCTGCACAATGAAGCAGGTGGTGCGCGAAAATAAATCAGCTCTGGATTTGCTCTAGCGATGTTCGAGAAGCGGCAGGTAAGACAAGCCTTTGCCGAAATCGGCGGCTTACTTCTTTTCCAGTTTCGCATCCAGATTAATTTCGCTGCCCGAAAGAACTCGCATGCTCCGAGTCCAGTCCTGATAGCCAGAAAGTCGAACGCTCAGCTCGTGGGTTCCCGAAGGCAACTCAAGAGTCGAAGGGGTCGATCCAATCAGCTGTCCATCCAGATAGATTTCGGCTCCGTCAGGAGTGGAATGAATGGCTACTTTGGCGGGCGCGGCCACCGCTTGATCGATCGACTTCAATTTCCCGTCTTCCAGCACGATAACCAGGTTCGGATAAGTCAGCCACGCACGTCCTTCAAAACTCGTTTCGCGCTGCGGTGTTCCCATTGCGGCGATGATTTCGTCGCGGGTCATTCCCATGGCGAGGCGTTCGGGCGGAGCAGGCGCCGGCTCAGATCGCACCACCGGCCGGACGTGGGAGACTGTTGTGTCGTCACCGCTTGTGTCGTAGCCGTCGAGGCGCCAGGATCCGGCAGAATTGGATTGTGCTCCCATCGTCGCGAGCCCTTCAGGAACGAGCCAGGGCACAATCCCGCGCAACACATCATCCTTATCCGCATTCGCGAGCGTCTGCGCCGGAAAATAGAAAGTCAATGCCGTCCACACCCTGCCCGAACCCTTGGCATTATTGATCAAACGCGCCGAAAGAAGCGCGACCGTGACGTTGTCTTGAACAACAGAAACATTAAATACATAAAATCGTTCGCCGGGAGGAACCACATAGTCTTTGTTTCCGCGGTATACAGTTGAATCCAGTCCATGAATCTCACTGGACGCAATCTCATTCCGATCGAACGACCCATATAGACCCGGCCGCTGCACCACCACGATTGTCCCAGCGCGTCGAACCGCCGTCGCAGATCCAATACCCATCAATCCTTTACCGACCTGCGATGGTTGATAGGTTTGTGTCAAAATCTGCTCGAGTATTTCGCGTTGATCCGGATTCCCCGATCCATGTTGCTCCGCCCTGACCGGGGGAACGATCGGATGAGAATGCCAAGCACATAATTGCGGCGGAGATTCTCGCGAATCTACTATTCCAGTTTTTAACATGGTCGGAAATATAAAACTGCTGACGCCCGCAGACAAGGAGCCCCTTTTTTCTAAACACTGTGCTGTCGAATGGCGACCTAATCAATCGCCGGTGTTAAAAAGTACGCCATGCCCGCGACGAAAAACTTCCATTCAGCGCTCGATTTCAGCGAGCACCACGATGTAGGATAGCCCGGATGATTCGAGGCCGATTTGTTGTGTTGTTGCTGGTGTTTTTCGTCGCTCCCGCGGTGGCACGAGCCTGTGCCTGCTCGAAAGCGCCACCCGGAATGTGTCCCGGTCTTCAGAAGGACGATGTCGCATTCGTCGGTACCGTCATCGCCGCTGAAAATGTTCCGCCCGATCCGAATGCCCCCACCGCGCCGGCGGTCGTTCGCTTCCATTTTCGAATCAGCGAACGCTTCGCTGGAGAAAACACTCCCGAAATCGATATTTTTGCCGGGCGGCGAAGATGGCGACTGTGCCTTCTACTTCAAGCAAGGCGAGAAATATCTCGTATTCCCCAATCGAGCGGACGACGGCCGGCTCTTCGCCACAATTTGCAGCGGCACTCGCCCGCTTCCGAAGGACGCGCGATAATCCCGCAACTGCGCGCCATGCGCAACGGTAACCAGGTGGCTTCCGTGTTCGGCGTCTTGCGTCGCTCGGATCCCCCCATGCTCGCGCCGCCCGATGACCCCGACGACCCTCTCCCCAACATCAAATTAAAGTTGCGCTCGAAAGACGATCGGTTCGCCACCAGCACCGACGGCTACGGCATCTACACCTTCTACGATGTTCACGCCGGACAGTACCAATTCACAGCCAATCTTCCCGTGCGCATGGAGCTCACGCAAAAGACGCTCAACGGCCCGCTGCCTACGTTCAAGATTCCCAATGGCGCTTGCTACGAATACAACGTGGACGCGCTGCCTACCGGCCGGATTCACGGCAGCGTTCGCGGTCCCGACGGGAAGCCTCTGGCGAACGCGTCGGTGGAACTATATCGTGCCGGAGCGTACGATGATTCGCGTCCCGGTCTTTGGGGCTTTCAAGGACCCAAGGGCGATTTCGAGTTCGATCATGTCGGACCGGGCGAGTACATTCTCGTTTTCAATCGAGGAAATCGCAAAGATCCGAATTCGCCATTCCCCCGCGCCTTCTATCCCGGCGCTCCTGATCTTTCCGCCGCGACGCCTATCGCTCTCAAGGATGGCCAGCAACTTCTCAAAGCTGAATTCGGTTGAAAGAAGAAGACGGCTACCCGACGCGCGAAATTCGCGTGAAGCTGAAGTGGAAGAATGGGCGCCCGCCTGGCGAGGTGTACGTTACGGCGAAAGCGGCTGACGGTGAAAATCCGGCCGCGCGAAAGGTTGGCGAAGACGTCTATGAATTCACTCTTCTCGAATCAGCGAAGTACTCGATCTCGGCGTGGGAAGATCTCGATCCCTCACGCCGCAACATCCGGCATGGTGCCGATAACGCCTGCGAAGATCCTTCTCGCATGGATTCCGCTGCCGTCGCGGTCGATGGTTCTGATGCCGATACAAAGGAAATTACATTGACGCTCGCGGCTGCAGAATGTCCTGCGGCTCCGTCGCAGCCTCCCACTCAAAGTTCCAGCACCGAGTGAATTCTTAGTCAGACTTTTTTGTTTCGGGAGGGCTCGCGGGTCCCTCCCCCTTCACATAGTGCGCGTACCAGAAAATATATCGCTCGTAGAGGTCCTTGATGAACGAAGGGCGCACGAAATCGTGATACTCGCCCGGATACACCACCAGCATCGTGGGCACGCCCAGCCGTTTCAGACTCTGATACATTTGCTCGCTATTAGTAATGGGAACGTTGGAATCCGCGTCGCCGCCCAAAACCAGCGTCGGCGTCGTAATCTCTTTCACGCGATTGAACGGCGACAGCTTGTCCCACAGCGCGCGATTTTCCCACGGCAACCCGAGTTCATACTCCCAATGACGCGAATAGAGATCCGTGCCGTAGTTCACGATATAAAGAAATTCGCCCGCATTCGAAATGGCCGCTTTGAACCGATGCGTCTGCGTGATGATGAAATTCGTTGAAATCGCGCCGTAAGAGTGCCCGCCAACCGCCAGCTTCTCAGGATCAGCGATTCGCTGCTCCACTACATAATCCACGGCGGCCATATCGTCTTCATAATCCTTGTGGCCCCAATCCGCAAAAATTGCTTTGCAAAATTCCTCTCCATAACCGGAGGATCCGCGCGGATTCGGCTGAACCACCACGTATCCATTCGCCGCGAGAATCTGCGCGCGAAAATCAAATTCAGCTTGATGACTGAGCGTCGGGCCACCATGCAGCCATAAAATCGCCGGATACTTCACGCCAGCGGTGTAACCGGGCGGCTTGATCACGAATGCCGCCACCGCCGTTCCGTCCTTGCTCTTAAAGTGAACATAATCCACGGCACCAAGCTCGAGACCTGCGATGGCATCGCTATTCACTTTGCTCAGGCGTCGAAGATCGCCATTCGCCGGCAACAGATACGCTTCGTCGGGTTCATTCGGACTGGATGACGTCGCTGCCACCGTTCCATCTTGGCTGAGGGAATAAGATTCCACCTTCCGGCGCCCTGCGATCGGCCGCGTTATTTCTCCGCCGCTCGGCGCCACACGCAAGAGATTCTGCGTCCCTTCATCTTCCGCAATAAAGTAGATCCACCGGCCGTCGGGAGAGAAACGCGGCGCAGAAACTTCGCGGTCTAGATTCTTTGTCAAAATTCGAGGCTCGCCGCCGCTCGCAGGCACAACCGCAAGGTGATAGGTCGCGTACCAGAATAGTTTCGGGTCGATCTGCGTGACGAACGCAATCGTCTTCCCGTCAGGAGACCACGTGGGCGCCAAATCCTCCGCCGGATTCGTTGTCACGTGCACGAGCGATTTTGCGGGGTCGCCGGTGTCGGTATGAACGATCCAGATATCCGAATTAAAATTGCTGTCGGGCTCAGCGGTCCGATTGCTTGTAAAAGCTATCGATTTCCCATCAGGTGACCACGCCGGATCGGAATCGTCGTAATCGCCGAAAGTAACCTGCTTGATCTTGCCGTCCGCCAGATTGAACAGATACAGGTGCGTGCGCCGGCGATCGAGATAACCGATCTCATCTTCTTTGAAGTGCAAGCGGTCGATCACCCACGGCCGCGTTCGCGTCTTTTCCTTCTGCTCCTCGTCCGCTTTGCCTTCCTCTTTCTTTTTCGCGGCCTCCAGATCCTCAGGCGAGGGATCCTGCAGCACCAATACCACCCGGTCGCCAGCTGGCGACCACTCGAACACATTCACATCCTGAACTGTGTTTGTAAGCTGTTCCGCCTCGCCTCCGCCGCGCGGCACCAGCCACACCTGCTTTTTTTTGTTTCCGCGCTCGCTCAAAAATCCGAGAGATTTCCCGTCAGGACTCCAACGCGGGCGGGTGGAATTCGCATCTTCGTTCGTCAGCGCAATAGCATCGCCGCCTGACGTACTCGTCATCCAGATCCGTTGTTTGTCTTTGTCTTCTTTCGCATCGTGAGTCGTGACGACGTATGCGACCCACTTCCCATCCGGACTAATCTGCGCATCCTCCACATCTTTAATCCGAAAGTAATCGTCCACCGTCAGATTTCGTCCGTGCCCGCTTCCTGCCAGGGGCTTTTGCGTCGGTGGCACTTCTTGCGCGAACGAAACAGCCGTCAGTAGGCCTAACAAGGACAAAATCCCGAATAAGAATCGAATTCTCTTGGAATGCATAATTTTAGGATTCAAAAACCCGCCGTTTCCTTTCGACATTCGGCCGCGCAGTATATCAGACCAATCCCTCCGAACTCCGCCCAGTGGAGTCACGCCGCTGACACGCCGCTTTGTTGACATAGCAATGCTCGCAATCTACGCTGCTTCTCGCCCATGGCAGCGCGCTTCGTCACTCGTTCTCGCTTCGCAATCCGCCCTCATCCGCACCTGTACGAAATCAACACATGGACATGGCTTGTGGGACTCTCCGCCAGGCTCGGCCGCCAGATCACCCTGGCAGAAGTGCCCGACGCGGAGTGGGACTCGCTCGCGCAGCTCGGATTCAACATCGTGTGGTTGATGGGCGTCTGGCAACGCAGCCCCGAATCGCGGCGCATCAAGCTCGAAAACCCCCAAAACCATCCCGAATTCGAAGCCGCGCTTCCCGGTTGGACGCCGAGCGACGCGATCGGCTCTCCCTACTCCATCGTGCAATACGTTCCCGATCCGAGTATTGGCACCTGGGCTTCACTCGACGCCGTTCGTGAAAAAGTTCATGCGCGGGGCATG
This sequence comes from uncultured Acidobacteriota bacterium, assembly GCA_963790945.1. Lineage (GTDB taxonomy): Bacteria > Acidobacteriota > Terriglobia > Acidiferrales > UBA7541 > Palsa-295. Next base: position 40,289 of record CAWBRH010000039.1, read on the forward strand.
GCGCTGTTTCTCGATTTTGTCGGCAATCACACAGCGCTCGATTGTCCCTGGACTCGCGAGCACCCGGGATTCTACATTCAGGGCACCAAGGAACAATACGATCAGAATCCATCGGCCTTCTATCAAGTTGAGTCATCCGCAGGCGCGAAATATCTGGCCTTCGGAAAGGATCCCTACTTCCCGCCCTGGGACGACGTTGCCCAGTTAAATCATTTCCAGCCCGCCCTGCGCGCCGCACAGATGGATGCCCTGCGCACGATTGCCGCGCACTGCGATGGAATTCGCTGCGACATGGCGATGCTTCTCCTCAACGATATTTTCGCTAAAGTATGGGGAGCCTCCATCGGCGGTCTCACTCAGCCGGAAAAAGAATTCTGGACGGAAGCACACGCAGTGGTCCCCGATCTCGTTCTTCTGGCCGAAGCATACTGGGGCACAGAAGCGCGCTTGCTCGAATTGGGATTTTCGTTCGTCTACGACAAAGCCTTGTACGACGCTGTGCGCAACGCAAATCCCTCTACAGTCCACGGCATTCTCGCAGCTCCCATCGAATATCAGAATCATCTCGCGCGCTTTCTTGAGAATCACGACGAAGAGCGTTGCGCCGTGGTGTTTCCCAACGAACGGCTAGTCGCGGCTGGAACTCTGATGGCGACTCTGCCGGGTATGCGCTTCTATCATGAGGGCGCGCTCGAGGGCCGGAAGGTTCGTCTGCCGATTATGCTGCAGCGAGCCATGGAAGAGCCAGTCAATCAAGCAATACGCGCGTTCTTCGAAAAGGTCCTGAAAATCACGAATGAGGAAGTATTTCACACGGGCCGCTGGTCGCTTCTTCCGGTCGCGGCCGAGGGCGACGATACTGCCCGAAATCTGGCGGTTTATGAGTGGAGATCTGCGACAGCGTGGAAAATCATCGCGGTAAATATCGTCGGCGCGGCCTCACAAGGCCGTGTTCGAATGGACGAAAGCATCTCGCCGTCAATTCAGTACGACTTTTACGACGAACTGCACGACGTTCATTACTCGAGAGCCGGCGAGGAGCTACGCGCCATTGGCCTGTTCGTTCGTCGCGAGGCGTTTGACGCGCACTTGTTCGACATCACGCCCGTTTGAGCCCGCAGCAATTCTGCCGCGTGCGCCTCTCGTTTTATTCCACCGTGAACGGAATCGGAGCTGTGCTTGTAGTCACGCCGTTCACCGTAGCGCTGAACGTCACTGTGTAATTACCCGGCTGCGTAGCCCCGTTCGGTCCCTTCGGTGGACTTGCGCAAGACGCTCCGCCAATTGCCATCAACACGAGAATCGCAAACGACGTCGCCCAACGCGGGCTCCGCCTCCACATCCACAGAGCGGATCCCAGCGCCAGGCTGAGCAAGAGCAGCATGATGCCCCCGCCGAATCCGCCAGGCGGCGGCGCGACTAGCGTCGTTGTCGTTCCTTTGCAGAACGTGTTCAGCACGATCGCTACATCCGTAGGTCCAGCCGGTGTCAAAGTCACCGTGGCTGGGTCCGGCGCGCATGTGATCGTCGGAGAAGACGTCGTGCAGCCGAAGGTCACCGTTCCGCTGAAGCCTGGCGTAGACGTGAGCACGATCCCGATCGCCAATGTCCCTCCCGGAGGCACCGGCGGGAAAGCGCCACCCGCAGGCGGCGTCACAGCAATCGAAATCGGCGAACTCGAAACTGTCAACAAAGTTGAACCCGTCACCTCGTTCAACATCGCTGAGATGGTTGTTGTTAAGCCGGCTGTGCCTCCCACCGTCACCAGTCCCGCAGCGTTGATCGTCCCCGCTTCGGTGTTGGACGACGCCCAGGTAACGGTCGCCGTGATGTCCTTCGTGCTGTTGTCCGAGAAAGTTCCAGTCGCTGTGAATTGCGCCGACGAATTAATCGGCTCCGTCGGATTCGTCGGCGTCACGGCAATCGACCTCAACGTCGCCGCTGCGGCCGTAAACGTCGCAGTAACGGTCTCCGCCGACGCCGGCATCGTAAATGTACAAGTAGCGCCGGCCACCGTGCACGACGTCGGCGCGCCATTCCATCCCGCGAATGTCGAACCGTTTGTCCCCGCCTGCGTCAGCACCACCTGAGTACCTGCCGGCAGACTCGTCATGCATGCGTTCGCGGAGCCGCTCACGCAGTCGATACCATTCCCCGTCACAGTTCCAGTTCCAGTTCCGGCTGTGACGACCGTCAATGGTTGCGTGGCGCCACCGCTCTCGATGACGGTGGAGTCCGAGGCGTTCGCCGGCACTGAGCCGCCGCCGGTCACACCAGCCATGTTCACTTGAGGCGATGTCGCATCCGCCGCGACATTCACGTTCACTGTTATCGCCGGGTAGCTTGCACCGCCGGCGAGAATGTCGGACCGCGTGCAAACATTGGCCGGGTTCGCGCCACCGCAAGTCCAGCCCGTGCCCGCCATCGACACGAGGGTAAGACCACTCGGAGCTGTCTCAGTAACCGTAACCGCGCTCGAACTGGGAGCGTTCACACTCAAACCCACGGTGTAAGTCCCCAAGTTGTCGCCATACGCACCGGGCGGCCCGTTGTAAAACCCTGCATCGCTGATACCAAGCCAAAGTTGGCCAGCTCCCGTTGGAATGTTGAACGTCTGCTGGGTTCCCGTGCCATCTCCAGTCAGGCCGTCTCCAATGAAGAACACCTGGTCAAGCTGAGGGGAAAGCGAGGTAAAGGAGGTCCCGAGGCCGGAACTGGTGAAGTCTAGTGCAGTGGGCGCAGTACCTGTTGGCCCATCTGCAGGGACAAAAAGGCCAACCAGATAACCTGCGCCGGGCGCTACCATGCCCGAAATGCTGCTCGTCCCGGTGTTCGAGGAAGTGGCAGGTGCGGCCCCCATGCCATCCGGATCGTTGTTGTTGTTTCCGGTGCCATTGTTCAGGGTAATGCAACCCTCGGCCGATGCGCATCCCGTCGTCATGGAACCTGTAACGCTATTGAACACAACTGAAGTCGCGCCTGAAGGCAAAGTGATAATCGTCGGAGCGGTGCTACCGTCGCCGGTAGCGTAGATCGATCCTGTCGATTGGACAGTAGTCGAAACTGCGTTGCCGCTCGTGGGTCCGGCACCCGCATTCGCTACCGTCAGGCTGTATTGCGCGCCCTGTTGACCTTGCGTGAAGTTTCCCGTGTGAGTTTTTGAGATGGTCAGCATCGGACCCGGACCGACACCCGCCACCGTGATAGTCCCCGACGTCCCAGTGATCGACGCCGTCACCGTATCCGTCGCAGTAATCGTCTGCGCTCCTGCCGTATTCAACACCGCCGGAAGCGTCATCACACCATTCAGCAGTGCGGAATTCCCCGGCAACACCGCCTTCGCATCGCTGCTCGTAAAGTGCACCGTGCCGGTATATCCCGTCGCCGTCGTATTCGCAGCAGTCAGGGCCGTCACCGTGAGATTAAACGTCGTTCCCGCCGTTGCCGTCGCTGGCGCAGTAACTGAGAAATGTGTCGCCGCGCCGCCATTGGCCGTAAACGTCGCCCCCACAGCGATCGGCGTTGTATTTATGACCTGAAAGCTGCACGTCGCCGCCGTCGGATTCGTGCACGACGCTCCCGTCCAACCGGAGAAGGTCGCCCCCGCAGCTGGCGTCTCGGTCAAAGTGACTCCCGCTCCCAACGTATAGCCGCCGCCGCAAGTTCCCGTCTGCGCTCCTCCTGCAGTATTCGTGCAGTTGATCTCCCCGGCATTCGCCGTGTCCGTCACATTTCCAGCGCCCGTCACCGTGACGTTCACCGTCCCCCCACCCGACGTGAACTCCACCATCGCCGTTGTCGCCGCAGACAAATTCAGCAGGCAACTTACGCTGCTACTTGCCAAGCACGTCGGCGCCGTTCCCGACCAACCGAAGAAACCCGCACCCAGGCCCGGGCGAAGACGTCAACGTCACCAGTGCCCCGGCTGGGAAGTTCTGCATGCATGTGCCGCTCGTCGTCGTTCCTAGCAACGTGCAATTGATCCCGGCGGGCGCGCTCGTAATCGTTCCGCCGCCCGTATGCGGAGTTCCGGCACCACCGTCAGCGGGAATGTCCCCGGTCCCGGCGTGAACGTCCCCGTCACAGTCTCCGTAGCGGTGATCGTGAACTGGCAGGTACTTCCCGTCCCCGTGCACACAGTGGGCGCGCCAACAAAACCGCCAAAAGTTCCCGGCGTCGTCGCCGTAAGCGTCACCTGCGTTCCGCTCGGATATTGCGTCGAACAATTGCCCGACGGATTCGTCCCTCCCTCTTGCGTACAATTGATTTGTCCTAAATTGTCGATCACCGTGCCAAACGCGGTACCCGCCGTTTTCACCTGCAACGTGATTGACGCGGCCGCCGTCACCGTAATTGTCCCCGTAGCTCCGGTAATCGCTGCCGTCACCGTATCGGTTGCTGCGATCGTCTGCCCTCCTGCCGTTTTCAACGTCACCGAAAATGTTCCCACCCCATTTGTCAGCGTCGAATTTGCCGGCAGCACGGCCGCTCCGTCGCTGCTCGTGAAATGCACCGTCCCCGTATAACCAGTTGCCGTCGCATTAGTCGCCGTTAGCGCAGTCACCGTAATGTTGAAGGCACTTCCCGCCGTCGTATTCGCAGGTGCAGCGACCGAAAAGTGCGTCGCCGCCGCCCCGCCTACAGTCGTGGTCACGCTCGCCGAATTATTCCCCATATTCGGATCCGTCGGACTTCCGGCTACAGTCGCGGTATTCGTCAAACTGTCGGCTGCCGTGGGTGTCACGTGATAGCTGATCTGCGTGCTGGCTCCATTTGCCAGCGCCCCGATCGCGCACGAAAGCGTTGTCGCGCCGCTATCAATGTCAACAAGGCGGGTGCACGTCTCCGATGCCACCACCATGAGCGGCATCAGGTTTCCCGGCACCGGGTCGGTCATCACTACTCCCGTCGCATCCTGTGGCCCGTTGTTCGTTACCGTGATGACGTACGGAAGGTCGGCTCCCAGCGCTATGTTGCTCGGCGCCGTAATCGTGATCGCAAGGTCCGCCCCCGCCCCAGCCGTTACCGTCAATGCCCCCGTGTTCAACACAGTCGCGGTACCTAGGCTCGGCGTAACCGCGGTTGAACCCACTGCAGTTCCCGTCGCAAGGCCCGGACTCGTCGTGCTCATCGTCGCAAAGCCCGTGGGCACTGTCGTCCAGGTCACTAGGCTCGTGATGTCCTTCTCCGTTCCGTCATTGTAATTTCCCACAGCACTGAATTGCTGTGTCTGCGCCACGGCGATACTCGCGGTGGTCGGCGCCACCGCAATCGATTGCAATGTCGCGTTCGAGCCCGTTCCAATCGAGAACACAACCGCATCGTCCACGGGAAATAGAGGGCTCTGGAGGTTGCAACTGCTGCAGGTAGTCTGGAAACCGTTCACCGTCGTGGTCGGATTCGTATTGGCGAAGAACCCACCCGGCGCATTTGTCACGCCCACCGCATAGATCGTGTGGTTTGCATCCACGCCGACGGCGCTGATCCTGTCGTCTTCCACCAGTCTTGCCGGAACCCCCTGCGTCGCGGGGATCTGGGCGGGCGGATTGTTTCCGCCGATGTAGGTCGAAAACACCAGCGCGGCGTTGAATGCTGTCTGATTGGGGGTCGGCACTCTCAATATGGAGAGAAACGCGTCCGGGCTCTGCACCCCATTCACCACTCCTCCTACATACGGCTGAATGGGATTCAGCATTGGAAAATCGGTAGCAGAGTTCGTTCGGCCGCCCAAGATAATCCGGTAGTTTGTGGGATCACCCGCGTCATACGTCACCGCGCTGACGATCTCGCCTCCACCGCTCCCGCCGAAATACGTCCCGCACTGCAGGCTCGCCGCTCCTGTTTGCGTCGTATTGATGAGGACCAGATAGCCAATCATGCCGTTACCCGTGGCGCTGTTTTTCGTTTGAAACGCGTTCTTGAGCGGAATGTCCCCATTGGCTGAATTCGACGTTGTCGAACCGACAATCGCCACCACACCGTTGCCAAGATCAAGGGAACCGTTCCCAGCCCTTGTGTCTCCCCCGCCACCGAAATAGGTCGCATACAACAATTGGTTGGTTCCTACCAAGCCGGTGTTCAGCTTCATCGCGAACGTATCTCTAGTCCCTTGGAAAGTCGTCTGGAAACCATTGGCCAGGCTCGTTCCGCCCGGCCCCAAATTGAACGCGGTCGTGGAAAATGTGTTTCCACCTGCCAGGATATTTCCTGAAGCATCCTCGAAAGCCCCGCATCTACCCCGCCATTGGTGGAATTCGTGCCCTCCCCGACGTTCAAATACGTCAGGTAGTTGATGCTCAAATCAGCGCGATTCAGGATGGTCACAAAACAGTCATCGAATGGTGTAGGGGATGCGCCGTTATCGAAGGTGTTGACGTAAGCATTCTTCGTCGGCAGATCGTTGGCTTCCGTTTCGCCGGTTAGGATTACGTTTCCGCTGTTGCCTACCGCAACGAAGCCTCCTCCTAAATCGCTGTTCCCGCCCAGAATTGCGGCCTGATCGATGGCTGCGCCACCTGGCTTTATCCGCGCCACCAGGGAGGCAGCGCCAATAGGAGGGTTGGGGTCGCCATTGCCGCTGCCGGTGCCGGTGACAGCATGGAGAACGGTCGCGATTCCCGTTGAGCCCGGAAAATTGCTGCAGTTCGTGGTGCCTCCCACTACGGGCTCAATGTTCGCAGCCCCCTGCGACTTGTCCAGCGCCAGCCAGGTAAATCCGCTTATACAGCCTTGCTGCGTAGACAAATTCGGCGTGCTGCCGCCAATGAAGGTCAGATAGTCGAGCGACGCAGCTCCAGTCATCGTCGGGTCAACCTTCGCGATAAATCCCACTTCTATGAGGTCGGGGGTGTCATGCTCGTGCCCGAGCCGATTATCTTGAACGGCTCTGGGAACGTCGTCGAATCGCCTGTGATCCCACTCAGGTAAAGCTTGGGGCTGCCCGGAGTGCTGTTGTCCACCGCAAAACCACTGGATATGTCGAGAAAATTTCCGCCCAGGAACGACGAGAAACCAATCGCCGGATCGATCACCAATTCCTGGCTGTGGTCGTACGCGCCAAGCCGGAACGTAACTTCGTCCTTTCCTCTCTTCACGAAGCTGCCTTCAATCGGACGGCGCTCGGCGGCGATCGTCTGGTAGACAACCGGCTTGTGCATCACGAAATCGGAATCCATCCCGTGCAACACAAGATCGCCGTGTTCATTAATTTTCATCCGCGCGGCGCCGCTAATTCGGAAAGCAATCTTGGAAGGATCGGCTCCCGGCGCTACCACAAAGTCGTATTCCAGTTGTTTCTCGTCGCCGTGAAAAAGCAGATCCACACCTGGATATACCTGCTCCGTGCGCGCTTGCGAATACAGCGCAACATGCGTCTGCCATTTCGACGGATCGTTTCCGATCAGGTAGTTCACTTTGCCGGGAAGCTCTTCTAGTCCCGTCATAGCAGGCGCGGAATTCGCTCCCACCAGTTGCATGCGAATCACACTTCCGCCAGAAGCCTTCGTTGTGACGAGCGGACTTTGGAAAGGACAAACGCATTGGAGCGGGTGGAAACCTGCGTCTTCGATTCCACGAGAATTGTTTCCGTGGGCGTCAGCAACAGCGTGTAGCCCTTGCCTCGCGCCATAAATCGAACCTGCGAGTCCGCCTGCCCTCGATTCGCCTCAAAGAAGAGCGGAAGGTGAATAGGCTTCGGAGCCACGCTTGAGTCTCGGCGAGCCCGTTGCCGGTTTGCTCGCCGTACCCGGCGTCTGCGCCTTCGCGGCTGTCACTCCGAACGACATCAAAAACCCAAGTAATACGAGGGCGGGCCTTCGCATTTTGAGACCTCTCATGAATTGAATTCGCCGACTGTCACTGGGAAAAACCGACAGAGCGCATGGCGGGAACCGTCGGATTACTACGCGCGTAAGCGGTGAGAACCGAGATGTAACTAAGAAAAACTTTGCACATGATTAGTACATTGTTTCATTCCGCGACAACGCAGAATGACCGCTATCCCACCTGTATCACACTGAGTCCTATGAGACTTGGGCCGTTTACGATTGATTTGTCGTAAGATTTGCGCTTGCGCGCTACGTTTACACTTGCAAGCCGAAACCCACCGTGCGCGTTATCGCCTTCTCGCCGTCCGGGGGCGAAAACGTCGGCAAATCGCACTAGTTAACGACGAAGTTAACCGCAGGCGCGGACACCGTCTGCCCATTGAACGTCGCCGTGATAAATAGCTGATAATTTCCGGGCAGCGTGACTCCGTTCGCGTTTCGCGGCAGCGAGTTGCACGCCACGCCTCCAAGCGCGATCACAACGAACAAGGCAAACGACACCACCCACCGCGGATTACGCCGGTACATCCACGCCGTTCCTGCCAGCATCGTCGACAGCAATAGAAGGCCGATGCCGCCTCCCAATCCGCCAGGCGGCGCCACGTGTCCGGTGTTTACCGGTCCTTTGCAGAAGGTATTCACCACAATCGCCACCTGAAGCGGTCCATTCGGTGAAAGCGCCACGGATGACGGCTGAGGCGAACAGGTGATCGTCGGCGACGATGTCGTGCAGCCAAACGTCACCGTTCCTGTCGTACCCGGAAGCGCGGTCAGTATCACTCCAACAGGAAGCGTTCCTCCGGGAGCAACCGGCCCGAAAACTCCACCGGGAGGCGGATTAATCGTCAGCGTAAACGGAACATTCGAAACCGTCAGCATCGCAGTTCCGGAAATTCCCGCGTCGGTCGCCGTGATGGTCACGGGACCGCCCACTCCAACACCCGTCGCAATCCCCGTCCCCGCTCCCACCGTCGCAACTTCCGTGTTCGACGATTTCCATGTCGATTGCGTCGTCACATCTTTGGTCGAATTATCCGAAAACGTCCCCGTCGCCGTGAATGGCTGCATCCCATTCACACCGATATTCGCCGTGCTCGGCGTCACCGCAATCGACTTCAAGGTCGGCCCGCTGCTCACCGTAAGCTGCGCTGTACCCTTGATCGTCCCGTCCGTCGCAGTGATCGTCACCGGCCCGCCCGGCGCAACTCCAGTTGCCAACCCGGTCGTCATTCCAACAGACGCAGTCTCTGTGTCAGAAGAAGTCCAAGTCGACTGCGCCGTCACATCCTTCGTCGAATTGTCCGAGAACGTCCCCGTCGCCGTGAACTGCTGCGTCGCATTCACTCCAATCGTGGCGCTCCCCGGCATCACAGCAATCGACACCAGCGTCGGTCCTGAACTCGTACCAGTGCCCGACAAAGCCACCGACTGGGGGCTGTCGGCCGCATCGTCGGTCACCACGATCGTTCCGTTGAACGCGGTCGCGGTCGTCGGTGTGAAAGTCGCCTGAATGGTGCACGTTCCGCTCGCAGGCAGGGCGCCCACGCAATTGTCAGTCTCCCCAAATCCGGCGCTCGCCGCGAGACTGGTGATGTTTACCGCCGCAGTCCCCGTATTCGTCACCGTGATCGGTTGCTTGCCGCTCGTCGTGTTCACGGGCTGATTTCCGAAGCTCACGCTCGTCGGATTGAAAGTAAGTGTAGAACTCGAGAGACTTCCGGCCTCGATGAACACGTTCGAGTCCACCGCGAAATCGTCTGCATCCCCAATTGCCAGCTTCATATGATTCGTCTGGTTCGCATTCACTTGGGCCGTAGCTGTCAGCACCACCGTGAGCCCGTCCATTTCGGTGTCGACCGGTGCCACAGCAGGACTTTGCATATCGTTGTTGATAAAGAACTGGGTGTTCGCCGTTAGGTTTACCGTATTAATCGATACAGGCGTCGGAGGAGTTACACCGGGAAGCAATGCGATATTCGCTCCGTTTACGAAAAAACCAAAGACGTCATTAAACTGCCCCACGAATTCGTTGTATTCGTCAGATGCAAACACGTAGCTGAATGTAAGAGTAGAAGTCTTCGGCACAAAATCGAATTCCAGCACTGCCGCATCATTCGTCGTGTGCCCCGTACCGACGAGCGTATCCAGATCAGTATCTCCAGCCGTCTCGTTCTCTGCAGTGATGCCGGTGGTGCAGTTCGGTCCTATCACGCTGCGGATCGACCCTGTGCTCAGGATGATTCCGTTGTTAAAGCCGATGATGTTCGAAGCAGTCGAAAATGTTCCTGCAGCAACCGCAGCGCCCGTGTATACCACGTTGCTGATCTGCACGCCTCCGCCCACAAGCTGATTCGCCAGCTGCTGGGCCGTCAGCGTGGGATCTGTAAGACTCTTGAACTGGAAATTTCCGTCGGAGCCGTATCCCTCAACGCCGATTACAAGCGGCGTTCCATCCAGAACGGGATCATTGCTCGCCACATCAATCAATCCTTCTAACGGTCCGGCCACCGCGTCAGCGCACACGATTGGGGACTTGAAAGTCACGACCACATTGCAGCTTGCGCCCGGGGCTAGCGTTATGCAGTTCGTCGTAACCGCGAATGTTCCAGTTGTAGAAGGATCGATGGTCACACCTGAAATTGTGATCGTGTTCGTAGTGGAAGCGTTGAACAATGGAATCGTCAGACCCGGACCACCTGTCACCGGAGTCTGCTTGTCGTCAGTATCTACGGGGATGGAAATCAGTCCTGTGGCTCCCGGTATCACAGCTGGCTTCACCGAAGTCACTCTGATATGTGGCTGCCGGCGAGAGTGTCGGCTCAATTGCGCATGCGGGGTAGTCCGCGATGCACCTTGTTGAGCGCGGATCTTGCGTGGCGAAATTCCGATGAGGGCAAAAACCACTGCGAGAATAATGAAAATAAAAACGCGCACCATGCGCATGGTCGGAACCCCTGTTTAACTGGCGTTAACTGCTGCGGGAGCGGACTGCATTCTCTTGCGCCTCGACTCTTTACGTCAAGCAAAACTTTAAATTGAAAAGCCCCGAGCAGTCCCATATCATGCCGCCCGTTCCCCTGCGGCTCGATGCCAAAATCTCCGCCCGAAAACACTCCCGCGCCCCCCGCTGAATCCACCGCTCGCCTCCGCCAGATCGGCTTTCTTCCGCTCCTTGCCCTCTTTTACGGCTACACCGCCGGCGGCCCCTTCGGTTACGAAGAAATTTTTCACAGCTCCGGCCCCGGCATGGCGCTTGTGTTCCTCACCTTCGTTCCGCTCTTCTGGAGCATTCCGATTTCGCTCGCGGCCGCTGAACTCAACAGCCTTCTCCCGGTGCAAGGCGGCTTCTATCGCTGGAGTCGCGCCGCGTTCGGCGATTTCTGGGGATTTCAGTGCGGCTGGTGGAATTGGACCGGCACGTTTCTGCTCAACAGCCTCTACGGCGTGCTGCTGATGGACTACTTAAGCGAATATTTTCCGTGGATCACAGGTAACGTGAAGTGGCTCGGCGCGTGTCTCGCGCTCTGCCTTCTCTCGTACCTCAACGCGCGCGGCATCCAAGTGGCCGGTTGGCTTTCAGTCGCGCTACTCGTCGCCGTGCTGATTCCCGTTGCATGGCTCTGCATCGTCGCGCTCTTCAAGCTCCACTACAATCCCGTGCTTCCCTTCACTCCGCCCGGCCAGCCCTTCGGCAGCGTCTTCGGAAAAGGCCTCGCGCTCGCCATGTGGAATTACGCCGGGTACGAACAGCTCTCCAGCATGACCGGCGAGATGAAAGATTCGCAGCGCACCTTCGTCCGCCTGCTCGCCTGGATGACGCCGCTCAACGTCCTCACCTACATTCTCCCCACCACGCTCGCTCTCGCCGCGCTCGGCAATTGGCAGGAATGGAAGACGGACTACATCGTCACCGCGTCGCGCCTCATCGGCGGCCCGTGGCTCGGCGCCGCAATGCTCATCGCCGCAATGATCGGCACCGCGTCGCTCTCGAACAGCACCATCCTCTACACCACGCGCATCCCCGCCACAATGGCCGAAGACGGCTACCTTCCCGCGTGGCTCGGCAAAATCCATCCGCGCTATCGCACGCCCGCGCGCGCCATCGCCGTCTCCGCGCTGGTCTACTGCATCCTCGCGAAATATCAGGTGGAGGATTTGGTGAACATCTACATCTGGACACGCATCGCGACCACGATTCTCACGCTATTCGCGGCGTGGCGCATGCGCGCGAAATTGCCGAACGCGCCGCGCAGCTTCCGCATTCCTGGCGGCTCGCTCGGCCTCGCCTACGTTCTGATTTTTCCGGTAATTTTGTGCGCGCTGAAAATCGCGCAGAGTGAAGATTACGTCTGGAAGTACGCGCCGTGGCTGCTGGCGTCCGGGCCCGTCGCCTATTTGATTCTGCGCGGCGTCTTCAAGATGAAGCCCGTGGCCGAATCGAGCTATTCGGCCACGCCTTTATAATTTCGGCGGGCGCGCCGTGATCCGCGCGCCTTATGTAGCGCCACCCTTCAGGGTGGCAGGGTTCCTTGCGCCGCCAAAATCGAACCCCTGCTGGTCTCCCCGATGCAATCATCGGGACGCAAAAAAAGACCAGCGCTACGAAAAGCAAATTCAAAAACGCCGGCGAGACGCCGGCGGTATAAAAGAAAGGCGTCGCGTTATTTTGTGGCGCCTTCTTTTTCGGCGATGGTTTTTGCTTGCAGGAACAGCAACAGATAATCCTGGCCGCCAGATTTTGAATCTGTGCCGGACATATTGAATCCGCCGAAGGGATGCGCGCCGACCATGGCGCCGGTGCATTTGCGGTTCATGTACAGGTTGCCGACGTGGAATTCTTCGGCGGCGCGTTCGATTTTTGCAGGGTTCTGCGAGTAGACCGCGCCTGTGAGGCCAAATTCTGTGTCGTTGGCCATGGCCAGCGCGTCATCGAAATCTTTTGCCTTCGACACGGCCAGCACCGGGCCGAAAATTTCCTCCTGGAAAATTCGCGCTTTGCGATCGACGTCCGCGATCACCGTCGGCTCGATGAAATAGCCGTCACCTTCCGCGCGCTTCCCTCCCGCGACCAGGCGGCCTTCTTTCTTTCCGGCGTCGATATAGCCGAGAATTGATTTCATCGAGGCTTCGTTGATCACCGGGCCCATGTAATTCTGCGGATCTTCGATCGGCCCCACTTTAATTTTCCGCACGCGCTCGACCAACTTCTCGAGGAACTTGTCGTAGATTTTTTCCGAGACGATTGCGCGCGAGCACGCCGAGCATTTCTGTCCCTGGTATCCAAACGCCGAGACCGCGACGCCTTCCACCGCTGCGTCGAGATCGGCTTCCTCGTCGACGACGATCGCGTCCTTGCCGCCCATCTCGAGCACGGTGCGCTTGATCCACACCTGCCCCGGCTGCTTGCGCGCCGCTTGTTCGCTGATACGCAGGCCCGCTTCCTTGGAGCCCGTAAACGCGATGAAACGCGTCTTCGCATTCGTGACAAGCGCTTCGCCCGCCGTTCCGCCTGGGCCAGTAAAGAAGCTGACCACGTCGCGCGGCACGCCCGCTTCATACAAAATCTCGATGAAGATCGCCGCGATAGTCGGCGAATCGCTCGAGGGTTTCACCACCGCGGTGTTTCCGGTGACGATGGCCGCGACCGTCATGCCGCCCATGATGGCCGCCGCGAAATTCCACGGCGGAATAATCACGCCCACGCCGAGCGGGATGTACTTCATGTAATTTTTTTCGCCGCGCTGTGGCGTCAATTTCTGAGGCGCGGCCAGGCGCAACTCCTCGCGCCCGTAGTATTCGCAGAAGTCGATCAGCTCGGCGATGTCTGCGTCGGCTTCCGACCACGTCTTGCCGATTTCGTAGCAGAGCCACGCGTCAAGCTCGAAGCGCCGCTTGCGCAAAATATCCGCCGCGCGATACGCGCATGCCACACGTTCTTCGGCCGGCACTTTTTTCCAGTGTTCGAATGCCTTCGCAGCGCCTTCCACAGCCTGATTCGCCATCTCCACAGTAGCCTTCTGAAAAACGCCGATCACTTCCTTCGGATTCGAAGGATTCGTGGATTTGATTTTGTCGGTGGTGACCAGATTTTGCCCCGCGATCACCAGCGGATATTCGCGCCCGAACATGGATTTCACATGGCGCAGCGCGTCTTCCATCGCTTTGCGATTCTCAGGCTTCGAGAAATCGGTAAACGGCTCGTTCACGAATTCGCCGCGCGAGCGGATTAGTTCCTCGGCCGATTTGGTAGCCGTGTTGGTAGTGGCAGAAGCTGTCATGGTTGGTTCACCTCGATGTGTGAACCCGAATTGTAACGTGTGAGGCGAGTGGCAGCAAGACGCCGAAACACGGAAGCGATTTTGTAACGACTAGCCGCCCACGATACGGCCGGCGAGACACCAGCGGTGCGAACTGCAAAAGCAACGAGCGCACGCGAGAGCCAAGCACGGCGATCGTGCTGTAGCGTTTTGTTGGCACAGGCAGGATTGCCTGTGTACTGGAAAGCAAACGACCCGGCCGGAGGCTAGCGGTGCAAATGCGGCCTGAAGGAAAGGCGAAGGTATGGCGCGGGGCGTTACGTTTACGACAGCGGGGGTGCGGATTTGAGTTGTGGCGTCACGGTGAGCGATTACGATGTACGTAGTTTGCGGTGTACTTTGGCTTGCCCGGGGGTGTGTTCTGGAAGGGGCTGAGTCACGTTGCGCCGCGGTGGTTGAATTCGGCTGTCGCTCTACATGATGGCTTTAACTCAAGGTGCGAGGAGCGCTCAAATGCAGAGTTTTGTGGCCCAGCGGGTGGAGAATCGGTTGGCGATGAAGACGACGGCTCTATTGATTGGGCGGCATGGGAGGCTGGGAGTGGAGCGCGCGATCACGGAGAACGTGAGTTCGCGCGGGGTGCGCGTGATTTCAGCGAGCGAATGGTATACGGATGACACGATTCTGGTGTCGCTGCCGGCGGGGCATTTTACTTCCGCGGCGCGGGTGACGTATTGCGATCCGATGGGGCAGGGGCAGTTTGTGACGGGATTGGAATTCGTGGGCAAAGAGCCGTTGCAGGTGACGGCGATGACACCTGAGTCGTAGCGGCTCGGCACCGGGCAGCCTGTTCTGCCCGCTTTAGCGCGTCCGGTTAAGCATGTAAATATTCGGTGAAGATGCTGTATGGACGCGATTTCAGGCCCGGAATGTGATATACTGCGTATCACGTTGATGGTGCTGTGGTTGCGCTGTGGCAGATGAAGTAGGGATTTGAGAACATCTCCAGCTGTTCTCTCCGACGTCTTCATCCGTAACTTAAGCAAGCAAGGGACTTGGGGTCATATTCGAGGGCCATCCAGCTAGGGTGCTGAGGAGCGGCTCGTTCGGTAACAGATTCGGGCGTCAGATCGTAAATAAGAGAAACGATTTGGTACCCTCTGAGCATCTAAGAGTTGTAGCAGGGGCGGTTGGGCAAATTATAACCGGGGGATTTTTGGCCCAGTGCCAGACCTTCCGGGAAAGTGCTTCAAATACAGATCGTTAGGCTAAGTGCCCGTGTGGGCGCCTTCGCCGGTGCCGACGCAAGGGGCGATCATAGCGCTAATTGAGAGGAGGAAAGAATGGCCGAGAAACTAAAGGGTGAGGGGCGGTTGGTACCGACCCGGCCTACGGGAGTGGAGTACCGCGTGGTATATGGAATCGAACTGGTTCCGGAAGTTCGGCAACACGGAGTGCCGCCCGCAGTGGCAAAGTCGCGCTGGGCGCGGTGCCAGGTGAAATCGCAGCACGCACGGCAGATTCCTGATGGGACGTATTTCCTCCATGCGGATGAAGGCCGCGTGCATCAATTGAAGTCCAAAGATGGGAAGTGGGAGTATCTCGCGGCAGCGTGAGTTAGCTCGCTATCTCATCGGGTCACAAAAGTAAGCCCCATTCTTCGGGAACGGAGAGTGGGGCTTTTTGTTTTTTGGGTAGACTGCTCGTGCTCGCTCGACGATTTCAGGCGATCTCGCTAATTTAGGAGTGCTTCGGCGAATGCGCGTTGAGCGTTTGCAGCAAGAGCTGAGCTGACGGAGGCGGCGGGACGGTGCCTTTCAGCACGATGTCCTTGGAGGAAATGCTCTTTCCGTAGAGCGCCTGGTTGCCGCCGTTGTCCGGGCGGAGCGTGGAGCCAGCAAGAGAAATACCTGCGAACAATCCGCGCGCGCGCGAGTAGGTGAGGATTTCGGCGCGGAAGGTAACGTCGGTTTCTGCGGAGGCGTTCCGGCCGACTGGGCCGGCGGCGGCGGAAGCGTCGCCACCGATTTTCACTTTGCTGGTGAGGATGCTGCTGGCGGAACGCTCGCTCATGAGGAGGAGCACGAAGTCCGTGGCCTGGCCGCCAGCCTGAAGACCGAAGCTGCCGCCCTCGAGAGCCATCATGGTGGGAGCGCCCCAGGGACCGCGCATGTTGTCGCCGGTGCGGCAAGTCATGACGCCGCGACCGTAGCTGGCGCCGATAACGAAGGCAGCCTTGAGAACGGATGGGAGGACGACGACGCAGTCGGCTTTGTCGATGACGCTCTGCGGGATGTTGTCGGGGATGTCCATAATTTCTTTCATGACTCTGCCGGAGTTTTCGAGGCGATCTTGTTCTTTCGATTGCGCGTGGGCGGAGACGGCGAGCGCGGCGGTGAGCATAAGGGCTAGAAAGAATCTAGTCGGTTTCATTCGTTCTCCTCAGTTTTGCGAGCGGCGCCAGTGTAACAAACAGGCGGTGCAAATATGCAGCACTTCCTTCCCTGGCACGATTGGGCGGTCTTTGAGTGCGTGACAGCGGTCACTGCGACAGGCGATGAGGGTCACTGAAGTCTGGGAAAGCGCAGAGTTATAAGTACTCGGCATAGAAGGAACGGAGACCGCAGATGGAAGAGAGACGCAAAGACCAAGAAACCCGAAACGAAGAGGTGAGGCCTTGCGCTACACCCAGCGATCAGGGGTTTGACCAGTGCGGAAAATCCAAAACTTCAGAGTGTGCCAGCAGCCGGGAGCGAAGCCTAACGAAAGCGCCCCGTAATGCGACGCGTCGGTCCTTTTGGACCGGATACAGGCCGCGCCCGGCTGCTGGATGTTGTTGTGAAGAATCAAGGGGCAATGGGATTCATAGCGGTGATGCGAAGGAGAAAGGCGATGACAAATCTAGTTCCACGCGAAAATCTATTCACGAATCTATTTGAATTCAGGCGGGATTTCGATCAGCTGTTCAACCACATTCTGACGGGCAATCCGCTGTCAGCAGAGTTCATTCCGGCAAAGAAGGCGGTATTTCTGCCGGCCGTCGAGGCGTATGTCGACAAAGACGGGAAGACTTATATCTGCCGCGTTTCGCTTCCCGGAATCGAAGCGAAGGAAGTGGAGATTCAGCTGGTGGAGCACCTGCTGACGATCAAGGGTGAGAGGAAGACGGTTCGGACGACGAACGGGGTCGAGTGGATGAATGAGGAAATCGTGTACGGCCGGTTCGAGCGGACGATCGAATTGCCCGAAGGCGTCGTGACAGAAAAGCTCATGGCGGAATACAAGAACGGCGTGCTGGAAATCACAGCACCGTTGGCGCTGACAGCGCTTCCACGAAAGATCGAAGTGAAGACGCTGCCGGCGGTGAAACAAGTTGGAGCGTAGCAGCAAAGGTTGAGTTTGCGCTGATTCGGCTAGGATGGCGCTGCAGGTGGCCCGGAGGTTTTGAAACCTCCGGGCCATTTTCATTTTTTGCGGAAGGCATGCGGCATACAGCTTCTCCCCAATGGGATTGCGGCTTGGTTTGATGAGAGACTGTCGAAGATAGTTTTCCTACCGGGATAATTAATGCCAAAAGCAAAGAAGCAGGAAGTGGCCACGGTGCCGGAGATTTCGCCCGCGATAACGAAGAAGATCGAAGAGAAGCAAGTGCAGGAGCGCGTGGCGATCGGCGCGCACGTGGTGCACGAGACGATCCGTCGGGAGGGCGAAGAGGAACTGAAGCGGACGGCTTCGGCACTGGCATGGTCGGGGCTGGCAGCGGGGCTTTCGATGGGATTTTCGCTTGTGGCGGAGGCGCTGATCGCGGGCTATCTGCCGAAGGGCGATTGGACGCGCTTATTGACGAAGCTTGGGTACAGCGTGGGGTTTCTGATCGTGGTGCTGGGACGGCAGCAGCTGTTTACGGAGACGACTCTGACGGCGGTGCTGCCGGTGCTGACGGGGCGGAGTTGGCAGATGGCGATGCGGATGATCCGGCTGTGGGGAGTGGTGCTCGTAGCGAATCTGGTGGGAACTTACTTGTTTGCGTTGTGCGTGGCGCGGGTGCATATTTTTTCGCCGGAGATTCAGCAAACTTTGACAGCGGTGAGCCAGGACGGCCTTGGCGCGGGATTCTGGGTGGTGGTGATGCGAGCGATTTTTGCGGGGTGGCTGATTGCGTTGATGGTGTGGCTGCTGCCGGGGGCGGAATCGGCGCGCGTGAGCATCATTATCATTCTTGACTTATTTGATTGGGCTCGGGGGTTTTAATCACGTGATTGCAGGATCGACCAAAGTGCTTTTTCTTGTGGCGACAGGAGCGGAGAGCTGGGGATTTTATCTGTGGCGGTTTCTGGCGCCGACGCTGCTGGGGAATATTATTGGCGGGGTTTCGTTGGTGGCGTTTCTGGGGCACGCACAGGTGGTGGCTGGGAAGGAAGGGTAGTGGTTTTCTGGGGACTTTCGGTGTATCGAAGAAAAGCGGGCCTTCGTTCTCTTACGAAGACAGCGCGTTACATCTCACCTATCGAAATGATCGAATATTTAGAAGCCAATGCGTTTGCCAACTTTTCATCAGCTGTAACAAAATCGACCTCGAGAGCTTCTGCAAGCGCAATGTAAAGGCAGTCATACACCGTGCGGCCATACGCGTTGGCAATCGCGAATGCTGAACGAAGTATAAAAAGCGATGCGATTGTAGGAAATCTCCGCGCGGTTATTCTATTGAGCGCGTTCGTTGCATGCTCCAGGGTACAACGGCCTCTACGCGCGGCGTTCCATAGTAAGTTGCCGACTTCGACCCAAAACAGATCGGGGACGACAATTTGAATTTTTCGATCAACATAGCCCTCGATTAATCGAACGGGTTTGGTTTCAGTTCGGCGACTGCGGCTGCTTCTGGTTGCTTACTTTTTGAGGTCGCGGAGGATTTCGCGGGCGGCGTTGGCGCCGGAGGCTCCTGTGACGCCGTTGCCTGGGTGGGTGCCGTTGCTGCAAAGGTAGAGGCCCCTTACTGGCGTGGCGTAGCGGGCCCAGCCGAGGATGGGGCGCATGGTGAAAATTTGGTCGAGGGAGAGTTCGCCGTGGAATGGGTGGCCGCCGGTTATGCCGTATGTTTCTTCCATGTCTTTGGGCGTGATGATGTGACCGCCGAGGATTTTTGACTGGAGATCGGGAGCATATTCGGCGACGGTCTTTACGATTGTGTCGGCGAGCGCGTCGCTGTGCTGAGCCCAATCGCCTGCTTTCAGATGGAAGGGGGCGAACTGCATGTAGATGGACATGACGTGCTTCCCCGCCGGGGCGAGCGAGGGGTCGAGAATCGTGGGAATCGAAATATCGAGATACGGGGCGGGCGAAAATTCGCCGTACTTGGAGGCATCGAAAGCGCGCTCGAGGTAATCGATGCCCGGGCCGATGTGGATGCGGCCGCTTAGCGCAGAGCGATCGGCGGATTGCTTGAGCGCGGTGAAGGTGGGCAGGCCGTCGAGCGCGAGATTCAGTTTCGCGGCGGTTCCCTGCGCGCGGAAGTGCTGCATCTTGACGACGAAGCTGGGCGGCAGGTGAATCGGGTCGAGAAGGCCGAGCAAAGTGCGGCGCGGGTCGGCGCCGGAGACGACGCATTTCGCGGCGATCTCTTCGCCACTTGCGAGCGCAACACCGATTACAGCACCATTTTTTACCAGGACTTTCTGTACGTCGGCATTGGTACGAATTTCGGCGCCTGCTTGTTTCGCCGCGGCAGCCATCGCTGCAGTAAGAGCACCCATTCCTCCGCGAGGCACCGCGGAATTGCCGACTGGATAAGGATCGGCTGCGGCGCGAAGAAGCAGGAGAGTTGTTGAGCCGGCTGACCAAGGGCCGAGCGCGGCTCCGAAAATTCCACGGGCGGCGACGGCGGCGCGGAGCAGGTCCGTTTCAAAAAACTCCGCGACGAAATCGGCGGCGGCCATGGGGCCCCAGCGGATGAGCCGCATCATCTCTTTTTTGCCCAGGCCACGGACTTTCTTCCCCAGCTTCAAAAGCTTCCAAAGATCTTCGTTGGACGGATCTTCGATTACCGGCGGAGTGAGTGAGAGCAGCTGTTTGAGGATTTCACCGAGGCGCGCCAGCGAATTGTGCAGCTCGACGTAACTGGCGGCGTCCTTCTGCGAGAACTTATCGACTTCTTTCGCGGATGCCTTGGGGTCGGTGAAAAGCGTGAGGGCGCGGCCATCCGGCGAAGGCGCGAAAAGTCGCACTGGAGATTCGAGGCGCTCGAGGCCGAATTTCGCGAGCTGCATATCTTCCACGATCGAGGCGAGCGGCGGCCCGCCGGCATGCGCGAGCGTAGAACAACGGAAACCGGGATGAAATTCTTCGGTGATGGCCGCGCCGCCAACAATCGAGCGACGTTCGAGGACGAGCGGCCTGAAACCTTTCTTCGCTAGATAGAACGCGGTGACGAGGGCATTGTGACCGGCACCGAGAATCACGATATCGCGCTGGATGGCCACTATTTGTGCCCTGCGTCTTTCAAGATTTCGAGTGCGGCGAGGCGCCCGGGAGCACCCATGATTCCGCCGCCGGGATGCGTGGCGGACCCGCACATGTAGAGCTTGCGGATGGGCGTGCGGTAACGGGCCCAGCCGGCGACGGGACGCAGAAAGAAAAGCTGCTCGAGAGAGAGTTCACCCTGGAAGATGTTGCCTTCGGTGAGACCTGTCTGGCGTTCGATATCGAGCGGGGAGATAAATTGTTTGCCGATGATGATGTGTTTTATGTTTGGCGCGTATTCGGCGATGGTGTCGATCACGGTGTTGCCGAACGCTTCGCGCTGCTCGTCCCATGTGCCGTGGCTCAATTTGTACGGCGCGTATTGAACGAAGCAGGAGAGGATGTGTTTGCCCGGTGGAGCAACCGAGGGATCGGTGAGGGTGGGGATCACCATGTCAATGTATGGACGGCGCGAATATTCGCCGTATTTGGCCTGATCGTAGGCGCGCTCCATGTAGTCCATTGAGGGCGAGACGGAAATTGCGCCACGCAGATGGCGTCCGGGGCCCGGCATGCACGTGAAATCGGGGAGCGCGTCGAGAGCGAGATTCACTTTTCCGGATGAGCCTCGATATTTGTAGCGGCGGACTTCCTCCAGGAAATCGCCGGGCAGTTCGCGGGAATCGATAAATTTCAGGAAGGTAAGATTCGGATCGAGGCTGGAAGAAACGATACTCGCGTGAATTTCTTCGCCGCTCTCGAGAACCACACCGTGGGCGGTTCCGTTTTTAAGTAGAATTTTCGAGACGGGCGCTTCCGTGCGGATTTCAACGCCGGCTTCGCGCGCCGCACTGCCGATAGCATTGGAAATGCCGCCAGTGCCACCTCGGCTGAAACCCCAGGAGCGAAATGCGCCGTCAATTTCCCCCATGTAATGATGCAGCAGAACGTACGCAGTGCCTGGCGAGCGGATACCGAGAAACGTGCCGATGATTCCGGAGGCGGACATCGTCGCTTTGAGCACGTCTGTCTCGAACCACTGATCGAGAAAGTCCGCGGCGCTCATGGTCATGAGCTGGACAAGGTTGTATTTGTCCTCAGCAGGCAACTCTTGGAAGCGCTTTCCGAGGAATGCGAGCTTTTTTAGATCCCGCGGATCGAGCGACGTGGGGTCGGGCGGGATCATGCCGAGAATCGGCTTCACGAAGCGGCACATCGCGACCATCGACTTGCCAAATTCCTCGTAAGCTTCCGCATCGAGCTTCGAGTGACGCTCGATTTCGCGGCGCGATTTGGAGTGGTCGTTGGTGCGCCAGAGATGATTGCCGTCCGGCATGGGCGTCAGGGTGCCGTCGAGCGGAAGGATTTCGAGGCCGTGGCGCGGAAGATCGAGGTCGCGAATAATTTCCGGACGAAGAAGCGAGACGACATACGAGAAAACGGAGAACTTGAATCCGGGAACGATTTCTTCGGTGACGGCGGCACCGCCAAGAACGTAGCGGCGTTCGAGCACTAGAACTTTCTTGCCTGCCTTGGCGAGGTAGGCCGCGTTCACGAGGCCGTTGTGGCCTCCGCCGATGACAATAACGTCGTAACGCTTCGCCATGAGGATTTCTGCGAGTCCCCCGCGGGAAAAACAAATGCGGAAAGAGTCGAAGCATTTTACAGTTGCGGGTGAAGGGTCACAAGGAAGAAGCGCAGCTGCATGGTGACCTGAAGTCAGCAAATAGCTAAAACCAAGCCAGAGTCCAAGCGAAAAGAAACTGCGGGGTGGAGTTCGCCTTGCGGGTGAAGCGTGGCGCACACTATAATCGCGAGCCGATATTTTCGAGCATTTTGCTCGTGCAGGAGACGCGTTGCCAATAGGAACGGCAGTACACGAGAGAGTGATCAAGCTTTGCGAAAGCCTGAACTTTCGCGAATGGTCGGGATACTACGCGGCCAGCGTGTACGAGATGCATCACGAACACGAGTACAACGCGATTCGCAACGCCGCTGCGCTGATCGATGTGACTCCCCTTTTCAAGTACAGAATCACCGGGAAGGACGCGACGAAATTCGTGAACCGCGTGATTACGCGCGACATCAACAAAGTGGCCGTGGGACAGGTGATTTACTGCTGCTGGTGCGACGAGCAAGGCAAAGTGATCGACGACGGCACGATTTCGCGCCTCGAAGAAAACATATACCGGTGGACGGCGGCCGACCCGAGCATGCGCTGGTTTCATCAGAACGCGCTGGGGCTCGACGTGCAGATCGAGGATATTTCGGATCAGCTGGCTGCGCTGGCGCTCCAAGGACCGACGTCCGGGCGTCTTCTGAAGCAGATCACCGATGCCGACATCACGAATCTGAAATATTTTCGTGTGACGCACGGAAAAATCGCGGGCGTGGAAGTGGATATTTCGCGAACCGGCTATACGGGCGACCTAGGTTATGAAATCTGGATTCCGTGGAACGATGCGCCGAAGGTGTGGGACGCGCTCGTGGATGCAGGGCGCGAGTTCGACTTGCATGCGGCGGGAATGCTGGCGCTCGACGTGGCGCGCGTGGAAGCGGGGTTGATATTGATTGAGGTGGATTATTTCAGCAGCAAGAAAGCGCTGATCGAGTCGCAAAAATATTCGCCTTACGAAATCGGGCTGGGGCGGCTGGTGGATTTGAAGAAAGAATATTTCATCGGCCGGGCGGCATTGGAAGAGGAGAACCGTCTAAAGCCGAAGCGGCTTCTCACCGGACTCGATATCAATTGGGACGACGTGGAACGGCTTTACGACGCGATCGGGCTTGCGCCCCAAGTGCCGGGAACAACTTCGCGTGTGCCGGTGCCGGTGTATCGCGGCGGATTGCAAGTGGGGAAAGCGACCTCGACAACATGGTCACCCACGCTGAAGAAAATGATCGCGCTCGCGAGCATCAAGCGCGAGCATGCGGCGGCGGGAATCGAGCTGCAGATGGAACTGACTGTGGAGGCGGTGCGTCACAAAGTGCGTGCAACGACGCGCGAGCTGCCGTTTTTTAACCCGGCGCGTAAAATGGCGACGCCGGTTACGTAGGTTTTTTGTTTTGCATGCCGATGTACGCGGTCCCGGGCGTGGGCCGCGGAGAATCAAGCAAAATCATACTCAAGACGACTGAGAGGAATGGAATGCACGATTGTGCGCACAGAAGAATTGCAGCAGTGATTGTTTTGGCGCTGGCAGCTTTAGTGGAGCCGGCCGTCGTGGGAGCGGAAACCATGCCGGGGACGATCCGGCTGGCCGTGGATGCGCGCCAGGCACCGCAGAAAATTCTGCACGCGCATATGCAGATTCCGGTGCAGGCCGGTCCGCTTACTTTGTATTACCCGAAGTGGATTCCCGGCGAGCACATGCCGGATGGACCGATCATCGAAGTGGCGGGAATGAAATTCAGCGCCGGCGGGAAAGCGATTCCATGGCGGCGGGACCTGGTGGAAATGTTTTCGATTCATCTGGACATTCCGCAGGGCGTGACGTCACTCGACGCAGACCTTGATTTCTTGCTAGCCGCACCTGCGACTGGATTTTCGGCGGGAGCGTCGGCGACGGCGTCGCTCGACCTTCTGAGTTGGAACCAAGTGCTGCTCTATCCGAAAGGCTACGCCGCGAAGGATATTACTTTTGCGCCCAGCCTAAAGCTGCCAGCCGGATGGAAATACGGCACAGCTCTGCCGGGCGCCAAGGAGAACGGCGACACAATTGATTTCGATCCGGTTCCGCTGAACACGCTGGTGGATTCGCCGGTAATTTCGGGCAAGTATTTTCGCAAGATTCAGCTGACGCCCGGCCAGCAGCAGCCGCACGAGATGGACATTGCGGCAGACAGTCCGGCCGCGCTGGCGATGCCTCCGGATCAGGAAATGCATTTCCACCAACTGGTGCTGGAAACTGGAGCGCTATTCGGAGCGAGGCATTATCGCGACTATCATTTTCTAGTCACTTTGAGTGACGACGTGGCTCATTTCGGGCTCGAGCATCATGAGTCGAGCGATGATCGCGTGAACGAGCGCAGCTTGATTGATGAACCGCTGCGGATCGCTTTCGCTGGGTTGCTTCCACATGAGTTTGTTCATTCGTGGAATGGAAAATATCGGCGGCCGGCGGGTCTTGCGACTCCCGATTACCAGGAGCCGATGAAGGACGATCTGCTTTGGGTGTACGAAGGCTTGACGGAATATCTGGGCGATGTGCTCACGGCGCGAAGCGGGCTGCTGACTCCAGAACAATGGCGCGAAGGCCTGGCTTATCAGGTGGCGATCTATGAGCATCGCCCGGGACGCGATTGGCGGCCGTTGCAGGACACGGCCGACGCTGCGCCGTTTCTATACGACGCGACTCCTGACTGGGCAAACTGGCGCCGGGGCACGGATTTTTATGAGGAAGGCGAGCTTCTGTGGATGGCTGTAGACGGAACGCTGCGCCGGCTGACAAAAGATGAAAAGTCGATCAACGATTTCTGCCGCGTTTTTCACGGCGGCTCGAGCGGACAGCCGGAATTGAAGCCGTACACGTTTGAGGATGTGGTCGCCACGTTGAATGGGCTCGCACCTTATGACTGGACGGGCTTCTTGCGCGCGCATCTCGATGGAGTTGCGACGAAAACTCCGATCGAGGCTATTGAAAATAACGGCTGGAAGCTGATCTACAACGAAGAGCCCAATGAGATGGAGTCGAACACCGATCTGGTTTCCGGACGGCTCGATCTCGCGTTTTCAATTGGTCTCAGTGTGGGCGAGGACGGTACGGTCGGCGACGTGATTCACGGCGCGCCCGCGTACGCGGCGGGAATCGGGCCGGGGATGAAAATTGCGGCGGTCAACGGAAGGCAATTTTCTCCGGAAGGAATTCGAGAGGCGATCGAATCAGCGAAAGGCTCGTCCGAGCCGATTCGGTTGCTGGTTGCGAACGGCGCGCAGTATCAGACTGTGTCGATCGATTATCACGGCGGTGTTCAGTATCCGCATATCGAGCGGGACAAGTCGCATCCGGACTACTTGAACGAGATTATTCAGCCCCTTGCGCAAGCAAAGGAAGCTCGAAGGTAGCGGGCAGATTCGATTCGGGCTTTTAGCGCGAAGAACAGGGCGAAATGGAAGCCGAAGGAGTGCTGAGTTGAAATTTAACTCGCTGGTGATCTTCGGCGTTCTGTTCATCGCGCTTGGAATTGCCGGCCTGGCGCATCCGAACGTGATGATGCCTGGGAAAAAACAGGAACTCGAGATTGCCGGCAGCAAGGTAATCATGGAAACGCGGCGGGTGGTTGAAATCCCTAAAATTCTTGGAGTGCTACTGGTGGTTGCGGGCGGCGCTATTTTATTTTTGAGCCAGGTGAATCCAAGTCTGCGCCGCAGGTAGCTGCGAGAGAGCTTCGCGATATTAGAGTCTAGTAGTGTTGATCCCCCTCCCCCTCAGAAGCGCTGACTTTGCCGGAAACGTTGCGATAGACGTAAGTCATGTAGACGGTTACGAGCGCCATACCGATCACCCACCAGATCAGGCCGATTTTCAGGCCATAGTCGGCCGCCTTCGAATTGGCAATGGTAAGGCTGAACATTGGATTCGTGCTCGCCGGGAGCACATTGGGGTAGAGGCTGAATGCAACGCTCGTCAGCATCCCTACTATGTAAGCGCACGAAGACAAGAACGCACTTCCCTCCTGTCCGGTGCGTGTGAACCATTTAATTCCGAGAAGCCCGGCGATCGCTAGAACAGGAAATACTAAGCCCCACGCGTGAATGCGAAAGCTCTGCATGTGTTGCGGCAAGAGGGCGAAGCTGGTGAGCGTGACGATCACGGTCAGCGCTGCCACCAACCACCAGAGCAGCGATGCCCATCGCACAGCGCGTTCGTTCAGCGCACCTTCCGTCTTGTAGGCAATCCATGTAGCGCCGTGGAGAGCCAGGACCGCCAGAGCGGTAACGCCGATGAGGATTGTGTACCAGTCGAGAATCCCCGTTTCGCCGTTTGGGACGAAGTTCGTCCAGAGCGGCTCGAAGAAATTGCCGCTCGCATCGAAAGGAACACCGCGGACCACATTGCCGAGCGCGGCGCCGAAAAATACGGCGAGCAAAATACTCGCGAGTGCAAATGTAGCGTCCCATAAGACGGACCAGATTCGTCCGCCTACGTGGCTGCGAAACTCGAGTGAAATCCCGCGCAGGATCAGAAGCCACAGCACCATCATCAATGGCAGGTAGAATCCGCTGAAACTTGCGGCGTAGAGTGACGGAAAAGCAAAGTAAAGAGTGCCGCCGGCGGCGAGCAACCAGACTTCATTCCCGTCCCATACCGAGCCAATTGAGCGGAGCAGGGCGCGGCGTTCCAGTTCGGTGCGCGCGATCCAGAGATGCAGTATGCCTACGCCAATATCGAAGCCGTCGAGGACCACGTAGCCCGCGAGCATGACTGCGACCAGGCAAAACCAGATCGTACCCATCGAACTCCTCTTTCAGCTTCCGGGTGAGAACAACACTTCACTTTCGCGCGAATGGTTCCGCGGTTCTGGGCCGGCTTCGATTTCGCGGTACACGAGAAAAAGAAAAAGCATTCCTAGAATCATGTACATCCCGAGAAATCCAATAAGAGTGAACCACGCGTTTCCCGCCGAAACGTTCGACGAAACTCCGGCGCTGGTTCGCATCAGGCCGTAGATGATCCAGGGCTGGCGTCCTACTTCAGCGGTGATCCATCCCGCCGTATTGGCGATAAATGGAAACGGAAGGGCGAGCATGATGGTCCAGAGCATGGTTCTTGAGCCGAAAAGCTTCCCGCGCATCAAAAGCCAAGCCGAGATTACCAGGATGGCGATGAAGAGCGTCCCGAGTCCCACCATGATGTGGTAGCTGAAATAGAGCAGCGGAATATTGTCGGGCCATTCGGATTTCGAAAACTGGTCCAGCCCGTCCACATGCGCAGTCCAACTTTTGTAAGTGAGGAAACTCAGCATGCTGGGTATGACGAGGGGGTTATCGAGCCGTTGGTTCTGCACGTCAGGCTGGCCCAGAATCGCCAGCGGTGCATTTTGCTGTGAGTGAAACAGTCCCTCCATGGCGGCGAGGGTGATCTTCTGGTGCTTGGCGATCATCACGCCCTGTCCGTCGCCGGTGGGATAGAGCTGCAGGAGCGCCGCGATCACGCCGACTGTTACGCCGACGCGCAGAAACATCTTGCCAAATTCGATGTGAAGATTTTGCAGAATGTAATATGCGCCCACCGCCGCCATCACGAAGCATCCCGTTTGTACTGCGCCGATCATGGTGTGGGCGTATTGCCAGAGCGCCCAGGGATTCAGGAGGAGCGCCCAAAAACTCTGCAGTCGTATGATCCGTTTGCGCCCAGCGAGTATCCGACGGGGTGCTGCATCCAGGCGTCGGTGGCAACGATGAGATATCCGGAAAGCCACGAACCGATGAGCATCATGAGAGAGCTGAACCAGTGCGCGCGCGGGCCCAGACGCTTTTCGCCAAAGAGAAAAAGCCCGAGGAAAGAGGATTCCAGAAAAAAGGAGAAAACGCCTTCCATGGCAAGCGTCTGGCCAATCACGCCGCCTGCGGATTTGGAGAATTGCGCCCAGTTGGTGCCGAACTGAAATTCCATGGGGATGCCGGTGACAACCCCGAGCGCGAAGCTGATCCCAAAAATCTTGGCCCAAAACCGCGCCGCATGATTCCAGGTTTCATTGCCTGTACGCAGCGCCGCCGTCTTGAGGATAAAGATCAAGAGCGCGAGCCCCATCGTCA
Organism: uncultured Acidobacteriota bacterium; assembly: GCA_963790945.1. Taxonomy (GTDB): domain Bacteria; phylum Acidobacteriota; class Terriglobia; order Acidiferrales; family UBA7541; genus Palsa-295. The sequence goes on from CAWBRH010000039.1 coordinate 68,587, forward strand.
GCTGAGGAAAAATGTAGTGGAATGTGACGGTGAAGGCGAAGTGCAGGCGGTGAATCGTTAACGCGTCTTCCATAACTCCCTCAGGAAAGATGCGGGCAACGACCGTAATCCTATCGTTAATTGCGGCGGCATGCTATCCAATTACATGAAGCCAATCGGCAGACTAGTGCTTGGAAAGCGAAGATGGAAGTGCAATCATCACACCGATTTGTAATCGGCGTCACAGACAGAAAACTTTAGGAGGACGGATGAGTCGGCGAACGGGAGCGGTCGGGGTGGGCACGTTTCTATTGATTTGCGCGGCGGCGGTTCCGGCAATGGCGCAGCAGAAGCGTCCAATCACTTTTCAAGACCTGGCTGCGATGCACCGCTTGAGTGGCCCGCAGATTTCTCCTGATGGCAAATGGATCGCTTACGAAGTGGGCACGCCGAATCTCGAAGCGAATCATGTGGTGCGCAACATCTGGTTGGTTTCCTCGGAAGGCGGCGAAGCGCGGCAAATCACGCGCGGCGGTAGTGACACGCGCCCACGGTGGTCACCCGATGGCAAACGGATCGCATTTCTCTCGTCGCGCGACGGCGAGCAGCAGGTTTACTGGATTACGCTGGATGGCGGCGACGCGAACCGGCTGACGTCGCTTTCCGGGGGCGCGGACACCGAGCTATGGTCTCCCGACGGAAAATGGGTCGCCTTTGTTTCGAGCGTTTATCCCGATTGCAAAGACGAGGCCTGCAACGCGGAACGCAAGGCGCAGCGCGACAAAAGCAAGGTGAAGGCGAGGATTTACGAGCATCTGCTCTACCGTCATTGGAATGGCTGGTGGGATGGCACGCGCAGCCACCTGTTCGTGTTGCCGGCTGGCGGGGGCGTAGCGCGCGATCTTAACCCTGGCGCTGATTATGATGTGCCGCCATTCAATCTGGGCGATCCAGACGCGATCGCGTTTTCTCCTGACAGCAGCGAGCTGTGCTTCACCGCAAATACCGATACGGATGCGGCGCTCAGCACAAACGGCGATCTCTTCACCGTGCCGGTGGCTGGAGGAGCCGCGCCGAAGCGGATCACAACAAATCCAGCGAACGACTGGGGCCCCGCATACTCACCTGACGGAAAATGGATCGCGTATCGCGCGCAGACGCATCCCGGTTGGGAAAGCGATCGCTGGCGATTGATGCTGTACGACCGCGCGAAAGGCCGAAGCGATCAATTTGACCCAGAATATTGATCGCAGCATCGAATCGTTTGCGTGGAATACCGACAGCAAGTCGATCTATTTCGCGACAGAAGAAAAATCCGAACTGCCGGTTTTTTCGATTGCTGCGACCGCTGGCAGCGCACCGAAACTGGTTCTAGGCGACAGTTTCAACAATGAAATTGAAGTCAGCAAGGATGGTCGCGTATTGGTATTTACCCGCACGAGCCTGACGATGCCCATGGAAATTTTCACTGCTGGCGCCGATGGAAAGAACGTGAGGCAGATTACGCATCAGAACGAAGCAATTCTCGCGCAACTCGATCTTTCGCCGATGGAACCGTTCTGGTTCGCCGGCGCCGGGAAGACGCAAGTGGAAGGCCTGATGGTGAAGCCGCCGAATTTCGATGCCTCGAAGAAATATCCGATGCTGCTTCTGATACACGGCGGCCCGCAGCAGGCTTGGACAGATGCTTGGGGCTACCGTTGGAACCAGCAAATGATGGCTTCACCGGGATACGTGGTGGTGATGGTGAACCCGCGCGGTTCGCCAGGATACGGCGAAAAATTCGAAGCAGATGTCAGCCGCGACTGGGGTGGAAAGGTTTATGAGGACGTCATGAAAGGGGCGGATGCCGCGATCGCGAAGTATCCGTTCATTGACGGCACACGGCTTGCGGCAGCCGGGGGCTCGTTTGGCGGCTACATGGTGGACTGGATCGCCACGCATTCGGACCGGTTCAAATGTCTCATCAGCCATGCGGGCTCGTACGACATGGTGAGTATGTACGGAGCGACCGAAGAGCTTTGGTTCATGGACTGGGAGTTCGGTGGGCCGCCGTGGTCCCACCCTGAGCTGTACAAAAAATACTCGCCGAGCGAATATGCGGCTGCTCTGAGCAAATACAAGACGCCGACGCTCGTGGTCGGCGGCGAACTGGATTTCCGCATTCCCTACACCCAGGATCTTGAGTTTTTCACCGCGCTACAGCGCCAAGGCGTGCCTTCAAAGCTGCTGATCTTCCCCGACGAGGGTCACTGGGTGCTGAAGCCGCAAAATAGCGAGTTGTGGTACAAGACTTTCCTCGGCTGGCTCGGCAAGTACCTGCAGTAGTTGGGATAACGGGCCGTGTGATAGGGCAAAATGCCGCCAGTATGCGTGGAAATCGCTCTCTGACCGCATTTCTGCGTAGTTACCGTAATTGACATTGCGCCTGCATGCTGTGAGATTGGCAACCCGTTTCCAATTGCCCCGGGAGGCCGACGATGCAGGCGCCCTGGAGACTCTGTCTCTACATATGGATCGCGCTGGCTGCGCTGACGATTTTTGCGCCGCGGACGCAGGCTGGAAGTCTGAAGATTACCAGCACGCCCTCTGGCGCGACAGTGGAGATTGACGGCGTCGTCGTGGGAACGACTCCGTATCAAGCGAATTTTCCGAGCGGCTACTTCCACAAACCACACACCGTATTTGGCGCCCGGCTCGATCATCCTCTCGTCGCCCGAATCTATAAAGATGGCTACAGCTCGCAGGAGTTCACGCTCACTGAAGGCCCGCACGATTGGGTTGCGCTCAATGGAAAAAATCACGGTCACTATTGGCTGATCAAAGCTGACGTGGCGGAAGTCACTTTGAAGCCCGCTTCGGCGGTTTTCAACGGCAAGGTGAAAGCTACGTCAGCGTCGGGCATTGCCGTGACCATGACTCCCGAGATTGCGATTGAGAAAGTGGTGGAAATCGCAAGCCCTGCGGTGGTGAAGCTGCGCACCCCAGAAAGTTCGGGAACAGGATTTCTGATAACCGATACAGGGGTCATTGCCACCAATCACCACGTCACAAAAGGGTTTCCTACGTTAACGGTTATTTTTCCTCTAGGAACGGAAATGCTCGGAAAGGTCGTGTACTCCGATCCGAAAAAGGATCTCGCATTGGTAAAAGTTGATGGCGAAGGATTTCCATATTTGCAGCTGGGGAACACCGCAGAAACGCGACCGGGCCAAACGGTGATTACGATCGGCAATCCCGGAAGAGGAGCGACAAACACTGTCACAAAGGGTATTGTGAGCGCTGTGGGGCCTAGTCGGATTGCCGGAGACGGGACTTGGATACAAACCGATGCGGCTGTCAACCCGGGAAACAGCGGGGGTCCGCTCCTGGATACTCACGCGAGGGTGCTTGGAATTACTACGTCCAAAGCAATTGGATCCGATGGCGCTGTTTTGCAGGGTGTCGCCTTCGCGCTCAGCTCCGAGGATCTGCTTGAAATACTTCGTCGCTTTTACCCGGCGACATCGTCGGATTCGCCATCGCACCCGGTACAGTCAAACGGAACAGGAACGGTCACGATTTCTTCCGATGCCGTCACACTAGAAATATTTGTCGATGGGAAGTTTGTGGGGCAGTCGCCGTCGGTATTTTCGCTCCCTACCGGCGTGCATCAAGTGCTGATTAAAGCGAGCGGAAGAAGAGACTGGCAGCGCGATCTCGAGGTGTTGAAGGATAGCCAGGTGGCGCTGCGTCCTGTGCTCGAACTTCAACCCTCACCTTCCGTTCAGCCCTGATCGCCTAATCGGGACTGGTGACATCAACCTGCGTGCGCACTCTTCCTCGACCGGCGAGTGTGAGAGCCTTTTCGAGATAAGCCTCAAGCTCCGGTACTCGCAGAATTTTGAGTGACGCTGCAAGCACCACGATTCCAATCGTGGTCGCGATCGCAAGAAGCAGCAATGCGCCGAAGGGTCCTTGCCAGGACATCCGCATCTCAAGCCAGGCCACCACTTTGTAACAAACGAGACCTGCTGCGACAGACGCTGCCGTCACCTTGCAGAAAAAGACAGCAAGACGGGCCTGCTCGTGGTTCTTGGTGCGGCGGTTGAGCAGAACAAACAGCACCACCGTGTAGGCGATGATGCCAAGCGAGCTTGCCAGAGCCAAGCCGAGGTGCTGGGAACGCCGCACGAGCCACCAATAGAGCGGCAGATTCAGCGCGGTCATGACTGTCCCCACCACGGCGGGCGTGATCGTGTCGCGAGTGGCATAGAAGCCACGCGCCAAATTGTATTGAGCGCCCCAGGCAAACATCCCAATCGAGAAAAAGGCGAGAGTGACGGCGGTGGCCTGCATATCCGGCGCGCGCAGCCGCGTGTGCGAAAAAACAAGATGCACGAGCGGCAGACTCTGAGCGATGGTCAGCGCTGAAATCGGAACGAGCAGGAAAACGATTCCCTTGAAAATTGAATTCAAAACGCGATTCAGCTCATCGAACTTTTTCTCCGAATAAAGCTGCGCCAGAATCGGGAACGATGCCACCCCAACTCCTTGCCCCACGATACCGAGCGGCACCCGCATCAGAGTCTTGCCGTAGCTGAGCCACGTGATGGACGCAGGCTGAAGATACGAGCCGAACCAGCGGATGATCCAGTCATCCGTGAAGGAAAGCGAAACCGCCAGCATAATCGGCACGGAAAGCTTCAGAAAGAGCCAGAAGCCGGGATGACGCACGTTGAAATTAGGGGTGAACTTCGCACCAGCCCGATACGCGCCATAGATTTGTAGCAGAAAATTGCCGGCGATGGCGCCGCCCAGAACGCCAACAGCAAATCCGGTCATGCCGATGCGCGAAGAGAGCGTGACGCCACCGATAATGATTCCGATGTTGTAAATCAGTGGAGCGAGCGAGGGAATCACGAACTGGCCTTTGGCATACTGCACGGCGCTCAGAATGCTGCCCTGATAAAAGCAAAATTGCGCGGGGAGCATCAATCGGGTGAGGAAAACCACGCGCTCGCGCTCCGCGGGACTGAACCCGGGAGCGATGAGCACCACGAGTTTGTGCGCAAAGACTTCGCCAATGACTATGAGCGCAATTAGAGCGAAGCCCATCACGCTAATCACCGTCGAAAAAACGTGCCAGCCTTCCTCCTCAGACTTCTCGGCCACGTATTTGGCGAATACCGGGATGAACGTGACACTCAGCGAACCGCCTGCGATGAGGTAATTCAGAAAATCCGGCAGCGTGAAAGCGGCGTAGTAGGCATCAGTGACCGCGTTCGAGCCCATCTGATGCGCAACTGTCCAGTCGCGAAAAAATCCGAGAATTCGGCTGAGCAAAACGCTCGCCATTACGATTCCAGTGGCCGCAAAAATTCGACGATGGAGGGTGCCGGTCGTCACGACCGACATGGTAGATGGTTTGTCGCTGTGGAACTAGAGGCTTGGCCGCTCGTGTTTCCGCCGAAATAATCTGAAACTGTGATTATTCGGCAGCGCCGGTCCGCACCGATGCGCGACGGGCGGACTCGGGTAATTCGAGCGCCTCCCGCGCGGGCGTTCCCTGCGGCGCCGCGCGCAGATATTGAGCCGGCCATGAAGCCTGGAAACCTTCGGCATGCGCCGCATGCAGCGGCCAGTAAGGTTCGCGCAGGAACTCGCGCGCCATCAGGATCACATCCGCCCGCCCTTCCCGCAGAATCGCATCTGCCTGATTCATTGACGTGATCATTCCGATCGCCCCAGTGAGAATTCCGGTCTCGCGCCGAATCTCCTCCGCAAACGGCACCTGATAATTCGGCGCAACTGGAATCTTGGCATTTGCAGCGGGAGAAATTCCGCCGGACGAACAATCCACGAGATCGACACCCAGCGGACCGAGTTGAGCCGCCAGAGCGATCGATTGTTCGATGTCCCAGCCGCCTTCGATCCAGTCACTCCCAGAAATACGAATGAAAAGCGGCATGCCTTTCGGGATCACGCTGCGAATCGCGGTAACCACCTCGCGGACGATGCGCGTACGATTCTCGAACGATCCACCGTAGGAGTCGAAACGGAAATTCGAAAGCGGCGAAAGAAATTCATGCAGCAAATAGCCATGTGCAGCATGGATTTCGATCACGTCGAATCCCGCGTCACAAGCACGCCGAGCTGCCTCTGCAAATGCCTGCACCGTGACGGCAATCTGCCGATCATCGAGAGCGACGGGATTCGGATAATCGTCCGCGAATCGCACATCGCTCGGCGCCACGGGAATCCATCCTCCTCGTGACACGGGAACTTCCTTGCCGCCTTCCCACGGCCGAGCCGTGCTGCCCTTTCTACCTGCATGTGCGAGTTGGATTCCAGCCAACGTGCCCTGGCTGTGGATGAAGCGAGTAATACGCGCGAGCATCTCGATGTGCTCGTCTTTCCAGATTCCCAGATCCTGTGGGCTGATGCGCGCTTCGGGCAATACGGCCGTTGCTTCGGTAAACACGAGCGCAGCACCGCCAACCGCGCGGCTACCGAGATGCACGAGGTGCCAATCCGTAGCAAATCCATCCGTGCTCGAGTACTGGCACATCGGCGAGACGATGATGCGGTTGCGAAGCAGGACATCACGAATCGGCAAGCTATCGAAGAGCACTGGTCAGCTCCTGAGAAAATTAGTTTTTCTCGGCAAAGGAAGAATAGCAAGGCGTACCGCAGGCGTGAAGCTCAACGATAGGCGAAACTCTCATCAGCCTCGCGAGGGCGCGATCAGTCATCGCGGCGATGAGTTTTCATATGGCGATGATCGGCCACCGGTTCGAGCAGGCGAAGCACATGCTCGCCCGCCTTCGCGTCGAAGCGGTAAACGAGCACTGCATCCGCAGCGCGGTCATCGGCAGCAAGTTCCAGCTCAGGATTGTCAATCACGATGTCGCCATTGTTTTTGATTCGAAGCTCGGAGCCGACTTGCAGCGAAATCTTGGTTTCGTTGGAGTTGGAGGCCATGCGGAGTCTCCTCGCTGGATTGAGCGGCGAAGCATTCGCTCTCAGCTATTCGATGTGAAAGAGGCCCGAAAAGTGGCGAGAATTACTTGCCCTTCTTCTTGTCTGGCGCCGGTTCGTCGTGGCCTCCGGTCCATGCCGGTGGATCGCTCGCAGGGAAGGACTCACGAGACGCCTCGTCGACTTCTTCGTCGAGGCTCGCCGGCTCCGAGGCCGGCACTGGTTCCGGCGGGCGGGTCTTCTTGCGCGCAGACTTTTGGGAATGACGTGTTCGGGGAACCATGAGTTTCTTCCCGCTGATCGCAGAGCTTAGAACTTGAAGACGACTCCGCCGTAAACTTTCGGGTTGAATTGGTTGTTGCTGAAATACCGCGTCCCAATCATGTCGGCTCCGGCGCGAAGGTCTATCCTGCGCCAGGGAGTCGGAAAATCCGCTCCGCCGCCCAGCTCATACCCGAACGCTTCTTGAGTTCCGAATGCTGTCTGCGGGGTCAAGTGGGAATAACCCACCAGCGCGTGAGCGAAAACTTCGATCCCTCTCCGCGCCTCCCATCGAAAGCGAGGGCCGCCTCCGCCGAACAGAAACCATGAGCTCTCGTTGTTGGGCGAGTCGTGTGTCGCAAACATCTCACCCTCCACTCCAAACCAGGAGTTGAGGTAGTACGTGATCCCCCAGTTGAAGCCATTTTGGTTGCGGCTGATACCCCCTTGAGCGCTGAAGTGAGTGAACGTGTAGCCGATATAGGCCCGCCAGTTGTAGTTCACGAATACGCCCTGCACATATTGCGGGTCAGGAGCGGCGTTAGGCGCGGACGCACTCGAAACAGGGGCAGTCGAAAAAGGATTGGCTGCAAATGAATCGCCGGGGCTGGGGGCGACCGATGCGGGTGAAAGTGAGAGAGTTGCTGAAGAGGGCGACGCGGAAACTGCGGAAACGTCTCCCGTGGAAGATATTGTAAACGGAGCAGCTAGCAGCAGAGGATTTGCCGCGCTGCTTTGTGCGTACGAAGCGCAGGTGAATAGGAACACCAGTCCCAAGAGAAATAGAACATGTCGCATCGCCCAAACCCCCAGATAACACTGCCTCGTCCTACATCCATAATTTGACATGAGAACAGCCCGGTGTGTCCACCTGAATTGTTTCTTTTTCTGCCGAACAGCCAGCGAACCCGGCGTGGCCGGATACAAGATTTTCTCGCCGCAGGATACAGGATAAATCAAGACCAATCCCTTCCATCTTGCTTCAAGCTAGAGGAGTAGCGGTCACGCGCAAATGGGCCGCTACCGGAAGTGTTCACCATGGAGAATCTCTCGCAATTCGAAGCATTAAGAAGAGACCAGGAGGCGTTGCGGTATCAGTTCATTTCGACGGAGCTCGATCTGGCGCTCACTTTTATGGGCGTTTCGCAATCGACGGACGACGAAGAACGCTCTGAGCGCAATCTCAATCACGCGAAGAAAGCCATTGCGGCGGCGAAGAAATATCTCGGAGGGACCAACCTTTCGGCGGGCGAGCGGGAAGAACTCGTCGAAAAGTTGCGGAAATTGGAAGGCCTGCTTGCTTCTCATCCGCGAGACTTACAAGCGGAATGAGCGCGTCCGCTGTGGCCAGTGTCAAGAAATCAGGCAGTTTGAGCCTTGGAATTCAGCGAGCTGTAGAATTCTTCTCCTCGCAGCACCGCGCGAATGCCGCGAATCAAATCCTGGGTCGCATTCGCCTTCACCACGAATCCATCGCAGTCCGCTGCGCGAGCGATACGCTCCAATCCAGGGAAGGTGTGTGTGGTATAGATCAGAATTTTTGGTGTCAGGCCTGCGTTGCGAATGCGGTTCGCAGCGGAAAAGCCGCCTCCGCCCGGCATATTGAGGTCCAGAATCACCAAATCCGGCTTGAGACGCTGAACCTTCTCAAACGCCTCTACTCCATCCTGAGCCTCTCCGCATATTTCCAAATCGTCTTCTTCGTTCACAAGAAAGCGTATGCCTTTCCGCGCCACCTCGTGATCGTCCACAATGAGAATCCGCTTCGCTAGGCCGGACGCAGCCGGAGTGGTTTCGCTCTCCTGATGGCGCCGCGCGCGGATACTGTCCGAGTGAATGGCATCTGCAGCATTCAACGGGACACTTGCCATGACCTCCGTGCCACCAGACCCCGATCGCACATCCAAGCTGCCGCGCAGGGATCTGAGCCGTCCTCTCATTCCCTCAATACCCACCCCGGACGGCGTTGAACGAGCGTGGGCCGCCTGATCGAAACCTCGCCCCTCATCCCGAATGGATAGTTTTAAGCTGTGCGGTTCGAGCGCAATCTGGACCCAAGCCTGCTTGCTTTTAGAATGGCGGATCACATTTGAAAGACTTTCCTGTGTCACGCGAAACAGTGCGGTCTCTGCTTGAAGCGAAAGACGCGGCAGATTGTCTGGAAGCGATAACTGCACGGAAATGCCAGAGCGTTTCGAGAAGCCTTCCATGTACCAACTCAGCGCCGACGCCAGGCCCATGTCGTCCAAAAGAGGCGGGTGAAGCAGGTAGGAAAATGTGCGAATCTCGGACTCCACTTTCCGCAGCCAGATCCACCGCTTCGAGCAAGTTCTCTCGAGCCTTCGGATCGGGCTTTTCCCACGTGCGCGCGATCGTGTCCAGAGTCATCAGGACCACTACAATTTCCTGGCCCACCGTGTCGTGTAGGTCGCGAGCCAGGCGGCGCCGCTCTTCGTCTTGCAATTGAAGGACGCGTGCGCTCAAAGAATTATGGAATCCTTCGATGATTTGAGCGCAATCTGCGCTTTTACAAGATCGGTAATGTCGGTGGCAGTGATTTTTATGGCCGCGGGCGCATCTAGAAAAGGGGAAAAAGACACCCGTATCGTTCGAACGCCATTGTCAGAACCGGGAACTTTGATCTCGCCTTCCGTGGTTTCGAGAGCGCCCTGTGACATCGCTTCTTCCAGGAGAGGCCAGGAGGCGGCCGCGACGAATGATTTGAAGTTTGTCCCCAGCGAAAGTTTACGGGGAGGTTGACCTAGGGTCTCCAAGAAACGGCTATTCGTGTAAAGCAGGCTGCCGTCGCGAGTGGATACAGCCACCCCAACCGAAAGCGACTCCATTAATGAGGTGAGGGGGTCGTTGAGCGATTTTCCATAAGATCCCTTCGACTCGACGGGAAAGCTTTCTTCACCGCGGACTTTCTTGGGGCGGGCCCGATTCGCACCGGATCCGCGTTTGGAGTTCTTTGGCACAGGGAGCTCGGGGATAAAAGCATCCTACATCCAGAACAGGAAGACACAATACGCTATTCCCTTTAGTCCCAGGCTTTTCCCCGTCAGAATCTCATTTCCTGAAGGCATAATAGTTGTTTATCAGTATCGTTAGGACTAGAATTACTCGTTCGGCCCCGGCCCCTGAGATTTCCGTGCGAGGGTCGACAATGGCATCGAAGCGGCCCAAGTCAAAACCCGCGAATAGTAGAAAGAAAGACTCCACTTTACTTTCGCCCTCCCAACAAGGCGAATTTCTAATTGCCGGCGTGGGCGCCTCCGCTGGCGGCGTCGAAGCTTTCACTGAACTCCTGACGAATCTTCCCGCCGATACAGGAATGGCTTTCGTCCTGATTCAACATTTGGACCCGAAGCATGAAAGCATGCTCAGCGCTTTGCTGGCCAAGAAATCCACGATGCCTGTTGTCGAAGTCCGGAAGGGCATGAAACTTGAGCCAAACCACGTTTACGTAATTCCGCCCAACGCGACAATGACCATCTCAGATCATTCGCTACAACTCGAGAAAAGAATTGAAACGAGCGGAACACCGATGCCCGTGGATCTTTTCATGCGCTCGCTCGCCGAACAACAAGGCAATCGTGCGATCGGCATCATCCTTTCGGGATTGGGCAGCGACGGTACCCTGGGGATGGCGGAAATTCAGGCGCAAGGCGGGGTGACCTTCGCGCAGGATGAGAGTTCGGCTAAATACGACAGCATGCCACGAAGCGTGATCGATGCAGGATATGCCGATTACGTCCTTCCTCCAAAAAACATCGCCCGCGAACTGGTGCGCATCGCGCGACACCCATACACGGCGCACCCTAGAGAGCGAGCCTACCGAACGCCGCCGGCTAAGCAAGGAACCGGGTCGCGAGAATATTTCAGCTATTGCGGCGCGCACCGGACTCGATTTCACGCATTACCGGCAAAGACGATTTTGCGGCGGATACAGACGACGCATGGTCGTCCACAAGATCGACAACCTTGATCAGTATGTGCGGTATTCTGCAGGTCAACCCGCCCGAAATCAAAGCCCTTTATCAGGACATGCTGATCAATGTCACGAGTTTCTTCCGGAATCCCCGCTTTGTTCGAGGCCATGCGCAACGGCGGTTTTCCCGAAATCCTCAAAGGGCCTGGCCGGTGATCGCACGATTCGAATTTGGACTCCCGCTTGTTCCTCGGGTGAGGAAACCTATTCCGTCGCAATCGCTCTGCTGGAATACCTGGGAGACAAAGCTGGCGCGAATTCGATTCAATTCTTCGGCACGGATGTGAGCGAAAGCAATGTGGCACGTGCGCGAAGCGGCACTGTATCCGGATAATATTCAAGCGGATGTATCTCCCGATCGGCTCCGCCGATTCTTCAACAAGGTTGACGGCGGCTACCGGATCAGCAAAGACATCCGCGACATGTGCATCTTCGCGCAGCACAACATTTTGAGCGACCCGCCGTTTTCCCAGATGGATTTGATTTGCTGCCGCAATTTATTGATCTATCTGGAACCGATTCTGCAAGCCAAAGTGATTTCCCTGTTTCATTACGCCACCCGGGCCGAAAGATTCTTGGTACTCGGCACTTCGGAGGGCATCGGCTCGGCCAGCAACCTTTTCTCGACGGTGGATAGGATCCAAAAGATTTTCTCCAAGAAGGCAACAGCAGTGCGCCAGGTGGTGACCTTCTCCCTGGAACATCCGTCCGGACGCACCGGGTCTCCCGCTATCCGAGGGTCCTTGAAGCCGACGGACTCGGCTTGGAACTTTCTCGAAGCGCAGAAGGAGTTCGATCGCCGGGTACTGAGCCAGTATTCTCCCGCGGCGGTATTCGTCAATGAGGATCTGGAGATTATTTATACTCGCGGCGAAACAATAAATTCCTGAAGCTGATGCCCGGCCGACCGAGCCTGAGTCTATTAAAAATGGCGCAAGAGGGACTCTTGCTCGAACTGCGCAACGCCATTACCCGGGCGAAGAAAAACAACGTCGTGGTACGCAAAGAGAATATTCAAATCAAAGAGGAAAATAACGGCGAAAACGGCCCTTCGCCGGCTCAGCGGCCAACCCTTCGATCGGCAGCCTTTGAAGTCACGCCCGTCAACGTACCCAATCTGAAAGAACGCTATTACATGATTGTTTTTCACGACAAGACGAGCGAGAGACAAACGTCGCCGGCGACCAAGGACCGGCGTGCAGCCGACTCCAAAGTGTCTGCCGCCCAAATCGCGAAACTCCAGCAGGAGCTTGCAGCCGCGAAAGAATATTTGCAGTCAGTGATCGAAACGCAGGAAGCCACGAACGAGGAACTACAATCGGCAAACGAAGAAATCCTTTCCAGTAACGAGGAACTCCAGAGCACCAACGAGGAATTGGAGACAGCCAAGGAAGAATTGCAGTCGGCGAATGAAGAGTTGACCACGGTGAATGACGAGCTGCGCGGCCGGAATCTCGAGATTACGCAGGTGAACACCGACCTCACCAATCTATTTGGCAGCATCGAAATTGCCGTGGTGATGATCGGCAGCGACTTGACCGTCCGCCGGTTTACACCGGAAGCCCGGAAATTCCTGGGGCTCATATCGGCGGACGTGGGACGTCCGCTTCTGAATGTCCACCCTTCCGTCGAGATTCCTGATTTTGAGGCGCTTGTGAAAGATGTGTTGTCCACCATGAAACCCATCAACAAGGAACTCATCGACCGCGACAAGAATCGTTACCTCGTGCGGATCCTGCCCTGTCGTACGCTGGAAAATAAAATAGATGGCGCGGTGATTACGATTATTCCCGTTGCCGCTCGAAACGCTGCAGACGCCGGCTAAAGGCTTCTATCAGGGCGGCGGCTGCGTTCTAGAGCGGAATAAAAGGCGGACAGCCGCATTGCGCAGATCTGCGATTGTGGGATAGCCATCGATGGCCATCAGCAAATCAGCCTCGGCGAGTATGCAACGAAGCACATGAACGATTTGGCCACTCCGTTGAGCGCCAACCCGTAGCAATAAGGGCGCCCGATCCCCCACCGCCGTTGCTCCAATGGCAAGCGCCTTTACAACATCTGAACCGGAGCGAACGCCAGAATCAAACAACACCGGAGTATTCCCCGCCGCCTTCACCACACCGGGAAGCATGTCGATCGTTGCGATACCGCCATTCGCCCGCCGCCCGCCGTGGTTCGAGCAGTAAATCCCATCAACGCCTCCATCGATCGCCCTGCGCACGTCATCGGGATGGCAAATACCCTTCAGCAGTAGCGGCAACTTCGTGAGCGAACGCAACCAGGGAAGATCCTCCCACGTCATGGGATTCGCAAACACCTTCGTCCACTGAAGGATCGCTGCGCGAGGATCGTCCTGAGGAGATTTTTCCAGCTTGGCGCGAAATCGAGCGTCGGAGAAATAATTCGCTAAACAATGCCCGCGCAGCTGCGGGAAATTCGATTGATTGAGGTCTCGCGGGCGCCATCCAGTGATCCATGTGTCCACAGTAACGACAATGCCCTTGAACCCAGCCGCTTCGGCCCTCTGCACGAAACTTTCGGCGAGCCCACGATCGTTCGGCGTGTAAAGCTGAAAAAAACCAGGAGTTCCTCCGAATTCCTTCGCCACTGCTTCGAGCGGATCAACGGTGAGCGTCGAAGCAATCATCGGCACTCCGCTGCGCGCCGCCGCTCGAGCAGCCGCCAGATCGCCGTGGCCGTCTTGCGCGCAGAGCCCCAGCACTCCGATGGGAGCCATGAAGATCGGCGCAGCCAGCTCCATTCCAAACAGTTTTATCGAGAGATCGCGAACCGGCCGGGCAGCCAGCATCCGCGGAATCAGCCCCCAATGCTCAAAAGCTGAAACGTTGGCTCGTTGCGTGTATTCATCTCCACAGCCGCCTGCCACGTACGACACCAGCGACGGCGGCATTGCCGCGTGCGCCCGTTTCTTGAGCGTTGCAAAATCCACGGGAAGTTTGGGGAGCGTGCCGCTTAATCCCGCAAAATAAATTTCGTCTTGATACGCGCCAAAGCTCTTGCCAGAGTTCTTCCCAAAATTCGTCATGGATGCCCCGAGTGCGTCACGATGCGCGCACTTATACACCGGAGCCCGCGCCGAGTGAACGAAATTGTCGATGAGCAGGCAGGACCCCAAAATTGCGCTTAAGCAAACTTTCTCCCATTCGTATGATGGAACTTCAAACGCTGATCCGAAGTTGCTCGTTGCGAACAACGCGCCAAGCGCCGTAAACTGAATCAGCTCCGACCAGCGCGCCCGTAGCTCAGTTGGATAGAGCATCTGCCTTCTAAGCAGAGGGTCGCCCGTTCGAATCGGGCCGGGCGCGCCACCTCGTTCCTGCATTATTTCGTCTAAGTGCCCTGCGCTCTGAACCCCCACTCCGCGAAAGTGTATCTTCGCGGGGAGCAACCTCACTTTGCTTATGTCTCCGTTTAGAGACTCCGAAGCCCAGGATCGCGTGAACTTCGAACCTCGCTGAGCTCCTAACTCCCATTTCCGCAATTCTTTACGGATTGATGACAAGAGTCGTCCGGCATGGAAGCCAATTTGCATATTGAGACGCGGGGTCGGGCGGGAAAATCTCCGCGAACCGAATGGTTGTAGTAACCTCCAATAAATGATAAACATACGAACTTCGAGGTCCCTGTGCGCTGTGCGCATGCCAAGCCGATGGCTCCCGTTCGCACCCATTCTGGAATCCGGCGCAGCCCAAGCGGGAAAAGCGACTCGTGACGTAACCACGGTAAAGACGTAGAATCAGGCATCACCTAAGAGATTGGGAACCCCCAGCCGCAAGGCGTTTGGACCATGGCACCAATGTCGACACAGACAGGCAGCTCGCTTGACGGCCGCGACCGGCGCATCTGCGCCCGCCAACAAGTCAAGTCCCTCGCCTATCTGGATATCGGTGCCGACAACGGCGGTATCGTTCTCAACATCAGCGAAAGCGGCGTCGCCGTTCACGCCGTAAGCGTTCTGCCAGCCGAGCCGCTCGTCGAGCTTCGCCTGCAACTCCCAGATCCTCGAAGCGGCTCGAAACAAAAGGGAAAGTTGCGTGGACCAGCAGCACCAAGAAAGAAGCTGGCGTCGAGTTCATCGATTTGCCCGAAGAAGTTCGGCTGGAAATCCGGGATTGGCTCGCATCGGAAAATCTGGAGCCTGTCTACATCGAGAGCGCACCGGACGTCCAGTCGTCAGCGCGTCCCCCCGCTCGCAGGGACAAGTGGACCAATCTGGTCTCGGAGTTGAGTTCAATTCCGGCGGGAATCGAACGCGTCACCGACGATCGAACGCCTTCCGCTCGTCCTGTTGCCCCACCGGAATCGTTGTCGACTGAAATGACGGTTGCACCTTCGTCGCCCAATCTGAATGCCATCACGACGGGCCAGGAAGCCGTTCTCGCTTCGCCGGAGCGTGATTTTGGGCTCACCGAATCACTCACGGCCGAGTCGCTCATGTCCGGTTCGCTCATTGCCGATCAGCAGAATGCGGAGTCCAATTCGGAATCCAATTCCGTATCCAATTCTATTGCCGCGCCAGAACTAACGGATCGCCTTTCTTCAAATCCCGATCCGATTGCAGATCAGCAATACCGCAAGAGTGATCTGGAATTGACCTTGCCCAGCGACAAGCTGCTGAACACGTCGCTTCATCCCATCGCGATTGTTCCGAGCCGCGGCAACAAGATCGACAATTCGAAAGCCTCTCGAAACCTGCGCGATTCAGGCTCCGGCGCTTCCGATAGCGATGCCTTCCTGAGAAAAGCCCGCGCACTGTTCGGTCCCAAGCATTTGGATGCGTCTCAGCAGGAGTTTCCGGAAATAGACGATTCGGCTTCATCTCTCGAATCGGTTGAAGCGGCACCACCGCCCGCGTCATTGCCTGCCGAAGTTGCCGCCGAGCCGGCGCCTGCTCCAATGTCAGACTTGATTGCTACTTCCGTCCCGGCGAGCGAACCATTCATCCCCAGTGCTCTGCGACCTGTCACCTCGATTCCGCTCGATCCGGCAGCATCGCGCGGAACGGAACCAAAGCGGCGATCCGCATCTTTGCCGCCTGCGCGCGCCCTGGATCTGCGCAGTTTTCTTAGTATCTTGGCTCTGTGTGTCTTGTTGTCGGTGCTGTGCCTCGCGTTTGGCATCGTTGTCGGCCGGGGTGTGGCCACACGTTCGACAAATGCGATGGCATATCGCGATGAAGTGTCGGCGCGATCTTCCCAAGGGACTGCTGCGCAGGGACAAGGCAGCTCGATCTCAAATCGAGCAGACACCTCAGCGTCGTTATCGCCCAGACAGAATCAACTCCAGACTCGGACGTCGGCCCGCCGATCACATGAAGCGGCCACCCATCGAAGAGCTTCAGCACCACAGCCGGATGACACCTCTTCCGCCTCATTAGCGGGTGAAACCGATACCCCCGCCGAGAACGCAGCCGTTGCAGCGGTTGCAGGAATCGATCAGGGCTCGACAAAGAGCACCATCACACCGCCTTCTGCGGCAGCCGCGAGATCCACAGGCGCATCCACTGCGCTGGCTCCCGCCTCCCCTGCAGCATCCACCGCCGCTCCGCGATCGCAGCCTCCTTCGGATCGATTGGTGGCCGCTTATTTGATTTATCGCGTCGAGCCAATCTACCCCAGGGCTGCACTGCACGCCGGCGTCGAGGGAACGGTAAAAATCCATACAACGGTCGGACGGGACGGGTCGGTGAAAAATTTGAAGGTGGTTAGCGGCCCGGATTTGCTCGCGCCCGCCGCAATCGAGGCGGCCCAGTACTGGCGGTATATACCCGCGCTCCGCAATGGAGAACCAGTCGAAACAGATGCAGACATCAGCGTCGAATTTCACCTGCCTCGCTAAATCGCGCGCGAAAGATTTCCCCGTATTCGGCCTCGCCTTTTTGGAATTCAGGTTAGGATAAATACCTGCACGCTTGTGATGAGGAGCAGCGATGAATCAGTACAGTAGTGTCGAGTCGAAAATTTCAAAATCACTGGGCTTGAAGAAACGCCCGGTCGCGGTGAAATTTGTGGACACTCCGCCAAAAGGCGTTTCGAAATTGGAAGGGGCTCAGCCTTCCGGATGCAGTTTCTGGAGAATTGCCGCCTCCGGAAAAACTTTCTACACCTTGCCTTCCGACCACTACAACTGCGCAGTCGGAAGCCATACGCACAATATTCCTCTGCCACCGGAACGCGCGAAAGAACTCACGCAGACCCTCTCTTTCATGACTGACATCGGCTACATCAAAATGGAAGAGGTTCCCGGTATCCCGCAACTCCCCAAAATGCCCGGCGCGGTTGTTTACTCGCCACTCGGCGATACGCCGGTCGATCCCGACGTTGTGATCTTCGCGGGCCCTGCTGCGCAAATCATGCTGCTGCAGGAAGCGGCACACCGCGCTGGACGCACGGCCCAATTTCCAATGCTGGGACGTCCCACTTGCATGGCGATCCCAGCAGCGATGGCAAAGGGATCCATCACTAGTTCCGGATGTATCGGCAATCGAGTGTATACGGACTTGGGTGACGGCGAACTCTACGCAATGGTGCCGGGGAGAGATCTGGAACGCGTCGCGGATGAACTCGAGACAATCGCCTCCGCCAACGCGAAGCTTCACGAGTATCATCGTTCCCGCCGCCAGGAAATTTCGACGCAATAGCAGCGGCGATTTCAAGCCGCCGCAGTGGTGGAGCATTACTGAAAGAGAGGAGTTCGATGGATCGCGAGCATTTTTATTCCATCATGAATGGCGAAGGGACGCTCGATTACGAAATCTACTTGAATACCAAAGCCCTCCTTTCCTGCCAGAAAGATTTCAAGGCTTTTTGCAACGCGGATGAATTGCAGTTCCAGCTGGTCCATCAGGTGGAAGAGCTCTGGATGAAGCTCATAGGCTACACGCTTCTCGATATCGACGATTATTTGCAGCAGGAAAATACGAATCGCGTGATCACTCTTTTCAAACGCGTTCACATCGCCATGCGCCTCTTGATTGAGCAGCTCTCCCTGCTCGAAACCATGTCGCCGAAGGAATACCAGGAAATCCGCCTGCAACTCGGCAACGGCAGCGGCCAGGAATCGCCCGGCTTTCGCACCCTGTTGAAAATGCATCCGCACATCTGGCAGTCGTTCAAAGAGCACTATCTCGATAAACACAATCTCACCGTCGAACAGATCTACAACTCAAATTACACTCATTCCGATGCGTACGTGGTCGCCGAAGCGCTCGCGGAATTCGACGAACTCTTTCAGCGCTTCCGATTCGTTCACCTGCAATTGATCCAGCGCACGATTGGCATGGGCTCGAAATCGCTCAAAGGACGCTCCGTAGAAATGCTGAACGAAGGGCTCCGCGTCCGATTCTTCCCCGAGCTTTGGGACATCCGCCACCAGATGACGGATTCTTGGGGCGCGCAGTACGGCAAAGTGCGCGATTCAATCGGCGGGCACTGAGCGGTGCGCTAAGAATTGCTGCGAGCGAATCCCAGCGCGGTTCCAGAGAGGCCCAGTATCACCAGCGCTGATCCGATAATTGCAACAGCCTGCGGACCCATCCCTCGATTCCACGTTTCAAGCAACACCCCAAGTGGAAAGGTAACTGATCCCGCGAAAAGTGCCATTGCAAGACACGTGCGCATGCGCTCGCCGAATCCAACTCGGTCGAACGCGATTCCGAGGATGAGAAGGAGCAGCCCCAAACCAATCCAGTGCCCGTGCGCGTCCACCTGCCGCACGTAAACAAAGCTTCGCGATCCCGCGTCCGCTAAAGCCGCCCGCGATTCCACCATTCGATTTTCTGCCGCGCGCATGAAACCAGTAGCAAGCGCCGAGCCCAGTCCATCGAGTGTTTGATGCTCGATGAACACGGCATACCAGATGCCGTAACCCATCCCCCACACTGCCAGCGCGAGTCCGCCAAAAATCAGGAGCTTGCGCGAAAACGTCATGCCACACCCGCCGACGAATCGAGTTTCCCCGTATAGCGCCAAATCCCCACGAGCATTGCAAACAGCGCAACAATAACAAGCAAACCGCCAACATCCGCCAAACCGCCGGCCAGCAAACCCCATTGCAGCTCGAGCAAAACAAACACAGGCAGCGCCAGCGAACCAATCAGTAACATCACCACCCAAATGCGCCGCCACTTCTCGCTAAGAAAAACATACGGCTGAAAGAACGCGAGCAGGATTGCGAGAACGCCGAATTCAATCACATGCGCATGCGCCGCCACATTTAGCGCCTTCGCTCCCTGCAATTGCCCATAGTCGGCAACCGCCTGAAGCGCCGCCGCTGAATCGCCGGCCGCGGCTTGCGTTGTCACCGCCGAAAGCAATTCGCTCTCTCTCGCTTCGTAGCGGAAAAGATGCACCCCTGCGTAATAGCTTCCGTGAAGAAAACCGATCAGAATCAGCACCGTGCCGCCGCTCAGCAACGTACGAGCCGCCCAACCGCGATCGCTAAAAAGTTCGTCGGAAGCTCGCACCGCTGGTCGTACGCCAAAATATTTCGCAAGCCCGGCCAATTCGCACAGGCATACCACCCAAACCAAAAATCCTCCGAAATCGCCAAATACACTGGCCCATCCAATCGCCCCAAACGGGCTCCCTGCCATTCCCACGTAATGAATCAGAAAAACTCCCACGGGCAGCAATATCCCGCCCAAAAGGAATAGCCTCGCCAAGAATCTCTTGGCGGACTCGGAAAACGCCACATACGGCTGAAGAAGCGCCACAAGCAGCGCAATGTACCCAAAGCCGATCATGTGGGAGTGCGCGTCCACCTTGGTGCCGCGATTCTCGAGCAGGCTGCCGATATTCTGAAAAGCGGCGCCTGCCGCCTGCGGATCGTGCAATGCAACCGCGCGCGTGGCTGCAAGCAGGTTCTCTCCGATTCGATTCGCGTTGGGATGAAGGATAAACGCTGCAAAAATGTCACCGAGGATCATTCCACAGAGGATGAGGCCGATTCCGCCGATCACAAAGATTCGCCGTGCGCTCCGCGGCGCAAATCGCTCTGCAGCTTGCGCTACAGAGGCGCCGGAACCGATCGCCCCTTCCTGAGTGCTCATCGCGGTTTCAGATCAGCAATTACGGTAGGTGGCATGGTGCGGCTTCTAAGCGGAGGCTCCAGCGCCGGCTGAACTCGACCGAAACGCAGGCATCACGCGCTCGGCGAAAAGCTGCTGCGTCTTGATCGACTTCCAATGCTCGATCCCGCCAAAATTCGACACGATCGCCAGTTCCTCAATACCGCCCTTGTCCTGAAGGCTCTGCACTTGGCGCACGACCTTTTCAGGCGTGCCGATAAATCCGATTTCCTTCTCAACGATCTCCTCGTACGTCAACTTGGTCAGCGATTCCAGCGCCCCGCTCGCATAAAATCCATATCCCTTCGCGCGCAACTCAGCTTTCTTCGACTCGTCCTGCAAGGAATCCACCGGCGAGGCGTTGAACGCCAGAAAATTATGCAGCGCGCCTTCCACTTCTTTCCGTACCTGCTTCTCGTCGTCATCCAGATAAACCGGCCGGATGTAAACGATATTCGGCTTGTGACCATGTTCCGCGCAGGCCTTCTTGTAAATCCCCAGCGGCTTCTCCAGCACTCCCCAAGGCAAAAGCGGCGGCACGAAAATTCCCCACCCCCTTTCGCCGGCCATCTGGTAGGTGATGTCGCTCGTTCCGCCGGTGTAAAGCGGTGGATAAGGCTTCTGCACCGGCTTCGGCACTACAGTTACGTCCTTCACGTTGTAAAATTTCCCATCGTACGAGAACCGGTCCGTGGTCCACGCGCGTTCCAGAATCTCAATCGCTTCTTCGTACCGTGGACGGCTCTCCTCCAGCGGCATCGCCGAAGGCGCGAACAGCCACGCATGCCCGCGCCCCAGCCCGCATTCCAGCCGCCCCCGCGTCAATATATCCGCCTCAGCGATCTGCCCGGCAAGCCTCATCGGATTTTCAAGCGGCAGCGTAAACAGCGCCACCCGAAATCGAATCCTCTCCGTGTGTTGCGCCGCCGCGGCAAAAAGCGCCAGAGGATTTGCGGAAATGGAAAACTTCTGAAAAAAGTGATGGTCAATCACCGAGTACACATCGAAACCCACCTGATCCGCATGCTCGATCTGTCGCAGAATCTCCCAAGTCATCGCCGAATGCGATTTACCGGGAGGCGTCTGCATTTCCGCATAGATGCCGAATCGCATGCTCGAACTCCGCCGAAGCTCGTTGGTCAAGCTTCTTCGTTAAGTTTATTGATCGGGCTGAAGACTGAAGACCTGCGCCGCTAGAAATTAATCCGCGCCGCGAACTGCAGCTGCCGCGGATTAAACACCGCGCTAGGCGTCCCGTACGACGGATTCGGCGACCCTTCCTTGAAAAATTGCGTCACGCCCGCGCATCCCGGCGCTCCCGCATCAAACGGGCAAAAATCCGCGGCCCCGTAATTCGTGTTGTAGTACTTCACGTTCACCGTATTCAGCAGATTGAACGCCTCAAACATCAGCTGCAGCTTGAACCGCTCCCGAATCGGAAACGTGCGCTCGAGCCGGATATCAACCGTCTGCAGGCTGTCGCCTCGGAACGTGTCGCGCGGCTCCGAACCCACCCGATCGTTGTTCCCGAACACATCGCCATTCGCGTCAAACCCCGCATACTTCGTGAACCACGGCGGCGATTGAAAAGTCATAATCGTGCTGAACGTGAAATCGCGAAAATAAATGCTCTCCGCCGGGCTGGTGAAAATTGCATTCGCAACAAACCGGTGCCGGATGTCGTCCGCAGAGTTGGCGCGTTCCGCTCGGAAGTTTCCGCCATTGCTGTCCTGCGGAATCAGCACGAAGCTCGGATTCGGCCCGTCGTCAATCGAGTGCGCATACGTGTAGCTCGCTTCCACCGAGAAATTGTGCGACAGCCGCTTATTGAAATTCACCAGCAGCCCGTCGTACACCGAATCCCATTTCGATGTCGCTTCAAAGAACACGCTGTACTGCGGATCGCGGAACCCGGGAATCGCATTGATGTGCGGCGTGCCAGGAATCACGAATCCCGGAGGATACCGATCAGGACAGTTGGGAAACGGGGGAGTTAATCCCGATGCCATAAAATTGAAATAAACATTCTTGCAGCCAGGTGTCCCATTCGAATTAAACACCTGCACCGTCCCGCTCGGATCAGGCTGGTTCACGTTGTAAAAGCTCCCCAAATGCACGCCGCGCAAATGAATCCCCGAAATGCTCAGCACCGAATCCCTAAACGGCTGAAACTCCAGCGACGCGCTCGCCTGTATTCCATAGGGGTTTTTGCTATCCTGATTGAATCGCACGATCGTCGCATCCTGCAAAAACCCGCAACTCGCCAATGTACCGTCAGGGCACCCAAGGTTCTCGCCATCCGTTGTGTCGCCGTTCGGAAATTCCCCTCTCGTCAGCAGCGCACCCAGCGCCGCATTGTTAATGAACGGCGAACTCGCAAAACTGAACAATCCGGTTCGCGCGTTCAAGCTGTTCTCGAATGGCCGCCCAGGAAATGTTGAAAGCCCGCCGCACGACGGTGCCTGGCACATCAGCAGCGGCGATGGCTGAATTCCGTGAAACAAACCAAACCCCGCCCGAAACACCACGTTGCGCTTCGTACCAAGGTTGTACGCCAGCCCAACCCGCGGATCGAAATTATGGTATTGCGTGTTCAGCACGCCCGAAGGCCAGGTCTCAAACTCCCACCGCAATCCCCCATTCAATGTTAAGCGCGACGTCGCCCGCCACTTATCCTGAATAAAAAGTCCTTCATATGTGTGGTTCAGGGTGGCTGAAGCTTGTTTTCGCACCGCTTGCGAAATGGCGCCCCCTTGATACACAGCCGTTCCTCCCGTCACAGTCGTATCGTTGAAAGGCGGCGTAGTCGTAGCATCAAAGCGCTCGAAAAACACGACGAACGGATCCGGGCATTGTGTCCCCACGCAACCAGGAGAGCCGAGCGCAGCGCCATCTGTCCCAAGAAACGCGGGCAGGTTCGCAAAATCCGCTTCAAAGGGGTAGAAAAGCGGAAACGATTCGTAAGTGTTCACATGATCGTAATTTCCACCAAAGGTGATCGTGTGGTTGCCGAAGTTGTGCGTCACATTGTCGACGATTTCAAAGCGGCTCTCCGTATAAATATCCGGGTTGCCGCGATTTACGCCCACCGCGAAAGTGTTCGACACTTCCAGGTGTGGCTGCGTCGAGACCACCGGAAAATCAAAATTCCGGTGCGCGTACTGCATCCGCAATTCGTTGATCCATGAAGGAGTCAGCGTCGACGTCAAGCCGCCCGCAATCGATTGATCGCGAATGTAATTATTCTTGAATGCCGAGGGCAGATCGAAGCCATTGTTCAGCGGCGATTGGTTCGTCAACCGGTCGTCGTTGATGAAATACCGCGCAAACAGGTAGTTCTTGCTGTTGAAATTGTGATCGATGCGGGCGAAACCGTTGTCCGTGTTGCCGTCGCGCAGCACGATCAGGTTTTCAGCAGGAAGCCCAAACACCTGCGTTTTCACCTGATTGATCGCATCGATATTTGCAAGCACCACCGAATTGTATGTCGGTGATTCGGCTCGCCGCTGTCCTTCGTAGTTCGCGTAGATAAAAGTCTTGTCCTTCTGAACCGGCCCGCCGATCGCCGCTCCAAACTGGTTTTGCCGCAGCACGTTGAAATTCGGGACCGAAAGAATGCTCTTCGCGTCCAGGTTGTTGTTGCGGAAATACTCATACACGGTGCCGTGCCAGTCGTTCGTTCCGCTCTTCGTGATGATGTTCACGATGCCCGCTGTAGCGCGGCCGTATTCGGTGCTGTAGTCCGTGTTGATTACTCGAAATTCCTGCACGGAATCCTGCGGCGGCGTTCCGCGCTGAATTCCCGACGCGGTCGAAATATCATCCGCGCCATCTACTGCGATAAAATTGAAATGGATGTTCTGTCCGGCGAAGGAGATCTTGGTCACCGGTTCCACGATCACGTCCGTGCTTCCGGAAGTCGTGTCGCCGATTTGCACGCCGGGCGATAGCAGCGCGAAATCGATAAATTCTCGCCCGTTCACCGGCAAATCGCGAATCTGCGTTTGGGTGATCACGTCGCTGATCTGCGTCCGCGTGGGCTCCGTCACTTCTGACTGCGCCTGCACCTCCACCTTCTCGCTTACTTCGCCCACTGCGAGCTTGAAATCAAGCGTGGCCACCTGTCCCACTTGAAGGGTAATCTCTCCAGTGTCCGTCTTGAATCCGGCCAGCTGCGCGGAAACTGTGTAGCGGCCGGCAGGCATGGCTGGAAGGCTGTACCCGCCGCTTGAATCGCTTTCCGTCGAGCGCGAAAACGCGGTCTCCGTGTTTACTGCCGAGACTTTCGCCTTCGGAACGCCGCCGCCGCTCGCATCAAGCACTTGCCCTTGCAGGGACGCAGTCACAGTTTGCCCATGCGCAGGCGACGGGCTCGAAAATACACACACCAGCACCGCGAAGCAGACAGACAATCGCAACGAATTCATACCCACCCCCCGAAATTGACCCGCCGCACCCAGTAGCAGGTTGCCCCTAAATCGTGGCGCTACCATACGACATTCAGAGCGTGAGCGCAAACTGCCTTGCGAGAGGGACTTACACGAATTGTAACCGGGGATTCGCGGCATTATGCACTTTTGGCAGTTGCATTTTGTACCGCTGGCCTCCGGCCGGCGCCTTTGAACTTGATTTCAGTAGGACAGAGTCTAGAGGGCGGAGTTTAGAGGGCGGAGTTTAGAGGGCGGAGTTTAGAGGGCGGAGTTTAGAGGACGGGGTCTAGAGGACAAAATTGAGAGGACAACGCCCAGCGTGCCAGGCCGTGAGCCGCAAGGTTCAATCCGGAACCACAGCAGTCACTTCGATCTCGACTCTCGCTTGATCCTCAATCAACGCCGTCACTTGCACAGCCGTCATCGCAGGATAGTGTGAGCCGATGATTTCGCGATACACGGCGCCCAATTCTTTCGAGGCCGCGAGATATTCCTTCTTGTCCACCACGTACCAGGTCATGCGCGCGATGTGTTCAGGTTTCGCCTTCGCTTCAGCTAGAACTTCCACAATGTTCTTCAACGCCTGCCGCGCCTGCCCTGCGAACTCGTTCGAAACGAACTTCCCTTCCGCATCCCATCCAACCATCCCGCTCACAAAAATCATTTGCCCTTTCGCCATAACTCCGTTCGAGAAACCGCGCGGCCGAGCCCACGACGGCGGCTGCAGGATTTTCATGCTTTGCGGCCTCCCGTAAGTTGGCTCACTTCGCTGCCTTTCACTGGTCCCTGCGAAAGTTCGCTCTCCTGAAACCGCTTGATGATCCCGCGCGCAATGATCAACTGCTGCACTTCCGTCGCACCCTCATAAATTCTCAGTGGCCGAATTTCGCGATAGAGGCGCTCCACCGGTTCTTCGCTCACTACTCCCTGGCCACCAAATATCTGCACTGCGGCGTCGATCACCTTCTGCGCAGTCTCTGTCGCGGTCATTTTCGCCATCGCCGCCGCCACTGTCACGTTCTGCCCTTGGTCGCGCAGCCACGCCGCGCGATAAGTAAGCAGCGCAGCGGCGTCAATTCCCGTTGCCATTTCCGCAAGCTTCGCTTGCGTCAATTGAAAATCCGCCAGCATTTGCCCGAACATCTTGCGCGAAGTGGCGCGCCGCAGAGCTTCGTTGAGCGCTCGGCGCGCGAATCCAATTGCCGCGGCAGCCACCGAAGTGCGAAACACGTCCAACGTAGCCATCGCCACCTTGAATCCTTGATCCGCTTCGCCCAGCCTCTGCGAAACAGCAACCCGGCAATTCGTGAATTTCAAACGCGCCAGCGGATGCGGCGCCATCACCTGAATTCTTTCCGCAATTTCCAATCCCGGCGTCTTCGCGTCGACAACAAATGCGGTAATTCCCCGCGATCCGCCCGATTCTGTCGTGCGCGCAAAGAGCACGTAGAAATCGGCGATTCCACCATTCGAGATAAAGGTTTTCTCGCCATTCAACTCGTAGGAATCGCCGTGCAGCGTTGCTTCGCACTGCATCGCTGCCGCATCCGATCCTGCTTCAGGTTCCGAAAGAGCAAACGCCGCAATGGAAGCTCCGCTCGCCACTTGCGGCAGATATTTTTGCTTCTGAAGCTCTGTGCCAAAAAATGTGATCGCGCCCGAACCTAAACCCTGCATCGCGAATGCAAAGTCCGCCAGTCCCGAATGGCGCGCAAGCGTCTCGCGAATAATGCAAAGCGCGCGCGTATCGATGTTGTCCGCCGCAGCGCCGTACGCTGTGCCGCCAATCGCGTACTTCAACCAGCCGCCGCTGCCCAGTTCGCGCACCAGCTTCCGGCAAGCCTCGTCGATATTTGCGTCGTGGCTTGCAGCCAAGTGCCGGGAAGCCCACGCTTCCAAATCCCGCGCCAGCATTCGGTGGCGCTCCTCGAAAAAGGGCCAATCGAGAAAGCCAGTGTCCGCCATTCTCAATCTCCCTTAAACTCGGGCTTCTGCTTCGCCACAAATGCGTGATAGGCGCGATGAAAATCGTTCGTCGCCATGCAGATCGCTTGCGCCTGCGCCTCTGCATCGATCGCCTCATCCACGCCCATATTCCATTCCTGATGTAGCATCTTTTTTGTCATGCCATGCGCGAATGTAGGGCCCGTGGCTAACTCAGCCGCCAGCGCCTGCGCATCCTTCAACAGACTTTCCGGCGTGCACAAACGATTGAAAAAT
Organism: uncultured Acidobacteriota bacterium; assembly: GCA_963790945.1. Lineage (GTDB taxonomy): Bacteria > Acidobacteriota > Terriglobia > Acidiferrales > UBA7541 > Palsa-295. The sequence goes on from CAWBRH010000039.1 coordinate 95,516, forward strand.
CCCCATCGCTCGGCTTCCTCGCCAGGCAGGCTTCGACCGGTATAAGAGAAGTTCGGACGCGCGCCCCTGTCCGATCACTCGCGGAAGCATAGCGCACGCTCCCATGTCGCAACCGGCCAGTCCGACACGAGTAAAAAGAAAAGCCGTTTTGCTGCGCGCCGTGCCGAGGCGAATATCCGACGCGAGCGCCAGAATCGCTCCGGCTCCTACGCAGGTCCCGTCGATTGCCGCAACAATCGGCTGCGGACATGCCCGCATCGCCTTCACCAGATCGCCCGTCATCTGCGTGAACGCCAGAAGCCCCGGCATATCCAGCTTGGTGAGCGGCCCGATAATTTCATGCACGTCGCCGCCCGAGCAGAAGTTTTCTCCCGCGCCGTTCAGCACCACAACTTTCACGTCATCCGCATGCGCCATGGCGCGAAAAAGATCGCGCAATTCCGCGTAAGACTCGAATGTAAGCGGATTTTTCCGGTCGGGCCGATTCAGCGTGATGGTGGCCACAGCGCGCGAAACTTCAAATTGAAAATGTCCGCGCTGCATATTTCGCAAGGCTCGTTCGGCTTCCCGGCAGCTTGTGTGGCTCGCCCGGCAGATGTCGCATCAGCCTCTCCAACTCTCGTTCGTTACCACGGCTACATCAACTCGCCGCCGGCCACAGCAATCGCCTGCCCCGTAATCGCTTCGCTTCCCGGCAGGCAAAGCCATGCCACCGCATTTGCAACTTCTTCGGGTCGCACCAATCTTTTTTGCGGATTCGTGCCGCCAGTTCCGCTTGCGCTTGCTCCGCCGTGCGCCCGGTCTTGGCGACAATATTTGCCACGGCTCTTTCACCATATCTGTATCCGTAAAGCCGGGACACACCGCATTCACTGTGACGCCTTTCGTCGCAACCTCCAGCGCGAGCGCACGCGTCAAGCCGACCACCCCATGCTTCGCCGCGCAATATGCCGACACATATCCGTAGCCGGTCAAGCCGGCCGTGCTTGCAATGTTGACAATCCTCCCCCAGCCGCCTCCAGCATGTCCGGCAGAGCGGCCTGGGTGCAATGAAAAGTTCCGTCCAGATTGACGGCCATCATGCTGGCGCCAGAGCGCCAGCGTCCGTTTTCAAGAACGGTGCGGATGCGGCTTGCCCGGCATTGTTCACCAGAATTGCGATCGCGCCACAACGCCCGCGCGCTGAATCAAACGCTTGCGCGCACGGATTGCGGATCGGTCACGTCGGAACTCACATGCTGAAGTGATCGCGCGATCCCGAAGCGCCAGACTCTTTAGGCGACTGCGCACCGCACGGCTCACGCTCGTGACGCGCGCGCCGTGCACGAGCAGCATCGTCGACGACGGCTGCGCCGATACCGCGCGAGCCGCCCGTGACGAGCGCATGTTTTCCGGCGAGAAGTTGCGAACTCAAGCCGCGCGAAGTCGGTCACACCTGTAGCCTCAAGAGCGCCGCGCGAGCTAGATTTCGTTCCAGCTGTATTTGCCGCTCAAGTAGGGGTCAGGCCACCACATATCTGTGTAGCCCTGTTTCGCCGCTTCATGCAGAGTCCATGCAGGATCGGCCAGATGCGGACGCGCGATCGCGCAAAGATCGGCGCGACCGGCGGCGATAATCGTGTTGACGTGATCGCCCTCGAAAATATTTCCAACCGCGATCGTCGGAATCCCCACCTCGTTGCGAATGCGATCGGAAAATGGAACCTGAAACATCCGGCCGTACACAGGCCGCTCGTCCTTGCTCACTTGGCCCGAGGAGCAGTCGATCATATCGGCGCCCGCGCATTTGAAGAGCCTCGCGACGTCGCCGCATCCTCCGGCGTGATTCCGCCGGGAACCCAGTCATGCGCCGAGATGCGTACGCTCATGGGCTTCTCCTGCGGCCACACGGCGCGCATCGCCTTGAAAACTTCGAGCGGATAGCGGCAGCGATTTTCGAGCGAACCGCCATATTCGTCGTGCGCGCGATTCGTGAGCGGCGAAATGAAGCTCGACATCAGATAGCCGTGCGCGCAGTGAAATTCAAGCCAATCGAATCCCGCAGCGACGCCGCGCTCGTAGCCGCGACGAAGTCGGCCTGGATGCGATCCATATCGGCGCGAGTGGCTTCGCGCGGAAACTGCGAGACGCCGTCGATGTATGGCAGCGCGCGATGCAGAAACGAGTGGCCAATTGTCCGACGTCGAGCGGCTGATCGATTCCTTCCCATCCTCGTCGCGTCGAGCCTTTGCGGCCCGAATGGCCCAGCTGCAAAGCGACCTTCGCGTCCGAATATGTATGCACGTAATCCACGATGCGCTTCCACGCGCGCGCTGCTCATCATTCCACATCCCGGGGCACGCTGGCGTGATCCGCGCATCCGGCGAAACGCACGTCATCTCCGTGAAAACCATCGCCGCGCCGCCCATCGCCCGCGAGCCCAAGTGGACCAGATGAAAATCGTTCGGCACACCGTCATCGGCCATGTACATCGCCATCGGCGAAACGATCACGCGATTTTTCAGCGACAATCCGCGGACTTTGAACGGCGTGAACATCGGCGGAACGGCATGGTCGACGCCGTTGCGCGCGGCGAACCAGTTCTCCACCTTCTCGACGTAACCGGAATCGCGTAGCTTCAGATTTTCGTGGCCGATGCGCTGGCTGCCCGTCAGCAGACTGTAGGTGAACTGCTCGGGGTCGAGGTGAACGTAGCGTTCGACCTGCTCGAACCATTCCATCCGATTGCGCGCCGCGCTTTGCAACTTGAGCGCTTCGATCTCGCGCTCTTCCTGATAATTGCAGTGCGCTCGTGATGTCGCCATCGTGATCGGAGAGGACTCGCGCGACAGCGCCATGGCGTCTTCCATCGCGAGTTTCGTTCCGGAGCCGATTCCGAAGTGCGCGGTGTGTGCGGCATCGCCAATCAGTACGATATTTTTGTGGAACCATTTCTCGCAAGGACGCGCTTGAATTTCAGCCACACGGCTGAGCCGCGCAAGTGCGGTCGCGTTCGAGATCAACGCGTTGCCGTCGAACCGATCCGCAAAAAGTTTTTCGCAGAGCGCGATCGATTCTTCCGTGTCCATTTTGTCGATGCCGGCTTTCAGCCAATTTTTTTCCGGCGTTTCGACGATGAAAGTGGACCAATCCTCATCGAAGCGGTAGGCGTGCAGATTGAACCAGCCCCACTCGGTTTCCCTAAAATCGAAAGTAAAAGCGTCGAGTTTCTTTCGGCTCCCAAGCCAGATGAAGCGATTTGGCCTCGGCTGAATGTTGGGTTTGAAGATGCCTTCATACTTGCGTCGGGTGATGGAGGAGCCACCGTCGGATGCAATCACCAGATCGTAATCGGCGGCGTAGAGTCGGGGTCGGTGATTTCGGTCTGGAAAATCAACTTCACGCCAAGGCGCTGCGGCGCGCTTTTGAAGATTTGCAGCAACTTGATTCGGCCGATGCCGCAGAAGCCGTGTCCGCCGGAAGTGACTTTGCTGGCCTTTAAAGAAAACGTCGATGTCGTCCCAGTGGCGGAAAGCCTGCGTGATTCGGAGTGTGTTCCGGGTCGGCGTCTTTGAAGCCGTCCATCGTTTTGTCGGAGAGGACGACGCCCCAGCCGAACGTGTCGTCGGGGCGATTGCGTTCGATCACCGTGATGTCCCAGCGAAGGATTGGCTTTCTTGGCAAGAATTGAAAAGTAGAGGCCGGCGGGGCCGCCGCCGAGGCAAACGATCCTCATGGGCAACCGGTGCGCGCCGTCGATTCGCTCCTTCATCGGCGAGGACGCGGGCTAACTTTTCGCCCGTGTCGTCGGCCAGAGCGGCCTCGCGAAGGTTTTTCAGGCGTGGCGCAGCGTCACTTTTGCCGCGCAATGTCGGTAAGGCGGCCATGATGGCTTCGTAATTTTTTTCACCTTGCGCGTGGGTGTCGCCATAACCTTTTACCATGCGCGGACATTCGGCGATTTCTAGAGCGAGCGCGTGATCTTCCGGGGCGACGCGGGTGATTAGCGCGAGCCAATCGGCGATGGCTTTCTCTTCCTTTTTGAAGCGCAGCGATTTTCGGCGCCACCGGCGCATGCCTGCGACCGTGTAGAGTTGCAAGTACCCACCCAGCGAGGTGGTCTCGACAATTTTTCCATTGCCCGTTATCGCTTCGGTTAGCCGCCGCATCAAATTCGAGCGGAGCAGAAAACGGCCAAGCGGAGCGGGAACCATGTCCGCAATTTCCTGGACGCGGGGATGCAGGAATTCCTTGATTTGCAGCATCTGGGCCGATTCGACGCGCGCGTCCTGATGGACGCGATCGAAGCGGGTGCGCCGGATTTTCAAGTCCGCGACTCGCGGCGCGTCTTCGTAGGACATCCAGAGAGCCAAGTAACGCGCGGTTTCGTTGAGCAATGCAGAGTCCACGCGGTCGGATTTCGCGTCTATGTCTCGAATCGCTTCAAGACGGTTGAGGTACTCGTTCGCGTATGCAACGTCCTGGTAGTCAGCGAGACGCTCGATGCCTGCCAGCAGAATTTCGCGGCTCGCTGGCGGAAACTCGCTTTCGATTTGTGCCGCAAGCGGCTGAAGACGCGGCCCAACTTTACCCTTCGCAGGCTCCGTTCCGCCAGTCGCGCTTGAAGCCCGATCAGTTGCCGCGCGAAAACCTGCATCGAAAGCTGCCAGGCTGCTTTCGACACCGACTCCGCCCTTTCGAATCGCGTCCTCGAATTGTTCGCGGCGGAACGGCAATGCGCCGGTTGCTGCGAGGGCGCCAAAAAGCGAAGCGCTGATTACGCTGCGGGTGTCTTCCGCGATCCGGGCGAAATCGCCGTGGACGAATGTTTTCGCGGCTGCGCCACTTGCTTCGATCACTTTCGCAGGATCCACGCGGCCATCGGCAATGGCGGTTTTTTCGGTCATGGAATAGACGCGATGCGTCGAGGCGATCAAGTGGTTCGGTCAGGCGTGACCAGGCCACGCTGGATTGCGCGGCCGGCTTCCATCAATTCCGATGCGAGCACGATATCAAGTTCTCCGGGAACGGGCATCAGCGCCAGGATGGGTTCTTTGCCGGCGGCCTGGACCTTCTTCCGGGAAAATTTCGAGATAGTAGATCGTTGAGCCGGTTCGCTGCGCGACTCCGGGCACCGAGGTAGTTTGCGCGCGATAGCCGGAATGTTCGGCGAGATCCACGATCCAATCGGCGAGAACACCGCCGCCTTCTCCTCCCATCGCGAGGATCGCGATCGTTATCGCTTTGGGAGTTCGTTTATGGAGCGATGCAGGCAGAGCGGCCGCGCCTTTCGCCATCAAAGCCTCGCGTCCGCGTCAGGCATGGATACCGGCGAGACGGCGTTCGATGCGACTCTGCAAGAATCCGATCACGGCGCGACGAACCTTTGATTTCGCGCGATCCCACGAATTCGGATTGGTGATTACTTCCGCGCGGAAAAATGACGGGCACAGAACCGCTGCGTGCGCCACCTCACCGCACAAGCCGCAGCCCGAGCAGCTATCGAGAACCGTGGCCACCGGATCTTTTCGCAAAGGGTCCTGATTCGGTTTGATGGTGAGCGACGGGCAGCCGGACAAGCGAATACAGGAATGATCGCCGGTGCAGGTATCGGCGTCGACGCCGAACCTTTCGCGAACCACGCGCTTCCCTTCTTTGGCCATTTTCGCCATCAGGGGCTTTACGCGGCGCTGTTTGTTGAGGGTGCATTCGCTTTGCGCGACGATCACTTTGGGCCCGCGCTCTTTGGTGGTGAGCGCTTCGATGAAGGTGTCGCGCATCTTCGCGACGTCGTAGGTGCGCGTGATGGTGCGCACCCATTTCACGCCTACGCCGCGCACAGCGTCCGCGATCGAGAGTTTCGTCTTTCGAATCGGATTACTTGCAGCGGACGAAAGAATATCCTGACCGCCGGTTGCTGCTGTGTAGCTATTGTCGACGACGACGAGCAGACTATCGCTTTGATTGAAGACCGCGTTGCCGACGCCGCTGGTGAGCCCGTTGTGCCAGAAACCGCCATCACCCATAAAACTGATGGTGCGCTTGTTGGTTTCCTTGGTGTTGAACGCGGCGGCGCCTGCCCAGCCGAGTCCGTAGCCCATTGTAGTGGCGCCGATATTGAACGGCGGCAGGATCGAAAAGAGATGGCAGCCGATGTCGGCGCTGACATGATGCGGGCCCGAGCTTGCGCTCCGCCAATTTCAGGGCGGAGAAAATCGGGCGCTCGGGGCAGCCCGTGCAGAATGAGGGCGGGCGCGGGTGAATTTCGTTGTCGACGATTTTTATGGCTTGGGGCTTTTCGGCGGCCGGGCGCGCAACGGTAGGAAGATTTTGGCGGTCGATCAATTGCGGCGCGTACGTCTCGACAAATTTCAGGACGCCTTTTGTGACGGCGGCTGCGGTGTATTCGCCCGCCATGGGCAGGACGTCTTTGCCGTGAACTTTTGTCTGGATATCGGCTTTGCGCAGGATGGAATTGATATTTTGCTCGATGAAATCGGGCTGGCCTTCTTCGATGACAAGTACCGCGCGCTTGCCCAGGCAGAAGTTTTTGATTTCTTCTTCGATCAGCGGATAGGTGACATTGAGGACGTAGTGCGGAATCTTGCTGTCGCCGAATGCATTCGAAAGGCCCAGTAATTCGAGGCAGCGGATTGTGGTGTTGTACATGCCGCCTTGCAGGATGATTCCGAAATCTTGCGCGCCCTCGGCAGAAAATTTCGTTCAGTGCGTTTTCGTGGATGAATTTCTGTGCGGCTGGCCAGCGCTGGTGAATTTTCTCCTGCTCGTGCTGGAAGCTTGCCGGGGGAAGGACGATGCGGCTGACGTCGCGAACTGGATTTTCCATGGCGTCTTTCAGGGTGAATTTCGGGCGGACGTTGTCTTTGGCGATGAAGCGGCCGTGGACGTGGCAGGCGCGGATGCGCAATTCGAGCATTACGGGCGTGTGGGTTGCTTCGGATAGCTCGAATCCCTGTTCCACTGCGCGGACGATCGAAGGCAGATTCGGGCGCGGATCGAGCAGCCACATCTGCGACTTCATGGCGAAGGCGTGCGAGCGCTCCTGCATGATGCTGGAGCCGTCGCCATAATCTTCGCCGACGATGATCAGCGCGCCGCCGGTGACGCCGCCGGAGGCTAGATTGGCGAGTGCGTCGGAGGCGACGTTGGTGCCAACGGTGGATTTGAAGGTGACTGCGCCGCGGAGCGGATAGTTGACGGAAGCGGCGAGAGTGGCGGCGGCGGTGGCTTCGGAAGCGCTGTGCTCGAAGTGGACGCCGAGTTCTTCGAGGATGTCATTGGCGTCGGTGAGCACGTCCATCAGGTGGGAAATCGGAGCGCCCTGGTAGCCGGCTACGTAGGAAACGCCGGATTGCAGGAGGGCTTTTGTGACGGCGAGGATGCCTTCGCCGCGAAATTCCTGGCCTTGGCCGAGGTAAAGTTTCTGGACTTCTTTTTTGAAGAACCGCTCCGCCATTTTTCGGGTCCTGTTTGTTGTCGCCTAGAGAGGGCGATGATAAGGCACTTTTAGAATTTTACACCTAAATAGCGGTGGCGCAGATGTGCTGGGGCGAGGCTATCGCATCCGGCCCTCTTGACCGATTAGTATGCAAAGAGCGCTTGAATGTTCCGACTGCCGCGCAAGACGCGAAGAATCAACACATCATCGTCCTGGAGGCGGTAGATGATGATGTACTCACCGACAGGAAAGCTCCGGAGGCCAGGGCGCAGATCGTCGTCTCGGCGGCGACCGATGTTGGGATAATTGGCAATCAGGAAAAATCGATCTGTGATGGAATCAATCAGGCGGTCTGCGATCTCGATGCTCGCGCTCTCGGAAGCGATGTAATACCAAATACCGTCAAGGTCGGAATCTGCTTGCGGGCTTCGGATGTAGCCCATCAGCGAGGCGGCTGTAGTTCAGCAGCAAGGCGGGCACGGCCGCGCCTCTTTACGTCCTCCGCAAGTTCGCGCATAGATTCGTGCGTGATCGCACTCCCCTCGCCGCGAGCCAAAGAGGCTTCGGCCTCATCCACCGCTATCAAAATCTCGGCACGAGTGCGCTCGCGTTCCTCCCAGAGGGAAAGCGCTTCCTTCACCGCATCTTCTTCGTGCCGGAACCGACCGCTCTCGATGGCTCGACGGACAAATGCCTTCTGGTCGGGTGTAAGGTCAACTTCCATGTATTAAGGGTAGGAGGCAGGAATGTCACTGTCAAGCACCTGCTCATGCTCTTTTCGAAGACGGCGCTTGGAGAGTTCACTTTCGCGCAGACGCAAGCCTTCGAAGAAAGCTTCACCGTCAACGGGTTTGACGCGGCCGCTCTTAATATCATCGTAGCGGGTATCGAGCAGATTGCGAAGTTCGGCGACGTCGATTAAATAAGCAGCCATAGCGTCTTCTACGAGATCGTCGGTGCGGCGACCGCTTTTCGAGGCCAGTTCGTTTAGGCGCGATTCCGTCTCGGGCTTGAGGCGTATTTCCATGTTGTCAGTCTCGGCAGTTGGCGGAGCCCTGACAAAAGCATTCCGGCGCGAGAGCGCGAGTTTCTTGAAGTAAGATCTAGGAACCTGGCACGCCTGTGAAAGCTGCAAGAATCATCAGCACGAGCCCCGCTATTTGTAGAAAGAAGCCGTCCTTCGATTCCTTCCAATGTCCGGCAATGTACACGAGTTGAACGATCGGGACCAGGAAGCAAACCAATCCCCAGAGAATGTTCCGTTGCCATGCAAGGACGATAATCCACACACTTCCGAGAAATGCCAAGACCCAGCCTAATACCAGGAATATCCAGCCCAGAGTATGGACCGCAGAGCTCACAGGGTAACACCCTCTCTTTCCGTCGCGATGCTCGCGATGATGACAGTACACGGGCTCGGATTTTAAATTGGATTACTGCTTGTTGCCGCATAAGGCAGCTGAACCTTAGGCCGGCGCTGGCGGATAATTGGATCGCGGCTGCAAGGACCGAAAAGAGGCGGCGAGACGCCGGCGTTACGGAAGGGCTGCGTCGCCATCAACTAGGAGCGAGGTCTCGGTCGTAATCGCTTGCCGCGCTGCGGAAACCCTTAGGTACTAAGCTAACTGGCGACTAGGGCGAGGACGCGGCAGGGGCTGCCTGAGCCTCGGACGATTTTTAGTGGGGGCGTGATTAGGATCGCGCCTTTTGGGGGGAGTTGATCGAGATTCATCAGGCTTGCGAGGCCGAATTTATTGCTGCCGTGCATGATGGTGTGGCATGGAAATGGCGGATTGAATTTGAAGGCCTGGCCTGCGTCGGTGCCGACGCCTTCTGAGCCCCAGCCGATTACGTCGCGTTCTTTGGCGAGGAACGGAACGAGATCGGGATGCGGGCCGGGGACGTGCGCGCCGTCTTCTTTTATATTCAGGAATGAGGCGGCGTCTTTGCGCTTCGACCAATCTGTGCGCATCAGGACCCAGGAGCCGGATTCGATGCGGCCGTGCGTGGTTTCCCACATTTCCACGTGCTGCGGCGTGAGCAGGAAATCGGGATCTTTGGCGACTTCGCGCGAAACGTCGATGACGTTGGCGGGGGCGAAGAATTTCGCGACGGGAATATTGTCGGTGGCGTTGTTGGGGTAGTCTTTTCCTGTGACCCAGTGAATCGGGGCGTCGAAATGCGTGCCGGTGTGTTCGCCGCAGGAAAAATTATTCCAGTACCAGGCGGGGCCGCGGCTGTCGTATTTCGAGATTTCTTCGAGGCGGAAGGGCCAGGTCTTGCCGAATTCCGGCGGGAGCTGGATGGTGGCGGTGCCGGCGTCGAGGGGCTGGCTTAGATCGACGACTCGGATTGCGCCGGAAACTATGGCCTTACCAAATGCGGTCAATATATTGTCAGTCATGCGGGCCCCTCCCGTTATTCTGAGCAGTATCGCATCGGAGCGGTTCGCATTATACGTGAGCAGATTATGTGGAGTGAACTGGGCTGGGCCGTAGCGAATGATGTGAGCGTCGCCGACTTGAAAGAACGGCGATATCGGTGCCCAGAGGTATGTGACAGTTACCGTGCACGGGATTCAGAGCAGGCCGCATGGACCCGTGTGACATTCACGTTTGCCGCTTTTAGGCCCAGGCCTGGCGCCTGATTTAGTGCAGAAGCCGATGGAGAACATCCTGGGACCTGGGCGCCACAGCGGGCGGCTTCCCCGGCTACGTAGTTCAATGCGGACTTAGCGGTAACCATCAGGTCGAGGTCAATACCACCGATAACTAACAACAAGAGAATCGGCAACACGAGAGCCATTTCGACCATCACCGAGCCACGTTGCGTCTTTCGGTTTTTCACTCTCATCATCTGAATTATACCCAACCGTTCTGCAATTTGCTGCCCTCTCGCGCAGAAATCAACTGGCGGCTCGCAGAGTTGAAATCTCGAAACGGTCTCCCACTTTGGTGCCGGTGCGATAGATCGTATGCGGTGGAAGCTCGAGTACGCTGCTGGCTTTGAGCGATACGCGCGAAATGCGGAACGGGCGCACGTATTCCTCGATGTGCACGACTTCTTTTTCTTTGCTCAGGAAAATCAGGTCGATGGGGAACATCATGCCGATCGTGTGCACACCGCGAGACGGAACGATCCATAGGCCGCAACCGAGCCGCGCCCAGCGTTGCGTTTTGCCGAGCAATCCGATCAAGCGGCGGAAATAGCTATCGGCCACGGAGGCTTCGGTGGCGACAAATGTTTCGCGCGTCTTGTTATACACGGCTACGGCACGGCCGTTTTTATGATTGGCCATCGCGGATCCCATCTTCCCGAGTTTGGGCTCTTGAGCTGACGTGTTTCTACTCCTCGATATTTCTACGGCGCCGCCAGATGATGATGAACAGGACGACAACTGCCAGCGCACCTGCCGCGATTCGTATCAGCGTTACGTTGTCCATTTCCGCTACCCCTCCCAGTGAGGTTTTGATTTTCACGACGCGCGCCTAGCGCGCCGCGTTGCGACTCTCGATTTAGTGCGCGAACTGGCGCATGAAAGTGAGAACCGCGGGGCCCAGGACCACTACAAGCAGCGCCGGGAAAATAAACAGCACCAGCGCCGGAACCATTTTCACCGTCGTTTTAGCGCTCATTTCTTCGGCACGCTGCCGGCGCCGCGTGCGCAAATCGTCGGAATGTACGCGGAGCGATTGAGCAACGCTGGTACCGAAGCGTTCGGTCTGCACGAGCATGGCGACGAGGGCCTTTACATCGTCGAGGCCAGTGCGCTTGGAAAGCGAGCGGAGAGCTTCGATGCGGCTTTTGCCCACGCGCATTTCCAGGTTTACAAACTGCAATTCCTCGCTCAACTCGGGATGCGCCACCTGCATTTCCTGCGCCACGCGAAGCAGGGCTTGATCGAGGCCGAGTCCCACTTCCACGCAGATCACGAGGAGATCGAGGGCATCCGGCAGACCCATTCGCAGGCGGTGCTGACGCGCACGCACTCGCGAGGTGAGCCACATGTCCGGAAGCAGAAAACCGAGAACGCCAGCGGCGCCGATGATGAAGGTGGGGTTGTAACGGTAGACGCCAGTGAGTATGACAGTGGCCAGCAGCGCAACGGGAAGGAGTATTTTCATGCCGCGCATGGCGAGCATCGCGTCGGCGCTGCGGTAACCGGCGCGAATCATCAAAAGCTGAGTTCGGGAAACCTGACTCGAGCCCGATGGCACGAGTTTGCCGATCGAGGCGAGGCCGTCCTTCATCCATTCCGATTTCTTGGCCGGCGGCTTGCTGCGTTCAGCGATGGCGGAGGCGTCGAGGAGGCGTTCGAGCCTTCCCGCCACTTTCTGGTCGGAAGGCGAGAAAGCGAAAACGAGCGCCACGAGAATTCCTACCGTGGCCAGAAACGTTGCGCTAGTGATGACCCAAACCATCAAACTCTCCCGTCACACATCGATATGAATAATTCGCCAGATAATGATCGAGCCGAGAATCTGCATTGCCGCGGCGGCTGTGAGCAAAGTGGGGCCGACCGGATCGGTGAACAAGATTCTTATGTAACTCGGATTCATCAGCGCGAGCAGAGCCATCATCGAAGGCGGCATGGCGATAAGGACCATTGCGGTGAGCCGGCCTTGCGCGGTGCGCACGCGCACTTCGCGGTAAATTCGAAAGCGCTCGCGAATCACGCGGGAAAGCTCGTCGAGAATTTCAGCGAGGTTGCCGCCCGTTTCTTTTTGCACCAGCAACGCGGTGACAAAGAAGCGCACGTCCATGAGCGGGACGCGCTCGGTGAGATTGACGAGCACGTCGCGCAGCGGCAATCCGAAATTCTGCTCTTCGAACGTCTTGCGAAATTCGGATGCGACCGGCTCGGAGGACTCCATCGAGATCATCTCCAGGCCAGTGGTAAATGCGTGGCCGGCGCGAACGGCGCGTCCGAGAAGATCGAGCGCTTCGGGGAATTTCTCCTCGAATTGGCGCATACGCCTGGCGCGCCTAAAAGCAATCACCGAGTATGGGACGAGGGCCAGCAGCACTCCCGCAAGTGCGGCGAGCGAGAGAGTGTGGAAAAAGTTCTCCACAATCAGAAAGGTGGCAAAACCCAACACGCCACTGATTAGCAGCACTTTGGCGGGCTTGATCGCCATGCCAGCCTGCTCGATCGTCTGCTGCAGACGGACGGACCATGAAAATTGCGTCATGATGCGATGCAGCAGGGGAACGCTGCTGAGCATCTCGTCGCGAATGAGAAACAGATCCGGCGAAACTTCGGCGGTGCGGTTATCCGCTTTTCGGACGGCACTCATGCGGCGGCGGATGACGACTCGGCCGATCCTCTCCGCTCGCCAGCATCCAGAGCGAGAGGACGATTCCGCAAACGACTGCAAAGGTTAGGAGCGCGAGTAGAGGGGCCATCGCGAATCCTCAATAGCTCCTGGGAACTTCGAACATTGACACCGGCAACTGAATGCCCGTGACAGCCAGGCGTTCCGCAAACTTCGGGCGTATGCCAGTGGGAATAAATTCACCCAGCACTTCGCCGGAATCTCGTACGCCACGCTTGCGATATACGAAGATGTCCTGCATGGTGACCACTTCGCCTTCCATGCCGGTGATTTCAGCAAGGCTCACGACTTTTCGAGTGCCATCGCTCAAGCGGCTCACTTGCACGACAACGTCAACCGCTGAAGCAATCTGCCTGCGGATTGCGTTGTCGGGAATATTCAAGCTGCCCATGGCGACCATGGTTTCAAGGCGGCTCAGCGCGTCACGTGGAGAATTGGCGTGAATCGTGGCGAGCGAACCATCGTGACCTGTGTTCATGGCTTGCAGCATGTCGAGCGCTTCTTCGCCGCGCACCTCACCAACGATGATGCGGTCGGGGCGCATGCGCAGCGAGTTGATAACGAGTTGGCGCTGTTGCACCGAACCTTTGCCTTCGATATTGGGGGGCCTGGTTTCCAACCGAACCACGTGCTCCTGGTGAAGCTGCAATTCGGCCGCGTCTTCAATCGTTACGATTCGTTCGCGATTGGAGATGTACGACGACAAGACATTGAGAAACGTGGTCTTACCGGCGCCGGTGCCGCCGGAAATCACGATGTTCAACCGCGCCTTCACGCAGCCTTGAAGCAATTCCAGCATGGCGGGCGTGAGTGTTTTGTTGGCCAGCAAATCCTGCGAGTTCAGGCGATCGCGGCCGAATCGGCGGATGGACATGCAGGGGCCGTCCACGGCAAGGGGAGGGATGATGGCGTTGACGCGCGAGCCGTCTGCGAGGCGCGCATCCACCATCGGCGATGATTCATCCACGCGGCGGCCTATTGCAGAAACGATTCGGTCGATAATGCCCATCAAGTGGGCGTCGTCCCGGAACTGGACGCTGGTTAGTTCCAGAATGCCTTTGCGCTCGACGTAGACTCGTTTGTAGGTGTTCACGAGAATATCGGAGACGGTCGGATCAGCGAGAAGCGGCTCAAGCGGACCGAGTCCAAATACTTCGTCAAGAATTTCCAGCGAGAGCCGCTCGCGCTCCTGCAGGTTCATCGGCGTGGATTCGCCGACGACAAGCCCTTCCAAAATCTGCGCGACTTCGCGGCGGACGTCTTCGCGTTTGATTTCGCCGAGGCGGTCCAGATTCAATTTCTGGATCAGCTTGCGATGAATCGCCGCTTTGACGGCTGAGTAATCGGTCTTTCTCGTTGGAAGAGTGCCAGACGACATTCGTTCTTACCTCTTCGTCGGAAACAGAAATCCGCCCAGGCCAGCTTTCTTCGCGGTAGCCTGTTCCATCCCAGCCAACTGCGCCGCGAGATCCCGGTAGCGGTTTGTCAAAACATTGTTGTGATTTTCCATGAGCGGCATTCCCAAATTCACGGCCATGCTGGCCTTTCGATAGTCGTTGGGAAGACAGGCAAAGATCGGCCGCTTGATGCTTTTCTCGATGCTCTTCAGCGCTTCCTCGTCGCCCTTATGCCAGCGATTGATCACCACGCGAACGCGCTCAGGGTCGATTCCAATTCCCGCCATGGCCAACAGGCGTCGTTCGAGGGTCCAAAGCGCAGGAACATTTGCTTCCGCGACCACCAGAATCATCCGCGCGCTTTGAAACATGGGATTCCATTCCGATGAAAATTGCGAGCCGACATCGACGAGCACCACGTCGCTGCTCGCCTGGGCTACGTTCATTACCCGCTCAAGGGGGCCAAGCTTGATGTTTTGCCATTCCTCGAGCTGAGTCGCACCGCCCAGGATTTCGAGCTTTGTTTTGTGCGCCGTCAGGAGGCCGCTGAAGAAGTGGCTGTCCAGCCGATCCAGATTTTCCACGGCGTCGCGGACTACGAATCGCGGATGCAGGTCGAGAAGAAGATGAGCATTGCCCAGAGGCCGCGCAAAATCAAGCAACACAACGTGCTTTCGCGCGTAAGTGGAAAGCTGAACGCCCAAATTCACGGCGACGGTGGTGGTGCCGACGCCGCCTTTCGAGCCCATCACGATAATCGTCTTCTCGGCTGCTTTGCGTTCGGTGGCTTGCCCTTCGGCGCGAAAGCGCGTGAGCACATCTTTCAGGGCTTCCGGCGTCACAGGCTTATTGACAAAATCCTGCACGCCGCAGCGCATGGCTTCGAGAAGAGTTTGTTGGTCGGGAGCCGAGGTGGAGCAGGCGATCAAGCGAACAGCTGGGCGCAATCGTCGAATGTGGGCGCCGAAAACAAAAAACGGCTCCGAATCCCGGCTGAGATCGAGAAAGACGACGTCGGGAATTGCTTCACTCGCATCCGGCAACTTTTCCATCGGAATCGTCCACTGCTTGACGGAGCTGACCAGGCCCGTCTGCTGCAGGCAGGCCAGAAGCTGCGCAGAGCCGTCTCGATCGGCGCTCGCGATTGCGGTGGTCACCATGATTCTGCCGCCCTTCTAAATGGCCTCAGGTCGGCTCTTCATCTCGCTATCAGTCCCCTTTACTTCTGGCCTGGCGTTTTCGGTGGTTCTGTCGCGCTGGGCGTTGGCGTCAGAAACGGCTTCGGGAAAGACAGCTCAGGCTTTTTTTGCTGCGGCTGTATGGGCTGCACCACTCGCGGCGTCACCATAACGAGCAGTTCGTCTGTGGCTCTTGTTGATGACTGCGGCTCTGAAACAGTTTGCCGAGCACGGGGATATCGCCGATGACGGGAACTCTTCGAAAGCTGCTCGGTGTCACGGTTATCAACGAGACCGGCGATCGCGAAACTCTGTCCATCTCTCAAATCCATTTCCGATTCTACGCGCCGCGTGGACAGCGCCGGAATCGATGAAACCGGAAACGTTGAGGGCATTGGTGAAATCGAGCGCAGCTGACCTCCGGCTTCACGTTCAGATGAATCGGTCCGATCGGCCAGCAGCGTGGGCGTGAAATTCAGGCGCACGCCAAATTCCTTAAACTGAATCGTGATTCCGGCAGAACCGCCGCCCGCCGTGCCCTGCACGATGGGAAACGGAAATTCGCCGCCGGCCAGAAAGCTGGCTTCCTTTCCGGATGCGGTGATCAGATTCGGCTCGGCCAGGATTTGAAGAACATTTTGTTGCTGCAGCGCTTGGATTGTAGCGCCAAGATTGATATCCGGCCGAAAGAGGAAAATATTGAGCAAATTGCTCACGCTGAAGGCGTAGTTAGCGCCGGACGTCCGCCTGTCGTGGTGGCGCCGTTGTGATGTCGCCAGTCGAGGCGGAGAAAATTGCTGCGTGGAGATCGAGCCGACTACTTTGCGCCCGGCAGACTGAGGATGTTGACGCCGAACTGCTGCAGCGACGTCCGGTCCACCTCGGCGAATTTCACTTCAGCAGAATGTCGCCCGGCGGCGGCAGAGGAACTTCCATCAGGCTGGTCACTTTAGGCGTGGCAGCCTTTCACGACTTCGAGAATTTTTGTCCGCGACTTCCGGCGACGAAATTTTGCCGGAGATCATCACGACATCTTTGCGACGCTTCAAGCTACGACCGGCTCGTTGGGAAACGACTTCGTGAATTTTCTCGGTCAAGACCCAAAATATCAATGTCCACAGAAACTTCGAAGGTCTCGGCTCTGCTCGTTTTCGTCCCAGATGAAGAAGCGAAACTCCGCCGGGCGCTTTTCCGTTCAGCACGACCTGGAAGGGACTGACGACAATCGCTTCGGCAATGGCGGGATCGGCGAGCGAAACGCGCTTGATGCGCGACGGGGAGGTGATCACCAACGAGCGTCCCACAAGAAGATGCAGCGCCTGCGGGACTTCGCCTGATTGCTGGCCTGATTGCTGGCCCGATTGCGCTTCCCCGGGAACCCGGGATTGGCCTGCCAAGCCGGGCGCTTCGCAAATGAGAAGGGCAACAAGGATTGCCGACGCGCCGGCGCGCAGCAACACGGACAGCGGATTTCGCATTGAAAGCTGTAGAGATGATGGCTCTGCCATTCGAAACCCCCGAGGGTTGCTCACGGATTTTGAAAACTCTTCGTTTCGCGTTTGGTTCCGACGATGACTTCCACAGTAAACGGAGCGGGGACTGCGGCAGGCGTTTTTGCCGCAACATGCTTCGGAGCCGGGGCCGGCGCGCCGGAAGAGAAGAGCGAAGTTTGCATCACGGCCGGCGGGCTCATGTTTTTCGTGTCAATCGTGTTGCGGAGCGCGAGCTGAATCTTGCCTTCGGTGCTCGCCATTGCGAGTTTCGCAGCGTCGTCGGGGGTGACCAGGAGACGTGATGACAGGAACGGTTTGCGGCTTGCCTTCTTTATCCTGTTCGACCTTTTGACCCGCGGCGAGTACGCGGACGTTTTCCAAAATCGTGCGCGTGATATTTCCGCCGCCTGTGGCCGCGCCGGTGACGAGCACGTCCACCATTGTTCCCGGCGTGACGAATCCCGCTACGCCGACAACGTCATTTACCGCGACTGACATTGCGCGCATGCCTTCGGGAATCGTGGCGGCGAGACCTGCGCCGGACTGAAGCGATGCGAGTTTGCTCTCGAGGATAGGCTCGTTTTCTGCGACGGAGGTAATGAGAGCGCGATTCGCAACATCGTCAATCTTTGTGAACATTCCCGCGACGGGCTGACCTTGCGGCCACGGAATCGTTTTCAGGTTCGAGGCATTCACGCGCGTTCCGAGCTTCAAGGGTTCAGCCGCTACCACGATTTGCTGCATTCTGACGACCGGCTTTGGTGCCGACGCCGCCTGGAATTGGCGGTAGACGAATACGCTCGCGACAATTCCAAGAATGATCGCGACGGCCAACCCCAGCAGTCGGTTCGAATTCATCAGCAAATCTCCCTGGTTGGAAACGCTTTAAGTTCTCGAACTCAGTAACCGAGGCGAGCGGCCGCGAAGGAAATCACGGCGGCGATCGCGACAGCCACTCCGAACGGAACTTTCATCAGCCCCGGATTATCGAGCGAAATTTCCGGATTGGCCCGCAGCCCGAAGATCAGAAAGCCCTGCACGAGCACCCACATGTTCTTGAACGTGTGCACCAAGCGGTGGGCGCGAATCACCTGCACCATTCCGATGGCGCCCGCGGCAAGGATGCTGACCACCAACACGTAAAGGAGAGCCTTTGGTCCGAGCAGCCCGCCGACTGCTCCCATCAGCTTCCAGTCGCCTGCCCCTAACGCTCGCAGCAAAACGAACGGGGAGCAAGATCACGAGCGCTAGCCCGGCACCTTCGAGAGCGAGCACTGCTCCATGCCACCCGTTGAGCGCGGTGTTGGCTGCGATGCCGACGACTAGCCCCGGTACCGTGAGCCAATTGGGGATTCGGCGTGTTCGCAAATCCATCCAGCCGGCGTATAGAGTGAGTGCCAGCGTGAGCGCCCAAATTGCTTGCGGAACGGTCGTCAGCATGGAGCGGTCCTAGGAATCGGCTTCGCAGCAGAAGCGATTCCCGCGTCCCACGGGACTGACCGTTCGAGCGGCGCGAAACCAACCGGGCCGACAAGCTGGACCCGGCAATCCACCGCTCGTCGCGCCGACAGGTTTCTTGCCGCGTCTGGAAAACACCATTGATGGTGCCGCGATAGTTTTCATCGCCCCGATGGCGCCTAGAGCGATAATGCCAGAAGCAGAGCATACTCGGTCAAATCCTGCCCCTCTTCTTCCCGCCAAAGCCGCTTAACAAGATTGTTCATTTCTGCTCCCTCTCCCTTTGAAATCCAACGGAATAGACTTCTTCCATTGGTTTGTAGCTAAGCATGTCCAACACCAATCGACGAACCAGACTTTCCTGTCCTAAGCATTTACAATCATGTGACTTGAAGAACATTCGAGCGCTGTCGAATGCGACCGGAAATGCGGAACCTTCAAACCGTCACCGCTTGGATACACTCACACGGAACCGCAAATGCTTAGGTGACTCAGAACTCTTGTGCCACATAACGCTCTTAGCGGAGCGGGGCGTCGCACGGGGCAGGTCGCTCTAAGCGGCTGTTTCCCGGTTGTGCAACACAGGCACGACTACGCCGCAGACCCGCAACCGGCTGACAGACATGATGTTGAGCGAACGCTTGCGGCCCCACCGCTGGCTTGAAAACCGCCGGCAAGTCGCGTTCTAATTCGCCGAATGGCTCCCCTCCAGAGCCCGGCAGCCGGCCATTCCCGGTAATAGTCGTCGGCTGCGAACAACCAATAGCGCGCTCCGACCGCTCGGCAATATCCGTCAAATGCGGCGCCTCCAGATAGAGGCGCTGGGGGTCATAGAATTCATCGGTAGTGAAGATGATCGGGCGGACCGCTTCTCGTCCCGTGTACAAATAGGTCGGCGGTATCCTCATATGCGACGAGTCGAGAATCAGGCTGAGTGTTGCTACGAATCCATCGTAGCATGCCTCTTTATCTCGAACACGGACTTCACGTTCCTCGCTCGTTCGTTTTACGACGGTTCTCATTCCGCCTAGCGAATTCTCAACGGCCCCGCACGCCAGAGCAGCGACAACAAAGCCCAACCGCAGCGCCGATACACTTGTCACTCAAGTGCCGTGAATTCGACATTGCCGATTTAATTTGCTGTACTACCCGCCTTCCTTCGACCCAGACACCAGCAACAAGCAACGGCCAGAACGGCAAAAAGAAGCGGTTCACGGCAGGATAATTCCAGAGCAGCACGACTGGGAGCGTAAAATGCGAGGCCGAAATGAATTGGCCTCCAGACCGTGTTGTCTTCCCTGACTCACAATCCCGGCCAGCGCCGCAACCGCAGCTGTCGGATCAAAGATCGTACCAGCATCGTGTCGCGAACAAACGTTGGGCCGAGCAGCAAGTCCGCGGGCTGCCGAAGAATCATTCCGGCGTTGTTTTGCAACATCGCCCAAAATATGTGCAGGTTGGGAACACCTAACTTCCAAATTCCGGCGTAGTCCGTATAGAACGTCCAGGCGTGCCTCCAACCGAGGCTTGCACCTGCCGGTCCCGTGATCGGCGAAGCCGGTTTCTTGGAGAAAATCGCGTTCCATGCGGCGATCCCGACAAACGGAGCGGTCGACAGCTGAACGTGGCAAGCTGGCGCCATGAACGGCGCACAAGGCCGGTAACAAAAATTCCCAACAATATTGGGAGGCCCAGAATCCGGGTAAGCACCGAGAGTCCGGCCAGCGCACCGCAGCAAACACTTCCCAGTCGCTCTTGCCGTTCGGCTCGTAACTCGATCGGCAACGGTCATCGAAGCTAAAGCAAGAAAAGCAAACGGCATTTCGGAGAGTACGCTGGCACCGAAAAACATCACCAGCGGATGCAGGCCTAAATAAGCTGTGAGTATCAGCGCCTCTCGTCTGCTGAATCCTCCAAGGTTCGAAAACAATGCGAAGGCCGCCATCAGGAATCCGACTCCGAACGCAACACTGACCGCGATTGCCAATGACATTTGCGGGGAATAATGGATTCCATCGCCACACGAGCGACAAAATCCACGGATAAAGAATCGGGTATTTCGTCGCCGGTGGATCCCGGGGAGATAGGCATCACATAGCCTTTACCTTCCGCCAGGGCTTTCGCAGAGCTCATATAGATTCCATCGTCTCCAGTGAGCCCAAACAGATAGCTGGGATGAATCCGCACAATTGAAACAACGTATACGACTGCGATACATAGAAGAGTGAGGGCCGTGAGAGACGTGCCGCGAGCGCCGCGATGGGCGGTGCTTTCGACCAACGGGGCCGGTGAGATTCGCTTTCGTCGCGTCAAGATCCACCATCGCGCACATAGAGCGCGGCTACATTGTCGGAATAGACGCGCTTCCAATCCGGCGACGCCGAAAGCAACGTTCCGAGCGCTTCGCCGCGGTCAATCAGACAAGACCGAATGCCATAATTTCGTAATACCGATAGCGCTCCCGGTTCGAGACGCGAGATATGCAATAGTCGGCGAACACGCCGCCGCGCTCATAGACGTCGCCCCGGCCGTCGATGAAAACTTTGTGTTCCGGACCGCGGGTCCAAACCAAATAGCCACCGAAGCCGTAGGCGTTGTACATGGGCCCTGGAACTTCGTGCGTGTTTAGGTACTCCACCGCGTTCACCGGGCCATTTCTCGGAAACAATTCTTCTGAGTTGGGCTCGCGACGGGAAATAACGCACGAGTCCGACACCACAACGGCCATCAACGCCGCGTTTAAAATGAAGCGGTCCTTCCGCGCGTCATATCCTCGCATCCATCGAGCCGTCATCACCGCAAGGATGGGAGTGAAGAACGGTACAAACACGAGCAGGAAGCGGATGTGCAGGCACGCCATCACAGTGCCGAAAAGAAAAAGAGCGAGCTCCGCGAGATTCCACGTGTAGCGGAAAGCGATCTGCGCCACTACGAAACCCAACAGCAGCGCGAGAAATATCTTTCCGCCTGCCAGGTTGAACGCCATCGGCTGCCATTCCATGATTTTCGTTACGTTGAGCGGTAACGACGAAGCGTATTCAAACGGCGACATCGCGATTCGGGTTCCGTAAGGCGTGAGAGGCAATGCGCAGAGGCATAGCAGAAACAACAAACGAAATTCGCTTGCGATCATCGGCGGACCAGCGCTGGGTTTCAATTCCGCCGACTCTGAAATTCCATGAGCCCGCTCATCCAGTAGACAAAAATTGCGCCCATGCCGATCACCCAAGAGCCGTGGATATTTACCCAGGCCAGCATGAGCAGCGGCAAACACCAAAGCGCGCCGCGCTTCCCTTGCCGGAATAATTCGAGGGCAATGAGCGTGAGCACCAGGAAGAGATAGCCGAACATTTGCGGGCGCAGTGAAAACGACGGCCTTGCGAGAACCAGCAGGATCGCTGCGGCTGCGAATCCCGCCTTCGAATTGCCGGTGCGAATCGTGGCGAACGCATAAATCGCCAGCATCACCGCGCAGCCCAGCATTATCAGCAGTGCATCGAGACCACGCAGTCCCCCGATCCGCTGCGCGGTCGCGAGCAACATTTCTCCGAGCCACTCATAAGCGAGCCAGGGCTGTCCGTGTACCGTGAATGAGTAGGGGTCAGTTGTCGGGAAATGATGCGTCGTAAGGATGGTTTCGCCCACCTTGATGTGCCACCACAAATCCGGGTCCACATCGAAGAGCCGTAAGGAGGCAGCGACGCCGCCGACAAGGAACGTTGCCAGCATCATGGGAAACGAAAATACCTTCTGCAGGGCGGACACGAAACCCGCGCGCATTCGTTCCTGCGCTGGCAGAACAATTTCGCCAGAGCCGACGTGCGCCGCTGCGCCCGCCGATTGGATCGGCATTTGTGACTCGCTCATCCGCACATCACCGGGCGCGTTGGAGATGGATCGTTCTGGCCAGTAAAAATCATGGGTTGAGTCACGCTGCGGTATCCGATTAAGCAGACCGCCTGCTACATGACAAGCTTCGACGGCGGCAATTTTTCACGGCTGCTGGCTGCAATTCCATCGTCGTCCGTCTGTCTTAGATCGAGCTGATTGATCAGCCTGTGCAGATAACCGCGCGCGACCCCCAACGTGCGGGCGCTCTCCGCCTTGCGCCAGCCGCATTCCTGCAGCGTTCTCAGCAGAAGGCGCCGCTTGAATTGCCTCACTTCTTCCTCGTAAGACCGGATCATCACCGGTTCCGTGGGATTCGAGCGGATTCCGCCAGGGAGATGCCAGATGTCCACCGTCTGGCCTTCGGACAAAACCACCGCGCGCTGGACGGCATTTTCAAGCTCGCGCACGTTACCTGGCCACGCATATTCTTCGAGAGCGTGCAGGGCAGGCTGCGAAAATCTGCGCACTTTTTTGTTGAATTGTTCCGACGATGCCTGCAGAAAATGTTGCGCTAGCAGTGAAATATCGTCGCGGCGCTCGCGAAGCGGAGGCAGATGCATCTGCACCACGTTCAAGCGGTAGAAAAGATCTTCGCGGAATTTTCCCTGCTGCACCATCTCGGAAAGATTCCGGTTCGTGGCGCAGATCAAGCGAATATTTACGTTGATCGTCGAGTTGCTGCCCAGCCGCTCGAAACTGCGCTCCTGCAGCACGCGCAGCAGCTTGGGTTGCAGCCCGAGGCCGAGGTCGCCTATTTCGTCGAGAAACAGCGTGCCCTGGTCGGCGGACTCCACGCGCCCGCGTCGGCATGCCATCGCTCCGGTAAAAGCGCCTTTTTCGTGCCCGAAAAGTTCATCTTCAATCAGCGTTTCCGGCAAATTCGCGCATGAAAATGCAACCAGTGGACGCGTCGCGCGTCCGCTCATCTGGTGAATCGCGCGAGCTAAAAGCTCTTTCCCGGTGCCGGTCTCGCCGGTGATGAGAACGTTCACGTCGCACGGCGCAATCTTCTGCGCGAGCGCGAAGAGCTCTTGCATGGAAGATGAGGTTCCGATCAGCTCGTGGAGTTTCCCCCCATTGCGGGAAGTCGAACGCAGGCGCTCCAGCTCTTTCTCTGCGGTATGGAATTTATAAGCGCGCTTCAAAATCAACCGGAGCTCGATCATGTTGGGCGGGTTCATTACGCTGTCGTAGGCGCCGTGTTCCATCACTCCCACGAGCAGCGAACGATTCTCAGCGTCGCAAAGCGCGATTACGGGAGGGTGGATGGCAATTTTGCTGATTTCATCCATCAGACGCAGGCCGGCTTCGTAGTCGCCTTGTGTCCCGGAATGCCGAAGGTCGAGCAGCACCACGTCGCACCAATCGCGATGCTCGTTGAGACGGTTTAAATCGAATTCGTCACAGGCGCGCGAGGTAAAGCCGCTGCCCAAGGCGCGTCCGATGATCTCTGCCAAAGCAGAATCCTGACTGAAAAAACAGAGGTGTATGGATTGGTCCATCAGCGTCACGCTCCCCCGAGTCCCTCAGCGCGCGTTATATCTGTCGCGGGCATACGCCCGTTGTGCTGCGGCCGGAGAAACCCCCCGAATTGCTGCGTAATGCCCCGGCGCTGCAGGGAAACGAGCGAGGTAAAGCGTAACGCAAAACGAAGGCCAAAAAATGGCAGTACTACAGAGAACTAGGACGAAGACCCTAATGTGTCTGCTCTCAGGACTATGGCTGTCCTCAAAAATAGACAGGTCGCCAAAAGGATACGCAATGAGCTTTCATAGTGGAAAACATCTGCCGCAATTGGGAAAACGTGTCTCAACCAGCTGGTCGGGACGGCTTATCGGTGTGTCCCCTTTCAGATACAGGCGACAGATAGAGCCGCCAGCGAAGCAAACGCTCGATCCTAGGCTCGGCGAAACCTCAAGATTACAGGTGTCACTTCTCAGTGGTGCTTGGCAGTGTCGGAGGAATTCCGACTAGAATGTCCACAGTGACCGGTTTTCCGCCTCTCATCGGAGGCTTGAACTTCCATTTTCCAAATGCCAAGCGGGCAGCCTCGTCCATTGTCGGCACCACCCCTTGAAAGATTTCCAGGCCCGATACGCTCCCGTCGGCAAGCAGTGTTCCGCGAAGAACTATAAGCTTCGAACCCTTTTCGATCGGAACCGGTACCCTTTGAAAATCGTACCTTGAGTCCACATCCGGTTCCGGGGGCACGATAGGCGCTTCCATGTGGATCACCGTCGAGGGCTGTTCCGGGGCTGCCTTCTGATTAGCGTCTGCTTTCGGGCAATATTGCATGGTCCAGTTCTTTCCAGGCATCGGCAGGAATACCGTATAAATCTTGCCGCAGTTGAGTGCGCGATAGACTCCCAAGCCGCCGCCTCCGATCGGGCCTGCGGAAACAACCAACGAATTCTTGCGCAGCTTTGAAAGAACGGCTGACGGGACGGGATAGACCATTGCCGCGATCAATGCTGAAGGCAGCGCTCCACGAGCTTCGCTGCCGCCACCGCCGCTGATACTAACGGCTCCGCCCGCTCCTGAATTTCCGCCGCCGCCACCCCCGCCGCCCGATCCTACTCCGGTGCTACCGTCGCCTCCCGAGCCGTGGCCTCCTGAACCCCCTCCCGCTACACCGCCGGGGCTGCCTCCCGGCGAACCTGGCTGGCCGCCAGCTGGCGAAATCGAGAACTCGCCCCAGCGGTTTCCGGGACCGAGCCCTATAACCGATCCAGCCGGGGCTGGATCCACTCCAACGACGAGCAAATCATTTCCGTCGCCCGGAGCGGCCACCCCGCCATTCGCTGCGCCTGTGGCACCGCCGTTGCCGCTCTTCATGGTTGGCTTCGCGACGCTAGCAAGAGGTATTGCCAGTTTGGGCTGCGATGTGGACGGATCGAGATAACTCACTAAAGGCGGCTTGGGGGCTTCTGGCGCCACATTCGGGGCTGCTTCGGGCGCGAGCCGCCTATCCGTCTGGGTAGGCCGAGCTGTGTTCGGGTCAACTTTCACCGGCGACTTTAGAGCTGGAGAAGGGTCGCCCAAAACCATGTTGGGAAGCTTTACTTCGACCGGAATGCGAAGGTCCGGCGGCGAACTACGCTGATAAATGGTCTGGCGGTTGTTATCTGGAGCAGAGGGCTTTGAAACAATCGTTAGATTGCTGTGGGCTGCGGTGCTTCCTAGCGCCGGAAGTTGATCGGGTTTTGAACCTGTTCCGGGGCGCGCACCCGGGCCGGCGGGAGCGATGTGAGGAAGAGTTTGCGTTGAATCCAAAAGAGGAACGCGGTAGTAAATTTTCGCGGTGCGAGCGGGCGGCGAGTCAAACGCTTGGACGTTGGCCGGAAGCGCTTGAGGGAGGTAGAAAATCAGCAGGATCAGCGCGCAATGCATCAGGAAGGAAGCAGTGAATCGAGCCTCCGGCAACGGGCGCGCTCGACACATCTGGACTATGAAAATAGGTTGAGGTACGAAGCAGGGGCAAGTTCGAACGGGAACATACAGCCTTTAAAGAGCTCCA
Organism: uncultured Acidobacteriota bacterium; assembly: GCA_963790945.1. Taxonomy (GTDB): domain Bacteria; phylum Acidobacteriota; class Terriglobia; order Acidiferrales; family UBA7541; genus Palsa-295. Next base: position 121,224 of record CAWBRH010000039.1, read on the forward strand.
CCAGCCCGAGTCACTGTTCCAGGCAACCAGCAACTCGGGCGACCTTTCCCTTGGCCTTGCTTCGGCCGCCATTTTTGTCGCCACGCCTAACATCGGTTTCCCTGTCGTTCTTCGCGCTTGCGCCACTCACGATGATAGCTACACACCCATACCGCTAGCTAGTCCGATATCAGGAAAGCACGTGCCATACCATAGGCACCCGCTTGGCGTTCGGGGCGATTCGGGGCCTTGGAACGAGGCGCGTCACCTTTTGTGAACTAGGGTAGGAGGGTGTTGAGAGGTTTTGGTCACAAGACCAGTAAGACGCACCGATGCGAACGGCTACGACTCCGCGCAACTCCCGTCGTTTAGAGGAGTTCTCCAGTACTGAGAGGTGATTCTCGCTTTGCTTTTGGTATGCCTCCTGCATTGAATTTCAACGTGGTTTAGTGCGTGTTCCGGAACGTGGGCGAGGGTCCACTGAGAGTTTGCTGGATGAGTCTTCCAGACTGAGAGCTGAATGATGGATCGAAAGAACGCCGGCATCGAATACGATCGCGAGGCCTTTATACCTGCGGCTGACCGGCTGTCCGACAGCAATCCGAGCCTGCGAGGAGTTTTGGTGCTTGTGGCGTCGATTGCGGCAATTATCGCGCTAGCGTTCCTGGGTTACAAGATCGTCGCGCAGAGCGATGTGGGCGGCGGGTCACCATCGGATTCACGGGTGCTCGGGCAGCTTGACCAGCGGCTTTCTGGAATCGAGCAGCGTCTCGAGCAGCTTGAGCAGGAGAGTCACAGGCGCACTTACGCGTTTCCCGCGCCGACTCCGAAAGCTGATCCCCCGTCCGCAGCCGCTAGCGCACCGGCGGCAGCGTCCCCACCGAGATATCAAGTAGTGCCGACACAGAAGACTCGGGCTGCGGCCGCCGCTGATGCTGCAACGCAAAACAAAATTACCGGACTTCAGCAGGGATTGGGGGCTGTGCAGAGCGATACGGCCGCTAACCGCGACGCGTTGCAAGCGACCTCAAACCGGCTCGCAGACGTGGCAGGACAAGTGAACAGCCAGAGCGTGCAGATCCTGCGCAATCAGGACGAGGTGAATCAACTGCTCGCGCATAGCGAGAAGATTTCGATTCCCTTTGAACTCTTGCGGGGAGCCGAGCCGCAGGTGGTGGGGCCTGTGCGCCTGGGATTGAAATCGAGCAACCAGAAGAATTACCGCTACACGCTGTGCGTGTACGTTGAGCCGACGTGTTTGGAACTGAAGGACCGCAACCGCTTCGAAGTGGTGGAATTCATCGTGTCGAGAAATTCGCCGCCGCTCGAAGTGATCGCAACCAGAGTGACGAAGGAAGGAATTCTGGGTTACCTCGAAGTGCCGCGAGAAATGGCGGGACGCTAGCGCGCGTCAAGCGAGAGGAAATAGTTGCGGCAGGCTTGATTGATGGCGCTTCGAGAAAGCCGGGGTTCCACGCCCTGATACGCGGCGGCCCAGATCACCTGGTCAATTAAATCGCGCGGATAGCATTGGCATAGCGGTTGTTTCATCTCGCGGGTGATTTGTTGAACTACATACTCGGGCAAGCCGACGTCGTAGGAAAGCAAGCGGGTGGCGCAGATCTGCGCGAAGATCTCTTTGAACTGTTCGGACGTGGCGTGGTCAACTTTGATTTTGTTGGGAATCCGGCGAAGGAACGCGTCGTCGGCGAGTTGCCGGGGATCGAGATTGGTGGCGAAGACGAGGCAGACGTCGAACGGAATAGCAAATTTCTTGCCGCCGGCGAGCGAGAGATAATCCATGCGCCGGTCGAGCGGCGTCATCCAGCGGTTGAGCAATTCGTCGGGACGCATGCGCTGGCGGCCGAAATCATCGAGCAGGAGAACGCCGTTGTTGGCCTTCATCTGCAACGGAGCGGTGTAGAAGCGGCTCAACGGATTGAACTGCAGATCGAGCATCTCGGCGGAAAGTTCGCCGCCGGCGACAACGCGCGGCCGTTGGCAAAGCACCCAGCGCTTATCGGCGTCTTCGACTTTGCGGCGATCGATGGGGCGATGAACGCCGGGATCGAAGACGGCGATGATCTGATTGTCCACTTCGACGGCGTGCGGGATGAGCACGGAGTCGCTGAAGATTTTGGGAATATTGACGGCGATGCTGGTCTTTCCGGTGCCGGAAGGCCCGTATAAGAAAATCGAGCTGCCGGAAACAATGGCGATGCCCAAACGCGCGATCAAGTCGTCGGGCAGAATGAGTTCGTGAAAGGCGCGATCGAGATCAGCGTCTTTGATTTCGGTTTGCTGCACGCTCTGCGAGTGAACGCGCAAGGTGTAGTCCATAAGCGTAACGGGCGCTGGGCCGGCGTACTGATTCAAAGCGAGCAGCTCGGCGGCTCGAGCTTTGCCGATGGCGGTGATGGCGATGCGATGCGTTCCGCGAGTGATTCCCTTCACCTCGCAGAACTGCTCTTTGCGGAGGAACTGAAAAATTTCCTCGATGGGCGCAAGGCCGAGGCACATGCGGTCGGCGAGGTCGACGAGGGTCATCTCGCCGCCGAGGAACAGGCTCTTTACGGCCAAATCTTCGAGCAAGCCTTTGCGAAGGCCCGTGTCGTTGATCGACTGGGGCGCTGTGAGGCTTGCTGCTTCCATCGCTTCTCTCCTGGGAGCCGGATTTAACGGCTCCGGTTGTTCGGGGGCCATTGTAGTTTGTCATTGAATTTGTGCGAAGGGGGACAAAAATGAAGCTCAGTCGAATGGTCGCAGCGATGTTTCTCGGCTTGGTGCTTTGTTCGTCTGCCATTGCCCAGCCGCTTGCCGTGAGCGGACCTTCGAAATGGTTTCATCACGAGAAGAAAAATCCGAACCGAAAAAAGGTTGCGCACCATCCGAAGCCGACCCATCGGACGACGAAGCAAAAGACCCGCAAGCACTCCTGAGGCGGCTTGAGCGCTTCTGCCCCTCGCATCGCACCCGTTGCAGTTTCCCTGGAAAAAGGCTATAAAAGAGTGAAGGCAGTTTGTTGGTACCCGCTATGCGGGTTTTCTTCGATCAAAGACGCTGTTATGAAAACACTCCTCAAACGAATCTGGCGGCAAGAATCGGGACAGGATACAACCGAGTACGCGCTGCTCGCGGCGATGATCGCCTTGGTGGTTCTTGCAGCGGTTTATTCCTTCGGCAAAGCGAATGCGAACAGCATGAACTCGTCTGCAGGTAGTGTCGCGACCGGCTCTGCGTCGGCGGGCGGCGGAGGTGGCTCAGGCAGCGGTGGCGATGCAGGCGGCGGTTCTGGCGGAGGTACTGCTGGAAACGGCGGTAGTGGACAAGGTGGCAGCGGTGGATCGGGCGGAAGTGGCGGGTCCGGTGGAAGCGGCTCGGGTGGTAGTGGCGGGTCCGGTGGAAGCGGAGGAACAATTCCGACGAATCCCGTTCCTCCAAGGGTAAGTAGTAAGTTTTAAGCGGCAGCGAACTTCAGTAGGTCGTCTCTTCTGTTAGTGACTTGATTTCCCCCTCGGCAGCATCAGTTCCCCGATTTGTGATTTGGGATTCCGCGCGGAATCGCATGTGGGGATTTTGGCTCGGCGCAAGAGCAGCCTCACTGCCACAGTTTTCACTTGGGGGTGTAGCGCTGCAACATGTCTTCGAGGGCGGTGATTTGGCGCTGGGTGAGTTTGGCGCGAAGTAGAGCGGCGTCGAGGGGATAGATGGAGCCATATTCTGTGACTTTGTCTTTTGCCGGGTAGGCGGCTTCGATATAGGCATCGCGATAGGCGACCCAGGCTCTCTCGGCAGCCTTGATTTTTACTACGGCTTCGGGTTGGCTCTCGACTTTTGCGAGCAGCGCGCGGTAGGTAGAATCTAGCATCGTGTCGACTCGCTTTGCTTCCGCGCCCGCGCATGCGGTCATTTCTGCCTGTGTGTTTGCTTTGTCGCTGCAGGCGCGATATTCGGCGGAATCCTGAGCGAAGCATGCGAACGAACCGAGCGCTAACAGAAGCGCAAACATCGCGTATTTCATTCGAGTCTGCCTCCGGCTATTCGGCCGCGCACAGACGGGCTGAAGGCGAATGGTGAATCTGCCAGCCTAACGGTGGCGCTGTAAGCAAATTGTTGACGTAGGTGAAACGATTCGGGCAGGCTCGTCACTATCCTACAGGGTTGCGAAGGATAGGTGGAAGATGAGCTTTGAATATTGGTATGCGACCTCACCGGAAGGGAGGGTCATCAAGTACGGTTATAAGGAGTTGTCCGATGGAGTGGCGGCGATATCGGCGACTGTCGAAGGACGCTCATTGATGATTTTGCAGAGGAGCCTGCGGGCGCCAATGACCCGTGGCCAGGTTGAGGCGCTATTCGAAGAGAACTATACAGTAAGGAATTTGGCCGGCGAGGAATGTCGCTCAGGCGTATCGCTTGGATGTTAGGGTAATCCGAGTCGCGCTCGACACTTAAACGGATTTCCTAAACAGGCCGCGAATCCCTAAGATTCGTTTACTGCCGTTCCTCTGCCCGCCATTCGGTGGAGGTTCACATCTGCATTCCCGCTTTCTTTCCCCTCCGCGTAATTTCTCAGGAAAGCCAGCGTAATATATAGTTATAGAACTCTGTGAGGAACAACGGGGACAGGTGTCTACGACTTCCAATTCGATAAAACCGGACCTGGGATCGCTACGGATTGATGACGGGAAGCGGCGAGGGCGGAAGACCGGAAAAGTGCTGGGTTTGTTTGCCGCGATCCTGGGATTGGCAGTGATCGTCACGGGGGCGGTGTTTGCCTTTCGGAACCAGACGCCGGTGGTGGAAGTGACAACGGCGCAGAAAGCTGCGGCGGGCCGGCCGACGCTGCTGAACGCGAGCGGCTACGTGACTCCTCGGCGGCGGGCAACCGTGGCTGCGAAAATCACCGGGCGGGTTACCGGGGTATTTTTTGACGAAGGAATGCACGTTCCGCAGGGATTCGTGCTGGCGAGGCTTGATGATTCCGACGTGCGGCGCGCACTCGATTCGGCGGTGGCGGACCGAAATGCCACGGAAGCGCAAACAGCGGATTTCAAGGTCCAGCTGAAAAATGCAGAAATCGAGTTGCACCGCGCGCAGGAATTGCAGGCCGCAGGAGTGCAGAGCCAAGAAGCTCTCGATAACGCGCGAACGAGCGCGGACAGTTTGCGAGCGAAGATCGCGCTGACGAAACAGCAGGTGGCGGCTTCGGAGGCGCGAATTCAGGAGGCGCAGCAGGCTGTGGACAACTGCGTGATACGAGCGCCGTTCGACGGGATCATCGTGTCGAAAGATGCGCAGGTGGGAGAGATGGTATCGCCGATTTCAGCGGGCGGGGGATTCACGCGCACTGGTATTGCGACGATCGTGGACATGAATTCGAATGAGATCGAAGTGGACGTGAACGAGGCATATATCGCGCGAGTGGAGCCCGGTCAGCCGGTGACCGCTGTGCTCGATGCGTATCCAGATTGGCAGATACCGTCGAAAGTGCGAACGGTAATTCCGACAGCGGACCGTCAGAAGGCAACTGTGAAGGTGCGGATTTCGTTCCTGAAGCTTGATCCTCGGATTCTCCCGGATATGGGGGTGAAGGTGACGTTTCTGGGCGAGGCCCCGGTGGAGAAGAAGGGCGAGGCGGCTCCGACCGCATTGATACCCCCAGATGCGGTGCGTGACGATAGCGGCAAGAAGATTGTTTTTATTGTGAAGGACGGCCACTTGGAGCGAAGAGCGGTGACGACGGGCGGGACGCGGGGCACGGATCTGGAAATACTGGCGGGATTGAACTCGGGCGATGCGGTGGTGGTGAAGGGGCCAGCCAATTTGCGCGACGGGCAGGCGGTGGAAATCAAGAAATAGGAGCGGCGAGATGGTTCGAGTGGACGGCAGAGGAAACGGAAATAGCCTGATTCAAATTCGCGGGCTTGACAAGAAGTACCGGCGCGGCGGGGAAGAGATTGATGTGCTGCGCGGATTGAACCTCGATGTGGATCAGGGGGAATTTGTCGCATTCATGGGGCCGAGCGGGTCGGGCAAGACGACGCTGCTGAATCTGCTGGGCGGGCTGGATGTGCCGTCGCACGGGAGCATCACTGTGGCCGGCGACGAAATCACGAGTATGTCCGGCAGCAGATTGACGGAGTGGCGCGCACGGCACGTGGGATTCATTTTTCAAATGTACAACCTGATTCCGGTGTTGACGGCGTTTCAAAATGTGGAGCTTCCGCTGCTATTGACGAAGCTTTCGAAGGCAGAGAGAAAAAAGCATGTGGAGACGGCGCTGTCGGTGGTCGGCCTCAGCGACCGGATGAATCATTATCCGAGGCAATTGTCAGGGGACAGGAACAACGCGTGGCGATTGCGCGCGCGATCGTGGCCGATCCGACGTTCTTGCTCTGCGATGAGCCGACGGGCGATCTGGATCGCAAGAGCGCGGATGAAATTCTGGGGATTCTCACACAACTTTCGAAGGAACACTCCAAAACGATTCTCATGGTGACGCACGACCCGATGGCGGCAGAACGCGCGCAGGCTACGCTTCAACTTAACAAAGGCGTGCTTGTGGAGGGCGCGGCGACAACGGCTGGGAGCCTGGCATGAAATATAAGTCACTGATTATGGCGAATCTGTTTCGCAAGAAGCTGCGGACGACTTTGACGATCGGCTCGTTTGTTGTGGCGCTGTTCCTGTTCGGGCTGCTTGTGGTCGTGCATGGAGCGTTCAACCAGGGAGTGGACGTGGCGGGAGCAGACCGGCTCGACGTGATCAACAAAACTTCGATCATCCAGCCACTGCCGTATTCGTATCGCGACCAGATTTTGCGCATACCCGGCGTGAAGGCGATCACCTACGACAACTGGTTTGGCGGGGTGTATCAGGACGAAAAGAATTTTTTCCCGCAGTTCGCAATTGACCCCGAAAATCAGCGCGTCGTATTTCCCGAATTTGTGATTCCTGACGATCAGTGGAAGGCATTCCTGGAAGACAGGGAAGGAGCGATCGCAGGCTCCGGAATTGCAAAGCGATTTGGCTGGAAAGTGGGCGACCGAATTCCGATCAAGGGAGCTATTTATCCGGGCGATTGGGAGTTCAACCTCCGAGGTATCTACACAGGTTCGCGCGACAACGACGACTTGACGCAGTTCTGGTTTCACTACAAATATCTGGACGAACGCCGGCAATACGGCAAAGGGCTGGTGGGGTGGTACACGGTGAAGCTGGACACTCCCGATGACGGTACAAGAGTAACCAAAACCATCGATACGATGTTCGCTAACTCACCGTACGAGACCAAGACGGAAACCGAGAAGGCGCTGGCCACTGATTTCGCGAAGCAATTCGGCAATATCGGGTTCCTGATCTCGGCGGTAGGGAGTGTGGTGTTTTTTACGTTGCTGCTCGTGACCGGAAACACGATGGCGATTGCGGTTCGAGAGCGAATTGGCGAGTTGGCTGTACTGAAGGCAGTGGGATTCAATGATCGCTTCGTTCTGTTTCTGGTTCTGGGCGAGTCGTTGCTGATTGCGGCGATTGGCGGGGCGATCGGACTCGCGCTCTGTAAGTTGATGACCCTGGGCGGAGACCCGACGCACGGCTTCCTTCCGTTCTTTTACCTGCCCGGACCTATGATTTTGCTTGGATTTGGCGTCGCACTGGCGGTGGGTGTGCTTGCCGGAATTCTTCCGGCAACGTCGGCGATGCGGCTGCGCGTTGTGGACGCGTTGCGGAGGGTGTGAGCGATGGCCATTCCGATTATTTACAACCTCAGAAGCGTGCGGGCTCGCTGGCTTTCTGCAATTGTAGCTGTGCTGGGGATTGCGGGGACGGTGGGCGTTTTCATCGCGATGCTCTCGTTAGCGCGCGGATTTAAGGCGACGCTAGTGGCTTCTGGATCGCCGGACAATGCGTTGATACGGCGCGCTGGTTCGACCGGCGAAATCGATGGGACCGTTCCGCTCGACCAAGTGAAGGTGATTCAGGACGCGCCGGGAATCGCACGGGATGGCGACAGGCCGCTGGTAAGCCCCGAGGTTGTGGTGATCGCGGCCTTTCCGCTAAAGGCGACGGGGACGGACGCGAATGTGCAGGTGCGCGGCGTTTCGCCCGACGCATTGAAAGTTCGCAGAAATGTGCATATGAAAGAGGGACGCTTCTTCCAGCCGGGACTGAACGAATTGATTGTGGGGCGTAATGTGCCCTCAACTTATGCGGGGCTGAATTTAGGTGACAATGTGAGATTCGGCGGCGGCAATTGGTCGGTGGTGGGAGTGTTTGACGCGGGCGGCAGCGCATTCGATTCCGAGGTGTGGTGCGACGCGCATGTGCTATCGCAGGTTTACAAACGCCCGGATAATATTTTTTCATCGATCACGGTGCGGCTCACTTCGCCTGCGGCATTGACGCAATTGAAAGATTCGCTCACGTCTGATCCCCGGATGCAGGTACAAGTGGATCGAGAAATCGATTACTACGAGAAGCAATCGCGCGGATTGACGACCCTGATCACGGTACTCGGAACGCTCGTGGCGGGAGTAATGGGAATCGGCGCGATTTTTGGAGCGCTGAATACCATGTACTCGGCTGTGTCCGAAAGGTCGCGCGAAATCGCGACGATGCGAGCCATTGGCTTTGGTGCAGCAGCGATCATTGTTTCATTTATTTTCGAAGCTCTTTTCATTTCTTTGATTGGCGGCGTGGTGGGTTGCGCGGCGATTTTGCCGTTGAATGGATTCACGACGAGCGCGATGAACTGGCAGACATTTTCGCACCTGGCTTTTGCGTTTCGAGTGACGCCGCTGCTACTGGGAATTGGTGTCGGGTTCGCGCTTCTAATGGGGCTGGCGGGGGGAGTGCCGCCGGCGATTCGGGCTGCGAGGCGTCCGGTGGTGCTGGCGTTACGCGAATTGTAGAGCTCCCCGCTAGGCAGCTTCCATCTCCCTTGGAATTCTCCTCAGTTAAATACTATTCTGACTAACCCACTCGCAAGCTGATTCGGTTTACTAGAAGGAGTCGCAGCGGGAGAATGGCAGCGTAGGATGCGCATTGCGGATTAGAGTGAATATTGGGCAATCTGAGAGAGGTGGGGGCCGCGATGCCGACTTTTGGGAAGAGACGCAGTGAACGGGTGCTTTTGGATGTTCCGCTCTTCATTGAGGGGAAGGCGGAGGGAGCACAGGATTTCAAAGAGGAAACATTTACGCTAACCGTGAGCGCGCACGGGGCGCTCATTGTGCTGGCAGCGAAAGTGGCGCTGGGACAGACGGTTCGGCTTACGAACTTGAAGAACAAGGATCAGCACGAAGCTACCGTGGCTTTCCTGGGGCCGCCCTACGCGGGATTGGCGACGGTGGGAATTCAGTTCAGCGCGCCGGCGCCGGAATTTTGGGCCATCGCTTCGCCGCCTGCGGACTGGAAAACGGCTTAGGCTTGCGCCGTAGCGTGAGCAAAACCTCACGACGAAAAATTCGTCGTCGTGGCTACCTGCCTCTGAATTTTCCTGCTCGATTCAATCCTGACAAATCGAATGGCTAGTCGGCTGAGGGAGTCGAAATAGCGGAGAGCTTCGCGAGTTCGTCATACGTGAAAACGAGATGCGAGCCATCTGATTCGGATTGAATTTGTCCCAGGCCGGCGCGTCGGGAGAACCAGCGGAGATCCGAGAGCGAAAGTCCGAGCAAGATTGCTGCGCCACGTTCACTGATGTGACTGTTTTTATCGTCGAACACAGACGACTCCGCTTCGAAGCACACGTGTTGGGTTCCCAGGTATTGGCGCGGGCTACCCGAGCAAATTTTTTGAAGGGGCCGGAATCTAATTCGTGGCCCGGGTAGTCCGCAAGGCGGTACATTGCAATCTGGCCGCCACAGCCCTCATTCCCCCGTTGATTTTTGAGTACCCGTAAACAGCTTAAATCGAGCCACTTACGCACGCCTAGGTCTCACAGCCCACCGAGCGCAGCGCATTTCATATATCCAGAAGCGGCACAAACATGGAAGGAATGTGAATCTTCCTTCACAAGTATCGGGGATTCCGGGGATGGTCTCGCTTCAAGGCTCCCATGACAATGTGACAGCGCCTGTGCCCGGAATGAAGGGCAGCCGGCGCGGACTCGGAGAGATAAAGTGCTAAAAACTTCTGCAATTTTATCGGGTTTTGCAGTCGCATGCTTGGTGATCGGAATTCATAGCAAGGCTTCGACCGTCGCGGCTGGCACTGCGCAGGAGAAACCGGCCAAGAGTGATGCCGCGACGGCGAAGATGGTTCACGCGGAAATGCACAACGTGATGTACCACTTCAGCGACAAGATCGCGGCGCACATTCGCACATTGTCCGGCGAGCTTGAACCGATTGGCGGGAAAGACATGCCGGTGTTCGACGACAAGAATTCGTTTAATCTGCGAATCACCAACGCTGAAATCGTGATGAACACCGCGTCGCTCACAAACGCTTTTAATTCTTATGTTTTTGCGAGCCCGAAGTCACCGCTGAAAGACGTGACGATGACAATCGTGCAAGGGAAATTGAAAGTAAAGGGACGACTGCACGACAAGGGGGACATTCCGTTTGAAACCGATGGCGTACTGAGCCCCACGCCCGACGGGAAGCTGCGCATGCAGGCGGATAAAATTCGGGCCCTGCATCTACCGGTCAAGGGGCTGATGGATTTGATCGGCGCGGACATCGCGGACTTTATCAAAACGGAGAAAGTGCCAGGATTATCAGCAGACGGCAACGGCTTGATTTTCGATCTGAAAGAGAGCTTGCCGCCGCCTCACATCGAAGGAGCGGTGACAGCGGTTCGGATCGAAGGCCAGAATTTGATCCTGACTTTTGGAGCAGGCGCGAAAGCCAAAACCTCGCGAAGCATGACCGGGAACTACATGGCGTACCACGGAAATCAACTCCGATTCGGCAAACTGACGATGAACGGCGCGGACCTGACGCTCATGGATATGGATCCTCGCGATCCGTTTGATTTTTACCTGGACCATTACCTCCAACAACTTGAGGCCGGTTATACGAAGATCACTGGGAATTTCGGCCTCCGCGTGTCCATGAAGGATTTCGATAAGCTGCCAAAGTCTCGCGGGGAGGACAAGCAAGCAGGACAATAATCGGAGAGCTCTTGTCGACGTGACAGATTCAGTTCTTTGCGGGGTTGGAAACCGGAGATGGGCCTCCCAACTCGGCGCGGATTTTGGCTGCTTTCTCCGATTGATCCATGGCGTTGTATTCAGCCAGGAGGTCGTTTCGTGCGGTTTCTACCCAGCGCGCGGGGGGAGTGGATTGCTTCATCAGAAGCTCGTAACCGGCGCGGCTTTCTCCTTCCGCGTCAGAATAACGCTTGTCGTGAAGCAGTGCTCCTCCCAGTCTCACGTGCGCGATAGCAATATTGAGATGACCTGCCGGAAGCGAATCGGCGTAGAGTTTTAGCGCGTCCCTGAAGAGTTCCTCTGATTTTGCGTAGTCCTTTCGATCAGAATAAACGCCCGCTAAATTCGCGACCGCCGCGCCCAGTTGCTGGTTTTTCTCGCCATACACCGACCTGTAAATATCTGCCTGGCGACGGAAATCCTTCTCGGCTTCGTCGAGATTCCCCTGATGCTGGAGAGCGAGTCCGAGCTCGCCGACTGCCAATGCAACACGGGGATGAACTTTTCCGTAGTGATTCTCGAGCGCGACGAGCGATTCGCGCAGAATTGGGACGGCCTCGTCCGTCCGCCCTTCTGCGATCAGGTATTTTCCGAGGATGGTCATGTCGTCGGCCGTCTCCGGATGATCCTTCCCATACCAGGACTGCATGATGCCAACCGCCGTTCGCTGGAGACGCTCGGCGTCCGCGTAGTTGCTCCACTGGTACTGAATGTCCGCGAGATTGGTGAGATCCTGAGCGACGTTCGGATTGCGATCGCCGTAGATTTGTTCGTCCATTCGGAGCGCGCGTTCGTTTAGATCCTTCGAAACATCGTAGTGGCCGAGGTAGTAGTGGGTGTTTGCGAGCTCGCTGAGCGTGGCAGAAAGATCGGCAGGCACGCCCTTCGATCCCGATTCAAGACGCATGGCTTCTTCGAGAGTAGGGATGGCTTCGTCATACTTTCCGCGATTATCGAGAATGCGGCCAAGAGTGAGTGTGGCTCGCGCGACTACAGGATGATCGGGAGGAAGATGGCGCTCGCTCATCTGAAGACCCTGGCGCGCAAAGGTTTCCGCTTCTGCGAGCTGGGCTTGGTCGTTCCGCAGGTTCGCAAGAGCGACGAGACTTTCGGCCACTTTGGCGCTATCGGCTCCGCTGGTGGCCTTGCGCTGAGCGAGTGAAGCTTTCAGCAGCGAATCCGCTCGATCGTACTTGCCGAGCTGATCGTACATAGTGCCCAGGGTCTGGTAGAGGTCGGCTTGAATCTGCGGGTCTTCGTCGAGGGCGCGTGCCTGCTTTTCGCCGCGTTCTAAAACGGTGACGACGCGAAGATCGTCAGCCGGACCAGTGGATTCGGCATCGCCCTGGAACAGATCCTGCATGAACTGCTCGACACGCTGGGTGCGAGCGGTCTCTGCGAGCGCTGCGTTGCGGGCCTTCGCAAGTCGCAGCGTATAGAAAATTACCAAACCGATGATGAGCGTGCCAACGAGCGCCGAAGCGGCGACACTACGCCGGTTGCGGCCAACGAATTTGTGTATCCGGTAGGGTACGGAATCCGGGCGTGCCTCCAGCGGCTCGCCCCGAAGATAGTGATCGATATCGCGAATCAACGCTTCAACTGAACGGTAACGGCGTTGTGGATCTTTGTGCATCGCCGTAAGGCAAAGGACGTCAAGGTCAGTCCATGCAGCTTTGGTTGTCGAGCCCGTCCCGCCAGGAGAATTTGCGGCCTTTTCGCTGGCAGTTCTCTGACCGATGAAAGACGGCTTTACAGGTTCGGTTTCAAGGATTGCCGCTTGGGCTTGCGTCGGAGTCTTGTTCGAAAAGTCGAATGGAAGTTGATCGCACAGCAGTTCGTAGAGAATGACGCCGAGCGAATACACGTCCGATTGAATTCCCACTCGATCGCCGCGGATCTGCTCGGGCGAGGCATAGGCGGGTGTGAGGAACCGGAAACTCGTGCGGGTTGCGTCGGCGGCAACATTGACGTCTTCAAGTTGTTTGGCGATGCCAAAATCGAGAAGCCGGACAGTGCCGGCGCTCTTTACTAGAATGTTCGACGGCTTCAGGTCGCGATGAATTACAGCTTGGCTGTGAGCATATTCCACCGCTTCGCAGACTAAGCGGAACAACTTCAAACGATCGTCAATCGAACAATTGAGCTTCTTGCAGTACTCAACGATCGAGCATCCTTCCACATATTCCATGACGAACAGTGGCGTGCCATCGGGAAGGGTGTCGGCATCATAGAGGCGCGCGATGGACGGATGGTTTAGCTGCGCGAGCGTCTGCTGCTCGCTTGAGAAGCGTTCGCGACGCGCGGGAGATACCCAAGCGTCGCGCAAAATCTTGATTGCCACCTGGCTGTGCAGGTCGCGGCGCTCGGCAAGAAAAACCACTCCCATTCCGCCCTCGCCGAGCACGCGCACGATGCGATATGGGCCAAACTCTTTGAAAGGGAAACTGCGCGAAGCGGGGTCGTCTAGCACTTCAGAAGCGATGTCCGCCATATTGCGGTTAAGGAGTGAAGAGTCCTTCGCGTCCTCGTCGAGCAGGGCTTGAATATCCGCGATTAATGACTCATCGCCCGCGCAGGCGGATACGAGGAAAGCGCGCTGTTGCGATTTCGGCAAATCCGCGACGCCGTGAAAAACGGACTGAATGCGATCCCATCGATTGCTGTCCATCGATTTTTTCCGAGGAGCCAGCTTTGAGCTATGTGCCTAGCGGCCTCGGCGGAGTTCGTGGGCGAGCCAGGCCTTTGCTGCTCGCCAATCCCGCAAAACCGTTGCCTCAGAAACTTCCAGAAGCTCAGCGGTTTCGGAGACGTCCAAGCCCCCGAAAAAGCGGCTTTCCACCATCATGGCTTGACGCGGATTCATTTGCGCGAGTTGCTCGAGAGCTGCGTCGAGCGCAATAAGTTCCCTTCCGGAAGCCGGCTTTTCGTCGAAGGAGTCGTCGAATGCGACGGTGACATCGGCTCCTCCGCCGCGCTTATTGGCGTTTCGCCGGCGGGCCGCTTCGATGAGAAGCTGGCGCATTGCACGAGCTGCAATTCTCTTGAAATGCAGGCGGGACGCAGTGGTAAAACCCGGCGACTTCGAAAGCTTCAGCCACGCCTCATTGACGAGGGCGGTGGGGCTAAGCGTTACGCTCGGGTCACCGCGTTTCACTGCAGACGCAAGGCGACGAAGCTCTTCGTAGGTAATGCTGAAAAGCTGGTCGAGTGCGCGTCTCTGTTCCGGGCTATCGGACGAACCGGGGGTGCTTAGAAGTTCGGCACCCTTAAGGGGCGGTCGAGATTCTCGGAGAACCATGACGGTTTTTCCTGCGCCATCGCGCAATGCGTTATGAATGCCGCTACCAACGCCCAGCCCGGTAGCGGACATAACGATATTAGGGTGGAGGGAGCGGAAATCCTAGCACCGGGATTCGCCCTCGGCAACCAATTGGGGAAACAGCGATCAACTGAAATTGTGCGACTGGCCAGCCGAACAGGGATTTCATCTCATCAGGAGAGTTCCCATGGATAGTGCAACCTCAAGCAGGATCGTTGTGAGGTTTGTGATCACCTGCGCCGCCTTTTTTCTCGGAGCCTGCGCCGCTGGGCTATCGGGCACCTACTCAAACCCCACCGGCTTAGTCACGCTTGACCTTCGATCGGGCGGAAAGGCTTCACTAACCATGATGGGCGAGAACGAGCAATGCACCTACGACGCCGACGGAAAAAATCTAACCCTCACATGCAGCGGGAATAAGACGGTGTGGGGTATCCACGACGATGGTTCGCTTACCGGACCGGGCTTTGTGGGTACACTGGCGAAACGAAAGTCGTAAAGCGACAGCTATTTGGATTCGAAGCTAGCTATGGCGGAGTTGTTTCTCGCCCATGCCGTCGCCAGTGGCGTTCATCACTTCGCGCACTTTGTTGGCCAGGTCATCGGGACTGAATGGCTTTTCGATGAAAGCAGTGCCGGGACTTAGCACCCCGATGTTGATCGCTGCGTCCTCGGTGTAGGCCGACATGTAGAGCACTTTGATGTCTGCGCGAAGTTTGGAGAGGCGCTCCACCAATTCCCGGCCTTTCATGCCGGGCATAAGCACATCGGTTAGCACCAAGTCGATCGGTTGTTCCCGGCGCTCCATGAATTGAATGGCGTCTGCACCGCTTCGAGCCTCCAGCACCGTGTAGCCGCTGATTTTCAGAAATTCGCGGGTCATCCGGCGAACGGCGTCGTCGTCTTCCACGACTAGAATCGTGCCTTCGCCTTTGCGAACTTGCACAGGAATTTCTGGCGCTGTGATGACTTCCACCGGCTCCTCGACACGCGGCAAGAATATTTTGATTTCTGTGCCGCTTCCAAGCTTGCTGGAGACTGCGATGAAGCCCCCGCTCTGGTTGACAGTGCCGTAGACAGTCGCGAGCCCGAGGCCAGTTCCCTTCCCGCGATCTTTCGTGGTGAAGAATGGCTCGAAAATGTGCGATTGAGTTTCTTCGCTCATGCCGTGACCGGTATCGCGGATGGCAAGAACGGCGTAAGGACCCGGGTGCGCTCCGGGATGCGCGGCTAAGGAGGCTGAATCCAGGTCAACGTTGAAGGTGTGAATAGCGAGCTCTCCGCCTTCCTGCATGGCATCTCTCGCGTTGAACACCAAATTCATGATCACCTGTTCGAGGAGCGCGGGATCAGCCTTGACGTGGCCTAGCTGCGGCTCGAGGTCAATCAAAAGCCTGATATCGTCCCCGAGTACGGGCGGCAGCATATTGGCGACCTGAGTAGTCAAGGCGTTGAGGTCCAGCACGCGCGGTTGCAAAACCTGTTTCCGGCTGAAAGCCAGCAGTTGCCGAGTAAAAGAGGAAGCGCGATCGGTCGCCTGCAAGATCTCGTCCAGTTCTCGGCGAAGCGAACCGTTCACGCCTACGTTGCGCAACGAAAGAGCCGCATGACCGCGTATGACCATTAGCAGGTTATTAAAATCATGGGCCACACCACCGGCGAGCCGCCCTACAGCTTCCATCTTTTGGGCTTGGCGCAGTGCGTCTTCGGCTTGCTGGCGACCAGCGATTTCTTTTTCTAGATTGGTATTGGCTTTCACCAGTGCCTGCGCTCGGAGCTGGGCTGTTTCTGCCATATAGACAGCGAATCCGAGCATTCCTGCGAGCAATATCCCGGCGATGAATGCGACTTGCGGCAAAGGAGATCGCGTATAAAGAAGCGTCTCCGGTTTCGGCCAAGCATAAGCCCTGAGCGTGACTTGCTGAAACTGGATGTCGGCGGTTTGCACCCATTTCTTGTCGGGCTGGCTACCGGAGGATCGATTAAATATTTCCTCGCCACCGTCATAGACCTCGATCCAATAGTCGGGCGCCACATCCTGGAGAATCGGCGAAAGAAGGGCCTGATAGCGAAACGCGCCCAACAGAAAGCCTGTGAGCTGGTTGTGAGAATAAACGGGCACACAGATTAGCAGTCCTTTTCCGCCTTGGCGTAGAGGCACAGGATGGGAGACAACTGCTTCTCGGCTTTCCTGGGCCGAACGCAGGACGGTGAGGCTGGGTTCATCTTTGGTCAGATCCGCACCTTGCTCGTGTGGGTTGCGATTCTCGGGCGTAACCCAAAGCACGTGGTAGGAAGGATCAACCCACTCGATGGCTTGATAAGCCGGGTAGCCGCTCATCGCGAGCTGAACATCTGATTCCATATCTGCATCGTTGCTCTGGCCGCGAGCCTGCCAGCGCGCAGCCAATTGTTCCAAGATCAGGATGCTGGCTCTTAGTTCTGATTCTGTTTTGGTTTTGACGAAAAGGGCCTGTTCCTTGGTCGCGGCTTGAATTTCCACGCGCCGATGGCCGAGCAGCAGTTGCCAGAGAATAAGAGCGGCTATAACCGTGGTGAGACCAAATATTGTGGGAAGCAGCAGACGATCGACAAACTTCCTTTGCATTAACTCCATCTCCGAAGGTCAGTCGTTCGGCGCCGGCATCAGAAGCGAAATCTCAAACTCTCGTGGAACAGCCTCATCACTGATGCTGCGCTTTCTCAAAGCGGCAAGTCAAGTTCCCAAGCCGACTTCCAAGCGATTGGTCGAAAAGATTGGAATCAGCGTCTGGCACCGTGACTTCAAATGGGTTCATTTTGTGATAAAGTTTCGCGGTTTGTGACGCGCCGTCGAGGGTACCCAGCAATTTGACAGCAATCGAATACATCATCCTCGGCATAGCAGCCATACCGTTTATCTATTACTTTCTGGCTCTCTATAGCACTGCTCACTTCTTAGCCGACGCGAAACGCCGGGGCAAAAACAGTGGGGATTTCACGCCTCCCTTGAGTTGCTTGAAGCCGATCAAAGGGCTGGATGTGGACGCGTATGAAAATTATGCGAGCTTCTGCCGCCAGGACTACCCCGAGTACGAAATTGTGTTTTGCGTTGACCCAGGCGACCCAGCGCTTCCGGTGCTCGAAAAATTGGTGCGCGATTTTCCCGAGCGCGATATTCGTTTGCTCTTCGGTTCTGGCCGTAACGCCATCAACGACAAAGTTGCACGGCTGGTGCGTCTGACGAACGAGGCGAAGTACGATCTTTTCGTCATCACTGATGGCGATGTGCGGGTGCGGCCGGATTACCTCCGCAATGTGGCAGCGCCTTTTCGCGACCCGAAGGTTGGAGCTGCTACGTGCCTCTATGTTTCAACACAGGAGAAGAGTTTTCTAGAGGAACTGCAATCGATCTCCATGATTTCTGATTTTTTTGCAGGGATCATCGTGGCGTGGCAAGTGGACGGGGTGAAATTCACGCTGTCACAGTCCATTCTTACAACGCGAAGAAATATCGAGGGATTCGGTGGTTATCAACGGATTGAAGATCGCCCCGCGGATGATCTCTATATCGGCCGCCTTGCCGCTGAGCAGGGATTTGAGGTGCGGCTGCTGCCGTACGTGGTGCAATCGGTCGCGGATTTTCAGACACTCCGCGAGTTTCTATATAAACGGGTTCGGTGGATGACGGTGATGAGGTTGATGCGGCCCTGGGGTCATATGGGATTGCTCTTCACTTGGGGCTTGCCCTGGGCCCTGGTAGCGATTGCGATTCATCCGACTTTGAAGATCGCAGCGGCATACCTCGGAACTTATCTCGCGCTGCGGATCGCGATGACGTGGCTGATTGGCGTCGGGGCTATGAAGCAGAAAGGCTTGTGGAAGAAGATGCCTTTGATCCCGCTGTGGGACGCTTTTGCATTTTTCATATGGCTGGTAAGCTTCGGGCGCAAAACCATTCGATGGCGCGGCATTGATTATTTCCTTCGAGAGGGACGGCTTGTGGCCGTCAGCCAAGATCCCGCGCAGAGCGCTGCACGATAACGCAAAAACGCAAATTGGAAAAATCTAAATGAAAACTTACCTGGTGACCGGAGGCTGCGGCTTTATCGGCGTCAACTTGATACCGCGCCTCATCGAGCAAGGTGTGCGTGTAAGGGTGCTCGATAATCTTAGTCTCGGAAAGCGGGAAGGTGTTGAGCCGCTGGGGGTGGACCTCCACGTGGGCGATATTCGAGATCCGGCCGCTGTGGAGAGGGCGTGCAAAGGGATCGATACTGTTGTGCATCTCGCCGCTCACACGCGGGTAGTGGAATCTCTTTCAGATCCTCAGTTGAATTTCGACATCAATGCTGCGGGAACATTGAACGTGTTGCAGGCATGCCGTAACGCCGGAATTCCAAAAATGATTTTCGCTTCGACGGGCGGCGCGATTCTTGGGGAGCAGGATCCGCCGGTTCACGAGGGAATGGTTCCGCGGCCGATTTCGCCTTATGGTGCAAGCAAACTCGCAGGCGAAGCGTACTGCTCGGCCTATACCGGAGCATATGGCTTGAAAACGGCGGCGTTGAGATTCTCGAATGTTTACGGGCCCTACTCCTATCACAAGGGCAGCGTGGTAGCGCAGTTTTTCAGGAACATTCTGCGGGGCGAACCGATCGTCGTCTATGGCGATGGAGAACAGACACGAGATTTCCTGTACGTGGCAGACCTTGTGGAAGCTATTCTGTTGGCTGACAAAACTGAACCCGCTGGCGAGGTTTTTCAAATCGCTTCCGGACGAGAAACCTCTGTTCGAAGCCTTCTGGAAGCAATGAAAGCGATGCTACCCGAACACAGGTTTGATATTCGATTTGAACCCGCACGAGCGGGAGAAATTCTGCGCAATTATGCCAACGTCGAAAAAGCGCGCCGCATTCTAGGATTTGATCCCAGGACGCAGCTGAATGACGGCTTGAGAAAGACCTGGCAGTGGTTCATTTCTCATGATCGCGACGGCAAGTTAAAATAGTAGCCTGACAATCAAGCAATCATACCTACCGATTAAGTCAAGAACCGAGGACCCATGAGTTCGAGCAAACTTACGGTGGAAGAGCGCGACCATATGGCGCGTGTGAATCCTCCGCACCACAGCAACGCTCATTCCGGCCGCCACTTCAAGACGTATTTTTTGATCCTACTGGTCATCATCTTCAGCCCGCTCGGCAATGTGCTCCTCAGTACCGGAATGAAGCAGGTAGGGCCGATGACGTTCCATTCGGCTTCCCAATTCTTTGGCGTATTCGCCCAGGTGTTTACGTCAGGGGCCATCTGGCTCGGAATCGCATCGCTTTTCGTGTATTTCATTTCGTACATGCTGGTCTTGTCCTGGGCCGATTACAGCTACGTGCAGCCAGCCACAGCGATGGGCTACGTGATCGTGGCGCTGCTCGGACATTTCGTCTTACATGAAACGGTCACTCCGCTGCGCTGGATCGGAATCTCTTTGATCTTTCTCGGTGTGCTGGTAGTCGGCCACACGCCACCGCGCACCACGGAACACAGTTAATGCTAAAAGAGCTGCTGCTTCTTTTTCTGATCGTGTTCGCCGGCACTGGTGGCGAATTGTGCGTGACGCGAGCGATGAAAAAGATTGGCGAGGTGAAGGATTTTCGTCCAGCATCTTTAGTGCAGACGATATTCCGGGTGTTGGGCGTCGGATGGATGTGGCTGGGCGTGGCGTTGATGGCGCTCGCTTTTTTCTCGCTACTCGGGATGCTTTCGCTAGAAAGCGTGAGCTTCGTTGTGCCGGTTACGGCTTTGAACTACGTCGCGGGCGCCCTGGGTGGAAAATTCTTTCTCGGAGAGCGCGTGATGGGACGGCGGTGGGCTGGCGTTTTTCTCGTCTGCATTGGCGTGACCTGCGTATTTTTCAGCAGAAGATAGGAATCCGAAGATGGCCGCACGCGGAATGAGCTGGAGATTTTCTGAAATCAACGCGATGACTACGCGTTCGACGTATCGTTTGCTTCTGCCACGCCGATCGGGAATCTTTTCCTGCTGTCATTCTGACCCTGGGTAAGCCGGCCCAGGTGAAAGAAAGCGGACGAAACGGCGTGCTTCATGGCCAGCGAACTCTCGACTCCGCAGGTGCAACCCGGACATTCCCGTCGAATCATCGCTTGCGCCTGCTGTGCATACTCGTCCGAGGCCAAGATGTTTTCCAGACTGTCTTTCAGAATGTTTCCGACCGGCTTCAGGGGATAGCATCCAGTGAGAACGTCACCATTGGATATGACGAAAACCTGAAGATATCCAAGGACACACGGAGGCTCTTCCAGAGTCTCGTCGTTGTTGTAATAGCGCGTGATGTAATCCACTTCGTAATCAGGACGCTTCAGTTTGCCGCGCAAGACCGTTTCGATTTCCTGCACATCGCTCCGCTGCGGCCACATCGCATCAAGATCCGCATCCTTGGTGAAGTACAGGCTGCGCGTAAGGATATTGGATTCCAACTGAGCACCCGCCGCGCTAGCGATATCGGCCAGTTCGCTGAGTTCTTTGGCGGAAATTCGATTCAGCGTCACCGAAATCTTAACCTTCTTGTTCCGCAGCAGCTTGATGCCTTCCATCGCCAGATCGAAATACCCGCGGATGCCGCGAATCAGGTCGTTCGTTTCCTTCAAGCCGTCAATCGAGACTGCGACACTCGTGATCGGCGAATCGTTCATTTCCTTGTGAAGCTTCTTCAGGAGCAGACCGTTGGTTTGGATGATGATGTTCTGGAAGGACGAGGTATTGGATTTGTTCAAAATTTGGAAAAAGTCCGTGCGGAGCAGCGGTTCTCCACCGGTAAACCGCAGTGAACGCACGCCCAAAGCACTGAGTTCATTGACGAGCGCGATCGCCCGGTCGGTATTAATTCCATCCTGCCAACGAGTCTGCCAGTAGTTGCAACTGATGCATTTCGCCTGGCAATTTTCCGTTAGTTTGACGTGCGCAGCGAGCGGACGAATCCTGGAGGGCAGCAACTTGGGTGATAATTTGCTCCCCAGCCAGACTCGTGGAAGATAGAAACCAGACGCCACTTTCACTGACTCCTCAGAAATACATTACTCACAAACCCGCATCTTAATCGTACCCTGCGCCACTCACTCTCGCAACCTCAAAGCTCTCTCTGCGCGCGATGAGTGACAGTAGCGCTAGCGCTTCTTCCCTTTCGATGCTGCACGTGCAGGCCGCTTCGAGGAGCGTCCTCCAAGAGAAGCCCTGGCCGTCAAATTCTGCTGCAACCTGCGGTCATTGCGCGGCTCGCGCCAATTCACCTGCGGCAACATGAGCGATGCGTCCACCCTGTCACGATAGCGCACGGCGATTGTCACTAGCGAGTCCAGTAGAGCGTCGGAAAGCAGGTGTGGTTCGAGACCAAGATCAATCAGCTTCGAATGCTTGGCATTGTAGTAGTGCTCTTCGGCTTCGACGCGCGGATCGGGCAGATGGTCGATTTCGACGTTCATTCCCAGCTTTTTGCCGACCGTTTCTACCATCTGCGCCAATTCGAGAACTGAGAATTGCTCCGTGAACTGGTTGTATACCCGGCACTCGCCGCGAGAGGCCGGATTCTGGCAAGCGATCTCGATACAGCGAACCGTGTCGCGTATGTCGAGAAAGCCACGCATTTGTCCGCCCTTGCCGTACACCGTAAGCGGTTGGCCGATGGCCGCCTGCACGCAAAAGCGGTTGAGCACGGTGCCGAATACGTCGTCGTAATCGAAGCGATTGATAAGCGCTTCGTCGAGGGCAATCTCGTCGGTCGTCGGTGCCGTAAACGACGCCCTGATTCAAATCGGTGGCGCGAATTCCCCAAATCTTGCAGGCAAACATGATGTTGTGGCTGTCGTGCACCTTTGACAGGTGGTAGAACGAGCCCGGCTGCTTGGGGTACGGCAGGACGTCTTTGCGGCCGTTGTGCTCGATCGTAATGTAGCCTTCTTCGATGTCGATATTCGGCGTGCCGTATTCGCCCATTGTGCCGAGCTTGATGAGGTGACAGTCTGGTTGAAATTCGCGAATGGCAAAAAGCACGTTCAGCGTGCCCAGTACATTGTTCACTTGCGTGAAGACCGCGTGCTTGCGGTCGATCATCGAGTAAGGAGCGGAGCGTTGTTCCGCGAAATGCACGATCGCTTCGGGCTTGAACTGCTTCACCATCGACGAGAGGAAATCGAAATCGGCAACGTCGCCGACAAACAGATCGATCGTCTTTCCGGTGAGCGCATCTGCCAGACGCGAAGCCTCTCGGAGAGCGGACGAATCGGGGTCAGCGTTTGCACGCCGAGTTCGTCGTCCCACTGACGGCGCAGGAAATTATCGATAATGGCCACTTCGTGGCCCTTTTGCGAGAGATGCAGGGCCGTAGCCCAGCCGCAATACCCATCTCCCCCAAGCACCGCAATTTTCATTCTCGCCTCCCAGCCAGAATAGACACGAGCGAACGCTATAAAGATGCACCACAAAGATGACGGAGGGCCGTCAAATCATCGGCATTTCGTCCGAAACAGCAATATAGCATGTGACTTTGCCGCACCATCTATCAGATGTTGGGCGCGGGAATTAGGCTTCGACAATAGGGACGAATTCTTCCACGAAATTGTATGCATCCGAGAACGAATTGTAGAGCGGCACGGGGGCTACGCGCAGAATGTCCGGCTCCCGCCAGTCGCAAATCACGCCTCGCTCTTTGAGCGCGTCGCAAACGGCACGGCCTTATTGTGAAGGCGTAAAGATAGCTGCGCGCCGCGCTGCGCCGGATCGCGGGGTGTGATGATCGAAAAAGTCCGCGAAGCGTGTTGTTCAAGGAGAAATTCGAGATAGGAGGTCAGGGCCATGCTCTTCTTGCGCAACGCGGCAATTCCAACCTGCGTCGAAAATCTCGAGCGACGCGCGCAACGCCGCCATCGCTAAAACGGGTGGATTCCCCAACTGCCAACCTTCGGCGCCCGGAATCGGAAGGAAATCGGGTCCCATTTGAAACCGGGTTGGTTTGTCCTGTCCCCACCAGCCGGCCAAGCGAGGCAGATTAAATTCGTTCGCGTGGCGTTCGTGGACAAAGCATCCGCCAACGCAGCCGGGACCGCCGTTCATGTATTTGTAGGTGCACCAGACGGCGAAATCGCAACCTGAATCGTGCAATGCGAGCGGGACGTTCCCTGCCCCGTGCGCCATGTCCCATCCAACAACGCAACCTTTCGCTCGCGCGGCCGCGGTGATGCGCAAGTAATCAAAGAACTGTCCGCTGTAATAGTTCACTCCCGCTAACATGAACAGGGCAATCGTGTCGCCTTCGCGTTCGATAAGGGTTTCGATATCTTCGGTGCGGATAGTGGTCTCGCCATCTCGCGGCCTAATCTCAATTAGAGAAGACGCGGGATCGTAGCCGTGAAATTGAAGCTGGGATTTAATCGCGTACTGATCGGAAGGAAATGCATTTGATTCAATCACCACTTTATTGCGCTCGCGCGTGGGGCGGTAAAACGAAACCATCATGCAATGAAGATTTACGGTGAGCGTATTCATCACCACCACTTCGGAAGGCAACGCGCCCACAAGTCGCGCTGTCGGCATGGAAAGCAGCTCGATGTAGGGCACCCAAGGCTGGGGACCATGAAAATGGCCCTCGACGGCGAGGTCCTGCCACAACTGCAGATCGCGCTCGACATATTCGCGGGCGGATTTCGGCTGCAGGCCCAGCGAATGGCCTGTGAGATACACCCACTCACGATCGCTCGTTCCGCGGGGAATGTGAAAGCGTTCGCGGTAAGACGCGAGCGGATCCGCGCTGTCCAATTTCTGCGCGAAGTCTCGTGTCGCTTCCAATCGAGTCGCGTCGAAACCGCTCGATACCATCCAAGTCTCCTGTGGTCGCAAAACGATACCACAGGAGACACACGCTCCCGGTTCCGCAAGGAATGATGATGGGAGAAGAACCTGCCGAGATCTATTTCACGCTGGCGCTACTGGTCGGCAGATTCACGTACTTGCAGACGTCTTTCACCGCATTGCTCAGCATGCGAGTGGTGGTGCTATATACCGCCACTCCGCCATGCTGATATACGGTGAACTTGTAGTTGCCAGACCAGCCGCCCGCTTCGAGCATAAAGTCGGACTTCTTCGAATCGAGCGTCATAGCGACGTTGGGGCACTTCTCTACGATGTGCTTCATCAGATCAGCGTTCGAAATTGTAGACGCCGGAGACAAAAACAATTTCACAGGCCTGGGGTCCGCACTCGCGGTCCCAGCAGCTGCCAAAAACAACAACATTGAAAATAAAAGTATGACTTTCTTCATTAGAATGGCTCCCATTACAGACATTATAAAACTTTCGATTATTGGGACGAAATTTTTCGTCAAGAGGTTGCATTGCCCATCAACAGTGAAACACACCATCCCGTGCTAAGTCGCGGCCGACGCCAAAGACCGGACCAAAAATTCGAGGAATTAAGGTAATTTAGCCATCAACTGTTGACCCGACGGTAGCTGCGATTTTCCCCAGCCACCGCCGAGCGCCTCAATAAGCTGGACGCTGGCCGTAATCTGCTGGTTTCGCAGGCTAACCGCGGTCTCTTTGGCAGACAGCAAAAGAGTTTGCGCCGTAATCACGTTCAAGTAAGGATCGATTCCCAACTTGTAGCGGTCCGTCGCAACCTTCAGGTTTCTCTCCGCCGATCTCACGGCCGTATCCTGTTGTTGAATCTCGAGAGATAGGATTCGGAGCGCCGATAGACCGTCTTCCACCTGCTGAAAGCCCGTGAGCACAGCCAAACGGTAGTTTGCGACAGTCTGATCGTAGGCCCCTCGAAATTGCTGAACGGTCGCATGCCGCAACCCGGCGTCAAAGAGCGTCTGGGCAAGCGCTGGTCCCACTGACCAGAATCGGCTCGGCCAGGTAAACCATGTAGCAGCCGATGTGGATTCGAGTCCTAGCATGGCGCTCAGCGTGACGGTGGGATAGTAGGCGGCAGTCGCAATGCCGATTTGCGCGTTGGCTTGAGCCATCAACCGTTCGCTGGCCGCGATGTCGGGACGACGTTCGAGAAGTTGCGACGGAAGACCAAAAGGGATTGCCGGAGGTTTCGCTTTTAACGGCTCGATAGGAATCGAGAAATCGGAAGCTGGCTTGCCGACGAGAACTGAGATCGCGTGCTCGAATTGAGCCCGCGTAAGACCCACGCCGGTAGCTTGCGCTTGCGTTGTCTCAAGCTGTGTTTCGGCCTGCGCCACCGCTTCGTCTGAATCGATTCCCGTCTCATAGAGAGCCTGGGTGAGCTTCAGCGACTCCTGATAGTAAATCACGGTAGAGTCCAGCAATTCCTGCAGCGCATCCTGCGTGCGAAGAGAAAAATAATCGATAGCCAGTTCTGATTGGACGGTCAGGCGGGTATTTTCCAGGTCTGCAGCGCTTGCTTGGGCGCCATACACCTGCGAGCGCACCGAATTGCGGATTTTCCCGAATAGGTCCGGTTGCCAGCTGGCGTCAAATGGAAGGTATATTCCGTGAATGAAAGATTCGCCGAAGAGCCAATTCCGCCGCCCCCCGATCCCGTCGAGAACGTTCTTAGCGACGCAGATTGCCGGATTTGTGAAATCGAAGGATTGGTTGACACTGTCGGAAAATATTGAGAGCGCGCCTCCTTAACCATGGCCCGAGCGGAAAAGAAACTTGCGGCGGCTGCGGCGATGCTCTGGTTTGAGATTTCGATTTGATCCTCGAGAGCATTCAGTTGGGGGTCGTTGTAAATCTCCCACCACTTCCCTCGGATTTCATCATCTTTGGGTTGAGCGACCTTCCAGCCGTCGGTCGTTGGGAAATTGGCAGGCGTCAACTCCTTGTAAGCAGTTGGCGTGGGTGCGGAAGGCGTGTGATATTTCGGGCCCACGGTGCAGCCAGCTAGCAGAGCCATGGCTCCGCTAGCAAGGCAAATCACTCCGCAGCAAATCCTCCTGGGGCTAATCCGATTTCGTCGTTTTGCTGTTTGATTTTCTGCGGCATTACAAGTGCTGGCCAACAACTCATCCGGTGATCTCCTGAGGAGTTGCTCCCGCGTGGCCCTTCCCATGACGCCGTTCCCACCAGAGGCTCCAGAGGCGCATTCGGTCCATGTAGAGGTACACAACGGGAGTGGTGTAGAGAGTGAGCATCTGGCTGAAAATCAATCCGCCGACGATGGTGATGCCGAGCGGGCGCCTGAGTTCGGAACCGACGCCACGTCCCAACGCCAAGGGCAAGGCGCCCAGCAAAGCAGCCATGGTGGTCATCAGAATCGGCCTAAAGCGGAGCAGGCAGGCCTGAAAGATTGCGTCCTTCGAACTCTTGCCTTCATTCCGCTCCGCCGCGAGAGCGAAATCGATCATCAGAATCGCGTTTTTCTTGACGATTCCAATCAACAAAATGATTCCAATCATTGCGATAACACTGAGGTCCAATCGAAAAAGCATAAGAGCCAGCACAGCGCCCACTCCGGCTGATGGAATCGTGGAGAGAATCGTAAGCGGATGAATGAAACTTTCGTACAAGATTCCCAGCACAATGTAAACAGCGAGAAGCGCCGTAACAATCAAAAGCATTTCGGCTCGAGAGCGAAGCTTGGAAAGCTTGTAAGCGTTCCGGAATACATTCCCCGAATCGACTGTGGCATCCCGATTTGCTGCTCCATTTGAGTGATTCTCGCGGCCGCGTCGCTAAGAGAAACTCCCGGCGCCAGATTGAACGAGACAGTTACCGACGGAAATTGGCTCTGGTGATTGACGGCAAGCGGCGCGGTTTTGGGCTCGAAGTGTGCAATGGCGCTTAGGGGAACTTCGCCACCGGTCGCCGGATGGACATACACATCGTTCAGTCCCACCGGGCTTTGCCAAAACTGCGGCGCTGCTTCCATCACAACGTGATATTGGTTCAGCGAGGTATACATCGTCGAAACCTGTGCTTGACCAAAAGACTGGTAGAGCGTGTTGTCGATGAGTTGAGGTGTAATTCCGAGACGCGACGCCGTGTCACGATCGTAAACAAGCGATGCTTGAAGCCCGCTATTCTGCTGATCAGTATTCACGTCTGTGAAGCCGGGTAACTTTCGCATCTGTTGAAGGAGTTGCGGTCCCCACTTCACCAGATCGTCCAGATTGTCACTTTGAATCGTGTATTGAAACTGGGCATTGCTCTGGCGCCCGCCGATCCGCAGATCCTGGCCAGCCTGCAGAAAAACAGTTGCGCCGGGAACAGACGTCAGCTTGGGCCGCAGACGGTTGATGACATCGCTTGAACTTATCTTTCGCTCGTTCAGCGGCTTCAGCCCAATATAGACGAATCCCCCATTGGTGGCTCCTCCGCCCCCGGTAAACGCCATCACGTTCGCCACAGCCGGGTCTTGCTTGATCATGTCGACGAACGTTTTGACATCCTGCTGCATCGCCTGATACGAGATATCCTGCGCCCCTTGCAGGCCACCGAAGATGGTGCCGTTATCCTGAAGCGGAAAAAAACCCTTCGGGACAATGATGAGGAGATAGATATTGACGCCGATGGTGATGAGAAGAACGAGCGCGGTAACCGCCGGGTGCCGCAGAATAACCGTTAAAGTTCGTTCATAAGTGCGCGACCATCCATGTAAAGAACTTCTCGCTCGATACGATAGATACGGCCATGATTTTCCGCAGATTCCGGCCTGCAAAAGCTTGGCGCACATCATCGGGGTCGTCGTAAGCGAAATGCCCAGAGAAACCAAGATCGCCACTGAGAGCGTTACTGCAAACTCCGGAAAAAGCGGCCGACGATTCCCCCATCAGCAGAATCGGAATGAACACGGCCACGAGCGAAATACTGATCGACATCACCGTAAATCCGATTTCTTTCGCTCCCTCCAACGCCGCTTCCTCGGGATGCATTCCCTGTTCAAGGTAGCGGCTGATGTTTTCGATCACCACGATGGCATCGTCCACCACGAAACCAGTCGAGATCGTAAGAGCCATCAGCGAGAGATTGTCGAGGCTGTAGTGACAAAGATACATGATGCCGAAAGTTCCGATGAGAGACACCGGCACGGCCACGCTCGG
This sequence comes from uncultured Acidobacteriota bacterium, assembly GCA_963790945.1. Taxonomy (GTDB): domain Bacteria; phylum Acidobacteriota; class Terriglobia; order Acidiferrales; family UBA7541; genus Palsa-295. Next base: position 149,746 of record CAWBRH010000039.1, read on the forward strand.
GATAAGCGTCGCTCGCACGTTGCGGAGAAAGAAGAACACCACCAGAATCACAAGAGCGACTGAAAGAGCGAGGGTGCGTTCAACATCTTTAACGGATGCTCGAATCGTGGTCGTGCGATCGAGAACTGTCGTCAAATCAATCGCGGCAGGTATGGAGGCCTTTAGAGAAGGGAGTTCCGAATAGATGCGGTCAACGGTGTCGATGATATTCGCGCCCGGCTGGCGAAAAATAATCACCAGCACGCTGGGCTTTCCGTTTACATAACCCGCCGCTGCGGACATTTTCGACCGAGTCTTGCACATCCGCGACGTCAGAAAGCTTGATAGCCGCGCCTTTGTGATAACCGACGATGAGCGGCTTATAGTATTCGGCTTTGAGCAATTGGTCGTTTGTAATGATGTCCGCCGTTGTTTCGCCGTTCGAGATCTGACCCTTTGGTAGATTGGCATTCTGAACGCTCAGCATTTTTTGAACGTCTTGCACGCCGAGGCCATAACCATTCAATTGCACAGGGTTCAGTTCCACTCGAACGGAGGGCAACGAGCTTCCGCCAACTGTCACTTGGCCAACGCCCTGAATCTGTGACAGCTTTTGCGACATGATCGTCGAAGCCGCGTCATACAGAGGGCCGCGATCGTAACATCCGATGTGAGGGCGATAATCATGATGGGCGCATCAGCCGGATTCACTTTTCGATAAGTCGGATTACTGGGAGATTGGCCGGGAGATAGCTGCGAGCCGCATTGATAGCCGCCTGGACGTCCCTCGCGGCGCCATTAATGTCGCGATTCAGATCGAACTGAAGCGTGATGCTCGTCGTACCAAGAAAGCTCGACGAGGTCATCTCCGTGATGCCGGCAATACGGCCGAACTGGCGCTCAAGTGGCGTTGCGACCGAGGACGCCATGATCTCAGGGCTCGCACCCGGCAATGACGCGCCCACAGAAATGGTCGGAAAATCAACTTGCGGTAGCGGCGATACCGGCAGGAAATTGAAAGCCACCGCTCCTGCGAGCGCAACGGCTATCGTCAATAAAGTGGTCGCGACAGGCCGGCGAATAAATGGAGACGACAGGCTCATAGCTGTTCGGCCGGAACCGGTCCTCCGCTCGTCGCGCTGGCGCGCGATCCTTTAAGCCGCATCGCAAGCCGATCGAAGAAAATATAAATCACGGGCGTCGTGTAAAGCGTCAAAATCTGGCTGAAGATAAGTCCGCCTACCATCGCAATACCGAGGGGCCGGCGCAATTCCGCTCCGATGCCACTGCCGAGAGCTAGCGGAAGACCCGCAAGAAGAGCGGCCATCGTGGTCATCATAATGGGCCGAAAGCGCAGCAGGCAGGCCTGGTAGATGGCTTCGGTAGAGCCCTTGCCCTCTTTGCGTTCTGCTTCGAGCGCAAAGTCAATCATCATGATGCCGTTCTTCTTTACGATGCCTATCAGAAGAATGATTCCGATCAGCGCGACGACGCTCAACTCTTGTCCCGTAATCATCAGCGCGAGAATCGCACCTACTCCGGCGGAGGGAAGCGTGGACAAAATCGTGATCGGATGAACGTAGCTCTCGTAGAGGACACCCAGCACGATATATACGGTGATCAAGGCAGCCAGAATCAGAAGCGGCTCGTTTGCCAACGAGGCCTGGAACGACGCGGCCGTGCCCTGAAAAGCCGCCTGGATACTCAGCGGCATCTTGATTTCCTTCTGTATCTGCTCGATCGCCTTCGTAGCTTCTCCCAACGAAGCATCTGGCGCCAGATTGAAAGAGATTGTTACCACTGGAAATTGGCCCTGGTGGTTAACGGACAACGGAGCTGAACGTGATTCAAAATGCGTGAACGCGCTGAGCGGGACTGCTGCACCGTTAAGTGCCGGCACAGCAGCCGGATTGGACGAACCGGTATTCGCATTTGAATTGGTTCCCGTGGGCCCCGAAGTATTTGAAGAGCTGTTTGACGACCCTACGGTGACGACCCCGTTGGAATTCACGCCCGAAGAAGAGTTTGACGGCGTAGCAGAACTTCCCGAAGAGGCCGATGAACCGGACCCCGGCTGCGACGTTGCCGCGGAGCGAACGTAAATATCCTGAAGTTTCGCCGGATCCTTCTGGAAATCCGGCATCGTTTCCAGCACCACGTGGTATTGGTTGAGCTGGGTATAGAGGGTAGAGACCTGGCGCTGGCCGAACGCATCGTAGAGCGTCTGGTCGATCATTTGCGGGGAGATCCCCAGCCGAGAGGCTGTCTGGCGATCGATCACGAGCGAGGCGGCCAGCCCGGACGTCTGCTGGTCGGTTGCTACATCGCGCAGCTCGGGCAGTTGTTTCAGCTTGTCGACAAAACGCTGCGTCCATCGGTTGAGCTCGTTGGCATCGGGATCTTCAAGCGTGTATTGAAATTGAGTCCGGCTGACGCGATCTTCCACTGTAAGGTCCTGAACGGGCTGCATGTACAGAGTGATCCCATCCACCTTGTCAAGATTGGGTTGGAGCCTGCGGATCACATCCGAAGCGTTGATTTTTCGCACTTCCAACGGCTTCAAGTTGATTTGAATCCGGCCGCTGTTAAGCGTCGTATTTGTGCCGTCGACGCCGATGAAAGACGAAAGGCTCTCCACCGCCGGATCCTTGAGAATCACGCGAGCGAGTTCCTGCTGGCGTTGAGACATCGCGTCAAACGAAATCGACTGCGGCGCTTCCGAAATTCCCTGAATGATTCCGGTGTCCTGTACAGGGAAAAAGCCCTTGGGAATCAAAATGTACAGCACGATGGTGAGAACCAGAGTGCCCAACGCCACGAACAGCGTCGCCGTCTGGCGTTGCAAAACCCACTGAAGCGTCCGCCCATAAAAATCAATCACGCGCTGAAATGCTCGCTCAGAGACCTCGTAAAAGCGGCCTCGTTGCGAGTCCGCTTTGTGCCGCAATAGCTTTGCGCACATCATTGGCGTCAGCGTCAGCGAGACCACCGCAGAGACCAGAATCGTGACGCTCAGCGTAATCGCGAATTCGCGGAAGAGGCGGCCGACGATATCCCCCATGAACAGAAGGGGTATCAAAACGGCGATGAGCGAAATGGTGAGCGAGACGATCGTGAATCCGATTTGCTCGGAACCCTTCAGTGCGGCTTCAAGCGGCGTGTCGCCTTCCTCGAGAAAGCGGACAATGTTCTCGATCATCACGATCGCGTCGTCCACCACGAACCCGGTCGCGATCGTCAACGCCATCAGCGTGAGGTTGTTGAGGCTGTAGCCAGCGAGATACATTACGCCAAACGTGCCCACGAGCGAAACAGGGACAGCGATACTCGGAATCACGGTTGCAGAGAGGCTCCGCAGAAAAAGAAAGATCACCATGACGACGAGCGCGATCGTGAGCATCAATTCGAACTCGACGTCCTGCACCGATGCACGAATCGTGACGGTGCGGTCGGTCAAAACCGAAACCTTCACCGACGCTGGAAGGGTCTGCTGCAAAACTCGGCATCAACTTCGTGATGCGATCAACCACCTGAATAATGTTTGCGCCCGGTTGCCTCTGAATATTCACGATCACCGCCGGCGTCGTGTTCATCCAGGCAGCCTGCCTCACGTTTTCGGCGCTATCGATGATGTTGGCGACATCCGACAGAAGTACCGGCGCGCCATTGCGATAGGCAACAACCACCGGCTTGAAGTCCTTGCTCGTCAGAAGTTGATCGTTCGCCTGAATCTGATAATCCTGGCGAGGCCCGTCAAAATTGCCTTTCGCCAGATCGAGACTGGTTTGCTGAATGGCAGTGCGCACGTCCTCGAGGTTGATTCCGTAGTGAGAGAGCGCGGTGGGATTCACCTGAATCCGCACGGCCGGCTTTTGTCCGCCGCTGATGCTTACAAGGCCAACGCCGGGAAGCTGCGAAATCTTTTGCACCAGACGCGTGTCCGCTAAGTCTTCCACCTGGGAAAGGGGCACGGTGTCCGACGTCAACGCCAGCGTCAGAATCGGCGTATCTGCCGGATTGGTTTTGCTGTAAAGCGGCGGCGTCGGGAGGTCCGATGGAAGATATGTCTGCGCCGAGTTAATGGCCTGCTGCACTTCTTGCTCCGCCACGTCAATGCTCAGGTCGAGCGAAAATTGCAACACGATCACTGAGCTGCCGTCAGAGCTCGTCGAGGTCATCTGATTCAGCCCCGGAACTTGACCGAACTGCCGCTCCAGAGGCGCGGTCACCGCCGACGCAACCACGTCCGGACTCGCTCCGGGATAAAACGTGATGATTTGAATTGTGGGGTAATCAACTTCGGGAAGCGCCGAGACAGGCAACTGCAGAAACGCAACAAATCCGGTAAGCAAAATCGCTGCCATCAACAGAGAGGTTGCAACCGGCCTGAGAATAAACGGACGAGACGGATTCACGGAGTTTCCCCGCCGCCCCCGCTAGAATTCGCGATTTGCGCCGCCGCTCGCAGCCGGCTTTTGAATTCTCACCGGAACGCCATCCTGTAACTTGTCAAACCCGTTCACGGCAACCACGTCACCCGGATTGATCCCCTCGACAGCGGTAGATGTTTCCGTCCGTGGTGCCGACTTTCACCGTTCGAATTGTAGCTTTTTGATCTTGGATGATATACACGAACGGCACCCTGAGCATTCCTCTGCATGCCCGATGTGGGAATCAGCGTAACGTTGTGTTGGGTCGTTACGAGGAGCCGAATATTTACGAACTGGCTCGGAAAAAGCGCCCCGTCTTTGTTCGAAAACTCCGCTCTCATTTTGACGGTGCCCGTGGTGGTGTCGATCTGGTTGTCGATTGTAAGGAGAGTTCCTTCCGCGATCTTGGTCTGTTGCGTGCGGTCATAAGCGTCGACTGCCAGTTTGTTGCCACTTCGGGTCTGCTGCTGAATCTGGGTGAGGTAGTCCTCAGCAACGCTGAAAATCACCGTGATCGGCGCAAGTTGGGTGACGACTACTAGCGGAGTGGTTCCGTTCGCCTGCACCATGTTTCCGGGATCGACCAGACGCAGACCAACGCGGCCGTCGATGGGTGACGTTATGTGCGTATACGCAAGATTTACCTGCGCATTGGCCACTTGTCCCTGATCGTTCTTCACCGTTCCTTCGTCCTGCTTCACCAACTGGGTCTGGTCATCGAGCTGTTGTTTCGCGATTGCATTTCGATTGAATGCCTGTTGGTAACGGTCCAAATCAATGCGCGCTTCCGCAAGCAGCGCTTGATCGTGTTCCAGCTGTCCTTCCACCTGTGTTAGCGCTGCTTGAAACGGTCGCGGGTCTATCTCGAGAAGAGGCTGGCCTTTGTGGACCATCTGGCCTTCCTTGTAATAGACGTTCATCACCTGCCCTTGCACGCGGCTCGTAACGTTTACCGTGTAGACAGGCGTTACCGCTCCAAGAGCTTCGACGTAAACTCCGATGTCGCCCTTCTTCGCCGTCGCCGTTACGATCGGAACCGCGCGAGGCTGCTGCGCTGCCTTGGCTTTTGCTGCGGCTTCTGCGGCGGCTTGCCGGTGCCTGTAATAAACAAAGCCGCCAATCAGCAGAATCGCGGCGATCAGCACCCAAACCCACCAATGGCTCTTGGGCTGCTGCTCGTCAGGGCTAGAAGAATATCGTCGCTCGGGCGAGCGCGAACCCGGCGGACTGGGTACCGCAGTTGTGGTCGTCGTGTTTGTATCCATTTACCGTAATTTCAGCATATCGACACCGGTTCGGCAATTAGAACAGGCTCTACAAGACGTCCCTGGAGGCTCATCTCGGATGCGCCACTAGAAAGTGCAGTGGTGCCGATGCAGAAAGTTGCTCCCCTTTCACACAGCAAACTTACGCTTATCCTTTGACGAAGCGGCGGTAGCTTCGGTTACGCATTGAACTGAAAATGGTGCTCAAAGACGACCAAGGTCAACTTCGGCGCACGGGCAGTCACTTATGACTAAGGCGGTTCACAAGGAGCTCGATGAATCGGCTCGACTCCGCGCCAACAGCCACCTGCACGTTCGGCTGCACCGCATCCACGCCAACCGTTTCAAGCCGGTCGCCTCTCGGAACGATGCGATCGACGGCGTTGCCACGATTGCCGACCGTCTCGCCGCGCGTGAATCTGCCATCCGTCTCGATGTCAACGCGCATACCTTGCGTCTTCAAAAACGAGCGATCGATCACCGCCCCGACCGCCAGTGCATCATGCACGGCACCGCCACCAAAACCGGTGCCTTGATAAGTTCCAATTTGAAATCGGGCGACGGCTGCAGCAAAACTCGCTTCCGGCCCCCCTGCCCTCTCGAGTCGCGCGACATCCGCATCTGTGATGAGCGTGTGTTCCGTTACGTCCAGACCAACCATTGTGATTGGCCAACCGGCGTTAAATACGAGCGAGGCCGCTTCAGGGTCGCTGTGAATGTTGAATTCGCTCGCGGCGTTCACATTCCCGCCCGTGATCGAGCCGCCCATCAGCACTACTTCTTTTACGAGCGGAATAATGGACGGATCTTTTGAAATAGCTAGGGCGATGTTCGTCAGCGGCCCAATTGGCACCAGCGTGATTTCATGCGGATAACGATGAACTGTTTCAATGATCAAATCTGGCCCGAACTGTGAGGATGCATTGCAGTGGGGCGGCGGCAATTCGGCCCCGCCCAAACCATTCTTTCCGTTCCAGAACTCTTCCGTATTCAATTTCTGAAATAGAGGATGCGCCGCTCCCTTCGCCACGGGAATATCGCAGCGGCCTGCCAGGCTCATCACTTTGAGGGCGTTTTCGAGCCCCAGCTCAGAAGTAACATTGCCGGCGACAATCGTAATCGCTCGCACATCTATTTCCGGAGAATTCAGTGCTAGAAGAATCGCAAGCGCGTCGTCCGTGCCAGGGTCTGTGTCGATTAAAAGTTTCTTCGCAGTTGTCGGCGATTGACCGTGCGCAGGCGGCACCGCACCCACCAAAAATGCGGCGAATGATAGCATTGCGATTCCGTTGCAGAATCTTTTGATCCAAACACTTGCCAAGCTTGGCCGCATCGCTTCCCCCGTGCTCTCAGTCCAGAGTCCAGAACAAGATGACAGCGAAATTGCGCGCAGATGCTACCACGATCCTCGAATCGGAGATTCCCCGCGGCTCGTCGGACGAGTGCGTTCTCAAATTTGACGATAATCGAACAATTTCCGCAGAAAGGCGCGCGATTGCGTTCTAAGTTTTCTTTTGTGCTAGCATCCACCGCCTCGAAACTGCGAAACTGCGCTGACAATCCAGAAGGAGGCCTTATGCCCATCGATACGAACCCCAGCATGGCCGACATCGTTCGAGAGTATGCGCGCCCGGATGTGCACATCGGCGCTGGCGAGGATGAATCGCCGTGGGTTCCCTTTGTTGAAAATGTCTATATCCGGCATCTGGCTTTCGATGTTCGCGGAAGTTCGTTCGCAAATATTCTGTGGGTCAAGAAGAATGGAAAACTCGGGCGCCATCGCCATCGCGGTCCCGTGTTCGCATGCACGCTGGAGGGCAGCTGGCGATACTTGGAATATGACTGGGTGGCGCGCCCGGGCAGCTACGTTCATGAAAGTCCCGGCGCGATTCACACCTTGGTCTCAGACGATCCGAACGGAATGAAAACATTTTTCTGGCTGAATGGCTCGCTCGAGTTCTATGACGATAATGATGCGCTTCTCGAAACGCTCGACGTCTTTTGGTTCATCAATCATTACGTGAGCTATTGCCGCGAGCACGGATTGAAGCTCAACGAAAAACTCTGGGTCTAACCGAACCGAGTGACTCGAACCAAGGGGAACCTCAAAACATGAGCGGAACGTTTCGCGCCGACCAGGTAGGAAGTTTCCTGAGGCCGGCTGAATTGTTGGAAGCGCGGCGCACCGCGGAACCCAAGACTCTCTCCGAAATAGAGGATCGCGAAATCCGCCGTGTTCTCGCCAGGCAAAAGGAACTCGGATTCGACATCTTCACCGACGGCGAATTGCGCCGGCGCAACTTCATGTCCGATTTCACTGACGCCGTAGAAGGATTCGACCTGGGCGATTCCGTGGCGCGCACATGGAAAGCAGGAGAAGCCAAAGACACCCATGCCAGCAGCGTCACCGGCATCGTAACGTCCAAGCTCCGCGCCATACGTCCACTCACAGGGCACGAATTGGCCTTCCTCAAAGCCAATTGCAAAGGCGCGATCAAAATGACGCTTCCAAGCGCCACGCAATTCCCGGCGATCTCGTACAAGCGAGGCGTTACCGACAAAATTTACCCTGACCACTCCGCTCTGCTTTGGGACGTCGTCGAGATCATGAAGAAAGAATTAGCGCGCCTGGCCGCCGAAGGGGTCGCTTACATCCAGATTGACGCGCCGCGCTACAGCTATTACATGGATCCAAAATGGCGCGACTGGATTCGCACCGAGATGAATTCCGATCCGGATACTCTTCTCGATGAGGCGATTCGTGCCGACAACGCCTGCTTCGCAGCGGCGCGCAAACCCGGCGTCACTCTCGCGATTCATCTCTGCCGCGGAAATAATCGCAGCCACTGGTATGCGGAGGGTGGTTACGACGCGATCGCCGAGAAACTCTTTACAACGATGGACGTGGATCGCTTCCTGCTCGAATACGACGATGCGCGGTCCGGAACATTCGAACCGCTTCGCTTCATACCGCGCAACAAGACTGTCGTCCTTGGACTCGTCAGCTCAAAGCGCCCGCAACTCGAGAGCCAAAATCAGTTAGTCGAGAGGATCAACGAAGCAGCACGTCACTTCCCTCTTGAGAACATGGCTCTGAGCCCACAGTGCGGATTTGCTTCGACAATGGAAGGCAATCTTCTGACCGAAGACGAGCAATGGGCCAAGCTGCGCCTCGTTGCAGAAACAGCGCGCCAGGTGTGGAGTTAACGGGCCGCCTACACGGCATCGCCGTGTTCCCTAAATCTCAGACGTCAAAAAATACGGTCTCGCCATCACCTTGCAGCACCACGATTCCATTCGAGCGCACCTGGGCTCGCCGTCTTCTTCGCAATGAGCGTGCCACGCCGCTCCGGCTCCACAAGGTTCAGCACATAGTCTTCGGAATTTTCGCTGTCATCCGGAAAATAGATTCGCGTCACGAGTCGCCGCAGCAAACCTCGCGCAAACACCGACACCGCTAGGTGCGGCGCCTGAGCCTTCCCATCCGGCCCCGGCACCGGACCGGGCTTGATTGTAGTAAAGCGAAATTTCCCGTCGTCATCTGTCGGAATTCTGCCGAATCCCTGAAAATTCGCTTCGCTCGGCTTGTTCTGGGCGTCGTCCGGATGCGCGTATTTTCCTTGTGAATTTGCCTGCCAGATTTCGAGCAGAGCGTCCGGCACAGGTTTGCCGTCGCCGTCCACCACGCGCCCTTCGATGGTCACTCGCTCACCGGCAACGCCTTCACGCGCGATTTCATTTCGGTTGAGCCAAGTGCATCCGATAACAAAAAATGGCCCGACGGTTTGCGATGTGCTCGCCTGGAGGCTCATTTGTGCTCCATCGGCGTTTCCTCGCGTCCACCAAGCACAATATCGAAGCGGTATCCCAGCGCTTGCACCGGAACAGTGCTTTCCCAATCGAATTGCGAGATCAGGCGGTTGCGCGCTTTTTCGTCCGCCGTGCAATTAAAAATTGGGTCGTAGGGTATGAGCGGGTCGCCCGGGAAATACATCTGCGTTACGAGACGCGTCGCAAATGCAGGCCCGAACAAAGAAAAATGAATGTGCGCCGGCCGCCACGCATTATGGTGATTGCCCCACGGATATTCTCCGGGTCGAATGGTCACGAAGCGGTATCGGCCTTCGGAATCCGTCATCGTGTGGCCGCAACCGCTGAAGTTTGGATCCAGAGGAGCTTCATGTTGATCGCGCTTGTGAAGATAGCGCCCTGCGGCGTTGGCCTGCCAGATTTCGATAAGCGTGTCTCGAACCGGCCGTCCGTTTTCATCCAGCACTCGGCCGCTCACCAAAATGCGCTCCCCCACCGGCTCACCTGAATGCTGTTTCGTTAAGTCGAATGCTTTCACGTCGACGATCTTTCGCTCGAATACTGGCCCTGTAACTTCGGTTAGCGTGTGCGGCATGTAGATGAGTGGTTTCTTTGGTGCCCGTTTGATCGAAGAAACATACGAAGGATGGAGAAAAGTCGGTTGCGTGCCTGGAAACGGCCGCCTGTATCCACTGATTTTCCCCATCTCTAGTAATTCTCCTCGATCGAGTCGCGGCTCACGTGGCTTTATTTAACGCCTATTCCGCAACGGATGCATTTCCATGCGCCGCAGCCGTTCGCGAATGCAGATCGCGAAGCGCGCTCAATTCCTGTTCGCTCGGGAGCGACGTTGTCTCAAGCTGCGCCGCCACTTTCAATGTCCATCCAGTTGCTTCTCTTACCTGTTCCATCGTAGTGCCTGGATGAATCGCCGTGAGAATCAGTTCCCTGCTCGCCGGGTCGGAACGCATCACGCCCAGATCTGTAATCACAGTCGTGGGGCCGCGACCGCGGGGCCCCGGCCGTCCATTACCGCCCGCGCTCGGGTAGTACCCCGAAGAAGTCACGAAATCCAATTTCTCCACGAACGTCCGCTTGCTCTGCTTCAGTATGATCGCCACCTCTTTCGCCGCGGTGGCAATTTCCGGCGCTCCACCCGCTCCCGGCAACCTCACTTTCGGTTTTTCGTAAGAACCAATCACCGTCGTATTGATATTACCGAACTTGTCGATTTGCGCCGCCCCAAGAAATCCGATGTCAACGCGCCCGCCCTGCAGCCAATATCGAAAAATTTCCGGAACCGAAACCACTGCATCCGCCGTCTCGGCCAGCTCGCCGTCGCCGATAGAAAGCGGAAGCACATCCGGCTTTGCGCCGATCGTTCCCGACTCGTAGATCAGCACAAGCTCGGGAGCATGGGTGATTCGCGCAAGGTTCGCTGCGGCGCTGGGCAGCCCGATTCCCACAAAGCAGACAGTCCCGTTCTTCAACTTCCGCGCCGCCGCCACTGTCATGATTTCGGCCGGCGTGTAGCCTGCCTCAGGCATGTCCCACCTTCATCTCCGATTCGATGCTGCGGCGGTACTCGGCGAAATCCTTCGTCCCCAGCACATGCCGCTTCATCCACGCACGAAACTGCTCCCGGTCGCGAGAGATGCCGTCCCATGCCTTGCAAAACAAATTGTCTCGCTTGTAATAGCCGTGCGCGTAGGAAGGATGGGCGCCACCCGGCACCACGCTGATGCACGAAATCACCCATGCCGGCAAGATGCACGCGTTTACCGGAGCATTCAAATCATCGACAATTTCTTCCACCGTGACGATCACTTTTTTTGCCGCCAGCGCCGCTTCCTTCTGAATTCCAACGATTCCGAAAATCGCGACATTTCCCCTGCGGTCGGCCTTTTGCGCGTGAATGATCGTCACATCCGGGTTCAGCGCAGGCGTGGCCGTCAAAATTTCGCCGGTGAACGGGCACGTAATCGGCTGAATTTTCTCGTTGAACTTTGGCAGATCGGACCCCACATACCCTCGCATCACAGCAAATGGCAAACCTGAAGCGCCCGCCTGATAGCTCGCGGCCATGTCCGCATGGCTATGCTCTTCGATTGCCACTGGCGCCGGCCAGCCATTCTCAATCGCATCGCGAAACCGGTGCAGCGATCCCACGCCGGGATTCCCTCCCCAGGAAAACACGATTCGCGAGGCGCATCCCATACCGATCATTTGATCGTAGATGATGTCGGGGGTCATCCGGATCAGGGTCAAGCCTCGGCGCTCTTGCCGCACCAATTCGTGGCCCGCGGCAAACGGGATCAGATGCGTGAATCCCTCCAGCGCCACGGCATCGCCATCGCATACCAGACTTCCTACGGCTTCGCGCAATGATGAGAATTGTGCCAAGGCCTTGCTCCGCAGTCTCCCGAAGGGCCGACCTGCCCTAGGCGTGCATTACGGCGAATCTAGTCAACGGCTCTCCGCCTTGTCAAGGCCGATTATCGAAATAGCGTGCGCCTATCGGCCAAATTGTGTATCCTCCCTTTTCTGCACTACCCCGGAGGGCTTCCTTTGCCTGAACTCAACCCGCGGAAGGCACCCGCGCCAGAACCTCCTGCCGCTCCTCCCAAGCAATCGGCCGATAGCGACGCCTTTACCGGCGATCCTAATTTCATGACTTCGCTCGCCCGTGGCCTCGCCGTCATTCAAGCCTTCTCTCAGCGGCGCCATCACCTGACGATCTCTCAAGTCAGCACCACCACCGGTCTCTCGCGCGCCGCCGTTCGCCGCTGTCTCTATACGCTCGCGAAACTCGGCTTCGCCGGCTCTGACGACAACCGGCACTTCTTTCTCCGTCCCAGGATTCTCGCACTCGGGCATTCCTACATTTCCTCGATGCCTCTCGCGACCGCCGCCCAGCCAGTGCTCGAACACATCAGCCATCTGCTTCACGAATCTTGCTCAATCGCGACGCTGGATGGCGTCGAGATCGTCTACATCGCGCGCGCCAACGTCACCCGCATCATGTCGATCGACCTCGGTGTCGGCAGCAGATTGCCGGCATTTTGCACTTCCATGGGACGCGCGATTTTGGCCAACCTTCCGCCAGAAGAACTCGAATCGGTCCTGGCTCGCGTCGAATTCAAGCGCTACACCGAACGCACGATCACCAATCCCGCTAAATTGACGCAAGCCCTGCGTCAAATTCGCCGCGATGGCTATTCGATCATCGATCAGGAACTCGAGCACGGACTGCGCTCCATGGCAGTCCCGATTCAGAATCCCAGCGGCAAAGTAGTGGCCGCGCTCAATATTGGCGCGCATGCTCAACGAGTCTCCATCCAGGAAATGCAAACCAAATTCCTTCCCCACCTGCGCGCCGCCGCTCAGGAACTTTGCCTGCTCCTTAAGTGACCCGCAGTTAATTTTTGGCCCCGCCGTGCCGAGCTGCGATGTCTTCGGCCCCAAGAGGACATCAGCACAAGGATCGGCTTCAGGCTCTGTCCATGCCGCGTCAGTGAATATTCAACGCGCGGTGGCATTTGTGCGTACACTTTTCGGCGAACGATGTCGTCGCGCTCGAGCTCCCGCAGCCGCTGCGTCAGCATTTTCTTCGTCGTTCCCGGAAGCAGCTTTCTCAGTTGCCCAAAGCGCCGCGTTCCGTCCTGCAGATAGAACAGAATCAGCGGCTTCCATTTCCCGCCTATGATTTCGGTGGTGATTCGAACCGGGCATTCGAAATCCTGCACTGTGGTTTCTCCTCAGGTACCAGGTTACAAAAAGGTGCCTGCTGGCGCGAAGGCGACTTTAGCCTAATATTTCCGGACAGACCACCCGTTTCTAAATTGAATAGGAACTGTGTGTGGGTTCGAATCTCGCGTCAACATAGGTAAACGACCCGCGAGAGCCGAGGAGCGCTCGTGAGCAGCAAGAAGCCTGTCATTCTCTACGGTGCCAGCGGGTTTTCAGGACGCCTCGTCGCGGAATTCCTCCGCGAGTACAACGTGCCCTTCGTCGCGGCCGGCCGAAATCGTAAGAAGATCGAAGAAGTGATGAGCCGCGTCCCGGGAATCGAGACTGCCGACTACGAAGTAGCCGAAGTCGGCAATTCGGCTGGCGAACTCGCGGATCTATTTTCTGGCGCCAAGGTGGTTTGCAACACCGTCGGGCCTTTCCTCTATCACGGGCCACGTGTCGTTGAAGCTTGCCTTCAGGCGGGCTGCCATTACGTTGATATCAGCGGCGAACAGGCCTGGATTCGCGATGTCGCAGAAAATTGGGGCCCGAAATTTGCGCAACACGGCCTTCTCATTGCCCCGGCTACCGCATACATGTCCGCGACGAGCGACATCGCCGCTCATTTCTGCATCGAGGCCGGCGGAATCGATACTCTCGAGGTCGTATCTCTCTTCAAAGGAATTCCAACCTTCGGTTCGACGCAAACAATTTTCGCGGTGATCCAAACGGAAGCTTTCTACCTCGAGCAAAACCGCTATAAGCCCTGGCAGCGCGCCACCGGACACGAAGCAGTCATTCCGGGCTCGATCGAAACGCAACTTGCATTGCCTTGGGGAGGGTTTCCCCATCCGGTCTGGTTCAAAAACCATCCCCAGATTGCCAATGTGAAAACCATCGGAGGAATTCTCGACCGCGCGCTGATGACCAATGTGCTGGCGACAGAAAAGCACTATGAAGACCAAATTCGCCCGCTGCCCAAGGCTGAGCAGGAAAAGAGACTCGCAGAGATGGCAAGCTCAGTACAAGCCGGAACTCCTCCTCGTGAAAACGCGCGCGAGCAGCGAACGATCGACGTGGTCGTCGGGCGAGGCACCACGGCATCCGCCCAATGCGTCATATTCGGAGCCTGCTGTTACAGGCAGACAGGCCTTATCCAGGCCTTCGCAGCTCACCATCTGGTGCAAGCGCCGCCGCGTGAGGTGGGTTTCGCATCGCCAGCTGCCGCTTTTGGGCATCGCGAACTCCTGCACGCCCTCGAGGGCTATGGACTGGCGAAGTTAAAAATGTTGTCCTAGCGTGGACGTTTCGTTTGCCCAAACCACGCAGTACGGCTAGCGGGGCCTTCAGGAACTGCATCGAATGCGAGCGATCGACTATTTCGACAAAGGCGCCGAAGCATACGCCGATCGCATTGCCATCATCGACGGCGATTCCCGGTACTCCTACCACGAACTGAAAGACGCAAGCGAACGCATCGCCGGAGCCATGTCAGCCGCCGGCATTCAACCCGAATCGCCGGTAGCCATCTATTCTCCGAACGATGCGCGCGTCCTCTTCTGCATGCTCGGCCTTTTGCGCGCAGGCGGCGTGTGGGTTCCCATCAACTATAGAAACGCCGCCGGCGCCAATATCGAATACCTGAACTACGTCGAGGCCTCCTGGCTTTTCTATCACAGCTCATTCCGCGATTCAGTTCGCGAAATCAAGAGCCGCGTCCCCAGCTTGCGACACTGCGTTTGCATCGACGCGGAATGCGATGGCGACGAATCCCTCGAAGCATTCATGCGCCGCGGCTCGTCGCGCCAGATACCCGACCCCGCAAACGCACACGGCAATCCCGACGACCTCATGGGCCTCGTCCCCACCGGCGGCACCACCGGCCCTGCAAAGGGCGTGATGGTCACCAACGCCGCATGGGGCACGATGGTCGAATTAGCCAGCCACTACTGGCGCATCGGCGATACGAATCCGGTTTGCCTCAGCACGGCTCCACTTTCGCACGCTGCCGGAACCGTCGCATTCGCAATGTTCCCGCTCGGCGCAACAAACGTGGTTCTACCGAAGTTCGACGCCCTCGAGGTTTTGAAAAGCATCGAGCGCTTCGGTGTAACCCACATTTCCTCCCGCCCACCGCCTTCTACGCCTTGCTCGCGCACCCCGATCTCGAAAGGTTCAATTACTCGAGCCTCCGTGTTTTCCTGCTGGCCGCCGCGCCAGTCTCGCCCGATAAACTGAAAAGAGGAATCGAAGTCTTCGGCCCCTGCCTTTGCCAGTGCTACGGGCAAACCGAAGCACCCATGCTCCTCACTTGGCTCGATCAACGAACACTCGCCGCTGCCGCCGCCGGAGATCACCCCGAGCGCCTGCGAAGTTGCGGACGCCCCAGCTCCGCCGTCCGCCTCGCAGTGATGGACGATGAAGGCCACATCCTGCCCCCGCATCAACCCGGAGAAATCGTTGCCCGTGGCTCGCTGGTCACGCTCGGTTACTACAACTTGCCGGAAGCCACGAAAGAGATTCGCGCCTTCGGTTGGCACCACACCGGCGACGTTGGCTATCGAGACGAGTTCGGCTTCTTCTACATAGTCGACAGAAAAAAAGACATGATCATCAGCGGCGGCTTCAATGTCTACTGCGCCGAAGTCGAAGCCGCCGTCATGGAACTTCCCGAAGTCCGCGAGTGCGCGGTGATCGGCGTTCCCGACGACAAATGGGGCGAAGCAGTAAAAGCAATCGTAGTTTTGCGCGACAGCAATGCAATCTCCGAAGATTTCATCATCGCACATTGCAAGACGCGTCTCGGCGGCGTGAAAGCCCCGAAGTCCATTGAATTTCGCGCAGAAATTCCGAAAACAGCCGCGGCAAAAACCGACAAAAAAGCGCTTCGCCAGCCGTATTGGGCCAAAGCAGAACGAAGCGTGAACTGACGTGACCACCACTGCTATAAATTGCGACGCGCACTTTTCGATAGGGGACATGTGACAGGAAAGCAGCGCAATTCAATCATAGCTCTCGCCCTGTTAGCTCTCCCGTTCGCGGTCTCGGCCCAAACCGGCCCCACGCAAAAAGAACTTAACAAGGCCGCCAGCAGCAAAGAAAACTGGTTGCACCCCAATCACGATTACGCAGGCCTGCGCTTCGTGGACACAAAACAGATCACAATCGCCAACGTAGCAAGCCTCCGCCCTGCCTGTCTCTACCAAACCAAAGAGCGCGTCCCCGCGCAGTCAAGCCCCCTCGTTTACAACGGCGTGCTGTACTTCACCACCACGCATTACACGATCGCCATCGATGCCACAGATTGCCGCCTCCGTTGGGAACACGTCTGGCAGCCGCACTCCAAAGAAGTCTTTCCCCCCAATCGCGGCGCCGCCATAAAAGACGGCAAGCTCGTCCGCGGCACCTCCGACGGCTATCTTCTCGCGCTCAATTCGCAAACCGGCGCCCTCCTCTGGAGCCGCCAAATCGCCGATTCGAAACAAGGACATTTCCTGAGCATGCCTCCGCTGATCTACGAAGACTTCGTCGTCATCGGCACCGCCGGCGCAGAATGGGCCGCCAAAGGCTGGGTCGGCGCATTTCGCCTCTCCAACGGCGAACCAATCTGGAAATTCAACACGATCCCCGATCCCGGCCAGCCCGGCTCCGAAACGTGGGGAAAGGATCCCCAAATCCTCGCCCACGGCGGCGGCGCCATCTGGACGCCTTTCTCATTCGACGCAGATCGCGCCGAGATTTACGTGCCAGTCGGAAATCCCGCCCCCGATTTCTACGACGAAGCCCGGCCAGGCGCGAATCTCTACGCCAGCTCCATCGTCGCGCTCGATATTCACACCGGAAAAATGAAGTGGTACTACCAGACAGTCCCGCACGACATTCACGATTGGGATCTCCCGCAAGTGAGCCCCGTTTTCTCAACCACGATCGATGGAAAGACGCGCAACGTTGTCGCCGCATCGGGCAAAGACGGCCTCCTCAAGCTGATCGACCGCGATACTCACGAGCAGCTTTACTCGGTCCCATTCGTCACCCGCGAAAATGTCGACGTTCCCCTCAGCGATGCAGTTCGCGTCTGTCCCGGCCCTCTCGGCGGCGCTGAATGGAGCAGCCCTCCCTACGATCCCTCAACCAACACGCTGTTCGAACCGGCAAATGATTGGTGCGCCATCATCCAAAAAGACAAAGAGCCTCCTCATTTCGACGCCGACTTCTATCTCGGCGGCCTCCCGCACTTCGATCCATGGGAGAAAGCCCGCGGCCGCCTCACAGCTTTCGACGCTTCCACCGGAAAAGAACGCTGGCGCTACGACGCGTTGAAGCCCATGCTCGCCGGAGTCACCGTCACCTCCGCCGGCTTGCTTTTCACCGGCGAAAGCTCCGGAGATTTCATCGCGCTCGATGCCGCCAACGGAAAAGTGCTTTACCGCTTCAATGTCGGCGGCCCCATCGCAGGCGGCGTGATTACTTACGAAATTCGCGGCAAGCAATACGTCGCAGCGGTTTCCGGCTTCATGTCCAAGTTTTTTGAACTGAATGGCGCAGATCAAGGTGGCACTCCGACTGTAATTCTGTTTTCAGTCCCTTAAAGATTCATTGATGCGTGGACAATTTGACAGAGTGTGCGCTGTGGATTATGAAATCGAGAGCGAGCGCCCTCCGAAACCCGTCAGAACAAAATGATCCTGCAACTCAATCATCTCCAGGGAAAGCAGGCCGGTGCCAGCGCACAAGACGTGGTTAGCGCCGTGTATTCCCTCCTTCAAGACGGCTATCTCGACGATAGCCAATTCGTGAATCTGCATGTCCATCTGGATTGGGTTCAGTATCGCCAGAATTTTCGGGAAGTGGTAGCCGTCACCCCGTGCGTGAACGACCGCGGCGAGAATTCGCCCTTGATGGAAATTCGGATCGATGCGCGCCAGGTGGTGCCGGGCGCTTTGCGAGAGCAGTTGCTTTGCGCCGTGGCGGGCGCGAATCCTGGCGCCCACACAGAATTAGAACGAACGCCGGACCGAATTTACCTGGAAGAATTTGGCTCCTTTCGCAACAGCATTGCCTGGCAATTCAACAAACTTTACTGGCATCGCCTCGCCGATTGGGAAAAGGCAACCGGCAAAGGCTACGAACAAGCTCTTCCGGGCGGTAAGTCCGATGCAAATCATCCCGAGGCCATCGCCGATTGCGTCGCTGATTTCTGGACGTTGTTGCGAGACCTCGAAACCAAGAATCAACTGCCCCCTGAAATCTTCGCGCTCGAAATCGGTGTCGGCTTGGGAACCCGCTCGCAAATCTGGCTCGATCGTTTTCGCGCGCTCGACGCGGAACGCGGCACAAAATACTATTCGCGAGTAAAGTTTCTTCTCGGCGATTATTCGCTCGCCACCCTCGATCGTTCTCGCCCCGCTCTTCGCGACCATCTCGATCTCTGCAGCTTCATCGTCCTCGATGCGCTCGACCCAGGAAAAACACTCTCCTTTCTTCGCCACAAGATTCTTCACGTTCATCTGACCAACGTTTACGACAATCTGCCCGATGAAGAATTCGCGCGGCGTGATGGCCGGCTCCATCTCGTTCAGGTTCGAGCGTATCTCCCGCAATCGGAAGCCGCGCGCATCGGCAAGGCTGCCAATGTGCCCATTCAAGAAATCAACGCGACGATTCGGCGCTTGCTCGATGCGGGACCCGAGTTTCTCGGCGATCGCGCTCGCGGGGTTTCATTCTGGCAGGAGGTCTGGAAAGCCGTTCGCCTCGAAGAGCGTCTTATCTGCGTCGAGGATCTGCCCGATGTCGAGCTCCCCGCTGGCCTGAATTCCACGCATCTCGAAGAAATTCTTGAAGACGCCCCCAGCGATTTTCGTTTTCACATGAGTTCCGGCGCGCTCGAAAGCTTTCGCAACACGCTTCCTCTCCTCCATCCGCGCGGCTTCCTTCAGGTCCAGGACATTTTCGTCACCAGCCTGCAGGACTACCGGCTCGGATTTCACGGCCCGGGAAAACTCGATGGTTCGATCGTTAACTGGGTGAATGGCGTTCTGCTTCGAGAAGTGGGCGAGCGCGCCGGCTACGATGTCCACTTCGCCCCATTCCGCTACCGCGAAGGCTCGCGCACCTCGATTCTCTACACGACGCAACGGGAGTGATCTCGATGACTCTACCGATTCTTCCAACAACCGTAGTTGGCAGCTACTCGATGCCGGGTTGGCTCGAACGCCTCAAAACGGAATACTTCGCCCGTCGCATCAGCCGCCATGATCTCGACGAAGTTCACGACACCGCCGTGAAAGCCGCCATCAAGGATCAGGAAGTAGCCGGGCTCGACATCGTCACCGACGGCGAACTGCGCCGCGATAATCTGATCGATTATTTCGTCGAACGCCTGCCCGGCGTCGATATCGATCGCTCCTCAAAAAAATTCTATTACGATTTTTACGACAGCTCCGTCTCCGGAAAGCTCCCCATGGCCCCGCTCGGCCTCGCCGATGATTTCCGCTTCCTTCGCAAATTCACCGAACGCGAAGCAAAATCCTGCGTCACCGGCCCGCACTCGCTCACAAAACGCATCCGCAACGAGTTTTACCCGAGCGAAGAAGCCCTCGCCATGGACATCGCCCGCGTAATGAATCTCGAACTCAAGGAATTAGTCAAAGCCGGCGCCAAAATCATTCAAATTGACGAGCCATATTTCTCAGGCTTCCCCGACGATATTTCCTGGGGCGTAAACGCCTTGAACGCCATGGTGGAAGGCGTCGGCGCCACAATTGCGGTACACATCTGTTACGGCAATCGCTACGGCAAGCCTTCCTGGGAAGGAAGCTATCGATATTTATTCCCAAAAATTCTCGACGCAAAAATCCACCAGCTCACCCTCGAATTCGCGCGCCGAGGCGGCGAAGATCTCGATCTCTTCAAGCAGCTCCCCGCTCCATTTCAACTGGGCGTCGGCGTAATAGACGTCAAAACACAAGCCGTCGAAACTCCCGACGTCGTTGCCGAACGCATCCGCAAAGCCCTCGAAGTAGTCCCAGCCGAGCGCATGTTCATACTCCCCGACTGCGGCTGCTTCCATCTACCGCGCGATGTTGCATTCGCAAAGCTCTGCGCAATGGTCGAAGGAACCAAAATCGTCCGCAAAGAACTGGGGAAATAAATGCCGTCGCCGAACCCGCTGCGCGAATCGCTCATCAGCGGAAAATTTTGCTACGTAGTCGAACTCGTCGCCAGCCGCCTCAAGCGCGAAGCCCTGCTTCTCGACGTCGCCTCGCAACTCGCCCGCCTCCCAGGCGTCGCTGCCGGCAGCATCACCAGTTACGCCGGCGGAGCGTTAGGACACGACCCCATCCGCGTCGGCACCGCCGCCCGCGCCCGTGGCCTCACTCCAAATATCCACCTCACCTGCGCCAGCCGCGACCGCGTCGCTCTCCGCAAATCGCTCGAAGATCTCCACGCCCTCGCCATCGAAAACGTCTTCGCCATCACCGGCGACTATCCAAAATCCTCCGACGCCGCCACCTCGCCCCCGGTCTTCGATCTCGATTCCGTTCAGCTCGTCCGCCTGATCGCCGAAATGCGCCAAACCTTCGGAATGCCATTCTGGATCGGAGTTGCCGTCTCCCCCTTCAAATACACCGAAGCCGATTGCGCCTACCAGTATCTGAAGCTCGAAAAGAAAATCGCCGCCGGCGCCGACTACGCCGTCACCCAACTCGGCTACGACGTCAAAAAATTCCGCGAGCTGAAGCGTTACCTCGACGACCACTCGTTGACCACTCCAGTTCTTGGCAACGTCTACGTCCTCGGCCCCAAAGCCGCCGAAAAAATGAACAAAGGCCAGCCCCCCGGCTGCTGGGTAGCTCCCGAACTGCTCGAAAAAATTCAATCGGAGAGCACCGCGCCCGACAAAGGCCAAGCCCTCCGCCTCGAACGCGCCGCAAGAATGGCCGCCATCCTTCGTGGACTCGGCTACGCCGGGGTCTACATCGGCGGAGATCATCAGGCCGACCACATTCGCTGGATCATGAAACGCGCCGAAGCCCTCGCCCCACGTTGGGAAGCGCTCGCCGACGAATTTTCATACGCCCCGAAGCGCGCCTTCTATCTTTACTCCTCGCCGCAGCCTCCAGCCACGAAGCGATCCTTCATTCCGCGGCTGCTCGATGCAATGGGCCGCCTCTTCCCCGTAAATCGCGACGGAAAACTCCGCCGCTCGCTCACATCAATCTTCAGCTCAATCGACAAACACCCCGCAGCATCCCACGCCCTCGAACGCGCTGAATTCGCCATCAAGTCGCCCCTCTTCGGCTGCCAGGCCTGCGGCAATTGCGTCCTCGGCCATATGGAATACGTCTGCCCGCAGACCTGTCCCAAAAATCTGCGTAATGGCCCCTGCGGCGGCACCTCCTTGGGCCAATGCGAAGTGGTGGACAAGCCCTGCATCTGGATTTCCGTATACGAGCGCGCGAAATCCGAAGGGCGAGTTGTCGAACTGACAACCTATATCCCCCCGCCCCATCGAGCGCTGAAAGGAACAAGTTCCTGGATCAATTATTTCCTCAATCGCGATAGTCGTCCCGGACGCGTTGCCCAAACAGACCCCGCCTCCAGCAATCAAACGGCCGGTCAAACGGCGGCGAGAAGCGCTGCGCTCATTTCCGATGCGGAAGTCGTTGCAGCAACGAGAGCGAGTTCTGAACAGAAAGGAAATCTAAGCGCAAATAAGAAGACTGGATAAATGCAGCAGTCGAAATTTCAACCGCAGCCGATATTCGCACAATCGAACGATTAAAGGCTTGACAAAGAACTTAGCTGGCGTTAGACCTTCTCCACAATTGGGGTTTCTCGGGCTCTTGTTTTCGGATCCGGCTTTCGGCACTCGAATCCAAGCCTCAGAGGGGTGGCTGATGAAGGTACGTTCTGGCTTTCTGATCGCTCTCGCAATTCTTTCCTTCTTCACGTACAGCAGCCCGGCTTACCCGCAGGGCACCACGGTCGCACAGTTGACCGGCACTGTCCTCGATGAGAGCGGCGGCGCCGTCAAAGGTGCCTCCATCACTCTCCTCCAACCGGAAACGAATCGTACGTATCAAACCACTTCGAACGACTCCGGGTACTACGCCATCCCCAACATCCAGCCGGCAAAATACGAACTAACGGTCTCCTTTAAGGGGTTTGCCACAAGCATTCGCAAAGGCCTCGAACTCACCGTCGGCCAATCAGCCACGATTGACGTCACCCTCAAAGTCGCCACCGCCGCCGAGCAAGTGATCGTCACCACCGAAGCTCCCATCATCGAGCCTACAAAAACCGAAATCAGCCAGGTGATTGGCACTCAGGAAATCAATTCCCTGCCCATCAGCGGCCGTTTGTTCACAGACTTCGCCCTACTCACGCCCGGTGTTTCCACGGGCCGCACCAGCTTGCAATCCACGATCACCGAATTCGAAGTCACTCGCGTTTCCTTCGGCGGTATGCGCGATCTTAGCAACCTCGTCACAGTCGACGGCGCAGACAACATCAATACCGCCACTGGTTCCCAGCGCTCCACACCGCCTCAGGAAGCAGTCGCTGAATTTCGCGTCGTCAATAGCAGCTTCGGCGCTGAATACGGCCGCGCTCTCGGCGGAATCGTCAATATCGTCACAAAATCCGGCACCAATGATTTTCACGGCTCGGTCTACGACTACCTTCAAAATAACGCCACCGACGCCCGCTCACTTCTGCAGCCAGCGCCGGATGCCAATACTCTTCGACAGAATCAATTCGGCGGGACCCTCGGCGGCCCAATCCAGAAGGACAAGACGTTTTTCTTCACGAATTACGAAGGGCAGCGAAGAGGCGAATCCCCCACCTTTCCCACCACTCTGACCCAGCCCGTCATGGTGTTTTCCAACACGGCTCCCTTTGCCCCAACGGTCCCAACCACCAACCTCGACCTTATCGACGCCGCCAAGGAGGCCATCGGACTCGCGCCGGAAGGGTGCAATGTCCCGCTTCCGCAGTGCCCCCCGAATCGCACCAATCAGCAGCTGTTGAATTCGGTCCTGAAGACGAAAGACAACGATTACGGCATCATCAAAGTGGACCACCAGATTAACGCCGCAAACCATCTCGCTCTCCGCTACAACGTCGAGGACGGCCGCGACCTCAACCAGTTGGTCGGCAGCACTCTCGACGGTGGCGGCATTGGCGCGCCGAGCAGCGGACACGATGTTTTCCTGCGCGATCAATCGCTCGTCGGCACGGTTGCCACCACCATAAGTCCCGATCTGGTCAACAGCGTTCTCGTTCAATACGCGCGGCGCCATTATAATTTTCCAGGTGTCACCGGCCAGCCGAACCTCGACATCCCCAACACCCTTTTGTTCGGACACAATTTCGGCGTCCTCGACGCCATCTACGAAAGCCGCTTCCAGATTGCGGATTCTGTTTCTTGGGTGAAGAACAATCACGTCATCAAGTTCGGCGCGGATTTTAACTACGTCGATAATTTCGTAATCTGGCCCGGGTTCACGCCGATGCGGATCGTCCTGCCGGGCGTCAATTGCCTCGTCGATTTCGTCAACTTCGTAAATCCAACCGCGGATATTCCCTCGGCCCCGGCCAACGGCCCTTGTCCTCTTGCTGCCCCGCCCTTCTTTCCCGCCCAACCAGGACCGAACCCTCTCGATCCTTTGAGCGGCGTCCCCATCGCATTCTGGGGCGCTCCCGTCGGCACTGTGCAACCGGATATCAATGGCCAGTTGCCCACACCGCCTCCCATTCCCACCACCTGGACGAATGCATACGTCCCGTCTCAAACCAAGAATTTCTCCGAAACCCTCGCTCACAAGTATTACGGCCTCTACTTCCAGGATCAGTGGCGCATCCGGCACGACCTCACTTTGAACTACGGCCTGCGCTGGGACTTCGAGCAGGGTTTGTGGAAACAGATCAATCCCCACTACACCGGCTTTCAACCGCGCCTTGGCCTTGCGTGGTCGCCGGATACCAAGACTGTTGTCCGCGCCGGCTTCGGACTCTTCGACGACCGCTACAATCTCTCCTTCCTATTCATCACCCAGCCACAGCGGCCCGTGGATCTTCCCGGAGAAACGGTGCGCGGTATTCGTAAACGGTCCGATGTAGCCACGTGGGTTTTGAACCAGTTCACTCCCGGCCCTCTCGGCTTGCCCTCCATGGCGGCCTCCACCTTGGTCACCACAGGACAAGTGCCCGCCCAGTTCATCACCGGCCCCTGTCCCCCATCCTGCACCGCAGGAGATGGCTTGGTCGATCCGCACAGCCCGATTCCCTACTCCGAACAAGCCAACCTCGAAATCGATCGGGAAATCGGACATGGGCTTACCGTGAGCGCCGGCTATATGTTTGTCGCCGCGCACCATTTGGTTCGCGCTGCCAATCTCAACGTCTGCCCGCCCTTCCCCTTCGGCACCAGCCAACCGCAGATCACCGTTCCATTTATCAGCCCCGGTGATCCCTCCTGCATTCCCGCTCCTGCACCGCCAGATGGCTGGCCGACAGACAAGGCATTTTTCGGTGCATCGGGTCTACCGCAAGGTGGGCCTGCTTATAACAATGCTGGTTTGCTGTACTACACAGATGACACCGGCAATTCGGTTTATCACGGGCTTACGCTTCAAGTGATCGAACGATTCCGTCGGAATTTCAGTCTCGACGCCAACTACACGTTCTCGCACACCCTCGACGACGGCACCTTCACCACCTTCGTCAGCACCCCACAGGATCTTTATAACCGATCGCTTGAGCGGGCGAACTCGAACCAGGATGTGCGCCACCGCTTCATCACGAACTTCACGGCCACGGCTCCCGACGATAGCTTCCTCCGTCATTTCCAGTTGAGCAGCATCATCACGCTGCAGTCAGGCCGTCCTTTCACCGAATTCGTCGGCTTCGACGCGAATGGCGACACCAACCCTGTTACGGACCGCGTCGGCGATCTTGGCAGGAACACCTACTACGGCGACCATCTTTATTCTTGGGATTTGCGCATCTCCCGTTATTTCCAGATTCGCGAACATTACCGGCTTGATTTGATCGTGGATGCCTTCAACCTGCTCAACCGGGCAAACGTGGACGAAGTAACTTCGGTATACGGTGCGGCTGTGGTTTGCGGCGGAACGGCCACTCCGCGGAACTACAAAGACAGAGCGACTATCGAGACTCAGCAGCAAGCGATCGCTTTTGATACCGGAACGGGACCTCCGACGTGTCCGAACCTCGCTCCTGTTCCAAGTCCTCCCGTGCCGAATGCTCTCTTCGGCACTCCGAGGACCGTGCTCAACCCGCGCCAGTTCCAGTTTGCGGCGAAGCTCTCCTTCTAGTTTCCAGCCGGCCGGTCCTCGAACTCAGTTTTCGGGACCGGCCGGCGATTCGAAAATGTTTGGGGCCCGCGTATCCCGCCGTTTCTGAAAGCGTGCCCGTTGTCCTTCAGCCGTTATCGGGAATGCGCGAATCCGGCTAGCAGGGCTTGAGATTTCCGCCGCCTCGCAATCCCTTCAGGAGAACCAGGATTGGAAACCTTCGTATTGGTGCACGGTTCCTGGCATGACGGCTCTGCCTGGGATCCCACGATTCTCGAACTCGCCAAGAGTGAGCACAAAGCATACGCCCTCACCATCGCGGGCCACGGCAGGGGCGTCAACAAGCGCGTAAATCACGCGGACTGCACGAAGTCGATCGTCGATTACATCGTCGCCAAAAATCTTTCAAACTTCGTTCTCGTTGGACATAGCTTCGGCGGCACCGTAATCTCCAAAGCCGCGGAAGCGATCCCAGAACGCATCAAGCGTCTGGTGTTCTTGAACGGCTTCGTTCTCCGTGATGGGCACAGCCTCAGTGACGAAACGCCGCCACACTATCAGGCACTTTTTGACAAACTCGCTGGCGAATCCACTGACGACACCGTGATGATTCCTTTTCCAATCTGGCGCGAGGCGTTCATAAACGATGCGGACATTGAAGTCGCCAAATGGACCCATTCGCAGCTCTCACCCGAACCGTATCAGCCACTCCAAGACAAGCTCGACATGAAAAAGTTCTACTCGCTCGCAACGCCCAAGAGTTACATCAATTGCACCGAAGACGCCGCATTGCCCCAAGGCGAATGGGGCTGGCATCCGCGCATGTCCAATCGCCTCGGACTTTACCGCCTCGTCCAAATGCCAGGCAGCCATGAAGTGATTTATACGAATCCAAAAGGCCTGGCCGCAAAAATCATAGAAGCAGGACGCGATTAGACAACGAAACTAGTTCTTTTGAATTTAGTTTGAAGTTTAGGTTTTCGCACTCTGAACAGGAACCCATGTGGATCGTTGACATCGACGTCGGCGGCACTCTAACCGACGCTATTTTCACCAGCGGCGAGCAACTCTTCTCCGCCAAAGTCGACACGACTCCGCACGACTTGACCGTCTGCCTCTTCGATTGTCTCGCACAAGGCGCCGCGAAACTCGGCTTTGCCGATACGCCCGCCTTCCTCGAACACATCGATCTGATTCGCTGGTCCACCACGATCACGTCCAACGTCCTCGCCGAACTGCGCGGCCCGAGAATCGGCCTTCTCGTCTCCAAGAACCACGAGAAAGATCTCTACGGTGCAGACTCACGCAGCTCGATCCTGAACCGTCTCCTCGCCGACAAGGACGTCATCGGCCTCAACGGCGCATTCGATGGCGCTCAAGTGACGAACGCGGCTCGCGCTCTCCTCGAAGGCGGCGTTCGCCGAATCTGCATCAGCCTGAAAGACAGCCATCGAAATCCGGCCGCAGAGCTCGAAGTAAAATCCGCGATCGATTTGCAATATCCCGATCATTTTCTCGGCTCGGTTCCCGTTCTCGCGGGCAGCGATATCTCGAAAAGCTCCGACGATCGCACGCGCACCTATTGCGCCGTGATCAACGCCTACACGCACGGCGCTCTCGCCGCCACCCTCTTCAAAGCCGAAGACGAGCTCCGCCAAACATCTCAATACGCCGGAACTTTTCTCGTAAGCCACATCAACGGCGGCGTCGCAGGCATAGCCAAGACCAAAGCAATTGACACGATCGAGTCCGGCCCGATTCTCGGCATTCACGCCAGCGTATTTTTCGCTCAGCTCTATGGCCTCAAAGATGTCGTCGCGATGGACATCGGCGGCACCACAGCAAAAATAAGCGTCCTCAAAAATGGCCTCCCGATCAATCGCAAGCCCTCCGACTTTTTCGGGATCCCCGTCGAAATTTCACTTCCCGACCTGCGCTCGATCGCACTCGGCGGCGGCAGCGTAGTGAAACCAAGCGGCGCCGGAGACCCGCGAATCGAATTGGGTCCGGAGAGCATGGGCTCGTTTCCAGGTCCCGCGTGTTACGCGCTCGGCGGCGATCAACCCACACTCACCGACGCGTTCGTCACAGCGGGACTCATCAATCCTGAGTTTTTCCTCGGCGGCGCAAAACCGCTCGACCGCGATCTCGCCCAGTCTGTCATCGAAAACCAAGTAGCCAAGCCGATGAACATTTCGGTGGACGAAGCATGCCGCCTCGCCATCAGCCGCGCTTTCGAGTTGGTCGCTGATCTAATCGCCGCCGCAGCGAAGGATTTGAAACAGGATCTCTCGAAGCACACGCTTTTCGCGTACGGCGGCAACGGAAGCCTCTTCGCCTGCGGCGTAGCAGAAAAAGCAGGAATCAAAAACGTGCAACTCTTCGCGCTCGGCCCAGTCTTCAGCGCATTCGGCTCGTCAGTCTCCGATATTTGCCACGTCTACGAACGCGGCCTCGCGCACATCGCAATCTCCGATGGAAATGTCGCCAGTTTGCAGACAATCCTCCA
The DNA here is from genome assembly GCA_963790945.1 of uncultured Acidobacteriota bacterium. Lineage (GTDB taxonomy): Bacteria > Acidobacteriota > Terriglobia > Acidiferrales > UBA7541 > Palsa-295. The sequence continues at coordinate 177,791 of CAWBRH010000039.1, forward strand.
CGAAATAAAAGCCGAAGGCACAAAAGATTTGCTGGGCGAAGGAATCAAACCAGAAGGCCTCACATACGAGATTGAAATCGAAACCTCCGGAAGCGCGGGCAATTCGATCGTAATTCCTTGCTCTGAACCGATTCTCGCCAACCCGAAAGAATTGCAAGTCGCACTCACATCCGCGCTAGGAACCGCAGCAAACACGAGCGCAAGAGACTGTTCCCTCGAATTGATGCGAGTCCGCGTGAAGAAGCCAATGTCAAAACCGCACGTAGCAGAGCGCGCCCTGAAATCCGAAGACTCGTCGCATGCGCGAACCGGCACGCGGAAGCTTTTTTGGGGCAGCAACACCGGCAACGCGCAAGTCTATCGTTGGGAAGCACTTGCGCCGGGCAATCGCGTCGCTGGACCGGCGATTCTTGAGGGAATCAACACAACTTATTTTGTTCCGGAAGGTTGGACGATTTTTGTGGATCGGTTTGGCAATGGCGCGCTGACCAAGCGGTGAAGAAAACCGATTCTTCAAGGCTCGTTTTACCGCCTATTAGAATTTCGTATGTTTATGATTCTGTGAGGCTTGCGCGAAGTTTTAATCGCGCTACCGTAGATTAAAAATGATTCAAAAACTGCAACCTCCGGCGAGAGGAGATCGCACATGTCTTTAGATGCCAAAAACCGGCTTCGCGTCACTGAGTATCTTGATCTGGACCTCGACGGCGAGAAGTGGCTGTGCAATCGCTGCGGGCATGTGATTGGGCCGGCGCGGGAAAGCTACAAGCGCGGGTGCCTGCTTTACGACCGCGACCCGCGGGAGATTCATCCGCCGCTAGTGCCGGGGTCGTTCAGTTTTTCGCCTGATCCGCTCTGGGTGCGCATCGTGGAATTTTATTGTCCTGGTTGCGGGACGCAAGTCGAGACCGAGTATCTGCCTCCGGGGCATCCGATCACGCATGACATTGAAATCGATTTGGATAGTTTGAAAGAACGCCTTCGCAACGGTGAGTTTGTGATTCGGGAGCAGAGGATCGAGGTAGCGGAATGAATTCGATTGATATCGACGTCGGCGGGACCTTCACCGATCTCGTCCTGAATTTCGATGGCAAGGCGCTGATCAAGAAGACGCCGACGACGCCTTACGATCTTTCCGTGTGCTTTTCGCGTGTCATTGAAGACGGGGCGGCAGCCCTGGGGCTGAAGATCAATGAGCTTCTTCCGGCGATCGACATGATCCGCTACTCGACGACGATCGCGATGAATCGCTTGATCGAGAAAAAAGGGCCGCGCCTCGGGTTGATCACGACGGAAGGACATGAGGACGTGGTTCTCATCGGACGTGGCGCGCAGTGGATTGATGGGACACGCGTGCAGGAGCGCCGCAACCTTGCGATCCAGAAAAAGCCGGAGCCGCTGATACCACGCGACATGATCGTGGGTGTGAAGGAGCGGGTGGATTCGCGCGGAAAAATCATCCGGCCGCTCGACGAAAATGATGTTCGCGAAAAGGTTCGCTACCTCGTGAGCCGCGGCGCGCGCGGGTTTGTTGTTTCGCTGCTTTGGGGCTTTCTCAATTCCGCTCACGAACGGCGCGTGAAGGAAATCATCCGCGACGAATATAAAGAATTTCACATCGGGTATCTGCCTGTGGTGCTGGCGGGACAGGTGGTCGGAAAACTCGGTGAGTATGAACGGACGCTTGCTGCAATCCTCGACGCGTATTTGCAGCGGTCGATGCAGATCGAGCTTTCGGCGATGTGGGACAAGCTGCGCGAGCGCGGCTACAAAAAACCGCTTTTGATGATTCAAAGCTCGGGCGGGATCGCGGAAGTTTTTCGCACGACCGCCTGCCGTACATTTAACAGCGGGCCAGTTTCCGGCCTGATGGGCGCGCATCATGTGGCGAAATCGCTTGGCTACCAGAACGTGGTGATGACGGACATGGGCGGGACGAGCTTCGACGTCGGGCTCGTGGTGAAAGACAGCGTGAGGAGCTACGACTTTCGTCCGATCATCGATCGCTGGATGGTGGGCATCACGATGATTAAGACGCTTTCGGTGGGCGCCGGCGGCGGATCGATCGCTTCGATCAATCCCCTACTGCAGAATCAGCTGCAAGTGGGCCCGCGCAGTGCCGGCTCGATGCCGGGTCCTGCGTGCTTCAGCCTTGGCGGCACGGAGCCGACTGTTACTGACGCCGACGTGGTGCTTGGTTACATCAATCCTGCGTACTACTCGGGCGGACGGATGAAGCTAGACAAGAACCGCGCCATCGCCGCCGTTCGCGACAAAATCGCGAAGCCCTTTGGCATTTCGGTAGAAGAAGCGGCGATGCTGATACGCAAGATCGTCAACGGCAATATGGCGTCGGCGATCATGAAGGAAGTGCACCTGCGTGGCTACAGTCCTGAAGATTTCATTTTATTTGTCGGCGGCGGAGCCGGTGCGACGCATGCGGAAGGCTATAAGGCCGATATCAAGAAGGCTGTGACGTTTCCATTTTCGCCGGTGTTCTGCGCGTTTGGTTCATCGACGATGGACATCATGCATGTCTACGAAGTGTCCAAGAAACTGACGCTGATGTCGCCGGGGACGCAGGAGCTGACGCAGGAATTTGCGGTTTTCAATCGCACGGTGGAAGAACTGCTCGAACAGGCGCGCAAGGATTTGGTGGCGGACGGGCTGAATCCGAGCACGGCATCGTTTGTGCTCGAGCTCGATATGCTCTACGGCGGGCAATTTCACGTGAAGCGGGCGCTTTCGCCGCGTCTCTCACTGCATTCAACCGAGGATGTCGCCTCAATTTGCGAGGCATTCAAGAAAGAGTTCAGCGAAGCGTTCAGCCCGTTTGTGGTGAATCCCGAGGGCGGAGTTTTTGTGGATAGTTTTATTTTGAAAGCCATCGTTCCGGTGCAGCAGATCGAACTGCCCAAGATGCCGCTTGAAGGCCACGATCCATCGGGCGCGCGAAAGGGCGAGCGGCCGGCATATTGGGCGGACGCGAAGGATTTTCGTCCTACTCCCATTTACGCGTACGAAACGCTGAAACCGGGAAACCGGCTGGAAGGTCCTGCAATTCTCGAGGGCGAATACACCACTGTGGTGGTGCCGCCTGCGATGAACTTTTCGATTGATGAACGAGGCCTCGGCATTCTGGAAAGCTGAGCCCGCGGCAGTTTGGAAAAAGACTAGAAGGAGACTTATGCCGATTCCGAGTACGGCTGAGAAGCTCGCATGGCTGAAACCGGCGCCCGCCACCGCCTTTGAGAAAGAATGCGCCGCGAAAGTGCAGGCCGGCGACTATGAAATTGGCGTGCAGATCACCAACGACATTCTCGATGAAGCGATGGAGGTATTCGTCCGGTCGTCACGGAGCTATTTCGGCGTTTCGGGCGATTCGATGGTCGCTATTTTTACCGCCAACGGCGATCTGGTGAACGCTTCGTGCGGAACGTATCTGCACGCCATCATTCAGCCGATCGTCATCAAATTCATTCAGAAGTATTACGCGGAAAATCCAGGAGTGCGCGAAGGAGACATCTGGTACACGAACGACGCGCTTTATGGGGGCATTCACAACCCTGATCAGGTGGCGCTGATGCCGATTTTTCACAAGGGAAGGCTTCTGGCCTGGGCATCGGCTGCTTTGCATACCACTGAAACGGGAGCCATCGAACCGGGCGGCATGCCTGTGAGCGCGAAATCGCGGTTCGACGAAGGCCTGAACATGCCGCCGATTAAAATCGGCGAGAATTTCGAGCTGCGTAATGATTTTCTCGAGTTCTACACCGTGTATGGACTGCGCGCGCCCGCGATGTTTATCTCCGATCTTCGCGCGCGCTGTACGACTGCCGACCGAGTGCGGGTGCGCTTGCTCGAACTTGCCGAGAAGCGCGGCGGCGAATTCGTGGTCGGGCTGCTGCGCAAAATGTCGGACACTGCGGAAACCGGAGCGCGGCAGAAGATCAAGGCGCTGCCCGACGGCAAGTTCCGGACAGTTGTCTTCAATGATGCGATCGGCTGGACTCCCGCGCTGGTCCGCGCCTGCTATCTGACGCTGATTAAAAAGGGCGAGACGCTGACGTTTGATTTCGAAGGGACGTCGCCTGAGAATCCGTCGTCGTACAACGTGCATTCGCAAGCCGTGGTGGGCCATATCGCGAATTTCATGTACGAATATGTGTTTCACGATTTGCCGATTTGCAGCTCCACGTTTGCTCCGATCGATTTTGATTTCCCGGAAGGAATTATTTTGAATCCGGGACGAATGGCGGCCACGAGCTGTTGCGTTTATATCGGAATGCAGTGCCGCTGCGCCACGCACAATAGTTTTGCGAAGATGACTTTCTCGAGCGCAGGGCTCTGGCGGCAGGTGGCCGCATCTCCTGGCAGCCAGCACACGGCGCAGATTTGCGCCGGGCATTCACAATGGAACCTCGCGGTATCGGATGTGCTTTCTTTTTCGCTCAACACGCAGGGCCAGGGGGGCCGCGCATCGAACGACGGAATGGATGCGTACGGGTTCGCCTGGTGCGCCTTTGGCCGCGCGCCGGATTCCGAGCAGGTGGAGAGCGAACTGCCGGTTACCGTGACGTTGTCGCAACACTGGAAGGATTCGTCGGGACATGGAAGGCATCGCGGCGGCTCGGGCGGCGTGCAGCAGTGGATGATTCACAAGGTGCCAAATCTTGTCTCGCTGTGCATGGGCAACGGGAGCAAAGTTCCGCTGGGGCAGCCGCTTTTTGGAGGTTACGCGTCTGCGCCGATTCCCGGCATCAGCGTTCGCAAAGCCGATCTGCTGAAGCAAATGCAGGACGGCAACGCGAAGCTTTCAATGGACAGCCGCGACATTCTCGAGAACAAAACGGTGCACGGCGACTGGACATTCGAATTGATCGCGCGGACGCCGAAGCTTTACGACGAGGGCGATCTGCTGTTTGGGTTCAGCGGAGGCGGCCCGGGCTATGGCGACCCGCTCGAACGCGAGGCCGCGGAAGTGTTAGAGGATCTGAAGAAGAAAATCGTTTCCGAATGGACGGCTCGCAACATTTATCAGATTGCATACGATTCGGAGCGCAATAAGCTCGATGTGGAAAAGACGAAACAGCTACGAGAGAATGAGCGCAAGAGCCGACTGGCGCGCGGGAAGAGCTTCGACGAATTTCAGAAGGAATGGAGCAAGATGAGCCCGCCGCAGGATATTTTGCAGTTTTACGGGCGCTGGCCGGACGCCAAATCGCTCGGGCCGATTTTCAGGCAGTAGCCGGCTTCCGAAATCGAGAGTGTTTGCGGGCCTTCTTTTTTGACACTTAAGAACGACCGGTCCACACGTGAACGAACAACTCACTCCGCGGCAAATGATGAAGAGCCTGCTGCAAGGAAATCCGCAGCCGCGGCCGCTTATTGTTCCTATCGTATTTGCACTCGGCGCGAAAATTGAAAATCTTTCATTTCGAGCTTATCTCGACAATCCGACGAAAATCTCGAATGCGCTTCGGCAGGTTCGGGCGCAATTGAGAACGGATGGCGTAGCGTGCTATTTCGATCCGCTTCTCGAAGCGGAAACGCTGGGCGGCACGCCACAGTGGGACGAATCGAATCAGACGCGCAGTATTCAATGGCCCGAGTCTGCGCAGAAAGGCGAATTGCCTGCCCGCTTGCGATCTCCTGAAGAGGCTGCGAATAGTCAGAGGGTTCGAGCCGCGGTTGAAGTGATTCGGAGGCTCAATTCTCTGCTGCGTGATGAACCGTTGCTGATGGCGGGCGTGTCGGGTCCGTTCACGCTTGCTGCGCGGTTGAGTGGAATCGAACCGGGAGAAATGCGTCAGGGTCACGAACCACCTGAATTGGCACTGGAAACTGCCGCGGTTGCTACAACAAAGATTGCCTCCGCTTTCGTGGAGGCGGGCGCGAATTTGATTTTCATTCGGGAGGAAAACCTTCCGACTCTTACTTCCAGCAAATGCCAGAACTGGGCGTCACTGCTAGCGTCGCTTTTCAACATCGTCCGCTTTTACGAAGCGATGCCCGTGCTTCAAATCGGAGTGGAATCGGCGACGGCGAAAAACGTCGAGATGATTTTTCAGCAAGAATGGGATGCGATTCTCTGTTCGGCTTCTGACGAATTCATCGCGCGGGCGCGCGGGCGTGATGAGAATTTCATGATCGGCTCCGCCGTGCCGCTTGCAGTTCTGGAAGCGAGCGAGTCCAGCGGAGCGCGGTTTCTAAAACTTTCAGGCGCGAGGTCAGTGTTGCTGACCACTGACGGAGACGTTCCGGTGAGAACCGATTTGAAACGCCTCATGAATGTTTTTGATGCGATTGCTCGCCCCACCTAGTCTGGCGGAGCCACGTTTGCGGCGTGAGGCGCACGTATTAGAATCGGAGTGACAGAAATCGGACGATGGCAAATTCATTCGTGAATGATACGCGGCCGGCAACGGGTGCTCTGGAAAAAGCGAGCAGCGGTGTGAGGCATGTGCGGCTTCGCACTTCGGGAGCGTCCATCGAGCGGCTGCCGGACGGTTCGCTGCTGGTGCGTCCCGAAGAGCCTCTTGGCGAGTATCCAAAAGTTCTCACCGATCGCGTTGCGCAGTGGGCGGAAATCGCGCCGGAGCGGATTTGCGCGGCGAAGCGCGATCGCGATAAGGATGGCCGATGGCAGACGCTTACGTATTCGCAGGTTTATGCGGCGGTACGAAGTATCGCGCAAGCGCTGATCGATCGGGGCCTCAGCATTGAGCGGCCCGTCGCAATACTCTCTGAAAATGACCTCGAGCATTTGCTGCTGATGCTTGCGGGGCAACACGCGGGGATTCCTACCGCGCATATTTCTCCGGTGTATTCGCTCGTGTCGAAGGATCTTGCGCAGCTGCGGCATTGTCTCGGGCTGCTCACGCCTGGAATGGTGTTTGTATCCAACGGCGACAAATATAGGCGCGCGATTGAAGCGGCGGTGAGTGGCGAGGTGGAGGTTGTCGTTGCGTCAGCGCCGCCGGACTTTCGCAAGGCGACTTGCTTTGCGGAGCTTCTTGCAACGAATCCGACCGATGCGCTCGACGCGACGCACGAACGGATCGATCCCGCAAGTCCCGCGAAATTCCTTTTCACGTCGGGATCGACGGGAATGCCGAAAGCAGTGATCAACACGCATCGGATGATTTGTTGCAATCAGCAGATGATCGCGCAGGTGTTTGGTTTTTTGCAGGACGAGCCGCCGGTGCTGGTGGATTGGCTGCCGTGGAATCACACGTTTGGCGGAAATCACAACATCGGAATCGCGCTCTACAATGGCGGCAGTTTTTACATTGACGAAGGAAAGCCGGGGCCGGGATTTATTTCTGAGACGATCAACAATCTGCGCGAGATTGCGCCGACGGTATATTTCAATGTGCCCAAGGGCTATGAGGATTTGCTGCCGGCACTGCGCGCGGATCGCGGGCTGCGCGAGAATTTTTTCAGGAGGCTGAAGCTGCTGTTCTATGCGGGGGCCGGACTTTCGCAGCCGGTGTGGGACGCGTACCGAGAGCTGGCGCAGGAAACTTGCGGCGAGCGCGTGGTGATGGTGACGGGGCTGGGTTCGACGGAGACGGCGCCGATGGCGATTCAGACGACATGGGAAACGGATCGGGCGGGAGTAATCGGGATTCCGATTCCCGGCGTGGAAGCGAAATTAGTGCCGCAAGACGGTAAATTGGAAGCGCGCGTTCGTGGGCCAAATATTACTCCGGGATACTGGCGGCAGCCGGAGCTTACGCGGAAGGCTTTCGACGAAGATGGATTCTATAAATTTGGCGATGCGGTGCGGTTTGTCGATCCTGCGGATGTGAATAACGGATTTCTTTTTGATGGGCGTTTTTCTGAGGATTTCAAGCTGGCGACTGGGACTTGGGTGAGTGTGGGGCCGCTGCGGGCGCGGATTTTGAGTTTCTTTGCGCCGTTTGTGCGGGATGTGGTGATCACGGGGCACGATCGAGATGATGTGGGGATGATGATTTTCGCGGATGTCGAGGCTTGTTGTGCGTTGTGCCCCGGCGGCGCGCTGCGCTCGGGCTCGGGCTCGGGCTCGGGTTTGACTGCGTCGAATATTTTGCGTCACGAGGCGGTGCGCGGGCGGTTTCGCGATTTGCTGGCGGCGTTTGCGGCGGAGGCGACGGGCAGTTCGAATCGAGTGAGCCGTGCGATACTTCTGGAGGAGGCGCCTTCGCTGGACGCGCGGGAGATTACGGACAAGGGATCGTTGAATCAGCGCGCGGTGCTTGAACATCGCGCGGGCCTTGTTGAGGAATTATATGGGTCACGGGATTCCGATTTAATTCTTCGGCTCGAGGGGAAAAATGACGGGAAGAGATAGTGGCGGGCTTTTCATCGCGTATGACGATGTGTGGCTGCTCGACGGGGTGCGCACGCCGTTCGTGGATTACAACGGTGCGCTGGGATTGGTATCGCCCACGGATCTTGGCATTAAGGCTGCGCGGGCGGTTTTCGAGCGCGCGAAAGTTTCGCCTGGCGACGTGGGTTCGGTGATCGCCGGATGCGTGGCGCAGGCTAGTTTTGATGCTTACTTGCTGCCGCGGCATATCGGGCTGTATTCGGGTGTGCCGATTGATCGGCCGGCGATTCTGGTGCAGCGCGTTTGCGGCACTGGAATGGAAGCGATTGGGCAGGCGGCGGACGCGATTACATTGAAGAAGATTGATGTGGGGCTGTGCGTTGGGGCGGAATCGATGAGCCGAAATCCGATTGCGGCGTATACGCATCGCGGCGGATTCAAGATGGGACAGGTGGAGTTCAAGGATTTTCTTTGGGAGGCGCTGCTTGATCCGGCGGCGGATGTGACGATGGGCGACACGGCGGAGAAGACTGCGCGCGAATATAAAATTACGCGCGAGGAAGTGGATCGTTTCGCGGAACTGAGTTTCTCGCGCGCTGTGGCGGCGCAGAAGGCTTGCTTTTTGTCGGGCGAGATTGTTCCTGTTGTGAGCGAGGAATTCCGGCTCGAAGGCTACAAGTCGCGCGGTATTCAGCTGCCGAGGGGCGTCGAAACACTTACGACCGACACGCACATTCGTCCGTCCACTTACGAGGCGCTGGCAAAAATTCGGCCGGCCTTTGGTGGAGTGCAAACGGGAGGGAATAGTTCGGCGATTGTTGACGGCGCGGCTGCGGCGCTGATCGCGTCGGGAGATTATGCAAAGTCTCGAGATGGCAAACCGCTCGCGCGGGTGGCCGCTGTTGCGACTGTGGGCGTTCCGCCTGAAATTATGGCCATTGGTCCGGCGCCCGCGATTCGGAAACTTCTTGATGGTGCTGGACTCTCGCTCGATGCAGTCGATCGCTTCGAAATCAACGAGGCTTTTGCCGCGCAGGTGATGGGCGTGGAACGCGAGCTGAAGCTTGATCGCAACAAGCTCAACGTGAACGGCGGGGCGATTGCGATTGGCCATCCGTTGGCCGCGACGGGTGTACGGCTAGCCGTCACACTGGCGCGAGAGTTGCAACGTTCGCAGAAGAGATATGGGGTTGCGTCGGCGTGCATCGGAGGCGGCCAAGGCATCGCGGTTCTTCTTGAGAACCCTAATTAAAAAAGCGATGCGCGACTAGACTTGCGGTTGAAATCAGTGGCCGAGATAAATTTCAAAAGGTCCCCAATAAAAAGGCTTCTGATACACCGTGCCGGAATGCAGGAGCTTCAATTTGGCATGATGCAGAGCGGCATCCGGGGTTGAGCCTTTCTGAATTTCAGCGTAGAGATCGTCCATCAATTCCGGCGTGGAATTGTCGTTCACTTCCCACAATGCGGCGATCACGCCATGCGCACCCGCGCGTAGAAATGCCCATGTGAGTCCGACGAGTCCTTCGCCAGAGTAGGTGCGCTCGCCCGCGCCATGACACGCCGAAATCGTCACGAGGTTCGCATGCAGCGGCTGCGTGACGATATCGCGTGCATACAGTTTGTAGGAATCACCCTGCTTCGAAAGAATCACCGCCGAATCAAGCGGGCTCGCGCGACTGGCAATCCCGTGCGCCACGAAATGAATGAACGAATATTGCGCCGGCTTACTTTCGAGATAAGCGGCCGCCGTTGCCTGCTGTCGCGAAAGCACGGTGCGCTCCGGCGCAGCGAAATATCGCTCAACGTCCGTCATCTCGGCGCCCGCTTGCGGCAAATCCGGAAACTCCGCGCTCGGCGAGATCGGATTGCCCACAAGCAACAGTTTCTTTGTTCTGGCCACCGGCTGGTTCGCAGACGCCGCCAGCAGAACGAGCGAATTCGCGTATGCGACAACTGCGTCCTCGATCCAGTAATGGACTTGCGGTTTCGGATCGAGAAGCGTCTCGAAATTCAAGCCGTACAATCCCGCATCCGGCAAGATAATCACGCGCGAACCGGGTGCTATCGCCTTCTGAGCAGGAGCAACCAATATGTCATACAACTTGATACCTTGTGCGCTCGATGCTTCGAGTACGTCACGCGGCCCGAGCAGCGCTGCGCGATAGGATCTCAGAGCCGATTCGATTTCCGATGCGGGAGGCAAGGTAAAAAGTGACTCGCTCGAACTGGTGACGGCCCAGAGGTAGGAGTGTTTCTCGCCCAGCCAATAAAACAACAACGTCGCGCCGAAGCGCTGCGCAATCGATCGTGGTTGAAAGTTTGCGATTGGAAACAGAATTTTCGACCTGAGTCCAAGCCCCTCAGCAAGCGTCTGCGCGCGGCTTACCTCAGCCACCTGCAGTGCTTCCTCCGCTCGACCCTGCGCAATCAGAAGCTCGATGTAGTCGTTGTAAAACGCAATTGCGTTGGACAAGAACGCCAGTCTCAACTCCTCGTTTTTAACTTCCGATCGCGCACTGGCAATCGTGCCAATCGCGCGTCGAAATTCCGCATCCGCCGCCGTACGTTTGCCTTCCGAGACGTAGACACCGGCAAGCCTTGACTGGGCTTCCCAGCGCAGAGACGCCGGGGCGACAGTATCGTCAATCACGGTTTGAAATATTTTCGCGGCATCTCCGTAATTCTTCTTCAGGGCCTGAATGCGGCCCGAAACGATGGACGATACGACGGCATCTGAATGCGCGCGAACAAGGGGCGCCACCTTCTCGTTGTAGCTTTGCGCCGAATCAACCTGCCCTCGCGCCAGCGACACGAGCGCCAGGTTTTCAAAGCATTCGGATTTTGCACTGTCGTCGCCGAGCCTCTGAGCGATGCCACAAGAGCAGACTGATAAGAGCTTTCCGCTGAATCGTAGTTGTCCAGCGCCAGATACACGCTACCGATGTTGATTTTCCAGTCCACTTGCGCGCTCAGCGAACCGGTTTCTCCGGACTCTTTGTCAGCGCGTTGAAACAGTGCAAGAGCGTTGTCATAGTCTCCAAGCTTGACGTAGCCCCAGCCCATATTTCCCAAAATCACGGCGGTCGCACCGCGAGCTCCATTGGCTTGCGACGTCACCAGCGCCTGTCTGTTCCAATCAATTGACTCGTCATAGTGTTCCTGGTTCGTAGCGATGAGTCCCAGATTGCTTAAACACGCGGCTTCGAGATAGGAGTCATGGAGATCGCGAGCGCGTTTCAGAGCCTTCAAATATTGTCTCTGCGCTTCGGTTAAATCGTCGCGCAGGAGGCCGAGCGTTCCTTTTCTCAGTGCAACTTCGCCCAGCAACTCGCGCTGGTTTGTCTCGGCGAGATTTTCGGCTTCTGCCAGATATTTCTCGGACTCGGGGTAGCGACCCAGATGAGCCAGCGCGATCCCCTGCGCCATTTTTTGCCAGACAGCGATGTCGGTTTTCTCGAGTTGTTTGGGAAGGGGAGCTGCAAGGAGTGCCAGCGCTTGGTCGTCCAAGCCCTGACGAGCGAGGGTTTCACCTTTCAGGATGCGAAACTGGGAATCCCAGTCGCCGTTCGGAGCCAGGCTTCCAGGCGCGATAGTGTCTATCGCAGCCCGTGCGCCAGCGAGATCGCCGCTTCTAAGCTTTGACCATGCGGTGTCGTAAGCGGCCTTTGGATCGGTGGCCGTTCTTCGTTGGCAACCAGCCGCCGTGAAGATCAGCGCGCCTAAGAAAATCCAGACGATGGAAACGGATGTCCATTGCCGCCAGCCTGTGCGCTCATCATCGTAGCCACGACGGGGCAGCCGAGCTCGAGGCGTAGCATCGTGACGGTCCGCTTGCGATACTGCGCGAGGACTTCGCCGATATAAACCCTGCCGAATTCTGGCACCTCGAAAGAGTGCCCGACGGTCTTCACTCCGGGACAATTGATCTTCATGTCCTTCACGAGCGAGCACAGAAAAACTCCTCGCGGATCGACTGGGATTCTTGGCGGCGTCGTAACAAAAGGATCAGCTGCCATTCTGCGGAATCCCTCGTCGACGTCAAACCTTTTTTTCAATGCTTCAAAGGTATTGAGGCCAACGAGCACATCCTCGTCGAATTCGAGTTGAACAGGGCAGCAGCCGACTCTCAGATTTTCGATCTTGCTCCCGAGAAGAGTGATCTGAGGCTCATCCTGGTGCAGATTCGGGTCCAGGCTGTGATGCGAGGCGAGCCGCGCTACCACGCGATCAGCGGTCACAATGTCCAAAATGTTCAGATTTTCTACCACCGCCGTGACCAGTGTCGTGTATGTATATTCGCCACTCCTGCTGCCGGCCACGTACGTATAGCCAGCGGAAAACGACACGTACTCCTGGAAGCGGAATTTTTCGACGCGCGCGTGTCCGATACCGCCGGTCGTCGGAAGCGACATTCCAGCCTGCACTTCGATTTGGTGATCCAATGGGCGCGTGATGTGGCCGCTCAGAGCGTGGCCCTGGCCGTTGTAAATGTAGGTTCTTTGAACGGTTTGGTTCAGCATTGGCGCTGCCTCCTGCATCAATAAATTCGGGATTACTTGGTGTAATCGAGAGAGAACCGGTAATTGGCGACGCCTATCTTATCCGCATCGGGCTTTCCTTGCGAGTCCAATCCTCGCACGACGAGCACGTGCTTGCCCGATGCCAGGCGTCCGGCGGGAATCAATAATTGAACGGTTCGTTTCGCTTCGTCCGCGGAGATGTTAAGGGACAATTCTGGCGTTCCAGATTCGGTTTGAAATTCGCAAACGTAAGAGGTGTAGCCGTTGCTTGGCGGGATGTCCACAAAAAAGCTGAAAGGCTTGCCAGCCGGAACCACAATCGCGAGCGGAGTCCCGCCACGCGAATTCTCGGAGATAAGCGAAAACGAGGGCAGGGTCTGTGCCGTCTCGGATTGCGATACAGCGTTTTTCAGATGCGGGATCGTCACCGCGTTCTGATATCCGGCGACAAGGAGCAATAGCGCAAACGCCGGAACCACGAATGCCGGCCGCAGCAGCTCGCTCCACCAGCCACCAGAACGCGCAGGCTGATGCTTGGCTCCTAACTCAGTTACAGAGGGCGGGATCAGCACATCTCGCGCATTATCAATGAAGACTGCGCCCATTCGAATGTCTTGCGCGCATTCCGCACATCCGAAATAGTGGTCTTCGTACTGATCGCGCATCTCGGCGCTCAGCTCGCCCAGAAGGTATTTCTCAGCCGCTTTAAGCCGAATGGCTTCGTCGTGGTTCATTATTTGCATACTCCCTATAGTGACGGGGGAGGGTAAATCGTTTCACACCTGCTTCGATTGTCCGGCACCGGCCTGCTTGCCCTGGTCTGCTTGCTCGTAAAGCGTTCTAAAACTTTGCTTCGCGCGGTGCAAAAGCACCCGCAAATAGTCGCGATCAACTCCGAAGTCGTTGCAAATCTCATCTTTACTCTTTTCCTCGAAGAATATGGCTCGCAAGAGGCGCCTATCCTTCTCGGAAAGCATTGAAAGTGCGTGTCTTACCTGCTCGCGGGTCTGTTTTGCTACGAGCATTCCATCCAGATCGATGCTCGTGTCCGGCGGGTCAAGTGGGGTTTCATCCGGACGACACGGAACGAGCGGAGCTGCGATAATGCTCCTGTAAGACATTGTTACATATTGAGTTAACGAAAGACCCGAGTCCTTCTGCGCTCCGCACTCCCCCCGCTCGAACCGCTTTCAGGACCCTTACAAACGTCTCCTGCCGAATGTCGTCCACCGATTGCGAAGAGCGAAGGCGGGAGCGAAGCTTGATCCGCAGCAGCTGGCCAAAATAGTCGACAAAATGTTGCTCGGTCGGGAAGTCCCCGCCCCGAAGCCGCTGAAGATAGGACTCGTCGAACGAGAAGAATTCCACATACCCCTCAAGTGGTCAGGCAGTATAACCCCCTAAGAAATCAGGTGCAACGACGCGCCTCGTCGTTCAGGAACTACGGAACCACCCGCAGGACTACCACTTATTTCACACAGCGTATAAATCTTGTCCCAAAGTGAAACGATTTCCGCCCGGGCTTCACTACTCTGCAGCGATGGTGACGCGCTGACAATGCAGCCCCAAACTCTTACTCTGCGGAACAGTATTTCTAAGGCTCCTCATGCCCCCGGCGCATCCCGGGGCGTCCCTACCCCGAACGAACCGGGATGCGCTTCCCCCCATCGCAATGAAAACGAACTGAGGAGTGTTACGGATATGAGGGATCTGATCGAAACCGCATTCGTGCAAATCGAAAACGTGGGCTGCAATTCCAATCCATGGGAAACGAGGACTGCGTTGGCGCCAAACAGCGCTTTGGGAATTCAAACGCTGCATGCACGGTCAGTGGAATTGGTGGCTCAGCCCGGCAAAATTCGTGAATTGGGAAGTTGTGTCCGAGGCGCGTTGGTGGAATACCTGAAAAGGAAGCGAGGATTCGCGGGCGTGATCGTTTTGAGTTCTGTGAAAGAACCGCGCTTGATTCTGGTGATGAGTTTCTGGAAGGCTGAAAAAGATGCTGCATATCGGTGGGAGTCTTCGGCGGCTGTCCTGAAGATGGTCACTCCGCTGATCGACGTGTGCACGAGAGTTCAAACCTATCAGGCGGCGCTGCCCGGTTTTCCGGATGCGCCTTTGCCGATGGCGGCGACGCCAGTTTGTTAATCGGAACAGAAATGCCAATGGCAACGCACAGCCAAATCAATCTCTCAGCATCATCAAATACCACGGGGATAATGAGGGCCATGAAGGAAGATTCCGGCGAAAAAATTAAGTCTAACTGAAGGAACCGAGGCATCCGCGAGAAAGTGGATCCGCTGCGACACTCCGCACTGCGGGGATGCCGCGGTGGGTTTGCTCGCGCTGCGGTTTTATTGCATTGGTCATTTCATATCGCACTGTTACGAATATCTTGAACGCTGCAATTGCAATCCGCTTCGAGACGCGGATGTTGTCACCTCGTTTTCGGTCGATCGTTTCCTGCAGCAGTGCGTAGCGCAGACGGGAGAGCTCGTGCGGCCGATTCGCGGTTTTGACAATCTGGACCGCGCGCGGCTCTTCGACATCTTTCTCTGGGCTTCGGATCTCATTGCGAAGCGCAACGTATTCAAAGAGGAGAGCGCATCAAGCGCGGGCGTCCGTTCTTATTCCGCGGAGCTATCCAAGAAGATGGGCGCAGATTAAGCGGGCGGATTTCATCGAGCGGGGCCGCCGGGCTGACGGCGGCTGAATTCGATTAGAGCTTCTTGACTTGTTGAATCGCTTTTTCAAGCGACTGCCGGCTTCGAAAGAAATCGCTCCACGGATCAGCTTTCTTCGCGCGCTCTGCGAAGTTGCCGATATTAAACTTTGAAGGAATCAACGAGGGCTTTGCCTCCGTCCACGCGAGCGGGGTCGATACGGGAGCTTTGGGCTTTCGGCGGACTGAATAAGGCGTCACCACAGTTTGTCCGAATCCATTTCGAAATGGATCGAGGTAGACGCGCCCTTTTCGCCCCGCAATCGAATGCTCCGTAGTGAGTTCTTTCGGATGAGCAGCGGCTAGCCTTGCGACAAAATCCTGTGCAAAAGAACGCACGACGTCGACATCGGGGCCGAGGCGAAGCGGCACGAAGACATGGATCCCGCGGCTGCCGGAAGTCTTTGCAAATGATTCGAGCTTCAGGGTATCGAGGCCTTCTTTCACATAGAGCGCCGCGCGCGCAGCGTCGGAAAATTCTCCTGAATCGGGATCGAGATCGAAGCAGATCCAGTCTGGCTGCCGCGGCGATGCAGCTCGGCCGCCCATCGCATGAATGGCGATGCAGCCGAGATTCACAAGCGCCAGTTGCGTCTCGAGAGTCCCGCCCACCACGTAATTCGTGAAGGGCCGCTTGCTCTCCTCGTTCTTGATTCGCTTCGTGGGAGTATTTGCCGGCATGCCCTTCGGCATTTCCTTCTGGTAAAAGCACTGGCCCGCCATTCCGTCCGGGCATCGCTCGAGCGTGAGCAAGCGGTCTTTCACATAGGGCTCGAGCTTCGGAAATATCGATTGCGTAAAATTCAGCCAGGTCGCCTTTTGTGTAGCCGTCTTCGGGCCAGAAGACTTTGTCGGGATGGGAAATATTCACCGGGAGATCTTTTGTAGCGGTAGTGGCGGCTTTCGCCCGCTTGGTTGCTGTGGCTTTCATCTTTTGCGGCTCCGGGAGCAGGACTTCCGTGGGCTTTTTGTCGTCGCGCAAGCCTAGAAATACCGGCTGGCGCAATTTCATGTCGGCCGTCCATTCTTGAAATGAGATTTGCGCGACGAGTTTTGGCTGAGATGTAGGTGACGTCGCGTTCGCGCGGCGGATCGACGAACGGCGGCCTCGGGCTTTCCAGGGGCTTGAACTTTTTTGCCAGGGAAGCGAGTAAATCCTCATCGAATCCGGTTCCCACTTTGCCCACATAATGCAATTTTCCGCCCTGATAAGCGCCCAGCAGCAGAGCGCCAAAATATTTGCGAGCGCCGGCGGGCTTTGTAAATCCACCAATGACAAACTCATCTTCCTGGTGAACTTTTACTTTCAACCAATTTGTGGAGCGGCCTTCGAAATAAAGTGACGACGCATCTTTCGCGACCAATCCTTCATAATTGTGTTTTTTCGCATCACGGTAGGCTTCCAAGCCATTGGCGGCCAGGCGGCGGGAAGGAATCAAGACTCCTGGTTTGCCGAGCGAGTTCTCCATCGCGGTGCGCCGCTCGGAGAGCGGCTGCCGTCGCAGATCTTTTCCCTTCTGATACAGGCAATCGAAGACCGCGTAAACGGCTGCGCCCTTCCCCTGCTGCAACAATTGAAAGCGCGAAACTTTCTTGCGATCGAACACGACGAGCTCGCCATCGAGCAGCAGCGTCGCAGGTTTCAGCGCGCGGATTGCTCCGACCACCTCCGGAAAGCCTTTCGTTCGGTCGATGTCGTTTCGCGTGAGTAGCTTCACTTCTTTCCCTTCCTTATAGGCGAGGATGCGAATGCCGTCATATTTTTCCTCATAAATCCACCCGCGCCGATCGAAAGGTCGCTCACCAGCGTCGCCAGCATGGGTTTGACGCGAAACGGGATTCGATCGCTCATGCGGAGTGGCGGCTCCTTGGAATTTCAACGCGAACACAACTGACCAAGATATTCTGGATAATCTATGCTCGCCGCTTGCGAGGAGCTGCGGGAAGCGCTGGCTTCGCGCGTTTGGAAGTTGTCTTTCGCGGGCTTGTCGTGGGAGCCGGGTCGCCAGTGGCTGCGAGTTCCACATTGCCACCATTGTCACGCGCAATTCCCGCGAGAAGCCGCCTGCTCACCGCCGATTTCGGTTGCGCTGCGGTAATATCTTCCGTCGAGGCATACTGATCGCGGTGTTTGATCATCAACCAGGAAGGCTTGCTGCCGCCGCCGAAGCCACGCGTTCGAACCAGAACCCACGATCCTTTTAGCTTCTTCCCGTGAAGCGTGAATTTCAGATCGCCTTTCTCTAGCGCGGCTTGTGGATCAGCCTGCTCCGGTTCCCAGGTTCCCTTGTCCCAAATCATCACGGTTCCGCCGCCGTATTCTCCCGCGGGTATCACGCCCTCAAACTTCGCATATTCGATCGGATGATCCTCCACCTGCATCGCCAGCCGTTTTACGGAAGGATCGAGCGATGGACCTTTCGGAACTGCCCAGGAGAGCAGCGTCCCATTCCATTCCAGTCGAAAGTCGTAGTGCAGCTGTGTAGCGCGGTGCTTCTGCACAACGAAAATTCGCGAAGGATGCTTGTGACCTTTTCCGTCTTTTCCGCCAGCCGGCTCCGGCGTCACACCGAACCGCCGCTTCTTGCGATACTCTTTCAGGCTCATGGCTTAACAGACCTCGTGAACGACACTCAACAATTCTTCGCACTATCGACGGAATCAAGTCAATCACATTCTATCCACTAGGTGGAACGCTTACCGCGCGTACAGGGAATGCTTTACCGCGCGCTCTCAGCTTAGAAAATTCCTCGAGAATATGCGCTAACGTCGCAGGCTGCCCCCGGCTTCACGCTGAAACCATACATGATGTGCAACCGTCCTTTATATGGCAACGGCCTGCGCGATGGCAAAAGCTCTCGGAGATTAGACGTCTTCACCGTGAAAGACGTGAAGGAAATGAGCAGCGGAAGCCTCCATTTCGGTCTATTCTGGCAGTTAGAACCGCTGTTAGAAAACCGATGATCATCCATAAGACCATCGAATTAGCCAGACCCGCCCACGACATTTTTCGCTGGCTTCATCACCTCGGCGGTCCAGGTCTGATCGTACTCGGCCTGATCGACAATTCCGTGATTCCAGTTCCCGGCAGCATGGACGCGCTGACCATCATCCTTTCAGCAAACCAGCGCAAGCTGTGGCCTTACTATGCTTTGATGGCGACGATCGGCTCGGTGATCGGTGGCTATGTCACCTACCGCATCTCATTCCGGCAAGGCAAAAGCGCCTTGGAGCGCAGATTTTCGCGCAAACGCATCAACAAAGTAACGAAGACCTTCGAAAAATGGGGCTTTGGAGCAGTGCTGATTCCTGCGATGCTTCCGCCGCCAGCGCCGATGGTTCCATTTCTGATCGCAGCGGGCGCTATGCAGTACTCGCGCAATAAATTCTTGGCCGCACTTGCCACTGGCCGCGCAATCCGATTCACGATCTTTCGTGCTTAAGCGCTTTCTACGGCCGGCAGATTCTTACAGTCATCACCAATCACTATAAGCCAATCCTGATCACGTTTATTGTCGTGGCCGTATCCCTGGTCTGTACGTTCTCTATCGTTATAGAAAGGACCTGCGTTTTAAGAAGAGTAAAGCCCGGCAAGCAGCGTAAATTCGTCGCGTTAATTTCTACAGTCCCTTCCAAGCCACAAACGCCGCCCCCATCAGCGGACAAAACTCATTCAGCACCACCACCACTGGAATCTGTTCCAAAAATTCCACCATCTTTTCCTTATCCTTCACTGCCGCCGCAAACCTTCCATTCGTCATCTTCGGCAGCACCTTCACTGCAATTCCGCCAGTCACAAAAATTCCGCCCCGCGCGACGGAACGCACCGCCAGGTTCCCCGCTTCCGACCCGTAAATATCCACCCACAATTCAAGCGTCGCCGCACACACTGGACACGCTCCGGAAAGTCCGCGCTGCGTGATTTCAGGCGCTGGATCGATCGCAGGATCGTCAAAATCATGCCGCACGGAAGGATCGAGAAACTCGTGAACGCGCTTGAATCCGCCGCCTGATAATATTTTCTCGATACTCGCGTAGCCTTCGCGATTTCGCAAAAACTTCCACAGATCCGCCTGTTGATCAGTGTGCGGAGCAAAATCTGCATGGCCGCCTTCAGTCGCCATCGGCAAATGCTGCGTGCCGTCCCAGAAAAGTATCGCCTCACCCAACCCCGTTCCCGCGGCAATCACTACCCTATTCGCTTGCGGCGCGGGCACTCCCGGATGGATCACTTCGAGGTCCGCCGGCTCCATCACGCCAATTCCAAACGCCGCCGCTTCCAAATCGTTCAACAGCCGTACGCGGCTCATTCCCAAATGCTTCGCCATCACCGCGCCGTCAACCACCCACGGAAAGTTCGTCGCGTGTACTCGATTCTGCACCACAGGCCCGGCGATCCCGAACGACGCCGCTGTTACTTTCTGGCCGGTGACCGTCAGAAAGTCCGTCACCACTTCTTCAAATGTCTTGTGCTCCTGCGTCGCGTATCGTTTCGTCGTGACGACCGCCAGCTTTCCCTTCTTCACGTCGAACAACCCGAGATTCGATTTTGTTCCTCCCAGGTCGCCCGCAAGAAACATCGAGAATCCTCCGCATGAATGTTTGAAAAGCGTTCAATTGTAGTGCGAGTGGTGGTCTTGGGCTTAGATCGGGCGCCAACGGCGTCCTTCAGCGGCGATCAAGTCTTCTGAAGCTTTCGGTCCCTGGCTGCCCGAAGGATAGTTCGGGAATGGCGGCGGCTCCGACGCGTTCTTCCACGCGTCCAGAATCGGATCGACCAGTCCCCACGCGGTTTCCACTCCGTCCGCGCGGTCAAACAGCGTCGCATCGCCGCGTATACAGTCATTGATCAGAGTCGCATACGCATCGCGCGTCACCCCGCCGAACGACTGCTTGATATCGGAAGTCCATCGTTACAGGACGAATCTGCAAATGCCCGCCCGGAGCCTTTGCACCAAACGAAAGCGAAATCCCTTCGTCCGGCTGAATGTTAACCACTAGCGAATTCGATTCCACGTTCTCGCCGTGAAAAACCGCGTGCGGCGCTTTCTTGAACTGAATCGCCACTTCCGTTCCAGGTCTTGCCAGCCGCTTTCCCGTGCGCAAATAAAATGGAACGCCGCTCCACCGCCAGTTATCGATGAGCAGTTTCAGCGCGACAAAAGTCTCAGTCTTGGAATCCGGCTTCACCCCTGCCTCTTCCCGGTATCCCGGAACCTGCTGTCCGCCCACAGTTCCCGGCCCGTATTGGCCTCGCACCACCGACTTCCAAACCGATTCCTCGTGAAACGGCCGGATCGACTGCAACACTTTGATCTTTTCATTTCTCACCGCCGTCGCATCAAACGTCGCCGGCGCTTCCATCGCCAAAAGTGAAGTCAGTTGCAGCACGTGACTCTGAATCATGTCCCGCAGCGCGCCCGTGTTCTCGTAAAACCTCCGCGCTTTTCCACCCCCAGCGATTCGCCCGCCGTAATCTGCACGTGATCGATGTAATTCCGATTCCAGAGCGGCTCAAAGATTCCGTTGCCGAACCGGAACACCAACATGTTCTGAACCGTTTCTTTGCCCAAGTAGTGATCGATTCGGTAAACCTGCGTCTCGTTGAAAACCTTCAGTACCTGTCGTGTTCAAATCGCACGCCGACGCCTTGTCGTGCCCAAACGGTTTCTCGATAATTACCCGCGTCCACGATTTCTCGGTCTTCGGTTTCGCAAGATCCGCCTTGCCGATCTGCTCGATAATCTTCAAATAAACATCCGGCGGCGTCGCGAGATAGAAAAGGCGGTTCCCGTGCAAATCGCCTTCCTTGTCGATTTCATCGAGGCGTTTCGAGAGCCGCTGGAACGCTCCCAGATCGTCATAGTCACCGCTGAAATAAGAAAGGTGCTTTAGAAATTCGTCAGCTTTTCCGCGCCCGCCTCCGCTCTTCGGCAAAAATTCAGCTGCGCGCTTCCTGAACTCGTCATCGCTCATTTCCGTTCGCGAATATCCCACTAACCGGAATCGGGGCGCGAGGCATCCATGCACCGCCAGGTCATACAACGCAGGCAGCAGTTTTCGTCGCGCCAGGTCGCCCGACGCGCCGAACATCACGATCGTGCACGGATCGTTCGGAACTTCGCAGTAGTAAGCATCGGTCTTGGCGGCGCGTCTGGCAGATTCGTGACGCTGCGGGTATTCATCTGTTTTCTCCGGAAGCCTCGAAAGCGTGGACAAGCGAGGCTATCTTTCTCTCCAAAATGGGCTAATACCGCAAGAGGCAATCACTTTTCGACCCGCATCGGATGTCCCGGCATTCGTCAAAGCTCCCCAACGTCAGCAAGCTGGAATTTCCGCTGTCAATGCAGTATCTTGGAGTTGCACCTTTCCAACAATCATTCAGGAGGCCTTCGTGGCCGACGAAAAATCTGCCGATAACACTCCGCCGGGTTCTCCGCGTCCGCGGGCCAAACCGTGCGCATGGTGAAATGCGTGAAGTTCGGACGTGAAATGCCCGGGCTCGACCGCATTCCCTGGAAAGGCGAAATCGGCAAACGCGTCTACGAGAATGTCTCGAAAGAAGCCTGGAAGATGTGGCTCGAGCATTCCAAAATGATCATGAACGAGTACCGCCTGAACCCTCTCGATCCCAACTCGCAAAAAATCATGGAAGAGCAACTGGAGCAATTTTTCTTCGGCGAAGGCGCCAAACTCCCCGAAGGCTACGTCCCCCAAAGAGCCAAAGGCTAGTCTTGTTGCAGGCAGAGGGCTATTCTTTGTCTCTGCCACACTCGCCAGCTTCGCCTAACTCACCGCTGCTCGGTTCACCATTTTCCCTTCTCAATTTTCCATTTTCCGCGTAACCGGGTTCCACCGGCAGCCTCGGTGAAAATTTAAATCGCAGTTCCGCGTGCGCCGCGCGCAACGCCTCCTCCACACTTCCCGCCGAATCGCCGCGCGCAAAAATAAATCCCAAATAACTCGATCCCTCCGGCCAAGCCGCCACGTAATCTTGCAACCTCGCCGTAATCCGAATCTCAGTCACTCCCGGCAACTTTCTCCGCCGCTTCAATCCCGTCGACACCCTCGAAAATTCCGCTTCGCGGCACCGGAATCATCATCACGCCCGACGCCGTCGTTCTCGCGCTCCGCATCGCTTCCAGCAAGCCCAAGCGCATGCCGCAGCAAAAATTCCTCAAGCGAAATCCTCTCCGCGCCCAAATCGCAACGCCCGCGAACACAGCCCGCCAATCGGCCGCGGCGCCACTTCCAGCACCCACGGGCCATCTTCGTTCACTCGAAACTCCGCATGCACCGGCCCCGTCGTCAATCCCAGCGCCGCAATCGCACGCTGCCGCGCATCGTTCAATCGCCGCCTGCGTTTCGTCCGGCAATCGCGACGGCGTCACGTAAATCGTCTCCTCAAAATACGGCCCCTCGAGCGGATCAGGCTTGTCGAAAATCGCAAGCACGCGCAGACTTCCGCCATCGATCAGCCCTTCGACCGCCACTTCCGTCCCCGGAATGTATTCTTCGACCAGCAGCTCGGTCGAGTC
Organism: uncultured Acidobacteriota bacterium; assembly: GCA_963790945.1. GTDB lineage: Bacteria > Acidobacteriota > Terriglobia > Acidiferrales > UBA7541 > Palsa-295. The sequence continues at coordinate 200,891 of CAWBRH010000039.1, forward strand.
CCGGCTCGCGCAGCACCTGAATCTCTGGCGATTCCATCAGCAATCGAATCCGCTCGCACCGCAGCCGCAAATTCGTCCGCATCGTTCGCCCGCATCACGCCCTGGCTCGCCGAAAGCGACAGCGGCTTCACCACGCACGGAAATTTCAGCCGCGCCAGCACTCCGCCAAAATCATCCGCCAGCCGAAAACGAAAAAAAATCCGGCACTCGAACGCCCGCCGCGCGCAACACTTCGCGCTGCCGCAATTTATTCCGGCAAATCTCCGCCGCTGCCGGAGAATTCCCCGCAATCCCCAAGCCTCAGCCGCATACGCCGCAGTCGCCGTCAGGCCGATCGCCCCGAGCGCCAAGCATCGCGCCATCCACCGCGATTCTCTCGCGTCGACTCCTCGTCGACTTGCGAAGCCTCGACGATCTCCTCCGCCGCCTCCCGCGGCTTCTCGAAATGCAGCGCCAGCGCATCATCGCCCCAAGGATCATCAAGCTTGATGGCACCGGTCCGTCCCAAACACCACTTCCACGCCCAGCTTCTCCGCCGCCTCAGCAAACCCGCGCGTCTGATACCCAGCTTGCTCGCCAGAAATCAGCACGCCGTTTCTTCGCTGCCATTGCCGTCCGCGTGATTTCGCTTATACTGCATTCACTCAGCATTCAGTCTGTCCGAAATTCCAGCATTCTGCATTGACACGAACGTGTCCGCCTGCCGCGTCCTCTTTCTCGCCTCCACGATGGGAACCAACTGGTCCCCGGTAGGCTCCGCTCAACAGTACCAAGGCTCATTCAAGTACGGCACCGCGGCTCGCGACGCCAGCACAGGCAAAGCGCTCCGCGTGATGCCGCCGCCTGCAACCGCGAACGCCGCATCCTCGATTCGCTCGAAGATTTGCGCGCGGCTCGCGCTTCATCTGCTCGCCCGCATGAACGATCCCCTGCATCTGCTCGCACAAACGATCCACTCGCGGATCGGCGTGCTTCCACGGATACACGAGCGCCGCTTCATCAAACTCGCCCACGCCTCGCCGAATCTCCTCAAGTTCCAGCAGCCGCGAACCCGCCGGAATCAGCAACCGAATCGCCAGCTGAATCGGCGCCACATTCTCGACCAACTCCTCCTCGCGCAATACTTCCAGCAATTCGCAATAGCCTTCGAGCGTCGTCCACGGCGTGAACGGCACAAACGTCGGCTGCAGCGTCAAACCAATCTCCCGAAGCATTTCGACCACTCGCAAAAAATCCGCCCGCGTGTGATTCTTCTCCAGCCGCTCCAGCACCGCATCATCCACGCTTTCCACCGCGCTCGTCACAAACAAGCATCCCGTATCGCGCAAGCTTGCCAATGCAATCCTGCATGCTTCAGCAAATGCTCCACCTTGATCGTCACGTCATACGTGACGCCCGGAAATTCCCGATGCAGCGCCGTCAACCAGCGGAATCGCGTGCCCCACGCCGTTAAAAAAGTCCGGATCGCCGAAACGTAATGTGCTGCGCCCCCGCCGCCACCTGCTGCCGAATATCCGCCATCACCACTTCGCGATCGACAATTCGAAACACGCCGTTGTATACCGGCACAATCGGGCAGTGCCGGCACAAATGCTTGCACCCGCGGCTCGCCTCCGTGTATCCCACCGTCCGCGCCTCGCCCGAAGGCATCATCAGCCGCGCATACTTATCGAGCGCCACCATCCCGGCGCGATCAGGCGTAACAAACTTCTGCCGCGCCACCGAAATCACAGGCTCCCCTGGGGCGCGGATAACGCGCCGAAGGGTTCACCCTGTCCATTTTTTGCGCCCGCCCCCAGATTCCCCGCGCCAAGCCTCTCCGCAAGCGAGCGCAATCCCTCCTCGAATTCCCCGCCAAGAATCGTCTCCACACCCAACCCGCGCAGATAGCTCTCGTTCACCGGCGCATACAAGCCATAGAAGCACAGATGCGCCCCCGGATTCAGCCCGCGAACCGCAGGCAAAGCCGCCACCGCCAACCGCGTCGCCGTATGCATCGGCACATAAAACGCCACCAAATCCGCCGCCCTCACCGCATCCTCGGCCAAAGTTTCCCGCGACAAATCAACGCAAGTCACTCCGCCCCCTCGTCCGCAGCCAAGCCGCCGGCGAAGCCAGCCCAAACGGCTGCCGCCCCAGCTCATAAGTCGAAATCAGCACCACTCTCATCTATGCGAAATTATCCCACGCTTTCCGTTCAACTTAGCCACTCGGTCGCATACGTAGAACCGTGTTTTGCGTCCGTTACTCAGGGTAGGCTTTAGTCGTACCGTAAGTGTCGCAACCTGAAGCGGCTTTAGCCGCCAATGTTCTAATCGTCACAAAAGTGACTTTTCCCCGACCATTTTGCAAATGCTCCATGCCGTTCTCCTGGCTCATTCTCCGTTCTCCTAACAACGGCCCGCCGTCGCTGTTACCTTCCAACTCCGCGTGCGATACAATATCGTGCTGTAAGCACAGGAGCTTCCAACCCGGCATGAGCCCATCGCACAAAAACTCTTTCGCCACCCGCGCCGCTCTCAAAGTGGGCAGCGAATCCTTCGAAATTTACCGCCTCGATGCGCTCGAGCGCTCCGGCGTCGGCAAGCCCTCGCGGCTTCCCTTCTCGCTGAAGGTTCTCCTCGAAAATCTACTGCGCCACGAAGACGGCCGTTTCGTTCATGCCGACGATATTCGCGCCCTCGCCGGCTGGGATCCCACCAGCGCCGAAGGCGCCAGCGAAAAAGAAATCTCCTTCATGCCCGCTCGCGTTCTGCTTCAGGATTTCACGGGCGTCCCGGCTGTAGTCGATCTTGCCGCCATGCGCGACGCGATGCGCCAACTCGGCGGCGATCCTAAAAAAATCAATCCCCTGCTCCCCGCCGAACTCGTCATCGATCATTCCGTGCAAGTGGACCAATTCGGCGCAGCCGGCGCATTCCTCTTCAACGCTGACCTCGAAATGAAACGCAACATCGAGCGTTACGCTTTCCTGCGCTGGGGCCAAAAAGGTTTTCAGAATTTCAAAGTTGTCCCGCCAGACACCGGCATCTGCCACCAGGTGAATCTCGAATATCTCGCGCGCGTAGTTTTCAAGAAGCAGGAAAATGGTGCCTGGCTCGCTTTCCCCGATTCGCTCGTCGGCACCGATTCACACACCACGATGGTCAATGGCCTCGGCGTCTTCGGCTGGGGCGTTGGCGGCATCGAAGCGGAAGCAGCAATGCTCGGCCAGCCGCTTTCGATGCTGATTCCAGCTGTCGTCGGATTCAAGCTTCACGGACGTTTGCCCGAGGGCGCGACGGCCACCGATCTCGTCCTCACCGTTACCGAAATTCTGCGCAAAAAAGGCGTCGTCGGAAAATTTGTCGAGTTCTACGGCACAGGCCTCTCGAGCCTCACTCTTCCCGACCGCGCCACCATCGCCAATATGGCGCCCGAATATGGCGCGACGATGGGCTTCTTTCCCGTCGACGCGGAAACGCTCGCCTATCTCCGCTTCACCAGCCGCAGCGAAGATCAAGTCCGCCTCGTCGAAGCCTATACGAAAGAGCAGGGCCTGTTCCGCACCGACCAGACTCCCGATCCCGTTTTCTCGGACCGCCTCGAACTCGATCTTGCAAAAGTCGTTCCCACAATGGCCGGCCCAAAGCGTCCGCAAGATAGCGTCCCGCTGACGCAGGCAAAAACGTCCTTCGAAAAATCGCTGGCAGGCGCCGCGCCAAAGCACGTCCACGTAAAGAACAACGGCGACAATTTCGATCTCGCCGACGGTTCCGTGGTAATCGCCGCCATCACCAGCTGCACCAATACCTCGAATCCATCGCTGATGCTCGGCGCAGGCCTGCTCGCGAAAAAAGCCGTCGAGCGCGGCCTCAGCTCCAAGCCCTGGGTAAAAACCAGTTTCGCTCCCGGCTCGAAAGTCGTCACCGACTACATCGAAAAAGCGGGACTCTGGCCGTACCTCGAAAAGCTGCGCTTCCATCTCGTCGGCTACGGCTGCACCACCTGCATCGGCAATAGCGGCCCGCTGCCCGAGCCGATCGGCAAAGCCATCAAGGACAATAATCTCGTCGCCGTCTCCGTCCTCAGCGGCAATCGCAATTTCGAAGGCCGCATCAACGCTCTCTGCCGCGCCAATTATCTTGCCTCGCCGCCGCTCGTTGTCGCGTATGCGCTCGCCGGCCGCATGGACATCGACATCGTCAACGAATCGCTCGGCAACGACAAATCCGGCAAGCCCGTCTACCTCCGCGACATCTGGCCGACGCCGCAGGAAGTCGAAACCACGATGCGCGATTCCGTCACCACCGAAATGTTCCGCAAAGAATACGCCGATGTTTTCACCGGTGACGAACACTGGCGCGCGCTACCACTTCCCGAAGGCGATCTCTACGCCTGGGATGAAAAATCCACGTACATCAAGAATCCGCCGTACTTCGAAGGGATGCCCAAGAAACCCGGATCGCTCAGCGATCTGCATGGCCTGCGTGCGCTCGCAGTCCTCGGCGATAGCGTCACGACCGACCACATTTCTCCCGCCGGCTCGATTCCCCACGATACGCCGGCCGGAAAACATCTGATCGCGCACGGCGTTCAACCGAAGGACTTCAATTCCTACGGCGCGCGCCGCGGCAATCATGAAGTGATGATGCGCGGCACGTTCGCAAACATCCGCCTGAAGAACATGCTGGCGCCCGGCACCGAAGGCGGCTGGACGATCCATCAGCCCAGCGGCGAGAAAATGAGCATCTACGACGCCGCCATGAAATACCGCGACGAGCAGGTCCCGCTAATTGTGATCGCGGGCAAGGAATACGGCTCGGGCTCCTCCCGCGATTGGGCCGCCAAGGGAACGATCCTTCTCGGCGTGCGCGCGGTCCTCGCCGAAAGTTTCGAACGTATCCACCGCTCCAACCTCGTTGGCATGGGCGTCCTGCCCCTCGAATTCCTCCCCGGTGAAACTCCCAAAACGCTCGGCCTCACCGGCCATGAAATCTTCGAAGTCGAAGGCCTGGCCCACAATTTCGAGCCCCGCAAAAAAATGAAAGTTCGCGCCCGCGACGCCTCAGGCAAGGAAAAACATTTCACGGCCATCGCGCGCATCGATACGCCGTTCGAAGTGGCCTACTACCAGCACGGCGGAATCCTTCAATACGTCCTCCGGCAGATGCTTTAGAGCCTTTCTAACTTCGCAGCCCCGAAAGCAAAGCGAAGCGCGATGTGCTCATTTCATCACCGAATTAATACTTGATTCAAACTGTCAACTTGTTATAAACAGAGTCTCGCTTTTCCCGGTTCAACACAGGTGAAACGATGAGGCTCCCAGCCCCAACCAGCAGCAGTCGAAGTGTCTTCCGCGCTTTTCGGGTTCGCTCCCCGCAGTGCGTCTTAGCGTTACTGTTCGCTGTCACGTTCCCCACCTTGAGCCGCGCACAGACTGCGCCGCCCAGGCCCGCGCTGATCACGCAGCCCATCGAAGAATCGAGGCTCACCGTCCTGCGCGGCAACACCTATCCGCTCGCGCTCCCAAAATACGACCGCGGTGCCGCGCCCGCGAGCCTGCCGATGCAGCGCATGCTTCTCGTCATGAAGCGCAGCCCGGAACTCGAAGCTTCGCTCGGCGCGCTGCTCGACCAACAACAGTACAAATCCTCGCCGAATTACCACGCCTGGCTCACTCCCGAGCAATTCGGCCAGCAATTCGGTCCCGCTGACGCAGACATTCAGGCCATTACATCGTGGCTCCAGCTCCAGGGATTCCAGGTAGCAAAAGTTTCGAACGGCCGCACCGTGATCGAATTCTCCGGCACCGCCTCCCAAGTACAAAACGCCTTCCACACCGAGATTCACAAGTACACGGTGAACGGCGCCGACCACTGGGCCAATTCGAGCGACCCCCAGATTCCAACCGCACTAGTCCCCGCGGTTTCCGGCATCCTCACACTCCACAATTTCCCTCGCCACGCCATGAACCATGTCGTCGGCACCTTCAAGCGGACGAAGGGGACCAGCGTGCTCACACCGGTGGGCTCGCTGTTCACTCTGCCGAATTTTGCCGACAACCTCACCTTTTACGGCGTGGGTCCTTACGATTTCGCGACCATTTACAATGTGTCTCCGCTCTGGAACGCGACGCCCGCGATCAACGGTACCGGGCAAACAATCGCAATCGTCGGTGAGACCGACGTCGACTTTGTAGGATCTGCAAAAATTCCGCGCTCTGTTTGGCATCACGTCGAACGACCCGACCATGATCGTGGATGGCCCTGACCCGGGCTTGCAGCCTGACGAGATCGAGTCGGATCTCGATCTGCAGTGGTCCGGCGCAATGGCTCCGGGTGCCGCAATAAAATTCGTCGTCGCCGCCACCACGGATACAACTCTGGGCGTCGATCTGGCCGCGCAGTATATCGTTGACCACAACGTGGCCCCGATCGTCAGCGAAAGCTACGGAATTTGCGAAGCGGCCCTCGGCACCGCTGGAAATCAGTTTTTCAATCAGTTGTGGCAACAGGCAGCCGCGCAGGGAATGTCTGTTTTTCTTTCCAGCGGCGATAGCGGCTCGGCCGGATGCGATCGCGATAATCCCGCAGCAGTTCGGATTGCAGGTCAGCGGCTTCGCATCCACTCCCTACACCACAGCGGTGGGCGGCACTGATTTCAACGACCTCAACAATTTTACTCCTTACTGGAACCCTACGAATGACGCTCACGAGGCATCCGCGAAATCGTACATCCCGGAAATGACCTGGAATAATTCCTGCACGAACGCGGAGTGGTCGACCGTCACTGGCAGCACGAACGCAGAAACCAACTGCAATAATGGCCGCCTTTTTGGCGCCGTGGTCGCTACCGGCGGCAGCGGCGGAAAAAGTTCGTGCACCACCGGGAGCGGCGCAGGACATCACCAGCTGTACCGGCGGATACCCCAAGCCTTCCTGGCAAACGGGAACCGGCGTGCCGAACGACGGCAAGCGCGATATTCCGGACGTGTCGCTCTTCGCCAGCAACGGATTCAACGGCAACTTCTACATAATCTGCTCAAATAATGTCACTGGCTCTTATTGCGACCCTAACAATCCGAACGGCACAGTTGTCGGCATCGGTGGCACCTCTGCTTCCACTCCTGCATTCGCTGGCATCATGGCGATGATCGATCAGAAGACCAATTCGCGGCAGGGAAACGCCAATTACACTCTCTACAGCCTCTTCGCACAACAACCTGCGACTGGGTGCAACTCGAGCACGCCGCCGCTGAGCACCTGCGTATTTAATGATGTCACGTCGGGGACGATCGCTATGCCCTGCTTGACTGGCAGCACTCCCGATTGCCAGACGAGTGTGAAGTCCCACCAGTTCGGCATTCTTAGCGGATACCCAACAACGACGGGCTACGATCTCGCCGTCGGCCTCGGCACCGTTAACGCGGCGAATCTCGTGAATGCATGGGCGACCACAGTTCCGGTTCCAAAGGAGCGCGACGACACTCTCGATGACGCCAACTCCTCTGACCATCACGCATGGTGCAACGGCAAACTTGAACGTGACAGTCGCTCCAGCGCCTAGCGGCACGGGCACACCCACCGGCGAGGTGGCGCTAATCGCGAGCACGGGCTTCGGCGTCGCCAGCTTCCTGCTGGCGAATGGGACCGTCACCGGTACCACGAGCGCATCTTGCCCGGCGGTTCCTACACAGTAACCGCGCACTATCCGGGCGACGCCACATTCTCTGCCAGCGACTCCACACCTCCAATTTCAGTTGTGGTCTCTCCTGAACCGAGCACCACCACCGTGAAAGCCTTGACGGCGGATGCAAACGGCAATCCGATTCCCTTCACCTCCGGACCGTACGGCAACTTTGTGTATATACGCGCGGACGTAAAGGGGCAATCTGGCAACGGCACTGCCACGGGACAGTAACGATCAAAGACAACGGCACTGAGATCACCGGCAGCCCCTTCTCCTTAAACTCGCAAGGGCAACACCGCCACGACCAGCGGAATTTTCACCTTCAGCGGCGGCCAGCACACCATCACAGCCGCCTATAGCGGCGATAACAAGTTTCACCAGCAGGTCCCGCCGCTTCCGCAACTTTCACGATCAGCTCCCGCAGTCTACAACACTCGGTGCGCCAGTCGTAGGAGCCCTCGACAGCATTCGGTTCGAGTTTTCGACCTCGCTCGTTAACAGTGACAGGCCACGAGTTGTGGAGACCTCGCCCACAGGAACAGTCAACTTTTTCAGCGGGACAACACCGATTGGAGGCACGCCCGTCGACCCCGCAATCAATCACGATACGTGCGCGTTGAGCGGCCGGGCTTTCGCCACTAGTGATGTCCTGCCGTTGGGAGTGAACACAATCACGGCGAAATACAGCGGAGATGGTAATTATGCCGCCTCCACGTCCCCCTCGGCCCCCCGACGTGGTGATTCCGACCGATAACCGGGCTAACACCATCCGCCTCCACAATCACCCAAGTTCAGAGCATCACTTTTACAGCGGTAGGTCACCCCGCAAGCTACTGGCGGTCCGGCGCATGCACCGGAAATATTCGAGTTCAGCTCGACCAACCTCTCTTCTTCCACGCTGTGCACCGGTACCGGTTGCCAACGGACAAGCTCAAATGCGCCACAACAGCTCCTGCCCGTGCGGGCTACAGATCGGGATCACCGGCATCGTACAGTGGCGATACGAATACTATATGTGGAATCGCGGCGTCGAACGTAACAGTAAATCCCGGGCCGGATTTTTCCATCGTTGCGAGTCCCACTTCGATCACGATTGCCAGACCCGGGCAAACGGGTAGCACATCGCCTGATGCTCACCGCGATGAACGGCCTGACTGGCACGTTTAATCTGGTTCCTCAGTGCGCCAATTTGCCGTCCGAGAGCACCTGCGCCGTATCGCCTGCGAGCGTCACTTTCAGCTCAACCATGACGACGGCTACCGTCATGCTGACCGTTTCGACCGCCAGCGCCTTCGAGCGTTCCGGCCGCGCCGACGCGTCCAGCCGACAAACAGTCGGCCCGGGAGCATTATTCGTAATTTGGCTTTTGGGTCTTCTGTCGCTTCTTGGCCTGCGGCGCGGACGTCGCGGAATTCAAGTCGCTTTCACTGTATTGTGTTCGCGGCGCTACTGACATTTGCGGCCTGCGGCGGAGGCAGGGCGGCGGTGGTGGAGGCGTTCATGATCCCGGGACGCCCGTCGGAGTTGATCCGAACGCGAGTGTTTCGTTCACGATTGGAACCGCAACGCACGCTGTGCCGATCTCGATCAACGTGCAATAAGGAAATAAATCGACGCGCGCGGCATTGCTGGCGGGAGTTTCGAGCGCCAGCTATTTCTTGGTGGTTTCCATTGCAGGGCGAGTTTCGCGCTTCGGGCCGCCTCGCATTTCAATCGCGGCGGCTTCCGCGTATTCGTTCCACGTCCGAAATCTGATCCGTGAGCCCCAGATTCTCGAGATACTCCGGATCGGGCTTCAAGTACGCATTCGAATCTTCTGCGGCGGCTGGGCGCACTGGGATTCTCGTGCGCCAGATAATTCGCCACGTGCACCACGGCCACCGCATCCAGCGTTTCTTGCGGAACGCGCTGCGGATGGTGATGGTGCGCCACCGCTTCCACCACCGGGCATGGCAATCCCCAGATACCCAACAAATACGCGCCCACCTCCGCGTGCGACACGCCCATCAAGTCTTGCTCCACGGCGAACAGCGGCCGCTTTTCCTCCGCGGCGCCTTCGAGTGCGCGAGCGAAATGCTTCGGCGATCGCGTGGCCAGTACCAGCTTGCCAACATCATGCAATAAGCCCGCAACCACCGCCGCACTGTGCACCGCGGCCGGCACAGGAATGTGCGATGCGATCTTTGCAGTGAGTTGGGAATGCTCATGCAGTTCCTCAAAGGAAAATCCCGGCAGCTTCGCTGCGTTTTCAAAAACCCGAAACACCTCCGCCGATAGCACGAGGTTCTGGAGCATCTCGATTCCCAGATAGCTCACGGCGGTATTCATCGTGGAAATTTCGCGCGGCAATCCAAAAAACGCCGAATTCACCAGCTGAAGAATTTTCGCGGAGATCGAAATATCCTGTTCCACAAGCTTCACCACTTCTTTCACCGACGCGTTCGGATCAGCCAGCTTTTCTCGAAGTGCCATGAAGGTGCGCGGCAGCACCGGCAGGTCTTTCACCGATCCCACGATGCTCGCGAGCATCTTATTGCTGAGCACGTCCGAAAGGCTCGTGGCGCGCTCCACCGCCACTCGCAGCATGTGCGGATCGCAAGGCTTCAGCAAAAACTGGTGCGCCACCGGGACGGCCCGCAGCGCCCCATTCATTTCTTCCTGGCTGCAAACCACGATTCTCACCGCGCCGGGAAAGCGCTCGCAAACAATTTTCAGCAGCGCGGCGCCATCCATCTCCGGCATTCGAATGTCGGAGATAATCACGTCGAACGGTTTTTCCGCCATTAGATCGAGCGCCGATTTCCCGCTGCTCGCGTAGGCCGCCTCCCACGGAAATTCCTGCACCTGCAGCATGAGCTTCAGATCTTCCAGAGCCTTGCCTTCATCGTCCACGAAAATAACTCGTTTCATCCCCGCCCCATTTCCTTACTCGGTTGTAACCGCCCTGAAATCGAACTACCTAAGATTGAACTGTCTGAAATAAACGGCGCACACGCGCAGCTTTCGCCAAGAAAACATCGTCTCGCGAACGCGGCAGCGCCCGACAATCAAATTGGAAGAGGATGTAAATCTAAGGAGAGGGATTTTCGCGGAGCGCCAATCGGCAGTAAAACTCCGCGAGCCTGAATACAGCATAGATTATAGTGCATAATTCTCTGCGGCACAGGCAGCGCGTGCCGCAAGAGTTAGCGGCTTCTGAGCTGCTTCCTGAGAAGCCAAAGCGACGGCTGCCCGCACCACATACGGAGAATCAATCCAGCATGACCGCTTCTGTAGTCTCGCCGTTCATCCCCGACGGTCACACCCTGACCGCCCTGCTGGTCGTCATCTGCTTTTCATCGGGACTAAACGTCTACGCCACAGTCGCAATGCTGGGTCTGCTATCACGCTTTCACGTCGTAATACTTCCGCCCTCAATCGGCATCGTCGAAAGCTGGTACGTGATTGGCGCGTGCGCAGTCCTCTTTCTCGTGGAGTTTGTGGGCGATAAAATTCCAGTTTTCGATTTGCTATGGAACGCGCTGCAGACTTTCGTTCGAGTGCCGGTAGCAGCCTTGATCACTTTCGCCGCCACTTCGCAGTTACCTCAATGGCAACAGCTGCTCGCGACGCTGGCTGGATCGCTGATCGCGCTCGCGGCGCACGGCGGGAAAACGGCGGCGCGCGCAGCGGTGCTTCATTCGCCCGAACCGATTTCGAATGCTGTCGTTAAGTCTCAGTGAGGATGCCGCAGTGGTATTCCTGATCTGGTTCGCGACCAAACATCCTTACGCCGCAGCCACGATCGTCCTGATCGCGACGGTCATAATCATATTGATGATTCGCGTGGTCGTAAGGGCATTGCGAAATTTATTCGCGGACGCCGAGCGAGCGCTTACCTCTTAGCAGTCCTATGGAGTGCGGCTCGTCCTGAGCGGAGCCGAAGGGCGGTTTTCCGCCGCTTTGTTATGACCATCGCCTCTACTGCCACAAAAACCGGGCGTGGCAAGCCGCCCTGCGAAAGCGAGAGCAAGCTCTCGCACTCCAAATTTCTCATCCGAGTTTGGCTTGCCTCGAGTTGAGAAGTGGCCGCTGCTATTTTTTCTTGCCTAGCAGGCCGCCCAGCGCTCCCGTTGCACCACCGGTAGCGCCGCCTGCTGCACCGCCAAGCGCCTTGCCGCCGCCGAGAGCGGTGCCCACTCCGCCTTTCGCCAGTCCTCCGGCCACTCCGGCTACATCTGGAACGAAGACCGGATTCGACGTGGTGCCTGTGACGCGGAATGGAATTCCTCCGCCACTGCTGCCGCCCTTCCCGCCGCCCAACGGCAAGCAGCCACCGATGCCACCTGCGACACGCCTCCCAGCGCGCCGCCGCTAACGTGCGCCACCATCTTGCAATCGAGTTTTCCGGCAGCGTCAACGTTGGCATCGCCGGTGACCGAGCCGATTCCCTGAATCACCACGTTCAGATCCTGCGCGTGCGTGCCCGCGGGCTCCACGCGCACGTTCGTCGTCAAGCTTTCAATCACGGTATCCGAGCTCTTGTTTCCGCCCAGGCCCGCAAAGGAACCAAGCGCTCCCAATTTCGAACTCACGCTGAAGCCCTTAATCGTGCCATTCAGCAGCTTGATTGGGCCCGTGATCACCAGCTTGTCCGTCGGCCCCGCAATCGCCAGATTCGCATCGAGCGTACCGGTCGTCAGCGCCGAGCCGGATGGCAGCACAACGCCCACAGCGGGCAACACGCCTTCAAGGTCCGGCACGGACATCGCCTGCCCGTTCAATTTCAATTGCACCGTCGGCGTCTCACCGGCGATGTTGTAGGTTCCAGTACAACCGCGCGAGCGCCTTGCCCACATGAATGTCGCCCTGTTTCAGCACGCCGGACTGCGACTTCAGCTGATAATCCGTGTCGTAATCCACATTCACCGGAACTGTCGAAGGCGTTCCAGCCGCGGAAAGTTTCAGCTTCGTCGTCTTCACAGTTCCCTTCGAGCTCATCTGCTTCCCGTCCGAAGTGAGCGAGCCATTGAAATCAACCAAGCCTGCAATTCCGGCGGACGGGCTCGCAAAGCCTCCGAACGTGGCGATATCGAGATGCTGCACGTCAATCGTGGCGTTCATCGGCGTGAGCGAAGCATCGGCCTGATCGATCGGGCCGGCTTTGCCTTCCACTTTCAACGCGCCATTGCCCGGATCCTTCGCCGAAAGCTTGAATGGAAACTGCGATCGTGTAGGAAAGGTCGGTCACCGTGAGATTCACGTCCTGATACACCAAAGGCTTCGCGTGCGAGCCAACGTTCCCCACGGAAATTTTTCCGTTCGTGATTTCGATTTTTCCACGGAAAGGAATTTGCGCTCGATGCCGAGCTGCTGGAGTGCTTTTGCTTCCGTCTTCGAGACTACCGCCGCCCATGCTGGAATAATTCCACACGCCGGCCTTGTTGCGGAGCAGCGTCACTTGCGGATCCTTTATGGTGATCGACTCGACCTCAAGCTTGCTTCGAAAAAATCAGCGGAATCAGATGGACTCCGACGGTCAGTTCTTTCGCCGCCAGAAACTGCGAGTTGCTGAAGGCCGGGATCGTCGGAAATGGCAACGTCGTCCACCACCACGCCGCCGGAAAAAATGGATAGCTTGATATTGCCGATCTGCACGTTGCGCCCCAGCGCGGTGCCAAGCTTCGATTGGATTTCCGGTTTGTAACGGTTCGCGTCGATCAGCGACGGAAGGATGAGGATCACGAGAAGTAGTACGGCGACAATAACGCCGACAATGGTAAGCATCTTCTTGTTCATTACGTGCCTCCGAGGGGGAACCACGAGCTGCGAGGCGGGTCGCTGCTCGGAGAAAACAAATACCACATTTCCGTGCCAATTACTCTCTCAAATAGTTGCCGCAACGGATACGCCTCAGTAGCGTAGTCTTGCGCGTCTTTTCCGTCCCGACGGTTCGTCGGGTAGCCCGCGCCACGATAAAAAGCAGCGCGATCGCAATTCTGCCTCGCATCGCAACATCGTTTCTTTGCACTTCTCGCACTGCTGCGTGATTCTATCTTCGTCATATAAGCAGGCATCGTTGTCATCCTGAGCGAAGCGAAGGATCTCAGCGTCAACGCCAGCGACCCGCAACCACATGCGACTGCGTCACAACCACGTCGCCAAACTTCATGCGCCCATCGCACTCAGATTTCGCTAGTCATCCACCCCAATCCATGCTATGTTCAATCTGCGTTTGTTGCTCTTGTAACACCTTTAGATTCGATTGAAGGGGCTGCAAGTTCCACTTGCGGCCTCTTTTGCTTTACGGCTGGAGGCGGTCGAGAAGCACAAATAGCTTAAAAAAAAGGAAGTACATCAGTGAGAGAACAAGGAACAGTGAAGTGGTTTAATGCCAGCAAGGGTTTTGGGTTCATCCAGCGCCAGTCCGGCGAGGACGTTTTCGTCCACTTTTCGGCCATTCAGGCGGAAGGTTACAAGTCGCTGAACGAAGGCCAGGCGGTTGAATTCGAAGTTACCCGCGGCCCCAAGGGTCTGCAGGCAGCCAACGTCACTAGCCTCTAGTCGAAAAGGGCGGGTCAGCTTACGCTGATCCGCCTTTTTTTTGTCTGCACGAATCGAAATTCCCCCAAAAGCCCTTCCAGATTCGAGTCCAAGAACGTGACGATAGGAAGCAGGCTCCCGCGGGAATCCTGCTTGTAATCCGAAAATATTGGTCTGCGGATTTAGTTTCGAGAATTTTTTCGAGGCCCGCCCGATCGCGGATCACAAGGGTCGAACCTCTAATCTGCAAGAGCTGCTTCTTCTTGAAGTCCGTAAATAGGCGGGTCACCGTCTCGCGCGACGCTCCAATCATCTGCGCGATTTCTTCATGCGTCAAAGTGAGCTTCACTTTGATCTCGCCATTCCCCTGATGATGCTCGGCGATCCAATCCAGCAGGAATCGTGCAAGTTTTTCTCCAGCCGAATGCGAGAGACCAATCGTCCGCATTTCGCCCAGAGCGTGATGGTAGTTCTCCGCTAGCTGCTGGGCCACGCGCACTGCTGCTTCCCCATGCTCGCGCAAAAACTCCAAGAACTCCCCGCGGCCGATGAAATTCGCCTGGGTCGGTTCGAGCACCTCTGCCGTCGCCTGAAAGGCTTTACCCGAAACCACCGCCGCTAATCCGAGCACTTCTCCAATTTCCGATATGCGCAGGATCAAAGTCTTTCCATCAGCCGACGAGGTGGACAGCTTCACCTTCCCGCTGCACAGAATAAAAACGCCTCGCGGCGACTGCCCTTCCACAAACAACATCGCGCCTTTCGGATAGGTGGCCGGAGATGTGATAGATCCCAGTTTCTGCACGGATGCAGGCGGAAGATTGCAGAAGAGCCGCTCCTCTCGATGGGGACAGTTCATGCAGCTCTCGATGATCTCGAGCCCGTAGGGAGTTTTCATTGTCTTGTTCGCCGAGATTATAGTCCCCACAGGGCCTGGCGAGTACCAAAACGATTGGGGAGACATATTCAGCCTCTGGCCAACATGTTCCCTCAGACGGAACTTTGAAGCCGTAGCTGCTGTCACCCTGCTTTGTGATGCTGGTCACCGCTTGGTGTTGTAACGCCCTATGCGTGAGCGGACGAAAGAGCGAGCACTGCGACAATCACGGTGGGATCCGCGCTTTCTCGCACCGTAAACCGAAAATGCCTTGCGAGCGCCATCATTCCGTAGTTCTCCGGAAGGATCACAGCGACGAGCTGTTCTAACTTTTCGTCGCGTGCCACTTCGATAAGCCGCCCAACCAACTCCGTCCCCAATCCTTGCTTCTGCGCCTGGTCGCTGACAAGAACTGCCACTTCGGCTTCGCAGCATCGGGTATTTTTGTCATGCGGCCCACCGCAAGTATTTGGTGCTCGCCTGTCGAGGGATTTTGCCAATCGGCTACTAGCGCCATCTCATTCTCATAGTTAATAAAGCATTTCTTCACCAGCCGTTCGTGCGCTACCCGCGAATCCAGTTTCTCCATGTGGAAATACCGCATGTAAACGGATTGTTCCGAAAGTGTGGCGTGGAACTTCACCATCAGCGGCTCATCCTCCGGCCTGATGGGACGAATGACCACCGACATTCCTCCCGTCGTCATCCACGCGCTGACATATTGAACGGGATAAGGTTTTATTGTCGGATTAGATGGCATGCCGGACCCGAATCGATTATCCGCGAACTACGCGGAATTTTACCCTGCAATGATTCTTGTGGGTTCGCTGGAAACATACACCCGCAAAAGAGGTCGGCCGCTCGTCGGATGAGTCTCGGAGGCGGTGCGAGCGCAGGATTCACTCTTGCAGGTTTGAATCTTCGCCCCCGCACCGCCTTCGCCGCGCTTTCTGTCCCATTAGGACAACGCTCGCTTAGCCGCGTACCGTAAGAACCGGGCAACGCGCTTCCGCGATGATCTTGTGCGCGGTCGTCCATGGAATATGTGTCACTCCAAGTGCGCGATAAACCCGCTTCACTCCCAGCACGATTAAATCAGCTTTGCTCAGTTCGGCGAACTGCAGGATTTTTGCGCAGGCTCGCCGATTTCGGCCAGATACCGCGGCTTGCACCAGGCCTCGGCTTCCATAGGAACAAGCTGCTTCATCTGCCTCACCGTGGCATCCATCAGCTCGCTCGGATGCACCAGCTCTCCGCTCTTTTGCGGCGGGACTACCCGCAAAATATCCAGCTCAGCCTGGTTCTCCTCCGCCAGCGAGATGGCGTAAGGAAGGGCTGCTAGAGACGCTTCCGAGAAATCCGTCGCGAAAAGAATGCGCTTCATCCGCGTCGTCGTTTCCGGCCCGTACGAACGTACGGCCCTACCACCAGAACCGGCACAGGTGAGTGGCGCAAAATATTTTCCGCGTGGGATCCCATTACGATTTTCCCCAATCCTTCGCGGCCATGGGTTCCCGTCACCACCATATCCACTTTCTTTTCTTCAATGGTTTTGGAAATCACATCCCAGATAGCGCCCTCGGTGACTTCCACCTCATTCTCGACTCCGCGAAAAAGCCCCTTCAGGTGCCCAGCTTGTTGATTCGCTTGCAATTCATCGGCCTGGTGAACCGCTGCCCATGATTCCGGGGGAACCATGCCGTTCACTCCACAGGCCGAACGTGAAGTGCGATCACTTTGGCGCCGTATCGTTTGGCAAGCTCCCATGCGTAAGGAGCTGCCGCTTCTGCAGTCGGCGAAAAATCGGTTGTGTAGAGAATGTTCTTAAGAGAAATGCGGGTGACGGTTTCGAGTGCTTTCACGGCCCACCTCCTTTTCCTTTCTGCTTCCTTTTATAGGCCTGATTCTGACGGTAGCGGTAGCAGGCGTCACCTGAAGATGTGACGGGTGTCACAGTGCGGATTGCTCTTCCAACCGCGCGCGCGACGGCATGGTATGTTTATTGAATGAAAGGATTTGTACAGGCGTCGTTGATTTGAACCGTTCCGACGTGCTGATCTCCGCTCCTCACGAAAAACTGGAATCGTCCGCGGAAGTTCCGGTGAAAACTCATGCGTTGTCCTCGGCTGGCAGGTTCATCGCTGGCCACTGGATACGCCTGCTCGTAATCTCCGCGCTGATTCTGATTCCCTGCTTCTGGCATCGCCACATCGAAGCGGGCGATCTCGGCAGCCACGTCTACAATGCCTGGCTCGCTCAATTAATCGAGCACGGGCAGGCGCCCGGATTGGACATCGCTCACCCTTCGACCAACATTTTGTTTGATTACCTGCTCAGTGGCCTCGCGAAAATCTTCGGCTTGCAGCTTGCCGAGAAACTTTCTGTGGCGTTCGCAGTCCTCATTTTTTTCTGGGGAGCTTTTGCCCTCATCGCGGCCGCAACAAAGCGCCCGCCGTGGCTTCTCACCCCGCTGATCGCCATCGTGGCCTACGGCTGGACATTCGAGATGGGCTTCTTCAACTATTACATCGCGCTCGGGCTTTCATTTTTCGCGCTGGCAATTCTCTGGCCAGGAACATCCCGAAATTCCGTCCGTGAGTGGGCCATTGCAATCGCGCTCATCCCGTTGATTTACGTGGCGCATCCGCTCGGCGTTATCTGGCTCGTCGCCGCCACTGCCTAGCAATACGATGGTTTAAGCGTTACACAA
>CAWBRH010000040.1:0-127565 GCA_963790945.1 uncultured Acidobacteriota bacterium
GCACCTCCTTCGATATGAGCGAAGCGCTTTTTGACGCGGTGCGCCACAGTTCGGATCATGCCGAATTTCCGGTAGCGATCATTAGCGACACGCCCGAGCTTGCCGATGCGAGCCTTCGTGCGCGAAAAGCCCAAAGAGTTTTGCTCATTCCCAAACCCTTCCACTGGATCGCAAGTCGCAAGAGCGCTGGGTCAATTGCTCGAGTAGAAGCTGGATACCCTCTGGATCAAGTATGCCACTGTGGAGCATGGACGAATGGCAATACCTCGAACGCGAGGTCGTCACTGACCCAAAGGGCCGGCGGTGGACGGTGGCGCTGATGGACGTGTTGCGGCAGGAAGGCGATCCCGACATGCCGAACAAGTTGCTTGAGATCCAATATTCATCGGGCCGCTTTTTTACCCTCATACTACTCGGACACTGGCGCGTTGCAGCGGGAGCGCGGGTATGCGTCGCTGCCGGAGGCGACGAACGCATATGGTGACATGGTCGTTGGGGTTATCGATGGCAGCCTCGACCCGTCACAGCCCGTGTTCCGGCAAGACCTGGAAGATTGACTCAATATACTGCTCGGTCTGTGTTAGGGCTTTTTTCGCATCGCGAGCGGTGGCTCCCGCCGCGGCGCTTGTTTGCGCCAGAATACTGCCGAGATAGATCGTGCGGACCTTCGAGTTCTTTTTCCGCAAAATGCCGTCGAGATGCAGCAGGCAGCTCGGGTCGGTGGAAGTGATGTACTCCAGCCGGATTTTCCCATTGCCGGCTTGTACCCATCGCGCCGAGATCATCGCAAATTTCGTGGCGAACGTGCCGCCGAAGCCGCAACAGTCTTCGCTATAGGGCATTTCGACTAGCTCCAGCCCTCGCACGTGCCTCAGTAAATCGCGCGGCCCCTGCTTGATTCCCAATTCGCGAAGAGCGTGGCACGCGTCGTGATAGGTCACACGATGCGGGAACGACGCTCCGACGTCCGCAACCTTAACCGCTCGAATTAGGAACTCGGAAAATTCAAATACTTTGCGCCCCGACTTCGATCGCCTTTTCTCGCAGCGGCGAATCCGCGAGAAGTTGAGGATAGAAGTTTCGAACCATCGTAGTGCAGGAGCCGGAAGGGCAAACAATAATTTCCGCCGAGCTGAAGGTGCTGACAAATCGCTCCGCGAGCGGCTTTGCATCGTTCCAGTAGCCGCTATTGAAGGCAGGCTGGCCACAACACGTTTGCTCTTGCGGAAAATCGACATCGTGGCGAAGCCGGCGCGACACCGCACCATGTCCAGCCCAACTTCTGGTAACAGTTGGTCGACAAAGCACGGGATGAACAGCGCGATTCTCATGGGCGACGAATCATCATTTCGCCCCCGATCCGAAAATGAGTGCTGCGGACCGGTGAGCGTTCAGAACTTTGTACCCCGATTGCGAAAAATGTCCAGCGGTTTGACATTTTCACGAGCCTAGGCGTCCGGAACTGCAACAAGCGTGACAATCTTACAGCAGAAATCCGAACAGAGATTCACCTTGGGGCGGTGGTTCGACCCAACCTTGTTCACCCCTCACGCGAAGGCTATAATCCGCAGCCGAGAAAATTTCCGTGGACGCTTCGCAACCAAACGGTAAGGCCTCGAACCGCTTCAGGCGTTTCAAGCGGTGACCGAAAAAGAGACCATCATTGCCGTGTTGATGGCGCTTGTCGCCATGCTGGGTATGGTGACGGCATATCGCACTGCGACAGCGGAAGAAGATGTGTCCCTGAAGGAAAGTAAGCTGACACAGTCGCGATTCCTGGAGCTCACCAAACGCGAAGAGTTGCTCGTGCGATTCAGCGACAGCGCTCGTTTTGAGGTGGCCAAGGACGCACATCTAAAAAGAGCTAGAGAATTACAGGAGCGCGCTGAAAAGAGCCGTCGTCAGATCGCGGAAAGTCTCTCTGCTCGAGTTGCAAGCTCAAGAGGAAGTTTCGCTAGCCCGAGTCCAGCAGCCGTATCTCGATTTCACAGAAGTGCCAGGGGTGAGCAATAAGAGTCTCACCATCAACCAGATTGTTGACCGGCAGGTCGCCGCGCAATTGGCGGAATCGGGTCTGGGAAGCAAATGGCAAAAGACAAACGAAGGCATCTGGCAAAGCCTCCAACAGCAGATCGAGACCTCGCGGAAAAAATTGAAGTTGCTTTCATTTGCGGTCGTTGTGTTTGTGATCGCGCTGGGTTGCTTGTCGTTGGGGGAGCTATGGTGCCGGCGCCGCGGTTTGAGACGAGGGATGATGGCGTCGGGAATGATCGTCGCTCTCGCTGCCGCTATTTGCGTGTCAATTCTTGACCAAGCGGTTGGATCCTGGTATCTCCTTGGCTGCGTCGCCGTGTTTGCCGCTATTTGGCCTTTTAGCAAGCTGGCGCACGGACTGCTACAGCAGCTCTCGCAAGTTTTGGCAACAAGAATGGGATTTATCTCCGTTGGAGGAAACGGAGGAAAGCGAGAGCGTGCATCCTGCTGAACCGGAGCCGCGGCTTTTCCCCGGAGCCAGGATGCATTCGGAATTTCCGAAGAGTCCGTTCACTTGTTTTGTTGTGCTGCTGATTGTGCTGGCCGTTCTCCTCAGCGCGTGGGTCAGCTTCCGCTATACGGTGGTCAGTATTTACGCGGATAAAAGCGCGGAAAATGCGGTCGAAAACATTACCAATGGCCTCAAGAATAGCCACACGACGTCGGCATACTTCGAGTTGGGTATGCTCGCGGCGGTGCAAGAGCGGCGCGCACGCTATCAGGCTGCTCTTCAAGAGCGCGAACTCGCCCAGAACCCAGCATTCGGAATCGATAAGCGAGTTGCAGCAGAAATTCTCGACAACGCCGCACGCGACGTAGCTCCAAAGGGCGACAGCGACAACGACGACATTGAAATGCTCGACGGCGAAGACGGACCAGAGCACGCCCGTCACTATCCCAAAGAACTGATATTGGGAAGAACAATGTTCGGGCCAGAGTGTGGTTTCGCCTTGTCCGACGCCATCAACGAACAGAGTTTGCGTTGGCATAACAAGGCCCATTGGTATCTCGCCGGCATCACCATGTTTGCGATCGCACTCTACCTCTTCGGCCAGTCGCTCAGTATGGGACGCAACGAGGAGGCTTGGACGCTCGTCTTCTTCGGTCTGATTGTCGTCGCAGTTGGTGTCGGACTTGCCGGGTTCGAGGGTTTGCGGAAAATTCCGGCAGTGGCATACGATGCGGACGCGTGCAATAGTGCCAACTCAAAATCGGAAGATTCAGCTCTCCGCGCCGCCGTGCAGTACGCCTGGGGCGTCAGTGACCTCCAAATCTACGACTATGAAAGTTCGGTGAAGGAGCTGGAAAGTGCCGTCGCTTCGCGTCCCCGGTTCTTGTTCGCCAATCTCTACCTTTCCCAAGCAGCTAAAAACCTGGGGAATCCGCAGAGTGAAGAAGGTTTCATGAACATGATTCCGGAAAAGCAAATCGCGGAGGCGGTGAACCACGAAAAAACGGCGCTCGACGGGTTCGCGAAGAATGGGCTGGAGGAATCGCCCGTTTTGCTTGGTAACTATGGGTTCGACACGTATCTGTACGGGCTTGTGGAGAAGGATCGCGCGCTGCTGAAAAAAGGATTGAGCAGTACCGAGGATGCAATTAAGCACGATCACGATGAGCAATTCTTATATTTGCACTACAACCGCGCGGTGGCGGAACTCGCGTTGGGAAATATAAGTAAAGGTTTAGCGATGTATTCAGAAACAGCGAAAAAACCGGGAATGGCGGATGCCGGAGACTTGGTTGCAGGAGCCGTGGGCGATCTTGAAACGCTCTATCATTATTGCCAAGGGGTGAATTCCAAGGATTACTGCAAAGAAATTCAGTCGAAAGAACCCGCGATCACTCTTGAGTTGGCTGCAGCGGCTTGGCCTCCTCCAAAGGGCGCGAATCAGTCAGTTGGCAAAGCCGCGTTGCGAAATGTCGTACTCCAGGTAGACCCCAGCGGCCTTCGATGGGAAGCCGAGCCCGTGAATTTCAGGCTGGACGATGGAACTACAACACTTTCTGTTCTCTGGTACACGAGGGAGCCCGGTAGCAGTGTGTGGAGAGTGCTATCAAAACTTTCAGGGAAAGTGGAGGCCAAAGAAGTCACGCAAGACGAAAATGGCAAAATCCATCAGCTCCAATCTTACCTCGAAGCTACAGGGACAGATGCTTGCCTCCCCGCCGGGGATTACCGCGCTGACTTTTATTTGAATGGCGTTCCTTTTTACGTGACGTCGGAACCTCTGGACGTGCCGTCGGCCATGAGAGCCTCGCCTTTTAAGGATTTGAATCTCGCTCTCTGCCGCCCAATTGGGTGGATCCGATGGCGGCCCGGTTTCGATGAACCGGTCATCGCCGGCGGATATGTCGACGATAAAGACCATCCCACGCGCGGGATTTTCCTCTTCGATTTTTATTACCCAAAGACGATGTGGGACGCGACTCACGCCAAGGACCTGGTTTCCCGCGCGCATACGTACTTGCGGGCAAGAAAATTATATCGGCGGGCGAATTTCAAGAGGCGCCGAGCATGTGCACTATCGAGTTGAAGGGTCAGACAATGACCCGGCAAATGTCGCAATCCACCGGCGAGACAATCGCAGCAAGAATCTGGCCGGCAAAGGACGGCATCGTCCACGTTGCGCTCGGCTACACTCGGTCAGCTGCCGGGGGCGATACCTCCGAACATGTTGGGCGATAAAGGCATCGAGTGCAATTCCCTGCGGTCAGTGAGAGAGATCTACGACGTAGCCCCGTAGCTTCATCGTCTCTTTATTTTCGATGGTCACGCGAAATTTGAGGCCATCTTCGGTAGCAGCTAGGCAACGAACTGAGCGATCCGGCGCCACCGTTTAGCTTCGCCAATGTTAGAATCTCTACGGAGGGGTAGGAAAGTGGTTGACTCCGGCGGTCTTGAAAACCGTTAGGCCCGAAAGGGTCTCGTGGGTTCGAATCCCACCCCCTCCGCCATTGTCCGATGTGCGCAAAATTGGAGATTAGGCCAGGACTCATCGAGTCAGTACACTGGAACGCCTCGATCTTTCCGTCACTGGGGCGAGATGCCTTCCACTATAAACATGCGGCCCTTCGTTGAACTCTGCCTGAGCGGCGCGATCGCCTGATAGGCGGGCGAATCGTACCATTCGCGTGCTTTCTCAGCGCTGTCGAAAGCGATCACCACGATGCCCTTCGGGGCGTCTCCCTCGAGAGCCTGGGTCTTGCCGCCACGAACAATAAAATGGTGATTAAAAGGTGTCAGAGTTTCGTGAACCCTCTCCCCGTATTTCTGAACGGTAGGGACATCCAGTATCGCGTCCACTTCCGAAATAATGTAAGCGGGCGGCGACTGCTCCTGATACGCACGAATCGCGTTCGCACCGGCTGCACCGGTCGAAATCCCAGCCAGTATTGCTAGCGCCAGTTTGTAATTTGTCTTCACGGGTTCGTTTCTCCCAATATCTATTCTTTTGCGGCAGCGGCCGGACGCCGCCACCGCTCTATTGTCACTCGTAGCGCAGCGCCACAATAGGGTCGACCTTCATCGCTCGTCTCGCTGGAATGTAGCAGGCAAGCAAAGCAACAGCGATCAGAAGGAGAGCGACACCCACAAACGTCAGCGGGTCGGTCGGCCGCACGCCGTAGAGCAGTCCTGCCATTAAGTGCGACACGATCAGCGCACAAGTAAGCCCAACCGCCGCGCCGGCAATCGCAAGCCCCAATCCTTGACGCAGAACCATCCGCAGGATGTTCCGGTTTTGCGCCCCGAGTGCGAGGCGAATGCCAATCTCGTGTCGCCGCTCGCTTACGATGTACGAAATCACTCCGTATATTCCCAGCCCCGCCAGAAGTAATGCCGTAAGCGCGAACAGCCCAACCATTTCCATCGAGAATCGCCTCTCGGAGAGAGAGACGGACATCGTTTCCTTAAGGGTTTGTGCGCCAAAAACCGGGAGCTCGGGATTGATCGGACTGCACCTTCCGCCGCAGCTTGATCGGTGTGGTGGCAGGATCCAGCTGTCCTCGTAAAAATATCGCCAGGTCTTTAGGGTGCATCTGATACAAGCTCAGATAAATCTGTGGCGCGTCTTCTTCTGCCAACGATTCTGTCCGAGCGTCCGCGACCACTCCTACGACGGTTGTCCATGGAGGATTCCCTCGGGAGCCGCGAATCCTGTTCAGCTGGAGGTGTTGGCCAATAGGATCGCCGCTCGGCCAGTATGCCCGCGCGAACGACTCATTAATTACAGCGACGGTAGGTGCCTTTTCGTTATCCATCTCGACGAACAACCGGCCTCGCTGCAGTGCCATTCCCAGTAAATGAAAATATTCTGGAGTCGCTTCTGAAACTTCGACTAGGGGCGCCTGCTCGCTTTGAACATCCTGACCTTCGAGAGTCATCCGGTATGGGTTTAAATCGTTTCGACTATGACCCAATGGAATGGCCGCGAGGTCACCGACGGCTACTTCTTTCACCCCGGGCATCGTCCGGCTGCGGCGAATCAGTTCGCGTATGAACGGCGCCTCCTGAGCAGTCGTCCCATAAATGTCGGTGTCTGGATCGTTTGGCACAGGCAGCCACGTGCGAACCGCCATCACGTCCTGCGGGTCGAAGCCCGGCCTCACATTCAACAAATCCGCAAAACTGCGCAGCAAAAGACCTGCGGCAATCATCAGCACAAGAGACAGAGCGAATTCCGTTATCACCAGCACGCGCCGCGTTCGCGCCAGCTCTCCGGAACTCGTCGAGCCGCGTCCTTCCTGTTTGAACACGCCGGTCAAGTCCGGCCGCCCGATATGCAGCGCGGGAGCCAGGCCGAAAATCGCGCCCGCAACCACAGTAGATGCGAGCGCAAAAAGTAAAACCGGCCAATTGATCGATATACTGTTGAGCCGTGGCAGGCTATCCGGCACGAGTCGCACGAGGAATCCTTTAGTGCAGATGAGGATCGCCATGCCGGCGACGCCACCCACCAGTGAAAGAAGCAATCCTTCGGTCAGCAGTTGCCACATAAGCCGTCTTCGCGCGGCTCCCAACGCCTGCCGGACGGCCATTTCCCGCCCTCTCGCGCTGGCCCGAGCGAGAAGCAGATTTGCAACGTTCACGCATCCAATCAGCAGCACCAATCCAACGGCCCCAAGCAGCAGAAATAGCGACTGGCGCGTATTTCCCACCACAGTTTCTTGAAGCGGCACCAGCCGCACCCTCCATGCGCTCTGTTCCGGATAATCGACGGGGAATTGCTTTTGCAATGATGCGACTAACGCATCCAGCCGGCTCTGCGCCGTCTTCACCGTCAGCCCCGGAGCGATCCGCGCGATCGTGTTGGGAAGAATCCTCAAATTGCGTTGCGGCAGTGGGGCAGGCGGGCCTGCAAAACCAGCTGCCAGCCACATTTCGGTGTTTCTTTCTTCGTTTGTTCGGCCCGGGTCGTGATAACCAGCCGGCATCACGCCGATGATCTGATACAAATCGTTGTCGAGCCTTATGCTTCTTCCCAAAACCCGCGGGTCTGCTCCGAACGCTCGCTTCCATAAGCCGTCGCTGATGAGACATTCCATAGTAAATCCGGGCGTGTGATCTTCAGGGTTGAACGACTGGCCCAGCTGCGGATTTACTCCTATCAGCGCAAAATAGTTCGGCGGCACGGCGGCAAAGAAGATCCTCATAGGCTGCGATGATCCTGTGAGGTTCACAGACCCGCCACCAATCGGCGAGACGCGCTGAAAAATTCCGGACCGCTCGAAATCCTGCCATTCGGGAACAGATATTCCTACGCTCTGCACTCCCACACCGGGGAGGTCATCCTCGACGCTCACGAGCTGCTCCGGGTGCGGATAAGGAAGTGCATGCAAAAGCGTGGCATCGACAACACTGAAAATCGCCGTCGTGGCTCCGATGCCCAGTGCAATCGTCAAGACGGCGGTGATCGTGAAGCCGGGGGACTTTCGCAGCATGCGAAGACCGTAACGAATATCCTGCACGACGTTCTGAAGCCAATTCACCTTACGCGTCTCGCGGCACTCTTCTTTGCGCTTCTCCACCCCGCCGATCGCGAGCATCGCCGCGCGCCGCGCCTCTTGCGGACTCATTCCTTTCGCGATGTTTTCCTCAGTCCTGCATTCCACGTGATACCGCAATTCCTCATCAAGTTCCTGGTCCGTCGCGCGCCGGCGAAATAGCGAACGCAACCTGAGCGGAACCGTGTAGATCCAATGTCTTGGCCGCATATGAGCCTCCTCGCGCCTCGCGGGTTCAAGCTTCCTTTAGCTTCACCACTCGCGAAATTGCACTCGACAGCCGCCCCCAGTTGTCGGTTTCTTTTTCGAGTTGCCTGCGTCCCAATCGCGTAAGCGAATAATATTTCGCGCGACGGCCATTCACAGTTGTCTTCCACTCCGCGGCAATCCAGCCTTCCTGCTCGAGCTTATGCAGAGCGGGATAAAGCGAGCCGTCGCTAACCTGCAACACATCTCCCGAAATTTGCCGCAGCCGCTCGCTAACTGCGAAGCCGTTCAGCGGCACCAGTGCAAGAATCTTCAGCAGTAGCATGTCCAACGTGCCCTGAACTAAGTCGGGCGGTTTGCTCAATGCGCTCCCCTCTCGGTTACCGAGGAAGCATACAACTACTCCTCTCGGTAAGCAAGGGGAAAGGCAACGCCCATTGGTGTGAGTTAGCTTCGATACGTTGCAGAGGAGATTCGATGCCGGGAGGCGGGTTTTTCTTAGTCGCTGACCTGCGTGTCCTGCATGAGGACGAGAATTGCCCAGGGATTTAACGAAATCGCCGCTTCGCCGTTTGACTTAAGTGCCGCGGCTCCAGAACCCTGTCTGCCGCCCCAGCGTTCCTCATTCGAATCGAGAACCGGACGCCAGCTGCCCGCGGGAATTCGCACATTGACGTTTCTTGGAGTCTGATCGAAGTGATGGACAATAAGAATTTGAAGATCAGCATCCCACCGCCTGACCAACAGCACTTTCTGATCGGCAAATGACGTAATCTCCATGCCGTCCTTAACAAGTTTCGTCAGAGGCGGTACATCGCGTCGCAAGCGAAGAAGCTCCCGATAGAAATTCCAGAGGACGCGATGCCGCCCGTCGGTCTGTAAATCCCACTGCAGTTTGCACCCGAGAAATGTTGCTTCACTCTGCGGGTCGGGAATGTCTCCAGCCCATCCGAATTCCGCAAACTCCTTCTTTCGACCTTTGCGCACGGCCTCAATCAGAGCCGGATGTCCGTGGCTCACAAAGTATTGGAAGGGCGCTGATTCGGCGTACTCTTCACCCATAAACAGCATAGGAATGTACGGCGAGAGAAGCACAGCCCCGGCGGCAAGCTTCAATTGTTCGAACGAAAGCGATTGCGACAGACGGTCACCATCTCGCCGATTCCCGACCTGATCGTGATTCTGCGAAAAGACGACGAATCTTTCAGCCGGAATTCCCTTCGACGAACTTCCATAACGCTTTCGCCGATACTTTGAATATCGGCCGGAGTATAAAAACCCATCTCGATAAGCTCCCGCCAGATCATCGACTCCGCAAAAATCCTCATAATAGCCGTCTCGCTCCCCCGTCAAGAGCACATGCAAGGAATGGTGGAAATCGTCGTTCCAAATCGAGTCGAATCCCCATCCACCTGCTTCAGGAGACTTCACCACTCGCGCGTCGTTGCGATTGTCCTCAGGGATCAGGTAGACGTCCCGCCCCAGCTCCTTCGCCTTCGCATGAACGGTTGCGCTCAGCTCCTCGAGAAATGTTCGCGCAGAGGGGTCGACAATCGCGTGAATGGCGTCAAGCCGAAGAGCATCGATATGGTAATCCGTCATCCATTGCAGCGCGTTATCGATGAAATAGCGCCGCACATCGTCGCTATCTGCATTCGCAAAATTAATCGCCTCTCCCCAGGGCGTTTTATAAAGGTCCGTAAAATAAGGAGCGAAATCGGCCAGGTAATTTCCTTCCGGGCCCAGATGGTTGTAAACCACATCGAGCGCCACCGCGATTCCATGCTGATGGCAAGCATCCACAAGTCGCTTTAGCCCCACGGGGCCGCCGTATGATGCTTGCACTGCATAAGGATAAACTCCGTCGTAACCCCAGTTGCGCCCTCCCGGAAATTGCGCCACAGGCATCAATTCGATGGCTGTCACGCCGAGATCTTTCAATGTCGCTAGCCGCGGAATGATTGCGTCGAAGGTTCCCTCTGGTGTGAATGTGCCCACGTGAAGTTCGTACAGCACATACTTTTCGAGAGGAACGCCTCTCCACCGGGAGTCATTCCACTCAAAGCGGCTATCCGTGATTTGCGAAGGCCCGTGGACACCCTGCGGCTGATATCGCGACGCGGGATCAGGCCTTTCATTTCCTCCATCGAGACGATACCGGTAGAGCGCACCAGCCGAAATGCCCTCCACCACAGCGTGAAAATACCCGCATCCGGCGCCCTGCATGGCAACCGCGAGCTTCCTCGGCTCGACAATGCACACCTCCACACTTCGAGCGCGTGGCGCCCACACGAGAAAGCTGCATGCCTCCTCGCCAACAAGCGCTGCGCCCAGTGTTCGATCGCGAACAGACACGTCCAGTCGGGCCTCACCGAGAGTTTCTAACAACATGTTACCAGCCACAATCAGGTCTAGCGCCCTTAAGAAAGAGGGGGAATTAACCTGATTGCATGGTTCCCTCGCACAGGAGAAAATTTTAGTGATGATTCAATGCTGATCCGGCCGTTTCAAGAACAATCTTAGGTGGATAGCAAGCCCGCTGGGATGTTTATATTAAAGATGGAGAACACAGGCGAATGACGTCCTGCAATCAGGAGCCAAAAAGCTAGTGCCAGATCGGCCAGTAGACCAGCAAACAGAAGGCAGGCGTCGCGTCGTAATCGAGGGCGTAACGCCCAAAATCGATTGCGGGCGATTTCCCATCAAGCGCGTTGTGGGTGACACGGTGCGTGTGGAAGCCAATGTTTTTGCGGACGGCCACGACCAGGTCGCCTGCCGCCTGCTCTACTGGCAGGACCCAAAAAATTTACTTACATCTCCGATGGTGGCGCTAACCAATGATCGCTGGCGCGGCGAGTTTTTCGTGGCGAAGCTAGGCCGCTATCAATACACGGTCGAGGGATGGATCGACCATTTCCAGACTTGGCGCAATGCGCTCATGAAGCGGGTGGCCGCCGAGCAAAACGTAAACGTCGAGATCCTGATCGGCGCTGACCTGATTGAGGAAGCTGCCGCGCAGGCGCCTGCCAGGAACGCCGAACTTCTCCGACAATGGGCGAAACGGTTGCGAGAAGCGAAAGACAAGCTGGAGGGAGCGGATATCGCCCTCGAAGAAGAGTTGCTCGGTGTCCTCCAACAATACCCGGTCCGCAACTTCTCGACCCGCTACGAAAAAGACCTGAGCGTCATCGTCGATCGCGAAAAGGCGCGTTACTCGACTTGGTACGAAGTATTCCCCCGGTCGTGCTCGCCTCAGCCGGGGCGTCACGGAACATTTCGCGATTGCGAACAAGTTCTTCCGTACATCGCCTCGATGGGTTTCGACGTCGTATATCTTCCGCCCATCCATCCGATCGGAAAATCATTTCGAAAAGGTAAAAATAATTCCACGGAACCGCAGCCCACAGACCCCGGCAGCCCCTGGGCAATCGGATCCGCCGAGGGCGGCCACAAGTCCATTCTTCCCCAACTCGGCACACTCGAAGATTTCAAGGACTTTCGCGCGGCGGCAGAAAAACAGGGACTCGAAGTCGCTCTCGATATTGCATTTCAGTGTTCGCCAGACCACCCGTATGTCCGCGAACATCCGGAATGGTTCCGCAAGCGCCCCGACGGCACCATACAGTACGCCGAAAATCCACCAAAGAAATATCAGGATATTTTCCCGCTGGATTTTGAAAGCCCCCAGTGGCGAACGTTGTGGGACGAATTAAAAAGTGTTTTCGATTTCTGGATTGACCAAGGTGTCCGGATATTCCGTGTGGACAACCCCCACACAAAACCTTTCGCCTTCTGGGAATGGGTGATCGGCGGAATTAAAGCTCAGCATCCGGATGTTCTTTTCCTCGCGGAAGCATTCACAAGGCCTCACGTGATGTACCGGCTCGCGAAGCTGGGTTTCTCCCAGTCCTACACGTACTTCACATGGCGCAACACAAAAGAGGAACTCACCGACTACTTCACCGAGCTTACTCAAACAGACGTGCGAGAGTTCTTTCGTCCCAATCTGTGGCCCAACACTCCGGACATCCTGTCGCAAATTCTCCAGACCGGAGGACGCCCCGCGTTCATGATTCGTCTGATTCTGGCGGCCACGCTCGGGTCAAGCTATGGCATCTATGGCCCCGCATTCGAGCTTTGTGAGAACGTCCCGCTTCAACCAGGCAGTGAGGAATATTTGAATTCTGAGAAATATGAGCTCCGGCACTGGGACCTGCACGCCCCCGGCAGCCTCAGCGAACTGATCGCCCGCGTAAACCGAATCCGCAAAGAAAATCCAGCTCTGCAAAGCAATAGCACCCTACGGTTCCATGCAACCGACAATCCCTCGCTTCTCTGCTACAGCAAGGTGACCAGGGATTTCTCTGACGTAATCGTGGTCGTGGTGAATCTCGACTGCTTCCACATGCAATCGGGCTGGGTTAATCTCGATTTAGCCGCCATCGGCGTGGATGCCGACCACGAATTTCAGGTTTACGATTTGCTCGGCGAAGGTCAGTACATGTGGCACGGTTCACGAAATTATGTGGAGCTTGCGCCGGAAAGCCTCCCGGCACATATTTTGCGTGTTCGTCGTCTAGTTCGCACGGAGCGCGATTTTGACTACTACCTCTAGTGCGCAGAAATGTGCAGAAATGTGGCAACAAGGTTCGGTTTTTACGAGCGAATAACGAATAAACACCGGGGAGTGCGAAGTTGCAATCAGCGATAAGCGAATTCGACCTCTACTTGCTCGCGGAGGGCACTCATTACCGCGCCTACGAAAAACTCGGCGCTCACCTCACCGAGAAAGATGGCAAGCGCGGCGTGCAGTTCGCAGTCTGGGCGCCGAACGCCAAGAATGTCTCGATCATCGGCGACTTCAACAATTGGAACCCGAATATCGCGGTCATGCACCCGTCCACCGCAGGAATCTGGGAAGGCTTTGTTCCGGATATCGCTCAAGGCGCCAGCTACAAATATCACATCGAATCGCGCTATCGCGATTACAAAGTCGACAAAGCGGATCCCTTCGGTTTCGCTTCGGAAATTCGTCCGCAGACAGCTTCGCGTGTCTGGAATCTTGAAAATTATTCCTGGCATGACGAATCCTGGATGAAGAATCGCACAAACACCAATTCTCTCAACTCACCGCTATCTTTCTACGAAGTGCACCTCGGCTCATGGAAGCGCGCACTGGAAGAAGGAAACCGCTGGCTCACCTATCGCGAATTAGCTCCGCTCCTTGCCGACTACGTCCACGACGCAGGTTTCACGCACCTCGAACTTCTTCCCGTAATGGAGCACCCCTTCGACGGTTCCTGGGGATACGAAACCCTCGGCTATTTCGCTCCCACCAGCCGGTTTGGAACGCCCGACGACTTCATGTACCTCGTCGACTATCTCCATCAGCGAGGAATCGGCATAGTTCTCGATTGGGTTCCCGCGCATTTCCCCAAAGATGAGGCAGGCCTCGGTTACTTCGACGGCTCGCATCTCTACGAGCACGAAGATCCCCGCCAGGGCGAACATCCGGACTGGAACACCTTCGTCTTCAACTACGGCCGCAATGAAATCCAGAATTTCCTGATCAGCAATGCCCTATTTTGGCTGGACAAATATCACGTTGATGGCCTCCGAGTCGACGCCGTCGCCTCAATGTTGTATCTCGATTACGGCCGCGGCGAAGGCCAGTGGATACCCAACCGTTTCGGCGGGAAAGAAAATCTCGACGCGATTCATTTTCTACGCACGCTGAACGAGCATGTCTATGGCGCCTACCCCGACACGATGATGATCGCGGAGGAATCCACCTCCTGGCCGCAAGTCTCGCGCCCCATCTATCTCGGCGGGCTCGGCTTCGGTCTGAAGTGGAACATGGGCTGGATGCACGATGTGCTGAACTACATGTCGCAGGATCCCGTATACCGCAACTATCATCACAACGAGATCGCCTTCAGCCTCGTCTACGCCTTCGCTGAAAATTTCGTTCTGCCCTTCTCGCACGACGAAGTCGTCTACGGCAAAGGCTCCATGATTCGCAAGATGCCGGGTGACGACTGGCAAAAATTCGCGAACCTCCGCCTTCTCTACGGCTTCATGTTCGGCCATCCAGGGAAGAAGCTCCTATTCATGGGCGACGAATTCGGCCAATGGTCCGAATGGAACCACGATGACAGCCTCGAATGGAATCTCCTCGAGCATCCTTCTCACGCCGGACTCAAGCGTTGGGTGCGCGATCTCAACACGCTATATCGCGGCGAGTCTTTGCTGCATACCATGGACTTCAATTCAGCCGGCTTCGAATGGGTTGATTGCAAGGATTTTCAGCGCAGCATCATCAGCTTTCTCCGACGCGGACAAAACCCCAATGACCAGCTGCTTTTCGTATGCAATTTCACGCCGGTCGTACGCCAGAATTATCGTGTCGGCGTTCCACGGGAAGGCTACTGGAAAGAAATTCTAAATAGCGACGCACCTTTATACGGCGGCTCCGGCCAGGGAAATTTCGGCGGCCTATCCACGGTCCCGCTTCCGATTCACGGCCGCCCATTTTCGTTGAATATGACGCTTCCGCCTCTTGGGATCGTGATTTTCCGGCCAGAATCTCCAAGCTCCACCTGACAATCGGGGAAACGCGACATGGCAAAGCTGCCCGGCAGCGCATCGGATCCGCTCTGGTACAAAGACGCACTCGTCTACGAGCTGCACGTGCGCGCTTTCAAAGATAGCAACGCCGATGGCATCGGCGATTTTCCCGGCCTGCTTCAAAAAATGGACTACCTCCAGGATCTCGGCGTCACCTGCATTTGGCTCTTGCCCTTTTTTCCGTCACCTCTGAAAGACGATGGCTACGACATCTCCGACTACATGAACGTCCATCCCATGTACGGCACGCTCGACGACTTTAAAGCCGTCCTGGAAGCAGCTCACGAACGCGGCCTCCAGGTGATGATCGAGCTGGTCGTGAATCACACCTCTGACCAGCATCCCTGGTTTCAGGCGGCGCGTCAGGCTCCGATTGGCTCGCCCGAACGAGACTTTTACGTTTGGAGCGACACTGAAGAGAAATATAAGGACGCTCGAATTATTTTCTCCGATACCGAAAGATCGAATTGGACATGGGATCCCATCGCCAAGCAATTCTTCTGGCACAGGTTTTTCTCCCACCAGCCCGATCTCAATTACGACAATCCAAGAGTCGTCGCCGAGGTTCTGAAGGTAATGAAGTTCTGGCTGGACATGGGAGTCGACGCCCTGCGCATCGACGCCATTCCCTATCTCGTCGAGCGCGACGGAACCAGCTGCGAAAATCTGCCGGAAACTCACGCCGTGATTAAGAGCTCTCCGGCGCGAGATTGACGCCGATTATTCCAACCGCATGGTCTTGGCTGAAGCCAACCAGTGGCCCCCTGACGTTCGCCCTTACTTCGGCGACGGAGACGAATGCCACATGGCATTCCATTTCCCGCTGATGCCGCGTATCTACATGGCCCTGCGCCAGGAAGATCGCCTGCCGATCACCGACATCATCGCGCAAACTCCCGCAATTCCCGACACATGCCAGTGGGGTCTTTTCCTCCGAAATCACGACGAACTCACGCTCGAGATGGTCACTAACGACGAGCGCGACTATATGTATCTGGCCTACAGCGCCGATCCCAGGATGCGCATCAATCTCGGCATTCGCCGTCGCCTCGCTCCTCTCGTTGACAACAATCGCCGACGAATCGAGCTCTTGAATAGCTTGCTGCTCTCCTTCCCCGGAACACCAATTCTCTACTACGGCGACGAAATCGGAATGGGCGACAACATCTACCTGGGCGATCGCAACGGTGTTCGCACTCCGATGCAATGGAACGGCGACCGCAACGCCGGATTTTCCACGGCTGTGCCCGCCCGCCTCTACAGCCCCGTGATCATGGATCCAGTCTGGGGATACGAAGCGATCAACGTCGAAGCGCAGCAGGGTGATCCCTCTTCGCTCTTGAACTGGATGCGCAATATGATCGCCCTCAGAAAACTTTTCAGCGTCTTCGGGCGCGGCGGCATCGAGTTCCTCAACCCTTCAAATCGCAAAATCCTCGCATATCTCAGGACGTACGAAGACGAACAGGTTCTTTGCCTGGCGAATCTTTCGCGCTTCGCTCAGCCCGTCGATCTCGATCTATCAAAGTTAGAAGGGCTAGTTCCCGTCGAGATGCTTGGCTATGTGGAATTCCCGGCCATCGAACGCCAGCCATACCGCTTCACACTGGCTCCCTACAGTTTCTTGTGGCTCGAACTTCAACAGCGCGCCGAATCCGCGGAGCCCGCCGTAGATGTCGTTGAACAGTCACCGTTGAACGTTGCTGCAGGCTGGGAAAGCATCTTCGACGGCCCGAGCCGCCAGCGCCTGGAAACTTTCAACCTGCCGGAATTTCTTGTTAAGCAGCGCTGGTTCGCGGGAAAGTCTCGCCATCTCAAATCCACTCGAATCATCAACTGGAGCTCGTTAAGCGATGAGCGATTCGCGCTGGCTTTCGTTGAGGCTTGCTTCGACACCGGTAATCCCGATGTCTATTTCGTTCCGCTCGCAATGGTCCTCGGCGATACCGCGAACGAATTGCGCCACACCGCGCCCAACGCCGTCGTCACCTCCATCGCATCGGCGAAGCTCTCCGGCCTTCTCTGCGACGGAGTCTTCGACGACTCCATGTGCCGCGAATTTCTTTCGTTGATTGAAACCGGGCGCGAACTACACGCAAGCGAAGGGCTCATTCGAGGACTTCCAAGCAACGCCTTCCAGCAAATTCTCGGATCCGCCGCAGAACCACCGCCCGTAAGGCGCGGTTCAGCTGAGCAAAGCAACACTTCGATCATCTTCGGCGACCGCCTCATTTTGAAACTCTTCCGCCGTCTCGAGCCCGGAATCAATCCCGATGTTGAAATCGGGCGATACCTCACCGAAAAAACAGAGTTTCATCACATTCCTCCCTTCGCCGGCTCCATTGAACTGGAATCGCCAACCAATGGCTCCGAAGTAACCGCGCTTGCCATGCTGCAAGGCTTGGTGGAGAACGAGGGCGACGGTTGGAAATGGACAGTCGAAGAACTCGATCGCTACTTCGAAACCTCTGCGCCCCAGAAGTTTCCCGAAAACGCGAGCGCGGAAATCGGCGATCCGCTCGAGATGTCGGAGCATCCGGTTTCTCAGTTGGCGCGCGATCATCTCGGCATCTATTTCGACGCCGCCACCACTCTCGGCCGCCGCACCGCCGAATTACATCTGGCGCTGGCTTCTCCGACCGATGATCCGGCGGCGTTCAAGCCCGAGCCTTGGACGCCCGAAGATCTCCAAGCCATCCTCTCCGATTTTCAGCAGCACGCTTCACAGGTCTTGGACGTGCTGAAAGAACGTGTGTCCTACTTGCCAGACGAAGTAATCGAAATTGCCGCCACAGTGCTTAGCCGCCGCCGCCGCATTCTCGATCATTTCGCAATATTGAAATCGGCCAGCTTTCGAACGCAGCGAATTCGAATTCATGGTGACTATCACTTGGGTCAGGTGTTGCGCATGAAGACCGACTTCGTAATCCTCGATTTTGAAGGTGAACCAGCCCGGCCGCTCGCCTATCGCCGCGCCAAAAAATGCCCGCTCAAGATGTGGCTGGCATGCTGCGCTCTTTCAGCTACGCCGCATACGCCAGCCTCATCAATTACACCGAGCGCCACACCGAGGATGTAGCCCGCCTCGAACCGTGGGCCCAACTCTGGGAGCGGTCCGCATCCGCCGCATTTTTGCGCGCCTATCGAGAAACAGCCCAAGGCGCCCCATTTCTGCCGTCCGATATTGCGGAATTTCGAAAGCTACTCGACTTATTCTTGTTGGACAAGGCGCTCTACGAAGTGCTTTACGAGCTGAACGCCCGTCCTGACTGGGTGCGCATTCCGTTGCTGGGCATCATGTCGCTCTCGATATAATTGTTTTCGCTGTTAGGTCACCCGAATCAGATTCAACGGTGTAACAATCGCTATAGCCAGCAGCACCCGGCTTCGCACGGCGGGTTTGCCGCTAGGGAACAAAACTAAGGAACGAAACGTTGGCAGTCGAACCCATCGCAGAGCAACCGGAGCAGAAAGTCGAGCCGGTAAAAGCCGCCGATTTGGTGCTCGGCGTCATTGCCGATATCGACCAGGAAAGCCTCGTCACCCTCTGCGATTCTCTGCGAACTCTTCCCGGCTCCCCGATCGTTGCGGCCTTGCGAAATGAACATGCCGCGAGTCCAGCCGGCGCCACTTCAGCAGCCTCCGAAAAAACTTCGTCCCCCTATTTCATTCCCTGGCCTTCTTCGAAAACAGATAATCCCGGCACCCCGGCCGTCAACTTGGCCACCGCCTATCAATCTGCCTTCGCAGTCAGCGAACAGCTCAACGCCCGAGCCTGCTGCATCGTCGCCTCCACGATCGAAAATGCAAAGCCGGACTGGATTCGCCAATTAGTCCAGCCGCTGCTCGAGGAAGATTTCGATCTGGTCGCGCCCCAATATGCCCTCCGGAAATTTGAAGGATTGCTGAATAGCAGCATCATCTCCCCGCTCGCGCGTTGCCTCTACGGAAAAAGAATCCGCAATCCCATGGGCCCCGACCTCGGAATTTCTCGCCGCCTCTTCACCAAAATGCTCGCATCGGAAAAGAGTTCCGGTAGCGGAAACGGTACACATCCGCTTGCAGCCATTGCTCCCGCCGCTCTCTGCGACAATCTCAAAGTTTGTCAGGTCCACGTCGGCCCGCGCACCTATCCGCCGCCGGATTGGACGAACATCAGCTCTTTGGTCTCCCAGGTATTGAGCCCCATTTTTCTCGACATGGAAAAGCGAGCAGCCTGCTGGCAAAGAACGCGTTCTTCCGTTCCACTCGTCTCGTTTGGCCAGCCTGTTCTTCTACCTCAAGACACCGGCACCGTGGACATCAGTCGCATGGTCGAATCATTCAAGCTCGGAATCCGAGACCTGCAGGAGATCTGGGATCTGGTGCTGCCCCCTTCCTCGCTTCTCGAACTCAGAAAGCTCGCCCGCCTGCCGCTGGAACAATTTCGCATGCCAGACGAACTATGGGTCCGCATCGTTTACGACTTTGCGCTGGCTCATCGCCTTCGCACCATCAATCGCGACCATTTGCTCAAATCCATGACGCCGCTCTACCTCGCCTGGGTCGCCGCTTTTGCCCGTGATTCCGAAGCGGCCGACGCGGCAGCGGTCGAGCGCATTCTCGAACGCCTGGCAGTCGCATACGAATCCGCCAAGCCTTATCTCGTTTCCCGATGGCGCTGGCCCGATCGATTCAACCCTTAGCGTTCTCCGCGAACGTCGGCGGAGAAGAAGTCGCACCGGAGGTACCTATGTGGGGAGAAATCAAGCAAGCGCTGGCTCAGTCCACCGAGCGATTCCTGACTCGATTTGCAGACCTCTTGCCAGGTACCGCAGCCCTTCTAGTGGCCGTGCTCATCTCGATCGTATTGGGCTTTCTTCTTGCCGCGATCGTTCGCCGCGTGCTCACCAGCATGCAGTTTGACCAGCGCCTCGCCCAATGGGGTTTTCGCTCTTCCTCCGAGTGGCCGCTGCTGAAGAGCCCTACCCTCCTGATATCGCGAGCGATTGCCGCTTTGATCATCGTCGCCGGATTTCCTCATCGGAATCGCGGCGTTCGACGCCGAATGGACGTCCCTGCTTGCCCGAAGCATCTTCGCCTACATCCCCAATATGCTCGGCGCTGTGCTGGTCCTGGTGGTCGGCAGCGTCATCGCCCGTTATCTTTCGCGAAGCGTTCTAATCGGTGCCGTGAACCTCAACTTGAACTACGCTCGCTTGCTGAGCCTGGGCGTTCGATGGCTGGTGCTCGTTCTCACAGTGGCAATGGCCCTTGAACACTTGCGAATCGCCACCGGTATCGTCGAGCTAGCCTTCGGCATTCTCTTCGGAGGAATTGTCTTCGCCTTGGCGCTAGCGGTAGGTCTCGGCTCCAAGGACATAATCACCAAATCCCTCGAGCGCGACGCCCAAAAAGTCTCAGGCGAAAAAATCGAAGAACCCTTCCGCCACGTCTAGCAAATTTGGAGTGCGAGAGCTCGCTCTCGCTTTCATAGGCGCAGGCCACGACGACATCCGGAATTCTACGATTCAGCAATTATTTCGGCGGAAAATTCTTCAGCAACTTCTGCATAGCCTTATCCAGATTCTTCTGCTTCTTTTCCTGATTCGCATTCGGAATCAAGCGTCTTCGTCACCCGCCCCGTCCAAACAAGCTGCTTCGTTCGCCGGGTCATACATATCCAGCACAAGCGTCCCAATGCTGATCTCGGACGCTAGTAGCATTCGCCATCCCTCCTCCCCAGCGCAAACCGCCGGTGCCGTAAGCGTTCCACTGTCTCTGCTGATCGATGGAACCCTGATAGCCGATATAGAGGTCAGCCTTGTCCCCATCGGTCTTGGTCAATCCTTTGGCGGCCAACTGAGAATCGATAGCAGTCTTGATCTGCGCGTCAACGATCTGGTTCGGATATTTCGCACCCTCGATCGTGATCCACTTATAGGTATGGTATTTCGTGAAATCCGTACCAGGCATCGAATTCGTAGTCACATCCTGCGCCAGCGCCGCGCTGCCCGCAAGCAACGCCAAAATCAGCCCCATCCTCGACTTCGCCATCTTCGTTCGAACTTCTCGCATCGTCATTTTCTCCATGAAAGAAGCACCCATTCGGCCGCCATTCTAATTGCCCGCCACCTCGGAAGCACGGTTTAAATCCTCTTCATAGCGCAGTTCCATGTTGCGTGCACCGCGCAAGAATGCCGGAGTCAGGGCTCTCCTGATCAATTTTGGATGGGATGGCCTGTAGGCTTTTGACTTTCGATTTACGCGCTCCACCTGAGGTACGCAAACGCAACCTATGCGGGTCTATTTTTCCTGAAGTGATTTAATTAGTTGCTCAGGTTCGTAATCCGCAGCGTCACTTGGGTCGAATCCAAAGCTCTCTGGCTCGAAAATCCGCTTCCCACGTCGGCATCTCCGGCGAACCGTGCGCGGGGATCGCCACTCCGTTCCGCAGCACATCCTCGAAATATTTCTGCGGAAATTTCCCTCCGCGACTTTTCGCGAGTCTGGTCAGGTCGGGCGGCACATCTTTGAATGGCGGTGGAGCAGGCCCATTTCCCTTCAAGTCATTCCCATGGCACACAGCGCAGTTTTGCTTGTATAGCTTCTCGCCAGAAAGGTCCAATTTCTTCCACCGGCTTCTTGATTGGTTTTGTTTCTGTGGCGTGAACACTGAGAATGGATCTGTCTGTATAGATTCCAGGTACATAACCAGATTTTCTACCCTCACGTTTCCCCGGTCCACGTCCTCCTCAATCTGATGAAAGATCGGTCCCCACACTGGCATCTCGCGCGACCCGTGCGAAGCGATCATTCCTTCGCCCATAATGATCCTCTTCATCCGCGCCACCGGAAAATTTCCGTCGTTGCTAACAGTGATTATCGTTAGGTCCGGAACCGTCGCCTTCAATGTTGGCGCCACCGGCCCGTTTCCTTTTCCATCTTTTCCGTGGCACGACGCGCAATAAGCCCGAAACAAGTCTGGTCCTTCCACCGATCGGATCAGCTGTTGATATTCTTTGACTGACTCTTGTTGCTGTTGAGCCCGTTCTTCGCCCGGCCACGCGCGACGCCCAAATAGCCGCAAATCCCAACAAACCGCAAACAGCAAATCCCGCTCTCCATCCGCCGATTCTCATTTTGCCACCCCCAAGCTTTGTGGCTCGAGTCAGTCAAGCACGCTTTCAATGTTTCCAATGTCCCGCTTCTCGTTTGGCGAAGTAAAGAAAGATGACCATCAAAAGTAGAAAGAAAAAATCTTGATAAACCATGGCCGCCTCCTTTTCGCAAATCCATCTTCGCGCAATCACTTATGAAACGAAGTGATGTCCGTCACAATCGGCCGTGACCCCGGTCATACCGCTAATTTTTCGCTCCGGTAGTACAAAAGGCATACAGCAATTGAAAAGGAGCCCATGATGACCACCACAACGCAAGAAATAATCCTCGACCATCGCCTCAACGAAACCAAGACAATGAAAGCCCTCGTCTTCCGTGGGCCGAACCAAATAGATATCGAGGATGTTCCTATCCCCAGACCAGGACCTGGCGAAGCCGTCATCCGCGTCACTCTCACTACGATCTGCGGCACCGACCTCCACATCCTCAAGGGCGAATATCCCGTCAAGCCCGGCCTCACTATAGGCCACGAGCCCGTCGGAGTGATCCACGAACTCGGCGTTGGCGTCACTGGCTATAAAGTGGGCGACCGCGTTTTGGTCGGCGCAATCACGCCCTGCGGACAATGCCACGATTGCCTCCGAGGCAATCTCTCTCAATGCGGCGGCCCGATCGGCGGCTGGAAATTTGGCAATACCATCAACGGCGCCCAAGCCGAATATCTCCTCGGTTCCATTTGCGCAGGCGAATTTGGCCAAAATTCCCGACGATCTTCGCGACGAGCAGGTAGTACTTCTCTCCGACATCGCTTCCACCGGAATTTCCGCAGCCGAGAGTGGCAACATTCAGATTGGCGACTCTGTCGCAGTTTTTGCCCAAGGTCCCATCGGCCTCTGCGCCACAGCCGGAGCCAGGCTGAAGGGTGCCGCTCTGATTATCGCCGTCGAATCCGATCCCACTCGCACAGTCATGGCGAAACAAATGGGCGCGGATATCGTGCTCAATAACCATAAACAGGATGTCGTCGCCGAAATCAGGCGCTTCACCGGCGGCAAGGGTGTCGACGTCGCCATCGAAGCCCTCGGCACGCAAGCCACCTTTGAAAATGCGCTTCGCGCATTGCGCCCTGGCGGGACGCTCTCCAGCCTCGGCGTCTACTCAGGAAAACTTTCGCTCCCGCTTGAACCCTTCGCCGCAGGACTCGGAGATCACAAGATCGTCACCACTCTATGCCCAGGCGGCAAAGCGC
The DNA here is from genome assembly GCA_963790945.1 of uncultured Acidobacteriota bacterium. GTDB lineage: Bacteria > Acidobacteriota > Terriglobia > Acidiferrales > UBA7541 > Palsa-295. The sequence continues at coordinate 23,225 of CAWBRH010000040.1, forward strand.
GCATGCGAAGCCTCATGGAGCTGGTTCGCCATGGCAAGCTCGACCTGTTGCCGTTGCTCACTCACACCTATCCCCTCGATCGCATAACCGATGCCTACAAGCTCTTCGGCGAGCGGCGGGACGGCGTGATTAAAGTTGCGATTCGCCCTTAGCGCGACCGGATCCGCGCTCATGGCGTTATTGTGGAACAAATAAAATTTCGCTCGCGAGGTGACTTATGTTGAAAGTTGAATCCAGCAGCGCAATCTTGATCAAGAACATTCTCTTCCTCACCGATTTCTCAGAACCCTCCGAAGCGGCCCTCCCATTCGCAACCAGCATCGCGCGCGGCTATGGCGCCAGAGTTTACGCACTGCATATCTTCACCCCGGATCCGAACGTTTGCGGCGCTCCGCCGAAACTCGCAATCGCAGCCATCGAAACAGGCGAACAGGCTGCCAGGGCCCGCATCGAGTCGCAGCTCGCCGGTTTGGAGCACGAAACGATCGTGGACTGGAGCATTGACCTCTGGGACGCAGTACAGAAGACGATCAAAGAGAAGAACATCGATCTCATCGTCATGGGCACGCACGGCCGCACCGGCGCCGACAAGTTTTTCATGGGTTCCGTCGCCGAAGAAATTTTCCGCCGTTCGCCTGTCCCCGTGCTCACGATCGGTCCGCACGTCCGCAGCAGCGTCCATGCCGGCGGGCGATTTCATCGCATGCTTTTCCCGACGGATTTCACAGGCGCTTCCTCGGTAGCCGTGCCCTATGCGATCTCATTGGCGCAGGAAAATAGTGCCAGGCTCGTGTTGTTGCATGTCATCCGCACACCCGAATTGTGCAACGTCAATAGCCGCAACGAATACATGTGCGAGGAAAACAAACCTCGTCGCAATGACCGCGCTGAAAACGAACGCCGTGAAAGCGATCAGCAGCGATTCGAATTGTCCGTCGCCGAGGCCATTCATCAGCTTTACGAAACGGTTCCGAAGAACGCCGACCTTCACTTTCCTCCCGAATCCCTGGTGGAATATGGAGACCCTGCGGATCGAATACTGGCGCTAGCGAAAGACCGATCGTCCGATCTGATCGTTCTGGGTGTTCGCGACGCCACGGGCCGCATCGGCGCGGCTACGCATCTCGCACGCGCTACAGCCCACAAAGTAGTCGCGCATGCCCTGTGCCCGGTTCTCACCGTGCGCGAAAATATCTACCGCTGATCGCTCCCCTGAGCAATCAGCCAGTCATACATGGCGGCATACCCACTCATCGCTCCTGCGAAAGAGGACGGCCCAGATACGCCCTTGAGTCCCCCACATTAGCGTATTCTGAGTATGCAACTGCCCAAATCCGTGCTACCATTGCCCGTTTTTATATGATGACGCGAACGTCACTATCAGCCGCCACCGGGCTAAAAGGGGAGATCCCTGCTCGGCCGCCCTCCTTAAGTGGCACAGGCACTCCTGCCTGCCCACAGGAGGCCGCCGGCAGCCGAAGGCTTTGCGCCGTTCCTGTGTGGCAACCCCGCCGACCTTGGCTTCCACGCCGCGTCGCAGCCCTTAAGCGCCAAGAAGCGGCTGAAACCCATGTCAGTAGCCACAATTTTCTAATCGCAAATCCGGAATTAGAATTCGAACTAAGTCCCATAAGATTCAATGATCTAAAATTTTCTAATCGCAAATTTTCCACGATTTTTCATTTCATTTTTTCACGCCTCAAGACCCAGCCCCGCGCCCGTCACCCTCTCGTCCTAGAGGAAGGAAACATCCGATCAGGATGCCCGACCGGAAGGATCTCAACTTAGATCTCATTCAGCCCTTCCACCACCGGGACAGGTGAAACTTCTAATCGAGACACCGCGATTAAAAGTCCAGCGTAACCTCCACAAAACAAATCCAATCCCAATTCCTAATCGAGACAAATCGGGCACTCTGCGCCGCCACAACTCAGGCCTCGTCCACTCAACCACCTTCCGAGCCTTTCAACCTCTATGCTAGAGTCGAAAAACCAAATGAGACTCCCCCGCCATCTCCACAGAAAGTTTGACGCGCCGCTTCGGCGCGCTCACAGCCGTGGAAGACGTAAACCTGCGCGTCGCCCCCGGACAATTCTTCGGCTTCCTCGGGCCCAACGGCGCCGGCAAATCCACAACCATCAAGATGCTTACCGGCTTGCTAGCGCCCACCGCGGGGCGCATCGAAATTCTCGGCCTCGATCTCGCCGCCCACCCGACTCGAAGTGAAGCGCCAGATCGGCGTCGTCCCCGAAGGCATGGCCCTCTTCGGCCGCCTCACCGGCGCCGAGTATTTGAATTTTGTCGGGCCGCATGTACGGACTCGATCGCGAGACCGCCGCGAAACGCGCCGCCGAACTACTCGATTTCATGCAGCTCGCCGACCAGCCCAAAAAGCTCGTCACCGACTACTCGCACGGCATGCAGAAAAAATTAGCCCTGGCCGCCGCCGTCATCCACGGCCCCAAAATTCTTTTTCTCGATGAGCCGTTCGAAGGTGTTGACGCAATCGCTTCCGGCACGCTCAAAGCGATGCTCCAGAGCATGATCTCGCGCGGCGCCACGATTTTTCTCACCTCGCATGTTCTCGAAATCGTCGAACGCCTCTGCAGCCATCTCGCCATCATCCATCGCGGACAGACTCGTAGCGCAGGGCTCGCTCGAAGAGCTTCGCGCCGGCGTCGAAGCGCAAGCCGCCGCCGCGCTTCCGGGCAATGGAGGCCAACCCGCTGCCGTCGTCGCACCCGGAGAAAAGCTCACGCTCGAGCAGATTTTCCTGCGCATCGTCGGCGGCGCTCGTCCTGTGGATCAGGAGCTCTCGTGGCTGAGCTGACGTCTGCTCCCGGCGTTCGCGAGCAGCTCGCCGCGATCGCTCGCGTCCGCTGGCAGCTCTTCGTCAATTCTCTGCGCACGCTTCGCGGCCGCCTCGAACTCGTCTCGCACATTTTCATCACGCTCGGCTTCGCCGCTCGGCGGAATCGGCGGCCTCGCGGCCTCAACCGTAGGCGCTTATTACGTGGTTTCGAGTGGCAAAACGGAATGGCTCGCCGCGATCCTCTGGCCGATATTTCTTTTTTGGCAGTTGTTTCCCGGTCGTCGCCACCGCGTTCACCGAAAACTTCGACACCTCGAATCTCCTCCGCTTTCCGCTTAGCTATTCTTCCTTCGCCGTGATTCGAATCGTCTACGGGTCGCTCGAGCCGGCCACGATGCTCAGCTCGCTCTGGCTCTTGGGAGTCGCGGCCGGAGTCGGAATGGCCTCGCCGAGCCTTTTGCCATGGGCCGCCCTCGCATTGCTCCTGTTTGCGGCTGTAAACATTCTGCTCGCCCGCATGATCTTCTCCTGGGTGGAACGTTGGCTAGCCCAGCGCCGCACCCGCGAAATCCTCGGAGTGCTTTTTCTCCTGTTCATCATAAGTTTTCAGCTGATTGGTCCGCTGATGAGTCGCTACGGCCACCGCGCGCATCCGGACCTCCGCGCAATTCGCGGAGCGAGTCTTTGCCGATTCAGCGCTTGCTGCCTCCCGGAACGGCAGCTTCCGCCATCGCGAGCGCTGCTCAGGGCGACTTTGCGATCGCCGCCGGCACGCTCGGCATTCTCGCCATCTATGCCGCCGCGATTTTCTGGTTCCTGCACCTCCGCCTGCGCGCTCAATTTCGCGGGGAAAATCTCAGCGAAGCGCCCGCGCTCGCGGAATCGTCCGGAGGACGGGGAATCGTTCGCGTGGGCTGGAACCTTCCAGGAATCTCCGGTCCTGTGGCCGCAATCTTCGAAAAGGAAATTCGCTATCTTTCCCGCAGCGGCCCCATGCTCTTCACGCTCATCATGCCGGTGTTCATTCTCTTTATTTTCCGGCTCACGCCTTCCACTTCTCACCGAGGTTCGGGTCTCTTTTCTCGGCAGTTCGTCGGACATGGCGTTTCCCATCGGCGCGGCCTACGCTCTGCTGATTCTTACGAACATGGTGTACAACAACTTTGGGCCGGAAGGCCCCGGCGTCCAGATGTACTTCACCGCGCCCGTGCCCATCCGATCCGTGATGCTGGCAAAAAATCTCGCCCACTCCACGATTCTCGCGCTCGAAATGGTTCTCGTCTGGATCGGCGCCAGCCTTATCTACAAGCCGCCCGCTCTCGCAACCACTCTCGCCACAATCGCTGGAATTCTCTTCGCGCTGCCCGTGAATCTCACCGTCGGCAACCTCCTCTCGATTTCCTCCCCCAAGAAAATCGACTATGGCACTTTCGGCCGCCAGCGCGCCTCCAACACCACCGTCTTCGCCAGCTTCGGCGTTCAAATCGTCGTCGTCGGCCTCGCCGCAATCACGCTCATGGCAGCCCGCAGCTTTGACCGAATCTGGCTCGCAACAATTGTTTTCCTGGCATTCGCCGCAGTCGCCTGGGTAGTCTATTCCGTAGTGCTCAAAGGCATCGACCACATGGCCTTCGGCCACCGCGAAGACCTGATCGCCGAGCTAACTCGTGCTTCTTAATAGTCGAGTTGTGAACGCAACCGAGGTTTGCATGTTGACAGGGATGGCATCAATAATCTAGACAATCATCTAGATTGATGAGGGACTATGCGCAAAGTCGGGCTGTTTGAAGCCAAACAAAAACTCTCGGAACTCGTTGAACGAGCAAGTGGTGGGGAAAAGATCGGGATTACACGTCGCGGTAAGCTGGCTGCAGTCATCGTATCCGCTCGCCCGGACGTTACTCCACAGGATATCTTTGATGACATCGAGCGTATCCGAAAGCGCGCCCGCCGGACAAGGAAGCTGAACGTCAAGAACTTGATTGAGGAAGGCCGTGAGTGATGCGTTCGTGCTCGACGTTTCCGTGTCCCTCCGTTGGTTTCTGGATCATTCGGTTCCGCCTTACGCAAACCGAATCAAACAACTATTGATCTCCGGATCATCAGCAATGGTCCCGGCGCTCTGGCATCTTGAGATGGCCAATGGATTAGTTGTTGCACAGCGCCGAGGCGTCCTGAACGCTTCGGACGTCGATCGGTCTCTCCTTGATCTGGAGCGACTCCTCGCACAAATGATCCAGTCCGACGTGGCCCTTGTCTCGATCCGGCAATCCCTACTGACAGCCCGAAAATTCCAGCTTTCATCCTATGATGCCGCCTACCTCGAAACTGCCCAGCGTGCTAATTTGCCCTTAGCGACATTGGACCAGCCTCTGCGTGCGGCTGCAAAACAAGCCGGCGTTGAGATCGTTATGTAGGCTCGCGTCGCCCTTAAGCGTTTCACCAACGACTTTAGCTGTCTGGGAGAGCAAGATGATTTATCGGTGCGTCACCCTATTTGCGTGCATTTACCTTCTCGCGAGCGCTTTGCCTGCTCGCGCGCAGTCGATGCATCAGGTCACTACGCGCGAGGCTAGCTTCAACAACTTGAAATCGCTCGACGACGTGACTGCGATTTCCGGCTACGAAAAGCCGCTCGTGGATCAACTCAGTTCTTCGGCTCGCTGCGTTTCATCCGCAGGTCGACAATATTGGCGACATGGTTGTCACGCTGGGCAGCGGCGCGCCGCATAGGCTGCTCATCACCGGAATTGACGAGCCCGGCTTTGTCGTCAGCGCGATCACCGACGATGGTTACCTGCGTGTTCAACGGCTGCCGCAGGGCGGCCTGCCGCCGATGTTCAATGAGCTCTATTCCGCGCAGCCCGTGAAGATCGGCACGACAACCGGCGGATGGATCGACGGCGTCGTTGCGGGTCTGTCCGTGCATCTCGCCCCCGGGCGCTCGAACCCGCCGAAATCAAATGATCTCGATGAAATGTACATTGACATCGGCGCATTCTCCGCCGACGAAGTGCGAAAAGCGGGCGTGGATGTTTTGAGTCCGATTGCCATCACCCGCAGCCTCTTCAATCTCGCTGATGCTGAATTTGCAGGAGCCGCCGTCGGAGACCGCTTCGGCGCTGCAGCGCTTCTCGAATTGCTCGCGCAAATCGATCCGGCAAAATTGAAAGGGACGCTCACGATCGCCTTCGTCGTACAGCAGCGCACTGGCGCGCGCGGATTGCAGCGCATCCTGACCACGATGCAGTTCGACGAAATGATCTATGTCGGCCGCCTGTTCGCCGGCGGCCCGGTTACCGGCGCGGAAAATCTGCGCCGCGCTCCGCGCAAAGAACCGGGAAGTGGCGTGCTGTTTGCGGGAGACGAAGCCAACGCGCCGCCCAACAGCGTCGCAGCCGAACTCAAGCAGCTCGCCGACACGGACAAGATTTCATTTGCGGCAGACTATTCGGCCCCCGTTATTCCGCCCAGCTACCTGCCTGCGCCGCAAATGCCCCCGAAGTCCGCCCACATCGGCGTCGCAACGGCGTGGGCCGATACGCCCGCTGAAACTATAAGTGCAGCCGATTTCGATAATCTCGTGAAACTCCTGACGGACTACACGCAAGCTTCCGGCAAATCATCTTTCAAGCTAGATGTGGGTTCCGCTGCTAATACAAGTGCAAGCACAAAAAAGAGGGCCCCCAATGCTTCCTCCGTCACGGAAGTCTTGCAACATTTGACGGAAGCCTACGGCGTTAGCAATCATGAGGAACGAGTTCGAGAAATGGTTCGATCGCTGCTTCCCACCTGGGCGGCGGCTGAGACTGACGCGGCCGGAAATCTGATAGTGCGCGTTGGAATCGCGCCGCCCGGCTCGAAGGCGCCTCGCCTGCTTGTCATCGCGCACATGGACGAGATCGGCTTCGAGGTGAAATCCATCGCCTCCGATGGCCGCCTCGAAGTGGTGTGGAAAGGCGGCGGAGTGCAGAGCTATTTTTCCGGGCACCCGGTTCTTGTCCACACAGGTAGCGGAGATCGCGAAGCGGTGATGGAGCTGCCTGAAAATTGGGACACGGCGAAATTTCAGTGGCCCACCGATTCCGGCCCTAAATCCTATCGCGTGGATGTCGGCGCGCGGACTCCGGAAGAAGTGGAGAAGCTGGGCATTCGCGTGGGCGATTCCATCACCATCCCGAAAGCCTACCGGCCGTTGCTTGGTACTCGAGCCAATGGCCGCAGTTTCGACGACCGGGTGGGAGACACCGCATTGATCGCAGCTCTATGGGCCCTGGGCAACCCAGTGAAGTACCGCGATATAACATTCGTATTTTCGACGGGCGAAGAGCTTGGCCTGGTGGGCGCAGGAGCGCTGGCCAAAAGCCTGGCATCTCAGGGCCGCGCGCCGGATTTCGTCTTCGCCATCGATACTTTCGTCAGCGCGGATTCACCGCTTGAATCGAAACGGTTTGGCGACGCCCAAATCGGCAAAGGCTTCGTCGTGCGCGCCGTGGACAATTCCAATATCGTCCCGCGTGCATTCGTCGAAAAAGTCATGAAGCTCGCCCGCGATAATCAGATTCCCGCGCAGTTCGGCGTCACGGGCGGTGGCAACGATGGTTCGGCGTTCGTTCGTTACGGATCGATCGACGTTGCGCTAGGCTGGCCGCTGCGCTATTCGCATTCGCCCGCCGAGGTGGTCGACACGCGCGACGTGGACGCGCTAGGCCGCATCGTTGCCGCAATCGCACGCAGCTGGTGATCCGGCCGCAACTACGGAAACTGAAGTTGAGTTGGAATGCGACCTTGCGCGCTGGTGTTTCGTTGACGAACGTTCTTGCCGGTGCGTTTCCGGCGCTTCGCATGACTTTGCTATAATCGCGCGCCGTGAGCGGCCCCAAATTTAAGTCCCCGCGGTATATCGTGATTGAAGGGCCGATTCGCGTCGGCAAATCCACACTCGCACGCGTCCTCGCCGAACAGATGCACGCGCGGCGCATTTTCGATTGCGAGGAGAATCCTTTCCTTGCCGAGTTTTACAATGAAAAGCCCGGCGCTGCTTTCCGCGCGCAGATGTATTTCCTCTACGAGCGCCATCGCCGGCTTCTCGAAGCGCACCTCGAGGACAGCGCCGTTCCGGTGGTCTCCGATTTTCTTTTCGAGAAGGACAAAATCTTCGCGTACATCAACCTCGACAACGAAGAGCTGAAGCTTTATGAGCGCTATTTCGACATGCTCGCTCCGTCGGTTCCCGCGCCTGACCTGGTGATTTATCTTCAGGCCAAGCCCAACGTGCTGCAGAAGCGGGTCACCAAAAAGGGCGATCCTTCGGAGACTGAAATTTCTCCTGATTACCTCGAAGCTGTTTCGAACGCCTACGAGCACTTCTTCTTTCGCTATTCCGCTTCGAATCTGCTGGTGGTCGACACGTCGGACATCGACTTCGTCGAGCGCAACCATGATTTGCAGGAGCTTCTGCGTCGCTTGCGTCAGCCGGTGAAAGGCACGCAGTATTTCCTGCCGCTCGGCCAAAGCTGAACGGGGCGTTTGCCGCTAGGCTGCATGTGGTTGCGGGTGCGTGGTGATAGACGCTGAGATTCTTCGCTGCGCTCAGAATGACAGGCTGATGTTGTTGTCGATTGTGGGAGATTGTTGCCGAGGAAGCGTTCCGGAACGGGCAACCCCGCCAGATCACCCGTTCCAGTCAGCCTTGGAGAAGGCGAAACTAATTCGAAGACGCTATGAGTCAGGCAGCCTTGTAGGGCCCTGAGAATTGATGCCGCCATTTTCCGAGCGCGCGGTTCACCGGATGACTGCGGTGAAGGAACGTCAGCACCGGCGGACGACGCACTCCGATTCGTTCCAGGGCTCGGCGGATACGGAAGTCGCGTCCTGCCGAAACCATACCCTTTTCAAGGGTGTCGATCGCTTCCGAGGTGCGCCCAGCCTGATGGTAGACCTCCGCCAGATTCAGATAGAGCTGCGCGTGGTTCACTCTCATTCCCAGGGCCTCCCGGCAGAGCGATTCGGCGTCGCCGAAGCGCTTCTCGGAGACTGCAGCCAGCAAGCCTGTATATGAGAGATAAAACGGGTTCTTCGGAGCAACTCCCAGGGCGCGCCGGGCGTGTTGTAAGGCCTCTTCTGCTTGTCCGTCGCGTAGATGCTTCAGACATTCCTTAAAATCGGTCATTCCTGCATCGGTGGGGGATGTAGTTCCAATCCAGTGGGACATAGGCTCCTTCCTTTCCTCGCCGGGCATATCTACGAGGACGTTAAGGAAAGCCTAGCGTCCCGCCGAGCCGGAGGATATAGAACGTAGGGCCAGATTTCGGCCCAGTCCGATTTCCTGTACGGAATGACAGGCGAAAGCTTCCCACCTTAAGAATCGGCCAACACAGCGTCTGCCTTAGCCGATGCGCGGGACGATCATTATTGAGTTGTTAGCCTTCGGCTATTGACCGCGTGAATCGCCCAGTTTTCCAGGGTTTCGGCGACGCCGGGGGGGCCGGAAATTGTCACGTAAATGGTCAGGTGTGGCCAAACGAGGTAGGTATGTAGCCAAACCACACCAGTTTCATCCGTGCGCTCTCCGGTAGCTTGTTCGATTGCAGAACTACAAAGCTTGTTGGACCAGACCCGCCACTCGCCAGGGTCTTTCGCGATCCGCTCCCTCAAGCGGTGCTCTGCTTCCAATTGTTTCCCTTCTGACCGAATGTAGCTGGAAAGCCGCAGAAGCCAGGGGCTTCCTTCTATCCAGAAACTTGATACGACTCCCTCAAAGCTCTCTCGAACTTCTTCAGGCAAGTTGAGGCTGTAGCTACTCGATGGCTTCACCGTCTTCGTCGTCATTCTGACAATCGCGCCGCGCCGTATATCCTTACTTCGCGTCTCCCAGGTATTGGCCGAACCATGCCGCAGTGCGGTCGATTACGTCCCGGCTGTGCTCGGGGTTTGCGAACAGGTGACCTTCGTTGGGATAGATGACGAATTCGGTGGGCACTTTCAACGTCTTGAGGGCGTGCCAGAATTCGTAGGATTGCGGGGCGGGGCATTCGCCGTCGCGGTCGCCCACAACGACGAGCGTGGGCGTCTTCGCCCTCTTGATGAAATTGATGGGCGAACTTTTGGCGTAGACGACCGGGTCGTCGTAAGCGGTGGCGCCGAAATAGGGAATCATCCACTGATCGATTTTGTTTTCGCCGTAGTAACTCAGATAGTTTGAAAGGCCTGCTCCGGCGACAGCCGCGCCGAAGCGGTTTGTCTGGGTGACGGCCCACATGGCCATGAATCCGCCATAGCTCCAGCCGGTGATTCCCAGGCGTGCGGGATCGACGGGAGCTTGCTCGATTGTTTTGTCGACTCCAGCCATGATGTCGAGAAAATCGCCGTAGCCGAAATCCTTCACGTTGGCCTGTGTGAATTTCTCGCCCATCCCGTAGCTGCCGCGCGGATTCGGCTCCAAGATAAAAAAGCCGTGCTCGGGCAAAGCGAAGGGATAGTTCCAACGGCTGGGAAACTTCGGCGTGTATGCCCACGCGGGGCCGCCGTGAACATAGACGACGAGCGGATATTTTTTTGCAGGATCGAAATCCTTCGGATAGATGAGCCAGCCTTGCACGGAGCCGATACTGGTGGTCCAGCGCAGGCTTTTGGCTTCGCCCCATTCGGGTTTGATGTTGGCATTCACGTGCGTGATCTGCTTCCAGTCTCCCACTGGCCCGGCCCATACCTCGGGCGCGTTGGAGAAGGTCTCGCGCACCACCGCGGTGGTTGTGCGATCGCTCGAAACCGACACGTACGGAACAAATTCCCCGTGCGCGAGAGTTTCCGGACCCTTCCACACGGGAGTCATGGCGCCGGTGAGCGTGAGGCGGGCGACAAACGTTTCGCCGGCGTCGATTCCGGTGACGAGAATTCCTTCGGAATTGGGCAGCCAGGTGAGCGAGGTGGCTGTGGATTTCGAATCGGGCGTGAGATTTCGCATCGAGTTTTTCGTCGGGTCTTTTATCGGGCCGGGCGTCGCATCGGTGGCGTAGACATCGCCGCCGGGAATCGGCTCATCGCTCATCAGGCCGCCGATGAAGATGATGGTTTTGCCGTCGGGAGACCAGCGCGGGTTGGCAATCTGCATGCCGGGCTTTGGTTGCACGTCGCGCATTTCGCCGGATGATGCGTCAATCGCGGATAGGCTTGCGATGTACCAGTTGTCGTCGCCATTGCCTTTTGCAGACGTGATTGCGAGTTGCTTGCTGTCGGGCGACCAATCGAATTCGTAAACGTAGGTGTCGGCCGGAGAAAGCTGGCGAAGGCTTGCGGTGGCAACATCCACGAGAGTGAGGCGTTGCTCGAGAAAATCCTCGGAAACGACGCCTTCATCGGGCGTTTCGGCAACGAGCGGACCAGCGGCGCGGGTGGCGTTTTCGGTGAATAGCAGCGCGATTGTTTTCGAATCTGGCGACCAGCCGGGGCCGGCGAGAAATCCTTTTACGTGGGTGAGCTGCTTGGCGGCGCTGGCTTCCTGTTTGGAGGCGGCCTTGTGGGTCGGCGGACGCTTCACCACCTCGGCGCCTGACACGGGAATAATGAAGAGTTGCAGCTGGCCGGTTTTGGGCGCGTCGGAGAGGAAGGCGAGTTGCTTGCTGTCGGCCGACCACGCGATATCGTGCTCTTCGTGTGGCGCTTTGCCGTCGCCGGCGGTTATGTGTTTTCTTGTGGTCGGCGCTGACAGATCGGCGACATAAATTGCGGAATTGGATGAGGGCGCGCCTCCCGCGCCCGAAAGCGATTCGACCCATGCCACGCGCTTGCCATCGGGCGAAATTTCGGCTTGCTGAAAATCGAGCACGCCAAACATCGCTTCCATAGCCGCGTCGTGCGCCGGTTTTGGCGGCGGAACCTTATGCGTTTGAGTTTGCGCACTCGGGCAAAAAGTTATTGCGGCTATTGCAGCCAATAGTGCAATCACTCGAATCATCTTCCAGTTCACGGTCGCTCCCATCCGCCCTTGGTCGGTTGTCATCTTTTGGGCCGGCGCCTGCGCTGCGCGAGGGTCCGGTGCATACGTGCGCGGCGGACATGTTGAGGCAGGCGGCGCGGAATATCAACCTTAGAGCGGACGGCTTGTGATGAAATCAATTGACGCGTATTCTCCGCTGTCAGCTTTGGGAGGGAAAATGGTTCATTGGCGAATTAGTCTTGCGCTGAGCTTTGCTTTCGCTTTCTTTTCGGCTTTTCCTGCATGCGCTCAATCGCCAAGGGCATCGGCGCAACCGGAAGTAATCGAGCACGGCAAATTCGTCCTGCACAAATTTGAGCAGCCGATCGGCGAAGAAACCTTTGACACCACACGCGAAGCTCAATCCCTGGTGACGAAAATCAGCTTCAAGTTTGTGGACCGGGGTACGGCGGTTCCGCTGACTGCCACGTTTCGGAGCTCAGAAGACCTGACTCCGCAAGCTTTCGAGATCAACGGCAAGTCCGCGCGGCCCACGCAAATCGACGAAGCCGTGGAAATTCAGGGCGACAAAATCCGGGTACGCAATCGCGAGAAATGGACGGAAGACGCGCGTCCGAAACAATTTTTTTCGATCGCCGGTTACGCGCCGGCCACGATGCAGATGCTGATGGTGCGCTATTGGGCTTCGCACGGTTCACCTGCCGAGCTCGCGACGTTTCCCGCCGGCCGGGTGAAGATTGAGCCGCGCGGCCACGACACCGTGACGATCGGCGGCAAGGACGAAACGCTCGACCGCTACACCGTTGAGGGACTCATCTGGGGCCGCGAGACACTTTGGTTTGATTCGAAACGGAATCTGGTGGCAGCCGTAACGATCGATGCTGAGTTCGACCACTTCGAAGCCATTCGTGAAGGGTACGAAAGCGCGCTGGGGAAATTCGTAGGGATCGCTGGGACGGATGGGATGGCCGCTCTCGCCGACATTTCGAAGAATATTTCCGGCAGCCGGGCAGAGACGCTCGCGATTGTGGGCGGCACTCTGATTGATGGAACCGGCAGTGCGCCCGTAGCGGATTCGGTGGTGCTTATTGAGAAAGGGCGCATCGTTGCGGCGGGATCGCGGTCAGTGGTGAAAATTCCGCACGGCGCGACGAAAATTGACGCGCGGGGCAAGACGATTCTTCCCGGCCTCTGGGACATGCACGCACATTTTGAGCAAGTGGAATGGGGGCCAATCTATCTGGCGGCCGGTGTGACCACGGTTCGCGATTGCGGAAATGAATTCGAATTTATAACCGCTGTTCGCGACGCGGTTGCGAATGGGCGGGGGCTTGGTCCTCGGCTGCTGCTCGCGGGAGTTGTGGACGGAACGGGGCCGCTTGCGCTGGGAGTGGAGCGTGTGGATACGCCCGAGCAAGCAAAAATGTGGACGGATCGTTATCACGACGCAGGGTTTCAGCAGATGAAGATTTATAGTTCGGTGCAGCTGGAAGAATTGAAAATCGTTACGACCGAAGCGCATCGGTTGGGCATGACGGTAACTGGGCACATTCCGGAAGGGCTGACGGCCTATCAAGGCGTTGAAGCAGGGATGGACCAGATCAATCATATTGAGTACGTGGCGGACATCATGCGGCCTCCGCTTCCGGCGAGTGCGACGCGACTCGATCGGTTGAAGGCCGCCGGCGATTTCGACGTGAATTCTCCTGAGGCCAAGAAAGCTGTTTCGTTTCTTGTGGAACATGGGACGGTGATTGATCCCACGCTCGCGCTGTTTGAACTTTATGCGGCGAGTTCGGAGAGGCCGGTGGCGACTTTCGAACCGGGCATCGCGAAAGTTGCTCCCGAACTTGCGGAAACGCTTTCGTTCGACGCTCCGCCGACACCGGTGACAGGCCTGATCGAGAAGGCCTCGCAAAAGGGCATCGAAGTGGTGGGCGTGCTGCATCGCGCGGGAGTGCCGATTGTGGCAGGGACTGACCAGGCTGTTCCGGGGCACAGTCTGCATCGCGAGATTGAACTTTACGTGCAGGCGGGATTCACGCCGATGGAAGCGATTCAGTCGGCGACGATTGTTCCGGCGCGCGCGATGGGCGTGGACAAGGAAGTGGGAACGATCGAGGCGGGAAAGCGGGCTGACGTGGCGATCCTGGGCGCGAATCCGCTGGAATCGATTCGCAATATCCGCACCGTGGAGTTCGTGGTGACGAACGGCGTGATGTATAACTGCGCGGAGCTGTGGCGCAGCGTGGGATTCAAACCTTAGCGGGTGAGCCCGCGAGAAGCCGCAGCGTTCATTTCTCTACAACAAAACTGCCGATCACGAGCGCGTCCATTCCCGAAGTGAAGAATGTTCTTACAGCATCGGTGGGCGTGGAAACAATTGGTTCACCGCGAAGATTGAAGGATGTGTTCATCACGACAGGAACGCCTGTGCGGTTGCCGAACTCGCGAATCAAACGCCAGTAGAGTGGATTGACGTCGCGCTCGACTGTTTGAGGACGCGCGCTACCGTCCACATGGGTGACCGAGGGAATCACGGCGCGTTTTTCCGGTTTTACTTGCGCGGTGAGAATCATAAACGGCGAATCGGTGGCTGATTCGATGTACTCGCCGGCTACTTCCGCGAGCATCGAAGGCGCGAACGGACGCCACCACTCGCGAAACTTTACCGCGTTGTTCACTTTTGCGTTCATTTCCGGGTCGCGCGGGTCTGCCAGAATCGAACGAGCGCCGAGCGCTCGAGGGCCGAACTCCATTCGGCCCTGGACCCAGCCGAGGATTTTTCCGTTGGCCAGCATCTCCGCAGCTGCGGCAGCGGGGTCGGCGACGCGCGTGGCGCGAAGTTTGTAGGTGGTGAGAGCCTTTTCGATTTCTTCGTCGGAGTTTTCCGCGCCGAGGTATGCATGGCGCATCTTGTGCATGGGCAGCTTGCCGCCATTGTCGAGGTAAGGAGCGAGGGCTGCGCCCAGGCACACGCCATCGTCGCCCGCAGCAGGCTGCACAAAAATCCGGTCGACGATTCCGGAGGACAGGATTTTTCCGTTCGCCTTCGAATTCAGCGCCACGCCTCCGGCCAAGCAAATATTTCGCGAACCAGTTTTCGCGACCGCCGCGCGCGCGAGCGTCATCATCGCTTCCTCGCAGGCGTCTTGCACGGCGAATGCCAGGTTTTTGTGCTTCGGGTCGATCTCGGATTCGGCCTCGCGCTGAGGCCCAAGGCGGGCGGTGATGCCGGCAAGCGGTGCCGGTTTATCGTCGAGCAGGAGGCGAGTGGAAACCTTGTAAGGATTATCGTCGGGGATAATAAAGTCGCGCAGATTGATGCCGGGCTCGCCGTAGGGAGCGAGTCCCATCACTTTCCATTCGTCGCTGTAAGGCTGAAAACCGAGGTATTGGGTGAACTGCGCGTAGAAAAGGCCCAATGAATTCGGCCACGGAATCGTCCACATATGTTCGAGGCGGCCATCGCGCCCATGCCAGAGCGACGACGCTTCCCACGCGCCACGTCCATCCAGGACGAGGACGGCGGCATCGTCGAAGCCTGAGAAGGAATAGGCGCTGATTGCGTGCGCGAGGTGATGCTCGACAAATCTGAATTGCGCTTTCGTAGGGAATCGCGCGAGGAATTGTTTTTTGCCGTTTTGTTTGCGGGTGTGATTGAGATTTCGCCGCACGGTGCTTACGAGATCGACGTAGTTCAACGGAAGAGAGCCGGTGACCATGCATTTCAGGTCATGCTTCATAGCTTCGATTGCGGGAGGCCACCCGAAGCAGACAAAATCGAGTTGATCGGCGCGGATGCCGGCCGCGGCAAGGCAGGCTTCGATCGAGAGCGAGGGGAATCGCGCGTCATGTTTCAAGCGGCTCAAGCGTTCTTCGGCTACGGCGAAGAGAATGTGGCCATCGCGGGCGATGCAAGCCGCGGAATCGTGCATTTCCGAATAGTTGATTCCCAAGCTGATCAAGCTGATTTCCTCTGACCGGTTTTCAGAAGCGCCAGAACTTCTTCGAGGCGCTGGCCTTGAGCTTCTGTTGAGTGCGCTCGCGCTACTTCCATGCGAAGAGCGCGTTTCGGGCTGTCTAGCGGTTCTTCGAAAGCGCGCGTGACGGCTGCCGAGAGCTCCTCGGCGCTCGAACCTACGTAAACGAGACCCTTGAATTCCGAAATTTCAAGGATGGGAGTCGATATAACGGGCAACCCTCTCAGGAAATAGTCGTATAGCTTCAACGGCGAGCAGTACAGATTCTTCTTCCCTGAACAATCATACGGCATTAGCCCAGCGTCGAGCGACTGGACGTAGCGCGGCAGCTCGTCGGGGCGGTGCCAGCCCATCGCGTGGGCGTTAGCAGGCAAGGTGTGATCGGGATCGCCGAAATAGACGAAGTGGATGTCAGGATTTCTAACCAGAACGTCGCGCAAAAGCGGCAGATTCACGCGCGCGAAGACTGGGCCGAGATAGCCGAGTCGCGGCCGAGGAATGCGAGCGATCTCGGCAGGTTCAGAGCTCGATGCTTTGGTGTCGAGCGGAGCGGCCGGTAGATGAATCGATTGCGGAATCCACTGAATCTTTTCACCGTACCTGGGGCGAAGCTCGTTGAAGACGTGTTTTGGAATCACGACGGTCTGATCGGAAATCTCAATCAATTCGTATTGATACAGTTCCGGGTAGTCCATGCAGATATGGACCAGGGGGTAGCCAGCGGTTCGCATTTCTTCGCATAGGGGTGTCATGTTCTCGAAATGCGAGTAGAGGAACACCGGATCTTTCAATTTCAAGGATTCCGCGCGCTCGACGATTTGTTTCGCAACTGCTTTCCATTGGAGATGACCGATGACGGGCAGAGAATTCAATTTCGCGCCGAGATACTCGGGGCCGAAACGATAAACCCCGTCGCTTATTTCGGTGAGGGGTTGGCCTTTGCGACGAACACGAGAGACAGGAATTTCGCAGTACAGAACGCGGGCCCCGCGAGATGCGAGGGCGAGTGAGATTCGTTCCGGGACGTTGAACATATCCCAGGACCAGGTCGAAAATACGATGGCGTCGCGCAGCGGTTGGTCTCTTTTAATGAGCCGCTTTTCGTTCTGAATTCAGCGGTTTTGTCACCGCGACGTTCCCGATTTCAGCGTTGGGCACGGGCTCGCCGAGCAGACCGCGGACTCGGCGCCACCCGCTGTGACTATACCAATCGCGCAGCTTGTAGAAATTTTTGGGAGGCATCACGAGCGTACAGGCGAGCACGAATCCTTTGAAAAGCCGGTAGCCGGCGCTTCCTTTTTTGTAAGCAATTTGAAACTCGTCTCGCTCGGTTTGGAACGTTTCCCAAGGCTTGCCACCGTCGAGCATCAGGCGCATACGTTTGCTGCCCACATCGAGCGGTTTGACGATTGCGTCGATCACGTCTGGCGCTATTCCCGCGGAAGCAAGCCGGATGCGAAGCTCGTCGGCTAGTGCTGCGAGCGCTTTCTGAATCCGCCGCTGCTTCACTTCGTCTTTCGTTCTGATCTGGAAAAGGTTTCCAGAATGCAGCCGGTAAAATGTGAGCGGTTCCTGTATCAGGCCGGCCCCCGAATAAGCGGCGCTCATGAAGGATACAAACTCATCTGCTTCGACCATGATGCGCTCGGGAACGGGAAGTACTCGCAACAATATATTGCGGCGCACCGTTAGGCGGCTGGTGCCAAAAAAACACATCATCTGCCTGAAAAAGCGGCCACCTTCCACGCTATCAAAAGTGATTTCGTGTGTGCGTTGCGGAATCGTAGCCTTCATATTTCCGTTATCGGAATCGATTTCGTAGATGCCGTGGCCGACGAGCCCGATATGCGGCCGGGCACCTAAATAGTTCGTAACAACCGTGAGCTTCTCTTTCGCCCACCAGTCGTCTCCGTCGAGGAAAGCGACAATGTCACCCTTTGCCTCTGGAATGCCGGCATTGAAGGCTGATGCCTGGCCGCCATTTGTTTTTTGGATCAAACGTACATCCGGGGCGAATTTGCGCACGATTTCTGGAGTGCGATCGGTCGAGCCATCGTCCACGACGAGAATTTCCATTTCTGCTCGCGGAAAATCCTGGTCCAAAACGCTCAGAATAGCTTCTTCGATATAGCGCTCGTGATTGTATGTGTCGATCAGGACCGTGACTGCCGGTGTGCCCATGTCAGCTTATTGCCTTCGAGACGCCGTCTCGCTTGCGTGCCAGACAGTATAAATACAATCCAGTGAATCCGCGCATTCGCAGGAAGGGAAGCAGCACCGTGGCGGCTGGAATCATCGCGAAGTTTTTCCACGCAGCGAGGCGCGCAGCCAGCCGGTGTCCAGGTTCATGGTCCAGCCTGTCCATCGTTTTTTCCATTTCAGCTGGCGGTAACGCAGCCAGATCGGATGGAGATGGCGGCTTCTCGCCCGCGATTTTTGTCACGAGGCCCGTTCGAAGGCCCATGCTTAACACTTGAGCAGCGCGGCCGATATTCAGAGGTTCTTGTTTCATTGACAGAACCTCAAATCCATTCTTCTCGAGAAAGTTTCGCAACGCCAGCGGACTCCAGCGCGTGAGGTGATTGGGGGGATAATCGAGCGTTTCGACGCCTTTTTGCCATCGGGTGCGGTTGGGCACGCTCAGAGCGATGTAACCTCCATTCGCGAGAGATTCCTGAGCAACTTTGAGAAATCCCTGCGGATCGTCCTGGTGTTCCAGCACTTCAAAGAACGTGACAACGTCGAACGTCTTTTCCGGGTTTGCCGCGCGAAACTCTTCCGGACGCATCGCAAAAATCTCGCGCAGGCCGTATGTTTCACGCGCAAAGCGAACCGCACTTTGATTGAGTTCGATGCCAGTAACTTCGAATCCAGTATCACGCGCGGCGGCAAGAAAATTTCCCACGCCGCAACCGAGATCGAGCAATCTTCCGTTTTTAGGCGCTTTCGAGTCCGACAGGAAAAATCGGTGGCCAGGTTCGAGCGGCAGCGCGGTTTGGTCGCGGTTTTGATAGGTCTGTTCGTGCCAGCCTTCATCGGGCATGGCAGCCGGGTGCCAGAAGTGAAGATCACATCCCGGGCATTCGTATAGCGATGCCGAGTGGTAGGTCTCGAGCGCAGGACGAATGGGTGACCGCGAGCAAGCGGGGCACTGGATGGCCTGTATCCCACCTTGGCTTATGCTCGAAGCAAGCGAATTCACACCGCTCACCTGATTCAAGAAGATGTCCTCATTGGATATTGGAGCGCATGCCTCGAAGAAGACAGTCGAATGTGGCGAGTCATCTCCCAGCTCCCCGCGAATTGCCGCCGATTCGTCACATATTCATTCTACCGTCGGAGGCGTTCGCAGCACGCTTGAAAAACGTAGAGACCATTTCGGGGGCAGTGCGCGCGCCCAGGCCGAGGCGCTAAGAAGCGGTGGGGGCAGCAAGCAAGGCAGCGCGCGGTCCGGCGCAATAGAAAAATAGCGGCTGGACCGCGGCGCGTAACGACGATGCGGGCTACTTCGGGAAGCTGGCGACGGCGGCGGTTTCGCTGTCGTAGGTGTCGAAGACGGTCATGAGCTTCGTCACCTGCAGCACTTCCTTGAACTTCGAGCCCAGGTTGGCGAGCTTCAGGACGGCACCCTGCGAGCGGGCGCTGTGGAAGGTGGCAACGAGGGTGCCCAGTCCGGCGCTGTCGATGTAGCCGACGTTGGCAAGATTAAGCACGATTTTCTTTTTGCCGGCCGCGAGAAGGCTTTTCACTTTTTCGCGGAACGCATTGCTTTCTTCGCCGAGCACGATGCGTCCTTCGATCTCGAGCACGGTAACGCCATCCATTTCTCGATCCGTCATTCTAAGTGCCACGTTCGCGCCTCCTGGAATCTGTCAGCTGGTATTTGAATTTGGTGCCCGGAGAAATCGCCGCTGAGAGCAGCGGGGGTTCTCGTTAAATCTTCCTTGGCAAACTCAGTAAAAATCCGAACAGGACATGTAGTACCCGCAAGAGCAGATCAGCTTGCAGCTCCGTGGCTCAAGCCGGGCCGAGCAGCGCGGGCAGAAAGCGGAGGGAAGCTCCGAATGCTGAACCTCGCGATACGCGTCTTCCATCGGTTTCGCCTTTGCCTTTGCTGTGACTGCCGCTTGCGGCGGCGAGCCCGCTGATGTTGCCAGATCACCTGGCAACGGCAAAACCGCTTGTTTCTGAGCCATATCCGGACACCCTTCGGACGGACGTTTATAGCACATCCAGCGTATCGGGAAAAGCAACGTAAATCGCCAATCTGGGGAAACGACTGCTTTCGCTGGACGCGAGCCTAGGCTTAGGTGTAGACACCGGAGGTACGGATTTTGTGCCTGGACGCACTGGGCCGGCTGCGAATAGAGTTGCACTAGAATCGTGCAACCGGGGCAGTGGTGGTCGCGTCTCAATATCGTGGAAGAAGGGAAGGCAGCCATGAAAATGCAAGGCAGATTCGGGCTGGCCGCTGCGGTCCTGCTGGTTCTACCCGCCTTTTCTCAGGCCCAACATGCGACAGGAACTTTTCGAGCTGCGCCGAGCGCCCCTGCGAGCGCTCCCGTTGCGCATAGCACGGCGGTGCGAGCGCATGCTGGAAATCGTGCGAGCGGTCGAGGTGTGAAAGCCGCGTCGTCGGCAGGAGCGAACGCGAGTATAGGTGCGAATGCGCCTGCTGGTTTTGCAGGGAGTGACGGGCTGACAGTGCAACAGATTTTGAATCCGTTCCCAAGTGACGGATTCGACTTCGCGCACCTGGCCGCGCTACACAAAGACGACGATATCAAGGCGCTGATCGATCCGGCGACGCAGGCGAAGCTGGCGCTGGCCGAGCGTCGCATGCGAAGGAAGCCGAAGACCGCGAACGGGTTCATCTTTCTGGATGGCGGCGGGGCATATGTGTTGCCAGTCGAGTCAGGGGCTGACTTGAATGCGGACGCGGATGCGCAGGCGGCTCAGCAGCAAGGACAGGACCAAGGCCAGAGCCAAAACGGGCAGGTCGCTTCGGAGGAACGGCCGCGGGACTCGCAGCAACTGGAGCGGTTGGAAGCCAACAACGAGCGGATTGCGCTGGAACAATCTGAATCCTTGCCGGATGAGGGCGAGTTCACGCTGATCTTGCGAAGTGGGCAGGAGATTGAGGCGGTGGCGTTTACGCGCGTGGACGATAGGATTGTGTATATCACGGTGGGAGGCGGACGGCGGACGGTCACTCTGCGCGAATTGGACGTGGATGCGACTGTGCGTTTGAATCAGGAGCGCGGCACACCGCTGCAGATTCCGCTTTAATTTCGCGGTTTGAAGTTTGCTCGTGTGAGCCGCTACTGCAGGTGACCCAAAAGAACGTGAGCGCGTGCTCGTCGAGCAATGGTCTAAGCGTGTAGCCAAGGTAGGCACAGGCCCTTCCTGCCTAAGGGTAAAGCCACTTAAGGCAAGCTAATCGGCGCGGCGGGCTGGGGCGGGCATTAACGGGCCGGCTTCGGCTGGGAGGCCGGCGCGTTCCAGTTGAACCGTGGTATGCGCGATTTTGAAATCGCGGGCTAGAACCTCGCAGATCCGGCTGAGAATTTTCTCGCTGTCTTCCATGTGCATATCCGGGATACGCGCGTGGCAGGAAAGTGCGTTCAGATCGGTGCCCAGCGTCCAGATGTGGATATCGTGAACTTCCTGCACGCCTTCGACCTTCAATATCGCGCCGGCAACATTTTTCAAATCAATATCGCGTGGCAATCCTTCGAGCAGAATGTGAGTGCTTTCGCGAAGTATCCCGGCACCCGTCCAGAGAACCATCGCGCCTATCGCGATGCCGATGATGGGATCGATCCAGTTTGCGCCGGTGCGGCGAATTACGAGCGCGCCCGCGATGATGGCGATGTTGGAGAGCGCATCGCCAAGATTGTGAATCCACACGGCACGGATGTTCAGGTCGCGGCGGCCACTATGGAGGGAGAACGTAATGCCGCTATTCACCACCAGCGCGAGAATCGAAACCCAGAGCATCACGCCGGACTCGACTTCGACAGGAACGCGCAGGCGTTGGATCGATTCGTAAATCAAGAAAAGAGCCACGATCGCCAGCAGCATCGAATTGATGAAAGCCGCGAGTATGCCGGCACGGTGGTAGCCGTAGGTTTTTTCGGGTGTGGGAGGACGCATAGCCCAGCGCGCGGCCAGCCACGAGATCACCATCGTGGGCACGTCGGTCAGGTTGTGAAGGGCATCGCTGATGAGAGCGATTGAATGCGCCGCGTATCCGGCGATTAATTCGACGGCAACAAGAGCGAATGTGGCGACAACGGCGGTGCCGAGAATGAGGGTCATTCCCCGGCTCGGATCGATAGGCGGGTGCGAGTGGTTATGAGCAGCGCCGTGTGAATGGACGTGCATCTCCTGAATTCTACTCGCTCAGCAGCGATGGGAACCACCTTTCGGCGTCCAGGATGTCGCGAAAGCTCCGCTGGTATGGAATTGTCGCGGTTGTGCGATTCGAGGGACAAAGTCCTGGGAACGAACCGGCGGTGGGAAACCCAATTGACTTGGCGCGCTGCCACCGCCTACCATGAGCATCATCCTCAAGGCTTTGGGACTCTCAGGGGGCGCGGGCGGTGCGCGGGAAGCTTCGCCCAGCGATGACGCACAACGCAGCCAAGCTGGTTTTCTGGGGAGTGCGCGGCTCGACGCCTACGCTTGAGCGCGATACTTGGCGCTACGGCGGAAACACGCCCTGCCTCGAGCTGACAACACCGGAAGGCACCCGGTTCATCCTCGATTGCGGTACAGGCATGAGGATGCTGGGGAATCTTTGGACGGAGACGCATGGGGAGCGCGGTGTGCATGCGCACGTCCTGGTGACGCACTACCACTGGGATCACATTCAGGGCCTGCCGTTCTTTCGACCCCTTTTTGAATCCCAGAACAAGTTCAACTTCTATAGCTTTCAATCGGAGTATCTGGGGCCGGACAGCCTTCGGAAAGTGCTGGAAGCACAGCTTGCGAGCCCGTATTTTCCCGTGGACGTGAGCACGATGACGGCGGGGCGGACGTTTCACGAAGTAACTTCGGGACAAAAATGGGAAATAGGTGGAACGAAGATTACCGCCGCATGGCTGAACCATCCGCAGGGATGCTTGGGCTACCGCCTGGAGACTTCCGGGGGTTCAGTCGTGTACGCGACTGACAATGAACCTGGGGTCGCTGAATTCGACAAGAATCTGAGGGAATTGGTGCATGGCGCGGACGTCTTCGTCTACGACGCGCAGTATTCCCCGGAACAACTGGCCACGGAAAGGCGTGGCTGGGGGCATTCGAGTTGGCTCGAAGGCGTGAAGATTGCGCGGGAGGGCAAAGTACGGAATCTGATTCTCTTCCATCACGATCCGGACTCGACGGACAAAGTGATCGACGGTTTTCTTTCTGCTGCGCGACACGAATTTCCCGCTACCTGGGCGGCTACGGAGGGAATGACGGTGTCGCTTAGCGAGCGCGGAATCCATGTGGCGCTGCCGAAATCGCGGGTGGGACAGCGGCGCCGGATTCGTTTTGCCGCGACGGTAAGCGGCCAGGGAGAGGATGGATCGAATTTTGAAGAGAAGGCGACCGTGCGCGATATCAGTCTGCAGGGCGCTTATCTGACCTTGAAGAGCCGGCCGAAGCTGCAATCGGAATTGCGCGTGGTGATCGAAGCGGCTGGTGACGACAAACGATCGAGCGTGCTATCGCTGCGCGGAACTGTGATTCATTTCGATGCGGGGCGCGAGAAAGGCAGCAATGGAGTGGGTGTGGTCTTCATCGAAGAGCCCGAATCGGCTCATACGAACGACTAGAATCCCTGCTGCCCGCGCGTACCGTTCAAGACTTTTCCGTTAAAGCGGCAATCTGCGAATCCAGATCGGCTAATGCGCTATTGAGTTGATCTCGATGGCGAGGATTCTGGCTTAATTGCAGATCTTTTTGGACTCGCGAGCGGGAGAGCAGCAACACCTCGCGTTTGCGGCGTGATTCCAATTGTTCAGCGGTTAGTTGTTGCTTCGTGTTTTCTCCCTTCTTTTGTTGATGTTCCTGGACTTGTTCCTCGACGGACTTGCTTTCCCATCCTCTGGCCATGCCTGCATTCTATGACGGCTGTGCTACATGAGGTTGATTTTTATTGCGGGTGTTTCATTGGGCTGGGCGCGCTAGACGGCTTGGGCAATTGAATCGATTTCGATTGAGCGGTGGCTTGGCGTTTCCACTGCTACGCCGTCTCGGAAGGCTACAAAGCGGCCGGAAATCGCCGGCACGCGTTCGCCGGGGACGATAATTCCGACGAGATTGAGCGGGTCGGCAGCCGAGATTGTTATCGTGTCGCCCGATGGTTGTTGGTCGCGTGTGGCGCGCAACGATTCCACAGCGACTGGCAGCGCGAATTGTTCGCCGAGGAAGCCGCTCACAAATCTGCCGCCACGAATTTCACCTCGATCTTCGAGGCGGCGAAGGGCCAGCAGAACTTCGCGCCAGCGAGGAAGAATAGCTTCGCGCGTGAGCACTTCGCGGAACACCACGCCATAGCGATTGAGCAGCATCTTGCAGGTGGCTTCGAGCGCGGCCGTGCGGTCGTCGGATTCGACTGGATAGAGAAGCGACCAGCGGCCGGCACTGTGACGCGGTCGCGTGGTGCGGCCGTGGCCCTGGCCGCTGCGGCGCTTGGGGTCGATGAGAGCGCGAAGATTATCGAAGCCGTCGGCGGTGATGATACCGGCTGCGACGAGCTCCCATAGCGCGGATTCGACCTCAGATTTCAGCTTTCCTGCGCCGCGCACGATATCGGGGAAAAATGATGCGCCGCGCTGCTTCAGAAATTGCAGAACTTCTGCTGCGCCTGGGCTCAGGCCCTTCGCAGCGTCCGCACCGTCTTCCGTACGCCGCGGCATCATCCATTCGGATTCCTCGCGGATAAAAAATGTGATCGGAGCGACACTGGTTGGAATCACGCGGCGCGTGCCTTCGCGGGAATCGTCGAGCAATGCAGGATGCGGCGAGAGGCGTCCCCAACCGACGGCGCCCGTGAGGCAAAGCTGGTCGAGGATTTTCGGATCATAGTTCGCGACGCGGCGGGCGAGGATTTGCCGCTCCCAGGCGTTGGCGGGAGCTTCGTAGCCCTGAAGCTGGCGCAAGGCTTCGAGCGTGCCGCGCTCGCCGAGAAGTTGAGTGGACGGGGCGATGTGTTGCCAGCGCAGCAGCCAGCGCATGAATTGCGCGGCGTTGACCGGCTGAATTTCGTTGCGCAGTTTGCCGAGGGTGAGGCGATGAATTCGCGCGAGAAGGCGGCGATCGCACCATTCGGTTTCGGGCGTCGCCGGATCAGTGAATTTTCCGCGCAGCACGGCGCCGCTGGCTTCGAGTCGCAAGAGCGACTTATCAATTTCGTTTGGCGAAATACCGAGCGCACCGCCAAGCTGGTTTGAGGTGACCGGACCGGAATGCTGCATCCAGCCAGTGAGGAGAGCGAAGATCGCGTCGTCTTTGGATGGCGCCGCAAGCTCTACGTCTGCGACCGGGGTTTCGAATTGAGCGTTCGGAAAAATCGCAGCGAACGATTTTGCCCGCTCGGCCGCGACCCAGTAGGCGTGGCTTTGAGTTGAGGCACGCGCCGCGCGGCCTTGCGAGACGAGTTGGTCGACGAAAGTCTGCCACGCGCCCGATTCTTCAGGCGTGAGCTGGAATATTCTGGAGTCGCTTTGGTGCAGCTCTGGCAAAGCAATCAAGGTGAGCAAGCCATCGTGCAGTTCGTCGGTGTCGCGCGCGTCGAGCTTAGCCTCCTCGCGTACTTCGGCGATCGCGGCCGGATCGAGACGGCCGACTTCGGAGAGAATCGCTTCGGGCAGCATGCGACGCATTTCGACGGCACGGGCGCGGCGCTCTTCGAGGGGCGCATCGTCGAGGTAAGCAAAAGGATTCGCGTTCAGTATCTCGTGTGAGAACTGCGAGGGCACCGGCGTGTCGACAGACACGCAACGAATTGTCCCATCGAGGATTTTCGCGAGGACCTGCTTCAGGCCATTGATATCCATCGCCTCAGTGAGAGCATCCTTCATTACTTCTCGCACGAGGAAATGGTCAGGGATGCGTACCTCGTCATCGAGATTTTCCGGGCACGCAGCCGCATCCGGAAAAACGGCCGCGAGCAGGTCATCGGCGCGCATGCGCTGGATTTGCGGCGCCACTTTCTTGCCACCCTGAAAACGGAGAAGTAACAAAGCGCGGTTTGCGTCCCAGCGCCAGCGCGCCGTGAAAATCGGAGATGCCAGTACGGCTTGCTCGATCACGTGGTCGAGCGAGGCAGGATGCAGGAATCGAAATACGTCGGCCAGCGGGAAGCTGTGCTGCTCGGCCAGCGAGATGTTGAGGCCGTCATCAGTGGCCGCCGCTTGCAATTCGAGATTGAACGAGCGGCAGAAGCGTTTTCTCAGCGCGAGGCCCCAGGCTTTATTGATGCGACCGCCGAAGGGAGCATGGATTACGAGCTGCATACCGCCGCTCTCATCGAAGAAGCGCTCGGCGACAATCGTTTGTTGGGTCGGAACCGTTCCGAGGACTGCGCGGCCGGCAACCACGTATTCCACGATCTGTTCAGCGCCCGCGTCGTCGACGCTGCACTCTTCTTTTAGCCACGCGAGCGCGGGCTGCGCGGCCGCAAGATTTTTTACCTGGACGCCCGCCGGAACATCGCGCGTGCGTTCGTCAATTTGCGCTCGCAGGTCGGCAACTTGCGCGGAAAGTTCAGCGGTGCGAGCCGGGGCCTCGCCACGCCAGAAAGGGACGGTGGGGGCGGCGCCGTGCGCGTCTTCGACCAACACACGCCCCATTTGCACGCGGCGAATCCGCCACGACGTGTTGCCGAGCAGCATGATGTCGCCGCGCAGGCTTTCGACGGCAAAATCCTCATCGATGGTGCCGACAACGGTGCCTTCGGGTTCCGCAACTACGGTGTAAAGCGCGTTGTCGGGAATCGCGCCGCCGCTCGTGATGGCTGCGAGGCGGCTTCCGCGTCGGCCGCGCACCCGCCCGTTCACACGATCGCGGTGCAGATAGGTGCCGTAGCGTCCACGGCGCGCGGCGATTCCTTCTGAAAGCATCTCGACGATTGTGTCGAATTGCGCGCGCTCGAGATTGCGATAAGGATAGGCACGACGAACGCGCGCGAAAAGATCGTCTTCCTGCCAATCTTCAGCGGAACACATGGCGACGATTTGCTGCGCGAGAACGTCCTGCGGAGCGTCGGGAATTTCGATGCGGTCGAGATCGCCCTGCCGAATCGCGCGAACCAGAGCTGCGCATTCAAGGAGTTCATCGCGCGTTGCAGCGAAGATACGCCCTTTCGGAATCGCCCCGTGCCAGTGGCCGGCGCGTCCGATGCGCTGCAGAGCGGTTGCGATCGAACGAGTGGAACCAATCTGGCAAACCAGATCGACCGCGCCGATATCAATACCAAGCTCGAGCGAAGCGGTGGCGACGAGAGCTTGAATTTCTCCTGCCTTCAGCTTGTTTTCGGCGGCGAGGCGGAGTTTGCGCGAGAGGCTGCCGTGATGCGTGGCGACCGCGTCTTTGCCCAGGCGCTCTTCGAGATGATGGGCCACTCGTTCCGCGAGGCGGCGCGTGTTTACAAAAACGAGCGTCGAGCGGTGCTGGCGAACGAGGTCGGCTACGCGGTTGTAAATCTCGTCCCACATTTCATGCGAGGCAACCGGGCCAAGTTCGCTCGCCGGCACTTCGACAGCCAGATCGAGCGTGCGTTGATGGCCGATCTGAACGATCACAGGATCCGGACGGCCGCTGCCGGTGAGAAAATGCGCGATCAGCTCGATTGGCTTTTGCGTGGCAGAGAGGCCAATGCGCACAGGCGGACGATCCGCGAGCGATTCAAGGCGTTCGAGTGACAGCGCGAGATGCGAGCCGCGTTTGTCGTCGGCGACGGCGTGAATTTCGTCGACGATAACCGTTTCGACAGATTTGAGAATTTCGCGGCTTTTCGCGGCGGTGAGCAGAATGTAAAGCGATTCGGGTGTGGTGACCAGAATGTGCGGCGGCCGTGCGAGCATCTTGCGGCGCTCATGCGTCAGCGTATCGCCTGTGCGCACAGCGGTACGAATCTCAGGCATCAGGAAACCGCGTTCGGCGGCAATCTGCAAAATCTCGCCAAGCGGAATATCGAGGTTTTTCTGAATGTCGTTACCGAGCGCCTTGAGCGGAGAAACGTAAAGAACTTCGAGGCGGTCGGTCAGCTCACCGGCAAGCGCTTTTCGGACGAGGCGGTCAATACAAGCCAGAAACGCGGCTAGCGTTTTGCCAGAGCCGGTCGGCGCAGAAATGAGCGTCGTTTTTCCCGCGAGGATGTGCGGCCAGCCCTGCTCCTGCGGCTCGGTGGGTGTGCCAAGACGGCGGAGAAACCACTCGCGGACGAGCGGATGGGCCCAATCGAGAGACGCCAATGCCGCAGCCGCGGATTCGGTCAGTGCAGGATTCATGGAAGAGAACTCGGTGTTGCCGCCGTGCGAAGACTGAAGTTAATTGCTACCGGCGAAGCTCTAGAATACTCTTTACCGAAGACGATGTCATCTTTGCGAGTGCGGTCACGCGATTCACAACCACAGCTTGCTAGTTCTTTTTTACGGGGAGTCAGACGTGAATAAAAATAAATCTCGCGCTTTCGCGAAACCGTATTTTGCCTATCGCGTGTCGGTCCTCGCGCTGATTACGCTCTTATCCCTGGCCGCTTTTTCATCGCGCTCAGCCGCCGCGCCGCCGCAATCGGATGATGCAGCCGCCATCCTCACTTTGCTCAACGATCAAACCGCAGCCTGGAATCGCGGTGACATCGAAGGCTTCATGAACGGTTACTGGAATTCGAATCAGACCGAATTCGTGAGCTCCGACGGAGTATCGCGCGGCTGGCAAGCGCTCCTCGATCGCTATCGTCGCAGCTATCCCGACAGAAAAGCGATGGGCCACCTGACGTTCTCCGACCTCGAAATCCGTGTGGAATGTTCTACCGCTGCCTACGCCCTCGGCGAATATCATTTGCAGCGCGAAAACGATAATCCCTCCGGAGTGTTCACTCTTAATTTCAGAAAATTTCCGGAAGGCTGGCGAATTGTAGTAGACCACACGACGGCTTTCGCGAAGCCAGTTACCGCGCCCAAATAACGCAAATCGGAATAACGCAAAGGCCGATTGAAGACGCGTCGCGAAGAAATTCGGGCGATAATGGGTTCGGGCGAAAACACTCGCTGGTTCGAAATTACCAAGGAGAACAATTTGCGCGCTGTGATAACGGGCGGAGCAGGCTTTCTAGGCTCGCATCTCTGCGACTTGATGCTCGACAAGGGCTGGGAAATCCTCTGCCTGGATAATCTTGTCACCGGCAGCGATTCCAACGTGGGGCACCTTCTAGCTCATCCCAAGTTTCGCTTCGCCCGCCAGGATGTAAGCCGGTACATTGACGTGCCGGGCCCCGTGGATGCGGTGTTGCATTTCGCTTCTCCGGCTAGTCCTCCCGACTATTTAAAGATGCCGATTCAGACCATGAAAGTCGGCGCGCTTGGCACCCACAATGCCCTCGGGCTCGCGCTCGCTAAGAAAGCAAAATTCCTGCTGGCCTCGACGTCGGAATGCTACGGCGACCCAGAAGTGAGCCCGCAGCCGGAAAGCTACTGGGGCCGGGTGAATCCGATCGGGCCGCGCGGCGTCTATGACGAGTCGAAGCGATTCGCCGAAGCTCTCACGATGGCTTATCACCGTTACCATGGCGTGAACACGCGAATCGTGCGCATCTTCAATACCTACGGGCCGCGCATGCGCCTCAACGATGGCCGTGCGCTTCCCAATTTTCTCTATCAAGCTCTAACCGGCGAACCGCTCACGGTATATGGCGACGGCAAGCAGACTCGCAGTTTCTGCTACGTTTCCGACTTGCTCGATGGCATTTACCGGCTCCTCGAATCCGACGAGCATGATCCCACCAATATCGGCAACCCCCACGAAATCACGATTCTGGAATTTGCCGAACGAATACGTACGCTAGTCGGTTCGAAGGAACCAATCGTATTTCGCCCGCTGCCTCAGGACGATCCCAAACAGCGCTGCCCTGATATCACGAAAGCCCGACGAGTGTTGAAGTGGGAACCGAAGGTGAATCTCGAGGAGGGACTGAAGCGCACGTACGATTATTTCCACAAGAAAGTGGCCGAGCCTGCGCGTTAAGTGGAGCCGGCCAAGCTAGCTAAGGTTCAGTCCGGACGGCCAATCGAATAATACTCGAAGCCAAGCGCTTTCATTTCGGCGACCAGAAAGCAAATTCCGCGCGTCCACGATCAACGGGTGCATCATCGCATCATGAATGCGCCGCCAATCAAGTTCTCGGAATTGTTTCCATTCTGTTGCGATGATCAAAGCCTCAGCGTCTTTTGCAGCTTCATAGGGCGATTCTGACATTTTCACTTCGGCACGACAGCCCGCGCTTTCTCCATAGCTTCCGGGTCAAAGGCGCGAACGTTCGCTCCCTCCGCCACCAGGCCTTGTATCAGGTCGATGGCCGGCGAGAAGCGAATGTCGTCCGTATTCGCCTTGAATGCGAGCCCCAGCACCGCGATCGGTTTGCCTTTCATTACCCAGAGCCCTCGCCGGACTTTCTCGATAACGTGGTGAATGCGCCTTCGATTGATCTTTTCGACTTCTTTAAGAAGTGAGAAATCAACGCCCGACTTTTCCGCAAGGTGCACGAAAGCCTGCAAATCTTTCGGCAAGCAAAATCCGCCAAATCCGAGACCGGCGTTCAAGAAACTGCCGCCGATTCGGGAATCCATCCCCACCGCGGTCGTCACTTGTTGGATGTCGGCTCCCAAGCGCTCCGCCAGGTCGGCCACCATGTTGGCGTAGGAAATCTTCAGCGCGAGAAAAGAATTCGAAGCGTGTTTAATCAATTCGGCGCTGTTGATCGTCGTGACCAGCCATGCCGGCAGCGGCACGTTCGGGCAAGCGGCAGGAGCGTGAACCGGGCAATTGAATTTGCGCTCCAGCACCGGGCGATAAATCTCGTGGAGCTGCTTCTCCGCAACCTCGTCATCCACGCCTACAACGATTCGGTCGGGATGTAGAAAATCCTCGACGGCCGTACCTTCGCGAAGGAATTCCGGATTCGAGGCCACGCGAAATTCCACTTTGCTTTTGCGGCCGTAGACCGCAAGGGCGCGCTTCAATTCCTGACCCGTCTGCGCGGGAACGGTGCTCTTCTCAACTACCAGCTTTGGCGAACGCGCTTCGCTTGCGATGAGCCGCGCGACGTGGTCAATTGCGCTCAGGTCGGCGCTCGCCATTCGGCAACGGAGGAGTACCCACGCAGATAAAAATCGCATCGCCGGCCGCTACCGCATCTACCGGATTGGCACTGAACTTTAGCCTGCCCTTCTTTGCGGGTCTTCGCGATCACGCCATCGAGTCCCGGCTCGTAGATAGGCAGCCGTCCAGCTTCGAGCGTCGCAATCTTCTCGGCGTCGTTGTCCGTGCAGAGCACCTCGTGGCCAATTTCCGCAAGCAGCCGCCCGTCACGAGCCCCACATAACCCGCGCCAATAACAGATATCTTCAACGGTTCCCCCGAATAGACGTTCGCGAGTCCAATCGAAATGTTGCTCTTCTTATGTTACCTGAGCTTCTACGGTTTCCGAATGGCAGCGGAACGACGTGCGCGAATGCATACGATGCCAAGGATTTGCATCCCACGTATGTGCGTCCGACTCGTCACGGCGTAGCTATCGCTTTGAGAGCAGAAAATTCCCCGCCATCAGCGCGTCCACGCCGGAGCAAAAATAGCTTCGAACCGCATCCCTCGGCGTTATCACGAGCGGTTCGCCAAACAAATTGAACGAAGCATTCACAAGAACCGGTGCCGTGCTTTTCTCGCCAGAGCGTCTTAAGAGCTTCCAAATCAGGGGATTATCTTCCCTTGCCACAATGTGGAGACGCACGCGGTCTTGAACGATAAACCCGGACGAGACCGGCTCCAGCAACTTGCGCATCTTGGGCGTCGGAGTCGCCATCGTCGTCATAAATCGCGCCGTTCGCTGTGCACTCAAAGTATTCCCGGCAATCCTCTTCGGGTATCGAAAGTGCGAAAGGACGATACGGTTCGCGATGCTTCACGAAATCGTTCAGATTATCGACCACGTAATCCGCCCAGGGTGATGCCAGCAAGCTGCGATTCCCCAGCGCGCGCGGTCCGAATTCGGCGGCCCCTTGAAACCACGCGACGATTCTCCCCGCCTGCAATAAATTCAATGCTTCGTCGACCTTCTGATCCTCGGAATTGCACCAGCGATAGGTGGCTTTGCAGTTGTCGAGCACCTGTTTGATTTGTTCGTTGGAAAATTGCGGGCCAAGATACAGGCTCGCAAGCGGCGCCACACGCGAGCCGTTCCGGCGATTCGTGCCAGGCGAGCCATGCGGCCCCCAGAGCTGTGCCCTCGTTACCGGCGGCCGGCTGGACGAAAATATTCTCGAAGCCTCGTTTTCTCCTCGACAGCGGACACCAAAAGCGGATTCAAGAACAACCCGCCGGCCACGCATAGATTCCGGTGCCCAGTTTGCTTGCGCAGGGTTTCGATCCAGTCGACGACGATTTCACCGCACGCGTGCTGAAGGCTCGCGGCGATGTTTGCGCAAAGCTTGGCTTCGAGATGCGGTTCCGCCTCGCGCTTGATTCCGAGCCCTTTGTAGAACTCATCGCTGAAGGAAAGGTCGCCGCAAAATCGCGCTGGAAATATTTCAACCGCAAATGCGGCGGCGAATGCGGAGCCCGCCGAAGGATCGCCGTGAAAAAATCCGCAAAGACCGGCTCACCGGTCGTGCTGAGCCACTGCGTCTTATGCTCGTCGCCATGAGGCTGAAAGCCGATCAGTTTCGTAATCTGCGTGTAGAACCAGGCGAGCGAGTGTGGAAACGAAATGCCGACAAGTTCGCGGATGTTCTTGCCCTCACCCGCGCCTGCGAAACCGCAGCGCCCATCGCCCCGCTCGTCGAGAGTGACGATCAGAGCTCGATCGAATTGCGACGCGAAATAAGCGCTAGCTGCATGGCTCAAATGGTGATCGAAGCCTTGCACGCGATCTCGAGCGCCCACCGCCATATCGCGTAAGATTCGAAAATTGTTCAGTTCACGGCCCAGCTCGCCAGACGCTTTATTCAAGAAATAAACGCTGGACTTGGGCGCGAACGGCGCGAGCCGCGTTCGAAAAAGTACGGTTCGTGACCATGCTCGTCCGGGCCGGGAAGCGATAACGATTCGATCGACATCCGGCCATTTGACTCCCGCGCTCTCCAGGCAAAATTGAATGGCACGGCGCGGGTATGCCCTCCGCGGTGCGCGTCCTTGCCAGCTTTCCCTCTTCAATCGCGGCGATCAGCCCGGTTTCGCCAATAATCGCGGCGGCCGGACCATGCTCCAAAGAGGAAAGCCCAAGAATATGCATTTACGTGAGCTCTTTCATTTCTAGTGGGTACGCGCGCCACCAGAAATCCGAATTCATCAAAACTAGGAGGAGAATCTGGAATCAGGCCGCACGTCGAATAAGCTGAAGGAAGCACGAAATGAATTAATCCCGAGGAGGATGAAGCGCCCGTCCACGCGTCAGCAATCCGCGCAGACCCATCAGTAGAAGACGCGGCTGCTTCAGACAAACGCGCCACAGGATTTTCCAGGCTTCGTCCCGCGAGTAATCGCCCAGCGATTGAATCGCAGGCGCATTCAATAAATCCACCAGCCGGCTGTAATCGGATTGCTGGAAATCATGCAGTGACCTGCGCAACAGCAGGTGCAGATTCAATTCGCGCCGCAGCGAGCGAAGCTCCGCGCTCGCCCCACCATACAGAATCGCTTCCGCCACGCCAAGCGCTCCCCGAAATCCGGTCACGATACCGCCTACCGTCGTCACCTTCACCTGCCCGGCAGCGTCGCCCACCACATACACCGACCCGTTTCCACTGCCGCCTCACCGGCACCCATTTCTTGTACACGGGGATCCGCGCACCTTGAAATTCAATCGGATCGAGTTTTCGCTTCTCGAGGAAACGTTCGAGATGGCGCGTGTATCCGGCCCATTTTCGCCGATCAATCCCAGCGCGCCTCGCGTAGGCGATTCCGGTATCAGCCAGTAGAAGTAAGGCGTGTCCTGCGGGACAAACCAGACGCGCGCGGTATCGGGCTGCATGTCCTTCGGCAGCGCCACCATTGCCTGCACGAGCGGAACCGTCTCGAGGGGCGACCAGCCTGCCGCGCGCGCCACGCGGCTTGAAGCCCCGTCACCGCCAACAATCGTATCCGAGCGGACTTCTTCGCGCCGGCCGCTCGCACAATGCTCCACCTCCAGAACGATACCTCGTCCATTCGGGTGAAGCGCGTGAAACCGGTGGCCCAGCGCCAGGGAAGCGCCGGCCCGCTGCGCCTCTTCCGCCAGTCCTTGGATCAAAGCGCGCCGCTCGATCACCAGGTCAGGGTGCTTCAGCGAGACATTGGCGCTGCGCCCGTCTGTGAATAACTCAAAGCGCCTGTATTTCGTTGACGATGCTTCGCTCCGCGGCAGCGCCCAGCAGGTTCCTCATCCGATGGGTAACGATAAGAGTCCGCTCAGCAGGCTCGAGCGTCTCGATGCGCTCAAACACGCGCACGGGTACGCCTTTGCGGGCTAATAAAGAAGCTGTGAAAAGTCCGGCGGCGGAGCCCGCCGACCACGGCGACGTTCTGGTTGTTTGAGCGTGAACTGGAGTTGGAGTCGTTGTTCGCGACGCGCGATTCAGGCACTAGTCGTCCTCAGCAGGAATCAAGTTCAGCTGTTTGAACATGTTTCGCAAGCCGTATTTCGGGAAGGCGACGCGGTGCTTGCGACGCATTTATCGGTGCCACAAGCACCTGCCGGGGTGCCTTAGCACCCTGAAACACAGGCGAGAAAGTATATCCTACTGCCGAAGGACAGCCAAAGACGAAGCCTGTATCGCGAGACGGGATTTCCCCTAGGTAGTGGAGGAGGATTTCTGCAGCTTGATCTGCTTCTCGTACGGAGCGGTTTCCAGGAAAACCACGGCGATCAGTGCGCAGAGCGCCAGCGCTCCGACGAGCGCGTAAGTAGTGCCGGTCGAAAAGCGCCCAACAAACAAGGCCATCGTTCCCAGCAGTCCCGCCAGCAAATACATGACGAGCACTGCCCCCCGATGACCCAGGCCCAGGTTCGACAGCCGATGCGCAGTATGGTCCTTCCCGGGAGACGTGAAGGGAAGAAGCCCGCGGCGCGCACGGGAAATCGATACCATCATGGTGTCAAAAATCGGGACGCCGAGAATTAGAACCGGAACGAGCCATCCGGCCGGAAATGGCGCTCCATCCGGGCGGATCTTCAGGCCTAGAGTCGCCATCAGAAAACCGAGAAACATTGCCCCGCCGTCCCCCATAAATATTTTTGCGGGATTGAAATTCCAGCCAAGAAATCCAACGGCGGCGCCAAGAGTAGCGGCCGCCAGAGTTTGCACCGCCGTCTGCCCATTCATATAGGCAGCTATCGTGAAGAACACGGCCGCAACGGCCGTAATGCCGGCGCACAGCCCGTCCATGTGGTCGAGAATACTGAACGAAGCGGTGATGCCGACCACCCAAATGACCGTCAGGCAGCCGTCCAAAATGATCCCTGCATTCCCGGGAATAAACTGGGAAAAAAGCTGCGCACGAATTCCCGAAGCCAGCAGCAACAGCGCCGCGACAGGCATGCCGATAAACAGCTTCACCTGATGATGGAGCAGTCCGCCGTCGTCGAGAAATCCCACGATTGCTAGAAGGGTAGCGCCGGTGAAAATTGCGATCGTTTGCTGCTGCATCACGCCGTGCTGCGTCAGCAGAATGGCTGCCGCGAATCCCAGGTAGATCGCGATACCGCCAAGCAGAGGAATCGGTTTCAGGTGAACTTTGCGCGGGCCCGGCTTGTCGACAAGTCCCACGCGCAGCGCAAATTGGCGAACCGGCGCCGTCAGCCCAAGCGAGCCGAATAGCGCCACGCCGAATGCAATCAGACTGGTCGGAATCGCCATAATAAGTTCAGGTTAACGCGATCATCGCGCGGTCAGCATCTTCTCCAGCACGCCGCGCACCTCATCCGTCTTCTTACTTTCGAAATACCAATCCATCGTCTTCTTCAAGCCATCGCGAAACTTCGTCTTCGGCTCCCAGCCCAGCAGCTTTTTGGCGAGCGCATTATCCGCCACGCGGTTGGCTGGCCCCGTCGGCATGTCAAGCCGCAAACGAATTTCAGCTTTCTTCCCGGCAAAATCGAGCACCATTTTCGCGGCGTCAATCACCCGAATGCGCTCCATCGTGCCGAGATTCACAGCGGTGC
The DNA here is from genome assembly GCA_963790945.1 of uncultured Acidobacteriota bacterium. GTDB lineage: Bacteria > Acidobacteriota > Terriglobia > Acidiferrales > UBA7541 > Palsa-295. The sequence goes on from CAWBRH010000040.1 coordinate 59,365, forward strand.
CGTCATTGATTTTTTCGGCGGCCAGAATCGTCCCATTCACGATGTCGTCCACATACGTCCAGTTTCGGATCTGATTCCCGTCGCCCCACACTTCGAAAGGATTCTGGCCCACGAACGCACGCGCAATCATCGCGATCACAGCGTGATTCTCCACGCCTCGCGGCCCATACACCGTGAAATAACGGCACGATGCAGCGCCGAGTTTGTGCTCCCGGTGATACGCCTGCAGCGTAAGCTCGGCCATCAGCTTCGCCCAGCCGTACATATTATCCGCGTCGTGCGGCGGCTTCACATCTTCTTCGCGCAGATAGATTTCTTTCTTCACGTCAGTCTGCATGTAGTTGGGATACACGCAGCCGGAGGAGGCATACACCACTTTCTCCACGCCCGCTTTCACCGCTTCCCAGAAGACCAGCCCGTCGAGAAACAAATTCGAAGCCGGGCCAGCCTGGTGCAGGTCCACATAACCGCGCCCACCATGATCGGCGGCCAGATGAAAAACCACTTCGATGCCATTCATTGCCGCGCGCGTCACGCCGGGTTCGCGGAGATCGGCCTCCACGAAAGTCACATGTCCGCCCTTCAGGTGATGCTCGATATTGCTCAGCCTCCCGCTCGTAAGATCGTCCACCACGCGGACTTTCGCGCCGCGCTCCACCAGCGCATCCACAAGATGCGAACCGATAAAAGATGTACCTCCGGTTACAAGAACTTTCTTATTGTTCCAGATGGCGCCCTCCAGGTTTCTCTTGCGCGGCTTCTTCTAGGATAAGTGCGAATTTCTCTAACTCATTCACTCTAGCATATTTCCCAGCGGTTTCCCGGGCTCTGCGACCCATCTCCGCAAGCCGATTCGGGTCCTCGCGAAGCTTCCTGATTGCCGCCGCCACTGCGGCTGGATCGTCCGGATCGGCCCACACGCCGCAGCCGGATTCCTGCACGATGCGCGCCGCGTCGCACTCGGGTGCCGCCACCACCAATATCGGACGTCCCGCCGCAAGCGTCGAATAGAGCTTGCTGGGCACCACGACGCCTTCCAACCCGCGCTTTACGGTGATGATGTGCAGATCACCCGCCATCATCACGTGTGGTATTTCGCTCGCCGGGCGGAACGGCAGGAACCGCACGTTCTTCGAGCCGTTGATCGAGGCCTGCATCGCGGCGCGATTGGCCCCGTCACCCACAAACACGAGGCCGGTGTTTTCGTTGCGCAGCAATTCTGCCGCCTTCAAAAGTGTCGGCCATGCGCCGTAGAACCCAAGATTGCCCGCGTGCAGGACGACGAACGGGAATCCGCAGCGAACTTCCTCTACAGCCGGATGCGTGCCGTCTGGCAGCGGCCCCGAAGGTTGGGCGCCATCGCGAACCACTGCGACGCGGTCCGGCGCCACGCCCTTCGCGAGGATTCGTTCGCGCATGTCATCGCCCAGAACAATCACCCGCGCCGCCTCTCGCAAAGCGCGGCGATGCATCTTCTCCCATCGCGCGACGATCGAATTCGCGCGCACGATATCGCCGCCCAGCGCCATGTCCGGATACATGTCGCGGATGTTGTAAACAAACGGGCGGCCGCTCATGCGCGCAACGAAAGCGCCCGCAATTCCTGCCACCGGCGGGTCCGTCATCGCTAGAACAACGTCAGGCCGGATCGCCAGCGCGCGCGGCACTGCCAGTGCAAGGTACGAAAGGTAATTCGAAACGCGGCGCTTCATCTCGTGCCGCGGGAAGTCAGTCGAGCCCACACGCTCGACCATTACATTGTTGCGTTTATCGCTGCGGAGAAAAGCGAACGGATAATACTCATCGGGATCGTAGGAGGGCCGGCCCGCAACGACGGTAACCTGGTGTTTCTTGGCGAGAGTTTCCGCGACGAGCGCAGCCATCTTCGCAGTGGCAGAAGTGTCCGGCGGATAGTATTCGTTCAAGAGCAATATGTGCATGAGCGGCCTGCCACTTCAGGTTCGTCGCAGGCTGGGATTCGAAGCGACGAGAACTGCGCGTCCAAATTGTGCGTTACCTGCTACTTACAATCTTACCTCAATTTCTCATTTCAACGGCCCGGCAAAACCCTCGGTGCTCATCGCGCCCGCCGCAAGCGCAGCTTTTTCTCGAGCGTGAAGTTCCCCATCACCAGCACGTCCATCTGCGTGCGTCGGAAGCAATCGAGCGCTTCCTCCGGACGGCAGACGATCGGCTCGTTGTCGTTGAACGAAGTATTCAGCACCACTGGCACGCCCGTAAGATCGCCAACCGCGCTGAGGAGTCTCCAGTAAAGAGGATTCGCGCCGCGGCTTACCGTTTGCAACCGCGCCGTCCCGTCCACATGAGTCGGCGCCGGAATCACCGCACGCTTCTCGGGCCGAACCGAGTATGCAAACGTCATAAAAGGCGAAGGATCGCTCCGCTCGAAATATTCAGGGACGGCCTCTTCGATGATCGAAGGCGCAAAGGGGCGGAAAATTTCGCGGTGCTTGATGCGCCGGTTGAGGATATCTTTCATTTCCGCGCGCCGCGGATCGGCCAGAATGCTGCGCTGCCCCAGCGCTCGCGGCCCCCATTCCACACGCCCTTGAAACCATCCTACAATTTTTCCTGCGGCGATGTGTCGCGCGGTAGCCTGCACCAGCGAATCTTCGTCCAATTCGCTGAGCTGCATATCGCCGTTGGACGAGCCTACAATCGCTTTACGAATTTGCTGCTGCGAAAATTCGGGTCCCCATCCCGCGTGCTCCATCACAAATTCGCGCGGACGTCCGAGTATCTGGTGTTCCACAGCAAACGCAGCGCCCACCGATAAGCCGGCGTCCCCAGCCGCCGGTTGCACATAAACGCGCTCGAATGGCGAGTGATCGAAAATTTTCCCGTTAGCCAGGCAGTTAAACGCCACGCCCCCAGCGAGACAAAGCGACTTCTCGCCGGTTTTCTTCGCAAGCGCAGCCCAATGCGCTGCCAGCACCTCTTCGAGCGCAGCCTGCATGCTCGCCGCGAGATTATGATGACGCTGTTCGAGCGGCTCTTCCGCTTTGCGCGTTGGACCAAGCCGCTTCTCCAGATATGTCGAGAATAGCCGCCCGAGTACCGGAGTCTGGCTGGCGTCGCGCCACGACATCTCCGCGCCCTGATTCTGATGCGTGAAATATTCCAGGCCCAGCCGGAACGAAAGCGGCCCGTCAGCGCGCACGATGCGGCGAAATTCTTCGAGGAATTCAGGCTGGCCGTACGCTGCCAGGCCCATCACCTTGTACTCGTCGCCAAATTTCCAGAAGCCGAGATATTGCGTCAGCGCCGTGTAGTACATCCCGAGCGAGTGCGGAAATGTGATCTCTCCGAGGATTCGCATGCGCGGGCCCTCGCCAACGGCCCACATGGAACTCGCGAAATCGCCGAGTCCATCCGCCGATAGAACTGCGGCCCGCTCATATGGCGAAACGAAGTAAGCGCTCGCCAGATGCGCCGTATGGTGCTCGATCCGATGGAATTGCGCGCGAATGCTATCGGGCGCAATCTCGAAGGTCGACGCCAAATCCTCGCGAATACCCGCAAAACGAGCCATCACGCGCGCGCGCTCGAAGGCGAAGCGCGGCATGCGCATGGCAAAGCGCAACTTCGTTGCAAGCCGAGCCCGGGGATCGCGTGGAATCGCGATGTGGTCCACTTCGGTTAGCTTCACGCCAGCTTGGTCGAGGCAATATTGAATCGCGCGCGCCGGCAAACCCGCCGCATACTTCACTCGATTCAGGCGTTCTTCTTCTACCGCCGCAAGCAGGCGTCCGTCAGCGACGATCGCTGCCGAGGCATTCGCATGATAAGCATTGATTCCAAGAATGATCATTGCGAGAGGTCGGTTGGCTTACTCATTGTGGGTAGATCAGGCGACGGAAACAGCGGCATCCTTTCGAGGCTCGGAATCCCCGGCAAACTTTCCGCCCAGATGTCGTTTCACCCATTCGTTAAGCACGTAAAGGCTCCATGGCCGCGACCATGTCGTTCGACTCGCGAGAAAATCGTCCCAAACCCGCCGCGCATTTTCGCCGCTGAGCAACGGCTCGAGAGCCGGCGACCAAGCGCCCAGTCCGGTCGCGATTCGTTCGCGCAGCGCGCCCCGCATCCAATTTTCCCATGGAAACGTGAAAGTGCGCTTCGGCTGCGCAGTCAGTTCCTGCGGTAAAAGTTCGCCCAGCGCCGCAATCAACAGCGCCTTTGGCTGCGCGGCGTTGCGCTTCTGCGATTCGGGGAGCGACAGCAAATATTCGACAAGCGAAGAATCAAGAAACGGCACGCGCACTTCCAGCGAATGGTGCATGCTCATCGCATCCGTATCCCGCAAGAGTGTATTCACAAGGTACGACCGCAGCTCCAGCCACGAAACTCCGGTGAATTCATCCATGTGCCGCGCTTCGTCAGCGGCCTCGCCAAGCCATTTTCCCCACGGAGTCGCCGTCCAAGAACTCGCGTCCTCGCCCAGCCACCCCGCAACCACCTGCGGTGTAAATAATGAGCGCGTGAAGTAATACGGATGCGGCAGTGCAGAAGGATCGAGCCAAGCCGCAGATGCTTTTCGAACCGCGTCCGGAGAACCCCCGGAAAGCTTGGCGGCGCCGCTCGAAGTCACTAATTGCCGCAAAGGCTTCGGCGTCCAATCAGCCGCCGACGCCAGGCGCCTGATTTTCGATGTTGCCTGAAAAGATGTATAACCGCCGAACAGCTCGTCGCTGCCCAATCCCGAAAGCGCCACCTTCAATCCCGCCTGCCGCGCCGCCCACGAAACAAAATACGTGTTGATGCCGTCCATGCTCGGCTGATCGAAAGACGCTACCGCTTCATCCAGCCGCGCCAGCATCTCCTCGCCCGATAGCGTGTACTCCGAATGTTCCGTGCCCAGCCGCTCCGCCGTGCGCCGCGCTTTCTCAGCTTCGCTGAACTCCACATCCGGAAACGCCACGGTAAACGTGTGAATACCGCGCTGCGCCCGGCTGGCCAAGCCAGCGATCGCCGTCGAGTCGAGCCCGCTGCTGAGAAACACGCCAACCGGCACGTCGGCAATCAAATGACTCGCCACGGCCTGCTCTAACAGCGAACGAACGCGCGAAGCCGATGTCGCCGCGGCTCCCGCCGGCGGTCCTGGCGCATTTTCTCGCGCGCGCTCTTTCGCCCCATTCCAATAAGGTTTCGGAGCAACCGCATGAACCGGGCCGCCGTCAGCTTGAAGATCGAGATAGTGCCCGGGAGGAAGCGAAAAAACTCCTTCGACCAAAGTGACGGGTTCGCTTACAGATCCAAATAAGAGATACGACGAAAGCGCATCCGCCGAAAGCCGCGCCGGAACCGCTCCGCTAGCTAAAAGCGCTCGCACCTCCGACGCAAAGAATAAAGCTCCCTCCACGATCGAGTAATACAGCGGCTTGATACCCATCCGGTCGCGAGCGATAAAAACCCGCGTCGCCCGTCCGCCCGGCCCTTGCGGCATCTCCACAATTGCAAACGTAAACATCCCCTGCAGCCGCTCGACGCACTTCTCTCCCCACATTTCAAACGCATGCACGATCACTTCAGTATCGGAATTCGTGCGGAAGACATGCCCGGCAGCTTGAAGCTCCTTGCGCAGCTCGCGAAAATTATAAATCTCGCCGTTATAAACAACCGCCAACGTCTCGGTTTCATTCCACACCGGCTGGCTTCCGCCCGGAAGGTCAATGATGCTCAACCGGCGGCTTCCCGCAACCACAGGCGGCGCGATCAGAATGCCTTCCGCGTCAGGCCCGCGATGAACGATCGCAGCCATCATCCGCCGCACAAGCGCCTCGCCGCGCTCTCGCGACCCCACTCCAACGATGCCGCAAATTCCACACATGCCGGCCAGCGCCCCTGATTTAACGCCCTGATTAACGCAACAACAGAATACCCTCGCCAGCGCCGCTATGCCATATTCCAGCAGCAGGAAAGGCTCCGCCAAATCCAACTAAATCCACGCCGTGCTCTGGTTTTCGCGAAAGCTATACAGCGGGCAGGTCACTCCCCAATCAGTTTCTTATACTGCGCGTCACTCAAAGGCACCACCGAAAGCCGCCCCTGGCGAACAAGCGGCGACGCAGCAAAGAGCGGATCCGATTTAATTTGCGCCAGTGTCACCGGCTTCGCCAGCGCCTTCCCAGCCTTGATTTCTACTTCCGGATTTTTCGGATTCGACGCATCCACTGACAACACAAAAGCCGTCCCCACCGCCGTCTTCTGATCGCCAGTCTCGTAGATCACCAGCCGCGTCCCCGGCTTCATCTCCCGAAGATTCCTCAGCGCGACAGGATTCGATACGCCATCCCAAACTGTTTCCTTATCCTTCTGAAGATCGGCAAACGAATACTCCGAAGGCTCCGTTTTGAGCAAATAATTTGAAGCGCCGTCCTGTTTGTCCTGTTTCATCGTTGCCATTTTATCCTCCGCGCCCCATTATCCATGGAGCTGTTGCGCCGTAGACCTTCGGTCTCCCCCACTGAAACTTCAAGCCCCGTGGTACAGGTATGGTAGTACACAGAGTCATACATCCGTAAGGTACGTACTGTCCTTCACCTGTCCTTTCTCTGTACTATCGTCCAGTTGTTCGCCTGTCCCAAAGTTCTACACTGCTTAAGGTATTGTCGCGCCAGGGTTAGGGGGTAACCATGGTCCGCAAGTCGCACTTTTTCATTTTAATTTTGAGCACGATCGGCTTCTCGCTTCTCTCCACTTCCGCATGGGCCAATCCCGCAACGCTCAAATGCAATTCGAATCGCGATCAGGTCTGGGTCTATGATTCGCTGAATAGCTTCAATGTCGACGCGAAGCTGAAATGCGGTCAGGGCGTCGAAGTCATCGAGCGCCTTCCGAACTACGTGAAAATCCGCGCGCAAAATGGCGTCGAAGGTTACGTGCCAGACGCTGCCGTCGCCGGCCTCCCCGCCTTTCAGCCTTATCGCGATTCCGCTCACGATGTCGGTTTGGCTGCAAAACAGTTGCAAGCTGTTGAGGTTGCGAACGCGGCAGCGCACGCCGCCTCTCTAGCACCCGCCGATGTGAACTACTCCAAAGTCTCGCCAGCTTCGGTTTCGGGATCTCCAAACTCCGTTACCGCGGCAGCCGGACAGAAAACCAACGCTAGCATTTCGATGGCCCCGCCACCCGCACTCGGCGCACTGAGACCGGTCTCGGCCAACTCAGCATTGCAGCCCGCAGCTTTCGCCTGCACTCGCGACAGCACCAGCTGTAGCCATTTCGCCCGCGGTTTCAACGCCGCCACCAGCAAAACGCGCCGCCGAATCATCTGCGATCGCCGCATCGCAGCCAGCTAAAACGCCGCCCCCGTCCCCTCTGAGTTCCGATTCAACTGCTGACTCCACAACTCCCGTCGAACAATCGAACACGTCGTGCCAGACCTACTTCTCAGCCTACGGCCTCACGCCCAGCCAGACGAAGTGGATCGCCAGGAATCGCGAAAAAGCTTTCTCTCAAATTTGCCCCGCGCCCGACCCTTCCAGGGTGGATTTCGTGATGATCTTCACTCACGACGTGGATTTCTTCAGCGGAACGATGCCTGACCCCATTCACAAAAGCGGCGGCTTCTCTGATTTCACGCCCATGACCTCCATGGACACTGCCCTAATTCCGCAATCGCAGGCGGACAGCGCCCGCCGCGAGTACGTCTGGATTTTCCAGTTCGAAAAAGGGAACCTTCGATCCGGCGAGCTTCTCTGCAAAGCGGCGCTATCAATATTCAAAAATGGAAACGGGTTCGCTGGGATCGAAAGCGGGCGTCAAAACAATCGAGGATGCTTTCAGATTCGTCTCCGGCGCGAGCCACTGATCGCAATCTGGAAACGCAAGCAACTGCGCGCATAGTCGCCTGATGTCGGCAGCCTCGTCTTACTGCGCGGCGCAACGCCGGTACATTTCCTCCGTCTGATCCAGCGGCCCTTCCCACGAAAGACTCTCCACAAACGCGCGGCATCCCGCCCGCCGATTTTCGCGCAGCATCGGGTCCTGCAGCATTTTCCCCAGCGCATTTTCGAGCGCTGCAAGGTCGTGCGGAATCACCTCGCCCGCCGCTCCCACAAAGGGCGCAATGCCGCAACGGTCCGTCACAATCACAGGCGTGCCCGCACGCCGCCGCTTCTCCAGCCGTGTTACCAAAATTTTCGTTCTGCGAGGGCAACACGAACACATCCGCGTCGCGATAGGCCGACCACTTCGCATCATCATAAAGCGGGCCAATAAAGAGAACCTGCTCTCGAATTCCAAGCCGATCAACCAAGGATCGAAGCTTCGCCAAAAATCCATCCCCCTCCCCGGGGCCGGCCAACACAAGCACCGCATCCTGGCCGTCTCCAGAATTCGCGCGCCAGTTTGCGAATGCCTCGAGCAGCATGTCAGGACTTTTCTTTGACACCAACCGCCCCAAAAACAAAATCACCTTCGCATCGCTCGAAATTCCCCTCTCCCGTCGAAATTTCCCCACCTCAGGCTCCCTCGATGGCAGCTCAATTCCATTTCGACGCACCTCAACACGCGCCGCATCAATGCCTCCGCCAATCAACTCCCGCTTCTCCTGCTGCGACGTCGCCACCAGACACCGCCCCCCTCGAATAAACCGGTCGCCCAGCAAATCCAGGTACATCCGCTTTAATCGCAGGTTGCGAACAATCGGCGGATACATTCCCATCGGCTCAATCACATACGGCACGGATTGCCCCTGCAGAAATGGCTCGCCGCCGGCCCCAGCAAATCGTACAGCCCGTAGAAATGCACCACGTCGTAATAGCAAATGGAACCTCGGCAAAACGCAAACACACCCGGATTCAGCGTCACCGCGCGATATTGCCCGATCGTGCTGAGGTAGATCGCCTCCACATTGTCGCTGCGAACTGTCCAACCCCAGCGGCAGCGCTCCGCCCCGGCCTGAAAGCCATTGCCTTTTCCAAAGCCGAGGTCCGCTGTCAACACCGTGACCTGATGGCCTCGTTTCGCGAGCCCCGTCGCAAGCGCTCGCACCTTGAACACCGGTCCGCCCCGCTCCTGAAAAGGGAAATAGGATTGAACCACTTTCAAAATGCGCATGTGGCCTGTCGTATCGGGCATGAAACGTGAGATCTCAAACGTAGGCCGGGCAACTTCACCCTGCAGAGAAACGAGAATACTACTTCGAGCCACCCTAATCCAGGTTGGGAGCCCGCGCACGCACAGTCCCAGTACGAAAATTGAAAGAAGATAAAACTCGGAAGCGAACACCTTGCGAAGAAGAAAAAAGAAAGGAGTGAATAGACCCCACCGTCGTTCGATATCAGAGGGGTAGGAAAAAAGGAGCGACGGTAGGTGGCCGGGGGAAGGAAGCTGGCCCAGCCCTCAATCCCCGAAGGGATTCTCAGCTTTCCTCCCCCTGACGCAGACATCTATCGCACGCAAGAAGCCAAAGCATCTGGCTGAAAACAAAGGCCTTCAAAATCACCTGAGGTGTAAAAAATCCAACCCCCCCGGTAAATTCTCCGAAGGAAAACTTTTGGAACTCGCTTCGCCCTCTTTCGGGCAAGAATTCCTTTCCACAATCGCGTTGCCGCCTTGACCGCAATCGCTGCGCTTGCTATGTTTGAAGATTACTCTGGGCGCAATCTACCCAGTGTGCGTTGCCCTCGACTGTAGAGGGCACTGTAACCGGTCATTAACACCATGGGCCTCAAGAAAATCGTCATTCGCGGCGCGCGACAGCACAATCTCAAGAATATCAGCCTCGAGATTCCCCGTAACTCGCTGACCGTCATCACCGGCCTCTCCGGTTCGGGCAAATCCTCGCTCGCTTTCGACACCCTGTACGCCGAGGGACAGCGCCGCTACGTCGAATCCCTCTCGGCCTATGCGCGCCAGTTCCTCGACCAGATGGAGCGCCCGGATGTCGATTCGGTCGAAGGGCTTTCGCCGTCCATCGCCATCGAGCAGAAAACTACCACGCGCTCGCCCCGTTCCACAGTCGGCACCATCACCGAGATTTACGACTATCTCCGCGTCGTCTACAGCGCGATTGGCACTCCGCATTGCCCGAAGTGCGGCAAACCCATCACCCGCCAATCCACGGAGCAAATCGTCCAATCGGTTCTCGCGCTCAGGCCCGATGACCGCATCATGGTCCTCGCCCCAGTGGTTCGCGGCCGCAAAGGCGAATACAAAAAAGAACTCGAGAAATACGCCAAAGAAGGTTACGTCCGCGCGCGCGTCGATGGCGACCTCGTCAATCTCGACGAACCGATTCCGCTCGATCGCCGCAAGAATCACACTATCGAAATCGTCGTGGACCGGCTGCTGTTGAAAAATGGCATCGCGCAACGTCTCGAGGAATCGATCGGAACAGCCCTGCGTCTCACCGGCGGCCTGGTCACAATTTCAGTCGTGGGCGGCGACGAGCACGTCTACTCCGAAAAACTCGCCTGCCCCGATTGCGGCATCTCCGTGCCGCAACTCGAACCGCGCTCGTTCAGCTTCAATTCGCCCTACGGCGCATGTCCCGAATGCCACGGCCTCGGCTCAAAGTACGATTTCGATCCTTCCAAAGTGATCGTCGATTGGTCGAAGCCGCTTTTCGAAGGCGGGCTCGGCCCCGGCTCAGGCTCCACGTTCGTTCAACGCACCATGAAACTCGCGGCCGCCGCGCACGGCTTCGATCTCGATACGCCGTTCGAGCAATTTCCTCGCAAAGTTCAAAATCTGATTCTGCACGGCAATCCCGCAGACGGCACCGGAGTGAAGGGCCTCAATTTTCAGGGCGTCCTGACGCACCTCGAGAAAAGCCTCGAAGAATCGAATTCCGATACCTACCGCGAATGGCTCACGCAATACATGTCGCCTGCGCGCTGTGCGGCTTGCAACGAACGCCGCCTGCGCCCCGAAAGCCTCGCCGTAAAAATCGCCGGCCTTTCGATTGCCGATTTCACCGCGCTTCCGCTCACCGAAGCGCGCGCCGCCGTAGATAAAATTCGCGGCCACCTCACGCTCCGCCAGCGAAAAATCGCCGGCCGCCCGCTCACCGAAATCGCCGAGCGCCTCGATTTTCTTCTCAACGTGGGACTCGGCTATCTCACCCTCGATCGTTCAGCCGCCACGCTATCCGGTGGCGAAGCCCAGCGCATCCGTCTTGCCACGCAAATCGGCTCGCGCTTGCGCGGCGTCCTCTATGTGCTCGACGAGCCTTCCATCGGCCTCCACGCTCGCGACAACGGACGCTTGCTCAGCACGCTCGAGACCCTGCGCGACCTCGGCAACACCGTGCTCGTCGTCGAACACGACGAAGAAACGATTCGCCGCGCCAACTACGTGGTCGATCTCGGCCCCGGTGCAGGCACCGCCGGCGGGCATCTCGTCGCCGCAGGACCGCCCGAAGAAATCGCCGCAAATTCCGCATCGCTCACCGGTCAATATCTTTCCGGCCGCGCGAAAATCCCGGTGCCAGATCACCGCCGCCCCGCCAATGGAAAAGCGATCACCATCCTGGGCGCGCACGGAAACAACCTGAAAAATATCGACGTCACGTTTCCGCTCGGCCTTCTCACCGTCGTCACTGGCGTCTCCGGCTCGGGCAAATCCACGCTCATCAACGACATTTTGTATCGTGCCCTCGCCGCGAAACTTTATCGCTCCATGGAAAAACCCGGCGAACATCGCGCCATCACCGGTATCGAGCACATAGACAAAGTCGTTCAAATCGACCAGGCTCCCATCGGCCGCACTCCGCGCTCGAATCCTGCCACTTACACGGGCGTCTTCGCTCCGATTCGCGAACTCTACGCCATGCTTCCGGAATCGCGCGAACGTGGCTATCGTCCCGGGCGTTTTAGTTTCAATGTGAAAGGCGGCCGTTGCGAAGCATGCCAGGGCGACGGCCAGCGCCGCATCGAAATGAATTTCCTGCCGGATGTTTACGTCACTTGCGAAGTCTGTCGCGGCAAGCGCTACAACGCCGAGACCCTCGCCGTCCGCTACAAGGGCCTCACGATTTCCGATCTGCTCGATCTGCCCATCGAGGAAGCCCTGAAGGCACTCGAAAATATTCCCGCGATTCAGCAAAAGCTGCAAACGCTCGTTGACGTCGGCCTCGGCTACATTCAGCTCGGGCAATCCGCCACCACTCTTTCCGGCGGCGAAGCCCAGCGCACCAAGCTGGCCCGCGAACTTTCCCGCCGCCAAACCGGCCGCACGCTGTATATTCTCGACGAGCCAACCACCGGCCTGCACTTCGACGACGTGAAGAAACTCCTCGACGTGCTGAACCGTCTCGTATCGCTCGGCAACACCGTGCTGATCATCGAGCACCATCTCGACGTCATCAAACAAGCCGACTGGATCATCGACCTCGGCCCCGAAGGCGGCAACGAAGGCGGCCGCATCGTCGCCCAAGGCACGCCCGAACAAGTCGCGCGCGTAAAGAAATCTTTCACCGGCCAGATCCTCGCCCGCGCGCTGAATGGTGCGAATGGAAATGGTCAGGGCAACGCAGCCCAAAGCGCAACCACGCAAGCTGATGCAAACGCGACCGCCTGACTTGTATGATTCCCGACGATAACAATCCTCTCCTTCCCGAATCGTTCTCTAGAACCGCGCGTCCCTCTGTCCCCAACGTCGCCCGGCCCGGAAATGCACGCCGCCGCAACAACTTCGCCCATGCTGATCCAGCCCGAAGCAACGCCACCCATCTTCCAGCAATATCCCGAAGACCTGCGCGTTCCATGGGGCTGGCTCGACCTGCTACTGCTTGTAGCAGTCGCGCTGCTCGCGACATTCCTGATCAGCATCGCTCTCGTAGGCATCTTCGCAGCCTTCGGAATGACGCCGGCCAGCTTGCAGAATTCCTCCAATCGACAAAAGCCTCTTTCTAATCGTCAATCAAGCCATTCTCTCGCTCGGATTGCTCGCGTATCTCGCCACTCAAATCCACGTGCGATTTCAATCGCCATTCTGGCGAACCATCGGTTGGCGCCAGCTCCAGACCGGCGCGATCCCGCGCCGCATCGTCTACCTCAGCTTGGTTCTCGGCGGCTTCAGTCTTTCCTTGCTGGTTCAACTCGCCTCAGCCGCGCTCCAAACCAAAGCTAAGCTCCCCATCCAGGAATATTTCCAGGATCCGCGCAGCGCACTTCTCCTGATGCTCATGAGCGTCCTGCTCGCCCCGCTCGTCGAAGAAACCATCTTCCGCGGCTACCTCTATCCTGTCCTCGCGCGAAGCTTCGGCATCAGCGCAGGAGTAGTCATCACCGGCACTCTCTTTGGCCTCCTCCACGCCCCGCAACTCTGGGGCGGCTGGGGCCAAATCTCGCTCCTGATTGGCGTAGGAATTATTTTCACCGCCGCTCGCGCCATCTCGCGCACAGTCGTCGCCAGTTACATCCTCCACATCAGCTACAATTCATTCCTGTTCATCGCATTCCTGGTCGCCTCCCACGGCCTCCGCCATCTCCCCGTCGGCCAATAATCCGGTAGGGGCACGGCATGCCGTGCCCACTCGACCGGCTAGCACCCTCAAACCACGAAGTAGGTTCGTGTTTGAATTTGACTTTGAATGTTCCAGCGATTCGGAGGTCAATAACTTGCCAGAGAATCAGCTAGAATAGAAAAATCGGCTTTAGCATCAGAAGGTATTCTCGCGCACAGGAGCAAGAGCAGCTTGTACACCGTCGAAGCAATCCGCTGGACGCCCCAAGGCGTCGTCATCCTCGACCAGCTCCGCCTCCCGCGCGAAGTCACCTATCACACCTACACCGACTATCGCGACGTAGCCAAAGCGATCAAAGACATGATCATCCGCGGCGCTCCAGCCATCGGCGTCGCCGCCGCAATGGGCGTGGCTCTCGGCGTCGAACACTCCCCAGCGCAAACTCTCCCCGAGCTGCGCGCCGAATTCGCCACCATCTGCGACACGCTCGCCCACACCCGCCCCACCGCCGTCGATCTCTTCTGGGCCATCAATCGCTTCAAAGCCCGTTTCGAAGAATTGGCGACGGCCGCCGCATCCGCTAAAAACGGCGCATCCGGCCTCGCGCATCTGCGCGCCGCCCTCATCGAAGAAGCGCAGAAAGTTCACGAAGAGCGCCGCGCAGCCGATCGCCGCATCGGAAAATTCGGCGCCGACCTCCTCGCCAAATCCGGCCGCGTGATGACTCAATGCAACGCCGGCGCACTCGCCACCGGCGGCATCGGCACCGCCCTCGGCGTGATTCGCGTGGCGGTCGAAGAAGGCCATCAGATTGACGTGCTCGTTCCCGAAACGCGCCCGTACCTGCAGGGCGCCCGCCTCACCGCCTGGGAATTGCAGCAGGACCAAATTCCGCTCACGCTCATCACCGACAACATGGTCGGCCACTTCCTGAAAACCGGCGGCGTGAGCGCCGTCGTAGTCGGCGCCGACCGCATCGCCCGCAATGGCGACACCGCCAATAAAATCGGCACCTACGGCATGGCCGTTCTCGCTCGCGAGAATAATGTCCCCTTCTACGTCGCGGCTCCTATCTCCACCATCGACATGTCGCTCGCGTCCGGCGAACAGATTCCCATCGAAGAGCGCTCCTCCGCCGAAGTCACGCACCTCGCCGGCACGCAACTCGCGCCGACCGATGTAAAGGCCGCGCATCCCGCCTTCGACGTCACGCCAGCACGCTACATCACCGCGATAATCACAGAGCAGGGCGTCGCTCGCGCCCCGTTCGAAGAACCCCTCCGCAAATTCACCACAACTCCGTAGTTAGCTCAGGGTTGGCCGTTCGCATCGGTAAAAGAGTTCGCCACATTCCCCAAATTTCCTCTGCCCCATGCGGAACTTTCAGGTGCGACCCCGACGTACCAATTACCGTGACGGGCGCACGCCCGCAAAAACCGATGAAAAAAAATGATCACCGACCAATTGCGACAAGTTCTGCGACGCCTCGGCCGCGCCCCGCTCTTCACGGCCATTACATTGATCACTCTCGCCGCAGGCATCGGCGCGAACACCGTAATCTTCAGCGTTCTCGAAGGCGTCCTGCTGAAGCCGCTGCCCTATCCGCATCCCGAAGAGCTCATCGGCGTGTGGCACACCGCTCCGGGCGTGGGCATCAAAGATCTCAAGATATCTCCGTCCATCTATTTCATCGATCGCGAGCAGAACACCACGTTTCAGGATATCGGCGCGTATATCGAGCGACTCGATCAGCGTCACCGGTGTCGGCGAACCCGAACAAGTCCATGGCCTCGACGTGACCGATGGAACGTTGCCGCTTCTCGGCGTCAAGCCGGCGCTGGGCCGGCTGTTCACGCGCGAAGATGATTCGCCGGGCACGCCCGAAACCGCGCTCCTCTCTTACGGCTACTGGCGGCAGAAATTCGGCGGCGATCCAAACGTTATCGGCCGCTCGATCACGCTCGATGGAAAACCGCGCGAAATCATCGGCGTCCTGCCGCAGAATTTTCATTTTCTTGACGAAGGCGATCCCGCCATTTTTCTTCCCTTCAAATGGGA
Source organism: uncultured Acidobacteriota bacterium (assembly GCA_963790945.1). Taxonomy (GTDB): domain Bacteria; phylum Acidobacteriota; class Terriglobia; order Acidiferrales; family UBA7541; genus Palsa-295. The sequence goes on from CAWBRH010000040.1 coordinate 74,861, forward strand.
CCGTAACAAAATCAAGCTCGGCAATTTCAGTTATCGCGCGCTCGCGCGCCTGAAGCCCGGCGTCACGATGGCGCAAGCCAGCGCGGACGTGGCGCGCATGATTCCCATCTCTATACGGAGTTTCCCGGCGCCGGAAGGCTTCAGCGTTTCGCTTTTTGAAAAAGCCCAATTCGGGCCAAACCTGCGGCCGCTCAAGCAGGATGTAGTCGGCGACATTGGAAATGTGCTCTGGGTACTAATGGGCTCGATTGCCGTGGTCTTGTTGATCGCGTGCGCAAACGTGGCCAACCTGCTGCTTGTGCGCGTCGAAGGACGGCGCCAGGAACTGGCCGTCCGTGCCGCGCTCGGTGCCGGATGGAAACGAATCGCGGGAGACTTGCTGTTTGAAAGTGTGATCCTCGGGCTGCTCGGCAGCGCGCTGGGCCTGGCACTGGCCTACGCCGCGCTCCGCGTTCTCGTTGCGATGGCGCCCACCGGCCTGCCGCGCATTCACGAAATCGGCATCGATTTTCCGGTACTGCTGTTCACTCTCGCAATCGCGTTGTTTTCGAGCCTTCTTTTCGCCTCGATTCCGATTTTCAAATACGCCGGTTCGCGGTTGAACACCGGCCTTCGCGAAGGCGGACGCGCGCTGAGCCAGAGTCGCGAGCAGCACCGCGCCCGCAACATTCTGGTGGTGGTGCAGGTGGCGCTTGCACTGGTGCTTCTGATTTGCTCGGGTTTGATGATTCGCACTTTTCGCGCTCTGATGCGCGTCCCGCCCGGCTTCACGTCGCCGGATTCCGTTCAAACCTTCCGATACTACATTCCGGAAGCGGATGTGCCCGATACCCAGGCCGAACGCGCCGTCCGCATGGATCAGGAAGTGGTGAACAAGCTCGCCGCGATTCCAGGAGTTTCGCAGGTGAGCTTTTCGAGCTCGATTCCTCTGGATCACAACAGCTCTTTTGACCCTGTCTTCGCGCAGGATCGCACCTACGCCGAAGGAGAGCTTCCGCCTTTGCGACGCTTCAAGTTCATCTCGCCGGGTTTCTTTTCGACGCTGGGCACTCCGTTCATTGCCGGCCGCGATCTCACCTGGGACGACATCTACCAGCGAATTCCCGTTGCGATCGTCTCCGAAAATTTCGCGCGGGAATACTGGCATGACGCTGGCAACGCGCTGGGCAAACGAATTCGCGTGGGCAACAATGACGACTGGCGCGAAATCATCGGTGTCGTTGGCAACACTTACGACCAAGGTGTTGACAAGGATCCAACCTCCTCCGTTTACTGGCCCGTGATCATGGATCGCTTTGAAGGCCAGAAGGAAGCGCTGCGCCGCGGCATCGGTTTTGCCATTCGCAGTCCGCGCGCTGGTTCCGAAGCGTTCCTGAAAGAAATCCGGCAGGCGGTCTGGTCGGTTGATTCCAATATTCCTCTGGCGGAAGTTCACACGCTCGGCTATCTCTACAAGGAATCGATGGCGCGGACTTCTTTCACGCTGGTTATGCTGGGAGTGGCGGGAGGCATGGCGCTGCTGCTCGGAATCGTGGGAATTTACGGCGTGATTGCTTACTCGGTTTCGCAGCGCACACGCGAAATCGGAATTCGCATGGCGTTGGGCGCGCAGCAGCAGACCTTGACGGCGATGTTCGTGCGGCATGGATTGTGGCTCGCGGGAATCGGCGTCGTCTGCGGGCTGGCGGCATCGTTCGCGGTGATGCGTCTGATGTCGTCGCTGCTGTTCCACGTCAGCCCGCTCGATCCGATCACTTATATCGCCGTGACCATCGGCGTAATCGCAACTGTTTACGTTGCGTGCTATCTGCCTTCTCGCCGCGCCGCCACCGTGGATCCGGTCGAGGCCCTCCGCGCGGAATAGAATTTGCTCGCTCGCGCGAAATGCTGGCCGCTGAGGAAAATTTGGCGCGGCGGAATTGCTGGAAAATGCGATTTTGTCCTTATTGGAATTTCGTTTTCTTCTTCTTTTGTGCAGCTTAACTCTTCTTCTGAAAGTTCGAATGTTCCTATTAGAACGTTTTCGGCGTCCGGATTTGCGATTAGAAATCCTGGATTGCGCTGCGGTAACAGTGGGGCTCAAGGGCGCATCCGGGCCTGTGGTTGACTGCTTGCTGCGGATCGAGTTGTGAACAAATAGCACGACTCATGGTAATGCGTCACCGGTAACTAGGTGTCAAGCTAAGAAACAGCAAGGGGCAGCCCCATCATGAATCGCTTGACACTGAAGTCCTTCGCTGCGCTCAGGGGGTCCAAAGTCCCAGAAATGCGCGACTGGCATCGAGCATCGTGGACGCACTGGGGGCATTCTGCGCGTTCTGCGCCGCGATCGTTGCTACGAATCCTTGTAGAAGCGTCAGTGCGAGCAGGAGCCGCATCATTTACTCAGGGGCACTAATGGGTACTAATCTGGACACCGATCGGAACTAGCCGGCCGAAGCAGCGGAAGCTAATTCCTCTGTGCCAGGTTTGCCTGACATTTGCTCCTTCATCTTCTTTTTCATTTCCTGAGGCGTGGGTTCGGCCGTGTGAGTGGCAACCATCCATGTGTAGCCGTCGGGATCGACAATGGCTCCACAACGGTCGCCCCAAAACATATCCATCACTGGTCCCTTGAGGGCGGCCCCGAGCTTCACGGCCTTCGCGACTACTTTGTCCACGTTTTCCGTTAGCAGATACAAGCTACTCGGCGACGCGCCGACTGTTTTCGCGCTGCGCGAACCCATCTGCGGCATTTCTGGCCCCAACATGATTGTCACACCTCGAAGCGTGAGCTCGGCATGTACCGCTTTTCCGTCCGGGCCGTTCATGATTCCGCGTTTGGCGAAGCCGAAGGCCTTTTGATAGAAGTCCGCTGCTGCTTTCACGTCGGATACCGTTAGCATGGGCGTTACGGAACAATATTGCTTCTTATTGAGTGGGTCGATTTTTTTGGGCATAACGCTCCTTTGGTGAGACGAGAATTCGGACTCAATATTGGTGGAAGTTGTTCATGAAGCACCGCTTCCGTGGCTTCCCGGACCGGTTGAAAGGCAACGATACTTCAAGGGACAACGCTCGGTCAACTTGCGAGCGGGTAGGTTCGTTGCGTGTTATGGAGGGACGGCATACGATGAGCTACAGACCCGAATTTAGAAACTCCCTTGAACTGGAGGTCGCTATGAAGTTTTTTGCATTTTTTATTTTCGCGGGGGTGATTTTTGTGGCGCCGGCTGCGCTAGCTCAGAAGGAGGACGTTCCGAAGAGCATAGCGGGGAGCGTTGGTGGCGCGCTGGGTTGGGCGGAGAAGGGATTTCTTGGAGTTGCGGAGGCGATGCCTGAGGAGAAGTATTCGTACATTCCCACGCAGGGAAATTTCGACGGCGTGCGATCGTTTGGGGAGCAGGTGAAGCACGTGGCGTGCGCGCAGTTTGCGTTTTTCAATGAGATCGAGGGGAAGACGCCGCCGGACCATTGCGAGAAAGGCGGCCCGTCGAAGGCCAAGACGAAGGCTGAGCTGCTGCAATACCTGCGCGATTCATTTGAGTATGGCGACAAGGTGCTTGCGACAATCACTGCGCAGAACGCGGTGGATCGCGTCGAGGGACCTTATGCGGGGCCGAATACGAAACTCGGCTTGGCGATGGCTGCGCTCTGGCATGTAACGGATCATTTTGGGCAGCTCGTGGTGTATCTGCGTTTGAACGGCATCGTGCCGCCGGTGACGCAGCAATATCCGCTGAAAGTACGGTGACCCGCGTTCGGAAGACAGTGCAGAGTGGTCCTCGAGAGCTGCCTGACGGTCGCAACCAGGTGAGATTGAACGCTGAGATCCTTCGCTGCGCTCAGGATGACGGCGAAATAGTAGGGGCGTGCGATTTTAGAACTCAACGCGATGATTCGCGTCGCCGTCGGCGCGGAGAGAGAACCCCGGATGCCCCGAGTCCCTACTCGGCCCGCCCTGCCCCTGCAGGGTTACTGACTGGTTCGCCCCAGTTCCTGTGTCGCTGCGGCCGCTAACTGCTATGCCGTGGCGCCCGCCTGGGAAGTGCCCATCGCACGCCGCTGCTGGAAGCATTCGCGGCAGTAGACGGGACGACCCTGGGTGGGTTTAAAGGGAACTGTCGTTTCTTTACCACATTGCGAGCAAACGGTCTTGGTTTCGACGCGCTGAACGCTCGTCGAACTCGATCCGTTGCTCCCCTGCGCGCGATTCGCTTTGCAGTTTTTGCACCGCTTGGGCTCGTTCTTGAAGCCCTTGTCGGAGAAAAACATTTGCTCGCCGGCCGTGAAAACAAACTCGGCGTTGCATTCCGCGCACTTCAGGACCTTATCGTGGTATTCCATTGCGCTGCTCCACCGTGCTGGGAGAGGACTGGCAGCGAGCAACTCACGCCGGACGTTGGGCAAGGAACAATCGCGAGCGCGACGATTCCTGCTTTCCGTCCGGCACGAACTGCTTAAATGGGCCCAATTGATGTTCGCCTAATCCTGCTCACGACGTTGCTTCTTGCGGAGACGCTTACGCGAGAGTGCTTCCTTGGCGCGACGCTTCTCCCCCGGCTTCATGTAGTAGCTGTGCTTTTTTATCTCTTTGATGATGTCTTCCGACTGCACCTTCCTCTTGAAGCGGCGGAGAGCATTCTCCAAAGATTCGCCCTCTTGAATGACAACTTCTGCCACGCGTATTCACCCCCGTCCCTTATGGATGTTTAAGTTTGTCCTGCTGGATTCACACCAGTGTAACCGGTTCCTAGGGGAACCGGCAATCAGCAACTTCTATCCAAGGCTACCCCGCAAGTCAAGGTTTAAATTGTATAAGCCTGCCGAGCGGCCGTTATGTAACCAGACCGTAAATAGTTATCGAGAATGTATCGGCGGGGCCTATTCACTCCGGGGCGATCGCCTCGCGGCGAGGCGAGATTTGCAATGCGCTCAAAGTTCTTGCTGTAGAATGAAGTCGAGGCTGAGCTCGGTCGAGGATTTTTCGAATGCCTGTGATGCGCAACGTGCTGGGAGTGCTGCTGGCGGGTGGCCAGGGCGAGCGGCTTTGGCCGCTGACGCGCGATCGCGCCAAGCCGGCGGTGCCGTTTGGCGGCGTGTATCGCATCATTGATGTGACGCTTTCGAACTGCCTGAACAGCGATCTCCGCCGCGTATTTGTTCTCACGCAGTACAAAGCTCTGAGCCTGAACCGGCACGTGCGCCGTGGGTGGTCTGTGCTGATGGGGCTTGGCGAATTCATCGAGGTGCTGCCGCCGCAAATGCGCGTCTCGCAGCACTGGTATCTGGGGACGGCCGATGCCGTGTATCAAAATATCTATTCGATTGGCAGCGAGCAATCGAACTACGTCTTCATTTTGTCCGGCGACCACATCTACAAAATGAATTACCAGAAAATGCTCGAGCAGCACATTGCTGCGGGCGCGGATGTGACCGTCGCGACGCTGGAGATCGATGCGGCGGAAGCGGCCAAACGCTTTGGCGTGATTGAGACTGACAGGGACTGGCGGATTGTCGGCTTCGAGGAGAAGCCGGCGCATCCAAAAGTGTCGCCTATTCACCCGGGCAAAGTGAACGCGTCAATGGGCGTGTATCTTTTCAATACGCAACTGCTTGTGCCGATGCTGATTGCTGACGCGGAGGATCCCACGTCGTCACACGATTTTGGCAAGGACGTGATTCCGCGGATCATCAGCAAATATCGGGTTTTCGCTTACAATTTTCAGGACGAGAATAAAAAGGAAACATCTTATTGGCGCGACGTGGGAACGATCGATGCGTACCACGAGGCGAACATGGACCTTGTATCGGTGTCGCCGGTTTTCAATCTTTACGACAAGAGCTGGCCACTGCATACGTGGCAACAGCAGTATCCGCCGGCGAAGTTCGTTTTTGCTGACCCCGAGCGCATGGGGACGGCGGTGGATTCGACGGTCTGCGGCGGGTCGATTATTTCCGGCGGGCGCGTGGAGCGCTGCATTTTGGGTTACGACGTCCGCGTGAACAGTTACAGCGAGGTGGAAGATTCGATCATATTCAACCACGTGAATGTGGGACGCAGTTGCCGCATTCGGCGCGCCATCATTGACCGGCACGTGAGCATCCCCGAGGGCACTGTGATTGGCTATGACGTTGAGGCCGATCGCGCTCGCTTTTCCGTGAGCGAAAATGGCGTTGTTGTCGTCGTCCGTCCTGAATCGATGTTGGAAGAGCCGGAGTAATCGGCGCGGCGGATTCTGGTAATTTTCGGGCACCCATCTCTGTTTTCATGCATACCATCCTGACAAAACTTTCTGGTGGAGATCGTCGCTCGATCGGGCGCTCGAACGCGATCGTTGAAGAGGTACTGAACCGGCCATCGCCTTTCCGCTATCTGTTTGAAGGAATGGCGAGCGAAGATGCAATCGTGCGCATGCGCGCTGCAGACGTGGCCGAAAAAGTGACTGCGCGACAGCCGGAGCTTCTTCAGCCGTACAAGAAGAAACTCTTCACGATCGCCGGCAGCAGCGATCAGCAGGAAGTGCGGTGGCATGTGGCAGTCATGATTCCGCGACTAAAGCTCACTGCAAGAGAGCGCGCTGTGGCGATGGATATTTTGTTTGACTACCTGCGCGATCGCAGCAGCATTGTCAAAACTTTCGCCATGCAGGGACTCGCGACGCTGGCGAGCGCGGACCCGCGACTTCGGGAGAAGATATTTCCCCTGCTGCTGGAACTCGCCGAAGTGGGAACCCCGGCGATACGCGCTCGCGGCAGAAAACTCTTGCAGCACTTGAATCGCCAGGGCACAAAAGCATAGGATTCGGCGCGCCGCGTTATTTGCATCTGCGCGACACCAGGGGGCTTCATGGCTGGAAAAATTGTGCAGGTGCGTGGCCGCGAAATACTGGATTCGCGTGGCAATCCTACGGTGGAGGCAGATGTTCGGTTGGAAGGAGGCGCGCTGGGCCGCGCTGCGGTTCCATCAGGTGCTTCCACCGGCGAACATGAAGCCAATGAACTTCGCGACGGTGACAAGTCACGCTTTCTGGGCAAGGGAGTTCTGAAAGCGGTCGGGAACGTGAACGGCGAAATTGCGAAAGCAGTGGCCGGCATGGATGCGTCTGACCAGCGCGCGCTCGATCGCCGAATGATTGAGGCTGATGGGACGCCGAATAAATCGAAATTGGGCGCGAATGCGATCCTCGCGGTTTCGATGGCTGCGGCGCGTGCGGCGGCGGTGGCTGCCGGGGAGCCGCTCTACAAATATCTCGCGCGCTATTCGAGCGATGCGTCCGCGAATACTTTACCCGTGCCGATGATGAACATTCTGAACGGCGGAGCGCACGCGGATAATTCGGTGGACGTGCAGGAATTCATGGTGATGCCGCTGGGCGCGCCAAACTTTCGCGAGGCGCTGCGCTGGGGCGTGGAGGTTTTTCACAATTTGAAGGCGGTGCTGAAGAAGAACGGCTACTCGACGGCTGTTGGAGACGAAGGCGGGTTCGCACCGAATCTGAAGTCGAATGAAGAGGCACTGGAGCGGGTGCTCGAAGCCATCACTGCGGCCGGTTATAAGCCGGGTGAGCAAATTGCAATCGCGCTTGATCCGGCGGCGAGCGAGTTTTATGACCGCGACACGAAGAAATATGTTTTCAAGAAATCCGACAAGTCGCAGCGCGGTTCGGAAGAAATGGTGAAATTCTGGGAGGGGTGGGTGCGGCAGTATCCGATCGTCTCAATCGAAGATGGGCTCGCGGAAAATGATTGGGACGGGTGGAAACTTTTCACGCGCGATGTTGGAAAGAAACTGCAATTGGTGGGCGACGATGCGTTCGTGACGAATCCAAAGATTTTTGCGCGTGGTATTGCCGAGGGCATTGCGAATGCAATTCTGATCAAGCTGAATCAGATTGGAACCGTGAGCGAGACAATCGAGGCCGTTGAAATGGCGCGCAAAGCCGGCTATGCGTCGATCATTTCGCACCGCTCCGGCGAAACGGAAGATGCATTCATCGCAGATTTTGCCGTGGCGATGGGTTCGGGCCAGATTAAGACAGGGTCTGCGTCACGCACCGACCGCGTCGCCAAATATAATCAACTCCTGCGCATCGAAGAAGAGTTGGGCTCGGCCGCGTGTTTCCCAGGGCGCAAAGCCCTGGCAGTGCATTAACCGCGCGGTGAAGGAGCGGGCCATTCGCACCTACAACCTGGCCATGGTGGGTTTCGGAAATGTGGGCAAGGAATTCGTGCGTCTTCTTCTTGCGAAGCGCGCGGAGCTTCGCGACCGTTACGATATCGACTGGCGCATCACGGGGATCGCGTCGCGACGGATCGGCTGGATCGCCGATTGCAATTCTCTTGATCCCGAGGCGCTGCTCGCACATCAATTTCCTGTGTTTCCTGCGTGGAAGACGCCTCACAGCCTGCACCAATGGCTCGCGACTGCCGATCCGCAGGTTTTCTTTGAAGCCTCGTCACTCGATTGGCGCAGCGGCCAGCCCGCCACTGGCCATTTGAAAGCGGCGCTCGAATCCGGCGCGCATGCAATCAGTGCCAACAAAGGCCCGATCGTGCATGCGTATCGTGAGCTCCGCGATCTCGCGAAAGCCCGGAGTCGCAAGTTTCTTTTCGAATCCACGGTGATGGACGGCACCCCGATTTTCTCGATGTTTCCGCATTCGCTGCCCGCGGTCGAGCTTCGCGGTTTTCGCGGTGTGCTGAACGCGACGACCAACGTAGTGCTCACGGAAATGGAGAAGGGCCTTACGCTCGACGAAGCGGTGAGAAGAGCGCAGGAAATCGGTGTGGCGGAAACGGATCCCTCCGCAGATCTCGACGGCTGGGACGCCACGGTGAAAGTGGCGGCGCTCGTCATCGTGCTGATGGGCGTTGATATCAAGCTCGAGGAGATTGAACGCACCGGCATTCGCAATCTCTCGCCGGAGGAAGTTCGCGCCGCGCGCGATTCCGGGATGCGCTACAAACTAATTTGCCGGGCAGAACGCACCGCGAGCGGCGTCCGCGCCAGCGTGAAACCTGAGCAACTGCCGCTTACCGATCCGCTCGCGCTACTCGACGGCACTACTTCTGCTGTGCGCTTCGACATGGATGTTTTTGGACTTTCGATCATCGAGCATAAGGCCACGGTAATCGCGACGGCTTATGGCCTGCTTGGCGATTTCATTCGCGCAGTGGCGAACCCGTCGTAAACTACAAGATCTCAAAATGAACGCATCCACTGCACAACAGGCGCCGCCTTCACCGCTCGATATCAACTGGGTGCGAGCGCAATTTCCTTCGTTGAAGGTCGCAGTAGGAGGCCATCCCGCCGCTTTTCTCGATGCCCCTGCTGGCACGCAAGTACCTCAGCGCGTGATCGATGCTTTTCGCGAATACTTTGAGACGTCGAACGCGAACACGGTGGGACAGTTTCTTACGAGCCGCCGAACCGACGAGATGATTGCGACGGCGCGCGGCGCAATGGCGGATCTTTTCAATTGCACGTCCGACGAAGTGTTTTTCGGCCCCAACATGACGACGCTCACGTTTGCGCTAGCGCGTGGAATAGGCCGCGACTTAAAACCAGGCGACGAGATGGTTGTCACCACGCTGGACCACGACGGCAACGTGGCTCCGTGGCGAGCCCTTGAAGACATCGGCATCGTCATACGCCAGGTGGACATCCGCGAAGCAGACTGCACTCTCGACATGAACGACCTGCGCAGCAAAATCACGCCGCGGACGAAACTCGTCGCCGCCGGCTACGCTTCGAACGCCGTTGGCACCATCAATCCCGTCGCCGAAATTGTTCGCCTGGCGCATGAGGCAGGCGCGCTTGCGTTCATTGACGCCGTTCATTACGCACCGCACGGCTTGATCGATGTTCGAGCGCTCGATTGCGATTTCCTTGCCTGTTCGCCATACAAATTCTTCGGCCCGCACATGGGCTGCATCTACGGCAAGCGCGAGCTGCTCCTGCGATTCAGGCCGTACAAAGTTCGCCCTGCGCCGGCTTATCTGCCGGACCGCTGGGAAACCGGTACTCAAGTTCACGAGGGATTGGCAGGCGTGACCGCCGCGATTGATTACCTTACGGATTTGGGCCGGCACTCGGCTTCAGCGCCGCAGGAGGATCGCCGCGCGGCTCTCGTCAGCGCATATTGTACGATCCGCCAGCATGAAATGGCACTTGCGACGCGCATGATCGCGGGCTTGGTCGAAATTCCCGGCGTGCGCTTTTACGGAATCTCTGATCCCGCGCGATTTGACGAGCGCTGCCCGACGGTGGCCGTGCGCGTGAAAGATCTAACGCCGCTTGCATGCGCGAAATTTCTCGGCGATCGCGGCATCTTTACGTGGGATGGAAACTACTACGCTCTAAATCTCACGGAACGCCTTGGCGTAGAAAAAACAGGCGGCCTGCTTCGCATCGGCCTGGTGCATTACAACACCGCCGAAGAAGTAGACCGCCTGCTGGCTGCGATGCGCGAACTCGCATCGTCCGCCTAAGGCGCTGCCCCAAGGCCATTACGAAGAGTTCTATGTGTTGATGTCTTGTTTAGCTTCGAGCCTCCGGATTTGCCCCTCGACGAAGTCCTTTGTTCCGTCGGCGGGTGCGCCCGCTAACGCGATCTTCGCCTCTTTCAGTGCGTTGTCGTAGTCGCCTTGCGCGCTATAAACTCGCGCCATTCCAAAATGGCTGATCCAGTCATTCGGGAACTTCTTCTCGTTGGCGCGATATGCGGCCCACGCTTCATCCAGCTTCTTCGCGCGCTGGAGCTGGCGGGCGTATGTGTACGATTGAGTTGCATTGGCTCTGGCCAGCGCTTCGGTGCGGAATTTCGCCGCTTCTTCTTTGCGTCCGAGCAGATCCAGAACCTGCGATTTGGTCATCAGGTTTTCGTATCGCTCTTCGACGGCGATTGACTTGTCTGTGTAGACAAGCGCTTCCTCCAAATCTATCTTGGCATTCACGAGATAGTCGGCCGCGTCATTCCATCCGTCCCAGGTGTATTGCGCCAGCCCGCGGAGATGCTTGCGCATGTTCTGCTCGACCACTTCATTCACATTCACCGCCACTTTGAACGGCACTGCGACCTTGTCCCAGCGCATCGTAATAACGGAAGAGTCGGCCTTGAGGTCGTCGAATTCGTAAGTGAGCGCTTCGTGGAAGTCAGATGCCTGCGGTTTCACGGTGACGCGCAATGCGTCTTCCTTCTGGTCATAAGTGAAGCTGCCCCAGGAAGCGTTCGCCTTGGAGAAAATAACCGTCCATTCGTTTTCGCCCGGAATCATGTGCAGGCCATAGGTACCGGCGTCCAGCGGTTTCCCCTCGATCGTGACGGGATCGCTGAACGCGATCGTCGTGTTCTCATTTGCGCCGGCTCGCCATACTTTTCCGTACGCTTCGAGGCCGCCAAAAACCTTGCGGCCATTCACGAGCGGGCGTGAATAATTGATCGTAATGTTGGTCACGCCGATCCGCTGTACCACCTCGGCGTGCTGGCTCGGCCGCGGCAGGTCATCGATGGCCGATTGGGCGCGACTCGCTACGGCGACCAGTAAAACGCCCAGAAGCAAAGCGGTATGTCGAACTCTTCTCATTTGGAATCTCCTCTAAATTACTGAGCCCGGTACTCCCAACGACATCGACCTGTTTTGACGTACTTCTTCTGGCTGGCTTAGACGTATGGCGACCACTCTGCGTAAGCAACTAGAAATGTCCGTCGGCTCTGCCACGCCTCTTGCATTCATTCTTTCCCGTGCTAGCCTACCTCCGCGAACATGGCTAAACGACCGAAACCAATCGTTCTCACGGTACTTGACGGCTGGGGTTTCCGCGCCGAAACGAAGGGAAACGCCGTCGCGCTTGCGCGTAAACCCAATTACGACCGGCTTATCGCGGATTTTCCAAACACACTAATTCACACTTCGGGTCCCTTTGTCGGATTGCCGGAAGGGCAGATGGGCAATAGCGAGGTGGGCCACTTGAATATGGGCGCCGGGCGCATCATTCACATGGACATCACGCGCGTCGATGAGCTCATCGCGAGCGGTGAACTTGTGCGCCAGCCGCTGCTTCTCGAAGCGATGCAGCGCGGTCGCGAGCGCCAACTTCACCTCATCGGCCTCCTGAGCGATGGCGGTGTCCACTCGCACATCGAGCATCTCTTCGCGCTACTGCGGATGGCTCGCGAAAATAAGGTCGAGCGTGTTTTTGTCCATTGCTTCTTGGATGGACGCGACACGCCGCCTAACAGCGGCATCGATTTCGTGCGGCAACTCGAACAGAAAATGCGCGAGTACGGCGTGGGACAGATCGCGACTGTAGACGGCCGCTACTACGCGATGGATCGCGACAATCGCTGGGAGCGCATCGAGAAAGCGTATCGCGCGATGGTGCATGGCGATGCCGAAGCGAAATTCAGCGATCCAATTACGGCCGTTCGCGCGAGCTATGAAAAGGGCGTCACTGACGAGTTCATCGTGCCCGCCGTCATCACCACGGAAGCCGCTCCAGGAAAACCCGCAGCACCACGCGGATTGATTCGCGATGATGACGCCGTAATTTTCTTTAATTTTCGCGCTGATCGCGCCCGCCAGATTACGCGCGCGCTCGTCGAGCCAGGCTTCGATAAATTCCCAGATCCTGCGCGCCCGAAGAATCTGAAATTTGTTGCCATGACGCAATACGAAAAAACCTGGTCCTGGCTCCAGTACATCATCGGGCCCGAAAAACTCGAGCACATCCTTGCAAATGTGTTTGCCGAAATGCAGTACAAGAACCTCCGCGTAGCCGAAACCGAAAAGTACGCGCACGTGACGTACTTTTTTAACGGCGGCGTCGAGAAGCCTTTCGGCGGCGAGGAACGTGTGCTCGTGCCGTCGCCGAAGGTTCCCACCTACGACCTTAAGCCGGAAATGTCTGCGGCGGGAGTTGCCGACGCGGTTGTCCAAGCGGTTGAAAAGGGCGATTTCGACGCCATCATAATGAATTTTGCGAATGCGGACATGGTTGGCCACTCTGGCAAGCTCGAAGCGGCAATCAAGGCCTGCGAAACGGTGGACGCGTGTCTCGGCAGAATTTTCCAGGCTTTGCGTCCGCGCGGCGGCGCGTGGATCATCACCGCTGATCACGGCAACGCGGAGACGATGATCGACCCAGTCACGGGTGGCCCGCACACGTATCACACCACGAATCCCGTGCCATTCATTCTCATCACAGAAGATGGCGGCTTGCAGCTCAGCCCCAACGGTTCGCTTCGCGACATCGCACCCACGCTGCTCGGCGTCCTCGGCCTGCCTTCGCCGCCCGAAATGACAGGCCGTGATTTGCGCGTCACGCGACGATGATCCGCACATCGCCGACTGAAACCAAATTGCTCATCTGCGTGTGGCACGCATTCGCGCTATGGAACCCGCCACCCGAAATGCCGGAGCGGATTCGCGCACGCTGGCCTGAAATGCGAGTGGTGCATCTCCAGCGCTACGACCACATCCTCGATGAACTCCCCGATACTGACATTTTCGTAGGCTTCTCGCTGAGGCCCGAACAATTCGGAGTCGCGCGAAAACTCAAATGGCTTCATTCGACGGCCGCCGGCGTCGGCCAGCTGATGTACCCGGAACTCCGGAACAGTGGCATCGAGGTTACAAATGCGAGCGGTGTTCACCGCATCCCGATGGCCGAACACATTCTCGGCACTCTCATCGCGCTCGCCCGGCGTTTCCCCGATTGCTTCCGCTATCAGCAGCAAGCGCACTGGGCGCAGCAGGAATTGTGGAACGCGCCGGTACGCCCGCGCGAACTCCACGGACAAATTTTGCTTTTCATCGGCTTCGGTGCGATTGGCCGCGAAGTGGCAAAAATCATCCGGCCACTCGGAATGCGCGTCTGGGCAGTGACGCGTTCTGGCCGCGCCGAAGAAGGTCTCGCCGAGCAAGTTTTCCCAGTTTCCAAGCTCGACGAAGCGTTGCCTCAAGCAGATTTCGTCGTCCTGGCCGCGCCGGAAACGCCCGAAACACGCAAAATGATGGGAGCACGCGAGTTCGCGCTTATGAAACCCTCAGCATATTTCCTGAATGTTTCGCGAGGAGCGCTAGTGGACGAGCCCGCGTTAATTTCTGCGCTCGCCGCGCGACAAATTGCAGGTGCCGCGCTGGATGTGGCTTCACAAGAACCTCTGCCACCGGAAAGTCCGCTCTGGAAACTCGACAACGTGTTCATCACGCCTCACATGAGCGCCGCGAGCGAGCATCTGTGGGAGCGCCAAACGGATCTGCTGATGGAGAATTTGGAGCGCTGGTTTGCAGGAGACGAACTTCTGAATCGTGTGGACCTAAATCGCGGCTATTAAGGGCCGTCGAAACGAAGCAGAAGCGCAGAAAAAAAATAGCCACGCGGCGCGACTCTTATATTTACTGGCTCGCGCCGCCAGTGCCCGCCTGCACCCTGGGCGTATAACCATTTCGCGCGTAGACGTTCACTTTCTTCATCTTGCCCTTCTTATCGGGCAGTTCGAGCAAATTTCCGTTCGTGTCCACAGCTTCCACTTTCAGCTTGTGAAACTTCCCGTCAGCAGGCGCAGTCGGCGCGAAACCCATCGAATATTGACTTCGCATAAACGAAGACACCTGGCCAAATATCTCCGGCATCTCGCCCTGAAACCGCGGAAACCACGCGTAGCCGCCCGTCATATTCGCGAATTGCGTCAATTGGTTCTTCGCCTGCAAGTAGCCTACGCCCCCGCCATTGCGCGTTCTTAAATCAATGTCCTCACCCATGCCCACCGCGAAGATCGGCACGTCCGCTTCCTTCAGCCGGTGATATGCCTGATCCAGGGTGTGCTTGCTAAATGTATCGTAACCGGTAGCGAGAAGCAGAATCGCCTTCTTGCCTTTTACGCCGTTCAGCTGGTCCAGCGTCTCAATCACCGCGTCAAACAAGCACGCCTCGTGAAATCCGGGAACGAACAAGCTCGCGATTGCCTGGCGTATCTCCGACTTGTTCTGAGTGAAGTCCACCGTCACTTCGGTCTTGATATCGAAGGTCTTGAACGCGACCCAGTCCTTGGGGCCTAGGTCCTGTAAAAAACCCCAAGCCCAAGTCTCGCCTTTGTAGCCGAAAAACCCGTAATAGCGCGCGCTGAATTCCATCAACATCACAACCGTAATCGGCGCCTCGCTCGGCGCAAAGTTCGTCACCTGCTGAGGCTGTCCTTCGTCAAGAATCCGGAAATTTTCCTTCTTCAATCCCGTCACGATATTGCCGTCGTGATCGGTCACCACCGCGTCAATATTCACCACATTCGATTCAACTGCGATCGCTACCTGCGGCGCGGGCGCTTGCCCTTGAGGACCATTCTGCTGGCCGGTCGGCGGCTTCGTTGGCTCCGACTGTTGCGGAGGCGCAGCTTTCGCTGGACCTTCCTGCTGTTGAGCGTGCGCGGTCCACGCGCCCGGCGGCACCCCTAGCGCCACGATCAATCCCGCCACCAGCAACCACTGCACGCATTCCTTCGCTCGCATTTGCCGTTTCCTCACAGGTAGCTAGGATGCTGCCACGGGCTTACTTGGATGGTCAATTGCAATTCAGAAAACCGAGCCTCAGGGGCTACCCGGAGGCATTCCGCCGCCATGCTAAGATAGTTCGCTCGCGTCTCAGTTGCACCGGCATCACCCTGGGGCTGCAAGCCCTGTTTGCTTGGCGTTTCAATCTTATTCGGAGGCAATTGGATGGCGCGGATGGCTGCTCGAATTTCATTCCTCACGCTCGCCTGTATCGTTTCACTCGCAGCGCCAGGCTCGGCGCAGAGTCGCCGGCAAACGCCATCACGTGCTGTTGCAATTCCAGCCTCAAGCGCCTCCCGCCGCTTCTCCGCAGGCGTCCGACCTCTCGAAGCTTGAAGGTGACGCGCTCGGATGGCTCGAGGGTTTGATCCGCATCAATACCACTAACCCTCCCGGCAACGAACTCGTCGCCGCAAAATACGTGGCAGATATTCTTCAGCATGAAGGCATCACTGCGCAGATTATCGAGACCACGCCTGGCCGCGGATTTCTCGTCGCGCGACTCTCTGCTACTGCCGTACCCGATCCGTCTCGTGCTCTCTTGCTGATGGGCCATCTCGATGTCGTCGGCGTCGACAAAACAAAATGGACCGTCGATCCCTTCGGCGCCGTCGTGAAGGACGGCTATCTCTATGGCCGAGGCGCGATTGACGACAAGGCCATGACGATCGCGAATCTCGCGGTCTTCATTTCGCTGAAGCGCTCCAGCGCCCGTCTCAATCGCGATGTGATCTATCTCGCGGAAGGTGACGAAGAAGCCGGCGGCGTAAACGGAATGAAAGTGGCCGTCGAAAAATACTGGGACAAGATTGCCGCGGGTTACGTGATCAACGAAGGTGGCTACAACGCTCTGAAAGACGGCAAACTGCAATACATGGCCATACAAGCGAGTGAAAAAGTTTCCGTCAGCGTCGACGTGATTGCCACCGGTGTTTCCGGCCATGCGTTCGCTGCCGCGAAAAGATAATCCCGTGGCGCATCTCGCGGCCGCGATCACGAAAATCGCAGCCTACGAGACGCCGGTGCAGTTGAACTCCGTCACGCGCGGCTACTTCGAAGGCCTCGCGCAGGTGGAAGACGAAGAAACCGCCAAGTGGATGCGTTCGCTTGAGACCTCCGATCGCGGAGAGCACGCGGCGCGCTACCTGGCGAACGAAAATCTGCTCTGGAATGCGATGATGCGCGACACCATTTCGCCCACGATGCTCCAGGCCGGAATTCGACCCAACGTGATCCCTTCCGAAGCGCGCGGCGTCATCAATATTCGCTTGCTGCCGGGCAATATGGCCACCGCGCTTCTGGCAAAACTCACGCAACTTGTCAACGATCCGCAGATTCGCTTCGAAATACAGCCGGGCGCGGGTGAAGCCGCACCATCATCGTCCCTTACCACCGACTTGTACGACGAAATCACGCGTGCTACGAAACAGCAGTTTCCCGGCGCCGTCGCGATTCCTTTCATGTCGCCCGGCGCCACCGATTCCTATCCGTTGCGGCTGCGCAGCGTTCAGGCTTACGGCTTGATGCCTTTCCCACTCACTGAAAACGATTTCCTTCGGATGCACGCGGACGATGAGCGTATTCCCCTCGAGTCCTTCCGCAAAGGCGTCGATTTTCTCTACACGATTGTCAACGACTTCGCCGTTTCGCGATAATTACATGATGGAACGAAGGGCCAAGATTGTTTGCACGCTGGGACCCAGCAGCTCGACACCGGAATTGATCGATAGTCTTGTCGGCGCCGGGATGGATGTCGCGCGCCTGAATTTTTCCCACGGCAAGCCCGAAGAACACGCTGCCCGCGTCGCTGCGGTGCGCCGCGCTTCCGGGCACTATGAAAAATCCGTCGCGGTTATCGCCGATTTGCAGGGACCAAAAATTCGCACTGGTTCTCTCGAGCGCGGCGTTCCGCTCCAGCTGCATTTCGGTCAGAAATTCACGATCACCACGAAAAAAGTCACCGGCACATCCGAGGGAGTGAGCACCACCTTTCGCGAGCTTCCGCATTCTGTCCACAAAGGCGACAGAATCCTGGTGAGCGACGGCAATATTGCCATGCGCGTGCTTTCCACACGCGGCGAAACGGTAATCTGCCAGGTGGAAAACGGCGGCGAGCTTCGCGAGCATCAGGGCATCAATCTTCCGGGCGTAAAACTCAAAATTCCGTCGCTCACGCCCAAGGATCGGCGCGACCTCGCTTTTGCTCTCACGCTCAATGTGAATTATGTGGCGCAAAGTTTTGTGCGCACCGCGGCCGACGTTCGCGTGGCCAAGGCCGCGATTCGCCGCGCCGGCAAGGACATTCCCGTTATCGTCAAACTCGAAAAACCGGAGGCCATCGACAATCTCGCTGAGATTCTTGCCGTCGCTGATTGCGTGATGGTTGCCCGCGGCGATCTCGGCGTGGAGATGAACCCGGAGAAAGTGCCCGTCGTGCAGAAACAAATCATCATGCAGGCGCGCGACGCGCTTGTTCCCGTGATCACTGCCACGCAAATGCTGGATTCAATGCAGGACAACCCGCGGCCCACTCGCGCCGAAGCCTCCGACGTCGCGAATGCCATCTTCGACGGCAGCGATGCCCTCATGCTCTCCGGCGAGACGGCTGCCGGCCGCTACCCGCTCGAGTCCGTCCTCATGATGGACCGCATCATTCGCGAAGCCGAAGCCAATGCCACCGAATCGCTGCGCCCCGCGCATCCCGGCGATTTGCTCATCAGCGAAACGATTGCCGAAGCCATCTGCCACGCAGCCGAAGAATTGAAAATGAAAGCCATCGCCGTTTTCACGGAGACCGGCGGCTCTGCGCGGCTCGTATCCAAATACCGTCCGCGCGCCGCCATCATCGCTTTTTCGCCGAATCAGGATACTCGACGCAAAATGAGCCTTTTCTGGGGCGTGCTGCCGCGCAGCATCAATCGTGTGCACGATATCGATAAACTCGCCAATACCGCCGAGCGCCGCTTGAAGCAGGAGAATCTCGTCAAGGATGGCGATATCGTCGGTGTGATTGCCGGCACGCCGCTCGGCACCCGCGGCTCCACAAACTTGATGCGCCTGATCCGCATAGGCTGCTAACGTACCGCCGTGTCTTCCAGCAGCTTCCAGATGTCGGACGTTCTCGATGCGCGTAAATTCCTCGAGAAATTCCTCATGCCGACGCGATTAGTCCGCGCCGAATCACTGGACGCAGTTTCCGGCGCCCAGGTCTGGCTCAAACTCGAAATTGAGAATCCTACCGGCACTTTCAAAGTCCGCGGCGCGCTCTACGCTTTGCGTCATCGCTCGCAACAATCCCGTTTCGATG
This sequence comes from uncultured Acidobacteriota bacterium, assembly GCA_963790945.1. Lineage (GTDB taxonomy): Bacteria > Acidobacteriota > Terriglobia > Acidiferrales > UBA7541 > Palsa-295. Next base: position 93,702 of record CAWBRH010000040.1, read on the forward strand.
GCGTCATCACCAGCAGCACCGGCAATCATGGTGCAGCCATCGCTTTCGCAGCCCGCCAGATGAATCTCAAGTCGCGAATCTACCTTCCTGAGAATCCCAATCCCGTGAAACGCGACAGGATCGCAAAGTTGGGCGCGGAGATTGTGGAAGTGGGCTGGGACCTCGAAGAGAGCCGCGAGCACGCCGCGAAATTCTCAGAAGAGAGCGGCTGGCCGCTGATTGTGGATGTGGACGATCCTCATATCGCCGCCGGCGCAGCCACAATCGCCTGCGAGATTCTCGAACAGCAGCCTTCGACCGATGTGATCGTAGTTCCCGTCGGCGATAGCAATTTAATTCGCGGAATCGCGTACGCTGCGAAGCAGATTCGTCCCGCCATTCGCATCATCGGCGTGCAAGCGGAAAAAGCTCCGGCTTACTATCAATCCTGGAAGGCGCACCGTTCGCTCAGCACCGAAACCGCCGACACAATCGCCGACGGCCTTTCCACCCGCACAACCACGGAAGACAACGTTCGCCAACTCGTCGTCCTTGTTGACGACATCCGCGTCGTCTCGGAAGAAGAAATGCTCCGCGCCATTGCGTTTCTGCTCATCAACGAGCACACGCTCGCAGAGCCCGCGGGAGCCGCGGCAACAGCAGCGTTGCTGAAATCAGGGAAGGAATTTGCAGGCAGGAATGTTGCGCTTCTCGTCAGCGGCGCAAATATCGCGCCAGACGTTCTGCGCCGCGCCGTCGCACTGGCCCTCTAAGCGGCGTGGCTCAATCCGCGAGCCGCTAGTTCACCCAGTTATCAGGATTTGACGGTGGCTTATCCCGGTGCTCGCGCACATACACTTCGAATTTTTTCTTCAATCGTCGCCGCTGCCAGTCAGAGACCGTATTGCGAAACCCATATAAATACGAGCCGCGCCGCAAATAGACATACCCCACGAGCATCCCGCCCAGGTGGCACACGTGGCTCACGTTGTCGCCGCTCGCCCCAATCGTCGCGAAAAATTCAATCGCTCCCATCACCGCCACAAAAATTCGCATCGATACCGTCACCGGCAGCGGAAACACCCACACTTGCCGATGCGGCATCATCACCGCACATGCCAGAAGGATTCCATAAATCGCGCCCGACGCTCCAATCGTCGGCGCCCACGCGCTACCGTGTCCGTGCGGATCGATAATCAGCTTCACAATCACGTTGATGATTCCCGCGCCCACGCCGCACAGGAAAAAATAGACATAAAATTTCTTCGCGCCCCACATCCGCTCCAGATCGGCCCCAAACATCGCGAGATAAAGAAGGTTGAACAGAATGTGCAGCACGCCAGCATGCAGAAACAGGTACGTAAACGGCTGCCAGATCCGGAATCCAAACACCACCGCGTACGGAACCAGTCCAAACCACGTTTCCCAGAATCGCGCGCCACTCTGGCCAAAAAGGAGCGCCGAAAGTTCCTGCAACACAAACACTGAAACGCACGCAATGCAGATCGTCTTGATAGCAGGCGGGAAATACTCAGTCAGGTCAAACCGATGGCCATATCCGCGGCGGAAAACAGGGCTCACAGTCCACCAAGTCTAAAGCGTCAGCCCACCCGAGTCAAAGCCGCGAGGACTCGCAGAATGGCGGAAGCACCACGATAGAAGCGTGGCGAGGATCACGGCTCGACGGCAGAAACGATTTGCGCTGGTCGGGTTGCCGGGTTTTGGATTGAGGTGGAGCTCCTCCAACTGCTGAAACACTCGTTCGTAAAAGGCTTTAGTCCGGGTAACCACACTCACGAATGAATCATCGGCTTATGAACAAGAAGAATTCGCCTGTCCCATATGACCAAGACGGGTAATAGAAACAATCCCATGCGAATACCATGGGTTGCGATAGCATTCCGATTGCATCGGGAAGTTCATCTGCCCGAAATCTATGGCCCGTCGCAACCTCGAATGATCTTGGTTGACCCGCAGTGGCATTGATTCGTTCCACGATGCGATACCCGATTCCTTCATCAAATAAGTTCCCAACGCCCCAGTTGGTGCACCAAATCAAAGCACCATCGAAGTATTGGTCTTCATAGCCGATTGTTGCGACAAAATGCGCGAAGAAAGGCAGTCGCTCAAGGTTTGGCGGATACTCCAAGTCAATGCACGCGGACTCGGGATGTGTGAAGAAGAGTTCGTCTTCCTGCATGCACATAGTCGAGATCGAACTCCGAGGTCCTCAAATTGCTCGAACCATTTGGCCACTTCCTGGTCACTCAAAACCCGCATCTATGGAATCTCCTTAACATTGGAATCCTAGGGTTCACGCGGACACAAACCAAACTTTCGCTCATCGGCAAAGACTTGCTCACACGTTATCAGCGGGGCGGGGCCTTTCCGTTTGAATTAACCATCTCATGGCCTCAGTTGTTAATCCCCATCTGCGTAAGAAAATACGCGTAATCAAACGCCGTCTCTTTCAGCCGGTCGTATCGCCCGGACGCTCCGCCGTGCCCCGCCGGGCTCATATTCGTCTTCAGCAGCAAAGTATTGTGATCCGTACGCACAGCCCGCATCTTCGCCACATACTTCGCCGGCTCCCAATACATCACCTGGCTGTCATTAAAAGAAGTCTTCACCAGCATGTTCGGGTACGCCTTCGCCTCGATGTTGTCGTACGGCGAATACGTAATCATGTAATCGAACGCAGCCTTTTCCTTCGGATTGCCCCACTCCTCAAATTCCGGCACGGTCAGCGGCAGCGATTCATCCAGCATGGTATTTATCACGTCAACAAAAGGAACTCCCACCAGCGCCGCGTGAAACAAATCCGGCCGCATATTCAGCACCACGCCCATCAGTAACCCGCCCGCGCTTCGTCCTTCAATCACCAGCCGCTCCTTCGAACCATATCCCTGCGCCAGCAAATACTCGGCAGACGCGATAAAGTCCGTAAAAGTAGTTTTCTTGTTCATCATGCGCCCTGCGTCATGCCACGCCTTCCCCATCTCGCCGCCGCCCCGAATATGCGCCACAGAAAACGTCACGCCGCGATCCACCAGACTGAAAATGTTCGAATTGAAGTTGATGTCATACGCATAGCCATACGAGCCGTAACCCGTGAGAAACAGCGGCGCTTTACCATCGCGTTTCTCGTCTTTCAAATGCACCACCGAAATTGGAATCTTCACGCCATCCGGCGCAGTGGCATAAATCCGCTCCACCTGATAACGCTCGCGGTCATACCCCGGCACTTCCTTCTGCTTCAGCAATACGGAGGCGCCACTCGCCACGTCGTACTCAAAAACCGACGGCGGCGTGACGAACGACTGATAGCCATAGCGAATTTTGTTGGTGTCGTATTCGGCGTTGATATAGCCATAGCTCAAGTAGGCGGGCTCAGGAAATTCGATCCGCCGCGATTTCCCACTCTGCAAATCCGTCACGCGAATCTGTGGCAATCCATCCTGCCGCTCATAGGACACGTAGTAGTTCTTGAAGAAGTCCACGTCTCGCAGCATCACGTCCGCTCGCTGCGGCACCACTTCCTGCCAATTCGCGCGACGCGGATCTGCCACTGGCGTCTTCACCAGCCGAAAATTCCGTCCCGTATCATTCACTCGAAGATAGAAAAAATCTCCGTTGTGGTCCGGGTAATATTCCACATCCTGCTTGCGCGGTTCGATCACTTTCCATTCAGCCGTCGTCTGATCGGCCGGAACATAGCGCGCCTCGCTGGTCATATGGCTCCGCCGCCGTCAAAAATATGTAAGCCTTGCTGCGCGACTTCTCCACATTACGTTGAATCGCTCGTCCTTCTCTTCATACACCAGGCTATCCCCGCCCGTAGTTCCCGCCGTGTGCCGGTACATCCGATACTGGCGCTTGGTTTTCTCATCTTCAATCGTGTAAAAAAATGTCTTGTTATCATTCGCCCATGCCACCGATCCCACCCTCTCCGCATGGTCCGGCAGAGTCTTCCCCGTCCGCAGATCTTTCACCGCCAGCACATACTGCCGGAAGCCCGTGTTATCCGTGCTGTAAGCGAGCAAGTTTCCGTCGTCGCTCACTTCGAATTCGCCCAGCGACATGAAGATCTGCCCCTTCGCCAGTTCATTCACATCCAGCAGCACTTCTTCCGGTGCATCCATGCTGCCTTTCCTTCGACAGCGAATCGGGTATTGCTTGCCGGCCTCCGTTCGCGTGTAATAAAAGTAGTCGCCTTTTTTGTACGGCACCTCCACGTCCGTTTCCTTAATCCAGCCCAGCATCTCGTCGTAAAGCTGCTTCTGCAAAGGCTCGGTCGGCTTCATCACCGCGTCCGTGTACGCGTTCTCGGATTCGAGATACGCCTTCACTTCCGGGTTCGTCTTGTCGCGCAGCCAGTAGTAGTCGTCCACGAGCTTGTGTCCATTCACCTCAGTCACGTTGGGAACCTTTTTTGCTGTGGGCGGCACGGGAGGCGAAGCGAATTTGCCCGCCGCCAGCGTGAGCACGGCTGCCAGCACGAGCAAGCCGATCTTGCGCATCACAGCTCCTTTTTCAGAAATTCGAGTACACGGATTCTATCCCAATTCCTTTCGCAAGGAAGCGAATCGCCAATCGGGCGCACCCATGTCCAGCCTAAATCACTGTAATATAAGGCCTTAGAAAGACATCTCTTCCTAGTACTCCTGTCCTAGCTCAACCAATCCGCGCAGTTCCACCCCGGTAGAACGCCTGCGCCATTTCGGATCACAGCCGCCACCGCCAGAATGCAACTGTCACGCAAGCACCAAGTCACGCGAACCAGTCAAATCGAGCACTCCAAGGAAGAACCAAACATGAGATTCACCCGAATCGGGATGCTAGCCGCGGCTTTTTTCCTCACCACACTCGCCGCCTCCGCTAAAATCGAGAAGACGCCTCAGCAGTGGACGATCGTTACCACCAAAGATCGGCGCCCAACGCCTACCCGTTGCTCGATGCCAACGGGAATCCCCTATCCTGCAATGGCCAGAATGTGGACAATCCCAAAGATTCGAATTCCAATTGCTACAACCCGCTCGTCATCACCACCGATTGGACGCTCACTAGCGAATTCGGAATCGCCATCGGACTCTCAACCGCTCTTCCCGATACGTTCACCAACTCGAACTGCTCGAATTCAGGCTCAGTCGCAAGCGCGAATGTCACCGGCTACGACATCTTCGGCTTCTACCAGGCCACCTTCACCGTTACACTCGACAATGGAGCCACAATCACGTTCACCGGTAGCCCCAGCACCGACCCAAGCCATTCTTCCGGAACATTTCGCTCCTCCGGTTCGTGCATGAAGGGCGACTCAGGAAATTTTACCGCCACCCTGTTTTCTCCAGTCAATGGCACCTACGTCGGCTCCTTCGAAAGCTCAAATGGCGGACCGGCCGCGAGCGTCTCTGTCACCTTCAAAACCGATTCCTCATTCAACGTCACCGGCACCATCACCGCTGCGAAGAATGCCAATCTCTGCTTCTCCACGCTCACCATCGGCGCTCCTCTTGCAAACACCTTCAAGCCCAGCATCGCCTCGGGAGACATGCTCGAAACTATCGCTTCCGACAACACCGGCAACGTCGTGGCCTTCATCGCCAGCAATACCGATGCGAACGGCAAAACGCTCCCCAACGGCGGCCTCTTCATGATCTACGAAGGCCTCGCCGGCGCGTGCTCGGGAATCTCCGGCACTGACATCCCGTTCAAAAAAGTGATGTCCGCGCCCGCGCCAGTACATCACAGCCCAGTCCGCGTCCGCCACGTCTCCGGCCGCCGATAGCTCCTGCTCATCTGTCAACCACCGAGCCCGGTTTACTGCAAGCATCTGCCACCAGTAAACCGGGCTTCACAATTTTAAAATTCTCTCGCTTGCTGCCACCTTCAGAAAATCCAATTCGCCCTCCCACCTTCCGATTTCGCGCATGCGTAAAATCCTGTAGGAAATAAAACGACCGTTGCGACGACCGTTATATGCAACGTTTTTCGTACTACATTCCCCGTATAACAATTTTGTCCCCAACATGTCGAATTTCCACTTCGCTGCCCGAAATCGCCTCCCTCGATTTTCTCCAAGTTACTGAATCATCGGCTCTTTCCCTCTCACCCAGTACCTTTGGCACAAGTCGTGCACTTGTCCCCGCGGGCAAAATATTCACCGTCCACGCATGACAAGGAGATTGTTATGACAAAGAGAAAATGGCACGCGAAGGGCTGGCCGGCAACGCCCATGCTGGCAGCCCTGATCTCGCTCGGCGTCCCCTCCTCACTTCACGCCGCACCGGCTCAATATCAAAATCAAAGCTCTCAGCCGGCTCACGATAGCGACATCACTCGCCAGGAACTTGCTCGCTTCGATCAGTTCCTCGATTCCCACCGCGAGATTGCCGAACAAGTTCGACAAAATCCCTCTCTCGTGAATAACGACGAATTCGTAAAAGGCCATCCCGCGCTACAAAGCTTCATGCAGGAGCATCCGGCTGTTCGCGAGGAGTTGAAAGAAAATCCCAACGCCTTTATGCACCAGGAAGCCCGTTATGACCGGCACGAAGATCAACGCATGCACGAAGAGCGCGCCCACTTCGATCAGTTCCTCGATAGCCATCGCGAAGTTGCAGAGCAGCTTCGGAAGAATCCGAAGTTGATCAACGACGAAGACGTACGTGAAGGGCCATCCCGAGCTGCAGACCTATCTGCAGGACCATCCGCAATTTCGGGACGCAGTGAGAAAGGATCCGGACGCTTTCACGCGTGCCGATGATAAAGACGGATATGCTCGGCACGATAACGACGATCGCGACCGCGATGCCCGTGCAGACAACGACCGGGATCGCGGCACTCGCAACGATAACGACAATCGTGACCGCGATGCCCGCGCAGACAATGATCGGGATCGCGATGCTCGCGCCGATAATAACAACCACGACCGCGATGCTCGCAACGATAACGACAATCGTGATCGTGATGGCCGGGCGGACAACGATCGCGATGCTCATCGCGACAGCGACAATCCCGACCGCGACCGCGACGCCCGTAACGATAACAACGCCCGTGATCGTGATGCCCGTGCAGACAACGATCGCGACCGTGACGCGCGCCGCGACAATGACAATCGCTACGACCATCATGACGCCGATGATCGCAACCGCGATGCACGCCGCGACGAGCTAGCCAACTTCGATCACTACCTCGACAGTCACCGCGAAACTGCAGAGCAAATTCGAAAGGATCCTTCACTCGTAAACAACGACGAGTTCGTGAAGAGCCATCCTTCGCTCCAATCCTACTTGCAACAGCACCCGGGAGTACGCACCGCGCTCAAAGACAATCCCAACGCCTTCATGCAGCAGGAAGCCCGTTACGATCAGAACGAATCATCGAACACGTAGCGGCCAGGGCGACGAACCTCACCGCCATTCGGAGAATTCCTCGGCGGTCACTCCAGCATCAACGAGCAGCTCTCCAAGGATCCGTCTCTCGTGAAAAACGACGAGTACATGCAGAGCCATCCTGAACTGAAGGATTACCTCAACCAGCATCCCGACGTTCGCCAGGGCTTGATGCAGAATCCGGAAACCTTCGTCAAGTCGTCACAGCAGTTCAACACGACCAACAAGAAAAGAACGGCAGTTACAGCGGTAGCGCACAAACGGCGCCAGCCACAGCATCCAAACCCGCCACGGACACGAGCAAACCAAAGCAGTAGCGCAAGATTGCTCGGCCGGATTGGAAGGCCTTCACTGGCCTTCTGACTCCTGGGCGTTCCCAGTCGAATCGTGGCCCGAGTCCAAATAGCTCGACGCTAACGATAGCGGAGAGATTTAAGGAGGCATCTATGAACGTCAGAGCGGCACTAATCGCAGGATTAATTTTATTGTCCGCCATCCCGGCGAACGCCGGCGGCGACAAGAAAAAAGGCGATCGCGCCATGGTCGAAAAAATGGAATCAGTGCCCTGTGGCGCGAGAGAAAAAGGCGTGACGGGATTGGGTACGGTATGGGCATCCGCCGGTATCACCCACGTGGACAATGATGAGAAGCTGTGTCCGCAATACATGGTGATAACCGACCAGATGGAATATCACATTCGTCCAACAGACACCAAACATCCCGCGGTCTTGCCGGTAGGCAAGGAGATCATTTTTAAGATCAAGAAGGATCACATGATTCTGAAGGCCGCGGATGGCGACAAAAAAGAGATGACCTATCTGGTCGTCGCCGAGAAGCCAAATCCTGAGGTTTCAGCCTCGGCAAAATCAAATAACCCGTAGTCAGCCGATCGAGCAATTTCGAACCGCAAGGCACTTGGGGCGAGCATTCGCCCCAATTTGTGCCTAGCTTAGCTTCTTGCGCGCAAAATAAAATAGGGAAGCAGCCAAAAGCAGAAACATCACCAACCCGAAAAGATTGCTCGTCGCCAGCGATCCCAGCAACTTCGGCCCAAACGCAAACAAATCCGGCCGCCACGGCAATCTGAATACCGTCGTCACCCACTGCGGCACGCGCGTCGAAATTTCCGGATCCTGCAGCAACGCAATCACGATCCCCAGCAATCCAAACACTCCGCCCGCCGCAATCAGTCCGCTCGAATAAAGCGCGCCCGGACTCGCCTCGCCCTCATCCTTCGCATCCTTCGAGCTCGCCTCCACCGTCCATCGCACGATCCCGCCCGCAAACATCGTCGCCGTCGTTCCAATCGAAAGATAAGCTCCCACCGCAAACGCCAGCGACCGCACCCCAAGAATTTCCACCGCCAGCACCAGCGCCACGCCCATCAACACCAGCCGCCACGGCAGCCGCTGATTCAAAATCCCGTTGATCACCGTCGCCATCAATCGCGCCTGCGGTGCCGGAGCCTTGTCGCTCCCGATCCCCTGCACCCACTGCACTTCAATCTGTTTCGTCCCGGGGTCGTACAAATATTCGCCATCAGGAATCGTTGCGCGATCCAAGCGCGTTAATCAGCTCGTAAGTCTTCCCCTGATAGGTGAACGACTCTCGCTCCACCTTCACGCCCGTCGGCAATTCCTGCACATTCACGGGAATCTGCGTCGGAATATATTTCTGCAGGCCGGTATTCATCAGATTCAGCGTCGCGCCAATCGCAATCGTTGACACCGTCACGCCCACCAGCAATCCCCACTGTTGCTTCACTGGAGTCGACCCCACCAAAAATCCCGTTTTCAAATCCTGCGAAGTCGCCCCCGCAATCGCCGCCGCCGTGCAAACCACGCCGCCAATAATCAACGCCAGCACCGCATAGTTCGGTGCCGTCCATCCCGCCACAAAAAATATCGCGCACGTCGCCATCAACGTCGCAATGCTCATCCCGCTCACCGGATTCGAAGAATTTCCCAGCAGCCCGCTGATCCGCGCCGCCACCGTAACAAACAAAAACCCAAACACCACCACAAAAAGTCCCGCCAGCAAATTCTGATACCACGTCGTGCTCGCGCCCTTCATCGGCTCGAACGTCAGCATGATCCACATCAGCACCACGATCACCAGCGATCCGATCAGCACCGTCCGCAGCGAAATATCGCGCTCCAAGCGACTCTTCTCCGCCGCCTCTCCCGCGCCCTCCGCCCGCACATCCTTCAACCCCGCCCGCAACGCCGAAATAATTGTCGGCAGCGTCCGCAGCAGCGTGATCAATCCCGCCGCCGCCACCGCTCCCGCTCCCATCGGACGGATGTACTGCCGCCACATATCGTCCGGCGTCATCTGCGGAATCGGAATCGTCGAAGGATAAATCGGAGTGTTCCCCGCCAGCTGCCCGAAAAATTGAATCGCAGGCATCACCAGCAGCCACGAAATCACGCCCCCGGCAAAAAGAATTCCCGCCACGCGCGGCCCGATAATAAATCCCACGCCCAGATATTCCGACGTGATCGTCGCGCGAAACGACGCACCCCGGAAACCACGACGGCCGCGCCTCGGGCTGCCCATTCCAAGCCTGAATCGTGTTCATAAAAAACGTATACACGCCGCCAAGCCCCAGTCCCCAGAACACCCGCCCCGCAAACGACCCGCCGCGCTCTCCCGCCACCAGCACGTCCGCGCAAGCCGTCCCTTCCGGAAAAGTCAGGTTGCCGTGCTCCTTCACGATCAGTTGCCGCCGCAGCGGAATCATGAACAGCACGCCGAGCCACCCGCCCAGCAGCGCCAGCGGAAAAATTCGCCAGAACGTAAACTCCGATCCAAATCCCAAAAATATCAGCGCCGGAATCGTGAACATCACCCCCGCCGCCAGCGATTCCCCCGCCGACCCCGTCGTCTGCACAATATTATTTTCAAGAATCGTCGAGCGCCCAAACGCCCGCAAAATACTGATCGACAGCACCGCAATCGGAATCGACGCCGACACCGTCAACCCAGCCCGCAACCCCACATAAACCGTCACCGCGCCAAACAACAGCCCGAACAACGCCCCCAGCACCACCGCGCGCAAAGTAAACTCAGCAAGCGACTCCTCCGCCGGCACATAAGGCTTAAATTCCCCAGGCGGCGCCGTCGAACTCCAAGCCTTATTCGCAATCGCCAAGCCTCACCTCCAAAAATCCGCGCGCCAGTCACCGCAGCCAACCCTCGCGCAGTCGCATGGCAATCAAGAATCACGCAGGCAACGCCGTCCAATTTGGCCGCAAACGTGCGGCAACTTAGCACCACCCGTAACCCGAGGCAAGCCGCAACCACAGTAGGGGCGCGTCTAAGACGCGCCCGCGCCGCCCACCCCACCCCCGCGCCATTCATTTACGCGAAGCCCGCCCCAACGGTTCAACCCTCCACCGCGCACCACAACCATCGTCAATTCTTCTTACACCCGCGCCCACCAAATTTGTCATCCTGAGCGCAGCAAGGGTCCAACCGCCCACCCAGCACAATCGAACCACGCGCAATCACTCACCGCCCCGCCTCGTATGCTATTCTTTCCACCAACCCGAGGAGAAAATGTCCTACATCGACCGCATCCAATCCGATCTCACCGCCGCCATGAAAGAAAAGGACGAGCTCCGCCTAAGCGTCCTCCGCATGGTGAAATCCGCGCTGAAGCACAAGGAAATCGAAAAGATGCGCCCGCTCGACGACCTCGAATCCCTTCAAGTCCTGCAAACTCTCGTCAAGCAGCGCCACGAATCCGCAGAACAATTCACCAAAGGCGGCCGCTTCGACCTGGCCGAAAAAGAAAAAAAGGAAATCGCCTTCATCGAACACTATCTACCAGCCGCCCCCAGCGACGACGAACTCCACCGCGCCATCGACGAAGCTGTCGACGAACAAAGCGCCGACTCCCTGAAACACATGGGCGCCGTCATCAAAGCCGCCCGCGCCCGCCTGGAAGGCAAATCCATCGACGGCAAAGCCCTAAGCGACAAAGTCCGCGACCGCCTAACCCCCAAATCCTAGCTTCTTTCCCAACTCGCCCTCACCACCATCATCCTGAGCGAAGCGAAGGATCTCAGCGTTCATCTCAAGCCCTCGACACGCAACGCGCCGCCCACCCCACTCCCAGCCCCATTCATCTCCGCCTCTGCTTCTCGCGCCGCCCACCCCTACTCCCCGCGCAACAAGCAACCGCATTTACGTCCGGGCACACGACGACGTCTCCCTCGCCGTGGGTCTTCCCCTTATTTCAAGTCTGAAATTTTAAATTTGAAATTCTGGCCTCTGCTGCTCTCCCAAACCTGCGATCCGACAGTAGGGGCGCGTCTAAGACGCGCGCCCGCGCGCCCACCCCACTTCCCGCCCCATCCATCTGCGCGCCGCCCGCGAAAACAAATCACAAGCGCCATAGGCGCGGAAGAAGTTAGCCCACCCCGGAAGGGGTGGGAACACGAACACGGAGCAATCTCCAGCGCCGTAGGCGCGGCACAAAATCTCGATTCCTCTTCGCGCCCATTTTCCATCCCCGGCAAAGATTTTCTCGCTTACAGTATCCCCATGCCACTCCCCGCACAAATCCCCGTCAAATACTCCGAAGACGACGCCCAATTCATCAGCATCCGCCCTCTCGTCCGCCAAACCTTCCGCCCCGCCGAACTAATCGACATGATCGTCAGCGTCACAGGAAAAGACCCGCACCGCGTCCAGCAAATCCTCCGCTCCGGCACAATCGTCTTCAATTCCTACCGCTACTGGTGGGACGCAATCGACTCCGCCCCACCCGAACTCGCCCCGCTCCTCAACGCCTATCCCGACCCCGATCCCTCCCGCCCTTTCCGCCAGGAAAATTGCACAGAAGTAATCCTAGAATCCGCCGGCACTCCCCCGCGCCACTCGCTTCGCTTCCATCGCACAAATGCCTCACGCAAACGCCTCTTCCGCACCCGCAGCCTCTGGGACATCCTCCTCGACCTCACCCGCTCCCAAGCCCCCGCCTATCGCGAATACTCCTACGCCCATCACGCCGACATTTACGCCCTGCCACTCACCCCCGCCGCAATCACCAAACTAATCGAATCCGCCAATTCGCCCCCCGCGCCCTCGCCCCCCAACTCGCAATCCTTCCCCACATCTCCCTAGTCAAGTTCCTCTGCCCCCGGTAGCACAGGCATTCCTGCCTGTGCCCCAACTAACGATCACCCGCCTCGAGATACTCGGTAAACCCGAGCGATCGTTCTTTTCTCTTCGCCGCAGTTTGACAACGCCGAACCCCCCCGACGGCCGTAATCAAGCACAAGTAGGGGCGCGTCTAAGACGCGCCCGCGAAGCCCACCCCACTCCCCGCCCCATTCACCCCCCCGCGCCGCCTGCCCATCGTCGTGCGTCCTTCATTCGTCGTGCGCAATCTCTCCGCTCCATCTCAACTCTGATTGTCAATCCTGAGCATTGCAGCGAAGGATCTCAAGCGTTGATCCCATGCACTCAACGCGCAGACGTGGAACTCAGCATTTACGTGAATAACCAGTCGCGGCCTCCGGCCGTCCCCCACGCACCCGAACACACACACCCATCCCAACGCCGCAAAAACATCCTCGTATCTAAAAACTTCTCAGGGGTTTTCCCGCTTCAAAATCGCGCTGGAATGCTCATCCGCGGCTATCTGACGAAAAAAATCCTTCACCTCATCCAATTTTTGCGTGGGCACAATCACGTCCGTAATCTCATACGTGCGCTTGTAATGCAGCACGTTCCCGCTCACCTCGATTTCGCTCTTATACGATCCATAAGGACACTCCGCCTTCACCGGCTTCGGCAACTCATCCACCACATATCCAGCCGGCAGCGTGATATCGAACATATCGTCCTGCCGCGTCGCCTCCCCAAATTCAATGGGATATTTCCGTGGCTTTCCAGCCAGAATGTTTGAGCCTTTCGTTCCCACCACGCGTGGCGCCATGATCAGCAGATTTCCCGCCGATTTCGCATATCGCTCCGAAACGAAGCTGTACTCCACCGTCAGCGTCTCATCGTAATGATCCAGATTGCCCACCGTCGCGCGCGTCAACGTGAAATCATTGAGCGTCGAACCGAGAAAATCCTCGAATACTTTTGCTCTCATCTTCGGCGCCGCTTCCAGCAGCTGTGCCCGCCGCGCTTCTGCCGGCGCTCCCCATCGCGTTTCCTGCACGGTTCCGTCCAGGTTTCCGCTCGCGCTCAAATTCAGCTTTCCCGTTCGCAGCAATCGGTTCGTCGCAGCCGGGAGCAGCGGCAACGCCAGAAGTTCTCCCCCATCCGGACCCACCACCAGCCCGAAACTGTCTTGCAGCGAGGACGGCAGATATCCGAGCGGCACATACTCATTGGTCGGATCAAAAAACACGATCCGGCCCAGATTCGGATTATTCACCATTGCATATAAGGACTCCGTGGGCACGTCGTTCGGCACCTTGATCGCCAGAATCACGTGATTGAACCTCATCGAGGGGAACTCAGGAACTACGATTCCGCGCTCGGTGTCCACCAGCGTGTAATACGACTCCACTCCGATCTCATGCAGCATCGCGCTCAGCAGCGTCACTTTGTCCTTACAGTCTCCATACTGCCGCGCGAAGATATCTCCGGCATTGTGCGGTTGATATCCACCGATTCCTATTTCGATCGCCACATATCGCACCTGCCGTTGCGCAAACGCAGCGAGCGCCTTTATTTTTGCCAGGCGATCCGGTGCACCTGCCGTCAATTCAGTCACCTTCTGCTGCATTTGCGGTGAAGCCCCTCGCGCCGACGCCGTAAGACCTCCATACCAGAGTCCTAAATCCTTCCACGTGCCTGTCGTTTTCGTTCGCATCTTCGGATCGCGCGGGAAGTACTTCACGTCCATCCGCCCGGCCACCGCCAGCCACGGCGGCATATCCTTTTCCGTTTCGATCCCCGGAATATCCTGCAACTCCCACGTAAACTGGTTTGACGTGCGGCTCTCCGCTTTTTGCTCCGGATAGTGCGCCCAGTAGTTCGTGTACTCCCACCCGGAAGGGATCTGCAGCACAAACCGCGCCTTCCGCGTCGGAATCCGCGATTGAAACCACCAGTCATCCTCGAATACAAAAGGCCGGTGTTTCTGGACGTATTCGTATCCCACCACGCTTCCCGGATTCGCTTCCGGAAACTTCAAATACTTCACCCGTTTATCGCTGTAAATTTCATAGCTCGAGAGCCCTGCTTCCACCGCTTCCTTTTCCTTCAATTCAATCGCTGCTCCATCCGCCGTGATCGTCCACGCCTTCAGGTACGTCAGCTTCGTTTCGCTGTCGAAATGGACCGCCACTCCTCCATATCCGTCGCGCCCTTCCGGCCGCAGCAGCCTGTACGCGCGCCTGCATCGCGTCTCGATTTCTCCGTTGTCTTTTACCGTCGTGTATTGCTCTTCCAGCAGAACCACCGCCTCCGTGTCCTTCGGATAGTCCGGTAGCTTGTCTTGTGACGCAGCCCGCAGCCAGTCGGGCGCCTGATCCGCCGCCACCTGCGCCGGTCTCCACATCCACGCAGCAATCGCAATTGCCGTAGCGATGCTAATTGTTGCGAGCCGACTCCGAGCTTTGAAATATGATCTGCGCATCGTCATTATTTTTAACTCTCGTGAAGAACGACCTTAGCGCCGGATACGCTTCCACCGGAATCACGATTGCTCTCACGTCGAGCTTCCGCTTCACCTCGACGTTGTTTCCCTCTTGCGTCGCCGTCATCTGATACGTCAACGAACTCTGCACCGGCTTCTGCTCCGTGGGTAATGTCTCTATCTTGTAGCCCGGGGGGCCCTCGAATTTCAGGTCGTCGATTTCCTGGTATGGATAGTGGAAGTACACTATGTTCACCCGCCGTGCCGTCTGGAACGCTTTCGTTTCCCCGGATTCGAATATCGTCGCGGGCATCAATAAACGCCGGCCGACTGGCGTCGCGATCCCCGGAGCTTTCAACTCTCCCTCCACCCGCAATGGCTCCGCAATCTGCTTCCAATCCGACAATTTCGTGATCTCGAAAGTGGCCCCGCCAGGCAGCCATCCTTGAATCTCATCGGTGAGAGCTTTCCGGCGCCCTGCATCATCCTCTTGCCCGTCCTCGCGTTCCACGGCACCCTGCTGTCCGGTGAACTCCACTTCCAGCGTTCCGCTTACCGTTCCGTCGTCGCTTACTTTCAGCGTCCCTTTCCTCACGATGGTTGCGAACGAACTTCCCTGCACTGGTGTCTCGACAATTTTTCCGCCCGTCTTCAGCGATAGCACACCTTTCGTTGCCGTCTTCCACCACGGCAGCAATCCAAACGGATAAAAAGCCGCTCCAGGATCGAGATGATATTCCAGGTTTCCTGCATGCACCCATACCACGTCAGACGTCAGTTCTTTCGTGTCCTTCATCTCCGGCATGAACAAATTGACGTGCCTCGGAGCCACGTAGATTTCGGCCGCCTCGAATCCCGCTGCTCGGACGAGCCCGATAAACAGCCAGTTGATCTCCCTGGGCCAGCCGTATCCATGTTTCAAAAGGTCTTCTGCGTTGTTGTTCTCTTTCAGGCTTTCTTTTTTCTCCTCTTTCTTCGTTTTGGTCTCTTCATTTCCGAGATTCCGAATCTTCTGCACCCGCGCGTAAATCTTTTGCAATTTCTCTTCCGGCGAATCGCTCGGCGCCACCGTTTGCGAAACCTCTTTTTCCAGCGCGCCTTTCTTGCTTACGAAATGGTCCACCTCTTCTCCCCACTGCTTCCGATGCGATTCCAATAACTCTCTGCCGTCTCGTTCGAAAGATCGCCATGCTTTAAATAATAGAAATCCACGGTTCCCTGCAACGCCCTCTCCGGCGGCATGTACGGCTCTTCCTCAATTCCATGCAGGTCATGCAGCTCGAGCGTGTACGATCCATCTTTCTGAGGTTGCGGTGTCGCTCCGGGCGGCAATCCATAGTGCCGGTACATCAGCACCGGCAATCCGCTTCGCGTGCTGGGTTTGATTGAAAAACGCGCCAGCCTCGTAAATAAATTCCCGTACACCTTCCACTGCTCGCTGTAGACGTAACTCGAATCGGATTGATCCCGGTACCGAGTACTCGATGATGCATCCCGGCTGCACCTCAGGGAGCGTAAACGTCTTCGCCAGCACCTTGTAACCGCTTACTTTCACCACCGTCTTCTCGAATGGTTTGCCCTCGTAATTCACCACCGTGCCATCCGGCCGGATCGTTCGTGCCCGCACGTCCTGAATATCATCGAATCCTTTTACAAACGGGATCTCCACGTTCGCTTCTTTGCGGCCCTCCTCCGTGAAAATCTTGATGCGCATATACTCCCGGACGGAGCCTTGATTCGCATCCACCATGCTCTCCCGGTAGAGAATCATCGCGTGCGCGCCCGGACTCGCAGGATTATCCTTCAGCGCCAAATCCTCCGGCGCAATCGCTTGCCAATCGTCTCCGGCGGGCGCACTTCGAGGCGTGGTTGTCACACACAGCAGGAAAAGAGAAATCGATGCGAGATACCGGCAACGTAGGCTCATGGAAGGGCTGGTCTCCCGTGACACCATTCACCGGGCTCGCCGCCACGCGGCAGGATTGCGAAAGCAGAACCCAGTTCTAAAGCGATAACTTATCCGCAACGCTACCTTGCCGCCCGTTCCCTGTCAATGGTCCACAGGCCCTCGCGTTACCAATCGCTTGCTCGCAACAACCGCGTAGCAAATTGCAGCCGGCGAACGAGTTTCGCCGTCTCTTCGTCTCGCACCCCACAGGAAACTTTTTTCAGGAAATTGGCAGCGGTCTATTGACATGCCGCGAAACGCTGCGTTAAACCTACTTGCCGGCCTCGAAATGAGCGCCTTCGATGAGGCTGCTGTGACTAGTACTTTCGCGGCGAGCGAATCACGTTTGGCGCGGCAGCTTACTTTGCTATAGTGGAGAGGTGGTTGAGCTGTACAAACCTTAAATTTAAACGCTTCAGGTCTACAGGGTCTCTTTGGTATTCCCCCTAGCCCGTACGAATAACTAAAGCGGCACACAGCGTCAGAACCTTATCTCGATCTCGCAGGGGTGAATCATGGCTAGTCCGGCATTGGATTTTCGAACTTCGCTGCTCCCGATCTTTATGACTCGCTTGAAAATTCTCCGGGCCATCGCTCCCGGTCTCCGCGACCTCCCGTCGCAAACTTTCCAGGAGATTCAATCGCTCCTCGAAAGAGCGGAAGCCGTAATCAAGGAATCAGTCGGGCCAGTACCCGACGACACCAAGTAGCGCCGGGCCATTCTCCCAGCCCCGTCGCTCTTCGCGCTGTTTCACCCAACCTGTTTCACCCAGCCATCGGGCGTTCCGCCGTGAAACAAATCACGGCCCGCACGACTTGATCACGGTCCAAATGACCCTTGCCCGAAAGAAATGATCATCTGATCGAGCGGCATCTCGTTCTTCGCCTGCCGCGGCGGCGAAATCGGCATAGTCTCGAGCGGCGTTCCTTTTTCCTCCGCCGCGTCAAACGCCGCCGTACCCGGCGTCCGCGCCGTCACCAGAAAATCGTCAATCTCATAAGGCAGCCCATTCGACGCCAGCGCCAACGCCCCGCTCATCACATGAAAATGCAGATGCGGCGCGAGCGAATTTCCCGTGTTGCCCACAAGCCCAATCACCTGCCCGCGTTTCACCGTGTCGCCCTTGTGCACGCGCACGCTTCCCGGGTCCAGATGCGCGTACAACGCATACTTCCCGCCGCCCAGGTCCAGAATCACCGAATTTCCATCTGCCTCTTCGATCGCAATATTTTCCGGCATCTTCCCCGGCGTTTGGTTCGGCAGCCCCTCGATCGTTGACGCCACCTTCGCGTCCGCCACCGCCAGCACTTCCTTCCCGTAAATCGTGTAACTCTTCACATCCGCCTGCGCCCCGTGATAAATCCGCCCCTCCTCATCAAGCTGCTCCCAGTCCACCGCAAAACGCTGCGCGATCCACACGCGCCCATTCACCGGCAGCGCCGCCCGCGTATGCCGGCTCGCATCGCAACACGAATCCGCCGCCACATAACGCGCCCCGCGCAGCGGCGGCCCAATCACCGCCACCGCCTCGAGAGCCACCGCCGTCTCGCCGCCCGTCTCCGTGAATTCCTGTTTCCCCGGCGGCGCAGCTTCCGCTCGCACGCGCACCCGATGCGTCAATTTCGCCGGCACGCGCGCGCCATCCGCCAGCGTGGCGTGAATAAATAGCGACGCCTCCGCGCTCCCCGCCAGCACGTCCGTCGGCGTCCGCTGCCCAGCCATCTGCAGCCGCCCGGCAATCTCGCCCTTGTCCATCGTCTTCAACACCGCCCCCGCATCGCCAATCACCGCGTCGCCAATCACCTCCACCTGCTCGATCGTCGCACTCCCGCTCGAAAAATTCGTCATCCGCAGCTCATACACCAGATGCGTCTTCCCATCCGACCCCGCAAACGCCACCGGCGCATCCCGCACTTCCAACAGCACAGGCGTAATCGTCTCCGTCACCCCCTGCTCCTGCGCCGCAACCCCACAATCGAGCACAAGCCAACAAGTCACCCCAAGCCAACAAGCGAGCCCAAGCCCACAAATCCGCCCAGATAAAATTGTCATAGTCCCGCGTTTATACCACGCTCCTCTGTTTTTGCCGTTGCCTCCCAGTAGCGTAGGCTTCAGCCTGCGCCCCAAGTCCCACGCAGCACATGCCAGGAATGCTTGGCAATCATCGCGACCTCGTTCTTGCCGTCGAATTGTTCTTAAACCGCTCGTCTCGTTCCCCCCTTTTACCGCCGATTAGAATTTTGCAAATCACTGGCCGGTCACAGGTTGCCGTACTTTTTAATCACGGAACGGTAGATTAAGTCTGCGGCGCGTTGGGCATCCGCCTTGCGCGGCTGAAGCTGCGAGGCTGCAGTCGTCATATAGATTTTGTACTGGACGCGGCCCTGGGCGTCTGGCTCCGACCTCTCCTGATTCGGGTAGCCCGGGTGTGGGTGCCAGATGAGGCCGTCAGCGTCCGGCTTCGGTTTTGCAGGGGCGGCCGGTTGCGCGGGGTGCGCCGCCGGAAGGTAACGCGGCGCAATCGGTGCGGTCAGACGGCGACCGGTCATTCGGATTCTGGCCGCGAACAACGTCTCGCGGCAATGCTTGCGCGGGTGAATCAGCGCAAGCGGCATTTGCCACACATCGCCGGTTGTTATTAGCTATGACGCGATTGCGACAACGCGCGGGGTTCGGGGACTGATATGAGATGAGGTAGCGTTCGGTAGCGATTCGTGTTGTGGCTCCAACGCAGTGCTGTAAACCCTCTGGCAAGAGCATGACCTACCCAGCGAGTGTCGACGAGAGGTGCACGGTCACTTTCGTTAAGGATGAGAAGCTGGCCCAGGTATTTGGGCCACGCACTTTCCGGGATCAGTTCCGGAAAGTAAGCATGAAGGGACCGCCCGGTTTCGAAGAAAATAAATTGACCTCGAAGGTTCATTTCCGTGGCGACAGTGCGGCTTACGTCACCAAGGGCCGAGTCAGGAGGTCTGTCGATAAAATCGATCATCGGAATATGAAAGCCCATGCCCTTGCATTCGGCCCAGGAGTGCCAAGCCATTTCTTGGTTCGGACCGAGTTCCGCGAAGCGTTTGGTTAGCCAATCGGGAGTTATGTCGCCAGCAGGGACCTGTTGCACGTCACTCCGCGGGGCTGCTGCTTGAAGACCAGGCGCCGCTACTTGGTACCGGGAATACGTGAAGATGAGATCGGCGCCACGACGAGCGGCGATTTGTTCCACAATAAGGGATGGATGCCCCTGAACGATCAGCGCATTACTCAAGCTTCGCTCCCGAAATGATTTGGTATGTCCGGTACGCGAAATCATCGGTCATACCTGCGAGGTAATCGACGATGAGATGAGCTCGACAAAACCATTCCCAACTCTCTTCGCCCCACGCTTTCATCGAAGACTTACTTTCCTCGTTTTTATCATCTATGAAGGAATCGTACACGTCTAGGTAGTGTGCAGGCAAACGGTCAAGAAGGGGCAGTAGCGTCTGGAGCTCCTCCTTGTAAACATCTTCGCGATCGTGCGACCTCCACGCTTTGCGAATCATTGCGAAGTTCTCCCGCGTCAACTTCAAAAACTGGCCATACTGATCTAGGATGCCATGCACAATTCGAAGGCCGGCGAGAAACGGCCTCTGGACCTTCTCTTCGATATAGAGAAACTTCTTTGCAACATCCCTCAAAGTTTCCAGTAGATCGTCGGCATCAGTGTTGTCTAAAAGCCCGTGGCGTGAGCCATCTAAAATGTCTTTAGAGCTCCCATCATCATAAACCCTCGCTGCCTCTTCGATCATTGTTTTTGAGAATGCAGTTTTGAATCGCATGAAATGATCTTTAGCCTCGGCGGGATCTTTTTTTGCACCAGCCCCACGCTCCTGCGCGCTCCTTCGAAGATCCGAGAGAGCTGGCTTCTTTGGGTTCTTCTTGCCGATCCACGTCTGGAGTTCAGCAAAAAACTGCATCACCGTAAACACCCCTTGATCGATTCCATCCTCCATATCGCTGATGCAATATGAGATATCATCGGCCGCTTCGACGAGATAGGCGAGTGGGAATCTTTGTTGGAGTTTAAATCCTAGTTTGTCCCAGGCCTTTTGGATCCTAGGTCGTTCCGATTCGAAGAAGCCGGGCTTGTTTTTCCATATTCTTGCGTCGTCCGCTGGTCCGCGTGGGTACTTGAGTGCAGTCAAAATCTGAGAAAAAGTTAAGTCCATGCCGTATAAATCTCGGTCGTTCTTTGTGAGCCCTTGCAGCCGTGTCAAAATTCGCGTGCCCTGCGGATTTCCGTCGAAATGCAGAAAATCTTGCACCAGCACCCTTAGCTTTGGATCGTCGGCGAACCTACTGCCCGCCACGGCCTCCTTCCAGTTTTGCCGGAACCAAGCCTGAATCGCAGCCTCTCCAAAGTGTCCGAACGGCGGATTACCGATATCGTGGGCCAGGCACCCCGTTTCTACTAGCGATACGAGGGCGGAGCCATACGCGGGTCCAAGTTTCTTGAGTTTGCCGTCCACAACTTTTTGCGCGATCCATCGCCCCACGCTCGCAACTTCCAGTGAGTGCGTTAGACGGGTCCGCACGGCCGCGTCCCTCGAAACCGTAAACACCTGGGTTTTCTGTTGGAGCCGGCGAAAAGCGCTGCTATACAGCACCCGGGCGCGATCGCTTACCGCCTCTTCGTCAATTGAGCGGCCCCCGATCGACGATTTACCCCTGTAGCGTTGGTCGGTAATTAGGCTTCGATGCCACTTCGCGGCATCGAAGCTCTCGATCTGGCGATTTGCTTTCTTCGCTTTGCCCATGATTTTTCGTTGCTAAGCGGCAGTTTACCATGAATTAGTTATCGATAATGGTATAGGAGCAAGGCGAGTGCCAAGAGGGTGAGATCTTCCGTCTTCGCTCCAAACCCGCCTGTACCTTTACTGTACTTTCGTTCAATCTCCCGCGACTCTTTCCCAGTGTTACTCTGTATCTGGCTAATTGGCGTCATACGCCGAGAGCCCGATAAGGAGGTCCGAGATAGGCGACTGAACCAAAGTCGGCCGGCGCCAGCCGTCCGACGACAGATCGAACGATCTCCCGCCTCACCACCCCGCGCCCGCGTCCTGCGGCCGCGAATCCCAAAAAGGACAACCTACCATGACCTCGAAAACGACCACGAAAGCCACCAGCCCGAAAGCCAGCAGAAGGAAATCTCAAAGGAAAGCCAACCGAATCAACCGTCAACGCCGGCTGCAAAAGCAGCTGCAAATCCTGCTCCTCGAACGCCACAGCCGCCGCTGCATCATCTGCCACCACCCCGAACGCGAAGCCATCGAAGAGGAATTCGTCCACTGGCGCGCCCCCTGGAAGCTCTCTCAGGACTACAAGCTCAACGACTACCGCACCGTCTATCGCCACGCCCGCGCGGCCGGCCTGCTTCTCCAGCGTCGCGAACGCCTTCACTCCGCCCTCGACGCCTTCGTCGAATCCGTCGACGAGGTAACCTTCACCGGCGATACGATCCTCCGCGCCATGCGCGCCTACAGCTGCATCGACAGCCACGGCCGCTGGACCGAAATCCCCACCCAGGTCCAATTCTCCACTTCCACCGATGCCCACCCACCGCAACCGCCCACTCGCCCTTCGAATGTCAGCTCCGATGTAATCGACATCGACTCCGACCAAGAATTAGAAGAAGACGCAGAAAACGCACTCAAAGAGCGCGTCGCCGCTCTCCGTGAACTCGAAGACGATGACTCCGCCGCCGAAGGCGATGAACCTGAAGATGAACCTGAAGATGACTCCGATGACGATCCAGACAATGATTCAGACAACGATCCAAAAAACGAAAGAGAAACCGACCGTCTCGAAGAGATCACCGCTTGCGCTGTCTCACCCGCGCAAGCCTTGCCGCGAGACGTTGTTCGCGGCCAGAATCCGAATGACCGGTCGCCGTCTGACCGCACCGATTGCGCGGCCGTACCCGCGCAACCGGCCGCTCCTCCCAAACCGAAGCCGGACGCCGACGGCCGCATCTGGCACCCACGCCCCGGCTATCCCGATCAGGAGATCTCGGAGCCCGACGCCCAAGGCCGCGTCCAGTACAAAATCTATATGACGACTCCCGCCTCGCAGCTTCCGCCGCGCAAGACGGATGCCCAACGCGCCGCAGACTTAATCTACCGTTCCGTGATTAAAAAGTACGGCAACCCGTGAGCGATCAGCAGGTTGAGAAATTCTAATCGGCGGTAAAAGGGGGTACACGAAGATCGAAATTGCAGAGAGAAAAAGGCGCCCGCCTGAGGGCGGCCGCTACAGGGGCAATTCGAACGATTCGATCGCACGAATCGTTTCCGGAGCGCGTACGGCTTTTGGCGCAGCGCCTGCGGCTGCTACAATGCTTGTCTTTCGCGTTGCGCTGCTGCCTGCTGAGGCCCACATGGCTGAGATTCGCCCCTTTCGAGCTTACCGCTACGATACGAACCGCGTTGCGCTGAAAGATGTGCTGACGCAGCCCTACGACAAAATCACGCCGGAGATGCAGGAGCGATATTACGCGGCGAGCCCTTACAACTTGATTGCGATTGAGAAGGGCAAGCCGGCGGCGGGCGATACGCCCGAGAACAATGTGTATACGCGGGCGGCGGCGAAGCTCGAGGAATGGATTGCCGCGAAAATTTTGGTGCAGGATGGGGCGCCAGCGATTTACGTTTACGCGCAGGATTATCTGGTGCCGGGGACGCAGACGCGGCGGACGCGCATCGGGTTCATTGCGCTGGGGCGCGTGGAGGATTACAGCGTGGGGGTGGTGTTCCCGCACGAGCGGACGCTTTCGGCGCCGAAAGCTGACCGTATCGAACTGCTGCGTCGTACGCGGGCGCAGACGGGGCAGCTTTTCATGCTGTACGACGAGAAGTCGCGAAAGATAGAGACGCTGCTTGAGGATGTCGCGAGGAGAAATGCCGCGATCGAGATGCGCGATGAGTTTGACGTGCTGCACCGGCTCTGGCCGGTGTCTGATGCGGAGACGATGCGGCGAATCGAAACGGCGATGGCGCCGCAGAAGCTCGTGATCGCCGACGGGCATCATCGCTACGAGACGGCGTTGAATTTCAGAAACGAGAATCGCGAGAAGGCCGTCGCGAGAGGTGAGAAAGCCGAGCCGGGTTCTTCGAGCGCGTCTGGCGGGGACAAAAACGCGGCGTACGAATTCGCGATGATGACGTTTATCAACACGCATTCGAAGGGGCTGACGATTCTGCCCACGCACCGGCTGGTGCGCAATCTTGAAGGCTTCGATTTCGAGCGCTTTCGCAAAAGCGTAGGGCCGTACTTCGACTGGTATTCGTATCCGTTCGCGAATGCGGAGGAGCGGGCGGCGAGCTACGCGGAATTTCGGCGCGATTTCGAGGGCGCGAATCATGGGCGGCGGGGAATTGGAGTTTATTCGGGGGCGTTTTTAAACCCCACGCCAACGACTGGCGCGGGGCCCGGGACGCGGCCCGGGACGTCACCCGGCGCTGGGGCGGGCGCCAATGCGTTCTATTTATTTTTGCTGCGGCGCGACGTGGATCTCGAGCTGCTGCTGCCGGATTTGTCGGAGGCGCAGCGCTGGCTGGACGTGGTGCTGCTGCATCGCGTGATGCTGGAAAAGGGCTTGGGGATTACGGCGGCGGCGGTGGAGGCGGAGAAATTTATTTCGTACGAGCGCGAGATGGAGAAGGCGATTGGCGCGGTGGATCGCGGTGAGGCGCAGATGGCGTGTCTGCTGAAGCCGGTGCGCGTGGAGCAGGTGACGGAGATTGCGCTGGCGGGCGGCGTGCTGCCGCAGAAATCCACGGATTTTTATCCGAAGCTGCTGAGCGGCGAGACGATTTACAAGATTGAGTAGGGCGCTTTTTTGCATTTTGTGCGGGCCGCCAAACGGGACGAGAGCCCGACACGCAAAGGATCTGCAGCATGCGTCGACTTGAAGGAAAAGTAGCAGTGGTGACAGGCGGAAACAGCGGAATCGGCCTGGCGACCGCGAAAAGGCTCCACGAGGAAGGAGCTCGCGTTGCCATTTCCGGACGCAATCAGGAGTCTCTCGCTCAGGCGGCTAAGTCGCTCGGCACGGATGGGCTGTGGGTTCGAGCTGATGCGTCGAAGATTTCCGACCTTGAGATGCTTTTCGCTGGAGTGGCTCAAAAGCTTGGAAAAATCGATGTTTTGTTCATCAACGCGGGAATGGCGGAATTTGGTCCGATCGAGAGCGTGAGCGAAGAACAGTTTGACAAGCAGTTCGATGTAAATGTGAAGGGATCGTTCTTCACAATTCAGAAGGCTTTGCCGCATCTGAACGACGGCGCGTCGATCATTCTGAACACGAGCGTGGCGAGCCACAAAGGGCGAGCGTCTGCCTCCGTTTACGCCGCGACAAAGGCGGCGATGCGTTCGTTGACGCGATCCGCGGCGGCTGCACTGGTTGGGCGCAACATTCGAGTGAATGCAGTGGCGCCTGGCCCGATCCGGACAGGGCTTATTGACCGGAGCGGGATGTCCAAAGAGGCGATCGAGGGTCTTTGGGAGGGCCTGGTGGCTGACGTTCCCATGAAGCGCTTCGGGACGCCGGAGGAAGTGGCGGCGGTGGTTGCTTTCCTGGCTTCGTCGGATGCGTCGTATGTTACTGGCGTGGAAATCGATGTGGACGGCGGGAAAGGTCAAATTTAGACGCCGGCGGATTCGACTTATTATTGCGAGCCGAAATTAACCTCATGTCGAGGTTAGAAAGTAGCCGTGCAACTTCCGAAGTGGGTGAAACGAGCTTCGGCGAGATCGCCTTTCGAGACGTTTACGAGTTTGGCTGCCGAACCCGGGATTACGAGTTCTCCTCGGTGAAGTTTTCGGTTGCGTTGGCGCAAGTGCGTCAATAACCATCGCAGCGATTCGAAAGGGCCACCCATGATCTCGGCGCCAACTCCAGTGGCTTGCTCGACGCCGTTGATGAAGAGTGTTGTGCGTTCTTCTGTGAGATCAAGGTCAGCCGGCAATTCGTATTTTTTCCCCACAACTAAAGCCGCGTGAATGCCGTTCGAAGCGATCAGTTCCTGCGAACTCGGTTTCCCGTACCAGAATCTAAAGTTGTGGACTTCGATTCCTGGTGATACTGCTTCAATGGCTTTTCGAAGATGCGCAGTTTCCAAATTGTCCCCGTCCAGATCGCAGCCAATGTGCAAGACGAGCTCCGGCTCAAGCGCGCAATCCACATAATCGTTGCTATTGAGCTTCACGCCGTCGGTGTAAGTCTGCGGGAACATCAGCCGCCCGCAGATCGGCTCGGACAGACCGAACTGGGTCCGAATCGCCGGGCTGGTGCAGCCGACCTTATAACCAATCGCGCGCTCGCCTTGCGCCAAGCGAACGGCCAGAAATTTCTCCTGTACCCCGTAGGCTTGATCGAGGGAGAGAGTGCGGATGTCTCCGGCACCAGCGCGATCCAGGCGATGATGACGAAAGATACCGGTGATTTCTTGAGCGAAGGATTCGATATGGTGTGGAAGCATGCACTCTCCGCGAGTTGGGCCAGCCTATTTCAATTGCACGAAGGTCTGGACATGTCAAGCTGTCTGACATATAAGATGTCTAGAAATGTGAATCGGCAACTGGTTTTCTGGCGCTGGATTCCGGGCCGGCATGAGCCGATCGAGAGGGTAGAACTGTGTCGAACCCTATGAATCGAAGGGACTTCGTGAAATCGCTAGCTGCCGCCTCCCTGGCGTCAACCGTTCTCAAAGGCGACGGGCTTCCAGTCGCGGGGGCAGCTGGCTCGGCTGTCATCACGGTTAGCCCCGACCGGCGACTCGGCCCGATCAACCCGCGTATTTTTGGCCAGTACACAGAAGAAACGCTGACGAGTTTCGATGGCGGCATTTCCAGCCAGTTGCTGTTCAACCGTAAATTTGAAATGCCCGAGCCGCGCAGTGCGCAGAATTTTCTGTTCAAGGGAGTGAGCGAGGGATGGGATCCGATCGGGCTGGACACGGGCGTGACGCTGGTTCTGGATCAGGAGGTGTACTACAGCCCCAGCCAGTCGCAGCGAATCACGTTTGCGGGTGGCGACACACCGGCGGGAATTCAACAGCGAGGATTGCGCTATGTGCTGCCGCAACTTCTCACCAACCAGCATCTCGACGACCCATTTACTTTCAAGCCTGGCGAGCGATACAAGGTCCGGTTGGCGATCAAGAATCAGGATCTGAATGGAGCTGTGCATGTGGCCTTGGGCGAATCGCATTCAAAAACGGTTGCGTCGCACGATTTTCAATTTTCGGCGAGCAAGGATTGGGAGATTTACGAATGTGAACTCGCGCCTTCCGCGGAAGCGAAGAACGCGAAATTCATGGTTTACATCGATTCGCCTGGGACCGTGTGGGTGGATTCCGTTTCGATGGTGCGCGCGGACCTCGATGACGGAGGGTTTCGCAAGGATGCCTTGGAGCTCACGCGCAGGCTGCAACCTACAAATATCCGCTGGCCGGGAGGTTGGTTCGTCTCGGACTACCACTGGCGGGACGGAATCGGTCCTATCGACAAGCGTCCAGCACGCTTGAATCGCGCGTGGATGGCTTACACGGCGAATGATGTGGGCGTGGATGAATTCATGCAACTCTGCGGCAAAGTTGGAGCGGAACCATACATCTGCGTCAACGTGGGGACAGGAACGGCCGAGGAAGCGGCGGGGCTCGTTGAGTACGTGAATGGAACGAACCGCACGAAATGGGGACGAATTCGCGCAGAAAATGGGCACGCTGAACCCTACGGAGCGAAGGTCTGGAACGTTGGAAACGAAGAATGGCTGCCGACGCTCGGAGGAACGAGGGGAAGCGTCTACGCAAAGAGATTCGATGCGTACGCGAAGGTGATGCGAGCCGTTGACCCTTCGATCGAATTGGTGGCCGTGGGAGCGTTTGATATTCCCAAAGGCATGATTCCTCCCGACAGCCCCGCTTATCCGATTCTTCGCTACCTCCCGGACTGGAATCGGGAAGTACTTCCGGTTGCCGGCGCGACGATGAATCAGTAT
This sequence comes from uncultured Acidobacteriota bacterium, assembly GCA_963790945.1. GTDB lineage: Bacteria > Acidobacteriota > Terriglobia > Acidiferrales > UBA7541 > Palsa-295. Next base: position 121,668 of record CAWBRH010000040.1, read on the forward strand.
TCGGTGCACCATTACAACCCGGAAGATGACATCAGGGATTTGAGCGCCGCTGAAATGAATCGAGCGGCCATGGTTTCCGCGGAAGATCTCGGCGGGAAATTGGACCGCCTTCATCAGCAGATGAAGGACTACGCGCCGGGCGGAAAGATCTATCCCGTTGCGCTCGACGAGTGGGCGGTAAATCTTCCGAAAAACCCTCCAGAAGGCGCGTCGGCCAAACCGCCACAAGGCGTGAAGGACCCGAAAGAGGTGGGGCTGTACGGAACAGTGCTGTCGTTGCGCGACGCAGTTGCCGAAGGCGCCGTTTACAATTTGATGCAAAGGCGGCCCAAAGATTTCGGATTATCGACGCGCACCATCGTGTACGCCTACACGTTGGGACTCATCGGAATCGGGCGGGATCGAGTGGTGGCTTCTCCCTCAGCGCTCTCGGTGGAGCTATTCGCGACGCGCGATCAATGCGAGTCTCTGGAAACCGCGGTGGAAGGACCGACTTTTGACGTCGCTCCCCAGCGTGGCTATCTCGGAGCCAAGAACGCAAATCTTTTGGACGTATCGGCGCGGCTTCACCCCGACGGCAAAACAGTGGCTGTGTTCGTTGTTAACCGGGACATTGAGAAGGAAATTCCGGGCAGCGTCCGAATCTCCAGCGGAATATCAGGAAAGACGGCCGAGCTGGCGCTGATATCGGGCGACAACCTGCTGGAGTGGAATTCGTTCGCAGAACCGGAGCGAGTGAAAATCAGACGCTCTCAGGTTCCAGTCGAAAACAACGAAGTGCGTTACGCCTTTCCCGCGCATTCGATTTCGAGGTTTACGATTCGGCTCGCATAGCGCGCGGATCGGCCGCCAGCAGGTGATCGATGCATAGACGAGAGTTTCTCAAGATCGTCGCTGCGGGTGCGGTGAATACGGTCGCGCTAGGCGCGGCCATTCCTGAAGAGACACCGGCCCCGTCGCGTCCACCCAATTTACTGCTGGTTATCTGCGATCAAAACAGAGCAGGACTGACCAAACGATCCGGATATCCGCTCGACACCAGCCCGACATTCGACCGAATCGCGGAGCAAGGTGTGGCTCTCGATCGCGCCTACGTAACTCAACCCGTGTGCGCTCCGTGCCGGACGAGCCTGCTGACGGGACGATGGCCGCACGCGCATCGAGTGCGACAAAACAGCGCAGTTGGGCAAGCGTTCTTTGAGACGGATCTTTTCGATGTGCTGAAAGCGGCGAACTATCGAACCGGTCTGGTGGGGAAAAATCATACGTATCTGAAACCTGAAAAGCTCGACTTCTGGCGCGAGTACAACGATCTGGTGGGCTGGCAGCCGCCGAATGCTTCGAGGGAGATTGTGGGATTTGACGAGTGGAGGAGGAAGCTTAATTTTGGCGTGTCGAATGTCCCCACGCCCTTTCCGCTGGAAACACAGTTTGCATATCGCATCGTGTCGAATGCAATCGAGTTCGTGGAGAGATTCGGAGATCAGCCCTTTGCCCTGGAAGTCAGTTTCCCCGAGCCGCACGACCCCGAACAGGTGCCGAAACCCTATTTCGACATATTCCCTCCCGACCAAGTGCCCGAAAGAAAGGCTGGCCCCGAAGCGCTGAAGCTCAAAGGTTTTCAGTGGCAGTGGCAGCAAGCACTGCAGGAATCCGTTTATCCGGGATACGACAAATCCTGGCGCCGATACGTATCCAATTACGCTGGCAGCTTGCGGATGGTTGACGATCAGTTCGATCGTTTGTTGACCTACATGGAGCGGAATCGGCTGCTCGAGAGAACCATCATCGTCTTTCTGTCCGATCACGGCGACTACGTGATGGAATACGGCTTGCTGCGCAAGGGTGTAGGCCTCCCGGATTTGTTGACTCGAATTCCCATGATCTGGTCTGGCTATTCAATTCAAGCAGGCCAGCCCGATGTGTTCGTATCCGTCGCAGACGTGATGCCGACGCTGTGTGAGGCGATAGGCGCCGGCATACCGAAGGGAGTGCAGGGTCGAAGCCTTTGGCCCATTCTTCAAGGCAAGGACTATCCCAAGGATGAATTTCGCAGCATCTATGTGGAAGGTGGATTCGGCGGTTTGTACTACGACAGTTCCGATCATGTGCCTTTCAGTATCGCGGATTTCAAAGGAATTCCCCCTTACACGGTGGCGGAAGAGGACAGGACCTTCGACGAACTGAACTATGTAAGCCAGAGCGGCACGGTGAAAATGGTGCGGATGGGAGATTGGAAGCTGATCTACGACATGATGGGTTACGGCCAAATGTACAATCTTGCGCGCGACCCTCTCGAGCTTACGAACCTCTTCAACGAATCAACTGCTTCGGGCGAACAAGCGCAGCTCATGGCGGAACTTCTGATGTGGACAATCCGCACTCAGGACAATCTGCCGACGGCCGCTTACAAAACCAAGTGGCCCGGTGCACACAACTGGTATAGCCCTTACCGTAACGGCAAAGTGCCGCAGGCATTTATTCCGTAGATCAGAAAGCTAATGAGAGCCGGTAGTCTTCAGCTTTAAAACCGTGATTGAGTGCGCGGGGAAAGTGTAGGTGAACTTACCGCCTACAGTGACTGGGCCCTTATTGTCGATGCGGACGTTGTTAGGCTGAGCGAAGGAATTCTCCGCGTCTACCGAGGCGCCATTGATCTCAGAGACCTCTGCCCTGGTATTCACTTGCGCGTTTTCAATTGTGATCGTTGTGTTGATGGGGTCCGATTTGTGTCTGTTGACAACAGCGAGGGAGAGAGTCGTTCTTGCGTCGTCAGCCGTAGACGAAACATCCAGGTAAGGCACGTCGGTATAGTTTTTGCTCGAGAATGTTGGCGACTGGACCGCAGAGGAAAGATACAAGGAACCGCACTCATGCGTGTACAGCTTCATCGGGAAGTAAGTGGTCTGGAGAAACATTCCGTCTTTACTGGTAAAAATCGGGGCAATCGAGTTGGTTAGCTGCGAAAGATTCGCTAGCGTGACGATTCCGCCCATCCTCTGCATGAGATTCAGGCAGGAGGCAACCCAGAGCGCGTCGCGAAGGTTGTAGCGCTCTTCCACAGGATTCGGAACATCGCGACGCCAAAGATCGCGCTTCCTGTACCAGATATTCCATTCGTCGCAGGCAATTTCGATTCGTTTCTTGTCCTTTAGCTCCGGGAATGCCCAGTTCAAGACCGGGTCTTTGCCGCGTTGCGCATCGGTGAGCTCGATCGCCGCATCCATCAGCTTAATGTTGTGTTCGAAGTGGCGAACGGTAGCGAGCGTCTCGTAGTAGTCGTCATTCCCTTCGTAATCGTGAAGGGAAATGTAGTCCACGAGATTGACCAACTCTTCCAGGACTTTCTTGTTCCAGGCCGGGTCGTCGACCGCGCCACATGCGACAAGCCGGATCGTGGGATCAACCCACTTCATCATCTTGGCGCATTCGACGGCGAACTTTGCATAGTCGTCCACGTTCTTGTGGCCGATCTGCCAGCTTCCATACACCTCGTTGCCCAGGCCCCAGTAGCGAACGCGAAACGGCTCGGCGTGCCCATTTTTTCGGCGAAGATTTGCATACTTCGTGTCACCTGTACCGTTGCAGTACTCGACCCAATTCGCCGCTTCCTCAACGGTTCCAGTGCCGGCATTGACGCAGATGTAAGGTTCGCCGCCAACTTTCTTGCAAAAAGCGACGAACTCATCCGTGCCGAAGTGGTTGCTTTCTTCTTCCAGCCAGGCGGCATTGTATTTTCTTGGGCGACTTGCGACGGGACCGATCGCGTCTTCCCAGTGGTATTGGGAGGCGAAGTCGCCTCCGGGCCACCGCAAAACGGTAACGCCCCAATCGCGCGCCGCGGCGACGACGTCTTTGCGAAAGCCTTGCTCGTCAGAAAGAGGAGAACCTTCTTCGAAAACGCCGCCATAAACCACGCGTCCGATATGCTCCAGCAGCGTGCCGTAAATATGGGGATCGATGCGATTTTGAACTTTGCCGGCGTCTACCGAGATTCTGGCTCGAGAGCATCAGCCGGCTTTGCCGCCGCTTGCAACAATTGGCGGACCCATGGGCTGGGCAAGATGCCAGCCACTAGTGAGGTTGCGCCGGCGCGAGCGTGGCCGTGCAAGAATTCACGTCGGCTAATCCAGGTTGACTGCCTTTAGCCATTCAAGGTGCCTCCGCCATTTTGAGCGGCGCGTCACGTTCTCTATGGGCGCCTTTTGCTTGCCGCGCAGGATCTGCGCAGTTTTAGAACATCAGTTTCAGAGCGAACTGCACGAGCCGCGAAGTCTGCGCCGTAAGCTGCGCCTGGTTGACGGTTGAAGTGATTTGTCCACCACCGAGCAGGTCCACGTTTTGGTTGGGCAGACCCAGGTTGGTGTGGTTGAAAATATTAAAGACTTCGGTGCGAAACTGGAGCTTCCATCGCTCGGTAATCGAGAAGTTCTTGAATATTGAGAAATTGAAATTCACGAACTTGGGTCCGACGAGACTGTTCCTGCCGGCATCTCCGAACGAATTGACCGGCGCCAGGAACGCACAACGGTTAAACCAAGCGTCTGACGTGTGAATCTTATCGGGAGCTACGCAGGTCGGGTTCGCCGCCACCGGCCCAGGGCGGTTCGGATTACCGACGATGTTAGACGAACGGCTCCGCCCGGTCCCGCGTTGATGCCAGTATCGCCAGTGGAAACCAGCGGCGAGTAAGGCAGTCCGCTGTGGACCACCGTGATGCCGTTCAATTGCCAGCCGCCCACGACTGCATCAAGGCCTCGGCCTGCACCACTGAGGTATTTCTTGCCGCTGCCAAAGGGCAAGTCGTAAAGATAGCTCACCACAAACCGGTGCGTGGCGTTGTTGTCGGATGGCCCGCGCTCGGCTTGCAAGTTAAAAGAGTCTTGCGGCTCCGAGTTATTGCCATTGGCAAGGTCGCCTTGCGTCGTTGTCGACCCATTGTCAATCGCTCTTGAGTAGGTATACGAACCCAGAACGAAAAAGCCCGCCGAGAAGCGATGCTCGACTTTCACCTGAAGCGCGTTGTAATTCGATTGTTCGTTGTTGAGCAGCGCTTCGACCGCACCAATGTTTGTCGAGATGGTGATTGGGCGGGGCTCGTGCCTGGCGCCCATTGATTCAGGTTGCTCGAGCCGGTGAGATGCGCCCGGCGGTGCCAACGTAAGAGATATCGAACAAAACGTTTCCGGGCAGTTCACGCTGGAGGTCCACATTCCACATCTGGGTGTAAGGCGTAGGTTGATTTCTCGGGATAAAAACTACGTTGGCTCCGAGCGGCGGAATGGTCGGGTCGGGCGGTCACGCGGAATCCCCTGCGACACCGTCTGAGTTGGGGTGCTGAGAGCATTGGCTAGGATCGCTCCTCCTCCAATTGCGATATTGAAGGGCGGGTTCTAAGTGAGGCGATCGGTGATGGTGCCGACTGCCTGGTTGATCAATTGAAGGTAAGCGATTCCGTAACTGGCGCGAAGCGAAGTTTTTCCGTCTTCGGTAAGAGAATATGCAAACCCGACGTGAGGGCCGAAATCGTGCCAATTTGTATTTAGAGTGCTGTCCGATACACCATTGCCGGGCAGAATCATTGTCACTGTCGCCGGATTGAAGTTTGCCAAGTGGTTGTTTTCTTCAGTGGCTGGCCTGTACAATTCTCAACGGAGGGTCCGAGGTTCAGCGTCAAGCGGCGGTTGAGTTTGAAATCTATCCTGTGAAGTAAGTTCGCCGTATTCCTTATCCCGCTCGCCGAAGGCGCCGAAGGTAAGTTGCTCACGTAGCTGCGCGACAGATGGGTACACCCAGCAGCTGCATCCGCAAGCGGATTGCCCACATGCCCCATCAGAAAGGTTGCCGCTGGTGAAACCATTGAAGACAGCAATACGTACTTAGTCCAGGCGTCACATA
>CAWBRH010000041.1:0-222527 GCA_963790945.1 uncultured Acidobacteriota bacterium
AATCGGTGTGGTCACACCGCTATCAATGTTGAAGTCCGATGAATTCAACAGCTGAGCAGGAGTGAACGTGATGTGAATTCGGCTGTAGCCGATGCGGAATGTATTGGTGAGATTCGGCCCAAAGATATGATCTTCGGAGAGCGTGACGATCTGGCGCCGCGATTGTCGAATGTCTCCCCACCCGGGAAGAGTGTCTCCGACGGTCGGAAACAGAGGTTCCTGCCGCAAGTCCTGCTGAAGAGCGAAATAGCCGTGCAGTCGATCCCTGCTTGTCAGCTCCACGTCTATGTCAGCGGTGCCCTGATCGATGTTCACAGGAGCCACGCCCGAGCCGCGGAAGAATACGGCCCCGTTCGAAGCGGTGAAATTGGACTTAGGAATCAATGGAAGCAAGGCCTGCACAGCGGCATCACCCGTACTTGCTGCCGTCCGCTGGGCGTCGGTCAGCACGGGAGCATTCACAGTGAGGCCCTGGCGGTGACGAAGGCCTTCGTAGCTGATGAAGAAGTGCGCCCGGTCTTTCTTGATAGGACCGCCCAGCGCGGCGCCAAAATTGTTTCGCTTCAGGGTTGACTGCGGAACTCCCACGGTGTTGAAGAAGTTTCGCGCGTCGAGATCGCTATTGCGCAGGAATTCAAACGCCTCGCCGTGAAAATCATTCGCGCCCGAGCGCGTGGCAATATTGACCACCGCTCCCACATTGCGCCCGTATTCAGCGCTGGGAACCGAATTATCCACTTTAAATTCCGCTACCGTGTTGATGGAGGGCTGAAAAACGATTTGGTTCTGCACCATATCGTTCAGGTTGATTCCATTGACCATGATGTTGACGGTGTCTTCGCGCTGTCCTGCGGTGTTGAACGCGAACGAACCCTGGCCGCGGATGGGCTGCGAGAGAAAACCGTTGGCCGGCGCGGTGACGGACCCGGCCGTCAAGAAGCCAAGATCGAGGAAGTGGCGGCCATTCAGCGGAATTTCCTGGACGGTCTTCTGATCGACCACTTGCCCGATCGTCACGGTGCTGTTGTCAATTACCGGAGTTTCAGCCGTGATTGTCACTTGCTGTGAGATTTTTCCGACTTTCAGTTGAATTGTCTGGGTGACCGTTGTGCTGACCGCGAGGATCAGATCGCTGACGACGGCGGTCTGAAACCCCTCCGCGGTTACCGTGATTGTGTAAGCGCCCGGCGGAAGCGCTGCTACAACAAACAGTCCGTCAGAGTCCGATTCATTGTTCCGCTCCAAACCGTTTCCCTGGTTTCTGACTACAACCTTCGCGTGAACTACTGAGCCCCGCTCGGATCAATCACCGACCCGCGAAGAACAGCCGTAGACTGCGCTTTCGCGGCCGGGCAAATTTCAACCGAGAGCGCCAACAACAGAAGGGGTAAGAAGCGACCTGCAAAAACCACACCCAGACTCTTCAAAGGCCTCATAGTGCCTCCATTTGTGACAAGCCGAGCATCGCGCTGGAGGTCGCATAAGCGCTGGACGCAATTAAGCGCTCAGGCAGCTGCGAAGCTGGGAAAAGCAATCAGCCGATAGCTTGTCTCTTTTCGTGTGCACACACCCATCACAACGCGTTGGGGACGCGTTGGACCCGTTGACGAGAACGGGTGCAATTTCGATACCAGATAAAATGCGAATAAGCGCCTGCGTAAGTGTCGCTCGGTCAATAACATATAAGATAACTAGCTGATAACCGGTAGCCGCGACGGGTGATGCGCTCCAAGATTTTGTAGGATGTTGTGATTTTTGGAAACGCTCTAAATCCTCGAGGCGCTCGGCGTTTTGGACGGCGCGGCTCGAGCTCCAGCGGGCCTACAGCAAAAACCCTAGTACACCCCAAGCATCCCAATTGCCCGCCGCCGCCATCTTTAGTAGTCTCTACGATTGCGTTTACCACAAAACATGGGGCTGAGTGACTTGGGGATGAATTGTTTGCAGCGAAAACTGGGTTTCAATTTCTGGGTTCTTCTACTTGCCGTGGTTCTGCTTCCTGCCTGCGAGCAGCAGATTAATTTTCCGAAGCCGTCGCTGAAGTCGATGTCTCCCACGACGAAAGAGGCCGGCGATACGGCGTTCACCCTGACCGTGATGGGCAAGAGCTTTTCGCCGGGCGGGGCGGTGGAATGGAACGGAACTCCGCTCGTGACAAATTTCCTGAGCACCAGCGAGGCGACGACACAGGTTCCAGCAGCTCTGATCGCCACCCCGGGCACCGCGACTGTAACGGTTTTTACTCCTTCGCCGGGCGGAGGCACCTCAGCCACCTCTCTTACTTTCACAATTACGCCGGCGCCCAGCAACGTTCCTACGATCACCTCGATCTCGCCGAACACAGTTCTTGCCGGATCGGCTTCAGCAACGCTGCTTATTAGCGGCACTCAATTCGCTCCGCAGTCGGTCGTGTCCGTGAACAACACAAATCGCTCGACGGGCTTTATCAACAGCACGAGCCTGGAAGTGAATCTCATGACGGCCGATCTGGCCACGGCCGGAACTTTGGCGATCACTGTGACCAATCCTGCGGCACCGCCGCCCGCGCCGCCGAATGGCGGAACGTCCAACGTCTTTTCCTACGCAATTGACAATCCGTTTCCGGTGATCACGCTCATCGCGCCCAACAGCGTGGCAGCAGCCGCGACAACAATTCCGGCCTTGACCCTGACCGGTAACGGTTTCAATGCAACTTCCGTGATCGAGATCAACGGGGGACCACGCACGACCACGTTTGTAAACAACACTTCCGTTACCACCCAACTTACGCAGGGCGACATAGCGGCAGGCGGTGTGGACCAGGTGCAGGTCTTCAATGCAGCGCCAGGCGGCGGCACTTCGAATATCGTGACCTTTGCTGTGAATCCCACCTTGACCAATGGGCTGCCCATCATATTGGACCTGGCTCCGGACGGCTCGCAGGCAATAAACGGAATCTGCGGCACAGCCTCGATGTGTGCGAATGGTACGCCGAACGCCATGACCGCCGGACCCTCTACGAATATGACCGGGTCAATGGTCGCGTTCGCCTCGGTGTCGAACAATTTGGTGACAACTGACACGAACGCATCGAGCGACGTGTTTGTTCGCACTACGTGCATCACCCTCGGCTCTTGCACGCCTTCGAATGTCCTCGTCAGCGTCGACCCCAACGGGAATGCGGCGAATGGTCCGAGCTGGGAGCCGACGATTGCTTCATCGAACGGCACGGTTGCATTCACATCGACGGCGTCGAATTTGGCGACGTCCGCGCCACTCGATGGCAAGACTCGTCAAGTTTTCTGGCGTCCTGCGAATGTGGTTACCGGCTCGACGATTGGTACGCAACTCGTATCCATGGGCGCCGATGGGATCAGCGCGGGAAATGGCGACAGCTTCAATCCGGTAATCAGTCCGGATGGGCAATTCGTGGCCTTTGTATCCCTGGCGACGAATCTGGTTTCCAACGCGACCTTCGATGGGGTCACGCCCCAGGTGTTCGTGCGGACGATGTGCGGCGGCGTCGCGAGCACTACATGTACGCCCGCGACGTTTCTGGTTTCCACGCCGGATGGAACGACGCCCGGAAATGGACCGAGCTCTGCTCCCTCGATCTCGAGCGCCGCTTCCGTGATCGCCTTCGTATCAGCGGCGCGAAATCTGGGCGCGACGGCTCCAAACCCCGGCGGGTTGGCGGAAGCGTTCACCCGCACGTGCGCGACACTGATCACTACTTGTATTGGCGAAACGGATCTCGTGTCCACTCCCGATGGCGTGACGCCGGCCAACGGCGCGAGTACCCAAACCGCGGTCTCCGGCACCAACGGACGCTTCATTGCGTTCACGTCCGCTGGAACGAATCTCGGCTTCAACTCGGGCGGTGTGCAGGAAGTCTATATTCGCGACACCTGCTTGAACGAGACCACGACGGTTTGCACGCCTTCCACGATCCTGGCCTCCACGCGCGACGGCACTACGCCTGCGAATTCGCTTGCCGAGCGGCCGTCATTCGACGCGACCGGGCAATTTATAGCTTTTGCTTCTGCAGCTTCGAATTTAGGGGCCAACACGGCGAATGGGATTGAGAACGCGTTTGCGCGAAACACGTGCCTCAATATCACCGCCAACTGCACTACGGCTACGGTTGTCGCCAGCCAGCCTGCCGGCACTTTGTCGCCGTCGTTGAACGGAAGCAGCCTTGCGCCTTCCATCAGCGGCGACGGGCACACGGTGAGTTTCCTTTCCTTCGCGGGCAATCTGGTGGCGCGCGATACGAACGGATTGGCGGATGCGTTCCTGGCCTCGACGACGTTCTAGTCTGAAGTTTTGTTGCGCGAGATTTAGTGCGGGTTGGTTGCGCCGATTCGCTGCAGAATGGCGGATCGCGTGTGATCGAGCGTGAACGTAAGCGACTCACGCGGCACGCTGTTCACATACGGCCCGATCATCCATCCGAGTCCCGTAGGAATATCGCGCGTGAGCGAAACCGACTGGCTCTCGATGTAAGTTCCGCCGTCTTTTTCTTCGAATCGCCAGTAGGTGTTCATTCGCCACAGAAATCCGTTGTCGTGTCCTTCGCGCTTGAGTTTTTCATGTGGCTCGCCTGCATCTTCCACTTCCTGAACGCGCGTGGTGTGCGAGCGGCTCCATTCGCGCGTGGCATCCACGGGCTGGTAGTGCACCTCGTGCGTAGTGTCGAGCACCGTGGTGATGATTTTCTTTTTGTAGAAGCGAATATCCACCACGAAATCGCTGCCATTGTGCTGCGTGATCTTCGATCGCATCACGTCGGGCTGGAAATATTGCAGCTGATTGTCGTAATCCTGCTCGAATGCGATCACTTGGGCGAGCGTGGCGCCGGGCACGAAAATCGTCCCAATCCAGTGGTGGATCAGTCCTCCGGGCACGCTGATCTTTTTGCCGTCATCGAGTGTTTCGAGGCACTCGATCACCACTTTGCCGTCGCGCAGATCCTGGTAGACGACTGCGCGGCGATTTTCGGGAAGTCTCTCAATCCACAGAAACGGCTCGCGACGCGCAAGCTCGGAATCAATCTGCGCTTCGGTGAGCTGCACGTAGCGATCAAATGCGGCGATCGTTTCCGCCTTTAATTCTTCGGCATTTGCGGCGCCGGGCGCAATCAGACACAAAATAAGCGCTGCGATGAAATACTGCTTGATAGAACGCCGGATGCTTTTTTGTCTGTCCTGTTTCTCTTGCAACTGTCCGCCCAAAGCGCCTGCTCCTCCGCCGTTGCCAGCCCTTATGCCAAGATTCCAAAGGCTTTAGCGCGCGAATGCGAAACGACGCATTAGTTAGGACGCAGGATGAGTTCCAAACGATTCAATCGGCGGGCGAATCGGGCAGAATTGGCCGAGTCGAGAAGCCCGCCTGCTGACAGGTCAGGGTGTGCCAGCAGGCGAGGCTTGGGCGGGCTGGGTGACTTGCCCCGGCTCCATTCGGAACCGTCGTCCCCGCAGCGCAGTCCCCAACCCGCAAGATGATTGTCGCGGCGCGAAGCGGCGGCCAACAATGGCTCGGCTGGGATAAATTTCGGGTACCCGGGTTTTAGTACCGGTTTTTTTTGCTTCGGCGGTGATGAGGGACACCGAGGACCCCGCTGTCGCTCACCTTTCGCAGCCGCTCTCGTCTGACGAGAAGTCTCCCCTTGTTATTCTACAGGAGGCGTGGCAGACTCCCTGTAGTTAGACCTCTAGTTTATCTAGGAGAGAGCCAGAATGGCCGCATCTACCGAAGTGCTGCAAGGCACGCTCGACCTTCTGATTTTGAAAACGCTTGCGCTCGAAGCCATGCACGGCTGGGGAATCGCACAACGGATTCAGCAAGTGTCGCGCGAGATGCTGCAAATCCAGCAAGGCTCGCTCTACCCGGCCCTCTACCGCCTGGAACGCAAAGGGCTGATTCGCGCGGAGTGGGGCGCGTCTGACAACAATCGCCGCGCGAAATTCTATTCGCTGACAAAAAAGGGGCGCGCGCAACTCGAAAAAGAGCTGGCGGACTGGGCGCGGCTGTCGTCGGCGGTAGCCCTGATTCTGCAGCGCGTGTAACGGAGCGCAGATTATGAGTTTTTTGCAGCGATGGTTGCGGCGCGGCAACGCGGAACAAGAGATGAGCGACGAACTGCGCGACCACATCGAGCGCCAGACCGACGCGAATATCGCCGCCGGCATGCCGCGCGACGAAGCGCGGCGGCAAGCGCGGTTGCAATTTGGCGGCGCCGAAGCCGTAAAAGAAGATTGCCGCGAGCAGCGCAGCGGTTTCTGGCTCGAGACGCTCTTGAGCGACGTGCGTTACGGCGTTCGCATGATGATGCGCTCGCCGGGATTCACGATCGTCGCGATCCTCACGCTGGCGCTGGGCATCGGCGCGAACACCGCGATATTTTCCGTGGTGAACGGCGTGCTATTGAACCCGCTGCCATTCCCGCATCCCGAGCAACTCGTCTCGCTGAGCGAGAGCAAACCAAATTTCGCCACCGGCTCGATTTCTTATCTCAATTTTCGCGATTGGCAACGCAATAATCACACGTTTTCCTCGATGGCCATCTCGCGCCCGATTTCTTTCAGCCTTACCGGATCGGGCGAAGCCGAGCAATTGCAAGCGGAACTGCTCTCCTCCGATTATTTTTCCTTGCTAGGCGTAAAGCCGGTGATCGGGCGAATGTTTGCGCCCGGCGAAGACGAAGTAGGCGCGGCTCCCATCGTGCTGATTAGCGCGGGCCTCTGGAAGCGCAAATTCGGCTCATCGCCAGAAGTGCTCGGGCGCACAATCAGGCTCGACGGCGGTGGCTTCACAATTGTCGGCGTGATTCCCGCGGGTTTCGATCTTTCCACTCGCAGCTTCCGCAATAGCGAAATCTACGTCCCCATCGGCCAGTGGAAAAATAATTTCCTGCTCAATCGCGGCGCCGGCCTCGGCATTCATGGAATCGGCCGCCTCAAACCCGGTGTAAGCATCGAGCAAGCGCGCGCGGATATGGACGAAGTGACGCGCAACCTGATCGCCGCCTATCCCGACACCGACAAAGGAATCGGCGCAGCGGTGCGTCCGCTCAAGCAGGACATGCTCGGAGAAGTGCGGCCGCTTCTATTGCTGCTGCTCGGCGCGGTTTGCTTCGTGCTGCTGATCGCGTGCGTGAATGTGGCGAATCTCTTGCTGGCGCGTTCCACTTCGCGTGCGCGCGAGTTCGCAATTCGCGCGGCGCTCGGCGCGGGAAAAGGACGCCTGATTCGGCAGTTGCTGACTGAAAGCGTTCTGCTGGGCATCGCGGGCGGCGGCTTGGGACTCTTGCTCGCAATGTGGGCCACTCGCCTCGCGCTTCAACATCTACCCGCCACTCTGCCGCGCGCCGCCGGCGTCGGCATTGACGCGCGCGTGCTGATTTTTACCATCGCCATCTCGGTGGGAGTCGGAATCATTTTCGGCCTCGTCCCAGCGCTGAAATCGCTGAAGCCGGTGTTGCAGGTAACGCTGAATGAAGGCGGCCGAGGTGGAAGCGGTACGCGCCATCGGGCGCAAAGTATTTTCGTCGTGGTGGAAATGGCTTTGGCTCTTGTGCTGCTGGCGGGCGCCGGATTGATGGTCCGCACTCTCGCGCGGCTCTGGAGTCAGGATCCGGGGTTCAATCCGCGCAACGTGCTGACGTTTAATCTCTCGCCTCCGCCGTCGCTGATGAACTCCAACGCCGAAACCGTGCGCGCCTTCTCCCGCGAACTCAATCGCCGAATCGCCGCGACGCCGGGCGTGCAAGCCGTCTCTATGACGTGGGCTGCTATCCCCATGTCCGGCGACGACGAAGACGTCTTCTGGCTCGACGGCCATCCCAAACCCGCCAGCCAGAACGACATGAACTGGGCCGTGAAATACGTCGTCGACCCCGATTACCTGAAGGTGATGCAAATTCGTCTGCGCCGCGGCCGCTTCTTTACTCCGCAGGACAACGAATACGCCCCCTCGGTCGCCGTAATCGATGAGGCGCTCGCCAGAAAATATTTCGGCAGCGACCATCCCATCGGCAAGCGCATTCGCGTGCTAGAAAACGAGGGCATGGGCGACGGAACCACCGAGATCGTCGGCGTTGTTGACCACGTGAATCAATGGGGGCTGGCTTCCGACGCGCAGAATCTGCAAGCCCAGATTTATCTTCCCGCCATGCAGATGTCGGACGCTTTCACTGTGCTCGTTTCCTACGGCACGAGTGAAGTCGTGCGCTTTGCAGGATCGGCGCCGCGCATCATCGACTCGATTCGCGACACGAGCCGCAATATGAACAGCGAACAGGTGGTCTACGGCGAGCAGACCATGGACGCAATCATTTCCGATTCGATTTCCGATCGCAAATTTTCGATGGTGCTGCTGGGCACTTTTGCCGCGCTCGCGCTGCTGCTTTCAAGCATCGGCATCTATGGCGTGATCTCATATTTGATTGGCGAGCGAACGCACGAAATCGGAATCCGCATGGCCCTCGGCGCTCAGCGCAAAGACGTTCTCGCGCTCGTGCTCAGCGAAGGCGTGCGCCTCACGGTTCTCGGCGCAGCGATCGGAATCGCGGCCGCGCTCGGATTGACGCGCCTGATGGCCAATCTCCTCTACGGAGTCAGCGCCACCGACCCGCTCACGTTTGCAGCGGTGCCCATCGTGCTGCTCGGCGTCGCCATGCTGGCCTGCTACATCCCGGCGCGCCGCGCCATGCGCGTCGATCCCATGACGGCGCTGCGATACGAGTGAACTGCACCGACACGCGTAATGATTGAGCGCAATGATTGAGTTTGCCCAGCGATTGAATCGGAGAAGCGAACCATGAATCTCTGGCGGCGATGGTTCCGACGCGACGATTGGGAGCGAGAGCTGCAGCGACGAGATGCGCCATCACTTCGAAAAGCAAGTGGCCGCGAACATCGCCGAAGACATGGCGCCCGACGAAGCGCGGCGCCAAGCGGCATTACAATTCGGCGCAGTAGAAGGCGTGAAAGAAAATTGCCGCGAGCAGCGCAGCGGCTTCTGGCTCGACACGCTGCGTGCGGACGCACGCTTTGCCCTGCGCATGCTGCGCAAGAATTCCGGATTCACAGTGGTCGCGGTTCTCGCCCTCGCGCTCGGCATCGGCGCAAACACTGCCATCTTCAGCGTGGTTTACGCGGTGCTCCTCAAACCCCTTCCTTATGCGAATCCCGGCCAACTGGTGCTCGTACTCGCCGCGAAACCTCAGGAAAACGCACTCACCGGCACCTCATTCCCAAATCTCGCAGATTGGCGCGCGCAGAATAATGTCTTCAGCGACCTGGCCGGAGATCAGGCGCACGATCTCACGGTGACGGGCCGAGGCGAGCCTTTTGTCGCGAATACTTCTGTCGTCACGCCGGGAATTTTTGCTGTGCTCGGCGCCGCCCCGCTCGCAGGCCGCACATTTGTTCCCGACGACGCCAAGCAGGGCGCGGCGCCCGTTGTGATACTCAGCGAGAATTTGTGGCGCAGCCATTTCGGCGCGGACCCCAAAATCGTTGGCCAAGCCATCAGCCTCGACAAGAGGTCCTTCACGGTTGTCGGCATCATGCCCGCAGGTTTTCGATCGCCAGCGCTGCGCAGAAATCAGGACATCTGGGTGCCATTGGTGGACGATCCGCTGTTCAGCAGCTGGATGGCGCGACGCGGCGGACACTGGCTGCGCATCATCGGGCGGCTGAAGCCGGGCGTGGGAATCGCGCAGGCGCAGGTAGAGATGGAAGCGATCAGCGCGCGTCTCGCAAAGGAATATCCCGCGGAGAACGAAGGCTGGAGGGTGCGCGTCTCGCCGCTTCAATCGGCTCTCGTCGGCGACGTGAAGCCCGCGCTTCTTATCTTGCTCGGTGCAGCGGGACTTGTGCTGCTGATCGCCTGCGCGAACATTGCCAATTTGCTTCTGGCTCGCGCTTCATCGCGTGCGAGAGAAATGTCGGTGCGCATCGCGCTCGGCGCCGGACGCGCGCGCATCGTTCGTCAATTGCTCACCGAAAGCGCCGCTCTCGGTCTGCTCGGCGGCATCGCCGGCATGTTGCTCGCATACTGGTGCGTGCGCAGCTTGGGCACGCTGCTGCCTGCCGATGTTGCCGATATTCACGCGATTCGCGTTGATGGATACGTGCTCGCGTTCGCGCTTCTGCTTTCTATCGCAGCGAGTTTTATATTCGGCCTCGCGCCCGCGCTCTTCGCCGCAGGTTCCGATCTGCAGAGAACTCTTCGTGAAGGCGCAGGCCGCGCGGGATCGGGCGGCAGCCGGCCTCGCGCCCGAACTCTTTTGGCCGCGGCAGAGATTGCAGTAGCAATGGTGTTGCTTGTGGGCGCCGGTCTGCTGATCCGCAGCTTTATCACCCTCACTTCCGTGAGCCCCGGATTCAGGTCTGACCATTTGACGAAAGCCGAAGTGCAGTTGCCCCGCTTCGAATACTCCACGCCGCAGCAGTGGAGTGCATTCGCAAACGATTTGCTCGCGCGCATCCGGGCCGAACCCGGCATGCGCGATTCGGCCGTGGCAATTCCCCTGCCTTTGGCCAACGGCTTCGTCAACCTGGGTTTTGAAATCGAAGGCGATACGGCCGCGTCATCATCGACAAGTCGCACTGCAGATTACGTCGCCACCAGTCCTGAATATTTTCGAGTGATGGGAATTCCACTGCTGCAGGGCCGCTCGTTCAGCGCGCAAGATATTGACGCTGCGCCGCGCGTCGCGATCATCAGCGAAGCGATGGCGCGCGAATATTTTCCGAATCAGAATCCCATCGGCAAGCGAATAATTTTCGGGTTTCCCCCTGATGGCGGCGCGCCCCGCGAAATCGTCGGCATTGTCGGCGATGTGCGCGACGTGGCGCTCAGCCAGAAACCGGCAGCAATGATGTACGTGCCTTACGCGCAGGCGCCATTTTGGGGCGCTGTGCTGGTCGTCCGCAGCAATTTGAGTGTCGCCGCTGTGGCCGACGCGATTCGCCGCGACGCGCGAGCCATCGACAAAGACTTGCCGGTAACCGACATCGCCGCGATGCCCGAAATTGTGGACGCATCGGTGGCGCAACCGCGATTTCAAACGCTGCTGCTCGGCTTGTTCGCCGCGCTCGCGCTGATCCTCGCCGCTGTCGGAATCTACGGCGTGATTTCCTATTCCGTAATCCAGCGCACCCATGAAATCGGAATCCGCGTGTCTCTCGGCGCTCAGCCGAGTCAGGTTCTGCGGCTCGTCATGGGACAAGGCGCAAAATTAGCGCTGGCCGGAATCGTAATTGGCGCGGCAGCGGCGTTTGCGCTCACGCGATTGATGCAAAGCCTGCTCTTTGAAGTGAGCCCCGCAGATCCGTTGACGTTCGCCGGCATCGCCGCACTGCTCGTCGCGGTCGCGCTGGCCGCTTGTTACATCCCGGCGCGGCGCGCGATGCGCGTCGATCCGATGACCGCGCTTCGTTACGAATGACGCGCTACGAATCGCAACGCTAGACCTCATCACCCGCATTTGAGCAACGGAACAACTTGTTGGCATTCCGCGTATCACTTCCGGGGCAGACGCTCGTCCGCATGCCGGAAATGCGAGCGCTCGCGCAGCGCGGAGGCAAGAAATGGCAGAATCAGCGGCAACGCGACACGAGCCCGCCAGCAGCGGCAATTGGCTGGAATCCTTCTGGATGGATCTGAGCTACGGGCTGCGAACGCTGCGAAAGAATCGCGGATTTGCGGCGGTCGCAATCCTCACGCTCGCGCTCGGCATCGGCGCCAATACGGCAATATTCAGCGCCGTGAACGCTGTCCTGCTGCGTCCCCTTCCTTTCACGCAGCCCGAGCGCCTGGTGCAATTGTGGGAATCGGAGTCTGCCGTACCGCAGGCGCCTTTCGCGGCGCCTGATTTTGTGGACTGGCGCGCGCAGAATCAAACCTTCGACGACATGGCGATTTACACGTGGCCACAAAGCCTGAATCTGAGCGGCGCCGGCGAACCGGAACATATTGCGGGCGTTCTCACGCAAGCGAATTTCTTTTCCGTGCTCGGCTCGGCGCCGATGCTCGGCCGGACGTTCGCCCAGGGTGAAGATCAGGCCGGGCACAATCACGTGGCAGTGCTCAGCTACGGATTGTGGCAGCGGCGTTTTGGCGGAACGCGCGACGCTCTTGGGAAAGAGGTCGAATTGGGCGGCGAAAAATACGAGATCGTCGGAATCATGCCTCCCGACTTTCGCATGGGCCAGCGCGCCGATCTTTGGGCGCCCATCGACATGGATTTGAAGAAGCTGCCGTCACGCGGCAACCATTCTTTTCCTGCCATTGGACGCCTGAAGCCGGGCGTAACTTTGCAGCAAGCAAAAGCCAATCTGAATGCGATTGCGGAACGGCTGGCGGAGCAGTATCCGGACTCGAACCGGCACATTGGTGCGGACGTGGTGGAAATGTACGAGGCGCTCACAGGCAACGTCCGTCTGGCGTTGCTTGTGCTGCTGGGTGCTGTCGCGCTCGTTCTGCTGATCGCGTGCGTGAACGTGGCCAACCTTTTGCTGGCGCGAGCCTCGAGCCGGCAGCGAGAAATCGCTTTGCGCAGCGCGCTCGGTGCGACTCGCACGCGAATCATTCGCCAGTTGCTCACCGAAAGTGTGCTGCTCTCGTTTCTCGCTGCGATTCCCGGTATTTTGATCGCGTATTGGGGCGTGTCGCTGCTGAGATCGTTGCCCGGCGCTCCGCTCCGAGTGCTCGATCAAATCAGTGTGGACGGAACAGCCCTGGGGTTCGCCATCGCAATTGCCGCGTTGACGGGACTTGTCTTCGGTCTCGTGCCCGCGCTGCAGGTGGGCCGGCGTGATTTGCACGACGACTTGAAGTCCGGAGGAAAAGGCGCGGGGATGGCAGCATCGTCGAGCAAGTGGCTGCGCAACGGGCTTGTGGTGGGAGAAATCGCGTTGTCTCTCTGCCTGCTGATTGGAGCGGGATTGTTGCTGAGAACTTTCGAGCGGCTTCGCTCCGTCGAAATCGGAGTGCGGCCGGACAACGTGCTCACTGCGAAGGTGGCGCTGCCGGAGGCGCAATACACGGAGGATCAACGGCCCCGTGTGTTTCGCGAAATGGCGGAGCGCCTGGAAAATGCTGCCGGAGTGGAGTCCGCCGCGGTGTCGAGCGAGATTCCGCTCGATAGTGGAACGAATAGCTACGCCAAGAAACCCGGCGCTCCCGCTGAGGAACTTGGATCGCTGATGGAGTGGAACGAGATTACGCCCGGATATTTCAAGACGTTCGGGATTCCGTTGCGCGAGGGCAGAACCTTTGGCGCCGGGGACTTCGATCTCGCTCAAAAGGTGAGCGCGGCCGCGAAGAAATCGGACACGAAATATGACGGGCCGATGATGGTCGGCGTCATCAATCAGAAAATGGCCACCGAATTCTGGCCGAGTGAATCCGCGCTCGGAAAGGTGTTCGAGGTCGACATGATTCCCGTGCAGGTGATCGGCGTGGTAGCCGACACGAAGATTTTCAACTCTCCGCGCCAGAAGACCATTGACGAAGCTTATTTCCCGGTTGGCTGGGGCAGCCGCGCCGAGATGACGATCACGGTCCACAGCGTGGAGGCAGCGGCAGCTTTGCCCGAAACCGTGCGGCGAACGATTGCGGGAATGGACTCGAGCCTGCCGATCTTCAACGTTCGTACGATGGAGCAGGTGATCGTGGAGTCCAGCTCCGACACGCGCTTCGAGGCGCTGCTGCTGGGAATTTTTGCGGGGCTCGCGTTGGTCCTCGCGGCGGTGGGAATCTACGGAGTGATGTCGTACCTCGTCGCGCAGCGTACGCAGGAGCTTGGGATTCGCGTGGCGCTTGGGGCGCAACCGCTTGACGTGCTGCGGTTGGTGCTCGGGCGCGGCGTTGTGCTGACTGTCGCGGGACTTGCGATCGGGCTTGTGGCTGCGTTTGCGATTACGAGATTGCTGAGCAAGCTGCTGTTTGGAGTGAGCGCGACCGATCCGTCGACGTTTTTTGGAGTCGCGCTTTTGCTGGGAGCCGTTGCGCTGGCTGCTTGTTGGATTCCGGCGCGGCGGGCGATGCGCGTTGATCCGATGACGGCGCTTCGTTACGAATGAAAAGTTACGAACGAAGCGCTAAAAACGAAGCGTTGAAAACATTTTCTCTTCACATGATGCGCGGCGAATAAATTCGGCGCTCTGCGAGCGACGCGTTTATTTTGCGTCTGGAATTCGCAGCGTGATTTTGGTCGGTTTTTTCGTGTGGATCATGATGCGCTTCTGCCAGTCGGAGAACACGCCATTTGAATAGGCGCGCAGGTCATATTGTCCGGTTTCCCAGCGCGCGAATTGGAAATGACCTTCTGCGTCGGTGCGCGTTGCGTGCGGCTGCAGGCCGTCAGACGTTTGAATGGTGACGCTGGCATTGGCGACGGGTCTGTCATGCGCGTCGACTACGATTCCTTCGAGCGTTCCCACAGGAATCGCCATTTTCTGCTGTGCGGCCGCAGAGAGCGCGGCGATTGCGAGCATTCCCACGATTGCGATTATCGGTTTCCGCATGTTTTTCGTCACCTCGTCGAGTACTTTTGTCACTCTAGCTACTTTGTAGCTTCGGACGGTAGCTGCAGCTTCACGTCTGTTTGTTTTCCAATTTTCACTTCGACGTTGTGCTTCCAGTTGGTCCACGCACCGCTGTGATACGCGCGCACGTCGTAGTAGCCGTTCTCGAGTTGGGGAAAGAAGAAGCGGCCGTCGCTGTTCGTGAGTGTCGACTTCGGCATCGTGCCGTCTGCTCCCTGCGAGGTGACGCGAGCGCCCGCTACGGGCTTTCCGTTGGGCCCGATCACGGTGCCGGCCAGTGTTCCTATGCCCTTCGTATCGGCGGCGACTGCGAACGCGAGCGCCGCGACGAGAAGAAAAATCGCCATCGATCGTTTCATCGCACACTCCCCGGGAAACGTTGTAACAATTTTAGGCGCTTCGGAGCAGCCGGCGGGGAAGTCAAGCCCGCATTGTTCTCGAAGAGAGACTCCTGTTCGCGAGGACAGGCGAAAATCGACGCTTTGCCAAGCATCGGCAGCTGAGATTCTTCGCCCCGCCAAAGAATGCGGGACGCATAAAGCGCGCTTCGCTCCCTTCGTTCCTCAGGGCAAGCAGAATGACATGATGGAAGTTGCACACTGCGGCGTGCTCGCGCGAGATTTATTGGCTTAGACATTTTTTGGGCTCGCTAGTATTTGTAGTGGCGGCTGGCGGCGGCATGGGCGGGTTGGTCCTGGCGGCCTGTGTCGGGGTTCAGGCCGCGTTCCAGGGCGATAAAATAATTTAGTAACTGGAGCGGGACGAGGTGCGTGAAGGCGGCGAGCCACTCGCCTGTTTCAGGGCTTGCTTCCGGGACGACTAGAGTGTGCTCGGCGGAAATATCGTGATTTGCTGATAGCGTGACGATGGCGAGGCGCTGCGTTTTCAGTTCGCCTGCGGCGCGCAGGATTTGGCGGGCGCGGTCGTCACTTGGCCTTCCGCTGAGGAGGCCGACCAGTGCGGCGCGCGAATCGATCTCTGAGAATGGGCCGTGAAGAACTTCTTCGGTTTCGAATCCTTCGGCGGCGATGTAGCAGCTCTCTTTGATTTTCAGGGCGCCTTCGCGCGCGGTGGGCCAACCGGCGCCTGCGCCAAAGAGAACGATGCGCGTGAGCGGCGCGATTTTCTTAGCGACTTCGCGGATTTGCGGTTCGAGGGTGAGTGCTTGGCGAATCAATTCAGGGATACGTTCGATGGCGCGCTCGTCGATGCCCGGCGCTAAAAGCTTTTTGCGCTCGGCGATGCGCAGAATCATGAGCGCGAGAGCTGCGAGTGCCGTGGTGTAACTTTTTGTGTAGGCGAAGGAGACTTCCTGGTCGCACGTTTGGATGTGAAAGTCGGCGTCGCGAATTTCTGCTCCGATCGTTTCGCTGGCCAACTCTCCGGTGAGCGCGATGGTGAGCGCTCCGGCTGCGCGGGCTGCTCGCAGGGCTGCGACCGAAGCAGTGGTGGTTCCGGTGTGTGTGATGACGACGACGGCGTCGCGCGGCCCGAATGCGGTCGGCTGGTTTACGAGCTCGAAGGATTGCTCGAAGTGCGGCCAGATGCGTCCGGCGGTGAATCCGCGCATCCAAAGCTCTGCGATCTGCGCGGCGTGGAGCGAAGTGCCAATACCGACGAAGGTAATGCGGTCTTTTTCGGCCATCGCGTCGGCGGCGCGCTCGATAGCGTCGCGCCGCGCGAGAACTTTCTCGATGAGCGCGGGCTGCGCATGGATCGCGTCGTAGAGATAGTAGGGATGGGCTGCGCGGGGTTCGGGCATTTGCTTTTTCTCCCGGCACAGTGTATCCGATGAGATTCGATTCGCGCTCCTGCGATTGATGGTGGCTCGATTCGCACGAACTTGAGTGGCGCGGGTTCGATATCTCTGCTTCGAATTACGCGCTGCTAAATTATTTGGCGAGGAGATCCGATGGCTCGTTACATTTCGCAGCATACGCTGGCTTGCCTGACGCGGCAGGGCGCGGAGGAATTGGGGAAGCGAATCGCGGCGGCGACTGCGGTGACGGCGAAGCGCGTCCTCGTGAACATGCAGGAAGGCAAGATGATGGCGGAGTTCGAGGCGGCGTCGCGGGAAGACCTGGAGAAATGGTTCGCGGCGGAGAAATTTCATTTCGACTGGATTTTGCGTCTCGAGTTTGAGTTTGCCGAGGGCGTGCTGCGTCCGCTGGGCTGAACTTGGCTGTATTTCTTGGTTTATTAGACCCCCCTTCAACCGCCTATTAGAATTTCGCAAGTGATTGATTCGTGACGATTTGCCAAGACATTTAATCGCGGAACCGTAGATTAGAAAGTGACCACGATAGAGACCCTTCGACTCCCTTCGGTCGCTCAGGGCGACGATCCTGGTCGGATCGTCGGTGACGAGAGAGCCCCGGCACGGCACAAGAGACCGCGACGACGGCGGCGATCCTGAGAGCGCCGCGTGCCCGAATCGAATTTTCGTGTCTGCTGCCATGGCTCCAGATTCCACGCTAGCACGGCATCAGGCGAATGCGGCCTGTACGAAAGTACAGTTTTGGGGCTAACGACGGTTGGCGCGTAATTAGAATATCTTGATTGCAAATTAAGCAGGCAGTTAAATAGAATCTTCTCTAACCAGCTCGCATGTCCGCTTGGCACAGATCGACTCTCGCTGTTGTTCTTCTTAGTATCGCTTTGGGCGCGCACGACAGAGCGCAGTCTTTCTCGCAGCTTTCCTCCTCGGATCACGAAAAGTGCGTTATCGAAGGTGTGGTAACGAGTGTGCCGACGGGCGAGCCGTTGAGGGGTGCGGTGGTGTATTTGACCGCTCCGGGAAAATATAAAGCGTTGTTTAGGGCTGAGACTGATGCGCAAGGGAAATTCTCTTTGGAAGACGTTGAACCTGGCGAGTATGAATTGGAGGCTGACAAGACTGGTTACTACGATCCCGAACGGAGGTGCGATTCAGAAGAGATACACATGGGGGATGAAGTCCGATTGGCCCCCGGGCAGAAAATTGCGGACGTTAAGCTTCGTTTAGTGGCTCCCGCCGTCATTACCGGCACTGTGGTCGATCCACAAGGCGACCCAGTGGCAACTGTGGGGGTAGAGGCGGTTCGGATCAGCTCCCATTGGGGGAAGCAAGAGATCGCCCGGGAAGCCAGTTCGCAAACCGATGACCGTGGACAATTCCGGATTTTTCATCTTGAGCCCGGCTCGTATTTCGTTCGTGTGGCGCAGTCAGGTGATTTCATGCGCCGCGCCAGAGATGGCGACGATTCAAGCGCAGGCGGGCGCAAGGGCTTCCTACCCATCTATTATCCGGACACTACAGACATAAGCCGGGCCAGTCTTCTCGAGTTGACGGCGGGAGGGGAGCTTTCTCAAATAAATCTGACCGTACACTCGGCCCGGGTGCTGAGAGTGCGAGGCAAGGTAGTAAACGGATTGACCGGCGATCCGATCACCGGAGGATCGATCTCGGCTGAATTGATGCCCCCCTCGCTTCGAGAAAACGGCAGCACGGCCGGAGGATTTGATGAGGACTCAGAGTTTGACATCGACGATCTAGTTCCGGGTAAATACGCCCTCTCGGTGCAGGCCTGGGTGCTTCCCGAGCGCAGGCGCTGGGCTGGGCGGCGGCAAATCGAATTGACAGACTCGAATCTGGACGGTTTGCAAATTCAAGTGTTTCCCGGCCACGACTTGGCCGGGAGGATCGAGTGGGCGGGCGGGAAAAAAATGGAAAGCCAGCACCTTCAAATACAACTCGAATCACATGGTGTCCCCGGTTACTGGGGTGGGTATGCGGCCATAAAAACGGACGGAACATTTTTCCTTCCTGATGTTATGCAAGGAACTTTCGATCTGCGCATCAGTGGACTCCCAGATGGGTACTATCTTCAGTCAGCAAAACTAGGCAACCTTGATGTAACCGAGGGTCTGAAAATTGGCGGAGGGGCCATAACGGAGCCGCTCGCCGTGGTATTGAGTCCCTCGGGCGCGCAGGTGGAAGGCATGGTTGTTAACAGCGCGGGGAAACCGGCGTGCACGGCAGCGGTGGTTCTGATTCCTAGCGGAGACCGACGCTCGAATCAATTTCTATACCAAAACTCGGAAGTCGATCGAAATGGGCATTACGCCTTTAAGGGTGTGACGCCGGGGGACTATAAACTTTTTGCCTTTGACCATGAAGGGGTTGTCCCGTATTTCGATGCTGTGGCTCTGAGCGTGTATGAGACTCAGGGACAGTCGGTACACTTTGATGCAGGCGATCGCAGAACCGTGATGCTGAAGGTGATTGTGACGGGAACGAACAGTCCGTGACGCGTGATGGATGAATGAAATAATCCTGATCCACGCCGTTAACTCGACGAAACAGGCCCTCAGCGGCTAAAGCCGCTTTAGCTTGCGTCAGTTACGGCACGGCTGAAGCCGTGCCCTGACGTAAGGCTTAAGATCTTCCGCAGAATTCTGCTCGCACGCACAAGAATGCCTCGCTCGAGGTGTACAAGCTTTGCATGGCGATTGCCCGTGCGGGCGCGGAGGGCGTAACATGCAGCGGTTATGGGAGACGCGGAGCCGATACTTGGCAAGATAATCTCGCACTACCGCATCATCGCTAAGCTTGGCGGTGGTGGTATGGGAGTTGTGTACAAGGCGGAGGACACCCGTCTCCGTCGTTCTGTGGCGCTGAAATTTCTTCCTGATAGCGTGGCGCGCGACCGGCAGGCGCTTGAACGGTTTGAGCGCGAGGCGCAAGCCGCTTCGGCGCTCGACCATCCTGACATCTGCACGATCTATGAGATTGGCGAACACGAAGGGCAGCCTTTCATCGCCATGCAGTTTTTAGACGGGCAGACGCTGAAGCATCTGATCGGCGGGAGAGCGCTGCCCATTGAGCGCGTGCTGGATTTGGGAATTCAGATTGCCGATGCGCTGGATGCCGCGCACGCCAAGGGCATCATTCACCGCGACATCAAGCCCGCGAATATTTTTGTGACGCAGCGGGGCGACGCCAAGATCCTCGACTTCGGCCTGGCAAAAGTTACGTTGGGAGACCTCGTCGGCAGCAAAGATGGGCGCACTGCCACTGTGCAAATGGATTCGGAACAGTTGACGAGCCCTGGGACTGCGTTGGGAACGGTGTTGTATATGTCCCCGGAGCAGGTGCTCGGCAAAGAATTAGACCCGCGCAGCGATCTTTTTTCGTTTGCAGTGGTGCTGTACGAGATGGCGACGGGAGCGCTTCCGTTTCGCGGTGACAGTACGGGAGCGATCTTCGACGAAATACTGCACAAGGATCCGGTTGATCCGGTCCGTCTGAACACGGCGATTCCGCCTGAGCTCGCGCAAGTGATCCACAAGGGGATGGAGAAGGATCGCGACCTGCGGTATCAGAGCGCGGCGGAGATGCGGGCGGACTTGAAGCGCCTGAAGCGGGACACGAGTTCGGGGCGCGTGCATGTAGCGAGCGGATCACAAAGCGCCGCTGCGGCAGCCGTTGTTGCGGAACGCGCTTCCTCCGCTTCCACCTCAACGCCGACTATCAATGTCCCGGAGGTTCCGCGGCGTAAATTTCCGATCATCGCGCTCGGGGCTGTGCTCGCGGTGCTGGCGTTACTGGCTCTTGCCGCCTACAAATGGGCGAAGCGCTCTCCGAGCTTGAATCTCCAGGGCATGCAGATCACCAAGCTCACGGATAGCGGGCGGGCACAGCGGGCAGCGATTTCACCGGACGGCCGCTACATCGTTTACGCGCTGGCTGACGGCGGCCAGCAAAGCCTGTGGGTCCGCAACGTGGCGAGCAAGAGCGACGTACAGATTCTTCCGCCGGACGACGTAATTTTTCTTGGCTTAAACTTCTCGGCGGACGGCAACTTTATTTACTTCGTACGCTCCGACAAACGCCGGGCCTTCTACAGCGACCTGTTCATGATGCCCGTGCTGGGAGGCGTACCGCATCTGATCCTCCAGGACCTAGATACACCTATCAGCTTTTCTCCTGACGGAAAGCAGTTCGCATTCATGCGCGGCACGCTCGAGGGAATGGTGGGAGTGCACACAGCCAGCCAGGACGGCACGAATCAGAAACTGCTCGCGTCCTTCTTCGCCGGTCCTCCTTTCTTTAACGGAGCCGCCTGGTCGCCCGATGGAGCAACCATCGCAGCTGCGACGATCCAGAGCGCCAAGGAAATCAAATGGGTTCTCAATGCCATTCGCGTGGCGGACGGCCAAGTGACGCCGCTTTATTCCAACTCCGATGGAATTGGACAACCGGTATGGCTTCCCGACGGCAGCTCGCTGATTGTTCCCGTGACGCTTCCCAACGAAAGCCGTTCACAGCTCTCGCTGATCGCTTTTCCGGGCGGCCAAGCGAGCCGTTTTACAAACGATCTGTCCGATTACGGCGAGCCGCTTGACCTGACCCGCGATGGCAAGAGTTTGGTGGCCCTGGAACGAAGGCAAGTGTCACATATCTGGGTGGCACCTCGTGGGCAGGCTTCCCAAGCCAAGCAAATAACTTTCGGGGACCTGCCGGACACGCTGGTGAATCCCGGGCCTGCGGGAAAACTGCTAGTGCTTGGAAATGCCAGGCAAGTGGAACTCATTGGCGCCGACGGCGGGCAGCGTACGCCGGTGCTGCCCCAGTCACGCACGGTTACGACTTTCTCCACCTGCGGAGACCGCTACATCGTGCTTGATTCTTACACCGGTACAAAGGTGGAACTGTGGCGCACCGATGCGGATGGAACAAACCCGACCAAGCTTGCAGATGATGGCATCTTCCCTACTTGTACCCAGGACGGAAAGTGGATCTTTTACGCCGCCGAAAAGGGACCCAATGTTTTGCGCTTGGCCTCGGAAGGGGGGAAGCCGACAGAAATCAAGATTCCACATTTGGTGGCCGCCCCTCAGGTGTCCCCCTCGCCAGATGGAAAGTGGCTGGCGTATCTTTACAAGGAGGAATCTCCTTCGGCCCCTGTGAAAATGGCGGTAGTTTCGTCGGAAGGGGGAACTCCTGACCATCTTCTGCCTTTTCCCAACCTGGCGCGAGACGTTCACTGGTCACCGGATGGAAAGAGTCTGCAGTACTATCTGGAGCGCAATGGCGCAAGCAACATCTGGGATCAGCCACTGAGCGGTGCACCCGCCAAGCAAATTACTGACTTTCCCTCCGGTCTTATCTTCGATTTTGCGTGGTCGAACGACGGCAAAGAGCTCTACGTGGCGAAAGGTGAGAGAACCAGCGACGTGGTTCTCATCAGCAATTTCCGGTAGTGCGATTTGAAAGAACGGATGGAGTACGAGCAATCATGAAAAAGATGAAGGCGAGAAAACGTAAGGCGCGCTCTCTCCCCTGCGGGGATTCGAAGGTGGAGGGAGGTGAGTTAGTTCGACGGGGGCGGGAGGATGGAGAACGAGACTTATTGTTTGCGGTATTGGGCGAGGAGCTTTTGGTAACGGGGGTCTGAGCGGAGGTTGGCGAAGTAGGGGCTGGAGTCGAGGGCGGCGAAATCGCGGAAGCCGGTCTGGAGTGCTTGCTGCAGGGCGGCGAGGGACTTGTCTTTATCGCCTTTCGCGGAGTAGATGGCGGCGAGCCAGTACTGATCGATCGTCGTTTTTTTCGTATCGATCGCGGACAAGTATTTGAGGGCTTCATCGTAGTTGGCCTGAGCGAGGGCGAGCTGAGCCATTCCGAGGTTACGGTAACGGCTACTCCCCAACTCTTCGGCGCGCTGGAAAGCGGTGGCGGCTTCCTGGTAGCGGCTCTGAAACAGCAGGGCGCGGCCGAGGTGATACTGGGCGGCGGCCGAAGTGGGCTGGAGCCGAATCGCTTCCCGCGCGGCTTTTTCTGCCTCGATCGCGTCGGGAGGCTGCTCGTATGCGAGAGCCCACGACAGAAGATCCCAGGCCAGCGGATTGTCGGGCTCGAGCCGTGTCGCTTCGCGAAATTCGCTTACTGCACGGGGATAGTCAAAATGGAGCGCATAGGATTGAGCCATTGCGATGTGAGCCTCGCCGAGATCGGGATCCGCGGTGAGGGCGCGTTTTGCAAAATCTTCGGAGCGCGCGAGGTGCGAGGGATTGGAATCGAGATCGCGATAGTAGAGACCTTCAACGTGAGAAAGACCGGCTAGAGCGGGAGCGTAATTGGGATCGAATTTGAGGGCTTGCTCAAAACTTTTTCGCGCGGCCTCCATTTTTTCGGGCGTTTCGTCGAGCAGGAGGCCGCGGCCGACGAGAAAGGCCTCGTAGGCTTGCGGATTTTGGGTGTAGCGCTGCTCGATGGCTTTGGTTTCCTGGGTGCTGAGATGCAGATTGAGCGCTTGCGCGATTTTGAGGGCGGTTTGTTCCTGCAGCGAGAAGACGTCTTTCATTTCGCCGGTGAAATCGTCGGCCCAGACCTGGAAGCCGGTGGTCGAATCGATCAGGTGGACATTGACGCGGACTTGATTGCCGGATTTGCGAACGGTGCCTTCGAGCAGGTAACGCACACCGAGTTGACGGCCGAGGTCAGCCGCATTTTGATCCGCGGCTTTTACTGTGGTAACGGAGGAGTGCGGGGCGACGTTGATGCCCTGGATTTTGGAGAGCTTGGTGGTGATTTCGTCGGTCATGCCATCGCTGAAATAGGCGCTATCGGGATCGGTGCTGAGATTTTCGAGCGGGAGGACGGCGACGGAAGGCTTGGAACCGACGGCGGCGGCGGGATGAGCGGAATGCGCTTGATACCAATGAGAGCCGCCGATTGCGAGGAGCAGCAGGACGACCGCGGCACCGACGTAGAGGGGCCAGTGCTTCGATCGCGTGGCTGGGCGGGCGGGGTCGTAGAGATTCTGTTGCGAGACGGCTGTGCGCGTGGATGAATCCGTTTCACGTTTTACGCGGCGTAGGTCGGCGCGCATGTCGGCGGCGGACTGGTAGCGCATGGTGCGATCTTTTTCGAGCGATTTCTGGATGACGCGCTCGAGCTCGGCAGGCACCGCGGGATTCAAGCGGACCGGAGGAACGGGAGCGCGATTCAGGATGGCTTCGAAAATCACGCCGGACGTGGAGCCGGTGAAAGGCATTGCGCCGGTGGCCATTTCGTAGAGGACGGCGCCGAGAGAAAAAAGATCGGTGCGGCGATCGAGGTCGGCGCCGCGAACCTGCTCGGGGGACATGTAGGTGACGGTGCCGATGGCGCTGCCGGGACTGGTGAGCAGATTTTCGGAAGTGACGAGGCCGGCGGAGACGGTGGCGCCTTCGGCGACTTTTTGGCCGGCGGGCGCGAGTTTGGCGAGGCCGAAGTCCATGATTTTCGCGTGGCCGCGCGTGGTGACGAAAAGATTGGCGGGCTTGATGTCGCGATGGATGATGCCGGCGGCGTGGGCGGCGTCGAGGCCATCGGCAATCTGGATGCTCCAATCGAGGAGCGTTTCGATTTCGAGAGGGCGGCCGGCGATATTGTGTTTCAGCGTTTGGCCGTCGAGAAATTCCATGGCGATGAAGTGGCGGCCTTCGAATTCGTCAATTTCGTAGATGGTGCAGATGTTGGGGTGATTGAGGGCGGAGGCGGCTTGCGCTTCGCGCTGGAAACGTTCGAGAGCTTGCGCGTCGCGGGCGAGATCTTCGGGGAGAAATTTCAGCGCGACGAAACGGCGGAGCTTGGTGTCTTCGGCTTTGTAGACGACGCCCATTCCGCCGCCGCCGAGTTTTTCCAGGATGCGGTAGTGGGAGATGGTTTGGCCGATCATTGATTATTCATGCGACGGGGAGCGATTGTGGGCGCACATGTTAGCTACGGCGCGAGGGCAAGTCAACGCGGGAGCGGGTTAGTGTGCTGCAGTTGCGTCGCGAAGCAGCACTACGTCGGATTCGGCGTGAACTCTCAGCACTCCCAGAGTTTTGCCGTCGGGCGAATACTGCGCGATGCGAATCGTATCGGAATCGAAATTCGTGATTTGGCGGCCGGTCCGGCCGTCGAGCGGCTGCTGCCAGAGGTTGTCTACTCCATTCTGGCGCACGGGATAGATGAGGGCTTTTCCGTCGGGCGTAAAAATGGGATTCGCCGAAATCCGCGTGTCGGGATCGAGCCAACGCACTTCGGGATGGGGTCCGGCGTCGAGCGGAACCAAGTGCGATTCGCTTCTTGCGAATCTCTGGGATCGACGTTGATCATAAGCATGGCGAGCAGCTTTTGATCCGGCGAGACGTCGAACTGAGCCATGGCGGTCAGCATTCCTGGAATCATCGTTCCCGGCACCTTTTCCGCCGGGCCGCCCGCGAGGGGAGCGCGCATGATGCCTGTGAGTTTCCGCTCGTGATTGTAATAGACCCATTTG
Source organism: uncultured Acidobacteriota bacterium (assembly GCA_963790945.1). Lineage (GTDB taxonomy): Bacteria > Acidobacteriota > Terriglobia > Acidiferrales > UBA7541 > Palsa-295. Next base: position 24,833 of record CAWBRH010000041.1, read on the forward strand.
CCGGCGGGCCAACAGACAGGTGCGAAATCGAGTCCGCTGGTGGTGAGTTGCGTGAGATCCGTACCGTCGTCATTGGCGCGCCAGACATTCGCTTGGCCGTTTTGCTGGTGTCGCCGGTGCCAGCACGAAAGTGAGGAAATGCGTGCCGGGGCAGCGCGTGGGCCGCAATATCTGCGCTTTGGCTCGCTCAAGACATCGGTTCGCCCGCTGCCGTCTCGACGCCATGCGCAACAGGTTCGAACCGTCGTCAAAAACAATTCCGCCGTCATTCTGCCAACCGAAAACGAACGAGTTTCTGATTTTGCGCAGCAGCCTGGCGCGGAGGACTTCCGGCGTTCCCGCCTGCGGGCTGAAGAAAAAGGTGACTGGGGAGACGTATTGCACGGCAGAGAGCGTCTTTACCGTCCGCCGAACGGGTGAGGGATCGATAGTCGCTCGTATCCTTGGTGATGGCGCGGAATTGTCCTGCGGAATATGAAGATATATCCAATCTGATGGCGCGCGATCGGACTGACCACGTCCTGCTGGGTGGTAATGAGTCCGCGCCCGTTCGGCAGCCACAGAGCCTTTACCAGCACGGGATTTTTCAGGCCGACGACCGTTTCGATCTTATGGGACTTCACATCCTCGGCTTGCACTTTAATGACCGAATCATCGACGATTTCCGCGAATCGTTTTCCGTCGGGTGACCAGTCCACTGACAGAATCGCTTCGTCGTCTGAGGCGCTCCGAAAAACTGTCTCGCCGGTTCCATCGGCTCGCGCCGTCAGGAGCTGCTGCTTGCCGAATTCGGGGGCATTATCACGCAGGTAGACGATCTGCGACCCATCGGGCGAAAAACTGATGCTGCTACTGATATTTCTGACGATGACTTGAGGTACGCCGCCGAAGAGCGGTGCGCGCAACAGGTTAAAGGTGACGTGCGTGTTGTCCGTGGCTTTGATTACGTAGATGTAGTTGCCATCGGGCGAGAATGAGGGATCCTGATAGAACTCGTCGGAAGGAGTGACTACCTGGGTGTCACTGTTCGTCGGAAGATTGCGGAGCCATAAGCTCTCGGGCCGCCGTCCGCAACAACACTCAGCAGATATTTGCTGTCCGGTGAAATCGCCGCGGCGGTGACTTTTCCATTATTGGTGAGTTGCGTGATCGTAAAATTCTGGAAGGGCGCCACTTCGCGGGAGCGCACAAAGACGTAGATTCCGTAAGCCGCGGCAGCAACCAACGCGAGGACGAGTAGCGCGACGACCGCGAGCTTCCCTTTGTGCTGCCGCGCCACTTCTACCACTGTCGAGCTGCCGCTTCTGTCGGCGACCTGCGAAGCACGCGCTTCCGCCGGCGGCGCGGTGCGTCCGGACCACCCGCAGCCAGGACGGGTGTTGAGCCGGACGCCGGGCGGACTCCGCGAGAGGCGCGTTGGAATCGGCGCTCACGTTTGCCGATTCCATAACGCGCGTGCGTCCGGAATCCGTGTCACGTTTCAGCCGCTGCAAGTCCGCGCGCAGATCCGATGCATGCTGATAACGGAGACGGCGATCCTTCTCGAGCGCTTTGTGAATGATGCGCTCGAGCTCAGCCGGCAACTCGGGATTCAGGCGTGTTGGCTGCACGGGCGCTTTGTGGAGGATTGCGTCAAAAATAGCTGCGGAGGTGGAACCCCAGAAGGGTAGCGCGCCCGTGGCCATTTCGTAGAGCACCGCGCCAAACGAAAATAGATCGGTGCGCGGGTCGAGCTCTTCGCCCATGGCTTGCTCGGGCGACATGTACATCACTGTTCCCATAGCCGAGCCAGGACTGCTCAGCAATTCCTCCGCGGAGACGGTAGGCATGCCGGAAGCTGTCCTGCTGGCGCCAACTCCGCCGAGCCGCGGCGAGAGAATTTTGGCGAGTCCGAAGTCGAGGACCTTCACCTGGCCGCCCTGGACGCAGAAAATATTCGCGCGGCTTGATGTCGCGATGAATGATGCCGCGCGCGTGGGCGGCGTCGAGGGCGTTGGCCGTCTGGATGCCTGCGTCGAGCAGGTCGTCGAGGCGAACGGCCCTCGCGCGATGCGCTGCTTGAGCGTGTGGCCATCGAGAAATTCCATGGCGATGAAGGTCCGGCCTTGCACTTCGTCGATTTCGTAGATCGTGCAGATATTGGGATGATTCAGTGCGGAGGCGGCACGGGCTTCGCGCTGGAAGCGCTCGAGCGCGGCATGGTCGCTGGCCATCGATTCGGGAGAAATTCGGCGCGACGGGCGGTCGAGTTTCACGTCGATCGCGCGATAAACCACACCCATACCGCCGCCGCCAATTTGTTCGACGATGCGATAGTGCGAGATAGTCTGACCGATCATGCGATACGCCGCCTTTACGCGGCATGTTAGGCTGTGCTGCGAGGGCAAGTCAACGCGATGAGAGGATAGGCGCCAAGAGGAGAACGAGGCTGCACTATTTGCACGATTTTGGTACAACTCTTCGAATTTGAGTGCACGCAGCCACAGAGCAGTTCAAATAAACACAGTGCGCTTTTTCAAGACGCCCACAGAGGGAATAAGGTTCCCCTATTGTTTGGGCTGGTCTGTGAATAGTAATCATAAAAATGAAGACAACAACACCGCAACAGATGGAGATATTATGGATTAATTAGAATTGTAACGCGTACAAGCGGAATCGCACCTGCTCGAGCTTAAAAAAGGAGAGGTGAAGATGACGACAAAAATCCTGCACGTTCTGATGTTTGCTCTCGTGTGTCCTGTTGTTTTGTCTGCTCAAGCGGCAACCACGTTCGTCAAAGCTACGAGAGGGATATTGTTGGGAAGACACGAAAGAATACGTCAAGCAAAATGGCCGCGGCATCAACGCCGATGACAACGCAACACTTGCTGACGGGTCAGTTCGCCGAAGTGCGGTCCGGCGCTGGCGACCTCACCCTAAACATCCGAACTTTGATAGGGAAAAACAAAAAGGGCGAAGAAGGATGCACGATCATCGTGGAAGAAATCGGCGGCGCATCGGCGAGCATCTTAACCCAGAAGGCCAATGCCGCTAACGGAAGCTTTAATACTACGCTATGCTGCGAATATAGCAGCGTTTGTGAGCGCCCGAGAAAAGGCCAGAGAGAAGAAAGAGAAGCAAGCGAAGAAACCGTAGTCCGGGTTGTCAACCCGATTAGGGCAAGTCAACGCGGGGGTGGGTGTTGCAAGCATGTGGGAACGGGTGTAGGCTTTTGCGCATGAGGGAATGCTGCCAGAGGATCGACTGCGCTTGCTGTTGTTGTGCGTGTTGTCGATTTGTGTGCTCTGGCACCGGGAGGCTGGGAGGGTAAGAAGGCAAACCAGCTTAGGGAGTTGAACCCGCCGCCAGATGCAACTGGGCGGCGTTTTTTTTTGTGGCGACGGAGACAGGGTGCCCGGGCCCGGCTAACCGGCTTGAATGGCACGGTTGCGGCGGGCGACGGGGTCTACTTCGAAGTTTGATTGGGAGGTCGTCAGAGCACAGGCAGGAGTGCCTGTGCCACTGAAACCTGGGCGGGGTTTTTTTTGTGTGGCCACGCAGACGCTGGGCACCGGGGGCGTTGCTGCGAGGTGGAACAAGTCAAAAGGAGCCGGCAGGATGCCGACGCTACAAGGGAGAACGACGGGGCGGGGCGATTTTTGTTGGATTGAGATGAATTGAGGTGGGGGCGGCGGGCATCGAATTTCACATACTTCAAGGAGGAATCGAGATGAGCGAGTACAAGCATCCGGAAGTGCTGGTTTCTACTGAGTGGGCGGCGGGGCACCTGAATGACCCGAAGGTGCGGTTGATTGAAGTGGACGTGGATACTACGGCTTACGATCAGGGGCACATTCCTGGGGCGGTGGGTTGGAATTGGCAGACGCAGCTGCAGGACAACATCCGGCGGGATTTGATCGACAAAGCTATGCTGGAGGGGCTGCTGGGGAAGTCTGGCGTAGGGAACGACACGACGATTTTGCTCTACGGGGACAATAACAACTGGTTTGCGGCGTACGCGCTATGGCAGCTGAAATATTACGGGCACAAGGATGTGCGGTTGATCAATGGCGGGCGGAAGAAGTGGATTGAGGAGAAGCGGCCGTTGACGACCGATCCCGTGAAGGTGGCGGCGACGACGTATCACGCTTCGGGGCCGGATGAGTCGATTCGGGCGCGGAAGGAAGAGTTTTGGATCGCGTGAACAAGAAGAAAGCGGTGATCTGGTGGACGTGCGGTCGGTGGATGAGTTTACGGGGAAGATTATTGCGCCGCCGGGGATGAGCGAGACGGCGCAGAGAGCCGGTCATATTCCGGGAGCGGCGAATATTCCGTGGGCGCAGGCGGCGAACGAGGATGGGACGTTCAAATCGGCGGATGCGCTGAAGCAGCTGTATGGCGCCAAGGGTGTGAATGGCGATAGCGAAATTATCGCGTATTGCAGGATTGGAGAGCGGAGTTCGCATACCTGGTTCGTGCTGAAGTATTTGCTGGGGTACGACAACGTGAAGAATTACGACGGGTCATGGACGGAGTGGGGGAACCTGGTTGGCGCGCCGATCGAGAAGGAGGTTGCGGCGGCGGCCCGGTAAGCTGCCGGGCGGCGGAGACGCTGGCGGGCAAGAGCGAAGAGAGATCCCTCGACTTCGCTCGGGATGACCGAACAACCTAAACGAAAGACGACAAAATAACTGAAGGTGGGGTGCAGCACCCCGCTTAGGAATGAGAAGCCCCGAGGTGGAATTGGCCTCGGGGCTTTTTTTTGCGCAGGGCCGCTGACCAAAACCATAAGAACGGCCCACGACGAGGAAGGCGTCGTCGTGGCTACCCGCGAAACGTGGAATTTTTCGCTTGACATATTCCTATATGGGAATGTATATTTGGGTGTGCCCAGAGCTGCTACTACTTCGGATGCGTTTAATGCTGTGGCTGAGCCTCGGCGGAGGGAGATCTTGAACTACCTGGCGATGCAGGAAAGGCCGGTGGGGGAGATCGTCGCTGCGCTGGGGCTCGAACAGCCCTCGGTATCGAAGCACCTGCGGGTGTTGCGGGATGTGGGACTGGTGCGGGTGCGGCGGGAGGGGCGGAACATGCTTTATAGCCTTGATGCGGAAGCGATCCGGCCAATGTACGAGTGGACGCAGACGTTCGAGCGTTTCTGGAAACATCAACTGCAACGCGTGAAGGAGAGAGCCGAAGAGCGGGCGGCGGCTAAAGGACCCAGAGAGGACCCCGAGAAGGCGGAGTGACAGTCGTTAATCTGATTCTCACAAAGGAGAGCAACGATGATTGGGACGGCTATGCAGCTTGAAAACCTGACGTTGAGCATCAACGAGGAAGTCCGGGTGCGGGCGTCGCTGGAGACCACGTTCGCGGCCCTGCTTGAACAGCTTGGGCCGGGGAACGAGAGGGGCGACGGAACGGCAATGCCGATGAAGCTCGAAGCGCGGCCCGGCGGCAGATGGTTCCGCGATCTGGGAGGCGAAGACGGGCACTTCTGGGGAGTGGTGCAGGCGATCAAGCGTCCGACGCTGCTGGAGATCACGGGGCCGCTGTTCATGTCGTATCCCGCGATTTCGAACGTGCAGTACCGGTTGAGCGAGGCAAACGGGCGTGACGCTTATCGAGTTCCATCATCTGGCGCTGGGATTGATTGCCGACGATCATCGAAAGGGAGTGAGCACCGGATGGGCGCACATCAACGAAAACGTGCGGAAGCGTGCCGAGGCTCAGGCGGGACGAAAAGCGGGAGCATGAACGGGCCCGAGTAGGGACTTGGAATAAAAGAGGTGAGAGATGTGTCCAGCATGTATGGCGACACGGCACTGATCATAACCGGGGCGATATCAACGGGCGGGCTGGCGGCGATTGCAGGAAAGCTGCGCGGCTACAAAAGATCGGAAGGGCGCTTCACCGAGCGTGTGAAAGCGAATGAGCCCAGAAATTTGAATACGAAGGAGAGATCCACATGTCTGAGCACGGCGAGCAGCAGGACGGCCGTCCCACAAGTGGTATCGCGAGATCAATGGCTTGCGGCGCGAAAGCAGCTGTTGAAGAAAGAGAAAGAGTTCACGAAGTTGCGAGACGAGCTGAGCCGGGAGCGGCGCGAGCTGCCCTGGGAAAAGGTGGAAAAGCAGTACACGTTCCAAGGGCCAAAAGGAAAAGAGACACTGGCCGAGCTTTTTGACGGGCGAAGCCAGCTGATTGTCTATCACTTCATGCTGGGGCCGGGATGGAAGGAGGGCTGCCCGAGCTGTTCGTTCTCGCGGATCATTTCGACCGTCTGTGGTGCATCTGGCGCAGCGCGACGTGACGTTCGTGGCAGTTTCCCGAGCGCCGCTTCCGGAGATTGAAGTTTTCAAGAAGCGCATGGGATGGGGATTCAAGTGGGTTTCGTCGTCGGGGAGCGATTTCAATTTCGACTATCACGTTTCGTTCACGAAAGACCAACTGGCGAAGGGCGATACTTTCTACAACTTCGAAATGCAGAGCAAATTTGGCGGAGAAGAGCGTCCGGGCGCCAGCGTGTTCTACAAGGATGCAGGCGGTGAAATTTTCCATACGTACTCGACGTATTCACGAGGTCTGGATATTCTGATCGGGGCGTATAACTTCCTGGACCTGGCGCCGAAGGGCCGGGACGAAGAGGGGCTGAAGAATGGGATGGCGTGGGTTCGCCATCACGACCGCTATCAATGATTCAGTTTGAAATGAGCCGGCTGGAAGAGCGAATGGTCTTACCGGGGCGTAAAAAACCAAAGCAAAAATAGGAGAAAACATGGGAAATGCAACGCACGAGCAAGTGAATTTGATGTTGAAGCTGTACGATTTGCGGCGAGAGGGGAAGTTGCGAGAGGCGCGTGACTGGTATTTCCAGAACTTCAACGTCAAGAGCGCCGAAGACGTGATGCGCATCGCGCCCTTCGGCAGCCAGGAAAACGCCTACATGCGGATGGTGATGAGCTACTGGGACATGGTGGCAGGCATCGCCAATCGCGGACTGGTGGACGAAGAGCTCTTCTTCGAGAGCACCGGCGAGCAGTGGGGCGTGTGGGAGAAGATCAAGCCAGTGGTCGGAGCGTTTCGGACAATGTTCAGCAATCCGAAATTTCTGAGCAACCTCGAAGAGCACTGCAGGCGCTATGAAGCATGGCGAGAAAAGGTGGCACCCGGCTCAACCGAGGCGATGCGGAAATTCCAAGAGCAAATCCAGCAGCAGATGAGCCAGAAGAAGGCGCACGCTGCCGCCGACTAAAACCAGCGCTTCTTAACGAGTGCTGAACCTGTAGTTTCGAAAAAAGCCCTGGGGCCGACATGGCCTCGGGGCTTTTGTATTCGGGCGCCGAAAGCGCAGTTACGGAAGCGCGTTGGGCTGGATGCCGTTGTGACGGGCTTCGTCTTCGAGGGCGGCGATTTTGTCCAGTGTGTCCTGGCGCTTTGTCTGCAGCTTCTCTAATTGCTCTTTCCAGTCACCGATTCGATTGCCACCGTAGTGCAGCGGCTCATTGAGTGTCTTGCCTTCGAGTGCGGCTTGCAATTCGGCAATCGTCTTATCGAGAGGCGGTATTTGCGCCTGCAGCCTTGCGATCTGATCGCGATACCACTTCGCATCTTTTTTGCTTTTTGGTTTTGCCGCTGCGGTGCCCGCATTTGAGCCCGGCTGAGCGGAGGCAGAGGAATCGTCGGGTTGGCTGTGCGAGCCACCGAGATTCTCGTTGGTCCAGACTTTCTTCTGAGGCGTTTGCGGCTGCGGCTGCGATTGGGTCGATCCGGACGTTGGAGCCGGAACCGGCGCAGACGCACTTTGCGCGCGAATCGCTGGCGCTGCGCCCAATACGAAAAGCAGCGAGGCAAATACGACAGACGAAAATCGAGCAAAGAATGGCGTGCCCATAATGCCTCCTACGAGGCCGCAAGACTTATCACTATTAGGCGCTGAAGAACGTGATCGGAGCTACGGGATTAAACCCAGCCGACGCCGAAAAGTTACGGGTCGGCGGTGAGAGATTTGCCGCTGGCGAGTTCGCTTTGTACGAGGGCGAGAGCTTCCTTCGGCGAGCCGACGCGGCGGTAACGCGAGACTTCAATCCATTGATGCTGCTCAAATGTGAAGAGAAACTTTCTTGCGGTGTAATCGTATTGATAGCGAGTGGGAAGCCAGACGCCCGGAGCGACTTCGGATTGAGAGAAGGCGAACACGCCACCACGATAGAGTTTTCCGAGTATGCCTCCGCCGAACGAGATGTCGCGAACCACATGAGCCTCCGCCCGGACAAGCTGATTCGCGGCATGGTCCACCCAGATTTTCGCGGTGACACGGGTGATCGCTTCCTGAAGCATCGAGTGGGGATGGAATTCCGGGCTGGGATCCAGCTGAATAACGTCGCACAGGTGGCCGTCAACCGTCTCTTGTCCAATCCATTTGCGCAGAAGGCCTTCTCTCATGCTATTGATCAATTCGGCGCGGTCTTTTTTCTTCTTCTCGAATTTCGCGTAGGCAGCTTTGGCGCGTGAATCGTCGGGTTTCAGCGCGAGTTCAAGGGCCTGTTGCCAGAGCTGAAGTTCTTTGCGGTAATCCGCGGGCTCGACCTGCTTGCCGCGGTCGCTGATGAGTATCTTCATGGTTCCCGTGCCGGTGGGGACGATGCGATAGGTGCGGTCTTCGAGAATTTTCGGCGTCATGCCGGCGGTTTGATCCACCTGACGCTCGATGCGTTCGAACTCGTCGAGAGACTGCTCGTTGCGGTGCTGGTTGGCGATGAGTTTATCGGCGCGAGCCAGGAGCTCCGCGTCAGACGGAGGCTGCTCCTGCTGGGCGGGCCGGGCGAAACCCGGCGCGAGGGTGGCCAGGGCGAGCGCGCCGACAGTAACGGAGATGGCAAACGATTTGAGCATCGAATGGGTGATTCCGTTTGGATTGCGCCGGCTGGCAGCCTAGTTGCAAGTCTATTGTAACCGCAATTCTGCTTTTGCAGGCCCGGTGGAGGGGCGAAGTGTTACAGGATTGTTTCTGATGGGACGCTGAACTTTTTCGGCTGGTCAGACGTCTATAATGGATACAGTGAACGAACCCTCCCGATTGACGAAAGTGCAGCGGGCCGCCGTTGCGCTGCAGGAGACTTTTCGCATCGCGCTCGACACGCTGCGTTCGCACAAGCTGCGGACATTTCTCACCTTGCTGGGCGTGATTCTGGCGGTGACGACCCTCGTGGCGGTGATATCCGTGCTGAATGGCCTCAACGTTTACGTGTCCGACAAAGTGGCGAACCTGGGCGCGAATGCGCTGGTGGTGGATAAAATCGGCATCGTTACAAACCTCGACCAATGGACGAAGGCGAAAAAACGGCCCCCACTCGATATGTCGGATTACGAAGCGCTGCGAGACGGAATGAAGCTGGCATCGGCCGTGGCAGCGGAGCAGAACAATGTGGCAGACGTGCGCTATGGAAACGGATTGAGCGAAGACGTGACGATCCTGGGGGCGACACCGGCGTTTGCGGATATTCGCCAGATGGAAGTTGGCAGCGGGCGGCTTTTCACACAGGCAGACGAAGACCATGCGGCCAACGTCTGCGTGATTGGAATGGACGTGGTGAACAAGCTGATGCCGGGAGTGGATCCGCTCGGGAAAGAAATTCGCGCGGGGCAGGGCCAGTATCAAATTGTCGGCGTGGCGAAGCCGAAAGGAACGGTGTTGGGCCAGCCGCAAGACAACTTCGTGATGATTCCGCTGCGAACGTATCGGTCCGTGTGGCTGCAAAAGGGCGATTCGGTGACGATGTTTGTGCAGGCGCGCGGGCCGGAGTGGATGTCTGCCGCGGAAGATGAAGCGCGCGTGATTATTCGGACGCGCCGCCATCTGCGCTACGAAGAGGACGACAACTTCGCGATCATCATGCCGGACTCGATCACCGGGATCTGGAACCGGATCACGGGGAACGCTTTTGGAATCGCGATCTGGGTGACTTCGGTGTTTTTGGTGGTGGGCGGAATTGTGATTATGAATATCATGCTGGCGAGCGTGACGGAGAGGACGCGGGAAATAGGGTTGCGGAAATCGCTGGGCGCGCGGCGCGGCCAAATCGTGATGCAATTTTTGGTGGAGTCGTCGATGCTGGCGACGCTCGGCGGCGTGATTGGCGTGATTCTTGCTCTGGCAATCGCTGCGATTGTGCGCGCGGCGAGTCCTGTGCCGATTTCGACGCCGCTGTATGCTGTCTCCATCGCGTTGGCGCTCTCGACGGGTGTGGGTTTGTTCTTTGGAATTTATCCGGCGGTGCGGGCTTCGAAGCTGGATCCGATCGAAGCGTTGCGGGCGGAGACCTGAAATGATGCCGGTTCGGCAGGATTTTCGCGAGAATCTGGGGCTTGCGTTTGACACGATTCGATCGCACAAGCTGCGGAGTTTTCTTGCGGTGCTGGGCGTGTTAATCGGCGTGGCGCTGATCATTCTGGTGGTCGGCCTGGTGCAGGGATTCCGCACGTCGATTTCGGAGGAGATTGCGTCCGAGGGGCTGGATACGGCCTGGGTGGCGCGTTTTACACAAGGCCCTGGGCTGAACGGACGCCGGCCGAAGGAAGAGCGCGAGCGCAAACCGCTGACGTTTGCGGACGCACAGGCTGTGATGACGCAATGCCCGGCGGTGAAACAAACGGCGGTTTCCGTGTTCGAGTGGACGCAGCCACACACGGTGCGTTACCAGAGCAACCAGGTGGCGGGTGGAGAGTTTCGCGGGACGTTTCCCGCGTACCTCGAGGTCTATTCGAACGCGAATATCAAGGCTGGGCGATTCTTCACGGAAACGGAGAACGACCATCGAGAAAATGTGGTGGTGCTTGGCGAAAACATCGCTACGGCGCTTTTTGGAAAAGTGGATGCGGCGCTCGATAAACAGGTGCTTGTGGACGGCGTGAATTTCCGCGTCATAGGAGTGCTGGAAAAGCCGGTGGGACTTTTTGGCACCTCGGACGAAGACCGGCGGGTGGTGATGCCGTACTACACTTTTTTTAAGATTTATCCGGCCAGCTTTGAACTGGCGATGCGGATTCTCGCGTACCCGGGGAAGCTCGACCTGGCGGTGGATCAGATTCGCGACGTGCTACGGCGGCGGCGAAATGTTCCTTACGATAAGCCCGACAGTTTTGCGATACAGACGAACGTGGAGATGGTGAAGCAGTTCAACGACATCATTGGCGGTGTGGTGCTGGTGATCGTGGTACTGAGTTCGATCGGGCTTTTGATAGGCGGAATGGGCGTGATGAACATCATGCTCGTTTCGGTGACGGAGCGAACCCGCGAGATCGGCGTGCGAAAAGCGATTGGCGCGAGGAGCCGCGACATCACCTGGCAGTTTTTGTTTGAGGCGATGACGCTGACGGGAACCGGCGGGCTGATCGGAATTATTGTGGGCAGCGCGATTGTGATGTTGATTCCAGTGGTGAGTTCTTTGAAGGCGATTGTGCCGCTCTGGGCGGTGATTGTGGGATTCACGGTTTCTGTGGGAATTGGGCTGATATTCGGCGTGTGGCCGGCGACGAAGGCCGCGAAATTGAATCCGGTGGAAGCGCTTCGCTATGAATAGGGTTGGGAATGAAAATCGAATATACGGGCGCTGCAGCTATTTCGGCGCAGGCGCGCCCTGGTCGATCGTCACCGTGCTTTTCGGATCTAACTGGGATTTGCCATCTGCGCCGAACAAGTAGGGGAAGCCGTCTGGATCTAGCGGAACGCCTTTAATCATTCCAGCTTCGACCAAGTCGCGTGTAGATTGCGGGTAGCGGGCGAAGCGGGAGTGGTAGTCCTGCGCGAGTTGATCGAGCTGCATTTCATCCGACTGAGCTTTCAACCCCTTTAATTCCTCGAGCGCATGCTTTTTTATCTTCTCGTCCTGCGTGGTCTCGTAGATTTCCGACCAGATCATGCGCGAAGTATCGAGTACGCCGCCCCTCGAGGCGATGCGCGCAGCTAGAAACTTGAAGACTTGCGAAGCGCCGGGAATCTTGCTGGTCGCGAGATAGGCTGCAGCAGCCTTGTCATAGTCCTTGAGTTTTATGTAATAGAGAAATCCGAGATCGGCTGAGAGTTGCGTGTTATTCGGATTTGCGGCAACGCCTTTCTTCACCAAAGTTACGGCAAGATCGGGCCGGCCAGCTCCGCCTTGCTTCTCTGAGAGAAAAAAAGCGCCGAAATGATATGCAGGGACAAGATATGGGTCGAGCGTTGTGGCCACGTCGAGCAGGGGAGCGAGCAAATGGAAGTCACGATCGGACGTGGGCAGTTTGGCGCCGTAGTACTGCACGGCGCGCGTCCAATAAATATCGGCAAGGAGAGCGTCGTATCCGAGGCTTAACCTTTTGAGAAGCGGTCCCGATTGAACGAGAAGTTCATCGCCCTGCTTTTCGAGCGTGCCGCGCGAGGAATCGATTCCCCGTTGTAGCGCAACAACAGCTACGAGCAACAGGGGCACGGCGATTGCTGCCAGCCAGGCGACCGGATTTCGATGGCGCTCGCTCACTTCAGATTCCGCCCAGAAAACACCGCAGCCGCTGCGACCAGCAGGATCGCCGAGTAGAGCAGCGCGTACAGCGTATTCTGGAAGATGAGCTGAGGCGGAATCGCAAATCCGTGCGAGGCCTGGCCGATTACATCGAAATTGTGAAAGTTGGGCAGCACGTAGTAGAGAACACGCGTGATGGCTTTCACGGCGGGATTCTGCGTCACCATCCCGATATTCAGGAAATCCGTGGAAAACATTCCAGCGAGATAAATTCCGATGGTGAAGAGCGTGGACAGCATCGGCGTCGAGAAGCACGAGAAAAAGAGCGCCAGCGCCGTGACGATCGCCAGTTTGAGTAGGATGAAATAAACCGCTACAAGTATGTACACATCCGAGCGGGCGAACGAGCGGTTCACGTAGAGGAGCGCTGCGCCCACGCCAATGGTCATGAAACAGGTGTTCACGAAGAGCGTGAGCAGCAGGCCCGCATATTTTCCGACGATGAATTGCCAGCGGCGAATCGGTTTTGCGAGCAGGCTGTAGAGCGTGCGCTTCTCCATCTCTTTGTAGATCAGGCCGACTCCGATGAAGATTGCCATCACCAGACCGAAGGCGGAAATCGCGGAGAGGCCAAGATTTACGATGACGAGGCTGTCGATCCCGATCGAAATTTGGCCCATCAGAATCGCTGCGCCGATCATCATCAGCGCGAAGAAAACTAGGTTGTAGAGGACGCGGTCGCGAACCGCTTCGCGAAACGTATTGACAGCGACGACTCCTGGTATCGCGCTCATCGAGCCAGAACCTCCACCGCGTAAGACGCAGCTTTCTCGCGGTTCACCATGCGGAAGAAATATTCTTCCAGCGATGGCCGCACGGGTTGCACGGAAAGGATGCGCGCATCGCACTCGCGCAGTTTTTCGAGCGTGGCGTACAGTTCCGCCTCGGGAACCTCCGCGCGATAGTGCGCCCCGGCTTTTGTGGTGAAGGCTGCGAGTGTTTCAGGCAGCGAGCGGCCTTCTTTTAGTTCGAAGAGAATGTCCATCGCGACGACGTCCATCGAAACAATTTCGCCCGGGGCGCCGACACCCTGCAATTTCCCGTCAACCAGCACAGCGACTCGATCGCATAGCATTTCGGCGTCGGAAAGAATGTGGGTGGAGAAAAATACGGTGCGGCCCTGGTTTTTCAGGTCGAGAATAATGTCGCGGACCTCGCGGCGGCCGATGGGATCGAGGCCGGACATGGGCTCGTCCAAAAATACGACCTTCGGATCGTGCAAAATCGCCTGCGCGATCCCCGCGCGCTGGAGCATGCCTTTGGAGAATTTTCGCAGCTGAACGTCGGCTGCCGAGGTGAGGCCGACAAGCTCGAGAAATCGCGCCACGCGCTCGCGGCGATCAGTGGCAGCGAAGCCGAAAAATCGCGCGTAATAATCGAGGAGTTCGCGCGCTGTCAGATAGTCATAGAAGTAGGGCTGTTCGGGAAGATAGCCGATCTCGCGGTGCATGCTGACGTCGTCGATTGATTTGCCCCGGATGCGCGCCGTTCCAGCCGTTGGAAAAATCAGGCCCATTAACAACTTCAGCGTGGTGGTCTTGCCGGCGCCATTGGGGCCGAGGAAGCCAAAGATTTCGCCGTCTTCGACGCGCAAGGAAAGATTATCGAGCGACCGGCGCATTCGCTTGCGCCAGAAGCCCGTGGCGTAGTCCTTCGTCAAACCGTCGATTTCGATTGCCGTGCTGGTCATGGCTGTCATTATTATTATTTTTTTTTAGATGATTAGCTCGTGTCAATACCCGAGGTGTTGCTTCGAATAACACATCCGGCCGTCGCGGTGGCAGGCGCCGCCGGCATCGTGGACCTGGGTTTCGCACCGAAGCAAATCTGATGAGGATTAAAGCGACTGCCCGCTAGTTCGTATTTGACGAAGCCTGAACCGAAGGAAGCGCAGCGGAGGGACGAAGATTTTCAAAAGCAGAACTGTTGGCGAAGGCACTTGGGAAGTTTGCCTGGAAAGAGCTCAGGCCCGGGCAAACCATCCTGTGCTTGACTGAAAAACCGAACGATTCCATCTCGCGCCGCGACTCTTCGGCTGTCCAGCCCTGCGAAATTCGATAGGCGGCAACCATCATGCCTGTGCGGTCCACGCCATACCTGCAATGAACGAAGACTTTTTTGTCCGGATGGTCGCGCACGATGGTTAGGAATTTTGCGATGCCGTCTTCCGTCATGCGCGAGCAATGCGACGGAATCGCGATGTATTCCATGCCGAGCTTCGTCACTCGTTCGCGTTCGTCGTCACTGTCGCCCCTTAAATCCACCACGATACCCACGCCCATTTTCGCAAGCGCGCCGAATCCATCGTCGGAAGGTTGAGCGCCCCGGAAAAGCGACGGCGTAACTTGCCCGAAATTAGGCACGCCCGGCAAAACCACTTTCTGCGCGAATGCGTGCTCCGCGGCGGATGAAACTGCTGTCTTTGTGGTTTCCTGAGCGCGAGCCGGCACGCACAAAACGGCGATAAAAATTCCGTTCGCTAGCGTACGCAAGAATCTCGAAGCCATTGCGCTCATAACTATAAGATGCTCTTCCGGAAGAAAAAGTAGCTTGTGGCCAGCCGCATATGTACCACTACGGATAGACGTTTTCGACAACTGCTGTCGAAGATTTTGTGGTTACAGTATGAATTTTTCTTGACAACTTTTCTTCTACCGCTGATACTGCGCACCCAGACTCGGGGGAACGTGAGCCGGTTTTTCGCTACTTAGAGCAGCCGGTTAGCGCAGATAGCAGACCGGGTTTTACCGAAAATCCGAAGGGAACCGCCCGCAAATCACACCGCGCTTGAATTTCCAGCGCGGCTTGGCTGGGCTTTTCTCTTTTTTTCGGTCTGGGGCGAGCAAATTTGCTTTCTTTGCTGCGTCCTCAATTGTAACCGGGCTTTCGACAGGCTACGGAGGTAGCTCGGTCAACAACAAGGGTTCCGGGCCTGCGCGGTTGGGAGTAAAATAGTAGTTGCCCCTCCCGCACGGCTTCCCGGCGAACATCACGGCGGAAATACTGCCGGCGCGGAGGCAGAGATGGCAGAAACGAGAACAGCATTGAACGGGCACACAGAAGCGCAACAAGTTACGAGGCGAGCGACCGGGCTGGAATTCCAGCGCCGGTTTACAGACGGAAAAGTGTCACCATTTGACGCGGTTGAATGGGAGCGTCGCACCGCACTCATAGGCAATGATAAGGGTCAGGTAATTTTCCGCCAGGAAAACATAGAAGTTCCGAAGTCCTGGTCGCAGACCGCTACGAACATCGTAGTTTCGAAATATTTCCACGGCAAGCCCAACTCGCCGGAGCGTGAGACGTCCGTGCGGCAGTTGATCGCGCGCGTTGTCGATACGATCGTGCGCTGGGGTGAAGAAGGCGGCTACTTCGCCTCCACCGAATCCCGGAATATTTTCCGCGACGAGCTCACTCACCTGCTCGTCGAGCAAAAAGTGGCATTCAATTCGCCGGTGTGGTTCAACGTAGGCGTGCAAGCCAAGCCGCAATGCTCGGCGTGCTTCATCAATTCCGTCCAGGACAACATGGACTCGATCATGAACCTGGCCAAGACGGAAGGGATGCTCTTCAAGTGGGGTTCGGGCACGGGCACGAATTTCTCCTCGTTGCGTGGCAGCAAGGAATCGCTCTCCGGCGGCGGCATTGCCTCAGGACCGGTAAGTTTCATGAAGGGCTTCGACGCGTTCGCAGGCGTGATCAAGAGCGGCGGCAAGACGCGTCGCGCCGCGAAGATGGTGATCCTCAACGCTGATCACCCGGACATCATGGAATTCATCGAGTCGAAGATGAAGGAAGAGCGCAAAGCGCACGTGCTGATCGAACAGGGTTACAACCCCTCGATCGATGGCGAAGCGTACGCGTCCGTCTTCTTCCAGAACGCGAACCACTCCGTGCGCGTCACCGACGATTTCATGCGCGCCGCCGAAGAAGATCGCGATTGGTGGACGCGCAACGTGAACGACGGAAAGCCCTGCGACCAATTTCGTGCCAAGGATTTGCTGAAGGAGATGGCGAAGTCCGCCTGGCAGTGCGGCGATCCTGGCATGCAGTACGACACGACGATCAATCGCTGGCACACCTGCAAGGCCACGGACCGCATCTACGCTTCGAATCCGTGCTCAGAGTACATGTTCCTCGACGACACGGCCTGCAATCTCGCGTCGCTGAATCTTCTAAAGTTCTTGGGCTCGAATGGCCAGTTTGACACCGAGGGTTTCCGCCATTCAGTGGACGTGACGATCACGGCGCAGGAAATCCTGGTCGACAACGCCAGCTATCCCACCGAGCGCATCGCGCGCAACTCTCACGACTATCGCCCGCTCGGCCTCGGCTACGCGAATCTCGGCGCGCTGCTGATGTCGCTCGCGCTTCCCTACGATTCAGATGGCGGCCGAGATTTCTGCGGCGCCATCACCGCGCTGATGACCGGCGAAGCCTACGCGCAATCGGCGCGCGTTGCGGAGCGCATGGGCCCGTTTGGTGGTTACTTGCGCAATCGCGATTCGATGCTCGACGTGGTGCGTATGCACCGCGACGCGCTGCGGCCGATCAAAGAAGACAACGTCCAGCCTTCGCTCCTGCATGCGGCACAAAAGTCCTGGGACGATGCCGTCGCGCTCGGCGAACGCTTCGGCTACAAAAATTCGCAAGTTTCGGTGCTCGCGCCCACAGGCACCATCGGCTTCATGATGGATTGCGATACCACCGGCATCGAGCCCGATCTCGCGCTCGTAAAGCAGAAGAGGCTCGTCGGCGGCGGCGTGATCAAGATCGTCAACAACACCGTGCCCCAAGCGCTGATGAAGCTCGGTTATCCCCCGGAGCAAGTGGCGCAGATCGTGGATTACATTGACGCGAACGGCACGATCGAAGGCGCGCCCGGATTCAAGCCCGAACACCTCGCTGTGTTCGATTGCTCGCTCACTTCGATGGGCGGAGGCCGCTCGATTTCCTGGCGCGGTCACCTGCGCATGATGGCGGCGGCGCAGCCGTTCATTTCCGGCGCGATCAGCAAGACGATCAACATGCCGGAAGAATCCACGGTGGAAGACATCATGGAGGCTTACATCGAGTCCTGGAAATTTGGACTCAAAGCCGTGGCCATCTATCGCGACAATTCCAAGCGCTCGCAGCCGCTTTCGGCCGCGGGCAAGAAAGAAGACGAGAAGACTTCCCCTGTGGCGGCGCCTGCAACTGTCGCAGCCGCAGTCGCTGCTGTCGCTCCCTTGGCGGAAGCGGCTCCCGCGCAACAGAATCTCTTCCCCGGCACGCAGCGGCGAAAACTTTCAGCCGAACGCGACTCCATCACGCACAAGTTTTCGATCGGCGGCCACGAAGGCTACCTCACCGTCGGAAAATATTCCGATGGCACGCCGGGCGAAATCTTCATCAAGATGGCGAAGGAAGGCTCCACGCTCTCCGGAATCATGGACGCGTTCGCGCTTTCCGTCTCGATCTCATTGCAATATGGCGTCCCGCTACGCGCGCTCGTGGATAAATTCGTCAACTCGCGCTTCGAGCCTTCGGGCTACACCGGCAATCCGCAAATCCGTTACGCGAAGTCGATCGTGGACTACATCGGCCGATGGCTCGGCGGGAAATTCATCTCGTTCGATTATCTGGACGCGGACGTAGCAGCCGCGATGGCTTCAGAAGTTGAAGCTGCGCCAGCGCCCACCGCTACAGCCTCGCAAGCACCGGTGCCGTCATTCGCTGCGAAGGGAGCAGAAGCGGAAGCTACGCGTCCGCGCGCAGCTATCGACGACGCACCATCATGCTCCGAGTGCGGCATGCTGATGACGCCCAACGGCAGTTGCTACAAGTGCGCGAACTGCGGCAGCACGTCAGGCTGCAGCTAAACTAGAAACCCAAGGTAAGTTCAGAAAGGGCGTTCCGCAGAAACGGAGCGCCCTTTTTTATTTCCTCCGGGCGCCTCCGCGTGGCATTCACGTCAGGGGTGCTATCATGGGCCAGCTTCGAGATTAAAGAGGCGCCTTGCTAAGCAACCGGCAACTCGTCCCGCCACTCACGATTCACACGCCTGACGGCCGCACCATCCGCGCCTGGGACTACAAGCAGAAGAAAAATCTCGTCATCGCATTTCTCGATACCGATTGCGCGCCGTGCGAGGAGTTTCTGCGCGCTCTCGTAGCAAGCGCAGTTGCGTTGCGTGAGAAAGACGCGGTCGCGCTCATCGTGTTTCTCGAGCAGCCCGCGCGCCGCGTTACCGATTCTGTTCCGCCGGGAATCATCGTCGGCGCGGACGTGCCCGGAAATTCGGCACGCGCTTTCCTTGGCGAGGACGCGTTTGCCTCGCGCGGATTCGTCCGCGGCGGCGTGTTCGTCACGGATCGCTACGGCGAACTCTTCGCGCAATGGACCATCGACCGCCACAAATTTCCCGCGATTGCAGAAATCTTCGCCGCGCTCGACCACGTCGAAATGGCCTGCGACGAGTGCAGCACGCCGTTATGGACCGCTGAATAGTGATTGGGAGCCCTGTCCCTTGCTCGCTGCTCCGTAGGGGCACGGCATGCCGTGCCCGCGTGCTGCAACTTGCGGGGCGGCGCCATTGCTGGCAGCCGGTGTCTCGCCCGCTCTTTTTGTTCCCCGTTGCGCAGTTGTTGCCAGTGCCAAATAAAAAAGGGAGCCCCAGAGGGACTCCCTTTATTGCTCTACCCAAGATTCCGGTTTCGGCGCGGCGAAACCGGCCCACCCCGGGATAAGAGACAGCCACTCATTTGAATTGCACGCGGAATGCCACCACTTTCATCCTTCAGCGAGAGGAATCGCGGATTGGCAGGACATGACTTAGCCCGTGTAAGGCAGTTTTTGCATCACTATGAATCCGGAAAACCTCCAGTTTCTGAAATTCACGTCTCCCGTTTTCTACAGTCTTTGGAAGGCTGCGCCAGTTTGGCCGCATGATGAACGTAGCCGGTTTTCAATGTAGCTCACCTCTTTAGAGGTGAGGTCGTTCTCGAAACCTTGGCGATAGAAAATGCCAGGCGTCAATCAGGCGGCAGCCACCTTTTGCTGAGACCTGAACACACGGCGCACCCGCCTCCATGCCCAGCGGATTGGGAAGAAGAGCAGCGCCGCCCACAGCAGCAGAGTCGGGCCGGATTCGAGCAGCCAGGCGACAAGCCCAATCACGTTCTCGACCACGCTGTGATAGCCCGTGACGAAGGCGTTGTGCAGGCGCGTGCCCGTGGACGAAGGCGCGGCGTTCAGGCTCGCCTTATATTCCTCGGTTACCGAAAGCGTGATGGTCGCGAAGTCGATGCGCGATTGGAGCGCGCGCTGGTCGGCCTCCATTCCTTCGATTTCGCCGCGAACCCGGGAGATCTCGTTCTCCACTTCGAGCACGTCTTTCACTTTGCCCGTGTTGTTGCGCAGTACGCCGAGCAGACGCTCTTCGGTGGCGCGTGAATTCTTCAGGCGCGCCGCGAGATCCACGTACTGCTTCGTCACTTCTTCGCCTCCCTGCGACGCCTGGTCGGCGCGCCCGAGCTGCTTCAATTCCGCAAGCGCCGGCTCGAGTTGCGCGGAAGGCACCCGCAGCGTGGCGGAAAATGTTTTTGCCGCGTCGGGCGGCGTCGAGGTATTGAGTTCGCCGATATAGCCGGAATGGCGAGACACGACATTTTTCACCGCCGCTTCGACGCTCGCGAAATCCTTCACGACCAGCGAGAGCGAAGCAGTGCGCGCGATCATCGGAGAAGCTGACTGGGACGTACCGAATCGTCTCCGCCGATGCAGAGAGCGGCGATGTCGGCGCGCGGACTTCGGTCTCGACGGAGACTGAATAGCGCTCGTCACTTGAGGAATTGTTTTGAAGGAGCTGGCAACCTCCTGCTGCACCATCCTTTTTTGAAGGTCCCGCAATTCCATCTCACGCGCTGCGATTAGAGCCGCAGGCCGCGCGCGAAGGAAGTTCGGGACCGTAGCTGCAACGACGACCAAGACGACCATGGCAAACGCGCCTGCACCAGCCCAAACCCAGGGTCGACCTTTCAGGCGAACGAATCAGAGCGATCGATACGCTCTCATGGGTGTCAATTCCATTGGCGTCGATGGCATTTGCTTGGACCGCGTCCGTGCGGCTGCGGCAATTTGCGCATTCATTTCGTTAGTCAGTCGCTCAGGCGACGCTTCGATTTCCCATGCTGCGAGCTCGCGCGACAGGTTACGGAAACCGGCAGCTAGCTCCTGGCATTCCGCGCACTGTTGCATGTGTTGCGCGATTTCCGACGCACGGTCGGCAGAGATTTCGCCGTCAAGGTACGCCATCACTTCCTCTAGTTCAAAAGGATGAGTCGAGCGCATTTTCTTTCCTCACTGATTTTCCCGGGAACACTCACCAGAATTTCTTTCAATGCCAGGCGTGCGCGGAAAAGCCGCGATCGCACCGTGTTCACCGGCACGCGCAGCACGCCGGCGATTTCCTCGTAACTCAATTCCTCGTATTCGCGCAGCAGCAGCACTTCGCGATCGTTGCCGTCGAGCTTTGCGATCGCCTCGCGAACCCACATCCCGGTCTCCGCGTTTCCGGGCGCGGAGGGGTCGGGCAAATCGAACCCAGACCCCGCGCCGCCGGAGTTCTGGTCTCAATTTGCGGCGGTGATTGGCCAGAATCTTGTATGCGATTCCAAAAAGATATGTGCGGAACGTGGCGCGCGGTTCATATCGCTGAATGCCGCGCAGGATGGCGACGAAAGTTTCCTGCGCCAACTCTTCCGCGCGCGCCGCATCTTTCACCCGGCGCCGAAAGAATGCATAGATCAGCTCCCGGTAGCGCAGAAAAAGTTCGCTGAAGGCTTCGCGGGAGCCTTTCTGGAATTCAAGGATCAGTTGCTCGTCAGTCGCCATCAGAATTTCCGTTTGAAGTGCCTTTGAATCGCCGCTCAATCATCGCCATTTCACTTTCGCCGTCTTGAAGCTCTCGCCTTTTTAGCTCTCTACTATGTGTAATGTCGTGTCGAGGCAAAAAGTTCCCGCTACGAAGCCAAATGAAGACCGTTTGCCCGCAGGACGGTAGCCGCCAGGCCACGCAGGGCACGGCTCCAGCCCACCGCAACTGGACGCAAGTCTATCGGCTCTTTTGGCGTCTGGGAGCGTTGCGCTCACAAGGTGAGAACGTGCGAGGGAAGATTTCTTGCAGGACTGCCAGCGCCGTTAGGCGCCGATAGCGGAGCGAACAGCCGATGCCAGCGAATCGGTCCAGCGCCGAACATCTTCATCGCGCTCAGCTTCAACCATCACGCGCGCAAGCGGCTCGGTGCCGGAATAACGCAAAATCACGCGCCCGGATTTACCGAGCGCCTTTTCCGCTTCGCCCAGCGTCCGCGAAACTTCCGGAAGCGATTCGAGCGGCGGCTTCGATTTCACGCGGACATTCACGATCTTCTGCGGATAGATTTTCAAATCGGCCACGAGCGTATCGAGCGGCCCGGCAAGCGAAACAATCGACGCGATTTTCACCGCTGTCAGCATTCCATCGCCGGTAGTAGCGTCGTCGAGAAAAAGAATGTGCCCGGACTGCTCGCCGCCAAGATTCGCACCGATGCGGAGCATCTCTTCAAGCACATAGCGATCGCCAACAGCGGTGCGTACCAGCTTCAGCCCCGACTGGTCGAGAGCGCGCTCGAGTCCAAGGTTCGCCATAGTAGTCCCGACAATCACGCTGCTCTTCAGCTTGCCGGCCGATTTCATATAGCGCCCAGCAACCAGCAATACGCCGTCGCCGTCCACCAGCTTTCCCGAGGCGCTCGAAAAAATCGCGCGGTCGGCATCCCCGTCGAACGCAACCCCAAGCGCCGCGCTAGATTCAACCACGAGCTTCTGCATTGCCTCAGGATGCAGCGAACCGCAACCGGCGTTGATATTTTTTCCATCCGGCGCGTTGTTGATCGCCACCACCTCCGCGCCCAACATCCGAAAAAGTTGCGGCGCCAGCTCGCTTGCCGCGCCATTCGCGCAATCCATCACGATTTTCATGCCTGCGAATTTGGCGCCCGGCAGCACCGCGGCGCGCAGCCCGCCGAGATAATCCTGATGCAACTTCTCGTCGCCGTCCGGATGCGCCTTGTTGGCTGCCGCGGCATCGGTCGCCCGAGCCACTACCGCATTTCCATTCGGCGAAAGAATCAAATGCTCGATCTCATGTTCAGCGGCATCAGGAAATTTCATTCCCGACGACGAAATCAGTTTCACTCCATTATCGTGATACGGATTGTGCGATGCGGAAATCACAACCCCCGCCGAAAACCCCTCGCGGCTCACAAGCCACGCAACTCCCGGGGTAGTAACAACCCCCGCCGAAACAGGCTCAGCTCCCCCCGACACCAACCCCCGCGCAATCAACTCCGCAATGTGCGGCCCGGATTCGCGGGGGTCGCGGCCTATGAGGACACTTGGATTTGCATTTACTGAGGGCGAAAGCGCCCTCAGATATTGGCCCAGGGCGGAGCCGACACGCTCGAGCGTCGCGTCGTCCAACGGATATTCGCCGGGGATGCCGCGAATTCCATCCGTGCCGAAAAGTTGTTTTGCGCGTTCCGTCGCCATTTGAACCGGATCCTGGCTCGCGAGAGGCAAGCCAGCAATTCTATCATCGCGCCTGCGCGCAGCCGCACCAGCCGCCAGCGAGGCAACCCAACCGGTTACCCTCGCCGTTTTGCGCGCGCTGCGGACGCCATTATCCTGCGCGGCACATCATGTTCCCAACGCGCGCGGCTGTGATATCGTACGCGGGTGCCAGTTGAAACCACCAACCCAGTCAAAGCGACCGCGAACCCCAACTCAGTAAGCGCGCGAATCATCGCAGCGGGCATCGTGATCGCGTTTTGCTATTGGGCCTCGACGGTGCTGGTCACTCTCGTCGTCGCCGTTCTCATGGCTTATTTTCTCGATCCGGTGGTGAATTGGCTCGAGGAATGGCATGTTCCGCGCGCGCTGGGCGCGCTGATCGTCGTCCTCTCGACGATCTGCCTGATGCTGCTTCTTGCCTGGACGCTTATCCTGCGCTTCGATCAATTTGGCCAGGACTGGCCGAACTATCAGAAGCCTCTAAAAACGGTTGCCAGCGCGGTCTCCAAAAAACTTGAGACATTCGAATCCCACGTGTCGGAAATCGAGCCCGCGGAAAAGCCCGGCGAACGAATCATCGCCGTCGCCGATTCTCATCCGGTGAGAAACGCCGTGCTGTCGCGGCTCGGCGCTCTCGAAGCCGTTTTCGTGGCGGCGACATTTGTGCCGTTCCTTTTATTTTTCATGCTGGCGGCCAAACGACAAGTGTGGCACGCCACAATGCAGCTATTCCCGACCACAGAGCGCACGCGTGTGAAACAAACTCTGGGAGAAGTCACGCTCGTTTTGCGCAGCTACGTAATCGGTACAGCGTTGGTGGGCTTGATACTTGTGTTCGCGAGCTGGATGTTTTTCATGAGTATCGGACTCGAGTTCCCATTCCTGGCCGCGCTCGTGTCGGGCTCGGTGAATCTGATTCCATATTTCGGCGTGGTTCTCTGCGTGGTTTCCGCCCGTGATCATTGGACTCAAACAGTTCAAGCATGTGGAGCCTTTCATCGGCATCGTCGTGATGATGACGGTGCTCCACCTGATTGCGGCAAACTTGCTGATGCCCGCGCTGGTCGGTTGGCGCGTGCGCCTCAATGCACTGGCGCTCACGGTGGCGCTGCTGTTCTGGGGCTGGCTATGGGGGCCGATGGGCCTGATTCTCGCGGTTCCAATCACCGCTGTGATTAAAGTGATCTGCGATCACGTCGAAAGCTTGCAACCCGTGGGACGCTGGCTCAGCGCGTAGCTATTTCCTGCGAAGTAGGACTGCGTTCCTCTCGATTTAACTCCAGATTTTTCAGCCTGAGCGGTGGATTGTCTCGATCGCATTCTTGAGTGCGGTTGGATCAAGCGCGTCCTGAATCATACGAATCGCCGCGATCCCGGCAGCTCCTGCGCGAATGCAGCCGGCGGCATTGGATTCATTTATTCCCCCGATCGCGATCACCGGAATCCTCACGGCTTTCGCTACTTGCGCGAGTTCGTCGATTCCGTGCGGCTTGCCGAACGGAATCTTCGAAGGTGTCTCATAGATCGGCCCGAAGTAGGTGTAACTGGCGCCGGCGCTTTCGGCCTCCTGCGCTCCTTCAAGACTATGGCACGAAACGCCGACAAGAAAATCCGCCGGCGCGTTTCCCGCGCGGCACCAGCGAACCACTTCGCGCGCCGGTGCTGACGCATGCCCCAAGTGCACGCCTGCCGCGCCAGCTGCCAGGGCGACGTCGAGCCGATCGTTGACAATCACTTTAATTGAGCGCGGGCGAATTGAGTCCGGACAGGCGGACGCAAGCGCCAGCACCTCCCGGACGAACTCGAAGAGTTCGCGCGTGGACAGATCTTTCTCGCGAATCTGCACCCAATCCACGCCGGCGGCCGCCGCGGCGCGAATCGTATCGAGCAGCGTTTTGTTGAGCAGCGCGCTCGCAGTCTTGTCCGCAGGAAGCGCCTTGCGGTCCGTCACGTAGCAAATGATGGGTCGGGCGATCGGCTGGGCGATCGGGCGGGAAGGAGGCTGGCTATCCCTGGCTGGCAACGGTGACAGCCCTGCGGCGAAATGCCTCAAGTGCGAGGAAAACATTCATGATGCCGAGACCGGAAATCGCCCCGCGCATGAAGGGATTATTGACAAAAAAAGCCAGCGACGGGTACTGATACAAAAAGTAGTTGGTCTCCCAGACTTCCGACCATGGCACGAGGATCAGCACCAGCCCAAGTTCCAGCCAGACGAGGAGCCACACCACTCGAAACAAACGCGTCATCATCAGCCTAGGATTATCGGAGATTATTTCCGGGGTGGCAACAGCCAGTCCGGATTTCGGAGTTGGAACCAGGAATTGGAAATGGACAGCGCACAACCGAAACGGCCTCACCTCTGAAGAGGTGAGCTACATTCAAGACTCAAGAAAACGACATTAAAACGGTCAAGTACCTTGACCTATTGGAGGGGATTTTGAGGCGCGTAGGCGGCGGCAGAAGGAATCGGGAAAGAAACCGCACCCGCCCCCGGTCGAAAACCTAAATGAGAAACAGGGGACGCATTTCGAAGCTGGCATATTGAGGGCGGAGCCGCTCGGTGTTGTACTGTTCCTTTATGTTGACGATCTTCTTGGTAGCGGTCACGGTTTCAAGCGGAATGCTGTCGTAGTGACCATGATTGAGGGCGACGAGCCGGCCGCTGATGTTTTTTAGGAGCAGGTCGAGAGCGAGATTGCCGTAAGCCATGGGAGCAATGGAGTCAATGGCATCAGGATCGCCGCAACGCACCAGATAACCGAGTTTCTGCGCAATGACGTCGATTTTTTTGCCGTTATTGAACTTGGCGGAGATGTCCTTCACCTGATCGGCAACGATGTCGCCGATACCTCCCAACTTCTTATGGCCGAAGGCGTCGGTCGCTTCGCCTTCGAACACCATCGCGCCGCCCTCGAACGTGGCACCCTCCGAGACGAGGACAATCGAGTAGCGGCTCGGATTCTTGCGGCGATCGGCAACCAGCAGTTCGGTGAGGTGTTCGATATTGAATTTGTATTCGGGAATCACGCAGCGATTGGCGGCGCCGGCCAGAGTGGGAAGCATGGCGGTGAAGCCGGCGTAGCGGCCAAAAACTTCAAGCACCATCAAGCGCTCGTGCGAGCCCGCTGACGTGCGCAAGCTATTCACCATCTGTATCGTGCGGGTGACGCATGTGCTGAAGCCGATGCAGTAGTCAGTGCCAGGGACGTCATTGTCCATGGTCTTCGGAATGCCGATGACTTTGAAGCCTTCTTTGTGGAGACGAACGCCATAACTAAGCGTGTCGTCGCCACCGATTGGAATCAGAGTATCGATGCCGAGCCATCCGAGATTTTTCAGAATTTCCGGAGTGAGGTCGTTCTTCTCGGCGGTGAATTTGCCGCTAAGATGCGCAGGCACGCTGGACTTGGCCACGCGCGCAGGATTGGTGCGCGAAGAATGCAGAAACGTGCCACCTGTGCGGCCGGTGCGATCGACAATCTCTTCGTCGAGAAGAATGAAATTGTCGGAGTTGTCGTAGTCCTTCTCGCGGATCATGTCAACGAGGCCGGCCCAGCCATGGCGAATGCCGATCACCTGATAGCCTTCACGCAAGGCGCGCAGAGTAACGCCGCGAATGGCAGGGTTCAGGCCGGGAACGTCGCCACCCCCGGTAAGGATTCCGATGACGCCGCGTTTGCTGTTCACGTTGGCCATAAATCCCTGCTCTTCACCTTCCCTTATTCTAATTTTATTCCTACTTTCTCGCATCGGGTTGTGCTTCGTCTTTCAGAGATGGTTAACAATGAGAAGCCGAGACCAGCGCCACACTGTTAGTTTTGACGGTTGTGCATCCACTGTCAGGCGGGTAGCTTCCCCGCATGCCCAGACCCTCGTTCCAAGCTTTTCCCTCGACACGAAGACATGCCGGCATGATGCAGGTTGTCGCGATTGCCGTGCTCCTTATCGCGGGTTGCAGCCATAAGAATGACGCCGTGTCGCAGGCGGAAAAGCGAGACGCTATCAACGGCGTGCCCGTGCCCAGCCTTGCCGACACCAAAGCCATCGCCCAGGAGGGGTTCATCTACGGCCTGCCCATCGTGATGTACTACACATCGGCGTACGAACTATTTGTCGATCCAACTTCTTCCCAGTACAAGGCGCCTGTCGGCCAGCTCTTCAACGAAGCGCGGGTGTTCACTCCCAAAGACACCGCCGTGATTACGCCCAATAGCGACACCCCATACTCCTTGATGGAAATAGACCTACGCGCCGAGCCGACGGTGATTTCTGTTCCCGCGGTTGCGAAGCCGCGCTACTACTCCGTTCAATTGACCGACGCGAACACCTTTAACTACGGGTACATCGGCAGCCGGACCACGGGTACGGGTGCGGGCGACTACATGATCGTTGGCCCCGGTTGGATGGGCGCGGCGCCCCCTCACATCAAGCAAGTGTTTCATTCCACCACGCCATTTTCGGCCGTGATTTTCAGGACGCAGCTCTTCAATGCCGCGGACATGCCGAACGTAGTGAAGATCCAGGCCGGATACAAAGTGCAGCCGCTCTCCGCGTATCTGAAGCAGCTCGCGCCGCCCGCAGCCCCGGCGATCAGCTACCTGAAAGCCAACGCGGAGATCGCGAAGACGGAATTCTGGCAATTACTCGATTTTGCACTACAAAATATTCCGCCCAGTCCCGAAGAGGCGCCAGTTCGGGCGAAGCTCGCCAGCATCGGTATCGGGCCCGGCAAACAATTTGACATGAAGGGCCTCTCCGCCGAACACAAGGCCGCCGTTCTGCTGGGAATGAAAGCTGGCAACGACGCCGTCGACAAGTACATCGCAAGCGGAGGCGCCGTAATCAACGGGTGGAATGTGGGCTCATTCTTTGGCGACCGCGCCTTCTACAATGGAGACTGGCTCAAACGCGCTGCTGCGGCCAAGGGTGGAATCTTCGGCAATAGCGCCGTTGAAGCGATGTATCCGTTGACGAGAGATCTCCCCAACGGAGAAGCCATGGATGGCAGCAAACACAACTACACCCTGACGTTCGCCAAGGGCGCGCTACCTCCGGTGAATGCTTTCTGGTCCGTGACGATGTATGACGGCAAGACTCAGTTCCTGATCGACAATCCGATCAATCGTTATTTGATCAACTCGCCGATGCTGCCCGGAATGAAAACCAACCCAGACGGATCGCTAACGCTCTACATCCAGAAAGACTCACCGGGCAAAGACAAGGAATCCAACTGGCTGCCCGCTCCCAATGGAACGATTTACCTGGTAATGCGCTTGTACTGGCCCAAGGAAACTCCCCCGTCGATTCTGCCTGTCGGCCAAGGGACGTGGCAGCCGCCGGCTGTGCAGCAGGGTCAGTAACCTCCAAGCTGGTGGAAACTGGAAAGTTGAAAATGGGACTTTGGATTTCCCAGCGTTGCGTCAGCGGATCGCGTAGCCGCCGTCCACGCGAATCGTGGTTCCGGTAACGAAGTCCGAGGCGCGCGACGCCAGGTAGACAGCCGTGCCGGCAAGTTCATCCGGCTGGCCCCAGCGGCCCGCGGGAGTCCTCGAAAGAACTTCGTCGTTGAGCGGCATCTTGTGTACAGCCACGGTCATGGCTGTTTCGATCCATCCCGGCGCGATGCAATTCACTTGAATGTTGTGCGGCGCGAGTTCGATGGCCATGGATTTGGTCAGCTGGATAATCGCTCCCTTCGCTGCGCTGTAGGAAGGCACCAGCCCCGATCCAAAGAACGAGTACATGCTGCCGATGTTGATGATCTTCCCGGATTTCTGGCGGACCATCGAAGCCGCTGCGAGCTTCGATAGAAGAAAAACAGAATTGAGCTGGGTCTCGATCACGTTGTCCCAGTCTTCCGGTTTTTCCTGTAGCACGCCGCCGCTCAACGACACGTTGCCCGCATTATTTACCAGGATGCTCACGCCACCGAGTTTGCCCTCCACTTGCTTCAGCGCGGGTTGCAACCCGGCTCGATCGGTCATATCCACCTTCAGCGCCAGCGAAGGAAGGCCGATTGATTTCAACTCCGCGAGCACTTGCTGATTCTTTTCTTCGTTGCGTCCGAATATCGCGACGGCTGCCCCGGCCTCCGCGAAGCCAAGCGCAATGCTGCGGCCAATGCCGCCATTGCCGCCGGTCACGATAGCGACGCGCCCTTTCAGGTCAAATAGTGCGGGCATATTCATCGAGTTCTCCCCATATCGAGTGTCAGAGCGGATCTATGCAGACGGGCTGAAATCGGAGCGGCACAAAACGAAGATGCTGATGACGCATGGCCGCGGCAGCCGCGCGCGATTGTAGCGGCTTCTTACGTGTCCAACAACCTGGTGGATGGTTATCGCTCCGCGAGGACCGGCTCGGAACCAGCGATCACGCGATTCCTTCCTTCTTTTTTGGCCTGGAACATTCTCTCGTCGGCCACTGCAAAAAGCTCCCTTTCATCGCTTCCATCTTGCGGAAAAGTGGCCAATCCGGCGCTGATGGTCACCTGTACATTCTCGCCGGCGCGAGACCGTGACAGCGCAAACGCCGTGCTCGCCACCAACTCGCGTAGCGATTCCACCTTCTGCCGCGCCGCCTCGATATCCGTTTCGGGCAACAGCACCACAAATTCCTCACCGCCGTATCGCGCCGCCGTGTCTGACTGCCGGCAGGAATCCCGCAGCAGCTCGGCAAGTTTCCGCAGCACCATATCACCGGCCGAGTGGCCGTGATTGTCGTTCAAGGACTTGAACCGGTCCGCATCGATCACCGCCAGCGTCAATGGGCGTCCATAACGCCCGGAGCGGCTCAGCTCAATCGCGAATCGCTCCTCAAAGTAGCCGCGATTAAAGAGGCCCGTCAACGTATCGCTCGTCGCCGCCAGCAACAGCTTCTGGCTGCGTGATACGAGCGCCAGGCTGAGCAAGGACGCCGTGGCCATCATAATTAGTCGCGCAATTTCATTGGACCAGCTGAACAACCCATACGGATAGGGCGAATAGATCGCGCTGTTGAGGTCCCAATGCGTATCCGCGTAATAGACGATCGCAAAATATTCCACGAGCGCCAGCACACCCGCGGTGACGCAAATGCGCTTGTCATAACGCAGACTGCTCGCGCCGATCGCCAGAAAATAGCCCTCGAACACCACTTTGCTGTTCACCGCGGTATGCGGCTGGTTGAGAACCAGAAACAGAGCCAGCGCGGCACTGATTTGCGTCACGTCATAGCTGCTGCTCGCAAAGCGCAGCCACGAAGGATTGTAGTTTCGCGAAATCAGAACGTATACCACGGAGGCTACGAGAAAAGTTCCAGCCGCCAAGCTGAGGCCTACGAAGCTCTCCTTGGGATCTGCGGGGAAGAAAAAAGTGTCGATCAGCGGTATGAGTAAAAGTAGCGCTGCCAGGGACAATCGGATTTTCGCCACTAACAGCTCGCCTGCGACGGCGGCTTCCGCCATCACCGGGTCTGGCTGCGACCAAAGCGACTTCCAAAAGTGTGAAAGTTTATGTTCGTTCATGAAGGGGTGCCTGCGATCCCAAGTGCGTTTTCCCGGAACTTGGAATTGCGCACGCCAGGAGTTGCGCGGACCAAGAATTGCGCGGGACTAAGTGCAAAGTGCAACAATCAGCGTAGAGGTAATCGCAGCAACTGTAACGAGAAATGCGCGGCAGGCGTTCTCAAAACGGCAAGTACTATCTAGGCTGTGGGGTGCGGTCCGGTTTCAAAAGCGAGACCGGAAGACTGCAACGCCCCGCAAGATGCCGGCTCTGCAAGGGAGAAAACTCTAAGCGCTGATCAAGCGCCGGCTTTCAGGCTCGCCGGATCTTGCATCGATACCAGAAAGTTGCTGGCGAGAAGATAGTCAAACAAATGTCCGAGAGGTGGTGCGCGACGCAACTGCGCGGCCGAAACCATTCCATTCGTTTCGCTCCACTCCCAACCGGCTGCGGAAACGCCCTTCAACCTTTCGCGCAGCTCTGTGGCCGGCATCGGATACGCATAGATGCGGACGTTCTGTGCGAAGAGGCGCGCAAGGGCTTCGAGAAGTCTGCCTTCGAGATTGCCGTAAATATCTTCAAACGCTCGAATGGTCAGGGAAAGGCCGGCGACGAACCGCACCGGCGCCTGCGTGTAGCGGTGCACGAGGCTCGTCATATGGTAGAGCTCGCCCTGGCGAAAAAGCAGCACGTCGCCGCCGGCGGCGACAAGAGCATCGATACGACGAAGCAGATCGGGAATCTCCGGCACCGGTTCGCCAGGCACGATCGCGGCTGCCGTTAGGCAAAAAAAGCCGGCGGGAGCTGCCTTGGTGTCGCCTAGCTCTTTGCGAAGTTCCTCGACGCCCGATGCCAACAAACGCATGTGAACCTGCGAGTGATCTGAATCCACGTGGCCAAAGATTCCAGGCGCAAGCACCACGGCTTTTTTGTAAAGCGCTTCGGTAGGCGGAACGGCAGCGCCCTTCGCGGAGAAAAATACAGCTTCAGCAAATCCGTTATGAACCAGATCGACTGGGAGAGCACGGTGATCCCAGCCATCGAATGCAGGCCCGCGAAGATCCATGTAGTCGATCTCGATTCGCTCTTTCACCACGTCTTGCGCCAGGCCCGCCAGAAACGCCTCCTTGCTCTGCAGTTCATAGAACGCGGTGTAAATGAGATTCACGCCCAGGATACCGATGGCCTCCTGCTGAAGTAGATTCGAAGGGTCGAGCATATTCACGTGCAACACGATGTCGTTAGGAGGGCCGCCGGGCTGTAACTGAAACCGGAGGCCAATCCAGCCGTGCGGGTCGTTCGTCCCGGCGTAGTTACGCGCGGAGACGGTATCAACAAAAGAAAAGAAGCGCGTTTGCGGCCCCCGCGTTTTGCTTAGCTCCGCGAGAAGCTGAGTCCACTCCGCCTCCAGCATCGCCTCAAGCCGCTGCTTTGATACGTAGCGCGTTCCGGCACCGTAGAGATCGTCGCTCACTTCCTTGTCGTAAGCGGAAATCGTTTTGGCCACCGTGGCCGACGCGCCCCCAACCACAAAGAACCACCGCGCCACTTCCTGCCCCGCGCCAATCTCGGCAAAAGACCCGAAGACGGACGCATCGAGATTCAGCGTGAGCGCTTTATGGTGCGCGTCGAGTTTCTGAGCGGAAGGCATAGCAACCTCCAGTCGGCCGATTTCTGAGAAGCGTAACGGGTCAGTGATAAGCTAACGAAACCATGCGCGCAAGAAAAGATTCTACTCCCTCGAAACGATTGAGTGACGGCCACCATAGAATGTAGATCGAACCACGAAGAGTAAACACGATTAAAGCAGTTACGGGATATTGAATTTCAGATAGGTGTTGCGAACTTGGGACTATCATCAGTGGAAGAAGAAGCAATCGTACGCATAGAATCCCGCATTGATTGCATTGTCGTGGGCTGAGAATCAAGCGCTCCAACAGAGGC
Organism: uncultured Acidobacteriota bacterium; assembly: GCA_963790945.1. Taxonomy (GTDB): domain Bacteria; phylum Acidobacteriota; class Terriglobia; order Acidiferrales; family UBA7541; genus Palsa-295. The sequence continues at coordinate 57,393 of CAWBRH010000041.1, forward strand.
CGGCTCGCAGGTGGGATACAGATAGAAATACTTGCCTAGAAGATACAACAGATTGTAGAATCGCGCATCGTCCTCTCTTTAAAAGAGCTACTGCTAGGAACAAATGAAATGACCCAAGAGCAGGTGTGCGGCTCCAGCCGCTACGCGCAGGCTATTTGTGCCATTGCGCTCCTCGCATTGCTGGCTTTCGTCCCCTCGGCGCACGCCCGGCAATCGTATCGTACACAGAAAGGCACTCATCCTGCGCCCGTCGTGTCTCAGCCAAGCACGCAAACGAGGGCGCCCCAAGCGAAACCACAGGCGCCGCGCGCCGGACGTTTTCTAGGATGGCGGAGGGCGGGGACAGACGGCCCGCAAGCTGTACGGTATTTCCGTGGCCTCGAACAACGATCGAAACGACTCCCCGGGGCAGGCCTATCGTTGCGAACTCAGCTTCATGCTGCAGACAACTTCCACGCCATGCAGAGTAATCCATTTGCGGCGAGCCCGACACCCACGGCTCTGCCCGGAATATCGTTGCGTGCTTCGCTTCCCGCTGGAGCACTTCCTTCTGGAGTTGTGACCGGCGACTTCAACGGCGACGGCAAGCTCGACTGGGCGGTGGCCAACGCGGGCGACAACTCGCTCGATCTATATCTAGGTAATGGGGACGGGACCGCCCGGCTGCCCGTAATCATACAGCTTCTTGGACAATCACCGGTTGCGGTGGCGGCAGCAGATCTAAACGGCGATGCAAAGCTTGACTTGGTGGTCGCTGAATCGGATGGCCAGACCGTCGGAGTGTTGTTTGGAAATGGCGACGGCACGTTTCAGCCCGAAGTCGAAATTTCGCTGCCTGTCGTACCGCTCGCTGTGGCTATCGCAGACCTGAACGGCGACGGTCGTCCCGATCTCTTGGTGGGCATAGCCTCAACTGATGCGCACCTCAACTACTTCGTGGCGCTCTTGAATGGTGGCTCAGGACATTTCGGCTCGCCGATCTTCGCGCCTAGCCCTACGCCCAACCAATTTGTGGACGGAGAGGAGTTTTCGATAGCCGATGTCAATGGCGACGGCATTCCCGACGTTCTAGTGACTGGAACCAATGCCGAGGGCACGGTCGTGCAAGTGTTTCTGGGCCAAGGCGATGGCACGTTCACTGTGGGCGAACAAGTGGATGAATCGGGTGGTCCCGCCCGTGACGTCACGAATGCCGTCCTGGTTGATGTGAATGGGGACGGCTGCGCGGACGTGGTGGATGTGGATACGATCGCTTTGGTTCATATTTTTCCAGGCGATTGCAAAGGCAATTTTGATAACCAGACCAACTTTCAAGTCTATGGAGTAGGGGATATCGGTTTCGGATTAGCGGTTGCAGACCTTAACGGAGACGGCCAGCCCGATATCATTGTGGGCGGCATCCCGGGAGGTCCTGGCGGAGGTTTTGGCACGGAAACTGGAAACACCATGACGGTGAGATTCAGCACTGGAAAAGGTCAATTCGGTCCGGCACAGGTTTATCGCGGCGACCCTGGGATGTTCGCTCTAACAGTCGCCGACTTGCACGGAAACGGCCGCCCAGACGTTGTCACCGCGAACCAGGATGCGAACACGACGACAGTGTATGTCAACAACGGATCGGGAGGCTTCGGCCCACCCCAGGGAGGCTACGATGGTTTTGAAGAAGGAATTCCCACTTCACCAACCAACGCCCCGAACTCACGCTTTGTAGTCGCGGACATCAACGGCGATGGCAAGCCCGATCTCGGACTGGTCGAATTTGGTGAAGGTTTTGGCAGCGACGTGAGCCTTGCCGTGATGCTGAACCAGGGCAACGGCCAATTCTCGGCGCCCATCCTCTCTGCAGCACTTGGCCCCAATACAGCCTTGAGTGTCAGCGATTTTGTGTTTGCCGATTTTCGTAAGACGGGTAAGCCAGATTTTCTGGCGGAGGCTTTCGACGGCACCGGGGCAAGCTCGCCACAACTGTTGTACGCCCAGAATATGGGGAACGGACAGTTCAGCGCAGCGGTGTCGATCCCCTTTTCGACCCAAGGCGGTTTTGGCCTTGGCGCAATTGGCGTTGGCGATTTCAACAAAGACGGGAATCTCGACTTTGCAGTCACGACCGCAACCGGGCCAGCGGGGAATCCGGATCAGTTAACGGTGTATCTGGGACATGGAGATGGCAGTTTCACGCAATCCTATGAAGTTAACTTCGGGTCCGAGTTGGCAGACGAAATTTCTCCCTGGCCACAGGGATTGTGGGTGGGAGACGCAAATGGCGACGGGAAACAAGATATCTATGTGTGGCTCTACGACAATACCTTCGGACCCGGCGCTCCCGGAGGCCGCGATCTGTTCCAATTCCTGGGAAATGGTGATGGCACGTTTCAGCCAACCCGGAAGGTTCTACAAAATCTAAGTGCGATGACGATGATGGATTTGAATCACGACGGGCGACTGGATGTGATCGACATCGAGAGCGCGAGTACACTGATCGCTGAGGGCGAGCCCGGCACAGCCACGCCGCAGGTGAACGTTTATCTGGGACAGGCCGACGGGAGTTTTGGCTCTCCCACCACCTACATTCCCTATAGCGGGACTTTTGAGATATTTACGGGGAACAATGTAACCCGCACGGGTGGATTCGCCACCTACTTCGGTGATTTCAATGGCGACGGCAACGCGGACGTTGCCGTGTTTCAATCCGATTCGCTGAGTGGCGGCCCGAGTTACTTGCAATTTCTGATGGGGAATGCCGATGGCACCTTCACCCCAACCTATGATGTGTTCGACATGGGGATACAGGAAATCCCAGACCTCACCGTGCCAAATCTTTTGGGAGATGGGCGCGCGGCATTCTTGCAGGCGCCGAATTTCACCGCGTCCTATCAAGTCCTCGCCGCTGCGAATGCACCTGCGTTTCAGATTCAACCGACGGAAACGCCGGTACTCGGCGGTTCCGATTCGCTCGCCGTTGCTCTCGATTTGCCGTCGGCTTCCGATACTGTCGTTTCATTGTCGGCGAGCGACCCGGGCGTTCAAATCATCCCCTCGGTGACTATCCCAGCGGGCCAGCTTTCCGTTGAAGTTCCGTTCACCCTCGGATCCGGCGTGACCCCAAATCGCTGGTTCTCTTTGACTGCGAAAGCCGGCGGAGAAACTCAGATCGCGTACGATTTTCCCGGCCGCGCGATCGATTCGTTTACGCAGGTCGTCGTGCCACCTCCCCTGAATACAGTCCAGCCGGACGGAATCTCCGAATTGTGGAGCGCAGGCGTTCAATCCAACGGCGACGCTTCTGGAACTTTCCAATCATCCTGTCAAGGATTGCCGGCTGGAATGACCTGTCAGTTTCAATTCGGCCTAGTTACGTTCACAGTACCGGGCGGCGGTTTTCAAAACCTTCTCTTTCAAATTTCCGTCAGCTCGACCACGTCCGGGGGAACATACAATTTCAACATCGTCAGCACTGACGGTGAAACCACACTGACAGCACCGGAGACCATCCAGGTTGTCGCTCCACCTCCGCCCATGCCGGCCGTGTCGTTCAACCCAATGACTGCTAGCTTTCCGCCAGCTCTGGTCGGTTCGACCCAGACGCAGAAAGTGATCCTGACCAACACCGGCGCGGCGACCCTGAACGTTGCGGGAATCGCCATTCCGTCCGGCGCGAACGCTTTTACCCAATCGAACACCTGCGGCTCAAGCTTGGCCGCGAACACAACGTGCACGATCACGATTACGTTGAACACGAAAAGCACGGGTTCGCTAACCGGCTCTCTAGCCGTGGCGGACAACGCGCCTGGTTCGCCGCAGACGGTACCGCTTTCGGCATCGGTGGGCGATCTTGCGATCCAACCCGCGACTGGCGCGGCGACCACGATGACTGTGCCGGCCGGAACTCCGGCGATATTTTCGTTGCAGCTGACGCCGAACAACTACACGGGTGTCATTGCGATGGGCTGCTCCGGAGCGATATCGATGGGAACTTGCACCGTTCAACCGACATCCATACCGTTGAGCGGCGGAATCACGCCGGTGGGGTTTCAAGTGAGGGTTACCAGTACCGCAGGGAGCGGAGCAGGGTTCATCCCTTCACAATATCCTCGAAACAAGTTGCCACTCGTGCTCGGCCTGGCATTGCTTTTGCTTCTCGCCGTGGCAGCGAAGTCCAACTTTGCTGGAAGTGCGAGAGGTCAGCTGACAGCGCGATGTGGCCAATTGGCGGCTCTGCTTCTTACTGGGGCGCTGATGTTGGCGAGTTGCGGCGGTGGCAGCGGAACTGGCACGGGACCCGGATCGGGTGGGGGAAATTCAGGCACGCCTCCGGGATCCTATGTATTCACCGTGACGGCATCTTCCAGTGGCGCGTTCACGATCTCTTCCGGTTACTTTGGTCGTCCAATAATTCTCGCCAGGGGACAAGGTCACTGACAGCTCCTTCACTCCTATCCGTGACGAATCAGGGTGAGGCGGCTACTGCATTGCTTCAAGGGATAACTGTCGAGAGCAAGGAATTATCGCCAGCTATCTCCAAAATGAGATAGCTGGTGCGAGGAGGATTTCCGTTGTGGGCGTGCCTTGCGTCGCGCGGTGACGAGTGAACCCTATGCGAGTCGTCTCCGGCGCCACGCTCCCACCAGGCCAAGAAGACCACAGCTGAGCAGAGCTAGACTGCCCGGCTCGGGCGCGCCAACCGGTCCGGAAGAGGCAATCACGAGCGTCCCGATTTCCTGCGTGAACGAGAAATCGTTAAAGGCCGTGAAGGTGCCCAGTGAAGTGATCGGCGCGTTGAAATCGGCGGTGCCCCCAATAGAGAGACAACCGGAACCTTTAAAGAAGACGTCTATCTCGATGTCGGTAGGGGCCGAGGGGGTATCTAACAGTCACGGAGCTGACCGAACACAATGGAAACGACGTACCGAGCGAGGACGAAGTGGGAACGATGCCGGTCGTGGTCGTTGTGAGGATCGCAGGAACGTCGAATTGCAGCTGGATATTCGCTGTCGAAATACCATCCTCATTGACGTCCAGCGTGTAGACGGTGTCAGCGCGAAGCAGGCCCGGGAGAAGCAAACACAATCCTAGTAAAGCCACACGAATTTTCATGAAATTCCCCCTATGGCGCTCATCGTCAGCAATCCCAAGCCCAAATGCGATCCCCCTGCAAACGCAGAATTTATAGGAACGGTATGTCAATTTCTTGCACAATTCCGCGCACCCACTGCCCGAACCGACCGTTTTCTTGCAGTGTTTTTGTTTCGCGAGAGTCTCGCCCGGCAGACAGTGCGGGCCGGGTTCTCGCCAGGGATTGCCCCTTTCACATCTGTCCGGACTAGACCTCGCGGACATCTGCAAAGTCAGTTTCCGACTACGCGACTCACCAGAAGCTAACTACTCTTCCTTGATGCGAATGCACCGAGATTGCGGCTGATACTGGAAATCTTATAGTATACAGGGGTAATCAGGTTAGTCTCGCTCGCTAGCCACAGACGGGATGGCAAGACATGGACTGGCTGATCGTCACTTTGGCTATCGTGGCACTCATCGCCCTTTCGATCGCCATTGCCTGGGCTGCCGCTCTTGTGGTCGCACGCGATCGCCATCGCAGGGTCGCCAAACTCGTGGACCTGTTTGATGTGGGAACTGCCAGGCTTGATGGAACCTTTCCCATTCGAGGGTACTTTCTGTGGCCCTCTATCGCCGGGCTCGTCCAGGGACGGCCAGCCTCAGCTTTGGTTCGCCCGGACAATGGTTCGGCATACATTCGCTTTTCCGTTGCCGGTCATTTTGTCCTGCCTTTCCAAGTCCGCGCCGAAAGGTTTAGCAAATTAGGGCTTCTCCGAGGCGGACTAAAGGCCTTCGCGTTGGGAGCTTACTTTCTGGTTATGCTTCTCAACCTCCACGATTTCATTCCTCGTGTCATGGTGCTGAAGTTCGTTGCGGTGCCCATGCTCCTGGGAGTGGTCCTTCTGTCTGTGTGGCGAAATTACGGCAGGATCGGGGATGTCGAATTCCCCAAAGATACAAGAGTACAGGTTTCCTTTCCTGGTTCCATGCCTCTGGAATTCAGCACAGACTTTCCCTCCGAATTCCTTTCCATGATCGATCGGAATGAAGTCCAGAGCTCGATTTTGCACTTAATCGGTACATGCCGAGTGGATCATTTGCGCTCCGTCGTTCGATCGCCGATCCTTTCAGGGGACGCATGGGGCAGCAATCTTGAAGCGAACTACTTCTACCGGGCGAAATTGCTTAATCGAGATGGGGTCAGAGGGACGCTGAGTGACCTCCTAGCTCTCTGCGAGGAGATCGAGTCAGCAGAGACGGCGAACGAATCACTCGGTACGACGGCAACCCAGCCCGCCTGACTCAGTACACGAGCCTTAGACTCTTCTTGATGCGGCCCGCCATCGTACCAACTCCCGATAAACGCGGTAATCGTCGGCGTAAATTGGTTTGTGAACTACCAATGGTTGACTAGTCGCGAACTTATGAATCGCTCTGAATCAGCAGATTCCCACTAAAAAAGCGAGATCTAGCCCGCAAGGAATGCGGGTCTCACGGCGGGGCTCCCTCCCCTAATCTCAAGGCCTCAGCATGATCACCCTGGCGATCGTGAAATAAATCACCAGGCCGGTCACGTCCACCAGCGTCGCCACGAACGGAGCCGACGCACTCGCTGGATTCAGCCCAAGCCGCCGCAGAATGAACGGCAGCATCGACCCCGCGATTGTCCCGAAAGCAACCACGCCAATCAGCGCACAGAAAATTGTCAGCGCCAGAATCGGCGTTTGCGCGCCATAGGTTCCAAAAGCTTTCTGCCACAAAAAAATGCGCGTCATTCCAATCGCCCCGAGAATCACGCCCAGCGCGAGCCCGGAAATCAACTCCCTGCGGATCACTCGAAACCAGTCGCGCAACTTCACATCTCCCAGCGCCATGGCCTGAATAATCAAAGAGGTCGCCTGCGATCCGGAATTTCCTCCGCTACTGATAATCAGTGGCAGAAACAGCGCCAGCACCACCGCTTTGGCGATCTCTCCCTCAAAGAAGCCCATCGCAGTTGCAGTGAACATTTCTCCAACAAACAGAATGGCGAGCCATCCCGCGCGCTTGCGCACCATCTCGAGCAGCCCGGTGTGCATGTAGGGAGTATCGAGCGCCTCCATGCCGCCGATGTTCTGGATGTCGCGGCTCGCCTGTTCTTCCACCACGTCCACGATGTCATCCACGGTCACAATGCCCACCATGCGACGATCGGCCTCGAGCACGGGCACGGCTAGCAGCCGGCTGTCGCGCACAATCCTTGAAACCTCCTTCTCGTCCGTCTCCGGCGTCACGGAGACCAGATCTTTCGTCGTCATGAACTCCTGCACGAGTTTCCCCGGATCGGCCGATAAAGAGCTGGCGCAGCGACACCACGCCGAGCAGGCGTTGCGCCTGGTCCAGCACATACGCGTAATACATTTGGGCAACGCTCGGCGCCTCTTTCCGCAAATAAGAGATCGCCACATCCACAGTCGTGTCGGGGCGCAAGCGCGCGAACCGCGGATTCATCAGCCCGCCGGCGTCATCCTCCTTGTACGCGAGCAGCGCAACCACTTCTTTTCGCGTGGGCTCATCCAGCAGGGCGAGCAGCCTCTCGCGCTCTTCGGGATCGGCTTGCTGGATCACGTCGGCCGCATCGTCAGGCGCCAGCAGCCGCATCCACACGTGGCGCTGGTCCTCAGGCAAGCCCAGCAGCAGGTTGTATTGGTCATGGGCGTCGAGCGCGAGGAAAAAATCCGCCTTCTCGCCGGTATGTAATTCACGAAACTGCTTCAAACGCTGCTCATGCGACAAGTACGGCCAGTGATCCCACAGCTGATCCGTTGCAATTGCAACTTGAGTGGCCATTTCGATTCCGCCTCAGAATGGATTGTGTGGACGATGGCCCGCCACTTTAGCATGGCGACGCGTGGCAGGCGGTTCCAACACAAACCACAGCACACCTTTGTAAATGAATTGTGAATATCAGGCGGGCGACGTCACGCGGCGTGGGAATTAGGGCACAGGCAGGATTGACGGTGCTACTCGAGACAAAGTCGAAAGCTAGTGGCGCTGGAGTTCGGCGATGCGGTCGGCTACGTCGCGGTAATCTATATTCATCGCGTAGACCTGGCGGAAGCTGTCGAGCGCTTGCTTCGATTCGCCGGCATTTTCGAGGGCCATGCCCAGATCGTAGCGCAACGCGAGAACCGCGTCCTGCTCAAGCCCGGGAGATTCGAGGGCGCGCTGATACCACATGGACGCGACCTTTGGCTCGCCCTTGTCCATGAAGCAGAGGCCGAGCATCGTGGAGCAGTTCATCGCGTAGCGGAAGGGCTTGCCCTTCTGTATGGCTTTGGCCACTTTCTGGAATTCGCCAATGGCTTCGTCAAGCAGACCCATTTCGCGATAGGCGATGCCGAGATTGTAGTGGGTCTCGAGATCTTCATCTTCTTCGCCGAGCTCGCCCAGCTCCGCGCGGAATTCCTGGAAGACTTCGGAGAGCTGGTTCAGGCTTTCGGCCGTCACTTGCGGCCCAGCTGGCTCGGCGTTGTTGCCATTCGCCGGCTCGGGAACGTGCGGCAGGGTGACCGCTTTCATCGGCGGCTCTTGCTCGAATATTTTGCTGAGCGACGCGGCGGGAACTTCGCCACGCACTTCTGCAGGAATTTTCCCATGTGCATCCGCATGAACTTCTTTGCTGGGACGCGGGGCTTCGAGCCCGTCAATTTCAGCGACGAGCTCGCTGATGAAATCTTCGGTGGTAGCAGCTTCAGGAGCGCTCTTGGATTTGGCCGGCGCTGTTAACTCAAGATCGAATTCGTGGCTGGCCGGAAGCGTCTCGGGTGCTGCGCTGTACTCGACGACGGGCTCCGCAGGTGGCACCTGATCGAGATCGAAAGGCTCCGCTTGCGCAACAGGCTCCGCTTCGGCGGCGCGCTCTTCTGCCGGTTCCTCGACGAGCTCGAAGGCGGGCTCCGGCGCTGCGTCTTCCCCGAATTCTGCGGAGACGATATCTTGCAGCTCGATCACTTCGGCTTCCGGCGGTGCGGGCGCAGGAGCGGGTTCGTCGAGATCAACTTGCGAGAGAGTGAGCTCAGGAATTTCGGCGGCTTCAGGAATTGGCGCGGGCTCGGGAATCGATGCTGGCTCGGCCTCGAGCGCCGGCGCGGCTTCTTCGGGAATGACGAACTCAGCCGGAGGCTCGGCAGCAGCTTTCGGTGAAGCGGCTGCGACAGGTGCTTTTGTCGCCGTGTCGGCGACGTCCTGAATCATTGCTTCCCATTCGTCGGAGAGGTCAACTTCCTCGGCCGGCGAAGTAGAAGGCGCAGTGGAAGACGCGACGGCCGGCGGTGCAGCTGCGGGCGGTTGCGCGGCAACAGGTGCCGGTGGCGGCGTATGCGTTTCCGCTACAACGGGCGCTTGTGACGCTGCAACTGGCGGAGCGGAAGCAGCCGGCTCCGCGGCCGGTTGCGATTGCGGTTCTGGTTGAATCAGCGAAATTTCGAATTCTTCAAAAACCGACGACGTAGCAGCAGCCGCTTCGGCCTCGGTGGGAGACGGAGCGACTTCGAACGCGGGCGGTTCGGACGCCGGCACAGCGCTTACGACCGATGCGTGCGCTTCTGCCGGAGCGGCGTTCGCGGGAGCAATAGCGGGCGGCGCGCCGAGTGGCGGAGCGGCTGGTAGCTCCGCCTCCGACATGCCGGCGGCTTTCTGGAATCGCTGGCGAAGTTCGAGGAAGCGGTCCGCATTCACCGTGTCGTTGCGTTCGCGATGAATCTGTTCGAGCTGCGAGGCAAGCTCCGCGGTGCGGCGTTCGTTTCCAGCGCCGAGGTGCAGGTCGAGCAGGCGCTCGAGCGTCGGCGTATGGCGCGGCGCGCGCTGCAAAACATTTTCGAGAAGGTGCGTGGCCTTTTGCGTCAGGCCGTAGCTCGAGAAGAGGTCCACATCGGTTAGCGCCTGCGCGATGTATTTTTGCGTTTCCTCATCAAACGTTTCTTCGATGATCGCAGGCGGCGCTACGGGAATCGGCTTCTCGTTTTCGTCAATTCTTGGCGGCGGTTCTGAAGCGGCTTTCTCCGCTTTCTCTTCTACCGTGGCTTCCGATGTGCCGCCGCTCTGGGCGCGCAGTTGATTCAAGCGTTCAACGAGGCGCTCGTCGTCTTTGTTGCGGTCGATCAACTCCTGCAGACATTCTTCCGCGCGCGAATAGTTCCCGGTGGCAGAGCAGAGGTCGGCGAGCTGGCTGAGCGCGAGCGGCAACTGATGCGAATTGCTCGTATAGCGGCAGAAATCGACCATCAATTCTAGCGGCGCCGCTTCTTTCGGTTGCTTCTCCACGATGGAGGAAACAGCTTTCAGGAATTTGTCCTGCTCGCCCGCTTCGATCATCGGATGGCGAAGCTCTTCCAGCAGGCGCATCGCTTCCATTCCCTGCCCGCCGGCGATCATTGTTTCGGCGACGGTGTAGAGCGGAGCGGTGTGCTGATGGCCGCGCGCCAGCTGCTTACGGGCGCGATCGGCGGCTTTCTCGGTTTGGCCGGACTTGATTTCGAGGTCCAGCAACATCTGCGACACTTCGCCGCCCGCGTGCGCTTCGGGATGGGACTCGAGCAGCGCGATGGCGTCGTGATCCTTGCTGCCCGCAATGAGAGACTTGGCGCGCAGAAGCATAGCCGCGCCGTTGGCAGGATCGACTTCAATCGCGCGCTGGACGAGCTTTTCCGCTTCGTCGTGCTCGCCGCGATCGAACAGGCGCTGGGCGTAGTTCAAATAGGTCTGCGCCGCTTCCTTCTTCTGGCCCATCACGTTGTAAAGCTCGGCCAAGCGCATCTGCACGCGCAGGTTTTCAGGCTCCACGTCAAGCAGGCGGTGCAGCACTTCCACCGCGCCGCTGTGCGTGATTCGCTTTCAGGTGCGCTTCGGCAATTTGCAGGAATAGCGGACGCGCTTCGCTCAGCACTCCCTGCTGAACGTAGAGGTCGGCGAGGCGTTCGAGCGGCGCGAGCTCATTCGGCGCCAGCTTGGCAATTTTTTTGTAGATCGCGATGGCTTTGCTGTTGAAGCCGTCGTTGAGATAGACCTGCGCGAGGCGCTCGAAGTATTCGATGGCATGCGACATATCGCCCTGGCGGGCATAGAGGTCGCCGACCGTCATCAATGTGGCTTGGTCCTTCGGGTCGTTGCGCAGAATTTGCTGATATTCAGCGATGGCCTGAGGGACTTTGCCCTGATTGAGGAACTTCAGCGCATTTTCGAGCGCTTTGCTTTTGTTGAACGCCATGGATGATTTCGTCTGCCTCGCGCGCGCAGCCTCGATGGCAGAGCCTTCCGCCCCGTTGTCCCCCTACTGCAGGTAGAGATGGAAGGTTAGCACGCCTGAAAATGGAGGGTCTATGAGAGGGCGAAGATGTGGTGACGAAGGGGATAACACAGTACTAGGGTACCACTAGGACTCGGGGACGGAGGCAATCGGCTGCTCCGCGAGAGGCAGAGGATTCTGCGTCGCGCCTGTAGACCAGCAGCGGGCTTCTCTTACAGGAGCGTATGAGAACCGGTGCAAGGGCGTGGGACCGTGCTGGCGAAGGGCGGCCAGGTGTTCCGGAGTGCCGTAGCCCTTGTGCTGCGCGAGACCATATTGAGGATAGAGTTGGTCGTATTCCTCCATCCGGCGGTCGCGCTCTACTTTTGCCAGGATCGAGGCGGCGGCAATTGAGGCGGAGCGCATGTCGCCATGAATTAGAGCTTTTTGCTCGATGGGCAGATCGAGTTCGAGCGCGTCGAGGAGGAGATAATCCGGAAGAGGCTCGAAGCTGCGAAATGGCGGCGACCATGGCTTGCCGGCTGGCTTGATAGATGTTCCAGGCGTCGATGCGGCTTGCATCAATTTCGGCTACGGCCCAGGCCAAAGCATGCAGGCGGATGCGTTCGGCGAGAATGAAGCGGCGCTCGGGATTGATTTTCTTGGAATCGTCGAGGCCGACGATGCGGCGAGTGGGGCTCAGGATGACTGCGGCGGCGACTACCGGGCCGAACAGCGATCCGCGACCGGCTTCGTCGAGTCCGGCGATACGAAGCCAACCACGCTGCCGCGCTTCGCGTTCGTAACGCCTCGAGCAGAGCCGTTCCACGTCCGCGAATTCTAGCACAGGCTTGGCAGTGCGCTGCGGCCTGATAGCGCGACTCATGTTGCCATTTTACAACACGCGTTTTGTGGAGTGTAATATGGGCCGCAATTCCTCCGTTCTCACGTTATGTGAGCTTCGTAACAGGAGCGAAAGAGCATGTCGTCTTCACATTATGACCTGATCACCGTTGGTGGAGGGATGGCGGCTTCGGCGCTGGCAAAGTGTATGGCGGCAAAAGGCGCGAAGGTGCTGGTTCTCGAACAAGAGACGCGCTTCCGCGATCGCATCCGCGGCGAGTACATGATGCCTTGGGGCGTGGCCGAAATCGCAGCTCTCGGGATTTACGAACTTCTTTGCAGGGAGTGCGCGCAAAAGATTCCATGGATTGACCTGGGCATGGGCGGCCCTCCGCGCGAATTCACTACCACGACTCCACAACAGCAGCCCGCCATGGGTTACTCGCATCCGGAAATCCAGGAGGTGCTGCTGACGGCCGCTGAACAAGCGGGCGCAGAAGTACGCCGCGGGGTTACGGTGCAGGGAGTAGAGCCGGGCGCGCCGGCAGTGGTGATTGCCGCGAGCGGAAAAAATTCGGAGCGAATTTCGGCGCGGCTCGTGGTGGGCGCTGACGGGCGCAGTTCGCAAACACGAAAATGGGCGGGATTCGAGCTGACCAAAGAGCCTAATCCATTTTTGATTTGCGGCGTAGTTTTGAAGGGAGTAACAACGCGGGAAGATGTAGCCTTCGTCCAGTTCAACCCGGAAATAGGCACGGTCGCCACGATATTTCCGCAGACAAAGGGCCGCTTCCGCATTTATCTCGGTTATCCCACGACGATGAATTACCGTTTGCAAGGCAGCGGCGATATGAAACTGCTTTTTTCTGAATTCGCGCGGACAGCACCCGGGCTGGCGCCTTTCCTGAGCGGCGCGGAGTGCATCGGGCCGCTGGCTTCGTTTGAAACAGACGAGTTCTGGGTGAAGCATCCGTACCGAAACGGCGTTGCGCTAATCGGTGACGCGGCTGCGACGAGCGATCCGACCCATGGGCAAGGAATGGCGATTTCGCTTCGCGACGCGCGGGTGTTGCGCGACCACCTTCTCGCGTCGCCCGATTGGAATAGCGCGGGGCACGCGTACGCTTCTGAGCACGACAATTATTTTGCAAAGTGCCACACCGCTGGGGTGTGGCAGCGGCAAGTGTTTCAGGAGCAGACGCCGGAAGCGAGACTGCGGCGCCAGAAGGCGATGCCGTTGATCGCGGAAGATCCTACGCGCGTGCCCGACTATCTGTTCAGCGGGCCGGATTTGCCGATGGATGACAGCGTGCGGGCGCGCTTCTTCGGCGAGGTTTGAGGGCGTAAGGAGGTGGCTGATTTGCTTCCCAGCTCAGCGATTACACGAATCATCGGTCGGCTGAACCTATTCTTTGCAGCCTTCGGATTGGTAGCGCTTCTAATCAACACCGTCGGGCTTCACGGTCTGCCAGATTCTTTCATTCAAGAAAACGCTCCATTCTTTCCCGGACCCTTCCGTGCAATGGCCCTTGCCAGTCTTGCGCTGCTCGTTCCGCTCGGCGCTGCTGGTTTCTTCCTCCTTCGCCGGCGAATGGATGCCATCGTTCTTTGTGAAATTGTCTTCACGTTGGAGATCGTATACTTCGTGTTCTTCTGGTATCGATGGCCGTTGGGAGTTTCTCCGCTTAACTTAGCTATGGTTGCAGCGGGACTGTTCAATCCCGGACTATTTTTGCAGTTTGTGACGGCCTATCCGATCATTGGAATAATCTCTCTCGAAATCGCACGGCGCAGATTCAAGCAAGGCGCGCAGCCGGCTTGAATGAACTCCAAAAACAAAAAGCCCGCGCCGATTGCTCGGGCGGGCTCGAAATTTGAGTCTGAGGTTCTGTGGCGAGGTTACTTGGTTTCAGTGGTTCCAGCGGCGGCAGCGGCTGTTTCGAATTTTTCGACGCGCTTGATGCGGGCCGCTTTGCCGCGCAGTCCGCGGAGGTAGCCGAGCTTGGCGCGACGCACGCGGCCTTGGCGTACCACTTCGATTGAGCCGATCATCGGGGAATGCATGGGGAAGATTCGCTCCACGCCGATTCCGAAGCTTACTCGACGCACCGTGAACGATTCGCCCAGCATTTCGCCTCGGCGGCTCATCACCACGCCTTCGAACGGCTGGATGCGTTCTTTATCGCCCTCGCCTTCTTTCAGGCGGACATTGACGCGAATGGTATCGCCCGGGCGGAATTCGGGGAGATCCTTGCGGAGTTGAGAGTCTTGCACACTGCGAATGATCGGTTTCATTTCTATTTGTCCGTGCAGACCCGCTCAGGTGGGGCCAGCTTACGACGCACAATCTGTGATTTTACCGAAATTTGGGCGTTTTGCCTACATGAAATTGCGATTGGGTTGAGCGCGATGGCTTTTGGAGGATGGCGCGATGTTGCCGGCCGGGCGCAAAAGAGCCGGCGAGACGCCGGCGGTACGAAGTGCATCCGTGGCGACAACCGCGTCCGGAGTCTGAGGCGCATTACCCGTTAGGGTCGATTCGAACGATCAGGGGCGAGGAGGTCGGGGCGGTTGCGCTTGGTTTTTTCGAGGGCTTGCTGATGGCGCCAGCGGCGAATTTCTTCGTGGTTGCCGCCGAGGAGAACTTCAGGGACATCCCAGCCGCGGAAGGATGGCGGACGTGTGTAATGAGGGTAGTCGAGGATGCCGTGAGGGCCGTGATTCGTAACTGGTGACTCGTGACTTGTTATCGCCGCGCGAGTGCCGTTTGGTTCGGCGGCTGCAGCGCTGAAGGATTCATTTACTGTGGAGTCTTCGTTGCCTAGGGCGCCGGGGATCAGGCGCGTTACCGCGTCAAGAATGAGCGCGGCGGCGAGTTCGCCGCCTGAGAGGACGAAATCGCCGATGGAGATTTCGTCGGTGGCCAGATGCTCGGCGACGCGCTCGTCTACGCCTTCGTAGCGGCCGCAGACGAGGATGATTCGGTCGAGTTGCGCGAAGCGGCGCGCGGTTTCCTGGCGGAAAAGTTTGCCGGCGGCTGAGAGCAGGACGATGGCTGTGCCGGCGGGCGGATTTGCATTGGAAGGTCGATTTGCATTGGCCACCGGGCCGACGAGCGATTCGACTGCGTCGAATAGCGGCTCGCATTTCATTACCATGCCTTCGCCGCCGCCGAAGGGACGGTCGTCTACTGTGCGATGGCGGTCGTGGGTGAAATTGCGCAGGTCGTGGATATGCGTTTCGATCAGGCGCGCTTCGCGGGCGCGGCGAACGATGCCGTAGTCGAGCGGGCCGCTGAAGAATTCGGGGAAAATTGTGATGAGATCGAAGCGCATTGGTGACAATCGTACCTTAAATGCGACACCGGAGCGCGACGTGTCCGCTTCTCGCGCGATGGGCGGCGCAAATGCAGTTGCGCGGGTGAGGCTGCGCAAGCGGTGGCGCTTCGCGCGGTCTTCTTTCCCAGCGCTTACGCGCTGGGCTAAATTGTGCCGCGCCTACGGCGCTGAAATGACTCGAGGCGGCACAGCGAGGAGTAATCCACCAAACGATTCTTCGCTCATTTTCGCACACGCTCGGGTCTGGCGACTTGCGGCGCAGGCTGAAGCCTACGCTACTGAAGCCCGCGCCTGTTCGTGCGGCTGCTATTTCTGATTGAGGTCGCGGAGGCCTTCGGGTAAGACGACTTCTATGCGGCGGGCGGCGGTGTCGATTTGGACGCAGATTTCCTGGGCTAGCGGGATCAGTAATTCGCCACTCGGCGAATCCACTTCTAGTAGCGGCGTTCCTTTTAATTCTTCGCCTGGAAATTGGACGTCGCGCACTTGGCCGATTCGTTTTCCGCTGTCGCGCTCGTAGACTTCGCAGCCGATTAGATCGTTTACGTAGAAAGTGCCGGCGGGGAGAGATATGCGTTCACTCAGCGGGATTTGGACTTCGAGGCCGACCAGTTTTTCGGCGTCGGACATTGAATTGGAACCCTCGAAAAGGAAAATGGCCTGGCCGCCGCGGCTGTGGCTTAGCCAGCAGGAGCGGACAACGACGCTGCGTGGCGGCTCGGTGCGTCCATTCCACAATTGCGCGGATTTCAGGCGAGTGAGGCGGTCGGGAAAATCGGTGAGGATTTCTGTGGCCACTTCGCCGCGTATGCCGTGCGGACGCAGAATGCGCGCAACGGTGACGCGGCTCGATTGAGATGAAGGCTCGATTGGCGCTACTCGAGAATTTCCAGCGTGAACCGCTTCCGCAATTTCATTCCGGCTGCACCGAGCAGCGTGCGAATTGATTTTGCCGTGCGGCCCTGGCGTCCGATCACTTTGCCCAGATCTTCGGGATGGACTCGGAGTTCCAGGACAGTGACCTGCTCGCCTTCTACTGACTTAACCTTCACATCGTCCGGATGATCTACCAGCGCTTTCGCAATTGACTCGACGAGCTCTCTCATCGCGATTCCTCCGCAGCGTGGCGAGTGAAACAAAACTCGCACGAACATGTACGTGAACTAAGCACATATCACGGCTGGGAGTGAGACGGCTCAGGCAGGCTTCTGGTTCCGTAGGAAGCTGCGGACGGTGTCGCTGGGCTGCGCGCCTTTGCTGATCCAATATTGCGCGCGCTCGCGGTCGAGCTCAATCGCCGCCGGCTTCTTAAGGGGATCGTATGTCCCGATGATTTCGACAAAGCGCCCATTGCGCGGTCGAGTTTTTTCGGTGACGATCACGCGATAGAACGGGCGCTTCTTTTTACCAAATCGGGCCAAGCGAATCATCAACACTAGAAATTCCTCCTGAGTGCAATCGTACCATTATATGAGAATGAATGGGATTCACCTATCGATAATCTGACGCTAATTAGTGGTTTTACTGTAGGCATGGCGGTCTGGTCTGAAGACCTACTTTTCGCCTGCCAGGCCCGGGGGCGGCTTCATGCCGGCGAATTTGCCGAGGCCGCGCATCTTCGTTTTTGCGTAGCTGCCGTACTGCTTCATCATGCGGCGCATGTCCGCGTACTGCTTCAGCACCTGATTCACTTCCTGGACGGAGGTGCCGCTGCCGCGGGCGATGCGTTTCCGGCGCTTGCCGTCGATCAGGCGATCGTCGGCGCGTTCGGCGGCGGTCATGGAATTAATGATGGCTTCGACGGAGGTAAGGCGCTTTTCGTCGATTTCGGTGTTCTTCGGGAGATTCGCGAACGGGCCTACTTTGGGGAGCATGCCCATGAGCTGTTCGAGCGAGCCCATCTTTTTGATCTGGCGGAGCTGGTCGCGAAAGTCCTCGAGGGTGAAATCGTTTTCGCGGAGCTTGCGTTCTAGTTCGCGGGCTTTCTTTTCGTCGATGTGCTTTTCGGCTTTTTCGATCAGGCCGAGGACGTCGCCCATGCCCAGGATGCGGGAGACGATGCGGTCGGGGTAGAAGGGTTCGAGCGCGTCGTATTTTTCGCCGATGCCGACGAATTTTACGGGCGCGCCGGAAACTTTGCGGATGGAGAGGGCCGCGCCGCCGCGTGCGTCGCCGTCGAGCTTTGTGAGAACCACACCTGTGATGCCGAGCTGCTTGTGGAATTCGCCTGCGGAACGAACGGCGTCCTGGCCTATCATCGCATCGGCGACGAACAGGATTTCGGTGGGATTCAGTTCGCGCTTCAGCATTTGCAATTCGTTCATCAATTCGGTGTCGATGTGGAGGCGGCCGGCGGTGTCGACGAGGATTACGTCGTTGGCGGAAAGCTTTGCTTCGCGCACGGCGCCGCGCACGATTTCGAGCGGCTTGTCGGTTCCTGTGCCTGGCCAGCATGGAGTGCCGGTGGCGCGCGCGACTTGGGTGAGTTGTTCGCGGGCGGCGGGGCGATAGACGTCGGTGGAGACGACCATGGGGCGGTGGCCGTGTTCGGCCAGCCATTTGCCCATTTTGCCGGTGGAGGTGGTTTTGCCGGAGCCTTGCAAGCCGACGACGAGCCAGATGGAAGGCGGGCGCGAGCCGAATTGCGGTTTCGCTTCGCGGCCGAGGAGGTCGGCGAGTTCGTCGCGCACGATTTTTACTACTTGCTGATCGGGCGAAAGTTGCAGCAGGACTTCCTGGCCCAGAGCTTTTTCGCGGACGTGGGCAATGAATTCGTCGGCGACGCCGAGGTTTACGTCACCATCGAGAAGCGCTTCGCGGATTTCGGCGAGGCCGGCATCGAGGTGCTCGTCGGTGAGCTTGCCCTGGCCGCGCATGTTCTTAAAGGCGCGTTGTAATTTTTCGGTGAGCGTTTCAAACATGGAGACTCGTTAGTTGCTCGCTTGCCTGGCTGCGTCGGAGCGTTTGGCTGGAGGCGCGGCTGTGGTCTTCAAAAGAGCGCTGATTTCCGCGGACGTGATGGTGTCGTCGACGAAGCTGAACGTACCCTTTTCCTTCATTTCTTTTGCGGCTTTGAGGAACGCGCCGATGGCTACGCGTGAGAGAGCTGCACCCAGGCTGATTCGCCGCGCGCCTGCTGCAACGAGATCGGCTACCGGGAAATTGAGTCCTTTGATTCCGGAGAGCGCGTTCACTGGTTTTGGCGCAACGGCGGCGCAAACTTCGCGGATTGCTTCGAGGCTGGGAAGGCCGGGGGCGTAGAGCACATCGGCGCCGGCTGCGGCGAAGGCCTGGAGGCGGCGGATCGTGTCGTCGAGATCGTTGCGGCCGTGAAGATAATTTTCGGCGCGGGCGGTGAGCGTGAAAGGAAACGGGAGCGCGCGGGCGGCCTCGACGGCGGCGGCGACGCGTTCGACGGCGTGCTCATGATCGTAAATCGGGCGATTCTCGTTGCCGGTGGCGTCTTCGACAGAGCCGCCGACAATTCCGGTGGCGCCGGCGAGGCGAATCGTCTGCGCGACGAATCGCGGGACATGACCAAACGTATTTTCGAGATCGGCGCTGACCGGAAGATCGGTGGCTGCGGCGATCGCTGCGCTGTGCGCGAGGGCTTCTTCGCGTTTTACTTCGCCGTCGCTGCGACCGAGGGTGAAGGCGAAACCGGCGCTTGTGGTGGCGAGGGCTTCGAAACCGAGACCGGCGAGCATGCGGGCGGAGCCCGTGTCCCATGGATTCGGGATGATGAATGCGCCGAGTCGCGTGGGGCCGAGCGAGGCGCTCGGTTGGCCGACTTGGGCGGTGAGGCCGTGAAGCGTGCGGAACTTGATTGCTTTATCGAGCTGACTGAGGCTCATGCGATTCTCTTTTCTGGGCGCGAGGTGCGCAGCTGAAGGGGGCTGTTTGCCGCCTATAAGAAATTTGTAAGTGATTGATTTGCGGGGTGATACACGAAGATTTAATCGCGGTACCGTGTATTAAAATCTGGTGCGCCGCCGACTTCGGCGAACGAATGGCGCTGCGCTGCCTGCGTTCGGCGGAGTTGGCAGGCCCGCTGAGGCTGAATGCCCCCTCCTCGCGACTCATTCTTCTAAACCCGTTTCTCGACCCGGGCCGCTCGACCCGTCCGAATTTGCGATTCGATTCATAGCCATCATTAGGCTAGCACGATAACGGAATGATGCAAATGGGTAGCTGGCGCAAGAATTTTTGGGCGTGAGGAGCGGGAAGGCGCGTTGAGGATGTTGAAGCGTTTTGTATACGACAACTTGTTCAGAAAATTAATGCGCGGGTGGGGCGGGTGGAGTAGGATGCGCGCATGGTGCGCAAAGTGTTGCGGCTTTGCGAGGAAGAGATGCGGCGCGTGGTCGGGGCGATTGTAGGGATGTGGGAACACGCGCGCGAGCTTGACGAGCAGGCGTTGCGCTCGTTGGGCGTGGTTCCTCGAGAGCCTCGCCACTAGAATTTGCCGGCCCGTGAGGTCCTGGCCTCATAGACTGGCGGGTGGGTGTCGGCGGCGGTGGTTTTTCCTTCGCGGTGAAGTCCAGTCCTTCCTCGGTTGTTCGGTATGCCAAGGTTTTGCGGTTGAGATCCTTCGCCCAGCTACAGAATGCGGGACGCATAAAGCGCGCTGCGTTCCCTTCGTTCCTCAGGGCAGGCAGGATGACAGCTCAACCAATCCACGACAACAAAGGCGGCGGCTGCATACCGAATCAGCCTCTATTGCGGTTTACGCGTGGATGGATTCGGAGCGCTTCAGTTTAGGAAGCGCGTTGATGGCTTTGCCAGCTTTTTGCTCGGCGAGGCGTAGTTCGTAGAGGTTCTGCAAATTGAGCCAAAACTGGGCGCTGGTGCCGAAGAAATGAGCGAGGCGGAGGGCCGTGTCGCCGGTGATCGAACGGGTACCGTTCATGATTTGGGTGACGCGGTTCGTTGGGACGCGAATCTTTCGAGCGAGCTCGGCGGCGCTCATGTCGAGTGCATGCAGCTGTTCAGCAAGATGTTCGCCCGGGATGAATGGCAGTGACTGGCATAGCGGTCTCCTAGTGTGTCAGAGCAATGCTAACCCGATGTCGTGGGCGTCCCGAGCATTTGGATGCCCGGTGTGTTTGTAGTTGCGGCACAGGCCCTTCGGTTCTCAGGTAAACCCTTCGTTCCTCAGGACAAGCAGGATTACCTGTGCTACTGAAAGGCTTGGCCGAGAGGCCCACGACGAAGAATGTGTCGTCGTGGCTACCGTGGGAGCTATGGTCGGATTTGGATTAGGCCTGGTTCGGGCTTTGGGGTTTGGGTGCCTGGGCGCCAGCGGGATGGGTGGATCGATCTGGCGCGAAGTTTGTTGACGAGGAGGCCTGTGTTGATTGAGCCGGAGACGAAGTGGCCGACTTTGAATGGGCCCACTACCTTTTCGGTTTTGATCCAGTGCAGGGCGCTGCTGATGGTGCAGCCGCACTGGGAGCAGTCGGGCGTACCGCCGAAGACGCAGGGTTCGACGCGGCTTTTAAGGTCGGCGGAATAGTTGGCGGACATTTTGGCGAAGAGGCAATCGTCGGGGTTTTCGGGCGGGCGTAGGAGGGCTTCACCCATGCCTTTGGTGAACAGGAATTTGGGAAACTTTTTGTACATGATGGGCAGCTCGCGCGCGAGGATTTCGCGATGTTCCGGCAAGAGCTTCTCCGCGCTCTCTTCTCCGATTTGCGGGGTGTAGACGCTGACCCAGATACGATTCACTTCGGGCCGGGCACTCCAGAACGCGACATATTCATCGAGATAGCCGGGGCGTTCGAACATTGGACGCGTGATGACCCAGTGAACGTTGATTTCGCGGCCTTCGATATTTTTCAAGATGCGTTCGTAGGTGGCGGGCTGACGGCGGACGTCATGGTGTTCGGGAAGGCCGTCAATCGAGACGGCGACGCGGACGCGCGGAAGCTTCATCCACTCGACGGGAATGGGAATGACGGCGCTGGTGACGACGAGCGTGAAAATATTCATGCCGCTGAGAATCGGGAGAATGCGGCTGAGTTCCTTGTGGCGAACGAGCGGCTCGCCGCCGACAAGCGAGACGTGAATCGGCTTATGCTTGCGGACGAGATCGACGACGCCGTTGACGAGAGCGTCGCCGCGAAGATCGTTGAGCTGCCGAAGAGTGGTTTCGCCGCCGAGATGCGAGTCGCCGTAGGCATAACAGCCGGGACAGGTGAGCGGACATTCGCGAGTGATTTCGATGGAGAGCATGGGGACTTTGCCGGTGAGGATGTTGCCCCAGGCGGACAGGATTTCGCGCTTGGTTATGCTCGGGTTAGGCATACCCCATTATGACGCAGAATCGGGCGGAAGGATTCTTGAGTTTGTCTTCGTTGACAGGGGCTGGCACGCGGAGTAGTTTGCGGCTGCAGAGAAGGAGGGATGATGAAAGCGATCTGGGCGGGAGTGGCGGTGCTGAGCGTGGCGCTGGCAGCGATGGGGCAAGCGCCGGCGACGAATCCGGTGGCGGCGAAGGACGAGCCGCATCATCATTTGGTGCTCGAAAATGCGTACGTGCGTGTGCTGCACTTCGAGCTTGCGGGACATGAAGCGACTCTTTCACACGCGCACGATTTGCCGTACTTTTCGGTGACGCTGGGACCGGGAGATTTCATAAACGCAGTGACCGGTAAACCCGAAGCGCATGCGACGTTGAAGGATGCTCAGGTGGGCTATTCGAAAGGCGGATTTTCGCACATCGTGCGGACCGATGCGGGCGCGCCTTTTCAGAATTTCACGGTAGAGCTGCTGAAGCCGCAGGGAGCGGTGCGCAACCTGTGCGTGAAAGTGGTGGCGGATGCGCCTGATGGGGGATGCAATCAGGCCGCGTCTCCCGATGCGAACATGATGATCTTCGAGACGGACGAGATGCTCGTCCAGTCTGGATCGCTCGCCGCGCAGCAGAAGCGGACAGAGGGAGCGGAGAAGTCGCCGCGGCTTTATCTGGTGTTGGATAAATCGGAGCTGACGATTACGATTCCCGGGTTAGGCGACAAGACGCTGCGGACGGGCGACGCGTTTTGGCTGCCGGCAGGAGCGGCGCCGTCGCTGGCGAATCCGGAGGCGGAGGTCTCGCGGTTTCTGGTGCTCACATTTAAGTAGGCTGAGCGGGAGGTAAATCGGACGCCGCGTCTCGAGTTTGAGTGTTGTGCAGGACACAAAACGCAGGACACAAACAATGAGGAGGAATTCAATGGTTCAGAGAATTGTGATGATGTGCGTGACGCTTTGTGCGGCTTTCGCTTTGGGTGCAGCTCTGTTTGCGCAAGCTCCGCGAGTGACCGTTGGTGAGAAGCACGGAAACATGCGAGCGGCGCAGGAGTACATACAGCAGGCTTGGCGGAAAGTTGACGAAGCGCAAAAGGATAATAATTACAATCTCGGCGGACATGCGGGAAGGGCGAAGGAGCTTCTGGCACAGGCGAGCGAAGAGATAAAACTTTCCGCTGAGGCGGCCAACTCGCACCGGTAACGTTCTTAAAATCCTCGAGCGGGAACGAATTCTACTTGCCGCTGGCGAGTGCGGCGGCGCGTGCCGCGCCTTGCAATGCGCTGCGGCGGCCGGGCGCATTTGCGAGAGCCGTATGAAATTCGGTGGTGGCCAGCGCTGGGTGATTCTGTTCAAGGAAAAGGTAGCCGAGCTGTTCGCGGGCGGGAAGGATCGGCCCGGGGGTGACGGGGAGCTTTTCGATGCCGTCTTCCTGGTCGGCTGCCTCACGCAGCAGGCTTACGGCTTCGTCGTGTTTGCCGCTGGCTTCGGCGGACCATGCCATGACTTCGCGGAGCAAAATGTGAACCTGGGCAGCCCAATAATCGTTGTTCGATTGGATGGTCGATTGATTGTTGGCTTGGTTGCCGGAGGCACGAAGCTGGGTTTCGATCTGCCGCAGCCGATCCGCTTCTGTTTGAGCGTCTGCGACGCGCCCGGTGCGGCTTAGACCCATCCCTCTCGCCCAGATTGCAATCGCCGCAACGTGGGGCGGGACTCCAGCCGAAGAAACGATTTTCGCAGCGCCTGCCCAGTCGCTGTTTTCGACGGCGAGGCGAATCGGCATGACTGTGTATGCATATCCGATCTTGAAGTCGGCTACATCCAGGCCGGACATGCCTTGCAGTTGGTTAACGACCTGATTCGCTTCTGAATCGCGGCCGCTTTGCAGGTAGGCGTAGACGAGGTAATCCATGGCGTGAAGTTCTTCCCCCGTATCGCCCTGCTGCTGCGCCGCTTTTGCCGCCGCTGAGTTGGAAGCGATGGAGTCGTCCCATAGGCCGAGCCGCGTGAATATATGCGAGGGCATGTGCAATGCGTGCGGGGCTGAGGGCGCAATCTGGGCATACGCCTTTGCCGCCGGGAGGCCTTTTGGCGCCATTTCCGCATTGTCATAAGCGTGGATCAGGTAGTGAGGGATCCCCGGGTGCTGAGGGTGAGAGCGATAGAGGGGTTCAAGCAGGCTGGCCGCTTGCTTCTGCTTCGAATGCGTTTTGTCGGTGGGAGATGCGTTGGCCACGAGCGCTAGCGCGTAAAACACATTTGCTTCCACGTCCGCAGTGTCCTGTGAAACGAGGATGCCCATCGCGCGTTCGTAGTTCAAGGCGCGCGTGGAATACGGAACGGAGTCAGCATTCTGATATAGCTGGGCCAGAGCTTTTATGAAACTGCGTTCACGCTCGGAGTTCGTACTGAGCTGTTGGGCGCGCTCGATTTCCTTTTGCGCGGTCGAAACTGTTTCGGGCAGGATGGGCGGATCCCAAAGCTGACGAAAATACGTCATGGCGATTCCCCAGTGCGCTATGGCACAGCGTTCGTCCTGCGCTGCTACGGCCTGAAATGCGTTGCGGGCGTCCGCATAGGCGAAGGAGTGAAGCAGGGCGACACCCCGGTTGAACTGTTGCTGGACTTCAGGCTGGCAGGATATTGGAAAAGAGACGACGCCGAGTTTTTCGGGCGCGGCGTGGTTGTGGGCTTCCTGTGCTGCTGAAGACGCGGGAAGAACGAGCAGAAGCGCAAGCAAGAGCCGCGGTAAATGCAACAAGGTTGTCTCCCGAGGATGATTGGCAATCTTGCGACGAATATTACTCTGACGCGGCGGAAAATGCCTATGGCTTCGAATCGTGCCAGCGACGTTCCTTGACCGATGTGCGGGGGTCGTCTAGACTCATTGTTTCGTTTGGGTGCGCGATTCGTTCTAGTGAGAGAACGGAATTTGCTGGGCGAAATTCGCTGGGCGCGCGGGACGTAGTACATACAGAGATTGAGCGAAGAGCAGAGGAGAGGGATCGTTGCCGAAACGCACTTTTCAGCCGCATGTGCGGCGCCGTCATAAAAAGCATGGATTTCGCGCTCGAATGAAGAGCCAGGGTGGACGGAAGGTACTTGCGACACGCCGCAAGAAGGGGCGCCACAGTCTTACGCGCGTCTGATACGCCGGGACATGATTTTCCCCGCAGCGCTCGCCTGGTGCGCCGGTCGGAGTATGACGCGGTGTATCGCGAAGGCCGCCGCCGGACGAGCCGAGAATTTGCCGTTTTTCTTCGCGCCAATGGCCTCGACGAAAGCCGGTTCGGATGGAGCATCAAGAAAGCGCTGGGGAGCGCGGTAAAACGCAACCGCATCCGCCGGCGAATCCGCGAAATCGTACGACTGCACCGACAGGAGATTTCTCCAGGATGGGACATAGTGATTCATCCGCGCACGTCAGTGGCTACGGCGGAGTTTGCCGTGGTGACGAGCGAATTGCTGAAGCTGCTGCCGAAGCGCGACGCGGCGATTTGAAGCAAGATTCTGTTCGGAAGACCTTCCGTTCTGCCGGGAAATGGATTTTGCTGCTGTTTGTTCGTATTTATCAGGTTTTTCTTTCGCCGTTTTTTGGTGGCGCCTGCAAATTTTATCCCTCGTGCTCGAGATATGGGTATGAAGCGATTGCGCGTCATGGTGCTTGGCGCGGAAGTGTGCTGGCGATGAAGCGATTGTTGCGCTGCCGGCCGTTTACGAAGGGGGGATTTGATCCTGTGCCGGATGTTGAGGACGACGTGACGCATCAGGATCTTCAGGGGCTAAAGTCCCATCGCCTTCCAATCGCAATTGTCTCGGCTGAAGCCGCGACCTACAAAAATCAGGAATGGGCCTTGGCGAACGATGCCCGGGATAGTTCTTTCGCAGATGGCATTCAGCGCAGATCCGCCGCGTTCGGCGCTGAGGATAAACCCTTGACGCATGGCGCTCAGGGCAAGCAGGAGTTCGCGCAGTGACGGAAATGAACGATCAGATTCGCGCGGTGGTTTTTATTTTGCTCGCGCTTCTGATTCTTTTTACGTGGGGACATTTTTTCAAGCCGCCTGTTCCGGCGCCTGCGCCAGCAGGAACAGCAATTTCTCAGGGTGGCACGAGCCCTGCTCCATCCGGGCAGCCTGCGGCAGAGAGTCTTCGAGCTTCTGCGGCGGCTGCCGAGAAAAAACCTGCGTCGGCCGCCGCTATCCAAGCCGCGGATGAAAAACCGATCGTGGTGGAAAGCCCACTGTATCGGGTGGAGTTTTCGAATCGCGGCGGCGTGGTGCGGAGTTGGAAGCTCAAAAAATATTCGACCGACCAGAAACCGCCGCGGCCGCTGGATCTTGTGAATGCGGATGCGTCGAAGCAACTAGGCTGGCCTTTCTCGCTGGTTCTCACCGATAAGCAACTCGAGGCGCAGGTGAATTCTGGGTTGTACGAAGTGACGCCGGCTGCGCAGGGGGCGAGCGCGGATTTGCAGGCGCCTGCCGATGTGACGTTCCACTGGAGCGACGGGCACGTGGACGTGACGAAGAAGCTTTCATTCACGCCAGATTACGAGTTGACGGTGGAGTGCGCGGTGACGGTGGACGGCAAGGCGATTCCGGCTGCGATTGCGTGGCGCGGCGGATTCGGCGACAAGGAAGTTTACAACGCGGCGCAGCTTGTCACGGTTTTCTACAAGCAGAACGGTAAGTTGAATGTGCTGCAGTACAAGAAACTCGGCGTATCGGGGAATCAGGCGGAGCCTGCGGTGCAAAGTGGGCCACTGGAATATTTGGGCGTCGAGGATCAGTTTTTCACCGCAGCGTTTATTCCGGACGGAACCAACCTTTCACTGTGGCACTGGATGCAGAATCACGATGTGCTTGTGGAGGGAAAGACGGTCGGGGAACCGGAAGCGGAAATGGCGGCGGGGACGACGGAATCGGCACCGCTAAAGGCGCGCGTGTACGTTGGCCCGAAAGACTTGACGCTGCTGAGCAAGATGAAGCCGCCGCTCGAGGATTTAGTGCAGTTCGGGTGGACCGGAATTATCGCCAAGCCGATTTTCGAGATTCTGAAATGGATTTACCGGTTCGTTCCGAACTACGGCTGGGCGATCGTGATTTTGACGCTCATCATCAATATGGCGATATTTCCGTTGAAGATGAAGAGCTGGCGCTCGATGCAGAAAATGCAGAAGGTGGCGCCGGAAGTGCGCCAGATTCAGGACCGCTACAAGAAATATTCGATGAGCGATCCGCGCAAGAAAAAGATGAACGAAGAAGTGATGGCGGTGTATTCGCGCGAGGGCATCAATCCGATGGGAAGCTGTATCCCGATGCTTTTCCAGATGCCGATCTGGTGGGCGCTTTGGCGAGTGCTGAATGGCGCGATTGAATTGCGGCATGCGCCGTGGATTGGCTGGATCCACGATCTTTCGGCGAAGGATCCTTATTATATTTTGCCGATTGCGATGACGATTACGATGTACCTGACGACGAAGATGACGCCGCAGACGACGACCGATCCTTCGCAGCAGAAGATGATGCAGTTCATGCCGCTGTTTATGGGCGTGATTTTCTTCCGGTTGTCGAGCGGGCTGAATCTGTATATGTTTACGAGCAACCTGGTTGGCATGGGGCAGCAGTATTATTTGAATCGCACGGAGCCGCTGCCGTCGAGAAGCAAATTCAAGAAGAAAAACGAATGAACGAAGGGCGAGGGCGCATTCCGGCCGGGAAACGGCCGCCGATGAAAGAGAAGCCGCGCGAGGAAGCGCATTTTGACCGGGCGCGCGCGGTGGAAGAGCTGAAGCGCTATCTGGACGTGTGCGTGCGCGGGATGGGGCTGGAACTCGAGTATGAGATTTCCTCGGGCGGCGCGGGCGCGCAGGGGGACGGCGGGGCGCAGGCTGGGGACGTGGTGGTGGCGTTTCGCGGCGCGGATGAGGGATTGCTGCTTGAACACAACGCCGAGCTGCTGCTGGCGCTCGAGCATGTGGGGCATCGCTGGCTACGGCTGGATCCGCGGCTGCACGATCACGTGCGGTTCGATTGCGGGGATTATCGGACGACGCGGCTCGACGAATTAAAATTGTCGGCGCGTGTGGCGGCGCAGCGGGTGCGCGAGACGGGGCAGCCCTTTCGATTCAATCCGATGTCGTCACGGGACCGGCGGTTGATTCATCTGGAATTGAATGGCGCGGCCGGAGTGCGGACGATGAGCGAAGGCTCCGGGGATCATCGCCAGCTTGTGATTTATCCTGCGAATAATACGAACAAGAGGTAGCCCGCAATCTCTCACTTGTGACTCGTAACGCGCCCTCCGAGTTGTGCCTGCCTGTCTGATACTCCTTCGATGACGCCACACGAGAGGGATTCCTCGACTCCGGGACGTCCCGCAAGAGCGGGACGAAAAAGCAGAGAGTCGGCCTGCGCTCGGAATGACAAGTTTTTAGTGCCGCGAACATCAGATTTCGAGGGTGTAGCCCTTTTTGCCTACGTTGAAAGCTTGCGTTGAGCCGAGACGATCGCTGCGGCCGGCGCATTCGTGGATGTGGCCGCAGAAAAGGTAAAGCGGTTGGATGCGATCTACCCATTCGCGCAGCGTGGGGCTGCCTGCATGTTTTCCGGCGGCGAATTCGTCGAGGCGAGTGTCCTGGGGCGGAAAGTGGACGACGAGATAGAGCGGCTTCAGGTGATCGAATGCCGCCAGCGCTTTCGCGATTTCGTCTTCTGTGTATTCTCCCGGGGTGTTGAAGGGCGTGATGTTGCTGTAGCCGAGGCCGGCCCATTGCGTGGTGCCGCTTTCGGATTTCAGCGGACGGATTTGGCGATGAAAGTCGAAGAAGCCAAAGCGTTGGCAAAAGGCGCGCGTGTCGTCGTGGCTTTCGTGATTTCCCGGCAGGACCCACACTTTTTCGCCGAGCGGTTTCATGATTTCGCCACAGCGGTCGAGATCTTTGCCAAATGTAGAGAGATCGCCGGCGGCAATGTAGATATCGGCCGGCTGAGTGATTAGCTTTTCAAGTGCGCGTGTATCGCCATGAATGTCGCTGAAAATCAGAACCTTCACGGCGCCACCGCGTGATGGGGAATGCGCGTTAAATTTTCCATGAACATTCCGTTCTGTTCCCAGCCTTCCTCCACCACTTTACCACCGGAATCAAATACGACGACGTAGGTGAAAGGTTGCGGCCGACGGCGCTTGGGATTTACGAAGCGATTTTCGCCGAATTCGATGATGTGCAAGCCTTCTTCTGCGGTGCTGCGGATCACGGGAAAGCGCGCGAAGCCCCAGTACGTCTTTACTTCCGGAAGCTGCAATGCTTCGTTTACGTATTGGTCGGGTGGCGAATCGGCGGTGAACGCGAACGGTTGCGGATGAAGATGGCGGAGATCGAAGCGCGATTGGTAGACGCCGTTGGCCGAGCGAATCACGCCGCCCCAGTTCAGCCACGAGGGCGGAAGCGGGAGCGCGCCCATGCGCTCTACTTTGATGTGTTTTTCGGCTGCGAAGGATTTTACCTGGGCCATTACGAGATGATGGGCGGTCCAGCAGAGGGCGATGTAAACAAACATCGCGTAAATTCCGCCGCGGCACCACGCTGAACGCCTTAGGCGAAAGCCCCAACCGCCGAGCGCAGGAAGAAAAAACAATGCGCCGATAATCAGAATCGCCAGGACGAGGACCCAAACGTGGAACGGGTAACCTACTCCGCTGGCCAGAACCCAACTCGCGATAGCGGCCAGAGTGAAAAGAATCCACATCTTCACGGCGCGAACGCGGCTTTCCGGGCGATCGCTATAAATCCAGGCAATGATTTGCGGCAACAACACAATCGAAGTAAATGCGAGGTCGATGATGAAGAGCAGATCCCAGGCGACGCGCTGTTGGGAGATAGGCGTGAGCATGCGCGTGCCAAACGACGTCATACCGTCGAGAAGAATGTGGCTGGCGATGCCGACGCCGTAAATCAACGTGAGCACGCCGAAGGAAGGCGCTTCGATTTTCAGGCGTCGCGCGGCCCAGCGCGTGAGCCAGGCGAGGATTGCCGCGAAAAACGGAAGGCCGACGAAGGAATGCGTGATGCCGCGATGATATTTGATGATTGCGAGCGGGTCGCGGGAGATTGCGTCGGCGACTGTGTCGATATCCGGAAAAACGGCGCCGAGCGTTGCGGCGAAAATCGCGACGCGGCCATTGCGGTCGGAGAAATAACCCTTACCGAGAAGCGCGCCGGTGATGCCGTGGGTTACCGGGTCCATTTACAAGTGGAAGAGGAGAAATTGTACACGATTGGGCGAAGGCTCAAAAAATCTCGATGAGCGGATGGCGCTTGGGTACCACTTCGCCGATGATCCGAGCGGGAATGCCTCGCTGTTCCATCGCGGTGCGCGCGGAGTTTGCAGCGTCCGGAGTTAGCGCGACGAGCAAGCCGCCGGACGTTTGCGGATCGAAGAGCAACGCGCGAAATTCGTCGGCGACGTTGGGGGCAAACTCGACGCAGCTTTCCACGAATTCGCGATTGTTTTTCATGCCTCCGGAAAAAAAGCCGGCGCGAGCTGCTTCGATTGCACCCGGCAGGTACTCGATGCGTTCGTGGTCAATTTTCAGGGACACGCCGCTGCCGATGGCCATTTCACGCGCGTGGCCGAGGAGCCCAAAGCCGGTGACGTCCGTTACGGCATGAATGGGCTTTCCAGATTTTGCAGCGTCGTCGATTTCATGTAACGCTTCGGCGGCTTCGCGGTTCAGGCGGGTCATCGATGCGGTGGACGCTGCGATCCACGTCGGCTCCGCTTTACCTTGTTTCAGTGCCGTGGAGATAACTCCCGTTCCGATGGCCTTGGTGAAGAGGAGGACGTCGCCAGGCTTTGCGCCCACGTTCTTCCAGATGTGATTCGGGTTAATCACACCCGTGACGGCATAGCCGAACTTCAATTCGTCGTCGCGGATCGAATGGCCGCCGACCACCGTGCATTTAGCCTCCGCCATTTTCGAAAGGCCGCCGCGCAGAATCTCCTCGAGAACTTCGGGTGAGCTGGCGGTGGGAAATGCGACGATCGTCAACGCCGAAATCGGCCGGCCACCCATTGCGTAGATGTCGCTGAGAGCATTTGCCGCGGTTACCTGGCCGAATAGAGCGGGGTCGTCCACGATGGGCGTGAAAAAATCAACAGTTTGGACGATGGCGAGGTCGTCGGTGAGGCGGTAGACGGCTGCGTCGTCACTGGTTTCGAAGCCGACGATTACATTTGGATCGGTTTGCGCGGGAAGGCGCTTGAGGACTGCGTCGAGAATGCTGGGGCTTAGTTTGGCCGCGCAGCCGGCGGCTTTCGCTGTGGTGGTCAATCGAACTGCTTCCGTCAATTCTGCCTCCGGGAACGCAAACCGTGATTATAGCGCCTTGGGAGGCGGCGGTAATGAACTTCGGTTCCGGGATTCAGGCAGGGAGCGCGGGCTCGCGGTTCAGGCTTGCGCCGCGGCTGAGCGGATGGGAATGGTGATGGTTTTTGGCGATTCACTCTTGGGCTGAGTCGACGTCAGCATATGGCAGCGGCCGTCGAAGACGGCTCCCGGTTCGATAATCAGGCACGGTGTGTGAATTTCGGCGATGACGATGGCGCCGGTTTGAATCTCGACTTTCCCTTTCGCATTGATGATCCCATCGAAGCGGCCGCCGATGGTGACGGCGTTCCCATCTATTGTGCCCTCCATTGTGGAGTGTTCGCCGAGGATGAGCGTCCCTGCGGACACGAGCGTCCCTTTGATGGCAGCGTCGAGGCGAAATGTTCCGGGAACTTCGAGCTTGCCTTCGAAGCGGACACCTTTTTCGAGGAAGCCGGTCCATTCGCCGGAGTCTTGGGGCTTTCGATCAAACCACGAGAGGGCCAACGAGCAATCTCCTACACATATCGTGTCACTTCGCGATCAGTTGATCGTATAGACGCACCAAATCACTATCATTATAGTATTCAAATACTAGTCTACCAGGATGTCCGGCCAAGCTAGGATGGACAGAGACTCGTGTGCCGTAAACTCGCTGGAGCTCCTCGATGGCTGCTTTGACATTTGCGTCCTGTTGGATGGGGGCGCGCTCGGCTTTCGGCTTTGCGAGGCGACCGGCCAGGCGCTCGACCTGGCGAACCGTCATGCCGCCGCGGGCGATTCGGCGCGAGAGTTCGAGGCGTTCCTGCGTATCGGCGATGGCCAGCAATGCACGGCCGTGGCCTGCGGTGAGATGCCCTTCCTCGAGGAGCTCCTGGATCGGCTGATCGAGTTTCAGTAGGCGGACCGCATTGGCGATGGTGGCGCGATCTTTTCCGGTGCGCTCGGCGACTTTCTCTTGCGTGAGGTTGAATTCCTCCGTGAGGCGCTGAAAGGCGCGGGCCTGCTCGATCGGGGTTGAGATCTTCACGCTGAAGGTTTTCAACAAGCGTCATCTCGAGCGCCATTTCTTCGGGCACGTCGCGCACTACAACAGGGACGCGATGGATCGCGGCACGTTGCGCGGCACGCCAGCGGCGCTCGCCTGCGATCAACTGGTAGCGATTGTTGATTCTGCGAACGACGAGCGGCTGGACGATGCCACTCGAAATGATCGAACGGGCCAGCTCTTCGAGAGCCTCTTCTCGGAAGCGCGTTCGCGGCTGGTAGGGGCTTGGGTCGATCAGGTCTATGTCGACGTGAAAGAGCCCTTCACTCTGCGGGCTCGCCGGGGTCGCCGCCGGCGGGCTCACCCGCGCTTGCGCTTGGGTCGTCGGTGGCTGCGACAGAGCCGGAGCTGTCGCTGCTGCTGCTCCCGATCCCGCCGGTACTGACGCCGGCGCCTGCGGCGGCTGCTGCGGTTGCGGGGGTGGCTGCGGCGGCTCCGGTTCCCGAATTAGTGCGCCCAGTCCCCTGCCCAGAGCGTTTCTCGGCATTGGCCATAACCTCCCTAGCTAGTTGGATATAGCTTTCGGCACCTTTACTATGTATGTCGTAGAATATTACAGGCTTCCCATGGCTCGGAGCTTCTGCAAGGCGAACATTTCTTGGAATGACGGACTCGAATACTTGGGATCCGAAGAAGCTTCTCAGATCGGCTGCTACCTGCTTCGAGAGGGTGGTGCGGTCGTCGTACATCGTTAGCAAAATACCTTCGATCGCGAGCGACGGGTTGATGGTTCGGCGGAGGCGCATGAGGGTATCGAGAAGTTCGGAGACACCCTCGAGAGCCAGGTATTCGCACTGTATGGGGACCAAAACGGAGTCAGCGGCGGCCAGAGCGTTGAGGGTCAGAAGATCAAGCGCTGGAGGAGAATCGATGAGGATGAATTCGTATTTGTCCTGGACCTGCTGCAGGACTTCTTTTAGCCGGAACTCACGCTCATCGGCTGATACGAGTTCTACGGCCGCGCCTGCGAGGTTCTTGTCGGAAGGGACGATATCGAGAAATTCCACCTGGGTGTGAAGAATAATGCGCTCGAGTGGCTCGTTGAGAATAAGCGGTTGATAGAGAGTCCGTCTGGCGGGGTCTTTCGGGAAGCCCAAAGCGCTGGTGGTGTTGCCCTGTGGATCGCAATCGATCACCAGGGTGCGCTTCTCGGCGACGGCTAGCGATGCTCCCAGGTTAACGGTTGTAGTGGTCTTTCCTACGCCACCTTTCTGATTTGAGACCGCGATTATGCGCGCCAAACTCTGCTCCCGGGATATGTTGAAGCTGGAATTTACAGAAAGTCGTTTTGGGATGCAATATGTTTCACGTGAAACAAATGCGAAAGTGGCGATGAATGCGAAATTGTTCCACGTGGAACATACGATTCACACGGATTTTGAGTCTTTGGGGGTGCCAGCAAGAATAAATCGGCGATCGGTATGCGGAATTCGCTCGGGCGAGCTCCACTCAAAGCGGCTGTCGCTCGGAATCTGCTTCGCGTCCTCGTCGCCTACCCAAAGAATCAATTTGCCTCCGAGAGTAATCCTAGCCTTGGTCCACCCAAGGAGTTCATCAAATTGTCCCACGGCGCGAGCAGTGACGATCTCGAATCGCTCTTCAGAGGACTGAAGATCGTCCGTTCTGCCCCGGACTGCGCTGACATTACTAAGGGAGAGTTGACGAATCACTTCGTTGAGGAATGCAAACTTCTTTGCATTCGGCTCAATCAGCGTGACATCCAGGGAGGGCCGCGCCATCGCGAGAGGAACCCCTGGAAAGCCGGCACCGGACCCAACGTCGGCGAGCCGACTTTTTTCCACAGGGAGCATCGGCAGGGCGAATAGACTTTCGCCGAAATGGAAGGCTAGAATCTGTTCTGACTCAGTCACGGCCGTCAGGGAGATGGTCTTATTCCACTTGAGCAGCAATTCGATGTAGGCTCTTATGCCTTCCGCCAGATCAGGCGCGGGTAGAACGCCGTAGGGCTTGAGAGCTTCGTTGATCTGCTTGTTGGTTAGGGAGAGCATCAGCGGGTCGTGGTCTGCTGAGCCGTAGCCTCTTCCTCTTGCAGATTTCGGCCTTGCCGCAGCGCTTCTTGAATGTAGCGAGGAGCTAGCAGGCCGATTGAAAGGTCCGCTACAAAGTGTGCGGCGATTGTGGGTATGAGGCTGCCACTCCAAGCGCGAATTCCTGAAAACAGCAGGCCTACGGCGAAAGTCGAAACCAAGCCTCGTTTGCCTTGATAGAGGTGGGCAAACGAAAAAAGCAAAGCTGAACCAAGAACGCCTATAAGCAGAGAGTGAAACCAATCTTGGAAGACATACTGGGCGAAGCCGCGGTATATGAATTCTTCGCAGGCCGCTACGGTCGTGACCAGCGCCGCGAAAGAGAGCTGCTCGATGGCGTCTCGGGGAAACACTTTGAGGGCAAGCTGAACCGTTTCGGAACGAAATGCGCTCGAGTCGGATTTGATTCTGCTAACGCTGGCGATCTGGTTTATCAAGAGCAGCAAGCTTAATACTACAGACGTAGCAAAAACTAGATAACCATGGCCAAGACAGATGCCGAGCTGCGCGGGCGTAATACCGTGACGAATCGTGCGCCAAAGTATCAAAGCAGCGGCTACCCATTGGAAGGTGATTGTCGATGCGTAAATTGAGAGGCGATCTAGTTTCGTCGTATCGGGAAGCGCGAGCAGAGCGCGGACGCGCCGCCGCCCCATCACGGGGACGACGAAAGCGAGGACGCCGAGGATAAGGGCAAAATCCCAGTGCAACGTCAAGTCACCTTAATTTATGTCCACTAGTTGATCGGGTTCTGTAGCAGTATCGATTGTTTGCTGCAGATGCCGGCCGATGATTGTACATCGCATCAATCGAAGACGCGGAGCAGGCGAAAAACTTTTTGTCAGGCTGCAAATTGATTGGGACTGTATCGCGACTGCTTGTTGACACTGGCGGAGCGAACGCCGTATGGTTCTGGTTTCGGAAGTTTCGGAGCGCTGTCCGAAGAGCTGAATGAAAATTCTTGTCATCGGTAGTGGCGGACGCGAGCATGCACTGGTGTGGAAGCTCGCACAATCGCCGAGCGTGGAAAAAATCTGGTGTGCGCCGGGCAACGGCGGGATCGCGAGCGATGCGGAATGTTTTCCACTTGATTTGAGCGACGTGCGGGCTGCGGCCGATCTTGCTGCGAAGCTCGGCGCCGAATTGACAATTGTTGGTCCTGAGATTCCGTTGGTTGCCGGCATCGCCGATGAATTTGCGGCGCGCGGGCTCACGCTGTTGGGGCCTTCGAAGACGACCGCGCAGCTCGAGGGCAGCAAGATTTTTGCGAAGAAGTTTATGGAGCGGCACGGTATTCCCACGGCCGCGGTGTACGGAATTTACGAGCAGGCTGTGGATGTTTACACTGATCTTTGTTCCGTTGATTGGCCGCTGGTGATTAAGGCGGACGGATTGGCGGCGGGAAAAGGGGTTCTGGTGACATCGTCGCCTGACGAGGCGACGGCTTTTATCGATCGAGTGATGGAGCGCAAAGAATTTGGAGAAGCGGGGCACCGAGTGCTTCTGGAGGAAGGGCTCCAAGGCGAGGAGCTGTCGTTCATCATTTTGACCGACGGAAAGAATTTTATACGCATGGCGCCAACGCGCGACTACAAGCGCGCCTACGACGGGGACCGAGGGCCAAACACTGGCGGCATGGGAGCGTACTCGACGGATGACCTTTTGCCCGCAGAACTCGAGAAGAAGATTGTCGAGACAATCGTGCGGCCGACACTGGCTGGACTCGAGAAAGATGGCATGCCATATCGGGGATTCTTGTATTTCGGGCTGATGCTAACTCCGCAGGGGCCGAAGGTCCTCGAGTTCAATTGCCGGCTTGGAGACCCTGAGACGCAGGCGATTATGATGCGGGCGGATTTTGATCTTGCGCAGGTTTGTATGGCAGCTGCGCGGGGCGATCTCAGCGGAGTGCAGGCAAAATGGGCGCCAGCTTCGAGCGTTTGCGTCGTGCTGGCTTCGAAGGGCTATCCCGAAAAACCGGAGACAGGACAGGAGATCTCGGGACTGGATCCAAAGGGACGGGTTGGCGCGCCCGGAAAAGTGTTCCACGCCGGCGTACGCCGCGAGGGTACACAATACTACACATGTGGTGGCAGAGTGCTCGGAATTGCAATTTCGGGTCAAGACTTAGATTCCTGTCGCCGTTCTGTCTACTCTTTATGTAGTAATGTACTGTTTGACGGGCGTCACTATCGAGGTGATGTAGGAGCATCGTCTAAAGCGACCGCTCAAGCGGCTGCTGAGGCGCGAAATGCCTGAGGTCGCGAACCTGTTCTTGTGCTTGGTGCACCGATTCCCGATGAAGGAAGTCGAGGAGGCAGAAGCCGTTCAGGACAAAGGGTTCAAAGGATGCATTCACGGCCGGCCCGGCAGCAAGCGGCAGGTTTCGCTTATGGATGTGGAGACCTTGGAGAGGCTGTGTATACCACGCGGCGCCGTGAAGGAAAACATCGCGACGCGCGGAGTAGATTTTCAGCGTCTGGGAATCGGCCAGCGCCTGCGTATTGGCGGCAGCTTGCTTGAGATAACCCTGCCGTGCGATCCCTGCTCGAGGATGGATGATATCCGTGAGGGGCTGCAGGGGGAATTGCGCGGGCAGCGCGGCTGGTTGTGCCGCGTCGTGGAAGGCGGAAAAATTCGACGGGGTGACCGGATAGAGGTATCTGGCGGGAGTTCGGGAGCCGGTGCGAGAGGGGGTTTCAGGGTGATGGCTGGAGACAGCGCGAAGGCTGTGGTGGTAGGAATTCTGATGGGGTCGGATACAGATTTGGCGGTGATGAGCGAAGCCGGCAAGATGCTAGAGAAATTTGGGATTCGGTACGAGATGGAGGTTGTATCGGCGCATCGGACGCCAGCGCGGGCGCACGAATACGCGACGTCTGCGGCGGGGCGCGGAGTGAAAGTGCTGATCGTCGGCGCTGGAGCGGCGGCACATCTTGCGGGCGTGATTGCGGCGAACACGACGCTGCCTGTAATCGGCGTGCCGCTCGCGACGAGCGCACTCAATGGACTCGATGCGCTGCTCGCGACGGTGCAGATGCCGGGCGGAATTCCAGTGGCTACGATGGCGATCGACAAGGCGGGAGCAGTGAACGCAGCGATTTTTGCCGCCGAGATTCTAGGGCTGGCGGACGCGGAAATAGCGCGCCGGCTCGTGGCTCACAAGGAAGATCTAGTTCGTGGAGTGGCGGAGAAGAATGCAAAACTGCAGGAGCAATTGAAGCAGAAGAAATAAGCGCACCAGTAGCTGTCACTTTCTTCCGTAAGGGCACCCTTCCGCAAGGACAGCGAATCGCAATTAATTTCCAGATGGCTTGATGAGCGTTGGCGCGTCGCCGGGCGTTCCTTTTGTTTGAGCGCGGGCTTTGGCTCGTTGGGCGGCTGAACGATCCATGTGAATCCCGACTCAAAGCCGATCGAGGCCATTGTTTCGCGAGAGTTGGGCGGGGAAATCGCGTGGATGGCAGCGCGCAGAAACTGCGTGGCATCGGCGGCTTTAATTTTATTACTCGAGCCGTTTAGCAACATGGAAGCGACGGAGAACATAGTGGAGTCGGAAATGGAAAGCTTTTGGAGTCGAGGATCCTTCTGGCGCAACATCTCGAGCAGAGTGGACGATACCATGCCGGGCGGATAGTCGAACTCGATGAGCGTCCGAGGTTGCTCTTTTTCAGGTGGCCAATCCTGAAGATAACGCGGACGCGGTATACGCGTCTCCCAAAAATCGCCCCGCTGCGGATACTGCTCGAAGAAATACTCCACGTGCCAAACTTCGGGGCCGTAACCAGGAACAATATCAGCGACCACGAGCTCGACGAGCGGTTCGCCTTCCGGCAATTTCATCTGAGCGTGAAGTTGTTTGGCGACTTCGTTCAGGCGATCGCCAACGCCTTGGCCGATGAACTCGATGTCGGTGGCTTCTGTGCCTTCCAATGCCGGCGAGAGTTTCGGGGCGTCAATGCTCACCCGCCCGTGAAGACGTGGGAGCTCGCGATCGAGTCGAGCGATTTGAATATTCGCTGATGGGGAAAACCAATCGACCGCACCGAGAAGTACGCCGGCGCGCTGGCCGGAG
This sequence comes from uncultured Acidobacteriota bacterium, assembly GCA_963790945.1. GTDB lineage: Bacteria > Acidobacteriota > Terriglobia > Acidiferrales > UBA7541 > Palsa-295. The sequence goes on from CAWBRH010000041.1 coordinate 95,732, forward strand.
AGAGGGACCGGAGCGGGCAGGTGCGTTTGGGCCTCGAAAGGATTTTCGACAGTAGCGATTAAGATGGCGTCTTTAACAACCGCAACCACGACGCGTCCTGCAGCGAGATTAGCGACGACTTCTTCGCCCGGCTGATCGGACGGATTCTGAGCGAGGGCGCGAGGTCCGCGGAAAGACCAGGAAACGGCGGCGAGACCGACGAAAATGATGGACGCAAGGGTATGCCACAGCGAAACCAGAGGCGCGCGACGGAGGCGGAGCGGCGGCACGAAGATTAGTCTCCCGAGACGGATGCGATTTCCTTGCGCGCAATGGCTTGCACTGCAGTGATGGCGATAACCTTCACAATATCGTCCGAGGAGCAACCTCGCGACAGATCGTTCGCTGGTCGTGCGAGACCCTGGAGAATCGGACCGAGAGCTTCGGCGCCGGCAAGGCGCTCAACGAGTTTATAGGCGATGTTTCCGGAATTGAGATCGGGAAAGATCAAAACATTTGCGCGTCCAGCGACAGGCGAGCCGGGCGCTTTGCTCGCGCCTATAGCGGCGACGAGGGCGGCGTCGGCCTGCAGCTCTCCGTCGATCGCAAGTTCTGGCTGGCGGGCTTTCACGATACGCAACGCCTCACGGATCTTTTCGACGTGAGCGTGCGCAGCGGAACCCTTGGTTGAAAAGGAAAGAAGCGCAACGCGTGGTTCAGTTTCCAGGAAAACACGGGCATTTTCGGCCGTGGCCAACGCGATTTCCGCGAGCTCCTGCGCCGTTGGATCGGGAACCACAGCGCAATCGGCGAAAAGTAGGCCACCCTTATCGCCAAACGCGCGGCGATTTTGCTCCGGTCCCAGCATGAGGAAAAAGCTCGACATGATTCGTGCGTCCGGGGCCAGCCCGATCGAATGCAGCGCCGCGCGAACCGTGTCCGAGGTTGAGTTCGCAGCGCCGCCGACCGTTGAGTCCGCATCGCCAGCTGCTACGCTCAGCGCCGCGAAATAGAGCGGTTTGCGCGCGAATTCTCGAGCTTCTTCGTGCGTAAGGCCGCGAGCATGCCGCCGTTCAAAATAGATTTCCGCATAGGAATTAACGCGAGGGCTCGATAGCGGATCAATGATGTTTAGACCGTCGAGCTTTAAGCCTGCTCGATCGGCTGTGGCGCGAATGTTGACCGCGCGGCCAAGGAGCGTGATTTGTGCATAACGCTCGGCCGTCACTTGAACTGCGGCGCGGATCACGCGCTCGTCTTCGCCTTCCGGCAGGACGATTCGCTGCGGATAAGCCCGCGCTTTACTCTTGAGCCTGTCGAGCAAGTCCATTTCTCTGAACTTATCATAGATTGGACAGTGATAGGACGCGCGATGGGGGCGCCCGGCGGAACGATGTGAACGAGCTTCACCGCCCTATTTGCGCTGAGTTCTAGTAAAATTGGCAGGCCTCGAAAGGATTTGGTGGCAAATCGAAAATGAGCATTTTGGGCGCGATTACGGGTGGGTTGAGGTCTCCGGACCGAATCCGGCACAACGGGAAGCGGCTGTCAGACATTCTCGCTGCACACGCAAAATTTGTGCGCGGCGACGAGTCCGGCGTTCGTGCAGACCTTGCCGGCGCGAATTTATCTCGCGCGGATCTGCACAAGATGAATCTCGCCTATGTGAATCTGCAAGGCGCAAACCTGACCCGCGCGAATCTTCGCGAGGCAAAACTGGCGTCTGTCGATTTCAGCAAAGCCAAACTGCATCGCGCGGACTTGCGCAAGGCGGACCTGACGGAGGCGAATCTCAGCGGAGCCGACCTTTCTGAGGCACAAGTGGGCGGAGCGGAGCTTTTTCGCGCCGACCTGCGCCATGCGGACCTGCGCCGCGCAAATTTTGGAGCCACGAATTTCCGCCAAGCCGAAATCGGCGGTGCGAATTTCGAAGGCGCGATTCTGCAAACCACGATCCTGCGTGAAACCAATCTCGATGGCGTCGATCTTTCGGGCATTGACCTCACGACCACGCTTCTGCCGCCTGGTTACAAGCGCTCGAGCGCGGCCGGCGGTTAGGAGTTTCGATGCCCGCGCCGCCTAAGCGACCTGGCAGAGCCCAGACTTCCTGGATTCAGGTGGAGGATTACCGCCTGCCGGGCGGATGGGTGGGACGCGAACACGTGGCTTCACGCTCTCGCGGTTATTGCGATCTCCTCGAAAAGGGGCAGATCGTTTTTTTTCCATCCCTTCCTTTTCGTTTTCCGATTGAGGATCAGGAGTTTCTTCTCGCGCAGCAATGGACCGAGTTACGGTTGCACAAGAATGTGTCTTACCGTCCGTCAGAGGACGTTCTGCGCGGCGTTTCAGGCGACGCGCGGACGATTGAGCGAATCCACACGATCATGCGCAACTACAGCGCACAGGTGATCGAATTTCTGACGAAATTCCTGGCTCCCTACGCGACGAAATGGAACCTCGATTTCTCGAGTTTTCGCCCAATCGAGGAAGAGGGGCGGGATCTCCCCATCCACAAACGAAACGACCTGCTTCATGTGGATGCGTTTCCGAGCCGGCCGACGCGTGGCGGCAGAATTTTGCGGGTTTTCACGAATCTCAACCCCAAGCGCGCGCGCGTTTGGAACACGACGGAAGGGTTTGAATCGCTCGCGCGCCAGTTTGCCAAAGATGCGGGGCTAGGACAGATTGCCGAGGGCGACACCGTGATCAGCCGCACCGTGCAAACGTGGGGCGAAAAGCTCGGCTTTCGCGGGATGGGCAGAACGCCCTACGACATGTTTATGCTGCGTTTCCACGATTATTTGAAGGAGAACGCGGACTTTCAAAACACCTGCCCGAAATTCCGGCTGGAATTTCCGCCTCTCGCCACATGGCTTGTTTTTACGGACTGCGTGGCGCACGCAGTAATCTCCGGCCAATACGCCATCGAACAGACTCTGCTGATTCCTCCGCAAGCGCTGGTTGCTCCGAACGCGGCACCCTACCGGATCTTGGAGAATCTGGCGGGGCATCCTCTGGTCACCTAGCAAGCGCTTTTACCGATTTGTGCGCGTCTATTTGCCGGCTGAAAAATCGGCAGGGTCGGCGCCGTAGCCGTAACCGCGAGGTGGATTGGCGCGGCGGCGGGTTTCAATGCCGAGGCGTTTGATTTTTTGGTTCAACGTGGAGAGCGGAATCTGGAAGCGCTCGGCGGCTTCCGTCTGGTTCCAGTTGGTGCGCTCGAGCATGTCCACGATGATGCGGCGTTCCACTTCTTCCAGAATCTCAAAGAGCGAGGGAGCTGGTGCGGTGGTGCGCCCACCCACTTCGCCCGGTAGCGGCGGCAGGAATTCAGCGAGCTGCAGGCGGACACCTTTTACGATCTCGCGTGTGCGGACATTTTCAGGCAGCAGATCGACGTCGACTGCTTCCTGGGTGGAGAGCACCACCGCACGCTCGACGACATTTTCGAGTTCGCGGACGTTACCGGGCCAGTCGTAATCCATCAAGAGCTTCATCGCGCCGTGCGAGAACCGGCGCAGCGGCTTGCCGTTTTCGTGGCAGAACTGTTCCAGAAAGCGGTCGATGAGCAGCGGGATGTCTTCCTTGCGGTCGCGCAGGGGCGGAAGCTGAACCGAAATCACGTTCAAGCGGTGATACAAATCATCGCGGAAGCGGCCCTCGCGGACGAGCTTGGTGAGATCTTCATTCGACGCGGTGAGGATGCGGACGTCTACCTTGATGGTTTCCGTGCCGCCCAGGCGCATGAATTCGCGTTCTTGAATCACGCGCAATAGCTTGGCTTGCGTCTCGGGGCCAATGGTGGAAATCTCGTCGAAGAAGATCGTCCCCTGATCGGCAACTTCAAAAAGGCCCTTCTTGGAGGCAACGGCGCTTGTGAACGCGCCTTTGACGTGGCCGAAAAGCTGCGATTCGAGCAAATCCACGGGAATCGAGCCGGTATTGATGGGGATGAAGGCTTTGTCCGCGCGAGTGGATGCGGAATGAATCGCCTTCGCGATTAATTCCTTACCTGTTCCGCTCTCACCGTAGATGAGAACCGTGGAACGCGACGGCGCGACCTGCGTGATCAGGTCAAAGACGGCGAGCATTTTTTCGCTCTTGCCGATGATGCTGGGAAAATTGTAGCGCTGCTTTAGCGCGCGCTTCAGCTGGACGTTCTCTTCACGCAGCCGGCGGCCCTCGATCGCCACGGAAACCTGCGCAATCAGTTCATCGTTCGACCACGGCTTGGTGATGAAATCCTGCGCGCCGCCCTTGAAGGCTGCGCGAGCCATGTCGATCGAGCCAAACGCGGTGATCAGGATGATCGAAAGGTTCGGGTCTCGCCGGCGAATCTCGCGGAGTAGCTCGAGGCCATTGCGATCCGGCAGGCTCACATCGAGCAGCATCAAGTCAAACGGACGATCTTCGAGCCTCTGCAATCCGGCTTCGCCGGTGTCCGCGGGAGTGACTTCGAATCCTTCGGATGTGAGAAGGGCTTCGAGTCCTTCGCGGATTTCGATTTCGTCGTCGACGACGAGTATGGATCCTTTAGGCATGAACAGGTTTTCTTGCTACGGGAAATTCGAGCCGGAAAGATGTTCCTTTTCCCGGCGTAGAGCGCACGTCAACCTTGCCCGCATGCTCCTTTATGATGCCGTAGCTCACCGAAAGGCCCAGGCCGGTGCCCCTACCGGAGGCCTTTGTTGTGAAAAATGGATCGAAAATGCGATGGAGATGCTCGGGAGGAATGCCGGCACCCGTGTCAGTAACTTCAATTTCGACCGAACCGTTATGAGCGCCCGTGCGGACTTCCAACATCCCGCCGCTGGGCATCGCATCGCGCGCATTCATGAAAAGATTCAGAAACACCTGCTGTAAGCGCGTGATGGAGCCCAGGACCGTCGGCAGTTCCTCTGTGTAATTCTTGATTACCTTCACCTGCGCCGTCTTGAACGGATGCTGCACCAAAGTGAGCGTTTCCTCGAGGACGTGATTCACGTCCACTTCGATGAATTCTGCGGCGCCGGTACGCGAGAAGTTGAGCAGATTGTTGACGATTTCGCTGGCGCGGAAGGTTTGTTTGACGATGCGTTCAATCGTTTTCTGGCGCGGATCGTCGGAAGGAATCTGCTTGGCGAGCATCTGGATGTAGTTCGAAATCACGGCGAGCGGCGTATTCACTTCATGCGCGACACCAGCCGCCAGCAACCCGAGCGAAGTGAGTTTTTCGGTTTGGACCATCTGCTCTTCGAGCCGCACGCGCTGGGTGATGTCGTCGAGCAAAATGAGGCGGCCGAGCCGCGCACCATTCTTGCCTACGAGCGGAGCGATCGAAGCGTTGATTACAAGCTGGCCTCCGGTGCGAGTACTCAAACGGAATTTATAGATTCCGGAAACGTGGTCACCTGCCGCTCGCGCGGCGATCTCGGCAGCCAAATCCGAAGGCAGCACTTCCTGCAAGCGTTTGCGAATCGCATCCTGGCGCGGCACTCCGAGCAAACCCTCGAGCTGCGGATTCCACGATTCGATGCGGTCTTCCAGATCGACTGTTAGCACTCCAATATTGAGCGACTCGACGATATTCTCACTGAAGTCCTTGAGCCGCTCCACTTGCATGGCCTTTTGTTCAAGCGATTGGTAGAGACGCGCGTTTTCGATGGCGATCGCGACATAACCCGCAATCGTGGAGAGAAGTTCGAGGTCATCGCTCGAGAGATAATCGCCATCCACCGTCTTACCCAGTCCGAGAACCGCGACAGTGCGTTCGCGGAAATGGCAAGCGATGAAGTAATTTAAATCCAACTCCTCGAGTGTGCGGCGAACCGACTCGGACTCCTGCGAGGCGGCGCGCGCCGATTCGAAGAAGAGGCAACCGTGCTCGAGGCCCGGCCGTGACGAATCAAGAAAGCTGAGATCGAGCGAACCCTCGGGCCGCAAGCCCATCGAACGCGAAAGGACGAATTTCCCCGGATTTGACGGATCCTCGAGAAAAATCGCAAGGCGATCGACAAGCAGAGTTTGCGACACGCGGTCCAGAACCGAGCCAACGAGCGGTTCGAGCCGGACCTCATTCGTCAGCGCAGAGCCAAATTCGATCAGCGTCCGGCGATAGTCGAGGCGGTCGCGATAGAAAAAGCGATCGAGCCGCGCCTGCACCCAGTCTCTCAACGGTTGGAACAAAAACGCCGCGACTACAATCGCGATGACGCTGCCCGCCGGCCCTGCCGTCAGCGTGGTGTGGAACGCCTCACCGATCAGCGCTACTGCCGCAAAATAAATGGCGACCACGCCTGCGGTCGCAAATGTGTAAGCAAGGCCGCGCTTGAAGATAATATCCACGTCCATCAGCCGGTAGCGGATGATGGCGTAACCGAAGCACAGCGGAATCAGCGCCAGCGAGCACGCCGACGCCTTCATCCACGACGCCGGAACGATACCGAAAACGTAGGGCACGATGTAGAGCAGCAGGAACGGAATCGTGCCGGCAAAAGTGCCGCCCGTAACCCATTTGAGCTGCTGCCGGAGAATCGCGGTGGGAGCCCGGCGGTAACTCATCAAGAAAATCACCGCGGCGACGAGGAAATAAACTCCCAGATTCGCTTGCTCCACTTTATCGAGCCAGTAACGCGTGCTTACTGCCGGGAGGAAATCAAGCGTGCCGCTGGCGATAAAAACGTGCAGCGTCAAAAGGCCGGCCGGAATCCCGTATGTAATGGCGAGCTTTGGCCAGATCCAGCCGCGGCGCTCCGGAAATACAAGTGCGAAATGAACCAGAAGAGCCGGCTGGAGAAGCAAAGCGACAACGTTGCTCCAGTAAATCACCCAATCGAACGAGTTCAGTTTGCCGCTGTAATGAAAGCTGTAAAGAATGAATGAAACAAGGCAGAAGATGTAAAAGTGAATTGCGCGGGGCGCATTCCAGCGGCGAGCAAAAATAAACAGGCCGATGAACAGATACAGCAGTGCCGTGAATCTGAGGTAATTCTCGATCGACGAAGGATTTTCCTGCGGCGCCGTCACAACCGGCGTTTCAAAAGTCGCGCCGTCCCGCCGCATTCCGTATCGAACTTCAGCCCACGGGCCCACCTTGAACAACACACGGGTCACGTCAGTGGCTCGGTGAATCGAGAAACCCCGAACGGTCTCTACGTAATCGCCCTGCTTGATTCCGGCTCTGGACGCGGGCGAATCACGCCACCACGTTCCAAGCCACGACGCCTTGCGGGCTGTCCATCCAGGTAACGCCGTCGTCCGGGAGGATATAGCGGGAGCGTTGTTGGTAGTTGAGGACGGCGAAGATTACGGCAGCAAGCGTGAGGATCGCCAGCACTACCGCGCCGAGTCGCATGCGAAGGCTATCGTTCACGCACCTACACCCTTATCCTTCTACTATTATGCCAGCACGTAGATTTCCACAAATCCACAGATTTCATATCGGGGAAGTGCCTATTTTTGTTCATGTTAGAAGGTACTACGACTTCTCGTTTTGCAGAAATTCTGTTTCTGGGATTAACCTTCCCAATTCCGGTAGGCGGTCAAGCTTAGAACTGAACGCTCAACCCTCCGCGGAAATACCGGTAGGAAGGCACAAGGACCACCCGCCCGTCTCCAGTTGAGACTGGGACGTATCCTTGAGCCAGGAGGTTTCCGAAGTCGGCCAAGGCTTCCATGTGGCCGGGAAGAAACTGGGAAGTTGCTGACGGATTTCCATATTCAGATAAGGGTCGAGATGGAACAGAGACTCTCCGTATGGATCGAGGTGGGTGACCGCTTGTCCGCCAATCCACTTGTATCCGACGGAGACCTTCGTTCCGAGGTGGGGCACGTTTGCTGACACTCGTGCTGCAAGGCTCTGGCGATACCGAGTGAGGAGTTGATCGCGCAGAGAGCTGTCGAACGCATCATCGTCGGGCGCCAGGACTCCAGCGTAATCGTACACGATCGTGGCGTCGAGATTGTCGCTCCAGCGATGATGAAAGGCCGCTCGCGCGCCCGTCGAACTGGTCTTGCCGCCGTCGTAAGCAAAAACGTCGGAGAAATAGTCCTGAAGATAATCCGGGCCGGAAACAGGGCCTCGCCCAAAAACTGCCGTGTGGCTCGAGTTGTCGTGGAACACGGCTGCACTGATGCTCGAACCGGTGCCCAACGCATGCTCCACCGAGACCTCGGCATGCAAATTGTTTTCAAATACCGGCCGCCCGTCGCGAAGCAGCAACGTCGGGAAAGCGTCCAGAGAATTCATCGCCGACTGCAGGCCGGCTTGTGTACCATCCGACGTCTGCTGCCAGGTGCTCATGGCTGCGAGTGCGGCCAGTTGCCACGAGGGAGAAAGCTGGATGGCAACCTCGCCCCGTGGACGCAGCGCCATCGTGGACTCTCGAAGGCCTGCCGCCACGTAGTCGCTGCCATAGCGAAAACTGACGCGATCGGTCAATGCCAGTTGATTATCATGGGACATGCGGATGCCGCGGAAAATTGGGCCGTAAGCTCCGAGTTCGGATTCGCGAACCACTATGCTCGTGACCGGCCCATCGCCAATCTTCCCGGAAGGAACCCACTCGGCCACCAAGCCGCCCGCGGGAGAGCCGCCCTCATAACTGAGCTGCCCGGCAACATACAATCGGCCGTGCTCGCCCACAGCCACGTCGTAGGCGAAAGCCGTTGCGGGTGAGCTCGCGAGATTCGAAACCGAGCCGGGATGGTCGGAGCCGGAAGTCACGTCGAAGCGCCCGTGAATCGACTGCGATTGGGCCACCTCACCTTGAGTCGGAATTCCCTCGACGATCACGGTGCCGTCCTGCCAGCGCAATATCGACCGCGTGGCCGACGAACTGCGCAGCACCCAGATCCATTCGTCTGAAGCCAACTGTTCGGCCGGTTGTTTTCGCAGTTTTTCGAACGACGAAAGCACCGATCCAAGCACGATTTCGAGCAGGGTCGTCTGCTGATCGCTTACCTGAATGTGTTGTTGAATTGCGGCAAAAAACCGGCCAGCGTCACTTTCACCGAATACATCCCAGGCGCCAGAGTGAGAGTAGAGAATCGCCCACGATCGTTGGTGAGAAGTTCGGTGGGAGCAAAGCTCAGAAGATTCTCCGCCGAGATCGAGACGGTGGCGCCCATCTGGGGCGTTCCTTTCGGGTCGATCACAACGCCCGAAATTTTCCCGGAATTTGGCGCGGCCGCCAAAGGCAGCGCGCACAGCAAAAGCACTCCAAATCCCAGGCCCAGAGACGCGAATCGATCTAAGATTCACGATACCTCACTTCCCCTGAGGAGCCGCCGGAGAGGCAGCGGCCTTCACGGTGAAATTCCTGAAGTCCGGTGTGATCGTTTGTTTCGCGAGATTATCCGTCACGGCCACTTCAAGCTTGTATTTTCCGGGGCCGAAGGAGCCGAGCGTGACCACGTTCTGGAGCGTCATTTCCTCCCCGTGCTCGGGAATCTGGTTCGGAGTCAAATCGAATTTCTTCAGCGGCTCGGTTTCCTTCTCTTCGAAACGCGGTACTGAACGGAAACATCCGCCTTGTGCGTTTTTTCATCCACCTTCAGATTGTAGACTTGCAGGAAAACGCCCATCGTCTCGGACTGGCAAAAATGCGGAATCCATCTTCGGGACGAACTTTTACATCACCCAGAACAAACTGACCAAGCCCTATTTCCTTGGCCGAGACGCGTTGAATCTGGTCGGCGATAATCAGCGAGCTCGTGGAAAGCTTGTCGTCCTCAAAGCGCGGCACAGCCAAGCGGGTATTCACCACGCCTACGTTGTTGCTGTTCACGTCCTTCAGCACGATATCGAGACGGTAAAGCCCCGGACGCGAGCGGAACAGCCTTCTGATAAATCGAGGACGTGCTCAACGATTGCTGCAACAGGGCAGCCGGCACATCCGTGCACCGTGTCCTCGAAATGTCTGCACGAGGCCGGCCGCCGAGGGTAGTGATCCGGGCGAAGAGGTTCACAGTCGCGGAGTCCACGCCCTCTTTCTCCGGCGAAGCTCAGTTGCCGCGTCGGGATCTGTACTGGTGATCGGGACCAACACCGTGTCCGACGTAATTCGCAGGAAGTCGAATCGGTAATCGAACTTTACCTGGTCCTTGACGACGCGCGATGTAACTACCGCTTCCAGATCCTTGAACTTGACCGGTGGTGCCTGCTGGAATCTTCGCGTTCCGCTCCAGCCGCGAGAATTCCGTCTGGTTTTCAGGGGTCATTCCAAGCGGTGCAGCCGAGTGCGTACCGTCGGTATTGCTGAAACGATCCGTCTTGCTTGCCAGGCCCATGGATTCCATCTGCGTGAGGCCGGCGCCGGGGACATAGGTGAGAGCATCCTTCTCGCTCGGATCCATCGTCAGATGGTACTCGCCCGTCATCGTGGGATCGACGAACTCGATGTTGACGTCCTCTCCGATGCCTTCGAGATAGCGGTAGCGCCAGTCTTCAAACGGGTATGTGGAAGTGTTGCCGCCGCCTTCGCTGGCTGGACGGTCATAACTGCCGCCGCTCGGATGGGAGTCAATTTCGTCCGGCGGACCCCACATGATGTAAATTCGTCCACGATCCGATTTCCATCCGGGAATCCCGGAGGCGTAGTGCTCGTTGGTATATGCAATCCGGCGGTAATGCTCTTCTTTGAAGGTATTTTCTGCAGAATCGGGATCCGGGTTCCGGCGCTGCCAGAATTGCTCGATGAATTGCTCGCGCTCTTCATTGGTCTGAAGGTGCACAAAAGCGCTGCGTTCTTCGGGGGTGATGATGTAGACGACGTCTTCGTTGAGCCACTTCTTATACTGCGAGTCGAGTTCTTTGAAGAGGTCTTTGTCGCTTTTTGCTTTCTGCTTGGCCGCCTGCTTTGCCGATTTCTGGTCAGTTTGATTCTTCGTGGAATCCTGGGCGAACACGCCTGGCGCATACGCCAAGCCCCCTGCTAAGATCCCGAAAAGAAGTGGTTTGATCCCCCGGCCCATCGGTACCTCTTAGACGCCAAAAAGCCCCAAAAGTCTAACCTGTCCCCTAGTACAGGTCAACGACGGAAAGCCCTTGGAGAGTTGGAATGGCTACCCCGGCTGGGGGGTTGCCCGCCCGTTTGAATTAAAGGAGATCGGGTTCCAGCCAGGCGCCCTTGACGCCCGAGTTCTCGGGCGCCGGAGGGCAGTTTAAAGGGGATTGCCGCCGGCGGTTTCCTTGGAAGCCGTTTAGATTTAGAATGGTTCTTCCCGGTTGAAGGAATTGGGGACGAAACAGTGCTTCGAGAGCTCAATCGCCTCCTGTCCTTATCCGCGACTCGGACGTCTAAACAGGAAACATTCTGAGTTGGCAGGGCGTAGTATGAAGTGAGAGGTTTGTGAAGCGACTCCGACATTCGCCTCATAGGTCGTACTACTCATAGGTCATAGAGGTTGCTCTCATGAAGACATGGAAGAAAGTGGCGATTGGTGCGGGCGTGCTCGTCGCCGCCGGAATTCGTATGGGATCATCTCGTACGAGCTGAATAAGGGCGTAGTAACAGTGCAAAGCGGGCGTGTGGTCCGGCAGGACTTGACGTCCATTGTCACCGCCTCCGGCGAGATTCGGCCAAAGAACTACACCAACGTGATGGGCGAGGGTTTCGGGAAAATCACGGAAATCACTGTAAAGGAAGGCGATCACGGTCAAGAAAGGCGACGTCCTGCTGCACCTGGAAAATATCCAGCCCGGGGCCGACGTGCAAGCCCAGATAGCAGCATCGACGCAGCCGAAGCGGGAATGCGGGTGGCCGATGCGAACTACCAGTCAGCGATTGCTACGCTGGCGCAGCGAACCTCCGACCTTGAAAAGGCGAAATTCGATTGGGAGCGATCGCAACAGCTCTATAAAGAGCAGCTCATCTCCAAGCAGGATTATGACGCGTCGAAAGCCGTTTACAATGGCGCTACAGCGGCGCTTGAATGCCAGCCAGGCGCAAGTGGAGCAGACGCGTGCAGCTCGCGAGCAAGCTCGTTCCACTGCAGAACAGAACCGCGCTGTACTGACCCATACCAAAGACGTCCTGCGGAAGACCACTTACACCGCGCCCATCGACGGCATCGTGAGCTATATTGCCGTGCGAGTGGGCGAAAACGTCGTCCCCGGAATTCAGAATGCCGAAGGCAGCTTCCTGATGACCATCTCGGACATGAGCATCGTCACCTCCGAAGTGAAAGTGGACGAGACGGATATCACGAGCGTGCGCGAAGGCCAGACGGCCGACGTGACGATCGACGCCATGCCCGGGAAGATTTTCAAAGGCCGCGTGAGCCAGGTAGGCGAGCTGGCGATTCTTCGAACCTCCGGCCAGGCGGCCACCACGCAGACGACCGCGAATACGCAAGAGGCGCGCGATTTCAAAGTGGTGGTGACAATTGACAACGCGCCGAGTTCGATTCGCCCGGGTCTTTCTTCGACCGCGAAGATTCAAACCGCGCAGAAGCAGGCGGTGCTGACGATCCCGATTCAGGCGATTGCAGTCCGCTCGCAAAAAGAACTCGACGATCAAAAACAGGGCAAGAGCAGCAACGTTACGCTCGCGGCGTCAAAGCCTGCCGGAAAAGGCTCGCAGGACGACATCACGGGAGTTTTCGTCGTGCGCGGGAAGAAGGTGGAGTTCGTCCCGGTAAAGACGGGAATCAGCGGCGTTACGGACATCGAAGTCACCAGCGGCTTGCAGGAAGGCGAAGAAATTGTGATTGGCAGCTACAAGGCTCTGCGAACTCTCAAGGCGGGAGCGAGCATCAAAGTGGATAACACCGTGCCGAAGCGCGAAGAGATGACGAGTTAGAGGCCGGTTCTAACTCCAAGGAGTTCGTAAGAATGGCTGTCGAACAAGCCGGCGTCCTGCAAAGCTACCGCGAAGATCTGATTACCTCAGGCATCGTCATACAGGTGGAAGACCTCTGGAAGACCTATGAAATGGGCGCGGAGAAGTTGCACGCCCTCCGCGGCGTGAGCCTGGAAATCAAGAAAGGCGAGTACGTCGCGATCATGGGTCCTTCGGGGTCGGGCAAATCCACTCTGATGAATCTGATTGGCTGCCTCGATTCGCCTACGAAGGGGAAATACTGGCTGGCGGGCAAGCTCGTCAGCGAACTCAACGACGACGAACTCGCATACATCCGGAATAAGGAGATCGGCTTCGTTTTTCAGACTTTCAATCTGCTGCCGCGTGCCACCGCGCTGCACAACGTCGAGCTGCCGATGATTTACAACGGTACGCCTCTGAGGAGCGAATTGAGCGGGCGAAGGCAGCGTTGAAGCAGGTGGATCTTTCAGATCGAATGATGCACAAGCCGAACGAACTATCCGGCGGACAACGCCAGCGCGTTGCGATCGCCCGAGCGCTCGTGAACTCGCCCTCGATTCTGCTTGCGGACGAGCCCACCGGAAATCTCGATTCCGCCACCGGCGAGGAAATCATGGCCCTTTTCGCCCGCCTGCATCAGCAGGGCAATACCATCATTCTCGTCACGCATGAACCGGACATCGCCGCGCGAGCCCATCGCGTGATTCGTCTTCGCGATGGCAAGATCGAGCGCGACGAACGCACCCGCTAGCCGCACCCACCGTTAATTCCTCAGTTTGCGGGAGGCGGAGACTGCAACGTGATGATGCCCGTCTGCGTGCGAACGGTGTCCGTGCCCATCAGCAGAGCCGTATTGTCGTCCACAATGTAGTAAGAGACGTTGAACGTCACGGCTGGATTGGTTCCCACAATCTTGGCCGTTCCGCGGCCGAAAGTGGCGTCAGGAGCCGCAATCGTGCTGTTCGTCGTGTCCAAAGGATCGCTTTGAAACACGGAGTTGAAGGTATTGATGTCGAGATTTCCCAAGCCTACGGATGTGCCCGCTAAAGTGACTTGTCCGCTCGCATCCGTCCGATTCGAAGGAGCACTGTGAAGAATTCCCTGGCCGCCCAGGGCGAGCGCGAAGATACCTTTGGCCGACGTTGCCAAGACACTCTGCGGAATTGCCATACCATTGGCCGTGGCCGCAGAATCGAGTTCCAGCATCACCGCGGAGCCGGTCGACGTAAGGTACGCCGCAAATTCGAGCGTGCTTCCGCCCGAGGGACATAGCTTCAGGTCGATCCGCCCCGTCGTCCCGTCAACCGTGTAAGCGCACGAGCCCAGCATCGAGGCCGATTGGATCGTTCCGGCATTATTTGTGTCAACAACGCCATTTTTGATGTTTCCTGCCGCCGTCCGACACGAATACGCCGCCGCTTCGCGTAAGCTCCTGTGCTCGACGTGCCGCCATTCGTGAACGGGTAGTTGCCGGCGGTTAACTCGCTTACTGAAAACGAGTTTCCGCGCGGATCGCGGCAAACATATCTCCCGCCAGATAAGGCGTTAGTATCCGCCTCGACGAGATGAACGTGCGTGCTGTCGACGACGTAAAACGCATACTGCATCGAGCTCGTCGTGTTGGACGTCAGCGTAATCGTTCCGCGACCCGTGCCTGATCTTGTAGCGTCAAAGGAGTAAGAGCCAGTCAAACTTCGATCGCTCGTCTGCGCTGCTCCGTTGATCTTGGCATCGAGTATCGCCGGTGCCGTCAAGCCTCCTCCGCCGTTCGCGGAGAATTTGCCGGCCACTCCCATCGGACGGAAACTTTTGTCCGCTCCCGCGATGCTAAAGGCGTACGGTCCATTAATGATCGTGGGCGAAATCGTGAGGTCATTCAGGTTCTGCTGGTCGAGGGTTCCGCTGCCGGTGACATTTTTATCGAACCGAACCAGCAAGCCATGTTGATTCGTGGTTAGAACAAACGCCAAAGTGCCGGCGGATTGGAGTCCGGAGTTCAAGCTCACCGTTCCTCGCCCGTCCGGCCCTACCAGGTACGTACCGTTGATCGCCAGTGGACCAGATACGCCCGTCGAAAAACTGTCCACATCTTCCACACCGCTCACGATCGTCCCGTTTCCATCGGATACGAAGCTTCCTGCAACCGCGAAGTATCCGGACGAATTGTCGCCGGAATATGAAAATGCAAACGGTCCTTTCAACGAAGCGTCGGAGTAAACGATCGTCGCCGTGCCGGTCGCCATCGCCGCCCCGTCGGTTGCCGTCACTGCGATCGTGGCTCCGGGTGGCGGAAACGAAGGCGCCTTGTAAAGTCCGGTAGTTGGATTGATCGAGCCGATGTCGCCCCCGTTCATGGAAGAAATGGTCCAGGTCGCATTCGGGTCGGCCACGCTGTTTAGAGTTGCGGTGAATTGGTGGCTGCCGCCCGCAGGTACCGTGGTGGTGGTGGGCGTGATGGCCAGCCCTGTGCCCGCACCGACCGTCACCACGGCAGTGTTGGACGTGATGGTTTCCGGCGTCGTGCTCGGTGTCGGTGCCGAGCTGAGTCGCAACCGCTGTCACATCAACCATCCCGTTGTCCGTACCGCCGGGAGCGACTGCAGGTGCGGTGTAGATGCCGACCTGTACGTCCGTGGTCGATGGGGCAATCGTGCCCGTGGATGCAATGCCGCCCGCGACACCGTTAACTTCCCAAGTGACAGTGGTGTTCGTGGTGGTGGAGGAATTTGAAAGATTCACCGTAGCGACAAACTGAGACGTCGTATTGACGGGAACTGTCGCCGTCACCGGAGTAATAGCAATTGAAGTAATCTTTGTCGCGCCGCTGCCGCCTCCGCACGCCGCAAGTGTAAAAAGCGAAGGCACAACCACTACTAAAGCAAAAAAGAGCTGGGCTTTCCGTAGCATCAGATAATTTATCTCCGACTCACAGGCTTAGGCCCGAAGAGTGTCAAATCGAGAACAAATTTATGCGGTTCAGTTAAATTCCGTCTCACCACTCAGCGAGTTCCATTCTTTTCCGGATACGCCCCCGGATCAGAAGGCCTGGAGCAAATAGGACAGAGTGCGCCCGATATGATGCCACGTTCCGGGCATGGGCTGTATCGGTTTAACGGGATATGGACGCCTGGCTCGGGTTCGCCGTTTCAGCTCGGCCGCCTATTCCACTACGAAGTCCACAGTGCGAACCGGCGAGGAAGCGCCCCCGGCTTCGCCGGCTTGCAGCTCGATGCGATATACTCCCGGGGCGAAGTATCTGTCGGAATAACGAGGGCCAAGGGGACCATCGGACTTCCCTTTTCCACAAAAGGCGAAGCATCAATGGTTCCGGTGGCAAATATCGGCTTACCGCTCTTCTGGTCTACCACCTGATATGCAACGCGCAGCGATGGTGGATTCGGGTTCGTGACTCCCGGATCGTACATTTGCGCGTAGAGGGCTACCTTGTCCGTCTTTTTGAAACGGTTGCTGCCGGAGGGGATGACTTCCATTTGGTGCACCACGAGAGGCGTGTGGTCGGCGAGCAAATCCGCGTCGAGCGCTCCGCCGAGATCGGACACGCGCTCGAGATGTTTTGTGAGAGCAATGCCGCTGAGGCTGAACGCCTTTCCGTCGTACGCGTCAATGTTGAGCGGCGATTCATATTTTCCAAAATTTTGCCCGCCGCCGGATAGAACCACCGTCAAGCGATATTGGCCGGGTGCGATCACGAATTGATTCTGATAATGGATGGGAGACTTTGTGATCTCCTTCCACGCGTCCTTCTCGAGGTCAAACGTTTGCAGGTCGCTGAAACGCGCCGCTACCGAACCGTCGGGACGGGATGCGATGCCGAGAACATTGATGTCGGCGTGGTATTTCCCCTTTACTTTATTGAACTCCACCGAAGCCGGCGGAACTTCCATCGCCAGATTCACTCGCGCTTCGTTGGAGCCGGTGTAGAAATACGGTGCCTGGAGGGAACCTGCTGCGGAAACGGCGGACGCGCTGGAAGCATGCGCTTCCAGCTCTTTTTCGATCGGTTTTCCAGCCAGAGCATCGGTCGGCTTCACATTGCAGTATCCGCTTCGCGCGCGCACGTTCGTCCCGCCGCGCTCCACCTTCACCTTTAGCGTGTGGCAACTTCCCTCCGCCGAGTCTGACGGTGCAAAACCGAGGAGATAATATTCGTTCTGTTCGGCTGCTATCTTTTGCAAACCCGTGAGCAAATCGTTGGTGTTGAAAATCGGAAAGCCGCCCGTACCTGCCGCGAGCGCGTAGAGCACCTGCTGGTTCGTCGAGGCCGACTCTGGAAACGGCGGCACGATGGCGCGCGGCTGTGTGAAATTCGGATTCGCGAAAGGCTGGCCTATCCCGCCGCGCGGCACGCCTCCGCCTCCCGTTCCTCCGGTTCCACCTTTCCCGCCAGAGCCGCCGGTGCCTCCCGTTCCTCCTCCTCCCGAACCACCTTTGCCGCCCCCACCACCGCTGCCTCCACTCCCTCCGCCACCCGTGCCGCCGCCTCCTCCGCCTCCGCCACCGCCACCGTGCCCACCACCTCCGCCGCCCCCACCCCCGCCATGTTGCGGCTCCGCATCCAAATCTGCAGAAGGATGGAATGATGCAAGCATCATTCCGGCTCTGGCGTTAGTCGAGTCGCTCGAGCGCAACGCCGCTTCCAACGAGCCGGCCGCTTCGCCGCGCGGCTTGAATTTGTTCATCGCAACAAGTCCACGCACATCGAGCGGATAAATCGCCACATTCGCTTTGTTGCAAGCGTCAATCGTCGCAGTCAATTCCGAATCGCGCTCGGGCGTAAGCGGAAATCCGGCTGTAAAAAGCACCAGGCTCTTACGCCCGGCCACCCCAGCCAAATTTTTCGCGAGAATCCGGATCGACAGCAGCACGCTATACGCGCCAAAGTTGTTTTCAGCCGAATTGAGCGAAGGACCGTTCAACCCTGGCGCCGCGTTGATCGCCGTCGGGGACGGAGGGTTGGTAGAGATGGAAGAGTTCTGGATGCCGGACGCCACTTGCTTCAGTTTGGCGGCGTCTGTCGTGAAATTTTGAGTGATTCGCAAAGCGCCGGTAAATTCCACGATCGCCAGCACCCGGTCGGGAGCCACGTTCGCATCAATAAACTTCACTGCGGCAGCGCGAGCCCGAGGCTGATCGCTTGCGTCCATGCTCGAATCGTCGAAGAACAATATTGTATATCTGCGTTCGCCGGCCGCCGGCGAGTTTGGATCGGCGCCAAAAGAAAAGTTAGCCACTTCTTGCTGCTTGTTATCGTCATACACCTTGAAATCATTCGCTGTGAGATCGTGAATGTAATGGCCCTTCTTGTCGGTGACGATCACATCCACTCGCACCAGCCGCGTTTCGCTGCGCACCACGGGGCCGTTTTGCTGCGGTTGCGATGCGGGCCCCGCTGGGGCAAGCGCCGCGGCAGGTGGTGCGGCGGGCGCGTCTTGCGCATGAGCAATGCAATGCGGGGCGAGCAGCCAGCCGATTAAGATGCAGCCAAGTACAGTCGCGACTTGGGACCGACCGACGAACCGCTCGACAATCCGCTGGCTTTTCATGCGGCCCTCACTTGGCCTTGATAGATGGCCCTAATACGGAATCTCCACGACGCCATTTTCCGCCGATAGCTGTGCGGCCTGCGAATCGCGAACGACCAGCCGCACCAGATACGCGCCGGGTTTCACATCAAAACTTGTCTTCACCGTGACGCCAGTATGGCTCAGCTTTTCCAGGGTCGTATCGCGCAATCGCATTTCGAGCACTTTCTCTGTAGCGGTGACAAAATTTCCGTTGCGATCGAACAGCGCCGCCACGATGGTCAAATCGTTCTTATTGCGCCCGTCGAGCTTATCGAAACGGATCCGCCCGATATCCACATGCGCGAGTATCGCCAGTTTCGCGTCGGTCGCGTCCACCTTGTAATACTGTGTGTGAAGCTGAATCGGAAGTCCGTGTTGCTCTTCCTGCGATAGAACCGCTTCTTCGATTTCCTGCTTCACAGCATCGGCAGGGGTCTCCACCTTTTTGGGCGCATAAAAACCGGACCGTGCCTGCACCGTATATTTCTCTTTCGACGTGAGCGCGACTTTCAAGGAGTGAAAATGCCCGTCATACTTCAGATTTTGTGGAACGAATCCGATCAGATAGGAAGTCTCAGGCGCAGCCACCAGACGTCGGAAACCTCCGGCCAGATCGTTACTATTGGCAAATCCTTGCCCGCCAGTGCCATTCGCCACGCTCCACAACACATCCGATTGCCGCGACTCCTGCTGAAAGCGGTAAGAGGTGTGAAACCCCGATAGCGTGGGATCGCCGGTCGGCTTGGCGCTCACGTCCGGCAACGCATCAACGGTGTAGAGGCCGCGCGCGTCGAGCGTGCTGATGATTACATTCGAACGCGTCGCACTGTCGATTATTTCCGAAAGATCATACTCGCGATTCGGTATCAGGAATCCTGGCGACATAAGCACGACGAGCCGCTGGCCGCTGACGGCCGTCATTCTTCTCACGATTTCCTTGAGCCGTTGAAACGAGTATTGGGTCTGCATATCAGCGGTGGTAAGGATTTGCAGCGCCATCCCCTGCGCCACTCCTTGCGCCGCGCTGAGGTACTGTTGATTGCCGCCGAATTCGCACGCAAGCGCATCATTCGTTGCCACAGTAATGGCCTGCAGGTCGTGCTGGTTGACGATCAAATCCGCCTGGAAGTAGTTGATGCTCGGGCAATCGCCGATGCCCGTTGCGCTGCCCGCCGTCACCGGACGCGGCTGGACGCCTTGCAGGGCTTCATGCAGTTTCGCGCGATCGTCCGTGAAATCGGTCTGCGATTGGCCGGATATCGTAAAAACCGCGATGCGATCCGACGGTTGAAAAGAGCTCTTAACGTAATCGTCCGCGATATTTCTGATTTGCGCCAGTTCCCCAAACGGAAGATGCACATCGTCGAAGAGCAGCGCAACAAATCGCGCAGGCCGCACGAGCGCGGCCGGCGACTTTTCAGAATCGGCCGGATGAGGCGAACTCGTCTCTGGTGAAGCCACCGGAGCGGCCACAGGTTTTTCGACCGAGAAATGCGAGATAAGCTGCAACTTCCCGTCTTCGAAAACCCGGAAGTCCTCTTGACGCAAATCGGGCACCGCTTGGCCGTGCGCGTTGCGAACCACTACTCGAATCGGAACCAGGTTTACGCGCACCGAGAAAGGCGTAGTTGAATCCCGGGTATTCATTTCTTGCGCCGTGTCTGGGGAATTAGAGGGCGGACCGGCGGGCGCGGAAGCACCGGGGTTCGGTTCGGGCTGCTGTAAGCTGGTGTTCTGGGCCGCTTGCGCGCCAAGCGATGTGCCCGGCAAAATCGAGAGGAACAAACCCAAAAGAAGGACAAGACCCGTCAGCGCCAAAAGTCGAGTGTGCGCTGCCGTCCCAGCTAACATGCGCGCTCCGTGCAACGCCGATTGCGATTTTCAAAAAACGTGCGTCCCGCCTGCCGCGCGCTTCCCAGGACACGGTCAGTCTACGTGTTGCCTCGAACCCCGTCAATCACGGGCTCGCAACCGGTTCGCTTCGTATCAAGGCCTAGAATGCACGGGAATCTTGTGAGATCGCAGCCGGGGGCGGCATCTATGCGCGCAGCATATCCGGTTGCCACTCCCGAATCATTTTCTTGATCGCTTTACGGTCATTCAATTTCTCGTCGAGGACTTTCTTCGCCAGCGCGGGCAGCTCCGCATCGCTGGCGAAACGAAGCGCCACTAACTGGTTCACACCAAACTCGGGAATGCGAGGCCGCAGTTCGGTGGGCAAAAGCTGCTGCATGCGAAGGCGCATCTCGAGACGAATCACGCGGTCCTGCACGGTGAGCGCGAAGATCCTCGAATAGAACGCGAGGAGAATGAACGCAATCGCAAGCAGCAGCGAAATCACGGATTCAACCGAAAATGCGTGATCAACGCGATAAAGGGACCAACCCAGGTTGATCGTGAAGATTCCGAGAACGGCGACATGAAATCCCGGCACAAACTTGGCATGGTTTTCGAAATTCTGAGCCATAGGCGCACTCCGAAGTACGAGGGATGGATTCGAAGCGAGGAGTTTAGCAGAAATGAAAAACGGGCAGCTCGGCATTTGAAATGTCGAACTGCCCGCGAAACTTCAGCGCCTAACAAATGCTAGTTGAAGCGCGCCGTCAGACGCTTACGCGCGAAACCGCCGAGCGCCAAGAAACCGCTGCCAAGCAATAGCAGCGATGCCGGTTCAGGTGCGGTTACCGCTGCGCCCTTAACCTCCCCACCCGTAAGATCGCCGGATATTGTGGGGTCGTTCATATCGAAGAAAAAACTGCCGCTGAAATCCGTGCCTCCCATGACCGCAAAGGAGCCCGTACAGAACGTCCCCGCAGGTAGAGGAGGAGCTCCGGCAGGTGCCTGACAGCCTAACGGATCATTCGCAGTAGTGTTGAAAATCTGGGGTCCAAAGAACGACCAGTCGAAGTCACCTCCACCCGGAAGCGCCTCAAGATCGAACAATCCTCCCATGTCGGTGTCGAAGAAGCTAAGAGTCGCAGGCGCGGTAAAGCCCGGCAATGTAGGTGAGGAAAATGTCACGTCGATCGACTCTGCCGGGAAGTTCGCAATGCCAATGGACAAGTTAGAACACGCAGGGAGTGGAAGACGATGAGCACGGCGAGGGGACAGGAAACGTGAAGGTAAATGTTGCGCCAGGCGCGGAAACAGCGCTCACGCCTGTGTCCGACGCGTAGGTGCTGGTGACTGTGTAGGTAACGCCGTCCGCACGAACGTCGCGTGCGCTGATGCTCACTGCCAACCCTAAAAGTGCCAAAATCGTAAATAGTTTTCGCATTTCTGTCCTCACGACCCGCCCCGAGTTTACTGCCTAGCGGTCATATTGAAGCATCTGAAAGACCAAAACGGGACACTGAAAATAAAGGAGTTACAGTACAACTGGGCCGATAATCAGAAACGGTTTTCCATGGCGTTGGGCAGTTTTGCAGACATTTCTTCCTCTTCGCCTAGGTTCGCCGCGGGGAAGACTGTGCGCCCTGCTGCATTTTGGGGCAATACAGCGAAAACGGTACGTAAGGCAGGCTACCTAGTGGAGCTAAGGCCGCGGCGCCTCGGTCTTCCAAAAATCAATGCCCGCGGCTTGCTGCGGAACGTCAATTGTTGCCACCGTCTTGAGGGATTGCAGGTCGATCACTTCGACAGTTCCAGGATCGGTGCCGATGCCTTCGACCGAAATAAACGCGTAGCGATTGTCCGGCGTCACCACGGCGCCGTGTACCACCTTCCGTTTCGTGGGGAGCTTCGCCAACTCTTTGCCCGTCTTGGGGTCAAACACCGAGACCGATTGCCCGCGCTTGTTGGTCGCTATGAGGCGGCCGTCTTTTGTCATCGCAAGGTTGTAGACTCCATTGCCGGCCGGAAACCTTCGCGATAACTTCCACGAAGCTACGTCAATCACGGCGATATCGTTAGATTTGTTACAAGCCACGTAAATCTCTTCACCATCGTTCGACGGCTGCGCCCATGTGGGGACGCAGGTGAGCTCGCCCATTTTCATTTGGCCGTGCGGCGCTCCGCTCATGCCCATTTCCTTGTCCTTCGTGAGCACGAAATGGCGCGACACGTCGAACTTGTGCGTGTCGATCTCCGCGACCATATCGTCCATCATGCAGGCCGAGTATTGCTTGGTTCCCTGCGGATTCAGGCGCGAGCCATGCGGCATCGTGCACGTCGTGATGCGTTTCACTTCCACCATTTCGCCGGTGGCGACGACCGAGATTGACGAAGGCACCATGTCGCCGTGAAAGTTCGCGTTGGCCACGTAGATGAATTCACCGTCGCGAGAAATGTCCATCGTAGCGGGAAAAAGGCCGAGCGGTGCGTAGCGCACCACCTCGCCCGTGCCTGCTTTTAATTTCCATGCGGAGCCGTTCGGCTGGCCGTGGCCGAGAGATACGTACACATATTCTTTGTCCGGTGAGACTGCAATTCCATGCGGGCCGTTAATATCGCCCATCGGCAGCAGGCCGATTCGAGTTTCGCGCTCGATCTGGATTCCTTTGGGACCAAAGCGCAGCAGCACCACTTTGTCCGCCGATTCACACACAACGTAAACCAGGTAATCCTGCGAAGGCCCGGAAGAAGACCCAGAGCTGGCAGAAGGCGCAGAGGAAGATGCCGGATCCGCTTGCTGCTGCACGGCAACATGTCCGGGTGCAATCGAAGCCGCCAGAATTACCAAGAGCGCGAGGCATATTATGAGTGCTGCTCCACGCTTCCCTAATTCGTTCGACTTCTGAAAATATGGCCTGCTCCTCAGGATGTATTCCTTCAAGAAACCTGCTCCTCTCGCCCGATTCGATTGCCCGCTTTGATTACACTCTCACACGTTGAATTGCAACCGAAAGCGGCAGACTTCGCAGTTCAAAAAAAAGAGTGTTAGGAAATTCGCTCGGCTGTGGAATTTTCGTGTCCAAATGACGAAACCGCAGAACCCCAGAAACGGAGTGACGGCTGAAGAAATTCCACCGCCGCAAGAGTTGCGCCCTGCTCCGTTCGAATTAGCCGAGCGACGCGGCACGCCAGATCGTCGTTCGTTTCAAGGTTAGTAAGAATCAGCTTCTGCGAAGGCACAACCGGAGCTGAAATCGGAAACAGGCCGCCGTGCGAACTCACGTCAATCGTTTGCGTTTCCTCCTGAAAGGGCTCGTCGGCGAGCCGCCCGTACAAAAGGACGTGTGTAGCCGCGCGCACGCGCCTTCCCCGCCGCTGCTCGAGACGCAGCGTGCGCGAATCCTCGGACTCACTCCCCACACGCAGCCAACGCCGCAAAGTGGATACCAGCCCAGACATTGCAAGCCTCAGCTGAAAAATATGTCCTCCGGCAGGGCGCCGCAACATGCGAATTTGCGCCCTCTACGACAAGGTTACTCCCTTGCTCTTCTGGTGCGAAAGCCCGATCCAGCTTGGCGCATCTTCGCTTCAATGGTAGATTCGCGGCGCTCTAGGTCTTCGATTCGCGTCCTTCTTGTCAGAGTCCCTACAACCCGGAAAGGCTTCCGCCGCATCGCCGGGTTCGTCTCCTCATCTCGCCGCGAAACTCAATCTGTTTGACGCGACGATGATCGTGATGGGCGGGATCGTAGGCTCGGGAATCTTTATCAATCCCTACGTGGTCGCCGAAATTGTTCATACGCCGGTGCTGATTCTCTCCGCGTGGGTCGCGGGAGGCGCAATCGCGCTCGTGGGAGCGTTTATCTACGCCGAACTTGCGGACCGCATGCCTCGGGTAGGCGGTCAATACGCCTACCTGCGCGAGGCTTATCACCCGGCGGTCGGATTTCTTTACGGGTGGGTGGCATTGCTGGTGATTCACGCGGGTGGCACCGCGGCGGTGGTGGTGACGTTCGCTAAATATTTTCAGCTGTTACTCACCGGAGGGTCCGAGAAAATTACAGCGGTCGTCGTCATTGTGGCACTTACGATCATCAATTGCATGGGCGTGCGCACCGGCGGCAGCGTGCAGAATGTCTTCATGGTTTTTCGCATTCTCGCAATTGCAACGGTTGTCCTGTGCGGAGCGTGGTTTATCTGGAGCTCTCCCGCGGCCCCACATGTTGCATGGCAGTCGCTGAGCGACCGCCCTGTATCGTTTGGGTTGCTCTCCGCATTCGGCGCGGCCATGGTGCCGGTGTTATTTGGCTATGGAGGCTGGCAGACGTCGAATTACATGGCCGGCGAAATTCGCGAGCCTCGCAAGAATTTGCCTCGAGCGCTGATCTTCGGAGTCGCCGGAATTATCGTGCTCTATCTCACCGTAAATTTTGTTTACGTGCAGGCGCTCTCGCCGGGTGGACTTGCAGCCTCTTCCACACCGGCCTCGCAAGTGATGCGCCTTGCGTTCGGCCGCGCCGGCGCTTCCCTCGTAGCCATGCTTATCGCGATTTCAACCGTGGGATTTCTCAGCCAGGCGCTGCTTTCCTATCCACGTCTCTATTTCGCGATGGCTAGCGACGGTCTTCTTCCCGCATGGTTCGCACGAATCAACGCTCGCACGCATGTGCCCACCGGCACCATCATTTTGCAGGGCGCGGTTACCATCGCAGTGGTGCTGCTCGGCACCTACGAACAGATTCTCAGCTACGTCGTGGTAATGGACTGGCTCTTTTTTGGCTTAACGGCGAGCTGCATTTTCGTATTTCGCGCGCGCGAGAAGCGCAGTGCATCTCGGGAAGCCGCCACCCATGAGAACGGATTTCGCGTGCCAGGGCACCCGTGGACCACAGGCCTCTTCGTCTCGATTGCGTGGCTCGTAACCGCCAATACAATTTACAAATATCCTCGCAATGCAGGCATCGCCCTGTGTATTCTCTTTGCCGGGATCCCCGTCTTTTACTTCTTTCGCGGACGCGCTCGGCGCCCGCTCGGCTCTGAGTGAGATGAATGAGCCCGCAACGGCGTGAAATCCGGTCGGCCTATATCGAGTGGGCGAAGCTGCGTTCCGCGGCCCGCTATAAACTCGCCGGCAGCGACATGCTCGCCTATCCGCTGAAGGATTTGCCCGTCCGCATCGATCAACTCGAAATCGCGAATCCCAGCGACAGCTACGGCTACCCGCCGCTCGTCGAACGGCTCGCGAAAAAGGCTGGCGTCCCGGCCGATTGCGTCGTTCAAGCGCAGGGTACTTCGATGGCAAATCATCTCGCCATGGCAGCGCTCCTCGAGCCGGATGATGAAGTGCTCATCGAAGAACCAGCCTACGAAGCATTGCTCGCCGTAGCCCGTTATTTGGGCGCAAAAATCCGCCGCTTCCCGCGTCGCTTCGAAGATGGTTTCAAGCTCGATCCCCGCGAAGTGGAGCGTGCCATCTCGCCGCGCACTCGCCTCATCGTCGTCACCAATCTGCACAATCCCACCGGAGTTCGCACGCCCGATTCCACGTTGAAGCTCGTAGGCGATATCGCCCGCAGTCTCGGTGCTCACGTGCTCGTTGACGAAGTTTATCTCGAGGCGTGCTTCGATTTCCCGGGACAATCGGCATTTCATCTCGGCTCGAATTTTGTTGCTACGAGCAGCTTGACGAAAGCCTACGGCCTCTCTGGTCTGCGTTGCGGCTGGATTCTCGCCGCGCCTGCGCTGGCGGAAAGAATGTGGCGGCTCAATGACCTGTTCGGTGTGATGCCCGCTCATCCGGCGGAATTAATCAGCGTCGTAGCGCTCGACAATTTGCCGCAAATCGCGGCGCGCGCGAAAGCGCACATCGATATCAATCGCGCCCTGTTGAAGGAATTCCTCGATTCGCGAAAAGACCTGCTCGCAATCTGGCCGGAGGCCGGCACAGTCGTATTTCCTCAACTGACCAGCGGCCACGTGGAAGCCTTCTGCCAATTGTTACGTGAAAAATACGACACCAGCGTGGTTCCCGGCCGCTTTTTCGAAGCCCCCGAACACATCCGCATCGGGGTAGGCAGCACGACGGAAAATGTGCGCGAAGGACTTTCCCGTATCGGCGCCGCACTCGAAGAGTTCGCCACGAAACGCACAGGCGCGAACTAATTCGCATGGGGAGCAACAGCGGCGGAGATAGCGTAAGACTACGTCCGCGCTCGCTTACTCTTCGAAGCCTTGGGTCGAAGAAGTTCCACAAGCGCCTGCGCAGCCGCCGAGAGCGGTCGATCCTGCCGGTAAACGAGATAGACGCGCCGTTCAATATGCATCTGGCGTAGCTTCAGTTCGCGCAAATCACCTCGAGCAATTTCCCCTTCCACGCACATCCGCGGCACGATCGCCACACCTCGCTTCATCTCCACAAATCGCTTGATGCTCTCGATCGTCGGCAGCTCGATGTCCATCCGCAGCGTCACCCGATGCTTCGCAAACATCTGAATCACGCGCCGCCGGTAAGGCGACTCCACGATATGCGCAACGAATGTCTCTCCATCGAGCGCGGAAATATCCACCTCACGCCGCTTCGCCAGTGGATGCCCCGGCCACACTACAAGCGCCAGCGAATCGCGATAGAACTCCACCGTGGTGAGTTCGCGCTCCTCCGGCAGATACGAAATCAC
The DNA here is from genome assembly GCA_963790945.1 of uncultured Acidobacteriota bacterium. GTDB lineage: Bacteria > Acidobacteriota > Terriglobia > Acidiferrales > UBA7541 > Palsa-295. Next base: position 122,606 of record CAWBRH010000041.1, read on the forward strand.
GCCGATATCCAGCTGGTGGTTCAGCAATTCGCGAGGCACATTCCGCGAAAAGACCCGATGCACGCGAATTTGAATCCCCGGATATAGCTTTCGATACTGCTCGAGCGCCGGAAGCAGCGCGTGGATTGAACTCTCATTCACTCCAATCGACACTTGCCCTCGCTTCAGTCCGTCGAGCTGTTGCATCCCCTTGTGAATTTCTTCGCGCAGATTCAGCATCCGGTCCGCGTACTCGAGCAGCAGGGTGCCGGCGTCCGTCAGGGTACGGGCACCCGTCCCGCGCACGAATAGCGGCTGGCCGACCCATTCTTCCAGCTTCCGCATCGCGATGCTGATCGCCGGCTGCGTCCGGTACAGCTTTTCTGCCGCGCGCGAATAACTTTGCTCTCGAGCCACCGTCTGAAACACCTGCAACGCCGCCAGATCCACATACCCTCCTAGGCCGTCTTATCTTGTATAAGCGAAGCTTATTCCACACGCAACAATTATAAATTGGACACGCTTGCTCTCGCCGCGTTCCACTGGTTGCGGCATAGAGGAGCGATCATGGACACGATCCACATCTTCGACACCACGCTGCGCGACGGCGAACAATCCCCCGGCTTTTCGATGCACCGCGAGGAAAAGCTCCGGCTAGCGCGACAGCTCGAACAGCTCGGCGTCGACGTGATCGAAGCGGGATTTCCCATCGCATCGCCGGGAGATTTGGAAGCAGTCCGCGCGGTGGCCGGCGAAATCCGCAACTGCAAAGTAGCGGCGCTGGCGCGAGCCCGCCAAGAAGATGTAGACGCGGCCCTCCGCGCCATCGAACCGGCCGTCCATCCCCGGCTCCATATTTTTCTCGCCACTTCCGATCTCCATCTGAAGCACAAGCTGCGCATCGAACGTCACGAGGCCCTCGCTCAGGTAAGCGAAATGGTGCGCTTCGGATGCGAGCATACCGAAGAAGTGGAATTTTCCGCCGAAGACGCAAGCCGCAGTGATATCGAATACCTTTGCGAAGTGGCCGAAGCCGCTGCCGAGGCCGGTGCAAAGATCATCAATCTTCCAGACACCGTCGGCTATTCAACACCCGATGAATACGGCGAGATGTTCCGCACCGTCCGCGCGCGGCTCGGCGCATATCCAAAGATTATTTACAGCGCACACTGCCACAACGACCTCGGCCTCGCCGTCGCGAATTCGCTCGCCGCAATCGCCGCGGGTGCGCGCCAGGTGGAATGCACGATCAACGGAATCGGGGAACGCGCTGGAAATGCCTCGCTCGAAGAAATCGCAGTCGCGCTTCACGTCCGCCAAAGCCGTTTCTGCGCCGCGACGAATATCCGCCTTGAGAAAATCTATTCCACCAGCCGCCTGCTCACCGCGATCACGGGAGTATCCGTGCCCCCGAACAAAGCCGTAGTTGGCGCCAACGCGTTCGCCCACGAAGCAGGCATTCACCAGGATGGCATCCTAAAGAATCCGCTCACCTACGAAATTATTCTCCCCGAAAAAGTGGGAGTGCCCAGCCGCAGGCTCGTTCTCGGAAAGCATTCCGGCCGCAAGGCGCTGCGGGCCCGGCTCGCCGAACTCGGCTACGAAACCACTCCAGCGGAACTAGCGGACTGCTATCGAATGGCCACCGAACTAGCCGATTCTGCAAAGCAAGTGACCGACCGTGATCTGCTTTCCTTTATCCACCAGGTTCGCCGCGGACGCACGGCGTCGGCTACTAGCTCTGCGGTTCGCGCGCGGCCTCGCGCAGTTGCAGCACACTGAAGATAAGAGTTAAAAAACGGACAGCTGAAGAGGAAAAAAAATGAGTCCCATTCGCAAAACAATCGCAGTCCTGCCCGGTGACGGCATCGGCCCGGAAGTCACTCGCGCTGCCGTTGAACTGCTTCAAGATTGCGCCGCCGCACATGACCACACTTTCGAGTTCCGCGAGCTTCCCTTCGGCGGCTCAGCCATCGACGCCTTTGGCACTCCACTGCCGCCATCCACGCTCGCGGAATGTCGGAAAGCCGATGCGATTTTGCTCGGTGCTATCGGCGGGCCGAAGTGGGACGCGCTCCCACTCGCGAATCGCCCCGAAAGCGGCTTGCTCGCTTTGCGAAAAGAGCTCGGCCTTTACATCAATCTTCGCCCGATCCGTTTGCGCCACGCCTTGCAGGGAATTTCGCCCCTTCGCCCCGATCGCGTCGCCGGTTGCGATTTCGAAATCGTCCGCGAATTAGCAGGCGACATTTACTTCGGCGCTCACGAGCTCCATCGCGACAACGGCCGTTCGCGCGCCCGCGATGTCGCCGACTACAGCTCAGCAGAAATCGAACGAGTCGCCCGCTATGCGTTCGAGCGCGCCGCCGTTCGTCAGCGCCGCGTCACAAGCGTCGACAAAGCCAACGTGCTCGCCACATCCGCGCTCTGGCGCGAGGTCGTCACAGGAGTGGCAGAGAATACCCCGCAGTCACGCTCGAGCACTTATATGTGGACAACGCCGCGATGCAGATCGTCCTTCGCCCCAAGCAGTTCGACGTTATCCTCACCTCGAATCTCTTCGGCGATATCCTCAGCGACGAAGCCGCCGCGCTCGCGGGCTCTATCGGCCTGATTCCCTCCATGAGCCGCGGCTCCGGCAATGGCCCCGCGCTGTACGAGCCGATTCACGGCTCCGCGCCCACGCTCGCTGGAAAAGACGTTGCCTCGCCGCTCGGCGCAATCTATTCCGCCACTCTCATGCTGCGCGAATCCTTCGGCCTCAACATCGAAGCCCAGTGGATCGAATCAGCAATCGATCGCGTCCTCGACCACGGCTACCGCACCATGGACATCGCCGAACCGGCAGCCGCATCCTGCGCGGCTCGGAATTCCGGATCAAATTCGCGGAGAAATTCACGACGCGCTCGTTCACACCGAGCGCTATGGTTGGGGAGTTTAATCATTTGCTTCACGTTTACGCAGGACCAGCGTGGCCGCGATCATGTCGTGCAGCGCCTGCTTTTTCTCGGTAAATCCCGCCATCATGTAGCCGATCCCCAGCGGGATCAGGCCGGTAATAATTTTCGCGAAGAAGCGCCCGTGGCATGGCCGAAGCTGATCCGCCGCCCCTGCAAATCGGTCACGATTAATCCCAGCGCCATTTTTCCCAGCGTACCCTGATTGGGGCGAACTTTCCAGGTACGCGGAGTATATCCACGACGCAACAATCGAAAGGAAAAAAATAAATATAAGCATCAAGATGAGCGCCACAGGCGGCTCCGCGTCTCCGTTGTGCATTCCTCGAACCATCGTTTCCATCGATCCCATCCCCACGAACGCGAGCCCAATGAAAAAAAGCACTACGAAAATAGCGCCGAGAACAAGCCCGTCGATAAGATGGGCGACCACCCGCAACCAGAACCCGGCATAAGGAGACGGCAGCGCCACGACTGCCGGCGCCACAGGATAAGTCGGCGCCAAGCCTGCGGAACGATCGCGGGCGATGCGTAAGTGGGTGGCGCGCTAGCCGCCACCGGCGGTCCGCTCACCGGCGTACCGCAGACGCTGCAGAATGCCGTTCCCTCCGTCAATCGCGCGCCGCATTTTGAGCAGAACACTTGTGCCTCGTTTCGGCGTAGGAGCAGCCAGGAAAAACTAAAGTTGCCGCAGCACCAGACAGCCCGCAAGAATATCGTGCAGCGCCTGCTTCCGCGCCGTAAATCCCGCCATCAGAAAACCGATACCGAGAATCATGCCTGACAGGATTTTCCCAAAGAAGCGCCCCGAAGCGCGCGCAAACGAAATCCGATTCCCCGCCAGGTCCGTCACCTTCAGACCCAGAATCTTTTTGCCCAGCGTCGCCTGCCATGTCGAACTTTCCATCGACGCGTAATAAATCCAGCTCAACATCAGCGCGAGCAATCGGATGGCGAGCAGCGGCCGCGATACCGACGTGTACACCTCCCACGGGTTCTCGGCTGTGAAAGCATGGATGTTCGCCCGGAATAGCGGAAAGAAAGCGCCCACGCCCACGATCCCCAGGATCATTGCGTCAATGATGTAGGCGACAAGCCGCAGCCAGAACCCCGCGTATGCCACCGGCGGCCGCGAAACCTGTGGTGTCTGCCACACCGGCGGGGCGGGTTGCTGATCAACCTCAACCGGCTGAGTCTGGAGCGGAGGAGGGGCCGCCGGGGACGGATACGCAGCGCTTGGCGTTCGCTGCATGGCCTGACCACAATTTGTGCAAAATGCAGCGTCGTCGGCCAGCTGCGTTCCACATTCCGGACAAAACATTTTATCGCCCCAAACTGCCCGCGTGCCTCAAATCAACTCACCGGACTCGCGCATGCTACTCAACCCGAAACCAGCGGGTCAACATGCAAATGCCGCCACCAGACAGCCGCTTAACTCGAATCGGCAACATCGGTAGCCACGACGACGCTTTTTTCGTCGTGGGTCTTGCGCCGACGGCCATCGAATCGCAATCACACCTACAATGAGAATACGCGAAAACGTGAACAGAAGTTGCACCGTTCGAGCGCCGTCGCTTAGACTCGTGCGTCCAATCAAATGAGAGGAGCAATCATGCAAATTCATTTCACCACTGCCACAAAGATTCTCGGAGCCGCACTCGCCGCACTAAGCCTTTTCGCGAGCGGCTACGTTGCAGGACAAAACAAATTCGGCCAGCCCAAGACGATCATCCACATGGTGATTCTAAAGTGGCGACCGGGTGTCGCCGACGCCGATAAACAGCGCGCCCTCGAAGGCGTGAAAGAAATGGCCGCCAAAGTCCCCGGCATAAAAAATATCTGGATCAAAGCCGACCGCATCCAACCCCGCGATTTCAACGCCGCCTACGCCATCGAATTCAAAGACCGCGACGCAGCCGACGCCTACGCCGAAAGCCCATTGCACCAGGAATGGGAGCAAAAATACTACGTCCCAATCCGCGAAGTAAGCATCTCCGAGCAGGTAACAAACCCGTAATCGCAGCAATCGGCTCGGGTGAAACAGCATCGGTAGCACGACGACGCATTCTTCATCGCGATGCTTTTCGCTCGCATCACGCCCGCCTGAACAATCGGCGCACACCCGATTACAGTAATTTCGGCATGGCGGCACACTCCCGAATTGCTGAGAATAAAATCGGAGGTGCGAAAATGATTAAAAAAGTGAAAGAAGGCTACAAAGTGCTTTCCGAGAAAGGGCAAGAATCTCGGCGGTCCCTACAAGAGCAAAGCCGAAGCCGAAAAGCGCCTGCGCCAGGTCGAATTCTTCAAACACCGCAAGGGTAGGGCGTATCCGCATCCCAGCCCGGACTCGTCGCCAGCTTGCTCAACGTCCCTGTCGATCTTTTCCACAGGAGCCCTCGAATTCCACAATTCATCTCCCTGAAATAATATGTTACAAATACTTGACGAAATTTTTTTCTTTGCTATACTTCCCTGATGTCGGCGTACCTCGGATTTGCCGGGGATTGTCCTGACAAACCGGGTCTGCCGCTTAACCAGAGGTGAAGTTGGTTACAAGCACCGGGTTGGCACAAAACGAGTTTCGAGCATATCCGTTCTGGAGGCTGCAGCGTAAAACGCGGCCCACAGGAATAGGACGGACATGCCCGGCGCTTGTTGCCGGGTTTTTTATTTCGTTTCGACTTCGGCTCCAAAACCGATTTCGCGCTCCGCCGGGAGCGGAGACGTTCCGATCGGAAATTGTTGACCGGAACGACGGTCTTTGACAACTGAAGGAAGTAGGCATCGCGTTATGCGAATTTCAAGGTTCGCATAGCGTGATAAACCGCAAATTTTTGCTCGAGAAAGTAGCGCAATGTGGAAAGGCGAATTTCCTCCACGCGCGATCTCGTGGTCCCTTTCTTCCATGAAGTTCCAGCGCAATCGAAGATCGCAGTGCAGGTCTCGGGTCCCGATTTCTCTCGGCGACGTGTTAGGTAAGTTTTATGGTTAAGCTACTAAGAGCGTACGGTGGATGCCTTGGCGCCAACAGGCGATGAAGGACGTGGCAAGCTGCGATAAGCCCGGGGAGCTGCAAGCAAGCTTTGATCCGGGGATTTCCGAATGGGGAAACCCAATCTGGTAAAACCAGGTTACGGCCCTCTGAATATATAGGAGGGTACGAGCAAACCCAGGGAAGTGAACCATCTCAGTACCTGGAGGAAAATAAATCAATTGAGATTCCGGTAGTAGCGGCGAGCGAAACCGGAACAGCCCAAACCGGGATATTTATATCCCGGGGTTGTAGGACCGCGTGAGTAGAGTTACCAATCCGGAAGCTAGGTGAACCTGCTGGAAAGCAGGGCCAAAGAGGGTGAAAGCCATGTAGCCGAAAGTTTACCGGACTCGAAGCGGTATCCTGAGTACTACGGGGCACGAGAAACCCCGTGGGAATCCGGGGAGACCACTCTCCAAGGCTAAATACTCGTTGGCGACCGATAGTGAACTAGTACCGTGAGGGAAAGGCGAAAAGCACCCCTGCGAGGGGAGTGAAATAGAACCTGAAACCGTATGCTTACAAGCAGTCAGAGGGCTATGCCGTGTCTTCGGATACGGAAATGCCTGATGGCGTGCCTCTTGCTTAATGAGCCGGCTAGTTATTCTCACACGCGAGGTTAAGCGAAAGCGAGCCGTAGCGAAAGCGAGTCCGAATAGGGCGACTAGTGTGTGGGAATAGACGCGAAGCGGGATGATCTACCCTTGGCCAGGTTGAAGGTCGCTTAACCGCGACTGGAGGACCGAACCGGTGTGAGTTGAAAATCGCTCGGATGAGCTGAGGGTAGGGGTGAAAGGCTAATCAAATTCCGTGATAGCTCGTTCTCCCCGAAATGCCTTTAGGGGCAGCCTTGCATGATTTGCCACGGTGGTAGAGCACTGAATGGACTAGGGTCCCATCCAGGATACCGAATCCAATCAAACTCCGAATGCCGTGGACAACAGTGCGGGAGTGAGACTACGGGGGATAAGCTCCGTGGTCGAGAGGGAAAGAACCCAGATCGCCAATTAAGGTCCCCAACTGCAGACTAAGTGGGAAAGGACGTGTGAGCGCACAGACAGCCAGGAGGTTGGCTTAGAAGCAGCCATCCTTTAAAGAAAGCGTAACAGCTCACTGGTCAAGTGTTCACGCACCGACAATCCAACGGGGCTAAGTCTGCGACCGAAATTGCGAAATTGATGACTTCTTCGGAGTCGTCATTTGGTAGGGGAGCATTCTGTGGTGTTCGACGGTAGACCGGGAGGACTACTTGACGCCACGGAAGAGACTCTGCCGGCATAAGTAGCGATAAACACGATGAGAACTCGTGTCGCCGAAAGTCTAAGGTTTCCTGAGGAAGGTTAATCCGCTCAGGGTTAGGCGGGTCCTAAGGTGAGGCCGAGAGGCGTAGCTGATGGACAACAGGTCAACATTCCTGTCCCGCCACACGAACGTTTTACGATGGGGTGACGCAGAAGGGTAGGGGAGTCGGGTGATGGACGTCCCGATGTCCCGGTGTAAGCCGGATCCCGCAGGAAAATCCACGGGGTCATTCAACGGTCAGACCGGTCCCGAGGCCACACGGCCGCAAAGTCTCTGATCTCACGCTGCCAGGAAAAACCTCTAAGGAGTTCGGGTGGTGCCCGTACCTCAAACCGACACAGGTAGACAAGGTGAATATCCACAGGCGCTCGAGAGAACGCTCGCTCAGGAACTAGGCACATTAGCCCCGTAACTTCGGGAGAAGGGGTGCCCCGCTAGGGTTTATAGCCCGAGGGGGCCGCAGTGAAATGCGTTCGGCGACTGTTTAACAAAAACACAGCTCTCTGCTAAGTCGAATACGACGTATAGGGGGTGACGCCTGCCCGGTGCCGGAAGGTTAAAGGGAGGGCTTAGCTGCCGCAAGGCAGCGAAGGCCTGATCTGAAGCCCCGGTGAACGGCGGCCGTAACTATAACGGTCCTAAGGTAGCGAAATTCCTTGTCGGGTAAGTTCCGACCTGCACGAATGGCGTACCGATCGAACGACTGTCTTGGCGAACGGCTCGGCGAATTTGTGGTTCCGGTGAAGACGCCGGATGCCCGCATCTAGACGGAAAGACCCCGTGCACCTTAACTGCACTCTGGTCATGATTAACGGTACTGCCTGCGTAGGATAGGTGGGAGCCTGGGATCCCTGGTTTCGGCTGGGGGGGAGGCAACGGTGAAATACCACCCTGATAGTTCTGTCGTTCTAACTTGCAACCCTAGACGGGGTGGAGGACACGGCCAGACGGGTAGTTTGACTGGGGCGGTCGCCTCCTAAACGGTAACGGAGGCGCTCAAAGCTCGGCTCAGGCGGATTGGAAACCCGCCGTGGAGTGCAAGAGCATAAGCCGGGTTGACTGCGAGACACACAGGTCGAGCAGGCACGAAAGTGGGATCTAGTGATCCGGTGGTTCTGCGTGGAAGGGCCATCGCTCAACGGATAAAAGGTACGCCGGGGATAACAGGCTGATCTAAGCCAAGAGTTCACATCGACGCTTAGGTTTGGCACCTCGATGTCGGCTCATCGCATCCTGGGGCTGTAGAAGGTCCCAAGGGTTAGGCTGTTCGCCTATTAAAGCGGTACGTGAGCTGGGTTCAGAACGTCGCGAGACAGTTCGGTCCCTATCTGGTGTGGGCGCAGGAAACTTGAGAGGAGCTGTCCCTAGTACGAGAGGACCGGGATGGACGGATCTCTTGTGATCGAGTTGTCACGCCAGTGGCATAGCTCGGTAGCGAAGTCCGGAAGAGATAATCGCTGAAAGCATCTAAGCGAGAAGCTCGCCTCAAGATAAGGTTTCCCAACATGGCTGCGGGGGTCTAAGAAGGCCAGTCGAAGACTACGACTTTGATAGGCGGGAGGTGGAAGCGCAGTAATGCGTGTAGCTAACCCGTACTAATCGGCCGTTCGGCTTGACCATAAAACTTTCCTAAACCGTCGCAAGACCCTAACCGTCATGCGCGGAGGAAAGACGCACTTTTCGCATCGTACTACACTCATAGCGAAATTTGCGGTTACCAAATTCCTTCAGTTGTTCATCGAAATTTCGGTGAGTTGACCTTCGGTTCCCGGCGTTCGCGTCTGTAACCTCGAATCCTCGATATCCGAAATTCGATGCCAAGTTTCCTGGTGGTCTTACCGCAAGGGTCACACCCGTTCCCATCCCGAACACGGAAGTTAAGCCTTGCCGGGCCGATGATACTGCGCTGGAAACGACGCGGGAACGTAGGTCACCGCCAGGATTAAAATTCAAAAGGCCGCAACGCCCAAAGCGATCGCGGCCTTTTTTATTTCTCGCGAGCACCCGCGTGTGTCGTGCGAATTACTTGTCGCTGCTCATGATGCGGCGTAGCATATATCCCTATGAGGACTTGGGATTTCAAAGTAGCTTTGCTGGAGCCCGATCAGGATGGCGGTTACGTCGTTGTGTGCCCGTCACTTCCCGATTGATATTCTCAAGGCGAAACGGTTCAAGAAGACGACTCGCGACCATTCGTGAGGCAATTGACACTTTGTCTCGAGGATTTCCAGGAACTCGGTGAGCTCGAAACCCGATCCTCAAGCCAATGTCTTGATATCGAACAGTCGTCGCAATAAATGCAAGCCCATTCCTCCCTCCCGTACGGTTTACGGCCGAGACCGTCACGCTAGCCATCGACTAGATGCCGAAGGTTGCTGAGCTTCTACGTTTTCTTCACAGCAAGGATAGTCAAGGTTCGTCAAACAGGCTCTCATCTGATTCTCGAACATTCTGAGCGGCTCGATGCTTAATTGTTCCCGTACATCGAGGCGACTAAGCGAAAGGACTTTTCTTCAAGTCGCCAGGACGCCGGGATTAGCTTTCAGAATTTCGCCGCAAGTGACGCAATGCTCGAAGATTGCCGCTCGTGAAAGATTCTTCGGACTCAGATATCAGCTTTCCTCCGCCACCATCTACAAAATCTGGATGCTGCGTTACGTCGACGTCCCCAAGGCATCGGCCTCGCACTCGCGAAAGAATACGCCGCGGCAACAAAGCCAGCCAAGAGCAGCGGAAGAATCGAATCCCAAAACACATCCCAGTAGTCGCAACCTCGAATAATCGCAGCACCCGCACCACCCTCGTCCCAGCCGGCGCCGGACGCTATCGCCTCCAGGTAAACGCCACGCTCCGCAAAGCCGCCCGCGCCGACGTCGGCGAAATCGTCGGCGTCTCGCTCAAAATAGATCTCGCCTCCGCGCGATCTTCCCGTCCCTCCCGAACTCGAAGCCGCCCTGATGATCTCGCCCGCGCCTCAAAAAAGAATTCGACCGCTTCACTGCGGCCGGCTCGCATGCAATTCCTCCGCTGGTTCTCCGCCAAATCGCCCGAGGTTCGCCAGAAGCGCCTCCCCCGCGCCCTCGAAGTCCTCACCGAGCGCGCCCTCTTCCGCAAACCAAAATCCCCCAAGAAATAATCCGCGCTCCGCGAGCACGCACTGCACCGGAGCCGCCACGACGACGCGTCCCTCGTCATGGGCCTTTCTCTCTGTCTCCTTGTCTCCCCGCCTTCTTGCCGTTATCTTTAATCCGCCAAGGCCATGCAAGCATCCGGCATCCACAGCGTCGAACTTATTTTTCTCCTCCTCCTGCTCTTCATCGCGGGCCTGGCCGCTCTCGCAAAGCGTTTCCAAACGCCCTACCCCATCATTCTCGTCATCGGCGGCCTCATCCTCAGCTTCTTTCCCCGCGTGCCGCACGTCGCCCTGAATCCAGATATGGTTTTCCTGGTAATCCTTCCGCCTTTCCTGTTCTCCTCCGCTTTCACCACCTCCTGGCGCGACTTCCGCTACAACCTCGTCAGCATCTCCATGCTCGCCCTCGGTCTCGTCGTCTTCACCGTTCGCGGCGTCGCCTCCATCTCTCACTGGATTCTTCCCGGCTTCGACTTCCGCCTCGGCCTCGTTCTCGGCGCCGTCGTCAGCACCACCGACGCGATCGCCGCCACCGCAATCGCTCAACGCCTCGGCATCCCCAAGCGCATCACCAACGTCATCGAAGGCGAAAGCCTCGTCAACGACGCGAGTGGTCTGCTCGCTCTCGAATTTGCTGTCGCTCTTGTCGTCTCCGGAGAAGTTCCCAGCTCTCGAAGTAAGGATCGGGCGGCTTATTTACCTGATCGCCGGCAGCATCGTGATCGGTCTCATCATCGCTAAGCTGATCTACTACCTCGAAACCAAAATTGACGACTCTTCCATCGAAATCACCATCAGCCTCATCGCTCCCTACTTCGCCTATCTCGCCGGCGAAAGCGCCCACGCTTCCGGTGTTCTCGCCACCGTCGTCTGCGGTCTCTATCTCGGACACAAAAGCTCTCTCTATCTTTCTCTCGGCGCGCGCCTCAAAGGATCCGCCGTCTGGGACACCCTAACCTTCATCCTCAATGGTTTTGTTTTTATCCTGCTGGGTCTTCAGCTTCCCTACGTCCTCGAAGGAATTCATGAGTACACGATCGGGCGCCTGCTGGCTCTGGGAGCCATGTTCAGCGCGGTCGTCATCCTTCTCCGCATGGTTTGGGTCTATCCCGGTGCTTGGACCTCAAATTTCATTCGCCGCCGCATCCTTCACCAGCCCGAGCCGTTTCCGAATCCGCGCTCGATCCTGATTATCGGCTGGACCGGCATGCGCGGCGTCGTCGCCCTGGCCGCCGCCATCTCGCTGCCGGAATATCTGCGCGACGGCTCGCCGTTTCCCCAGCGCAACCTCATCATCTTCCTCACCTTCTCCGTAATCTTCGTCACTCTCGTCTTGCAGGGACTTACCCTTCCTCCGCTCATTCGCGCCCTCGGCCTCTCCGATGCGGGCGAGAAAAATCCCGAAGAAGAAAAAGCCCGCCGCGACATGATTGAAGCCGCCCTCGCTTATCTCGAATCCGCTCGCGAGAACGACTCCGCCGAATTCGAGCCCGTCTACGACGAATTGATCCACCTCCAACGCCACCGCCTCGCCCGCCTCGAAGAAAAGGACGCCGAAGACGCCGAGCGCGACCCCAGGCACTATGACCGCTATTTCGAGCTCGCACGCGAGGTCCGCGCCGTCCAGCGCGCCGCAATCCTGAATCTCCGCAATCAAAACCAAATCAACGACGAAACCCTCCGCAAACTCGAATACGAACTCGACCTCCTCGACGCCCAATCCTCAGCCGCCTCCGCCCGCTAGCCTTTCAGTAGCACAGGCGTCCGCCGACCGGCGGCAGCGTGAAAATGACGTCCGTGCCAACGCAACACCACACCACGATCATCAATTCTTAGGGCACGCCGCGACACCGTTCTTTTCGCCGTTCGTACCGCTGGCCTCCGGCCGGCGCCTTTGACTCTAGTTTTTTCTGCTGCACCGCTGTTTCCCATTACCTTTTGCGTTATTTGCAATCCGAAATTGTGATTCACGAATGTAGCTCACCTCTTCAGAGGTGAGGCTTTTTCCCTGCCCCGCTATAATCTCAATCCGATGAAATCCATCTATTCGGTCATTCTCCCGCTCGCTTTGCTGTCCTATGCAGCATCATCCGCGGGCCAAACCCCAAAACGATCCCCCTCCGCCGACCACCTCGGCCTCACCTGCACCCAAATCCTCCAAATCTCCTCCACCGACTGGATCAAGAAATTCACCGCCGCAAAAGACGCCACCGAACCAACCACAATCCAGGCAATCTCCACCTACGGCAGATGCTACGACGCGCGCACCACCCGCCTCGCCGCCTCGCTCGGAAAATCAGGAAGGGGCCCGCTAATGGGCGTGCGCGGAAACTTCAGCGATTTCGACCACGCCCTCAACGACTTCACCGCAAAAGCTCTCGCCGCCACCGATCCTCCGGCCGACGCTCAAAAGAAAGCCTACGCCGCGCTCTATGCAAAACAGTTCCGCTACGATTTTTACCGCGAGTACGAACAAAAGAATTTCAGTCCCCCGCCATTCACCCCGGAAGAATCCGACGCATTCACCAAAGCCAAAAACCACTTCGGCGAACTCCTGGGCCTGCTCCCCGAAGACAAAATGCACGAACTCCACCGCGCCTTCGGTGAAATCTTCGCCGCCGGCGGCGTCCCCGACGCCACAAAATTCGCAGTCTACCGCTACGCCATCTTCCTGCTCGAATCCCCGTCAGAAACTCCGTACTCCCCGCCTCCGTTCTGAGCGTTCCGTTACCTCTTTTCGTACCGCGGCATCCTACCGGTTCGTTTCGCCTTTTCCGTATTTGAAATCTGAAATGGCTTTGTTGACATCCTCGGTACACAACCAGCGCCGTAGGCGCGGCACACACTTAGCCCAGGGTGGAAACCCTGGGTACCGAGTCCCAAGAATTATTTCAGCGCCGTAGGTGCGCCACGCTGATTTTCAAATTTAGCTCCTCGCCTGTCATTCGGAAATTTCGGTTCTGGGGCCCGACCCTGTTTTTAAACTTGCAAAGTAGTTACCAGTGCGTTATCATCAGTCGTGCATTTTACGGACAACTCGCGGCGGAAGCATCAATCAGCACCCAGAACCAGATCCGCGCGCCAAAGCCTCTCCTATAATGCCGTCATTCCTCCTGTCTCCCGTCGCAGTCCCGCATTTCTAATCGCAAATCTGGAATTAGAATTCGATCTAAGTCCCATAAGAATCAATAACCTAAAATTTTCTAATCGCAAATTTTTCGCGATTTCTTGCCCTGGGGAACAAAGGTTTCAACCAGCGTCGCCTTTCTCCCGCCCCAACCCGCTCCCCACTCATCACCCGTCACTCGCCACTGCCTTTCCCTGGCCGCCGTGGCGGCTAATCGAGACACCGCGATTAGAATTCCGCCCAACCCCCACAAAACAAAGCGCACTACGAATTTCTAATCGAGACAAAAATGCTTCTCGCTCCGCAAAAACCGGCAATAGTTGGCTTCCCTCGCCCTACTTTGGTAGTCTCCCCTCTCTTGACTCAGGAGACCCAATGACACCCCGGAAGTTCCTGGCTTTCGCGGTTTTCGTGTGTTTCGCAGTTCCCGTATCGTTACGCAGCGCGCAGAAGGACGACGCTACAAATCAACTCGCGCGCGAAATCTATAAGCAGCTCATCGAGATCAACACCACCGATTCCGTCGGCAGCACCACAGTCGCCGCCGAAGCCATGGCCAAACGGCTCCGCGACGCTGGCTATCCGGAAAGTGACATCTTCATCGGCGGCCCCAATCCGCGAAAAGGAAATCTCGTCGCTCGCCTCCACGGTACCGGAGCGCGCAAACCGATTCTCATGATCGGCCATCTCGACGTAGTCGAAGCGCGCCGCGAAGATTGGTCCGTCGATCCGTTTCAACTCCTCGAAAAAGACGGCTACTTCTACGGCCGCGGCTCGATCGATATGAAATCCGGCGACACGTTCCTGATGATGACGATGATTCGGCTAAAAAAGGAAGGTTACAAACCCGACCGCGACATCATCCTGGCTCTCACCGCCGACGAAGAAGGCGGGCAATCGAACGGCGTGAACTGGCTGTTGAAGAATCATCGCGATTTGATTGACGCAGAGTTCATTTTGAATCCCGATGGCGGCACTTTTCAGATCGTCAACGGGAAGAAGTCGATGGTCGCAATTCAGGCCAGCGAAAAGCTCTATCAGGATTTCGAACTCAAGGTCACGAATCCCGGCGGTCACAGCTCGCTGCCTGTCCCCGACAATGCGATCTACGAGCTCGCCGAAGGGCTCACGCGTCTCGAACACTATAAATTCCCATTCGAGCTCAACGATGTGACGCGTTCCTACCTCGATCACATGTCCTCAATCGTGGGAGGGGATCTGGGCGCAGACATGAAAGCTATTTTGAAAGATCCGCCTGACGCCGGAGCCGTCGAACGGCTCTCGCAGAAGCCCTTTTACAACGGCATCACCCATACCACCTGCGTGGCCACTCGCCTCGATGCCGGCCACGCCAACAACGCGCTGCCGCAAATGGCTCGCGCCAATGTGAATTGCCGTATTCTCCCGTCACACTCGGTCGAAGAAACTCAAGCGACGCTGGTGAAAGTTCTCGACGATCCCAAAATCTCGGTGACGCCAGTCCTTATCGGCGCGCTCGTTGCGCAAAAGAACCCCCCTTCACCGCTGCGTCCGGATGTGATGGGAGCCCTCGATAAAGTCACGCAGGAAATGTGGCCGGGAGTTCCCGTGGTTCCAGTGATGGAAACCGGCGCCTCGGACGGTGCCTACTCGCGCGCCGCTGGAATTCCAACCTACGGAATATCCGGCATGTGGATGGATCCTAACGACGACCGCTCGCACGGTCGCGACGAGCGTCTCGAGGTCTGGTCCTTTTATACTGGTGTGGATTTTTACTACCGCTTCGTAAAGGTACTCAGTTCGGGCCAATAAAATCCTGGTGCCCAATAAGATTCCAGTGAGAGACGACAACTAAATGAGCCTGATGCGCACGGCGATCTTGAAGGCCTCCGCGAACCCGTGGATGCGCGAGAACGCGCCGCGTTACGGATTCTTGCGCCGCACCGTCACCCGCTTCATGCCCGGTGAAACGATTGACGACGCTCTCGCGGCCGCTCGCCAGCTCGCCGAAAAGCGCATCGCCACTCTCGTTACGCAACTTGGCGAAAACATCGAGAACCGCACAGAAGCGGAGTCGGTCACGAATCACTATCTCGACGTTCTGCAGCGGATCAGCGCCGCTGACCTGCCAACGGAAGTTTCCGTGAAGCTCACACAGCTCGGCCTCGATCTCGATCGCGAGTTCTGTTACGCAAATCTCGCGAAACTTATCGAAGCGACGCCGCCCGACAAAACGCTCTGGATCGACATGGAGCAAAGCCCTTACGTGGACGTCACGCTGGAAATCTATCTACGCGCTCGCAAAGCGTATGCGAACATCGGGGTTTGCGTTCAGGCGTACTTATATCGCACGCAGAAGGATCTGGATTCGCTGATTGCCATCGGCGCAGCCGTTCGTCTGGTGAAGGGCGCGTACAACGAGCCCGCAGAAATTGCGTATCCCAGAAAAAAGGATGTCGATGCGAGCTATATGGATCTGGCCAAAAGATTGTTAAGCCCGGAAGCTCGCAAAGCGGGCCTGCGCGCCGCCATCGCCACTCACGATCGCGCATTGATCGCGAGCCTCATCGAATGGGCCGCTGCGCAGGGAGTCCCGAAGAATCGCCTCGAATTTCAAATGCTCTACGGCATCCAACGCGCAGAGCAACTTCGCCTCGCACAAGAGGGCTATCGCTCCGCCGTCCTGATTTCCTACGGCACATTTTGGTACCCGTGGTTCATGCGCCGCCTCGCCGAGCGCCCAGCCAACGTTCTCTTCCTCGCTCGTAATTTCTTCGGTAGCTAGTCTTTGCCCGCGCTGTAACAGAATATTTCCGGAACGATGTCCGGAAATATTTCTGGAATATGCAACGCGCGCAGCGTTGTTTGTTAGGGCTTTGCTTCGTCTGAGGCAGACGCTGGCTGAGCCGCCGGCGATTCTGGCTGCGGAGCAGGCGCAGGTTGCTGAGCTGCGATGTGGCGTATCGTTTGCGTCTTCCGTTTTGGCACCGCGGCAGCCGATAGCGATTGGTTGACTGTCAGGATCGTGTCGCCATGGACCACCACGCGGAAGCGCCTGTCCGTGGCTTTGATTGCGGGCGTATCTTTGTGAAATCCGGTCAGGAAATACGGATAGCCTTCAAAGTTTTTGGTGCGTTCGTTGTCCGGTTGCTTCACCGCAAAGTTGAGCGGAATGCGTTCGCCGTTGGTGGCCATGATGTCCTGCATGAACCACGCCACCGCTCCCGAGCCATGTGCTCCGGCCAGCCGCACCGCGAGGACGCGCGCGCGAGCTTCTGAGCCGCGCACCACGATTGGAACGCCGTCCACGACGAGATCTTCGACAGCTTCCATTTCGACGATGGTTCCTTCCTGCAATTCTTCCGAGGAAACATTGCCCTTCAACTCGACTTCGAACGCCATGCCGTCGGGAACTTTGACGTCGACGCCTTCCGGAATCTTTTGTGCCGGCAAGCCGGTTGCAACCGGCGCCTGCAGCATCGCAAGGACAACTTTGTCGGAGACGCCTGCGGCGCGAAGCTTTTGAATCTGAGGAGGCGTCATATCGAAAGCGCATGGGTTGGATGAAATCTTCTTCAGCAAGAAGTCCGAGCCCGGATGCATGGCGTGCATCGCCAGCACGTCGTCGGTCGTCAGCGCAGAAGGCCGGCGGCTGCGGGGCGCTGGGCTCAACGGGCTTTGGATCTTCCGTCAAGCCGAACGTATAAACATGTTGCCGGGGCGGCGGCGCGTCAGCCAGGTCAGCGAAGCGCACCCAGCCCATTCGTCCATCCTGGGTTTGAACCTGAGCGAAGCTGCCCTTCTGGCCCTGGATTTCAACTTTCTCGCTGCAGCGCAGTTTGCCGAGCTCTTCAAACCGCTCGGTTGACTTGTACATCAGAACGTAAGCGTCATACGGTCCACAAACCGCATAGCTGGTGGACTCGGCCGCGCGCGCAGAAGTAGCGGCGGCGACGAGAACTAAAAACACAAAGGTTCGAGCCTTCATCCTGTGCCCCAAGTCCGGCGCCTAAGGAAATGGCGTGCCGGATTCACAAGAAATTAGCTTCCGAAGTGATTGTTGCGAAAGGGTGAGAACTCTCCAATAGTACTTTGAGCCAGTCTGTCCTTAAGAGCTAAGGCGTAGCCGCAAGAGCGCTTCGATAATAAATTCCGGAGCAAACCTAAAAAACTGTCCTAAAGGACAGTAGATTTTTCCTGTTCGGTACCTGTAGATTGGGCACCCGCCCAGGAAAAATACATCTGAAATCTCCGAGGAACCTCGGATTGAGAGCGGAGAGTGCCATGGTCAACGTCGGTCTCGACCTCGTCGGCGAGTTTCGACAAGGTCTGAAGGCGCTGAAAAACGGTTACCCCCAGAAAGCCCTCGTACACATGCGAACGGCGTTTGAATACGAAAAACACAATCCTTTCTACATTTCGTTTCTAGGCTTGTCGGTAGCGCGCGCAGAACGCCAATGGGACCGAGCGACAGAGCTGTGCGAAATCGCGGTGCAGTTACGGCGTAACGAATGCCAGTTTCATTTGAACCTGGCGGAAGTGTATGCGCTCGCTGGGCGACGGGAGAAGGCGCTGGACACGATCGACGCGGCGCTGGGGCGTTTTGGAAATGACACGCGATTGGTGCGGGCGCGAAGCCGGGTGGAAAAGCGGCGTTCTCCGATACTGCCATTCCTCACGCGCGATCATTTCTTGAATCGGACGATAGGGAAGATGCGGCACCGAACGCTGAGCCGCTTCGGCAAGACGGCGTAGCTAGCGCGCGGCCGAATAGCGGCGCACCATCAGCGCAATCGGCAGGCCCACGCAGATCATGTGCGTGACGATCGCGACGATAGAGCGCGTGAGTGTGTGGGCGGGATGCATCTTCGCGAGCGGCATCACGATCCAGTACATCACCACGTAAACACAAACACCGTACAGCACGCCGGCGAGAATTGGACGGCGCGTCATGAAATCGATCTTCCGGCTGGCCACGTAGAAAACAGTCGCTGCTGAAAACGCGATCAGGAAGTGGATCGCCCCGCCAAGCAGGGCGCTTGCCGTCCCTTCGTTGAATGCCTGCGGACCCAGAAGCCCGCTCGCAATTCCCTGGAGGATTCTCACCGGCGGAACGCCTTGCGGAGCCCAAGTGAGGAAAGCGGCGGTGATATCGAGAACGCCTGCCAACAAGCCGGCTGCGAAAATAGCCGGAAATGCGCCGTGCGGACGAGCGGCGATCTCGGACGAGCCGGAAGCGTTCATCGTAAAAACCGAAAATACAACTGCTAACCAGCGTGCGCTTGCATCTTGGCAACAAGCAGGCGTCCTTGGCGGCTTTCGAGTGCGAGCAGAGCTTTTTTGTTTGGAAGGCCGCCGCCATAACCGACCAGGCTGCCATTGCTGCCGATGACGCGATGGCACGGAATGATGATTGGAATCGGATTCGATCCGTTTGCCAGGCCGACCGCCCTCGAGGCATTGGGATTTCCCAGTCGTCGAGCTAGTTCGCCGTAGGAAGTGGTTTCGCCGTAAGGAATGGTCTGGAGCATTTGCCAGACGCGAAGCTGAAATTCCGTGCCGATGAGCGACAGCGGCAGGTGGAACTCTTCCAACTCGCCGGCAAAATAGGCGCGCAACTGACGGATGGTTTCCTGTAACGGGGCTGGATCTTTGCGCCAATGTGATTCGGGATGTTCGGGGCGCTTGCCGGCGGCGAAACTGATCAGGCGGAGACCGCGTTCGTCGGCGGCCAGCAACGTCTTGCCCAGCGGAGTTTCGTAGTGGGTGTAGCAGATGTCGGTCATAGATTGTTTCTCCTGCAATTCGAATCGTACCGCAAAGCGGGCGGTTCCTGCCATGCGATGTGGACGAAGCAGCACAAGCGAAACGAAAGATGTCTTGCGGGCGCCAGGTATTGCGGTGGGCTTGTGTTGTTACGCGGGCACAGGCAGGAATGCCTGTGCTACTTAAAGGCGACCTAGCGGGTAGGCTGAATTTTTTCTTAGCCTGGGAGTGGACGCGATTGAACGGGTTGGTCGGATTCCTGCGATGGGGTTTGGGGAGTCGGCGCCTGAGATCAGGGGCGAGGTTTCCATGGTGAGATCGAGAAATAAGGATAGCGAGGCGATTCGTACAGCGGTAGAGCGCCCATCCGATTACGACGCACAGGGCGATGAATGAGAAAAGAGTGATGAAGCCTGCAAAGAAGATGATGAAAGCGGCGGCCATTTGAAATAGCGGGTTCAGGAGCAGAGGAAATGTCATCGGTGGCTACCTTCCGCGTCGCCGGTTTACAGCGATCAGTACCCCGGGAGCACGATGAAACGAATTCCGCAAACTGGCCTGGCGTGGGCTTCTGATTACAACTTGTAACGAAAATAGGCCTCTTGGGCTGATCGATGCTATCGGCATAAGGCCTGATTCCGAGGGAGTTGGTTGCTGTAAGGCGAATGTATTGCGCGGGCCGCAGCCAAGCCGGCGGTACGTAAACTCCAAAAAATATCTAAAGGCATCCCTTGATAGTGCCGCGCAAGGCACGCTAGTACCCTCTACAGTGCTCGTTCCCGACCCGAGACGGATTTGCGAACCTGCCGAAGTGAAAGGGGACATTTGATTATGAGTTCACGCGCATTGAGTCTTGCAGCGGGAGCCGTGTTATTCGTCGCCGCGATTGCCGGCTGTTCGAAAAGCGATACACGCTCGCCGGCGGTGGCGGATGAAATCAGAAAATCATTGGACCAATCCGGCTACAAGGACGTCTCGGTGAGCCAGGATCGCGAGAAGGGCGTGGTGACTCTGACGGGCCACGTGGGGTCGGATGTCGATAAGCAACAAGTGGAAGCGATCGCGAAGTCCATGTCGGTGGGACAGGTAGTGGCGGACGAAATTCAGGTGCTACCGGCCGGCGCGGAGAGCGACGCGAAAGCGGTGAGCAGCGATCTGGATAAAGGGATCGACAAGAATTTGGATGCCGCGCTGATTCAGAACAGACTGAACAAAGACATCAGCTATGACGTGAAGAATGGGGTGGTGACGCTGAAGGGAAACGTGAATTCAGAAATCCGGCGTAACCAGGCGGCGCATATCGCATCTTCCGTGCCTAATGTTCAGCAGGTTGTGAATGAGCTGCAGGTGAAGAATCAGAAGGCCAGCTCGTCGAATTAGTTCCGCGCAGAGTGCGGACGGCAAAAACGGATTGAGGAGGTGTTTCCATGTTGCGATGGACTTTGCTGTTCCTGGTTGTAGCGATCGTTGCGGGAATATTTGGTTTCGCGGGAGTGATGGTGGCGGCAGCGGGAATCGCGAAACTTCTTTTTTACGTGTTTCTGGTTCTATTCGTGGTTTCTCTGGCAATGAGTGTCGTTAGCCGGGCGTGAGATTCGAACGCGTGAGCGACCCGGTCGTGACGCGATTTAATCCATCGAAGGATTTGTACCATCTCCTCGCGGTAGTGGTGGCGACGGTGACAATCGCCGCTCTGTACTTCGCGCGAATCGTTCTGATCCCGTTTGCATTAGCCGTTCTGTTCACTTTTATTCTCACGCCGGTGGTTCGGTTGCTCGAGCGAGCGCGCCTGGGGAGGACTTTCTCCAGTCTCCTGGTGGTTCTTCTTACGATTGGAGCGTGCGGCGGCCTGGGATGGGGCGTGTCGAAGCAAATCGGGCAGGTGGTGAATCAGCTGCCGTCGTACAAGCTGAACATCAAGGAAAAGCTGGCCTCGCTGCATTGGTCCGAGAGCCATGTCTTGCACAACGCATCCGAGACGGTAACAGAGATCAGTAAAGACCTCGCTGCGAAGCCTGCGCCATCGTCTTCGGATTCCAAAATCGCTCGAAGCTACCCGTTCCACAAACAATCGCCCGGCGACCGCGAGGCAGCCTGTTCCAGTGCAAGTGATATCGCCGCCTTCGCTGCCGCTCGAATCCATGCAAAGCGTTCTTGGACTGCTGGCCCGGGCGCTGATCGTGGTAGTGTTCACGATTTTCATGCTGATTCGCCGCGAGGACCTGCGAAATCGCCTGATTTCACTGATCGGTCACGGACATATTCATCTGATTACACAAACTCTGGATGAAGCCAGCTCACGCGTCAGCAAATATCTGCTGATGCAGTTCCTTGTAAATATCGGCTACGGAATTTTTATTGGGATGGGGCTTTACTTCATCGGGCTCCCCGGCGCGCTTCTTTGGGGCGTGATCGTCGGTATTTTGCGATTTCTTCCGTACATCGGACCGCCGTTGGGCGGCATTATGCCGCTGCTTCTATCCATGGCTGTTTTTGACGGTTGGTCGAAGCCGCTGATGGTGCTGGGACTCTTTGTGATCACAGAGCTGGGTGTGTCCAATCTTATTGAGCCGATGCTGTACGGAGCGCATACGGGAATTTCCTCACTCGCCATTCTGATGGCGGCAGTTTTCTGGACGGCGATCTGGGGTCCGATCGGGCTTGTGGTGTCGACTCCGCTGACGGTTTGCCTGCTGGTGGTCGGGCGACACGTGCCGCAACTGCGGTTCCTGCATATTTTGCTGGGTGACGAGCCGCCCTTGACGCCGGAGTCGCGGTTTTATCAGCGGCTGCTTGCGATGGACCACGAAGAAGCACGGGAGGTGCTGCAAAAATGCTTGAAGGAAATGAGCCTCGAAGAGCTTTATGAAAACGTGCTGATTCCGGCGCTGGGCATGGCAGAACAGGACCGGCACCAGAACCTGCTTCAGGACGAGAACGAAAAATTCATCAGCCAGAGCACGCGCGAATTGATTGATGAACTTTGGGAGCCGCGCAACGGGGAAGGTCAGCACGACTCACAGGGCAACGGATCTTTGGAAATAGCGCCGAGAGCTGGGGCGACTCATCCGGCGCGGCCGCTGAACGTCCTATGCGTTCCGGCGCGAGATGAAGCCGACGAAATTGTGGGCACAATGCTGGCACAACTGCTGCAAGAGGCCGGACATCGAGCCGAATGCCTGGAGGTGGAAAGCGCTGAGCGAATGATCGCGCAGATTTCGAGAGCGAAGCCCGATGTCGTTTGCATCTCCGCGCTTCCTCCTTTCGCGATACCTGCCGTGCGCGCGCTGTATGGCCGAATGCATGCGCAGAATCCCAATCAAAAAGTCTTGGTTGGTTTGTGGCACTTCTCCGGGGATGCAGCGAAACTCGGCCGGCGGCTGGCGTTGAAAGAGGATTCGCGCGCATTTACGACGCTAGCTGAGCTTGTGCGGGAAATGCAGGAGATGTCTTCAATACCAGCGCAGCCTGTGGAGCATTCTTAAGCTGAAATTTTGAATCCTGGACTTCAGTCTTCCGGCGCCGATGGTTGTTGGAAGCCGGGGTACGTCTTTTATTCATGTGGCAGTACAGGCATGATGGTATGGAGGGGGAATACTGGAATCAGTAGAATCCGAATAATTTGGAATATGACCTCGATCGAGTTAACTCGGCTTTATCTAGAAATCATTCCGCGTGAAAGCATCGACTGACGCAGTTAGGAAAGTTGCGTCACGGCCCAGAACAGACTCAACTCAAGAGGAGGATTGATGCGTTATCTTCGTTATGCACTTTGCTTTTTGCTTTTGGGAATGCCGGTGCTATTCATCGCCGGCACAGCTTCCGCGCAAGTCGCTATTTCCGTGGGGATTGCTCCGCCTGAATTGCCCGTGTACGAGCAGCCGGTTTGCCCAGGTGACGGTTACATCTGGACGCCGGGCTACTGGGCTTGGGACGGAGACGATTACTACTGGGTACCCGGCACATGGGTGTTAGCGCCGCAAGTGGGTTACTTCTGGACGCCGCCGTACTGGGGCTGGGGCGGTTCCGCTTTTATTTTCCACGCAGGGTATTGGGGACCGGTGGTGGGCTTCTACGGTGGAATCAATTATGGGTTCGGCTATTTCGGGCACGGTTTTTCGGGTGGGCGATGGGATGGAGGCCACTTCTTCTATAACACCGCGGTGTGGCATGTGAACAGAACAGAGATCCACAACGTGTACGAGGAAAGAGTGAACGTAAGAGAAAACGTTCGGGTGAGCTACAACGGCGGACGAGGCGGAATTGAAGCGCGGCCGACCCATGAGGAAGAGGCTGCTGAGCACGAGCGGCACATGGGACCCGATCAAAACCAGATCCGGCACGAAGAGGCGGCTCGTTCGAATCGCGACCTAAGAAATTCCGTGAATCACGGGAAGCCGCCCGTGACCGCGACGCCGCGTCCGGGAGAATTTAACGGGCACGAAGCGGCCCCGAAGGGGGAAACCACCCGAGCGGAGACTGGGCATACGAACAATCCGGTGCATCCGAAAGATCTGCCCGCGTATCAACGTCCGGCAGCTCCGAATACGGGGAACACAAAGACAGATCAGAAGTATCAGAAGCAGCAGGAAGATCTGTCGAAGAAGCAGGATCAACAGCGGCAAAAACTCCAGCAGCAACAAGATAAGGAGCATCAGCAATACACGAAGCAGAACGCCAACGAAGCAAGAAATCAGCAGTTGGAACAGAAGCACACGCAACAAACGCAACACATGCAACAACAGCATGTGCAACAGCAACAGAAATTACAGCAAAAACAGCAGCCAGCGCACCAAACATCGGGGCATCAAGAGTCAGCTCCGAAGGAAAAACACTAGCTGTCCGGTAGCTCTGCGGTAATCGCAAAACGGGCGGGGCGCTTGCCGATTGGCAATGGCCCCGCCCTGGTTTTTGCGTCAAGCGCGATGGGACTAGGAGGCGGACTTCTTCCTGGGGACCTTGGCACCCTTCTTGCGAGCTTCCGAAAGTCCGATCGCGATCGCCTGTTTGCGGCTGGTTACCTTACCGCCTTTGCCGCCTTTCCCAGAACGGAGAGTGCCGCGCTTTTCGCGGTGCATTGCGCTCTTCACGCTCTTGCCCGCTGCTTTGCCGTATCGAGGCATCACGCTTCTCCTTGTGCCTGATTTTTCAGAGACAACTGTGGTTGTCGATTAGTATGAGCTCTTGGCGCTTTTGGATGCGTCGTCCAGGCGATAAGAACTTGTAAATTCGTCCACCTGCTTTTCGGCAGCGTCTTTGGCGATTCCGTAGCGCTCCTGAATTTGCCTACGAGTTGTTCTCTCTTACCGTTAATCGTGGTGAGGTCGTCGTCGGTCAGTTTTCCCCACTTTTCTTTGATCTTGCCGGCGGACTGCTTCCACTTGCCTTGAATTTGGTCCCAGTTCATGTGGCTCCTCCCTGAAGTTAAATCGAGCTGGACATCATTGCGATGATGCGCGAATTGGAGGCGCGTCGGAATACAGCGCACCGTGTAAGTGGGATAACGATGCGCCGTATGTCGCAAAGCGGGACAGTGGCGACCGAGAACTGTCGCGGTGTGACGAGTTGAGAGTCCCCGCTGGTGCCTTGGCGCTTACTCCAAACGCACTCGAAGCGTGGCTAGGGCAACTCGGTCCGATGGTTACAGCAATTGCTTGATGGTGAGGGCAGGGAGTGGGGCCTAGTCTGAGGCTGCATTCAAAATCTCAGGGCGCGACCCTCAGGAGTATTGTGATGGCGGAAAAAAATTTGAAGTCGGTTTTTGTGGACGAACTGCGGGATATTTACAACGCAGAGCAGCAGTTGATCAAGGCGTTGCCAAAAATGGCGAAGGCTGCCACCTCAGAAGAGTTGCGGAGCGGCTTCGAGGGGCATCTGGAGCAAACGAAGGAGCACGCCGCACGCATTGAAAAGATTTTCAGCGGCATGGGCGAGCCGGTAAAGGGAAAGAAGTGCAAGGGCATGGAAGGAATCGTGTCGGAAGGCGGAGAAGTGATGTCGGAAGACTATGAAGGCGCCGTGATGGATGCGGCCCTGATTTCCGCCGCGCAAAGGGTGGAACACTATGAAATGGCTGCATACGGAGCCGTACATGCGTACGCAGAGCTGATGGGCGAGAGCGAGGCAGCGTCGTTGCTCGCACAGACGCTCGAAGAGGAAAAAGAGACCGATCAAAAGCTGACCGATCTTTCAAAAGAGATCAATTCCGAAGCATACCAAGGCGGGGGTGAGGCAGGCGAAATGAAGCCGAAGCAGCGGGCTGCGAAAGCGGGATCAAACCGCTAAGGAGTTGATTCGAGCGAACGGGGAGCAGGACCGGCAACGGTCCTGCCTCCACGGACGAGGCGCAAAACTTGAAAGGCTGAGGCGAATGTCGGTTTTTCTGGGAATGGTATTGGTTCTGGCAGTTCTCATGGCCCTCTCGCAGCGACGAAATGGCGGTTACTTTCCCAGCGGTGAAATCAGTTTTATCGTGGTTATTTTCTTGGCGCTTTTTCTCATAAGCAGATTGTAGCCGCGCGCACTTCGATTTTAGAATCGGGAGTTGCTCCTCGTGCTACGTCCGGCAATAAGAGATGAAGTGTTTCCAGCGGGCTTTCGCCGCAATGCGAGTGAATTCAGTAGGTTAAGCGTCCCGAGGCCGGCAAAACGCGGTGCAGGGACCTTGTCGCGGGAAGGCCATAGTTACTACATCTTTCCCGGTGCGGAAATACCGGAAGAACAATGCGGCCTGATAACACAGACCAGATAGAATAAAGCAACGTGATAAAGTGCTGAAAACGATGACAGCAGGCCTTAGAATTTTGATCGTGGACGACGAAAAAGCAGTGCGGACGGCCTTAGGCAGGCTGCTAGGTACGCGCGGGGAATGGACGGTGGTGGGCGAGGCCGCCGACGGCGCCGAAGCTATTGGCAAAGCAAAAGAACTGAAACCCGATGTGGTGATCATGGATGTGACTTTGCCGGAGCTCAACGGGTTAGCGGCCACTCCGGAAATCAAGAAGGCCATCCCCAGCGCAGAAATTCTGATATTCACCCAGCATGAATCCTCGCAGATGATCCGCGAAGCTAAGAATGCGGGCGCCAGCGGTTACCTGCTGAAATCTCAAGCGAACTGGCTTGTGGCTGCCGTTGAGACAATCGGCCAACACAAGCCGTTTTTTTGCGGCAAGAATATATCGGAAGCCCGGTAGTTCGCCCCGGTAACCAATTCTTCCGCGCAGACGTATTCTTATCCGAGTGACCCCAGGCATTCGGAGGTGGCGCCGGCTGCTGATCCCGATGAAAACTGATGACCAAAAAGTGAAAGCCGTCGAATCCAAGGTCTATGCGGATACGATGGCGGAAACAATTCGGGAGTCGATAGTAATTCTCGATGAGGACTTGCGGATCATTTCGGTGAATCGAGCCTTCCTGGAGACCTTCCGAGTTACTCGCCATGAGATCGAAAACATGCTTTTGAGTGAATGCGGCGGAGGAGAATGGAACATTCCGAGTTTGTTGTCGTCACTCAAGGGTGTTGTTAGGGAAAAAATCGAATTGAAGAATTACCAGATTGGCCACGATTTTCCGGGGGCCGGACAGAAATTCCTGGTCCTGAATGCCCGGCAAATCCCGAGGCATGACGGCGCTGGGCGGTGCATGCTTCTGGCGATCGAAGATCGCACGGAGCAGCTTCGAACCATCGAGGACCTGAGAAAGCAAACGGAATTACTGCAGCTCGCCCACGATGCGATCCTTGTTCGCGATGTCGATAGCGTAATTTTATTCTGGAATCGCGGTGCGCAGGAGACTTACGGTTGGTCTGCTGCCGAGGCATGCGGCAATATATCCCATCAATTCCTCAAGACTCAGTTTCCAGTGACGTTCGAGCACTGGCAGGAGAAGCTACTGAGCCGAGGCTCTTGGGAAGGCGAATTGGTGCACCTCACGAAGGACGGAAGGCGAATCCACGTAGCAAGCCGGCAGGTGTTGCAGCACGATCAGAAGGGGCGGACGATCGGCGTTCTCGAAATAAACAGGGACATCACCTCGCGCAAGGATGCCGAAGAAGCGCTTCGCAATCTCTCCGGCCGCTTGCTGCAACTGCAAGACGAGGAGCGCCGCCGGATTGCGCGCGAACTGCACGATAGCACCGGGCAGAGCCTGGCGGCGCTGGTAATTCATCTTTCGGCGGTCAGCACTAGAATCTCCGCAATCGATGCCGAGACTGCGGAAATGCTGCGCGAAGCAATCGATCTATCACAGAAGGCATCCGACGAGACGCGCACGCTGTCGTACCTCTTATATCCGCCGACGCTCGATCACGCCGGGCTGAGATCTGCGTTGGAGTGGTATATCGACGGTTTCACTCAGCGAAGCAAGGTGAAGGTGGAGCTGGACATTTCAATTGGCCGAGAGCGGCTTGCCGAAATCGTGGAGAGAACGCTTTTTCGGATCGTGCAGGAGAGCCTTACGAATATATTCCGCCACTCGGGAAGCAACACGGCCAGCGTTCGAATCAGCCGGCAGTCGGGAATTGTTCGCTTGGAAGTGGCAGACAACGGCAAGGGAATTCCGGATGACATCCTCGCGGCCCTGAACAGCAGCGGCGGCCAGTTGGGCGTAGGTATTCGGGGAATGAGGGAGCGGATCAGGCAGCTGGGCGGTTGGCTCCAAGTCAAATCCCAACCTGGCGGAACGACGATAATATCGAGCCTTCCGGTCGACTGAACCCGGGCCGGCCTTAGATTCCGTAAGTGGCGTGTATTCCGCGAAAACTACATGATTTTACCTAGGAGTACTAAAGGATGGCTCCGATAGGCCGGAGATTGAAAGCAGACTAAGGTACGTAAGTATTTTCTGGTTCAGCTGGTTGGGGCGATCATCTGTTAATTCACTTCGCGGACAGCTTTGCGGGCCAATCGCGATCGCCTACCTCTTGTATAATTGACGGCAAATCTCGAAAATCGCAGGAGTAAACGATGACCAAAGCTCTCCGAATTCTAATCGCCGACGACCACGATCTCATGCGGCGCGGTATCAAAGGGATGCTGCAGTCGCACGCCGGGTGGGAAATTTGCGGAGAGGCCCATACGGGGCGGGAAGCTGTGACCAAGGCGCAGGAATTGAAGCCCGATATCGCGATTCTCGACATTAGTATGCCGGACTTGAACGGTGTGGATGCTGCGCGAAGGATCCGCAAGGAGTCGCCGAACACCGAGATTTTGATTTTGTCCGTGCATTATTCGGACCAGTTGATTCGGGACATTCTGGAGGCGGGGGTTCGCGGATACATTGTGAAGTCCGACTCGGACCGCGACCTGATTATCGCGGTCGAGACGCTCGCGAATCACAAGCCCTTTCTCACCCCGCGGGCAACTGAGGTAATGCTGACGAATTTCAAGGAAGGCCGGATGCGCTCGGAGCTTCCCACTTCGTTGCGCGACCGGCTGACGTCTCGCGAGCGGGAAATCGTTCAATTGCTAGCGGAAGGAAAGAGCAGCAAGGAAGTGGCTTCTTCGCTTTGCATTAGCGTAAAAACGGCGGAGACGCACCGCGCCAACATCATGCGCAAGCTACAACTCCACACGGTTAGCGAACTGGTCCGTTACGCGGTGCGAAATCAGATTGTCGAAGCGTAGTAAAGCTCGGTAGCCCTCACCGAGTGACAAGGCCCAGATCCGCAAGATTCTGGGCGGGTTGGTGCGTTCAGGCGGACTTCTTCCGGCGTAAGTTCCGTGATGAAGATCGCGGTCCGGGCGCCACTACAGGAAGTTCCCAGTTGCCCTAACGCCTAATCCGTATTGTTGAAGAGATTTCGTTGCACGATTATTGCGGTACGGGAGGAGGATGGAGCTCGGTGACCTTGTGAAAGCAAGGTTGGAGGGCTGGGCTGAGTTTCGTTCTCCTTCTCGTCCAAGATAGAAAGGCGCTTCCCATGAATAAGCTAGCAGCCACCCAAGACAACGTCGCCCGTGTCTCGCGGGATGAAGCGGTGGAAAAGGTTGCACTGTCTCCAGCACGCCCGACGGTGCTTGTAGCGACTGCTGAGCCGGCAATCAGCGCGAGCATGCGCGAGTTGCTCCAGGAATATCCAATCAGAACGATTTGGGCGAGGGGCGTGAATGAGGTTCGATTGGCGCTTGCGAAAGAAAGCGTGCTTGCCTGTTTTTGCGGTTTCTGGCTTATCGACGGCACCTATCGCGACGTGGTTGGTCATCTAAAACGCCAACCGATTGAGATTCCGGCGATCGTGGTGTGCGAACCGTCTTGTCCGCAGGAATATCGAGATTACCTGGCGGCGCTGAATCTGCGAGCGTTTGATTTTCTCTGTCATCCATATCGCAGGATGGATTTGGAGCGGATTCTAGAAGCCGCGATTTCGAGGCGCGCTGAATCCGTTCGTGGAGCGCAACCTCCTGTACGCGGGGTGGCCCACCAGGCGGACTTGCGCAAGGCAGGCTAGGGCGACTTTATGGGCAGTGCGTCGCGCACAAACGAGCGCCAAACGCCGGGGACCTAGTCGGGGCGCGGACTTTGCGGCGGTTATCAACACCCTCTTCATTCTTATTTGCTGCTTCTTCCAGCGCAGGGATTAAAAAATAAACCGGGTCGAGCCTCCAATAAGCTGTGAAGGCGCGCGCGGGCCGCTGTATCCTTCTAAAGGCACGAGTGTCCTCGCCAATTTTTGCGCATGCACTAGCTCTTTTTCTTTCGCAGAAGTAATTTTGAGCAGGACGAGGCAATGTCTCATTCACCGCTAGTGGTGTTTCCGGAGCATGAAGAACCGATTCGCGCCGAGCTCTTCAGCGTGGAACGGCTGGAGCAGCACGCCGAGTCGCTGGCGGCTGCTCAAACGGTGACTGAGACTATAGGCGAAGGCCGCCTGTTGATTCCCCGAGTGCTGGAGAACGGGCGGGTTCTGCTCGAATACTATCAAGAAACCGCCGCCGCTGTTTCGCGTGAGCAAGCAATCACACCAGCTGCTGAATGGCTCCTTGATAATTTCTATATCGTCGATGAACAACTCCGCGAGATTCGGGACGATTTGCCTCCCGGGTTTTATCGAAAACTCCCCAAACTTTCTGCCGGTCATCTCGAAGGATATCCCCGCGTCTTTGGCGTCGCGTGGGCATATGTGGCGCATACGGACAGCCGGTTCGATCCTGAAATACTGAGGCGTTTCATCGCGGCCTATCAGCGCGTTCAACCACTCACGATCGGCGAACTCTGGGCGGTGGCGATCACGTTGCGGGTCGTGCTGGTCGAAAATCTTCGCAGAGTGTCGGAGCGGATCGTGCGGAGCCGGGTGGCGCGCGAGGAAGCGGACCAGATCGCGGACAGTCTTCTCGGCACTGGCGGGCCGCCACCGGTAGCGCCTGCAGCCGTTCTAAGAAGCCTGGAGAGCAAACCTTTGGATCGCGCTTTTGCGGTGCAGCTCGTCCAGCGATTGCGCGATCTCGATCCTCAGAGTGGGACCCATTCTGTTGTGGCTGGACGAGCGGCTCTCCGCGCAGGGCTCTTCGGCCGACGAAGTGGTGCGCGCCGAGCATCAGGAACAAGCGGCCATGAGCGTGACGGTTCGCAACATCATCACGAGCATGCGACTGACGTCGGCATTTGATTGGCAGACGTTTTTTGAAAGCGTCAGTCTGGTAGACGAAATCCTGCGGGAAGGAAGCAAATTTGGCGAGATGGATTTTGAAACACGCGATCAATACCGCCATGCGATTGAAGATCTCTCGCGAGGATCGCGTTACACGGAACTCGAAATTGCTCGGCGCGCTGTGGAGCGCGCGAAGCGTGGAAGCATAGAACCGGAACACAACGGGCATCGTGGCGACGACAAGAAATCCGATCCGGGCTTCTATCTCATTTCGCACGGACGGCTTTCGTTCGAAAAGGAGTTGGATTTCAAGCTGTTGTGGAGACGCTGGTTCCTGCGTCTTTACGTCCGAGCCGCGGTTCCGGGTTACCTGAGCACCATCGCCCTATTGACCGCAATGATCGTGGCGATTCCTCTGATTCACGCTGAGGAATTGGGTGTGAGCGCGAAATACCTCGTCCTGTTCGGTGTTTTAGCTCTGGTTCCGGCGTCGGATTTAGCGATTGCCCTTATCAACCGGGTCGTGACTGATTTGCTGGGGCCTCGCACGTTGCCGCGCATGGAATTTCGCGCTGGGGTGCCGGCGGATTTTCGCACCATGGTAGCGATGCCAACGCTTTTGACTTCGCAGGAATTCGTGAAGGAACAGGTGGAACGGCTGGAGATTCACTATTTGGCGAATCCGGATGGTGATCTTCGATTCGCATTGCTGACCGACTGGGCCGATGCACCGACGGAGACTGAGCCGGGCGACGACGAACTGTTTGCGGCAGCATCGGAGGGTATCTCTGCATTGAACGAGCGATATGGCCGTCCGGAAGGCGGCGGCGAGCGCTTTCTATTGTTTCATCGCAAGCGCCTCTGGAATGAGAGCGAACAGAAATGGATGGGGTGGGAGCGCAAACGCGGAAAGCTGCATGAGCTGAACCAGCTTTTGCGCGGATCGACCGCCACTTCTTTCATAGCGGCTGGAGGGCGCGCGCCGGAGATTGTGCCGGGCGTGCGATACGTGATTACGCTGGATGCCGACACGAGGCTGCCGCGCGGAGCCGTGACTCGTTTGGTCGGCACGATGGCCCATGCATTGAACCGGCCGCAATTCAGCGCGGACGACGGACGCGTGGTGGACGGCTACGGGTTGGTGCAGCCGCGCATTACACCGTCGCTGCCCACGAAACGAGAAGGGTCACTTTTTCAAAGGGTGTTTTCGGGGCCCAGCGGAATTGACCCTTACGCTTCGGCTGTGTCGGACGTATACCAGGATCTTTTTCGCGAGGGTTCTTACACCGGCAAAGGAATCTACGACATTGATGCGTTTGAATCCGCGCTGGCCGGCAAAGTGCGCGACAACACGCTCCTGAGTCACGATCTTTTCGAAGGCATTTTCGTGAGGACTGCACTGGCGACGGATATAGAGCTCTTCGACGAATTTCCATCGCACTATGAGGCCTCTGCCGCGCGGCATCAACGCTGGGCGCGTGGCGATTGGCAACTCCTGCCCTGGATTCTCGGGCTACGTAGTGCGCCGGCTGAGAAAGGCGCGAACGTCCGGATACCTGCCCTAGGGCGTTGGAAGATGATTGACAATCTGCGCCGCAGCCTTTCGGCGCCAATGATGTTTTTGACGCTCGTCGCGGGCTGGCTGATTCCGAGAGTCTCTCCCTTGGACTCTGGACAGCATTCATCCTTGCGACGGTCTTGATTCCGGCTCTCATCCCGTTTTTGACGGGCTTGAATACGCGGCTGGGTGGAATTTCGAAGCGGAGCCATTTTCGCGATCTTCTTTCCGATCTCTTGCTCGGGGCGGCTCAGTCCGCTTTGACGATTGTATTTCTCGCTTATCAGACCTGGCTAATGTTGGACGCGATCGTGCGTACCCTCGTTCCGCTTGTTCGTCTCGCGAAAACACCTTCTTGAATGGGTGACGGCCGCTCATGCCAAACGCACGGTGGATCTGAATCTTTTCGGGATCTTCGCGCGGATGAAGGGCAGCGTGTTACTCGCGGCACGGTGCGATGGCGATCGTCGCGATGGCGCCATCGCCCCGCCTCCATGGCGTTCATAATCGTGTGGGCTGCTGCGCCAGCGGTGGCCTGGTGGATCAGCCTGCCTCCGAAGCCGCCGCAATTGGAGTGCCCTTTCGGAAATGGAGGTGAAAGCGCTTCGAGCCATTTCGCGGAGGACGTGGCGATTCTTCGAGACGTTCGTTTCAGCGGCCGATCGTTTTCTTCCGCCGGACAATTTTCAAGAGGATCCGAAAGGCGTGGTGGCCCACCGCACTTCGCCTACGAATATCGGCCTCTATCTCCTCTCCACGCTTGCCGCGTGCGACTTCGGATGGATCGGCACACGCGATGCTGTGGAACGGTGGGAAGCAACGCTCGAGACGATGGGAGAGATGGAGCGGTTCCGCGGCCATTTTTACAACTGGTACGGCACGCTCGATCTACGGCCGCTTGATCCCAAGTACGTGTCGACGGTTGACAGCGGAAATATGGCGGGGAATTTGCTGGCGCTCGGCAACGGCCGCCGCGAACTGATCCAGAATCCGTCGTCTCGAACGCGCTTCCTCGAAGGATTGGCGGATTCGCTTGATCTCTTGCGAGAGGCGCTCTCGAAGACCACGGATATTCGACGCACGCAGACTGTGACGCAGAAGCACCTCGTGAATGCAGTTGATGCGTTGCTGCCGCTTGTGGAGCAACCGCCTGCTGATGCGCGGGATTGGGCGGTGCGGCTGATCGAGTTACGCGAGCACGGACGAAACATTACAGATATTGCGCAGACGCTGGTGCAAGAACGCGGCGATCCAGTTGATTTGGAAGTACGAGCATGGGCGGAGGCGGCGTTTGGATGCGTTGAGAGCCACTATCGCGATGCGACGGTGCTGATCCCGTGGCTCCGCCTAGGAGCGAACGAAGTTGCTGCGCTGGCACAACGCTTTCAGGACGAAGCGCCAGTATGGGCCGCGATTGAGCCGTTTTTTAAGGAGCTTCCGACTTTGGAGACTGCCCGAGAACGATTCGAGGCGTCTATTCGCGAACTTTCGATGCTTCGAGCGCGGATAGTTTCCGAGGCGGATGAGAATTCGAGTGTGTTGGGCCGATCGATGCGCTTATTGATGCGTTTGAGACATCGGCTACGGAATCTGCCGAGATGTCTCGGCGCCTTCGGGATATAGCTGCGGTGTGCAAGCGATTATTCGACGAAATGGATTTCAGATTTCTCTTCGATCAATCGCGGAAGCTTTTTTCGATTGGATATCGGGCCGCTGAAGGAAGCCTGGACTCCAGTTGTTACGATTTGCTTGCGTCAGAAGCTCGCCTGGCGAGCTTCATTGCTATCGCGAAAGGCGACGTGCCTTCAGCGCACTGGTTTCATCTTGGCCGCGCGCTGACGCCGTGGGGGGTGGATCGGCACTTATCTCATGGTCAGGCTCGATGTTTGAGTATTTGATGCCTGCGCTTGTGATGCGTTCGCCAGCCGAGAGCATTCTCAGCCAGACCGATGCTCACGTTGTGCTTCGGCAGATCGAATATGGAACAGAGCGTGGTGTTCCGTGGGGAGTTTCCGAGTCCGCCTATTACGCGCGTGATATCGATTTCACGTATCAATACTCGAGTTTCGGAGTGCCCGGGCTCGGACTCAAGCGCGGACTAAGTCAGGATCTGGTAATCGCGCCGTACGCCACCGCTCTCGCAGCAATGGTTGACCCCACGGCCGCAGTGGAGAATTTCGCAGATCTCTCCCGAGCAGGCGGATTGGGCGCTTATGGTTTTTACGAAGCGCTGGACTATACCAGAGCCGTCTGCCTGAAGGCAAGGACGTAGAGGTGGTGCGCGCCTTCATGGCGCACCATCAGGGAATGTCACTGGTGGCATTCGCAAACGCCTTGCGCGACGGCGTGATGCGAAGCCGATTCCATTTCGAGCCGATCGTGCAGGCCACTGAGCTATTGCTACAAGAGCGCACACCGCGCGATGTACTGGTGGCGCGGCCCCGCGCGGAAGAAGTTTCAGCGACGGCCCACGTTCGCGAACTGATTCCGCCCGTAGTGCGGCGATTCAGGACGCCTCACGATGCGACTCCGAGGACGCAGCTACTTTCCAATGGCCGTTACTCGGTGATGTTGACTGCGGCGGGTTCGGGATACAGCCGCTGGCGCGATATTGCGATCACCCGTTGGCGAGAAGACGCGACACGCGACTGCTGGGGGACCTACATTTTCTTGCGAGATGAGCAGACTGGGGCTGTTTGGTCCGCAGGCTACCAGCCTGTGGGAGTGGAACCGGATTCCTACGAAGCAGTCTCTATGAAGATCACGCCGAGATCTCGCGACGTGACCGAGCTTTGAGTACGTCGCTCGAGGTGGTCGTATCGTCCGAAGACGATGCCGAAATCCGGCGCGTGTCCATCACGAATCTGGGCGTGCGTGCGCGTGACATCCAGGTGACTTCCTATGCTGAATTGTCGCTCATTGCGCAGGCTGCCGACGTGGCTCACCCGGCTTTCGCGAATCTCTTCGTCGAGACGGAGTTTGTTTCCGATGTGGGAGCGATTGTCGCCACGCGCCGCAAGCGCTCGGAGGATGAGCCGTCCGTTTGGGTGGCGCATGTGCTGGTTTCGGAGGCTGAGACTATCGGAGACTTGCAATACGAGACGGATCGCGCAAAATTTCTCGGACGAACGCGCAGTTCGCGCGATCCAGTTTCGGTTCTGGACGGGCGGCCACTTTCGAACACGGTTGGCCCTGTGCTCGATCCAGCGATGTCGCTCAGGATGACCGTGCATGTTCCGCCGGGCAAAACCGCACACCTGATCTACTCGACAGTCGTGGCCTCCACTCGTGACGAGGTCATGGCCCTCGCTGATAAGTATCACGACGCCCGATCGTATGAACGATCTCGGACGCTGGCCTGGACTCAGGCGCAGGTCCAGCTTCAGCACCTGGGAATCAGCCCGGATGAGGCGCATCTTTTCCAGAGACTTGCGAACGCGGTTCTCTACTCCGATCCGTCGTTGCGACCGCCGGCGGATGTGTTGGGCACAAGTTCTCTGGAACGATCGACCTTGTGGGCGCAGGGAATCTCGGGGGATTTGCCGATCGTATTGGCGCGAATCGATGATACGGAGGATTTTCGAGCTCATCCGGCAATTGTTGCGAGCGCATGAATATTGGCGCATGAAACAGCTGTCGGCAGACGTCGTGATAATCAACGAAAGGGCCGCCTCGTACGTTCAGGAGTTGCAAGGCTCACTTGAGGCCGTGGTGCGCGGCAGCCAGTTGAGGCTCTCTCCCGATACCAGCTCAGCGAGTGGGAAGATTTTCCTGTTGCGAGGTGATTTGCTTACTCCGACGGCGCGAGCGCAACTGCAAATAATCGCCCGCGTGATTCTTCTGAGCCGCCGCGGGACACTCGCCGAGCAGATGTCCAGAGCACAGGGGGGTCGTGATCCGGGGCATCTTGCGCCGGTGCGCGCCGCCCGTCCTGGCAGATACGGCGAAGCGCCAGCGCCAGCTCCGCGAGAGCGATTGCAATTTTTCAATGGATTCGGGGGCTTCAGCGAGCAGGCCCGGGAGTACGTGACGATTCTCGATGCAGGGCTCCGAACGCCCGAGCCTTGGGTCAACGTAATTGCGAATCCCGGGTTCGGATTCATCGTGTCGGAGTCCGGTGCCGGATTTACGTGGGCGGTGAATAGCCATGAAAATCAGCTCACGCCCTGGTCCAACGATCACGTCGTCGATACGCCGGGCGAAGCGATCTACATCCGTGACGAAAATACCGGCGAAGTTTGGAGCCCAACAGCGCTTCCTGGTTCGTGACGATACGGCTACGTATGTAGCCCGGCACGGTCAGGGATACACGCGTTTCCAGCACACATCGCATGGTCTCACCCATGAGTTGCTGCAATTTGTCCCTGCGGATGACCCGATCAAAATCTCGCGGCTCGTTTTGCAAAATACTTCCGGGCGCCCCCGGCGTCTTTCGGTCACCGCTTATGCGGAGTGGGTGCTGGGAAGCTCGCGCAGCGCAACAGCGCCGTACATCATCAGCGAAATTGATGCGACGACCGGCGCGTTGATGGCGCGGAGCGCGTGGGGGGGCGAATTTGGCGGCCGTGTTGCATTTGCGGATCTTTGCGGTCGGCAGACTTCCTGCACAGCGGACCGCACCGAGTTTTTTGGCCGGAACGGCGGGCCGGATCGGCCTGCGGCCCTCGAACGAAGCACGCCACTTTCGCAAAAGGCCGGCGCTGGTCTCGACCCGTGTGCTGCGCTTCAGGCAGTCATCGAGTTGAAGCCCGGGGCGCGCGCAGAAGTTGTTTTCTCACTGGGGCAGGCTGAAAACCGAGACCAGGCGCGCGAGTTGATTAAACGCTACCGCAGCGCCGATCTGGACCAGGTTTTGTTGGATGTCACGCGCCGCTGGGACGATCTGCTGGGAGCGGTGCAGGTGAGCACGCCTGATCCGGGGATGGACGTCATGCTCAACCGGTGGCTGCTTTATCAAACGCTTAGTTGCCGGGTGTGGGCGCGGGCCGCGTTTTATCAATTAAGCGGCGCGTACGGCTTCCGCGATCAATTGCAGGACGTGATAGCGCTGGGCGTAGCGAAACGAAGCGTGGCTCGAGATCAGTTGTTGCGCGCGGCATCCAGGCAGTTTG
Organism: uncultured Acidobacteriota bacterium; assembly: GCA_963790945.1. Taxonomy (GTDB): domain Bacteria; phylum Acidobacteriota; class Terriglobia; order Acidiferrales; family UBA7541; genus Palsa-295. The sequence continues at coordinate 160,142 of CAWBRH010000041.1, forward strand.
TCGAAGGCGACGTCCAGCACTGGTGGCATCCCCCTTCCGGGCGCGGAATTCGCACGCGCATGTCCGACGATCTGCTTTGGCTTCCTTACGCTGTGGTCCAGTTCATCGAGACCACGGGTGACATGGCTATTCTTGAAGAAGTGATCCCGTTTCTTGAAGGCGACACGTTGGCAGAAGGCCAAAAAGAATCGTACTTCGAGCCTCGCGTCTCGGATATTCGGGCCACCTTGTTCGAGCACTGCGCGCGAGCGCTCGATCGCAGCCTCACGGTAGGGGCGCATGGTCTTCCGGTGATGGGCACTGGGGATTGGAACGACGGGATGAATCGTGTTGGGCAGGACGGCAAAGGGGAAAGCGTCTGGCTTGGCTGGTTCTTGCATACGGTTCTCTGGGAGTTCGCGAAGATCGCCGATGCACGCGGCGAGGGCAAGCGCGCTGAAGCCTGGCGGCTGCATGTGAGTGCCTTGAAAGCGGCGCTCGAACGCGAAGGATGGGACGGCGACTGGTACCGGCGAGCCTATTTCGACGACGGCACGCCGCTCGGATCCACGCAGAATACGGAATGCCGAATCGATTCGATCGCGCAGACGTGGGGAATCATGAGTGGCGCTGCGGAGCCGGGCCGCGGGCCGCGCGCAATGGCAGCGGCGGAAAAAAAACTGGTGCGAGCAAAGGACGGTTTGATTCTGCTTTTAACGCCGCCCTTCAACCATCCGGATCATGATCCCGGCTATATCAAGGGGTATCTGCCGGGCATCCGGGAAAACGGCGGGCAATACAGCCATGCGGCAACGTGGATGGTGATCGCATTCGCGGCTCTCAGCGATGGCGACAAAGCTGCGGAACTTTTTCGGATGATCAGTCCGATTCATCGCACCAGCTCCCGTGCCGGCGTGCAGAGATACAAGGTGGAACCGTATGTGGTAGCGGGTGACATTTATGCCGAGTCGCCGCATGTGGGGCGTGGCGGCTGGACGTGGTACACGGGCTCGGCCGGTTGGCTTTACCGCGCCGGGCATCGAATGGATTCTCGGATTTCGCCTTCGAGGGATGACGCTCTCGATCGATCCTTGTATTCCTCGAAACTGGTCCGGGTACTCGATCGAGTTCAAATACCACTCGGCGGTCTACAAGATCAAAGTAGAAAATCCTTCGGGCGTTACTCGTGGGGTGGCGATCACGGAACTCGACGGAAAATTGCAAGCAGGGTCAGCCAACATTCCACTCAATGACGATGGGGCCGTGCATCGAATTCGGATTGTCTTAGGTTAGTAGCCCGGTCGCTGTCGGGCATGCCAGTCAGTGATTTGCCCTGCGTGCACTGAGAGAGCCTTCTTAAGCTTCCTTCGCGCCCGCCATCATCAGTATGATCCCGCCAACGAGAGCTACTCCGCCGAAAATCGGAGGCAACGGTATCGTTTCGTGCTCCGTCTTGGTAGCTCGAATCGGTCCGACGTCCAAGACCTTCTTATGAGTGGTGTAAGTAATTCCTTGATAGGCGAGCGCAATCACTCCCAACACAATCAGCACGATTCCAGCAACTGATGTTGGTTTCACGGTGCCTCCTCCTAGTTTGAACGAGTAAACGACATTCTCTCATTTGAACTATTCTGCGGTGCCCCGCTTCAGCCAGCCATACACTTTTAGGACTAGGGAGATAAATGATTCCCTGTACGGTTGTTGGTTACTGACGAGCGCTCGTCGAATGCTGCTGAACGCTATAACTTCAGCGTAGTAGACCTACTGCGCACCATCCATCAATTTACGCCGTTCTCCGTATGGCGAATCGAGCGCACTGACAGTAGTTTGTTAGTCAGAAAGAGGAATCGGCAACTTCCGCTGGGGGTGAATAGAAATGGACAGCGTACCAAAAATATCAAAAGGGCTGCTGTTGACCGCGAGCACGCTTCTGGGCTTGTGGTTGTGTGCCGGCCCGCAGGTTTGTGCGCAGCAGAGTGCGCCGGACAACACCAAGACGAATCAGGGTGACGCCAACAAAGGAGCAACGACGGCCGACCAGCAAAAGATGAACGCTGCCGACCGCAGTATTACAAAGGAAATTCGCAGCTCCATCATGAAAGACAAGTCACTTTCGACCTACGCGCACAATATCAAGATCATTACGCAAGATGGAAAGGTCACCTTGAAAGGTCCAGTTCGGTCCGAAGACGAAAAGGCCGCCATCGAATCCAAGGCTACCGCGATCGCGGGGGCGAATGATGTGACGGATCAACTTGAAGTGGCTCCCCCGAAACAATCGCAGTAAGAGGCGAACGAAAAGGAACGGAATCAACAATTCCACATAAGGAGCCATGAAGATGGCAAAAAAGACGGCAGTATTCGGAATTTATTCAAGCTTGCCGAGCGCAGATAATGCTACAGACACGCTCGTAAGGTCCGGCTTTCCCGCGGCCGATATCTCGGCGTTGCTTCCAGACAATCTCGGCACCAAGGAAATTGGAACTCAGAAAGCCACGAAAGCACCGGAGGGAGCAGCTACCGGAGCAGGTTCTGGCGCGGTGCTCGGCGGCGCGCTCGGGCTCCTCGCTGGAATTGGGGCTTTGGCGATTCCAGGCGTCGGCCCGTTTATTGCAGCGGGACCGATCATGGCGGCTCTTGCTGGAGTGGGAGTTGGCGGAGCAGTTGGCGGGTTCACGGGCGCGTTAATTGGCCTTGGAATTCCAGAGTATGAGGCGAAACGATACGAAGGACGCATCGAGAAGGGCGGGATCCTTTTGTCGGTTCACTGCGACACATCGGATGAAATCAAGCGGGCGAAGGAAATCATGAAGAGCACGGGCGCGGAAGACATTTCCTCGACCGCCGAGTCGTCATCCGATTATCCGGCGAGCGAGCCACAAGTGCGGCGCACATCGTCGGGTAGCACAAGCTAGGGAATCGTCCGTTGAAGTCGAGAGGAGAGGAGGCCTGTAATGGGCCTCCTTTTTTCGTTTCCCGCTGAGATGCAGATTTTTTGCATTCAATATCGCTAGGCCTGCCTGAGTGGTGATCACCAGTTGACTGCCGGTCGATTCAGCCCGAAGCCACTGATTTATTTCCCCGAAGTTCGCCAAAAAGCCAACAGAACACGCCAAATACACTAATCACTGTAGGTAGAGCCGGGTAAGTTTGTGCTATCAAATACAGTTCAAAGTGTGACTCAGTACGTCCAAATGAGGAACTTCCGCTCGCAGCGCGTGGCCGCTAAATCAGCCCAATGCACAGTTCAAAGCGATTATGGTTCATGACCCCGTGCATCGCAGCGCCGAAAAATCGAAATAAGTCGCCTCTGATATTTCTCAGTTGGGAGAAGAGGTATGAAGAGAACTGACAAAACCACAGCTACCGCAACGGTAGAGGCGGAACCTTTGGCCAAAAATAATGGCCAGACTGCGGCTGGCACGGAACTTGCGGCCGCCAATATGAGCGTGATCCTCGCAAGCCTGCAGACTATGCGCGACGGAGATTTCTCCGTCGCGGCTGCCCGGAAATTGGACGGGGCTGGCGGGAAAGATTGCCGACACATTCAACGAGATTGTCGCCGCCAACCAGCAAATGGCGAAAGAATTAAAGCGCGTGGGGCAAGTGGTCGGTAAAGAAGGGAGAACGCGCGAGCGCAATGCGGTTTCACCTTCCCGAGGCGGCGTGGGGCGAAATGGAAGTTTCCGTCAACACGCTTGTGGAGGACCTTGCTGCGGCCCACAACCGAAGTGACACGCGCAATCGCCGCCGTGGCGCAAGGCAATCTGACGCAAACCGTTCAGCTGGATGTGGATGGCCGGCCGCTCGAAGGCGAATTCTTGCGGTCTGCCAACGATCGTGAACACGATGATTCAGCAGCTCGGCGTCTTCACTTCGGAAGTTACGCGCGTGGCGCGCGAAGTGGGAACCGATGGAAAGCTTGGCGGACAGGCGCAAGTGCCCGGCGTGGCCGGAACGTGGAAGGACCTCACGGACTCCGTCAACTCGATGGCTAGCAACTTGACGGGCCAAGTTCGCAACATCGCCGAAGTGGCGACGGCTGTGGCGAGCGGCGACCTTTCGCGCAAGATTACGGTGGACGTGCGCGGCGAAATTCTGCAGCTCAAAGAAGCCATCAACACGATGGTGGATCAGCTGCGGTCGTTCGCATCGGAAGTTACGCGCGTGGCGCGCGAAGTCGGCACGGACGGAAAACTTGGCGGACAGGCGGTCGTGCCGGGCGTGGCGGGAACATGGAAGGACCTCACGGACTCGGTCAACGCGATGGCCGGAAACTTGACCGCGCAAGTGCGCAACATCGCCGAAGTGACTACGGCGGTGGCGCGCGGCGACTTCTCGCGCAAGATCACCGTGGACGTGAAGGGCGAAATTCTCGAACTGAAAGACACCATCAACACAATGGTGGACCAGCTGAACGCGTTCGCGGGCGAAGTGACGCGCGTGGCGCGCGAAGTCGGTACGGAAGGAAAGTTGGGCGGCCAGGCGCAGGTGCCCGGCGTCGGCGGAACGTGGAAGGACTTGACCGATAACGTGAACTTCATGGCCAGCAACTTGACGGGCCAAGTGCGAAACATCGCCGAAGTGGCAACCGCCATTGCGAGTGGCGACCTCTCGCGCAAGATCACGGTGGACGTGCGCGGAGAAATTCTGCAGCTCAAAGAAACGCTGAACACGATGGTGGACCAGCTGAACCGGTTCGCCGGAGAAGTGACGCGCGTGGCGCGCGAGGTCGGCAGCGAAGGACGGCTCGGCGGTCAAGCGAACGTGCCTGGCGTCGCAGGTACCTGGAAAGACTTGACGGACTCCGTGAACTCGATGGCCGGCAACCTACCGGCGCAGGTGCGAAACATCGCAGAAGTAACCACGGCCGTGGCGCGAGGCGACCTCTCGCGCAAGATCACGGTGGACGTGAAGGGCGAAATTCTCGAGCTGAAGAACACGATCAACACGATGGTGGACCAGCTGAACGCGTTCGCTGGCGAAGTGACGCGCGTGGCGCGCGAAGTCGGCACCGAAGGAAAACTCGGCGGCCAGGCGCAAGTGCCCGGCGTCGGGCACGTGGAAGGATTTGACGGATAACGTGAACTTCATGGCCAGCAACTTGACCGGCCAGGTGCGAAACATCGCCGAAGTGGCGACCGCTGTGGCGAGAGGCGATTTGTCACGCAAGATCACGGTGGACGTGAAGGGCGAAATTCTCGAACTGAAGGACACGCTCAACACGATGGTGGACCAGTTGCGATCGTTCGCGTCGGAAGTGACGCGCGTGGCGCGCGAAGTCGGAACCGACGGAAAACTGGGCGGCCAGGCGCAGGTGCCCGGCGTCGGCGGCACGTGGAAAGATCTCACAGACTCCGTGAACTCGATGGCCAGCAACTTGACTGGCCAGGTCCGGAACATCGCCGAAGTGTCGACCGCAATCGCGAGCGGCGACCTTTCCAAGAAAATCACCGTGAACGTCAGCGGCGAAATTCTGCTGCTGAAAGAAACCATCAACACGATGGTGGACCAGCTGAACGCGTTCGCCGGAGAAGTGACGCGCGTGGCGCGCGAAGTCGGCAGCGAAGGGCGGCTCGGCGGTCAGGCCAACGTGCCGGGCGTTGCCGGAACGTGGAAGGACCTAACGGACTCCGTGAACTCGATGGCCGGTAACTTGACCGGCCAGGTGCGCAACATCGCCGAAGTGACTACGGCCGTGGCGCGCGGCGACTTGTCGCGCAAAATCACCGTGGACGTGAAGGGCGAAATTCTCGAGTTGAAGAACACGATCAATACGATGGTGGACCAGCTCAACGCGTTCGCCGGAGAAGTGACGCGCGTGGCGCGCGAAGTTGGCACGGAAGGAAAATTGGGCGGCCAGGCGCAGGTGCCCGGCGTGGGCGGCACATGGAAGGACCTGACGGACAACGTGAATTTCATGGCCAGCAACCTGACGGGCCAGGTGCGAAACATCGCTGAAGTGGCGACTGCCATCGCAAGCGGCGACCTGTCGCGCAAGATCACGGTGGACGTCCGCGGAGAAATTCTGCAACTCAAAGAAACGCTGAATACGATGGTCGAGCAGTTGCGTTCGTTCGCCGCCGAAGTGACTCGCGTAGCGCGCGAAGTCGGCAGCGAAGGGCGGCTCGGCGGTCAGGCAAACGTCACCGGTGTGGCGGGCACGTGGAAGGATTTGACGGACTCCGTCAACGCGATGGCTGGAAACCTGACTGGCCAAGTGCGAAACATCGCGGAGGTGACCACGGCCGTGGCGCGCGGCGACTTGTCGCGCAAAATCACGGTGGACGTGAAGGGCGAAATTCTCGAGTTGAAGAACACGATCAACACGATGGTGGACCAGCTCAACGCGTTCGCTGCCGAAGTTACGCGCGTGGCGCGCGAAGTCGGCACCGATGGCAAAGCTGGGCGGCCAGGCGCAGGTGCCCGGCGTAGCCGGCACATGGAAAGATCTTACGGACAACGTCAACGTGATGGCGGCAAACCTCACCGAGCAGGTGCGCGGAATTGTGAAGGTCGTAACGGCCGTCGCAAACGGCGAGCTGACGAAGAAACTTACGGTGAATGCGAAAGGCGAAGTGGCAGCGCTGGCCGACACGATCAACAACATGACGGACACCCTGGCTACCTTCGCCGATCAGGTGACGACCGTGGCTCGCGAAGTTGGCGTGGAAGGCCGGCTCGGTGGACAGGCCAACGTGCCCGGCGCTGCCGGCACGTGGAAAGACCTTACCGGGAACGTGAACCTGCTGGCAGATAACCTGACGAACCAGGTCCGCGCAATTGCCGAAGTGACGACCGCCGTGACAAAGGGCGACTTGACGCGGTCAATTCAAGTAGAAGCGAGCGGTGAAGTGGCTGAGCTGAAAGACTACATCAACACGATGATCGATAATCTCCGGCTCACCACCGATCGCAACAACGAACAGGACTGGCTCAAGACAAACCTTGCGCGATTTACTGGCATGTTGCAAGGGCAGCGCGACTTGACGACTGTAGGACGAATGCTCTTGTCCGAACTCGCGCCGCTGGTTAGCGCCCAGCAGGGCGTGATCTATCAGATGGAGTCCGAAGAATCAGGAACGATGGTTCTCTTGTCCGCTTTCGCAGACAGCGAGCCGGACGGGCATCGCGCACCGGCTGCACTTGGGAGCGGGACTTGTGGGGCAATGCGCCGCTGAAAAACAGCGCATGCTGATTACCGACGTGCCGACGGATGCGATTCCGATCCGCTCTGGGTTGTTCCAGTCCGTGCCACGAAGCATCATCGTGCTTCCGGATCTTTTCGAGGACCGTGTAAAAGCTGTGATCGAGCTTGCTTCATTGCGCGTCTTCACGGCTTCTCACCTCGCGTTCCTTGACCAGTTGACTTCCAGCATCGGCATCGTGCTCAACAGTATTGAAGCGACGATGCAGACGGAAGGCCTGCTGAAGCAATCGCAGCAATTAGCCACCGAACTTCAAACGCAGCAGACCGAATTGCAGCAGACTAACGAACAACTCGCGCAAAAAGCGCAGCAGTTGGCCGAACAGAACGTTGAAGTTGAGCGCAAGAATCAGGAAATCGAACAGGCCCGCCGCGCCGTGGAAGAAAAAGCCAAGGAGCTGGCGCTCACCTCGAAATACAAATCAGAGTTCCTCGCGAACATGTCTCACGAGTTGCGCACTCCCCTCAATAGCATCCTGGTTCTTGGCCAGCAGCTCGGCTGACAATCCGGATAAGAACTTGACGACGAAACAGGTGGAGTTTGCGCGCACGATTCACGGCGCGGGCACCGATCTTCTGAACTTGATTACCGACATTCTGGACCTGTCGAAGATCGAATCGGGTACCGTGTCGGTGCAGGCGGAGGAGGTCTTCTTCGCCAGCCTGCTCGACATGATCGCTCGTCCGTTCCGCCACGAAGCAGAAAACCGAAGGCTGAACTTCGAAGTAAAGATGGATCCGAATCTGACCCGCAGCCTGGTCACCGATTCGAAGCGTCTGCAGCAGGTTCTGAAGAACCTGCTCTCTAATGCGTTCAAATTCACGGAAAAAGGCGGCGTGCGGCTTTCGGTATTTGCGGCCGAAAGCGGCTGGAGCGAGGGCCATCCGGTGCTCGGAAGATCGGCCTCGGTTGTCGCGTTCGAAGTTACCGACACGGGCATCGGAATACCGCCCGAAAAACAGCGCATTATTTTCGAGGCTTTCCAGCAGGCGGACGCGGGCACGAGCCGCAAGTACGGCGGCACCGGCCTGGGCCTGGCGATCAGTCGCGAACTCGCTGGTTTGTTGGGTGGTGAAATTCAGTTGCGCAGCACACCGGACGAGGGCAGCACGTTCACACTTTATCTGCCTCAAACCTACGTAGGTCCTTCGACGGGTGCTGCGAGTGCGGACGCGAAGGCGTCCGTGATGACTACGACGGCGGGACAATTGGCTACTGCTGTCGCTTCGAAGCGCGCCATCGAGCAAATTCCGAAGATGACCGCGAAAATCTGCAGCTGGACGATGCGACTCTCTTGATCGTCGAAGATGACCCGTATTTTGCGACTGTGCTTTGCGATCTGGCTCACGAAAAAGGATTTAAAGTCCTGGTGGCCACTCGCGGTGCGGAAGCCTTGGCTCTCGCCCAGGAATTTCATCCGACGGCCGTTTCTCTCGATGTCTTTTTGCCGGATATGCTGGGCTGGACGGTGCTCAATCACCTGAAGCAGGATCCGCGCACGCGGCATATTCCGGTTCAGATGTTGACGCTCGATGAAGATAGGCAGCATGGCCTGGCACGCGGAGCGTTTTCCTATGTGACCAAACCAGCGACGCCCGAGCAGCTTGAGATGGCGTTGTCGCGAATCAAGGAATACACCACGCCTCGGCGCAAGAGACTTCTGGTGGTGGAAGACAATCCAGCCGAGCAACTCAGTATCCGAGAGCTTCTGGGCTACGAGGATATTGATGTGGAGCTGGCGGCCACAGGTTCTGAGGCGCTTGCAGCTCTTGGTGACCAACCCTTTGATTGCGTGGTGCTCGATCTTCGCCTCCCGGATATGTCGGGATTCGAAATTTTGGAGCGCTTCCGCGATACGCCGATGCTCAGCCACTTGCCGGTCGTGGTCTTCACTGGGAAAGATCTCTCGCCGGAAGAAGATGCGCGTCTCCATATGCTGGCACGCAGTGTGGTCGTGAAAGGCGTCGAATCGCCCGAGAGGCTTCTCGACGAAACAGCGCTGTTCTTGCATCGCGTAGTCACCGATCTCCCCGCCGAAAAGCAGAAGATGCTCGACCTCCTGCACCATTCCGACGAAGCGCTTGTCGGGAAAAAAGTATTGGTGGTAGATGACGACGTGCGAAACATTTTCGCTCTCAGCAGCGTGCTCGAGCGCCGCGGAATGTCGGTTCTGACGGCAGGCACCGGCAGAGAGGCGATCGCCACGCTTGAGTCCACCTCTGACGTCGCGATCGTGTTGATGGACATTATGATGCCGGACATGGACGGATACGAGACGATGCAGATTATCCGTCGGAATCCTTCGTTCCGGCGACTGCCAATCGTAGCTTTGACTGCGAAAGCCATGAAAGGCGATCGCGAAAAATGTCTCGAAGCTGGTGCGTCAGAATATTTGGCAAAACCGGTGAACACGGAGCAATTGCTCTCGGCATTGCGAATGTGGTTTCATCGCTAGAATGATGTGGCGTTTGCGAGTTTTGTTTCCAGATCTTGGCTTGTGCTAGATTCCGCGCGAGCGAGGTGAGGGAAAGAAATGGTCGAGCACCAGAAGGTCAACATTCTCATGGTAGACGATCAGCCGGGCAAGCTGGTCACCTACGAAGCCATACTGAACGAGCTGGATGAGAATCTGATCCAGGCGCGTTCCGGAAAAGAGGCGCTTGACCATCTGCTGAAGACGAACGTCGCCGTGGTGTTAATGGACGTCAGCATGCCCGAGCTCGACGGCTTCGAGCTCGCCGACATGATTCGCCAGCACCCGCGCTTTCAGAATACGGCGATCATTTTCATTTCCGCGGTGCACCTTACGGATATCGACCGCCTCAAAGCCTATCAGCGCGGCGCCGTGGATTACATCGCCGTTCCAATCGTTCCCGAATTACTGCGCGCGAAGGTGCGTGTCTTCGCGGATCTCCATCGCAAGACCTATCAGCTCGAGATGCTGAACCGCGATTTGCGAACTCTGTCCGCCCGCTTGATCACGACTCAAGATGAGGAACGGAGGCGAATCGCTCGCGATCTCCACGATAGCGTGGGGCCGCTGCTTGCGGCGCTTTCGATGAACAATGGTTTGGTTTACCAACAGGCGGACAAGCTGAGCCCTCCAGCGGACGAAGCCCTGCGCCAGAATACCGAGCTAATCGAGCAGCTATCCAAGCAAACGCGCACGATTTCACACCTGCTGCATCCTCCTCTACTCGACGAAATTGGCCTCCTGCCGGCGATCCGAATGTTCGCGGAAGGTTTTGGCGAGCGTAGCAACGTGAAAGTGACGGTTGATCTTTCTCCGGAAATTGGAAGGCTTCCTCCAACAGTGGAAATTTCGATTTTCCGGATTGTTCAGGAATGCCTTACTAACGTCTATCGCCACTCCGGGAGCAAGACCGCTGTGATTCGGATCATGCCTACCCGCGACAAATCGCTTAGCGTGCAAGTATGCGACGAAGGCAAGGGCATCCCGTTCGATCACCGCGTTTCGATGCTCGTGGGCAGTAATCACGGTGTGGGGCTAAGCGGCATGCGGGAACGCGTGAGAGAGCTGGGCGGCACACTCGACATTCGATCCAATGAAAACGGAACCACTGTCACAGCGCTTCTTCCCGTAACCAGTATGGCGGTGATCGGCGCGTGATTTCCAAGACGAGCGAAGGTGGCACAAGGATTCAGATGCGCGCGCGGTTCCTGATTGTTGACGATAGCGAGTTGGTGCGACGATCCCTGCGCACGGTCTTGCAAGCCAATCCGGAATGGGAAATTTGCGGCGAAGCTGCGGATGGCGTTTCGGCAGTGGAGATGTTCAAGGAACTTCGGCCGAACATCGTGATCCTGGATTTTCAAATGCCTGGCATCAACGGAATTGAGACGGCACGCCGTATGGCTGAAATCGCGCCGACTGTGCCGGTCGTCCTCTTCACGCAACACGCCAGCGCTGACTTGGAAAAGCACGCCCACGAAGTAGGCATCCGCTCGGTGGTGTCCAAGACGAATGCCTTTCCGATGGTCGGAATGATCCGAGAGCTTCTAGGGTCAGGTGACTCCGAAACCGGCACGGGCTAGGCAGCCGCGCTTCGTCCCGTCAGGAAATGCGCTATGAACAAGACAACGGCGATCACAAGCAGCAGATGGATCGCTCCGAAGGTCACGTGAAACGCGATAAATCCCAGCAACCACAAAACAAGCAATACAGCGGCTATCGCAGCTAGCATGACTCCTCCTTGATTCGCTGACACTGTCGCACTCTGCACACGATACCGTTCCAGACATAAATTGAATATCGGGGCAAACCATTAACTGGCGGGGTGGCTTGCTGTAACTCACACAGGGAGAATGACTTCAGAGAGGAAGGATTTGCTCCCGAGTTAGAAAGCCCACCCATCTCATCCTTCAGGGTGTATTCAATTATGTACTGCGGGGATCTGATGGTGCCGGCGGGGGGAATCGAACCCACGGCCTAGGGATTATGAGACCCTCGCTCTACCACTGAGCTACGCCGGCACGCGGGCAATATTCGATGCTAAGGTTCGTCCCGCGAAGTGTCAAGGCATGACACCGTGAAGGCCTGCCTGAATCTTTGCGAATATGAGGTGATGTACTACGATGGCGGAATCGCTATGCCCAAAGTGCCGTCCCCTGAGCCACAATTGACCGCAGAATGAGTTCCCCTTCGAATCCCAATTCGGCGGATTCCGCGAGCGAGTTTTTGTGGGGATTCTGGTATCCCGCTCTACGCAGCGAGCAAGTAACGGGACGCAAGCTCGTGCGGGCGACGCTTCTCAATGTTCCGCTGGTCCTGGGGCGCGATGTCGCCGGCGAGCCTTTTGCGCTCCGCGACGTGTGCCCGCATCGCGCATTTCCACTTTCATTCGGCCAATTTGACGGCAAAGCCGTCGAGTGCGCGTATCACGGCTGGCAGTTTGACGCGCACACCGGCGAGTGCCGGGCGATTCCGTCGCTCACGGAAGATTCGAAAGTGAAATGCGAGCGAATCCATGCAGGCAGCTTTCCGTGTGCGGAGCGCGACGGGTACATCTGGGCGTTCATGACAAATCCGGAAGGGCGCCCGATGCTTACCGAAGAGCGGACGCGCTTGCCTGAAGCGCCGCGTCTGCCCACTTTTAGCGAGCGCTACAAGATCGCCCATCTCTGGGCCGATTTGCCGTGCACAATGGACCACGGAATCATCGGCTTGATGGATCCAGCCCACGGCCCGTTCGTTCATCAGGCCTGGTGGTGGCGGTCGCGCCGCAGCATTCGCGAAAAATCGAAGCAGTTCGAACCGATTCCTAACGGATTTCGCATGAGCCCGCATGCGCCCTCGGTCAACAGCGCGCCATACAAGATCCTGAAACTAATCACCGGCGAGCCCGCTACCACAACGATTGATTTCGTCCTGCCCAATCAGCGTTTCGAAGTGATTCGCGCGGGTCGCTACTGGCTATCGAGCCGCACAACTGTCACGCCCATCCGCCAGAATCTCTGCCGCCTCGATTTCTGTGCTGCGTGGAATATTCTTCCGTGGTTTCCGGTCGTCTCGTTCATCATTCATGTGTTGGGGCCGCGATTCATTCGCCAGGATGTCGAAGTGATTGAAAAACAGGCGATTGGGTTGCAGTACGGCGACCGCATGATGCTGGTGGATGATGCCGACCGTCAGGCGCGCTGGTATTTCGAGCTGAAATCCGCGTACATGGAATCCCAGCGCACGGGAACGCCAATGCGCCATCCGATGGACGGCACCGTCACGCTACGCTGGCGATCGTAAAACCTCGAGGAAAGAATCCGGACTACCGAAGCTGACCCAAGTCAAAGCCCGTCTCGACGTGTTGATCGTCTGGAGTGTGAACCGTGATAGTCGCTTCGCTGTAAGGATCGATCGACTCAGTACCGTACCGCAATTCGATGACAGCTCCTGAGATCTGGTATGTGTTCGCTACACCATCGGAATATAGCAAGTAGACTTGAACCGACCTCGGGTGAATTTGTTTGTGGTTTTGAATAAGCTGAATTTCAAAATCGCGCTCGAAATTTGGTAGCGGTAAGCCTGGCAAGCGTGGATTCCAAGGCGGCGGCCCGGGATAGGTATCAGTCAGATCGACTCCCACGCGCAAGATAAATGGGAAGGTCCTCCCCGTCCATTCCTCCTCGGCTCCTTGAATGTCGGTGTTTAGTGCGGCTTCGCCCAACTCAACGATCTGGCCATACGGCGTTTCCACACTAATCGCAGCCACGTGAGGTCCTGTTTCCGGCGCAGGCAAAACATGTTTATAGCGAGCGAAAAATTCGGCGGTTTTGAAATCCTTCCGATTCCCCAGCATATATGCGTCGCGAATCGTGGTGGACGTTAGCGGATCGTCGAAGGCAAAGGCAGGAACCACAACGAGCAGCACCGCTAGAAACATGGAAAGTCCGAATCCAGGGCGGGTGATCATGGGGCCTCCGATTCTTAAACACTTAGACGCCCGCGATCGCCGCTCCGTTACTCTGGGTCTTAGTCCGTGATGCTGCTAAGGAATGGGTAGTGATCCGCGGCACCCATGAAGAAGAGCATCGGGAAAGACAGCCAGAATCCCACGCGTGACGCGATGTAAGCCCAACGCGCCAGGCCCTCGGCCTCCGCTGGCATCGGCGTGCCGTGCTCGACGCTCGCGCGCGTCCATGCAATCAGCCGCTTCTGCGCGCGCCACACAACGCCCCACGTATTCATCAGCATCAGCAAGCCGATGCCGCCACCGACACTGATCGAGAGGTGGCTGTTCGAGGATTGCGGCCCGCCATTCAAATCGAGCACGATCCACGAAGCGGCGATCACGATCGCATTGCGATGGCAATTGTGCGTACCCATGGACTGTCAAGGACGCCTTTACTCGGAAGTTGGAATGGATATATGAGCGCGTAAGCGACGAGCCACACGACCAGCCATTCGCCGAACCAGTGCAAGGCGAGCCGTGGATTGCCGGCATTTTGCGCATCGGCGGCCAGGATCATCCAGAAATAACGCAGTCCTGCTGCGACCGTCCAAAAAGCCGACCAGCGGAACCAGCCCATCGCGCGCGACATCAGCACCGGAAACACTTTTCCCCGCACGGATGCGTCGAGCTGCTTCATCGTCGGAAAGCCCACTAGATTGAAGAAGTACAACAAGCCGATCCAAATGATGCCTCCGACAAAATGCATCCAGCGCAACGCAATTTGTTCGGTTGCGGCACCTTGCGGAAAGCTGAAATGCGGAGTGATTGCATGAAAAACAACCGTGCAAAGCTGCCAGAGCATCGCAAACCTCCCAGCCGCGAGGCCCAAGTTACTCAATGACCCCGAACGTGAAATCTAGCGGAGTTCAGCCCGAAAAGCCAACGAGTGGACCCTGAAGCGCCAGCCGGGCAAGCGCCCAGCGAGCGTGTTCAGCAATCAGAGCGTCATCGGAATCCGCGAGGCGGCTGAGCAGCAAAGAGATGCGTTGATATGCGTCTGAGCCAGGCGTCAGCTGCGCGTTTCCAAGCGAAACACATGCGTTGCGAACTAGTCCGCGCCATTTCGCCCGCTTTACGGCACTGCCGCGAAATATTCGGCTGAAGTCTTCCTGCGTCAATGATGCGAGCCATTCAAGCTCGGGTAAAAATAGCGAGCGTCCGCCGTTTTCAGCTGGCTGGTGTGAATCTTCCGGCGCATCAATCCGCCGCGGAAGGAATTCGGCAAGCCGGGTCGCGGGCGCTTTGCGGTTCCATGGGCACACATCCTGGCAGATATCGCACCCGATCACGGCTCGGCCCATACCTCCCGCGCAGTTCTTCCGGAATCGAACCACGAAGCTCGATGGTGAGGTAAGAGATGCAGCGCCGCGCATCGAGTACATACGGCTCAGGAAATGCCTGCGTGGGGCACGCGTCGAGGCATAGCCGGCAGTTACCGCATAAATCGGGCGAAGGCGGCTCGCCCGCCGAAAGGGATGGCGCAAACTCGAGCGTGGTCACAATCACGCCTAAAAATAGCCATGATCCAAGCTGCTCATTAATCAGGCACGTATTCTTCGCAAGCCATCCGAGCCCTGCATACTTCGCTGCGATCCGCTCGATCACCGGGCCTGTATCAACGTAAAAGCGCGCATCGAACGGCTCTGCGAATTGTGCCCGCATCTCAGCCACCAGAGCCGCTAGTTTCTTGCTGATGATCTCGTGATAATCGTTACCCCAGGCATAGCGCGAAATCCAACCTCGCGGCGAAGCATCATTTGGGCCCGCCGAGATTGGGCTAGTCGGAATTGAGCCCGGCGGTGCGTCGGCTGAGTAGGGATAGTCGGTATTGTAGTTGAGCGCGACGACGATCAAGCTCTGCGCCCCTTCGAGAATCAGAGACGGATCGGCGCGGCGCGGATCGTTCAGGTATTTCATATCGCCGGCATAGCCACGCGCCAACCATTCGGGGAATCGCGCTAGTTCTGCATGCCCAGCTTCCGTAGGATTACTTGTAGTTCCGGCTAAAGCAGCAGGAGCAACTCCGCAGAGATCGAAGCCCAGCGCACGCGCTCGCTCGTAAATCCACAGGCTGCGTTCGGTGGGGGTCATACCCTCATCATGCCACGAGCTTCTCGGGAAATTGCCTCGCGTGAACTTTCCTTTATTGGCCCAGGTGGGTATAGGCGCTACAATGTTGCGACATGGCAGATTGGCGACAGATTCAAGCACGCATCCGCAAGGCAAAAAACAGCCCGGACGCTTCCTCTAAACTTTCCGAACTTTACCAGCGGACGCGCGACGCGATGGTGGCGTGGGAACTCGGCGCGATCGAAGAGAAGGCCGGACGCAACGAAGAAGCGGGCCATTGGTACATTATTTCGGCGCAGCGATTCCGGCGCGCCGATTGGAAGAAGAAAGCTCAGGAAGCGCTCGAGCGTCTTGGAATCGAACTTCCCGCGCCGGGAGTCGAACCAGGACCTACGCCAACCCCAGCGCGATCTCGCATTGAGACCGGAGAGGAAACCGAAAACAAAGAACAAATCCCGGTGCTAGGCGAAATTTCCGACCTTTCAACGGATGCGGACGGTGGTACCGCGGATGGTTCGGCGGTGGAGGCTGATACTGGCGCGTCGGCTTCAACTCAGGACGCCGCGAAGAAAAAGCGTCGCCGGGGACGACGGGGTGGTCGGGGACGCCACCGTAAAGGTGCGGCAGCAGCCACGCCAGGGCTACCAAGTAAGGCCTTCGCCGAATCCGTTGCGCCTAGCGAGCCACGCCTGCCCTCTTCCCGAGTTGACGCCCGCTCAGAAACGCGTGTCGAAACTCACTTCGATCCGCGCCTGGAACGAGCTGAATTCCATGCAGAAGAAGCGCCGCGCGGAATCCAATTCCGCTGAAGCCCAACGCACATCGGTTCCCATGTCTTCTTCGGTACGAAGGTCGAGCGTTGAGCACGCCGCCCCGATGTTACCTTCGGAGCGAACAGCCCATGGCCGCGCCGGTGATCCGGCGCTTGCGTCGCGATTGTCGCGGCTCGAATCCATGTTGCGTCGACTGGTCTCCAGTCCTTTGCACAATCTGGATCAAGCCGAAGAGGCGCCCGCGGGCCCGGGGGTCTTTCTATTGTCGGACTCCGACCAAATCACCTCGTATTACGTGGAGGCTTGCCAGACTCTTCGCGTGGGCATCGGGAATCTGGTGCGAGGCTCGCGGGGCGGCAAGGCACCGCGCGGAAGCGGCCGTGGATATCCCGATACCAGCGGCCTGAAAGCAAAATTAGCCGAGCATCTTGAAATCAACGAAGCCAAAGTTTCGCAATATCTCAAGGACCACTGCGTGATTCGCTGGATTCAGCTCGATGACGACGCGCCGATGCTGGCACATTTTGCGATCGCCGTACTTCGCACCCCGCTGAACATCGACGTAGATTGGCGACAGTCGGACGCTCGTTCCGATTTACGCCGCTTCATCGTTCGCGAGAAATATTCAACACTGTCGCCGCTTGACCTTGCGCAAACAGTTCGGCTCGCCTACTTCTGCGGGAGCTGGTTTGGGAGTAGCTGATGTTCCCGGCGCGGGCGCAGGCTTCGGAGCGGGTGCCGCATTCGGTGCCGGCGCGTTTTCCTGGGTTTGCCGTCGTCTGCTGGCAACATCGGCTTGATCTCCGGATATTCGTTGGACATCCCGCGCAGCACGATAAGCGCCGCATTCTGCTCCATCTCCACTCCCATTCGTTGGGACTGCTGGCTCACTTCAGGCAAGGTCTTCACCACGCGTTTTCCGAGAGGCGTCTCGTAAAATTGAATCAGCCCTTGAATATCTTCCATCGAAAAATTCTTCGCATAGATCGTCACCATCGCATCGGTCACGGCACCTGGCGAAGCGCTTGCATTAAACTGAGTGGAAAATGTGTCCATGAATTTCTGCACTTTGCCGGCGCCGACGGCTCGCCCTGCTACTTGCTGTACCTGGTCCGTAATATAGTTCTGGATGTTCTGGCCCATGTTGGAGACTTCGGTGATGTCCATAAGGTGACGGATCGCCGCGTCTTTGGCGGGGTCGAGCTTTGCTGCGGGGTCGGACGATTGCGTGCGTGCGGCAGCGGATGCATCTGTCTGCGCGGCTGGTGCAGGCTTTGTAGCCACTCCCGGTTGATGTTGCTCGGGCACTTTTTGTGCATCGGCTATCCTGATTGTGCCAGCGCCGGATTCGCCGCAAAAATCGTCGTAGCAAAAGTGAAAACGAGCGGGGCCATGCGTAATTTCATTTTCAATCCTCCTTTTTTCCGGGCCCGAACTCGCGTCCTGCCCCGAACTGAAGTTGCAATTTGTCTCTTAGCCATCGTATCCAACGCTCCTGTAGGATGCAATTTGGGAAGCACGAGGCTAGTGCTGGAGCGGCTCCGCTGCCTGTGATAGCTTCAAATGTGATGAAGCTCGCAGATCTTTTCGCGCGCCGCCCCATGTTTTGCCTAAATGACGATGGAAAGAGCGAATCCGACCCTCGTGCAGGATCGAATGCAGATTCTGAAGCCTTTCAATCGGCCCGCAGGGATATGGTTGACCGCCAACTTCGCAAGCGCGATATTCGCTCGCCCCGTGTGCTCGAAGCCATGAGCTCCGTTCCCCGCCATCTCTTCGTTCCACCCGAACATATGGGCGACGCCTACACGGATTCGCCGCTTCCCATCGGCGCCGGCCAAACGATTTCGCAGCCCTACATGGTTGCGGCGATGGCGGAAGCGCTGTTACTCGAGGGTTCTGAGAGAGTTCTCGAAATCGGAGCCGGTTCGGGCTACCAGGCCGCCGTGTTATCCCAGCTTGCTCGCGAAGTGATCGCCGTCGAATCGCAGCCACTCTTGGCAGACGCTGCGCGTATTCGGCTGGCGAAGGTCGGATACAAAAATGTTCGCGTCGAAACAGGCGACGGCTCACAGGGCTGGCGGCCCGATGCACCGTACGACGCAATCCTCGTCACCGCCGGCGCGCCTGTCATTCCGCCACCGCTTCTTGAACAGCTTGCAGAGGGCGGCCGCCTGGTGATTCCCGTCGGCCCCGCCAAGCAGCAGGAGCTCCTTCGCATCCTTAAGCGGGAAGGGCGCACCACGCAGGAGTCGCTCATCGCTTGCCGTTTTGTCCCGCTTCTCGGCCTTTTTGGATGGCCTTCTCCGAATCCGGCAGGGGAGCCGTCGCGCGGATGAATGCACCGCCCGCCCCGGAACTCTCCATCATCATCCCCGCGTACAACGAAGAAAACCGCCTTCCGCGGGGCCTCGCGAAAATCCGCGACTATCTGGCCACGCGCTATCCCGCTCCAGAACAGACGGAAATTATCGTTGTGGACGACGGCTCGAGGGATACCACAGCGGCCATTGCTGAGGAATGGTCGCGCCAGCTGCCGTCACTTCGCCTCGTATCGAACGGTGAGAACCGCGGCAAGGGCTACAGCGTGCGTCACGGAATGCTGGAAGCGCGTGGGCGGATCGCGCTTTTTACGGACGCCGACCTCTCCGCCCCGATCGAGGAAGCGGACAAGCTTCTTGCGGCGCTCGATGTGGGCAACGATGTGGCTATCGGATCACGCGCCGTCAACCGCGCCTTGATTTTTGGGCACCAGTCACGCTGGCGTGAGATTGCAGGAATGATTTTCAATGGTTTCGTCCGGCTCTTCACCGGCTTGCCGTTTCAGGATACGCAGTGTGGATTTAAAGCGTTTGTTCGTGAACGCTCGCAGATAGTCTTCGAGCAGCAACGCATCGAGGGATTCGGGTTCGATCCTGAAATCCTGTTTCTCGCCGAACGGCACGGCTTGCGCACGGTTGAAATTCCGGTGCGTTGGGCCCATGATCCTGCCACTAAGGTCCACGTGCTCCGGGACAGTTTGCTGATGTTCCTCGACCTGATTCTCATCCGCTGGAACTGGCTCATTGGTCGCTACCCGAAGTAACGTTCAACGTAAATCTCAGTTGGTCACGGTGGGTAGGCGCCACGAGCGTTTTCTCTCGCCGTGGATCCGCTTAAGCGGCGTTCAATGAGACTACAGTGACTATTCCTTTGGCTTCGCTGTCGGCGGCACCAGTCCGTTCGACCGCAAATACATAGCCGCCATTCCGTAATGGTCTGCAAAAGCGGTGGCGAGAGTGATCATCCCCGCCGCGCGCGACACCTGCCGCCCGCCAAAGAATGGAATGGATTCGCCAAGTTTCGAATCGTCGACTTTGGCTAGAGCTTGCGTGCAATAGTCGAACGACGCCTTGAGCGCGCTTACAAGCTTCTCCTTCGGATCGTTCTCGCTCAATTTCTCCTCTGGCGGAGATGACGTGCCCGAAATTTGCGCGCACAAGAAGTTGTTTGTCCCTGTTGTGTGTTCCACAAGTGCGGCGAACGTCATCTGATTCGGCGTTGGTTTGTAGCTAAACTTATCCGCCGGCATCTCTTCAGCCGCCGCTACGATGTTCTTCGACTGGCGCTCCAGGATCTTTCGCACAGCATTCGACACAGGGTTCATTTCTGGTGCTCCGGCCCCCGCTGGCGCAGCTGGTTGTTGAGCCGTCGCTCCGATTGGCATCAACATGAAAGCCATCGTGGCAAGTATCGCTGTTCTCATCGCTTCGCTCCCTGTTACTAAACCTGAATGCGAGAATAGTCTTCAGCGTGCGCCGGAACAAGGGTTCTGATGGAAACTTTGCATTGCAAAGTACTTGACAGCCTTAGCGGCAAACTGTACGCTCTCAATGATGAGCCAACCATTTCCCGTACGCCCTCCCTCTCCCGTCTCGCTTGACGATCGCGCTCGCGACAATATTCGCTTCATTCGCGAAACAATGGAGCGTGCCGGATCTTTCACGGCCGTTCCGGGCTGGGGCGGTGTGGCCCTTGGAATCACCGCATTGGGTGCCGCGACCATTGCGTCCCGCATGTCGCGTCCTCGCGATTGGCTGTTGATCTGGCTCGGCGAGCTGGCCGTCGCTATTGGAATCGCCGGTTGGACAACTCTTTCGAAGGCCCGCCGATCCGGCTCGTCTTTGCTCACGGGACCGGCGCGCCGGTTCGCCT
Source organism: uncultured Acidobacteriota bacterium (assembly GCA_963790945.1). Taxonomy (GTDB): domain Bacteria; phylum Acidobacteriota; class Terriglobia; order Acidiferrales; family UBA7541; genus Palsa-295. The sequence continues at coordinate 180,833 of CAWBRH010000041.1, forward strand.
ACAGTTTCGCTCCCCCGATTCTGGCGGGTGCTCTTCTCACTGCTGTGATGGTGCATCTCAGCGAGATGGGTACCATTCCTGGAATGTGGCTGCTGCTCTACGGAACTGCTGTTGTCACGGCGGGTGCGTTTTCGATTCGGATCGTCCCGTTGATGGGGCTCTGTTTTGTCGTACTTGGCGCGGTGGCGCTTTTTTGCCCTTGGAACTGGGGCAATGCGTTTTTGGCTGCGGGTTTTGGCGGGCTTCACATCGTTTTCGGAGCGGTAATTGCGAGGAACTATGGCGGCTAAACTTGGCGCCTTCCGCGAAGCGCGGGAGGAAAAGACAAAACGAACTTCACCCGGCGTTCGGCAACCAGAATCGGCCGCGGTGAATCTTGACAGGCTCATTCACGAACGCACGCGTCTTGCGATCATCAGTGCGCTCGCGGTGAATACATCGCTCACTTTCAGTGAGCTCAAAGAATTGCTCGGCGCAAGCGACGGAAATCTCAGCGTTCACGCGCGGAAGCTCGAAGACGCCGGCTATGTCTCCTGCACAAAATCATTCGCAGGGCGGATGCCGAAAACGGAGTACCGGCTCACGCCTTCTGGTCGCCGCGCTCTGGAGAAATACTTGAATCACATGGAAGCTTTAATTCAGGCGACACGCGAGCACTGATTCAGATTGTTGGAGCAAGGGTTGCGGCCGAGCGAAGAAGATGACTCCTAAGACGACTCCTAAACTGATTGATAATGCGGGCCTCCACGTCGCCATTTTGCTTGATGGTAACGGCCGCTGGGCTGCTCTGCGTGGGCTTCCACGTTCGGAGGGACACCGCGCCGGGGTAGCAGCTGTGCGTCGCATTGTTCGCTCCGCAGCCGGGCTTGGCATTGCCAAATTGACGCTCTATGCGTTTTCCTCGGACAATTGGGCGCGTCCTAGCCATGAAGTAACTTCGCTTTTTAGCCTTCTTGAAGATTTTCTCCGTAGCGACTCCGCCGCCTGCTCCGCGGAAGGAATTCGCCTTCGCGTCATCGGTCGCCGCGACCGGATCCCTCGCTCGCTTCTCGAAGCGATTGATTTCGCCGAGCGCGCCACCGCATCGGGCCGTGCTCTCGAATTGCGAATCGCGCTCGACTATTCGGCGCGCGATGCGATTCTTCGTGCGGCATGCTGGATGGTTTCAAGCCTCGAAGTGTCCGAGCGCGAATTTTCCCGCCGCCTCGGTGATGTGACGCACGCAGGTGGCCCTGCCTCTGACGTTGATCTTCTGATTCGCACCGGTGGCGAGCGCCGCCTGAGCGATTTCATGCTGTGGGAGTGCGCCTATGCGGAACTTCTTTTCACGCCTCGTATGTGGCCCGAGTTCGAAGCCGCGGACCTCGCCGCCGCCGTACAGGATTTCCTCGGCCGCGAACGCCGTTTCGGCCGTGTTCCCGAAGCCGCAGCCAGCTAGATTTTCCGTCCCCGCGCCATTTCAAACGCTTTTTGAATCACCCGCGTCGCAGTCGGGGTGAGCGAATATGCATCCAGCTCCGCTTCCCGCGCCCACGCCACATCTGTCACGTCGCTTCCCGCCCGAGCTTCCCCACGGACCGCCTCGCACAAATAATCCAAAATCACGAAATGATACTTCAGCTTGCCGGCTTCATCCCGCGTTAGGCGCTCGAACACCTCAATCAAATCGAGAACTTTCACCTCGATTGCCGTCTCTTCCAGAAGCTCTCGCTGCACTCCCCCTAAAATCGTTTCGCCAATCTCCAGCATCCCCCCGGGAATGGACCACTCGCCCTCAAGCGGTGCGCTTCCCCGCCTGATCAGTAGCGCCCGCTCGTCGCGGATCACCACGCCACCCACGCCCACCAGCGGCCGCTCCGGATATTCGCGTCGCACCGTCACCTTTTCACGTCGCTCCCGTTTTCGCAAAGCTTGACAGCGGCGTTATATAATACCCTTCAGAGTGCAGGATCGCCCCAGGAAGGAGAGTGCGGCCGTGACGAAATGCCCGGAATGCGATGCGGAACTTGATCTCGACGAAGACGAAGTGGAAGAAGGCGAAATCCTGAGCTGCCCGGAATGTGACGTCGAACTGGAAGTCACTCAGACGCACCCCGTGCATCTCATCGTGATTTCCGACGATGAGGACGAAGACGAGGACGAGGAAGAAGAAGACGAGGAGGCCGGCGTCGTGAAGAAGGAAGGCGAGAAGGAGGAAGAGGAAGAAGAGATCGAATGAAATTGCCATTGGCCTTTTCCGTTCTTTCCGACCCGGCGTGCAGCACGCGCAATCCCACCCTGCGTCGCTTCATTGTTCTGTTGTTGTTCGTCTTTCTCGCGGCGGCTGCTGTCGGCGCGCAGAAGAAAGGCGACCTGCAACTGCGCGTCGTTCGTGGCACGGTTTTGGATAAAGACGAAAATCCCGCGCCTTCGGCCATTGTTTACCTGAAGAATGTGAAATCGCAGGCGGTCAAGACGTATATCGCCGACGACAAGGGGCAATACCGATTCAGCGGACTCGATCCCAACGTTGACTATGAAATACACGCCGAGCAGAAAGATCTGATGTCGCCCGTCCGCACCGTTTCCAGCTACGATTCCCGCAGTGATATCGACATGCCATTGAAGCTGACGAAGAAAAAACCAACCCGCTAGTACTGAACGCCAACATCTGTAGCCGAATCCGTGGCACCATCACACGAATCGCTCGCGGCAAAATTTCGAACTCCGCTGGTGATTCGCCCAATAGTTCGCCGTCTCCATGTACTTTCACCGCACGATCTGCCCGTAACACGACGTGTCGGCAGTGAAACCGCTTCACCTCCTCGAATCGCAGATCGCCCGTCGTCAAAACGATTGGAATCGCCTCCAGAAGCCGCGTCCACCCGACATCAGCTACCAACACCACTTCGAGCCAGCCGTCATCCATCTTCGCGTCTGGCGCGATTCGTACTCCAGATCCATAACTCGTCGCATTTGCCACCGCCGCAAAAATCGCGCGTCCCGCCCAACGTGTTCCATCCAATTCCGCTTCCAGCTCGAATGCAGGCTCCCGAAAAAATGTCCACAATGCTCCTGCCAAATAACGCGTCACGCCCGGCCAGCCCTTGAATCGCGTGTTTGCCAGGTGCGCGGCTTCGGCGTCGAGCCCCATGCCTCCCACGCCTATGAAGTGAGCAATGCGTCCGTCTTGGAAACGCACGCGCACCAGATCCACTGCCCGCGGGATCGAATGACAGAACGCAGCAGCCGCACTCACCGCATCCGCTGGAATTCCTAAATCTCGCGCGATATCGTTTCCGTTCCCCGCAGGAAAAAATCCGGCAATTGCATCGGTGCCGCGAACGCCCTCAACAACATGATGAAACGCTCCATCGCCTCCCAGCGCCACCACATAACGAAATCCCTTCGCTGCACCCTCCGCGGCAAGCTCGCGAATATTTCCCGAACTGCGTGAGTGCACGAATTGAACAGCACCTCGATTGTGCAGCGAGGTAGCTCGCAACAAGCGGCTCCGCAGCGAGCGCCCGTCCGCCGCCAGAGGCCGGATTGACGATAATCAAGGTATCGGGGTGCATACTGTCAGCCGCTCGAAGAATAGAACGAATGGCCGGCAGCCAAAATATTTAATGTCTCGGTTCGGCTCGGCAGGTGAGTAGTCCCAAAAGCGCGGCATAAGCGCCTGAAAGCTTGCGCTGCGTCCCTCGGCATTGTAGATTCGCGGCCGCAACATCCGCGCGCCGCGAGTGGAAGAAAAGCGATGTGCCATTCGATCGCTCGGCGAGCCCATTTATCACCGCCATTCGGCGTCTCATTCAGTCCGCAAACGGTCGCGAAATTAAAGAAAGCGAGTTCACAACCTCCAAATGAATTCACGGATCGCAGAGCCCTCTCGAACCCACGCACCCGCGCATGCCAATTTCTTATTTCGCTTCTGGCGTTTGCTATAAGCGCGCTGGCGGCACCCACTCAAGTTCGCGCGCAAACCTCTCCGGAATCAGACAAGCTTCTCCATCGCCTCTTCGCCTCGCCCGATTTCGAAGTGAAAAAGTTCGGCCCTGCACGATGGCTCGACGGCGGCGAGTTCTACACCACCGTCGAGCCTTCGGTAAGCGTCAAGGAGAAGGACGCCAAGGACATCGTTCGCTACGAAACCGCGACGGGAAGCGCGAGATCCTGATTTCCGCAGTGAAGCTGGTTCCACCGAATGAAAAATCGCCGCTAAAGATTGACGATTACGCATGGTCGAAAGACAAATCGCGCGCCCTGATTTTCACAAACACCGCGCAGGTGTGGCGCCGCAATACACGCGGCGACTATTGGGTCCTCGATCTGAAATCCGGCGCCCTCCAGAAACTCGGCGGCGACGCGCCCGCATCCTCAATGCTCTTCGCAAAATTCTCTCCGGACGGCACAAGAGTCGCCTACGTGCGCGCGAACAATATCTACGTCGAGGAACTCGCCGGCGGCAAAATCACCCAGCTCACTCGCGACGGCTCCTCCACCATCATCAACGGCACCTCCGATTGGGTCTACGAAGAAGAGCTCGCCCTGCGCGATTGTTTCCGCTGGAGTCCCGACGGCCGCAAAATCGCCTACTGGCAATTCGACACAAGTAACGTCGGAATCTTTGCGCTGATTTATAATCTCGGTCCTCCGCGTGAAATCGTCACCGGTTTTCCCTATCGCGGCCTCGGCGCCTATCCCTCAATCATGAATATTGCGTACCCGTTTCCCGGCACCACAAATTCCGCCGTTCGCGTAGGCGTGATTGACTCATCCGGCGGTGACACCCGCTGGCTCGACGTCCCAGGTGACCCGCGCAACAGCTACATCGCCCGCATGGAATGGGCCGAAAATTCAAAAGAACTCGTCGTCGAACATCTGAACCGGCTGCAGAATAGGAACGAAGTCCTTCTCGCGGACGCCTCGAGCGGCGCGGTGCGTTCCGTTTTCCTCGACGAAGACAAAGCCTGGGTCAACGTGATGAGCGAAATCACCTGGCTCCGCGGCGGCGCCGAATTCCTTTGGCTCAGCGAACGCGACGGCTGGCGCCATGCCTACCGGGTATCCAGATCCGACGGCAGCGCCAAACTCATCACGCGCGGTAATTACGATGTGATCGGGATTGATAGCACCGACGAAAAGGGCGGCTGGCTTTATTTCATCGCTTCTCCCGACAACGCAACGCAGCGATACCTCTATCGCACGCGTCTCGATGGAAACTCCGAAGCCGAACGCGTGAGCCCCGCGAATGCTCCCGGCACTCACACGTACGACGTTTCACCCGATTCTCGCTGGGCCTTCCACACTTACTCGCGCGCGGATTTGACGCCGGTCACTGATCTCATCGAACTTCCCAATCACCGCTCAGCTCGCGTGCTTGAGGAAAATTCCATCCTGCGTGCAAACGCCGCAGCACTCCTCGAAACGCCAATCGAATTCTTCAAGACGGACATCGGTGACGGAATCACCCTCGACGCATTCATCATGAAGCCGCCACACTTTGATCCCGCGAAGAAATACCGGGTTCTTGTGTACGTATATGGCGAACCGGCGGGACAAACCGTGCTCGACGCCTGGGAAACGGGGCATATTTATTTTGCTCGCATCGCCGCCGCGGCCGGATACGTGGTTGTCAGCTTCGACAATCGCGGCACTCCCGCTCCCAAAGGACGTGCGTGGCGCAAAGCAATCTACGGCTCGATTCATCCGGTGGTCGTCAAAGAGCAGTCGGCAGCGCTGCGAAATTTTCTCGCTTCGCACCCGTTCGCCGACCCCGAACGGGTCGCGGTCTGGGGATGGAGCGGCGGCGGCTCGAGCACACTGAACCTGATGTTCCGCTCGCCCGATCTGTATAAAGTGGGCATGTCCGTCGCGCCTGTGCCCGATCTTCGTCTATACGACACAATTTATCAGGAGCGTTACATGGGCCTTCCCCTTGAAAATGTGGAAGGCTATCGCAACAGCTCCGCCGTGAATTTCGCAGAAGGTTTGCGCGGCCACTTGCTCTTGGTCCACGGCTCAGGCGACGACAACGTTCACTACGCGGGCAGCGAGCTGCTCCTCAACCGCCTGATTGAACTCGATAAGCCGGTGGATTTCATGGAATACCCGGATCGCACCCACTCAATTTCGCAAGGCCACGGCACCTTGCTCCATCTCTACAGCCTTCTGCTTCGCTATCTCGAGGAGCACGTGCCAGCCGCTACCCAGTAGTTCATGCGAAGTATCCGGACGAATCTCCCAGCCTCCTTCCGGGAGAATTTAGGCTGCTTTTGGTGTACCGTTTTAGGGTATGTTTCACCTCCTCCACACGCGAAACCGACGCCTGCCCGCGCCTGCCGGGACGAGCGTGTGCCTCGCTACGTTCATTCTCATGCTCGCGGTGCCGTGCTTCAGCCAAAGCAACTACGGCGAATTGCATCTGAAAGTAACCGATCCCTCCGGACTGGGCGTAAGGACCCTGGTTCAAATCGTCAGTAAAGCGAATCAATACCGCACGGCCCAGACCACCAGCGATCAGGGAAGCCTGCGCCTTCTTCGCCTGCCTTACGGTATTTATCGGGTAGACATCAACTACCCCGGGTTCGCCCTGGTCTCCGAATCAGTGGAAATTCGTTCATCGCTACCCACCGCCGTCGCCATTCAACTCAAATTACCGGCGGTGAATCAATCGATCGATGTGAATGCGGCCAACACATTGATCGATCCCGATCAGCCTCGATCTGTGAGCGAGGTTGGAACCGATCTGATCCAAAACCGAGTCAGCTCTGTCCCAGGACGCTCGCTGCAAGATTTGGTAAACGCGCAGCCTGGCTGGCTGTATGAAGGCAATGCCGTGCTGCATCCTCGCGGCTCGGAATATCAGACACAGTTCGTCGTGGACGGCATTCCGCTCACGGACAATCGCTCGCCCAGCTTCGGCCCGGAAATTGAAGCGGATGACGTGCAATCGATGAGTATCTATACGTCAGGAATTCCCGCGGAATATGGGCGAAAAATGGGAGGAGTGATCGAAGTCAATACCCTGCAAGATCCCATGCCCGGGCTTCATGGGCAGTTTGTGCTTTCCGGTGGCAGTTTCAATTCCGCGGGAGCTTTTGGGCAGGCGCAGTACGTCTGGGGCAAGAATGCCCTCGGAGTGAGCGCCAGCGGGAGCATGACGGATCACTACCTGAATCCCGTAGTCCCGCAAAATTTCTCAAACACCGGAACGCTCGGCGATTTTTCCACGCGTTACGAGCGGAATTTCACGCCCAGCGATCATCTCAGCTTCATCGTCCGCCATGAAATTGCGCGCTATGACATTCCGAATGAAATGCTGCAGCAAGCAGCCGGCCAGCGCCAGACGGCAGACAACATAGAGACGATGGGCATCGCCTCGTACCAGCATATTTTCTCTTCGCACGTCGTAGCCGATCTTCGCGGAATGGTTCGTGATAACTCCAATGATTTCAACTCCAACGCGAACTCCACTCCGATCGAAGTTTTTCAGCACAATTGGTTTCGCGAAGGCTATTTCAAGGGTGCCGTTACGGTCGATCACGGACGTCACGAATGGAAAGCCGGAGTTGAGTCGGATAACACCTTTCTGCACGAAAATTTCAGTTACATCATCACCGATCCAACGCGATTTCCTCCGGACACCCCACCGACGTTCATGTTTCCAATTCCTGCTCAGCCCAACGCTGGCCGCCGCCCGGACCTCGAGCAATCCGCATTCGTGCAGGATCTGATTCGCCTTGGAAATTGGACGATTAGCGCCGGGCTTCGCTGGGATCACTACCAAGTTCTAGTGAATAGTCAGGCGGTCGGTCCGCGCTTTTCGGTTTCTCGTTATTTTCCTTCTGTTGATCTTGTCTTGCACTTTTCCTATGACCGCGTATTCCAAACGCCGTCATTTGAGAATCTCCTGCTTTCAAGCTCGACAGACGTGGAATCGATCGATCCGGGCAGTTTTCTGCGCTTGCCGGTCAAGCCGTCGCAAGGCAATTATTACGAAGCGGGACTCACGAAAGCATTCGTCGGTAACATCAGGCTCGACGCCAACTATTTTAGGCGCCTTGTGAACAACTTTGCCGACGACGATCAGATCCAGAACACGACAATCAGCTTTCCGATTTCCTTTCGCAAAGCCGTCATCTACGGAGCAGAAGCAAAGCTTTCGGTTCCTGACTGGCGAGGCTTTTCCGGATTCTTGAGCTATTCGTACAACTTGGGCAACGTCTGGTTCCCGGTTACGGGCGGCCTTTTCTTAGGTCCCGACGCCCTGGATAAAGCGACGCAACTTAGTGGGCATTTTCCCAACTCCCAAGACCAGCGAAACACGGTTCGCGGCCGCATCCGTTACCAGGTTAAACCGCGCCTCTGGCTCGCGGCGGGAATTCAATACGATTCCGGACTGCCTTTTGAGTTCGATGGCGATCCCGAAACCGTCCTCGATCAATACGGGCAAAAAGTACTCGACCGCATCAATTTCACGCGTGGCCGAATCTATCCATCTTTCCTCCTGAACGTTTCGGCAGGTGCGGATATCTATAAGTCAGATCGCCTGAACATGCGCATTCAGGCCGACGGCCAAAACCTTACGAACGTGCTGCAGGTAATTGATTTTGGGGGTCTGTTTTCGGGAAACGCCATCGGTCCATCGCGCAGTTTTGCCCTGCGCTTGACGACTCAGTTCTAAGCGCGACCGTCACCGCTGAGCGGAAGCATTCCTAAGAGAACCCTAATTTCACCGTTTCCACCCTACCCTTCAACTCATCCGTTCCTATTGTCGAACCGCCTGGCGCCTTATCGCTTCTCTAAGAATCTGAGCCAATACGCCGATACATGCATTGCAGCCAGTTCATCTGGGCAAAGCATGGCTGCACGACCTGATTGATCCACCGATTTCCATTCGAGGAACGCTATCGATGAGCGATTCCGACATCGTTAAAGACTTCTTGCAGGAAAGCTACGAGAACCTCGACCGCCTCGACCGCGAGCTCGTTGGGCTCGAGAAGAATCCGCGCGATACAGACGCGCTGGCCAGCGTGTTTCGCACCATCCACACGATTAAGGGCACTTGCGGATTCCTGGGATTCGACAAGCTCGAGAAGGTGGCACACGTCGGCGAAAATCTTCTCACCCGCCTCCGAGACGGCAAGCTCTTGCTGAACCCTGAAATCACCACAGGCCTGCTGAGCATGGTGGATGCCGTCCGCCAGATGCTGAAGGAAATTGAATCCTCCGGCCACGACGGGGACGATGCCTATCCCGAGTTGCTGCAGAAGCTTGCCGGATTGCAGGAATCTGCGACGAATGGATCAGCTTCCGCCCCACCCGTCGTCCTGGCCGAACCGCCCGCGGCCGCAAAGTCGGCGTCAGCCGAGAAGAGAATTGACGCACTTGACCCTTCACAACAAAAGCCCATACCTCCTTTGCAGGCTGCCGAATCAATGCCAGGTTCTGGAAAGTTTCGTCCCGCACGCGGAAAAGTAGGAGGCCTGCTCGTCGAAAAAGGCCTGATAAAACCGGAAGCGCTGGCGTTGGCACTGCAGGAACAAGATCGAGGAGATCGAAGACGCCTCGGTGACATTCTTGTCGCTCTGAATCTGGCGAAACCTGAAGACATCAATGCAGCCGTTTTAGCGCTCGAATCAAAAACACGCGAATCGGCGGCTGCGGACACAATTCGAGTAGGCGTCAACCTGCTCGACAAGTTGATGACTCTGGTTGGCGAACTTGTGCTTGCCCGCAATCAACTCCTGCAAGTCTCAAATTCCTCTCGCGATGCCGGCCTGCAGACTGTCTCGCAGCGCATGAATCTCATTGCCACTGAACTGCAGGAAGAAGTGATGAAGACGCGCATGCAGCCCATTGGCAATATCTGGAGCCAATTTCCGCGCACGGTGCGCGACGTGGCCCTGGGCTGCGGGAAGCAAGTGAATATCGAAATGGAAGGGAAGGAAACCGAGCTCGACAAGACGATCATTGAGGCCATCAAGGATCCGCTCACTCATCTGGTTCGCAATTCCGTTGACCACGGCATCGAGCTTCCCGAAGACCGCGTCAAAGCCGGCAAAGATTCTGCGGGTCGCTTGACCCTCCGAGCGTTTCACGAAGGCGGCCAGGTAATCATCGAAATCAGCGACGATGGAGCCGGCTTGAACGTCGAGCGCATCCGTCAAAAAGCCATCGAACGTGGAGTGATAACACTCGAACAGGCGCAGCGAATGGCCGACCGCGAAATCTTCAACCTGATTTTTCTCCCGGGATTCTCTACGGCGCAAAAAGTCACCAACGTTTCCGGCCGAGGCGTGGGCATGGATGTCGTGAAGACCAATGTCGAGAAAATTGGCGGCACCGTCGATCTGCAATCCGCTTTGGGAAAGGGCACTACAGTTCGCGTGAAGATTCCGCTCACCCTTGCGATCATCCCCGCTCTGATTGTTACTTGCGGCGGCGACCGCTATGCAATCCCGCAGGTAAGTTTGCTTGAGCTCGTGCGGCTCGAAGGCAACGAAGCCGTCACCGGTATCGAACTCGTGCACGGGGCGCCTGTTCACCGGCTGCGAGGCCGGCTTTTGCCCGTCGTATCGCTTCGGCGCGAGCTTCGCATCGGTAATTCAGATTCGCCGAAGAATCAGGACGACGCCATCAACATCGTGGTTCTGCAAGCTGACGGGCGCCAGTTCGGGCTCGTCGTGGACACAATCAACGACACGGAAGAAATCGTCGTAAAGCCATTGCGCAAGCAGCTTAAGAGCATCAAGACATTCGCAGGCGCCAGCATCATGGGCGACGGAAAAGTGGCGCTCATTCTCGACGTAGTCGGGCTTGCGCAGCGGGCCGGTGTGGTGAGTGAAATCAAAGAACATGCAGACTCCGCCAAAGCAGAAATGGCAGCCAGCGCGGCGCAAAAACGGTCCTACTTGCTTTTCTCCGGCCCCGACGACGCGCACATGGCTGTCCCGCTCGATACGCTCGCGAGGCTCGAAGAGCTGCCTGTCTCGCAGGTGGAAAAGACGGGAACCCGATGGGTCGCCCAATACCGCGGGCAAATTCTGCCACTGATCAATCTTGCATATGCATTGCAGGAGCGCCGCACGCGCAGGCGAACCAAAGAGTTCGAAGGCGCCGCCAAAGTGGAGCGGTATCAGGTGCTGGTCTGCAACCACGAAGGGCACCGCGCAGGCTTAGTGGTTGAGCGAATCGTGGACATCGTGGAGGATTCGGCGGAAGTGCAATATCCGGCGAGCCGCGCTGGCGTGCTGTATTCGGCGGTGATTCAGGGACGCGTGACCGAGATGATCGACGTGCCCGCGATTCTGCAGACCGCGCATCTAGAGCTGGAACCTCATCCGGAGCATGCCGAGGTGATTCAGTAGCCATGGCCGAACGATCTCAATTCTGCACCTTCTATCTCGACAAGCTGCTGTTCGGGGTCGAGTTGAAAGGCGTGCAGGAAGTGATTCGGTCGCTCGAGATGACGCAGGTTCCGCTGGCGCCGGAAGTGGTCGGCGGGCTGATTAACCTGCGCGGGCAGATTGTGACAGCCGTGGATTTGCGGCGGCGATTGGAGCTGGAAGCGCACACGCCGGAGCTGCGGCCGATGAATGTGGTGGTGCGAAGCGCAGACGGCGCGGTGAGTTTGCTGGTGGATGAAATTGGCGATGTGATCGAAGTGGAGGAAACGACATTCGAGCCGCCGCCGGAAACGTTACGCGGGAAAGTGCGCGAAATGATTCTCGGCGTGCACAAGCTCGAGAGCAATTTGTTGCACGTGCTGGACACGGAAAAGGCGTGCCAAATGGGCGAGGCGGCCACGGAGCTCGCGTGAGCCTAAAACCCTGTTTTTCCGTAGATTAGAATTTTGTATGCCACTGATTTAAGGGCACTTACGCAAATTCCTAATCGCGCTACCGTAGATTAAAAAACTACGAAATTACGCATAACGAGGGAGTGACATGAGACTGACATTAGGGCGGAAATTGGGTCTGAGCTTTGGTGTGATTCTGGCGCTGATGATCGTCAGTTCGGCGATGACATACGTGAAGATCAAAGACAGCCAAACAAGAGAAGAATTTCTGATCAATGTGCGAGTTCCCACAATGATCAACTGCCGGAAAGCCCAAGGCGATATCAACTATACGGCAACGAAGTCCCGTCAGTTCATTCTTGGTGGAGCTCAGCCCGCAAGGAGAGAAGCAGCGTTGAAAGTTTTCAATACGGGTTGGGAAAACGTCGCGAAAGATCTCGCGGCACTTACCGAGCTCTCGCCGCGCTGGACGGTGCAGGAAAACCGGGACCGGCTCGCGCGCCTAAAGGAAGCGCTGCCGAAAGCTCGAGAGGCTCAAGAGGCGGCGATGAACCTGGCGTCGAGCGGAGTAGCCGACGCAGTTGTGAAGGCAGGCAACGAATACGCTGACGTTGCGACTCCGGCGGTCGATGCAAGCACAAAGAGCCTGGGAGAACTAGCGGACTCCTTCGAGAGCCTACTCAAAGAAAGCGAGAGCAGTTTGAATGCGGCCAACAGTTCAATGATCTGGACGATGGCGGTGACGACGATCATCGCGCTGGTTGTGGGAATCTTCGTGGCCATCTTTCTAAGCCGGCGGATTTCTGGGGCGACCAATTCCGTTCTGGTAAAAGCTGAAGCGATTGCGGGTGGCGATCTGACCCTTGACGATTTGAAACTCTTGAGCGACGACGAGATCGGCGATCTGACGAAAGCGATGAACAAGATGAATGGCAAGCTGAAGCAGATGATTCAAGACATTGCCGAGAACGCGCAACACGTGGCCGCGGCGAGCGCGGAATTTTCCTCCGTGAGCGAGCAGATCACGGCGAATTCGCAGGAAACATCGGCACAGGCCAACGTGGTGTCCAATGCGACGCAGCAAGTGAGCCAGAACCTGCAAACGGTGGCCACGGGCGCCGAGGAGATGGGAGCGAGCATCAAGGAAATCGCGAAAAACGCCACCGAAGCCGCGAAGGTGGCTACCGCAGCCGTAAGAACAGCGGAAACGACGAACACCACGATTGCGAAGCTGGGGGAATCGAGCGCGGAGATTGGCCAGGTGATCAAAGTAATCACGTCGATTGCGCAACAGACCAACCTGCTGGCGCTGAACGCGACCATCGAAGCGGCGAGGGCAGGAGAAGCGGGAAAGGGTTTTGCGGTGGTGGCGAATGAAGTAAAAGAGCTGGCGAAAGAAACAGCCAAGGCGACAGAAGACATCAGTAGAAAAATCGGTGCGATCCAGACAGATACGCAGGCGGCGGTGGAAGCCATCGGCTCGATCAGCACGGTGATCAAGCAGATCAACGACATATCGAACACGATTGCATCGGCAGTGGAAGAGCAGAACGCAACGACGAACGAGATGGCGCGAAACGTGAGCGACGCGGCGCACGGAAGCGGCGAGATCACGTCGAACATAGCGGGAGTGGCGCAGGCAGCGGAGAGCACATCGAGGGGCGCGGGGGATGCGCAGAAAGCATCGGTGCAACTGGTCGAAACGTCGGCGCAGCTGCGGAAGCTCGTGGAGCAATTCAAGATTGAAGGGGATGGAACGCGGGGCGGAAACGGGCATTCGAGGAGTCTGGCTGCGTAGCAGTCGGCGCGGGAGCGCTCAACGATGAGCAAGGCGCTGACGCAGCGAGAGCCGGTGCCATCCACATTGAGCCAAAATCGGTAAAAACCCGATCCAGTCGCGTGGCGGCGAAAACCTTGCGCAAAGTCGGCCATATTTTCCGGAACCTTTCAAAATTCGTGGCATCGTCGAGCAAAGATTCTGGCGGACGTGTGCATCGCCCAGAGGCGTGCGCCTCAAGACGGCGCTGTCACCAAGCGGCTGGCTCCCGCTCAAGCTAACCAACGGCGTGCCGATTGAACTTGCAGTGGCCGAAGCAAAGGGGAATGGTGCGTGGAATTGACTACCGGATTTCGCCGGTTGTTCGCGTCCAAACAGAACCATTGCGGCAGGGTGCTTACCGAGTTCCACATCGTGCTGGTTGCAGGTTTGCGTGCCAGGCCAGGGCGAGAGAAAGCGCTTCAGGAGTTATTGGTGCAGATGCTCGAACCAACGCGCGATGAGGCCGGATGCTTGACTTACGACTTGCACCAATCCGTAGTCGATCCGGAACTGTTTTTCGTCTATGCGGTCTGGCAGGACGAGACATGCGCCGAGAAGCATTCGCATATGAAACACGCGCAGGCTTTTAAAAATGTTGCTCCCGAGCTATTGGAAGGGCCGGTGCTGCTGAATAAGTGGCGGATTGCAGGGTGAGGAAGACACCGTGCAACGTCCTCTTTGGGTCCAACACGATTTTGATACATCGTTACAACAATTGAATATGAAGCCGGTACGCATTCTCATTGTCGATGATTCGGTGGTGATTCGAAAACTGCTGTCAGACACATTGTCGAAGGAAGCGAGCTTCGAAGTGGTTGGAACAGCGGGTGACGGACGCATTGCACTGGCTAAAATGTCGCAGATTCATCCCGACCTGATCACGCTGGACATCGAAATGCCGGTGATGAACGGGCTGGAGACGCTGGCCGAGATCCGCAAGACGCAATCACAAGATTCCGGTGATCATGTTCAGCACGCTGACTGAACGTGGCGCGGCAGCAACGCTAGAAGCGCTATCGCTGGGAGCGTCAGACTATGCGACGAAGCCGAGCAACACCGGAAGCCCGGCGGTGGCGATCGAGCAGATTCGCGCGGAGCTGATTCCGAAGATAAAGGCGCTCTGTGCGGCGCAGTTGGGTACAAATGCAAGGCCTAGCGCAGCGTCAGCGAAAGCGGTGATCGCTCCGGCTGCGCGTTTGGCGGCACGTCCTCGCAAGCCGGGAAGGCGAATCGAGATGGTGGCGATCGGAACGTCTACTGGCGGACCAAACGCGTTGGCGCAGGTGATTCCTCGCGTGCCAAAGGATTTTCCCGTGCCGATTGTGGTGGTGCAGCACATGCCGCCGATTTTCACAAAATTTCTGGCGGAGCGCCTGGCGAGCAGTTCGGAGATTCGCGTGGAAGAGGGGCGGGCAGGAGGCGCGCTTGAAGCCGGGGAAAGCCTGGATTGCGCCGGGAAACTATCACATGACGGTTTCGAGAATGGCGAATGAGCGGCGATTGAAGTTGAACCAAGATGCTCCGGAGCACTCGTGCCGGCCGGCAGTGGACGTGCTGTTTCGATCGGTGGCGGAAGCGTATGGCGGAGGAGTGCTGGCCGTGGTGATGACGGGAATGGGCTCGGACGGTGTGCTGGGCGCGCAACGAATTCACGCGGCGGGCGGTGAAGTGATCGTGCAGGATGAAGCAACGTCGGTGGTGTGGGGCATGCCGGGGCTGGTGCAGGCGGCGGGAGAGGCAGATGGAGTTTTCCCCTGGGTGAGCTTGCCGGAGAAATCACACGGCGAGTGGCTCAGAGCCGCAGCGGAGCGTTAGGAGCGGGCACTCGACTTTATACCGTGGAGCATCCCGTAAAATGACGATCACCACACAAACGCCGAGCGCACCGAGTTCACCTTTCAAGGCTAGCCGAGCCGGTCGATCCGCTGTACCGGCAAATCCGGGACATCGTGTACAAGGTGTCGGGAATTTATAACACGCGACGAAAAACTGTACCTGCTTGTGGATGGCTGCGCGAAGCGAATCAAGGAATTGAAGTTGAGAAGCGCGCGGGAATATCTAGGATCACTTCACGGCGCATCCGAGCCGCGATGGGGAATTGCGTTACTTGCTGAACGAATTGACGATTGGCGAGACGTGCCTTTTCCGGTCGATGCCACAGATTGACGCGCTTCGAAAGGTGATTCTGCCGGAATTTACGGCAGACAAGACGAGGCAGTCAATGAAACGGCTGCGGATCTGGAGCGCTGGATGCTCGACGGGCGAAGAGCCGTACACGCTGGCCATGACGATGATGGAGGAAAGCGAAGGATTGCTGAAGGGATGGAAGGTGGAAATCCTTGCGACCGATCTGAACGATCGCTCGGTGGAAACGTCAAAGGCGGGCATCTATGGCGATTACGGCCTTCGCAATACGACGGATTATTACAAACGCAAATATTTTTGGCCGGCGAAGGAAATAAATTGCAGGTGAAGCCCGAAGTGAAGAAGTTAATCACCTTCAATCGGCTGAATTTATCCGAAGACGCGAAGATGCTGTTCATGAAGGGCATGGATCTGATTTTTTGCTGCAACGTGTTGATTTATTTCGACGGAACTTCGAAGGCGAAGGTAGTCGATCACTTTTTCTGGGAATCTTAATTTTGGCGGCTATTTTTTTCTGGGTACGTCAGAATCGCTGCTGAAGTTGAACGACGCATTTCACCTGGTTCATTTCCCTGGAACGATCGCGTACTGGAAGCCATCGCTCAAGAGCGGCAAACTATGACCACTACCCTCGCACCGAACATGCTCGAGCGGATCAAGCGGATTGAAGGTGACTCCGGCGATTCCAGCGATCCTGCTGCCGCTGATGGAATTGCTGAAAGCGCCGCCTGACACCGTGGAAATGGACGAAGTGGTGAGGCTGGTGTCCTACGACAATGCGATCTTCTGCTCAGTGCCTGCGAGTGGCAAACTCGCCGCTATTCGGCCTCGCCGTGCCACCCAAATCTGTCTCAGCAGCGGTGCTGAGCCTGGGATTGCGGCGGGTGGAGTCAATTCTCCTGACATGTTGCATGGGGCAAGCGTTCCCGGTGAAGAAGTGGGTTTTGGATCCGGTGGTTTTCTGGAGGCACTCGCTGGGATGCGCGATGGTTTGCCGGAAATTCAGCGAGAAATTAACGGATTCGGATGGCGAGCGGGCGTACATGGCGGGCCTGCTGCACGATATCGGATTCCTGGTGAACTGCCTCGTGTTCCCCGAGGAATTCATAAAGGCGATGGAGGTAGCTCGACGCGAGCAGATTCCGCTGGACGAAGCGGAGCAAGCCACGATGGGATTCTCTCATTGCGCGAGTGGAGCCGGTGCTCGCGGTGCAGTGGAAATTGTTTCCGGACACGATTCAAGTGATCGCACATCACCACGACGCGGAGAAAGCGGAAAGTGCGCAAGCATTGGTGGCGCTGGTGCACTTGAGCGATCTGCTGTGCCGGATGCGAGGGATGGGCTACGGTTACTATGAGCGGCGGAAGGTAGATATGATTTCCGACCCGGCGTGGGAAATTCTCGCGAAGGAGCACCGCGAGCTGGAGGGAATCGACCTGGCGCGGTTCACCTTTGAGCTCGACGATGCGGTGGGGGAGATTTTCGAATTGGTGTCCACCGTTTTTGGCACCTCGCCTGTGCACGCCTGAAACCGATTCGCGCGACGCAACGATTGCGAAGCGGATTCGTTTCAGCTGGTGCTGCAAGGACTAACTGACTTCTCAGCGCGATGACGAGGGGCCTGCCTTCGAATTGGAGTCGTACTTCGAGGGGTGGCGACGTCAGTGAGCGAATGCAGGCTGTAGTCGTTGCCGGTCACCACGGTGGGAACTGAAAGCATGCACCCTTCGCCCAAACCGGAAATCTTGTTCTTGAAGTTGCCGGCTACCATGTTGCAAATTTCGCCGAACGCGTCTCTTACTTCCTGGCTGTTCTTATCGGTTTCCGCGCCGAGCATTTTGAAAGCCATTAAGGGCGGCCGATTCCCTGGTGGAGCGAACGCTCAGGACCCCGCACAATTGTCCGGCAAGGCCGACCATGGAAGTGATATCGAGTCCTGCCTCCGGATCGACTTCGAGACTGCTTCAATTGGCAGCCGAGCATCAATTCGAAAACTTCGCGGGCCGAGAGCTCAAGCAGGGGAATCCAATCGGCGTGTTCTTTGGAAACAGCCAGGATGTCGTTTGCAGATTTCATGTTTTGACCGCCAGGACTGGCAAAACGTGCTCTTTGACCTGGTCGGCGGTAAAAGGCTTGCGAATATATCCGCGCGCGCCGCAGGAAAGAGCTTGAACGACGTGTGATTCGCTGCCCTCCGTGGTGATCATGACGACGGGCACGCCTTTGGCATTGGGAACACCGGCAAGCTGTTTCACGAATTCGAGGCCATCCATGATGGGCATGTTGATGTCGCAGAGAATCAAGTCAACCTGGCTCTGTTCTAATACGGCGAGAGCTTCGGCGCCGTTGCCCGCTTCGAGCACTTGCGTGAGGTTGACTCCGGCCTGGCGAAGAGATCGTTCGACGATTTTTCGCATAACTGAGGAATCGTCGACAATGAGTGCGCGGATGTCGGGCATCAGAGTGCCCTCGGTAGGGAGGGCAGGATGCTACCGCTGTTGTATGCATTTGTGTTCCCTTTTGCTGTATCGGCGCGAAGCGAAAGGAGTTTAGCGGGAGAGTATGGCGCGCGGGCGGCAGGACGGGATCAGCGGGCGGCGAAGGATGCCTGTCGGACAGATCAGTGCTGGCGTGAAACAGATAGGCTGTTGGTTCGACTTACTTACGCCAGAATTGTTCGATCTGCTCTAGAGTGCGGCCTTTTGTCTCGGGCACAAGACTGATAGGAAAAAATCCAAGCACCAATCGCGCAGAGTCCATAGAGCCAAAATGTTTTCGGAGCTCCGATTCCCTGCAAGAGCGTAAGAAACGTGAGGCTCACAAGCAGGTTCGAACCCCAGTTAAAAGTGGCCGCCAGGCCTTCGGAGGAACTGCGCACTTGCAGCGGATATATCTCGGCGATCAGTAGCCAGAAAATCGGCCCGAGACTAATCGCGAAGGATGCCACATACACCATCATGCTGATGACAGCGAGCCAGGAGAGCGCTTCAGAGCGAACGTTTGAGTGGAAAGCCCAACCGAGTACGCCTAGCGTCACAATCATTCCTGCAATACCTGTGAGCAGCAAAGGCCGGCGGCCGATGCGATCGATGAGCCACATCGATACGATGGTCATCAGGACGTTGACGGCGCCGATTCCAGCCGTGGCCAGAATTGCGCCGGAAGCAGATGAGACTCCAGCGGACTGGATGATGAGCGGCGCGTAGTAAATCACCGTGTTGATGCCGGTGACTTGTTGGAAAATCGCCAGGCCGATGCCGACTATCAAAGCTGGTCGTAGACTCGGACTGAGAAGATCACGCCAATTGCCATGTTGCTCGGATTGCGCGAAGCTTTGCTCGATTTCTTTTAGTTCAGCGTCAACATTGGATGTGGCGCGGATGCGAGCCAATATCGCGCGGGCGCGGACAGGATCGCCGTGACGCACGAGCCAGCGCGGAGATTCCGGCAGGAAATACATTCCGATCGCAAAGATCGCCGCAGGAACGAGCGAAATGCCGAACATCCAGCGCCAGGCTTCCGACTTAGCGAAAGCGTAATCGACAACATAGGCGAGCAGGATTCCAATCGTGATCGCTAACTGAAAGAGCGAGACGGTCCAGCCGCGTGCGTCTGCAGGAGAAACCTCGGAGATGTAGACAGGGACTGTTCCCGAGGATAATCCGATTCCGAGGCCGACGATGATGCGTCCAACGATCAGCATGGCCGGCGAGGTGGCCGCGGCGCAGATTATGGCGCCAGCGGCGAAAATGATGGCGGTGGCGATCAGCAGAAGACGCCGGCCGAAGATGTCGGCAAGGCGTCCGCCGCCCAGCGCTCCTACGGCAGCGCCTGCGAGGACACCGCTGACGATCACTTCGAGCGCAAAAGTAGACAGCATAAAATCGTTTTTGAAGAAGAGCTCGGCGCCGGAGATCACGCCGGTGTCGTATCCGAAGAGCAAGCCACCCAGCCCAGCAAAGGAAGCAGCAAGGTAGACAAAGGTGCGGCTGCCCGAGCCGCCGGAAGCGGTGTTTTGAGGAGCGGCGGAAGAGGTCATAGCGTTGCGTCCTGCTGTTGCGAAGCGTAGCAGTGGTCGAACACGCCTATCCTCCTAAGGAGCAAACTGTATCAATCTTTGCGAATCTGAGCGATTACTTCCGGAGGCGATTCGTGCCATAGCACGAGAAAAACGCCGTTCGTCCAGCCAAATCCATTTACATTCTGAGCGTACCCCACGCCGATGTGAGTCTCCGACGAGCGCGTCACGACATTATATTTTTCCCGAATGGTATGGTCGCGTCGGAAATTTTCCAGGATCATCGTCAAGAATTTAAGCGTGATGCGATCGGCATCCGCGTCGTATCCGTAACGACGCAGGCCTTCCAGGGCGAGAAGGTGGACGGGGGCCCAGCCATAAGGATAATCCCATTGGGCCTGGCTTTCATAACGGCTCATGGCGAGCCCACCGGGTTGCTCAAATCGGGAGAGATTTGCCGCAAGGGCCTTTGCGTGTTCTTTCGAGGCTAGTCCGGCCCAAAGGGGATAAAAGGTTGTCGCATATTCATAGGAAGATTGTTCGTGAGCTAATGAAATTATAGTCGAAGAATTCGCCGCGCTCTGCGTTCCACAGATATTTGTCGATTTTTTCCCGTCGCTGCCGAGCTTTCTCTTCCCACTTCGCTGCAACCTCAGGCTGATCGAGAAGGCGGCTCATTTCGCCAAGTCTTGCTCCGTTTTGTAGAGGAGGCTGTTCAAGCATACGGGGGCGTAGTGGTGTGTTTCGACCCCGTAAGGTCCAAAACGAAAGGAAACGTCAAAGCCGGATTCGCGCATGCTGCGGTCGCCTTTGTAATAGTCGGGCGCGAGCGCGACACGATCTCCCGGTTTGCAATCATCGTTCGCTTTGTCTGATAGCAACCGCCCACCGGAAAGATCGGGCCCAGAATCGAAGAGGGCGGATGCTTTTCGTCAACGCGCACCAGATGAGGACTCGATTCGCCTTCGTGCATCAAGAAATATTCTGCAACGCCTTGATAGTAACGGCTGGGATCGCCCATGATTTCGGGCACGGGCCCTTCGCCTTCATCGTAATAGCGGGAGAGGCCGGTGTCGCCGGCGAGATGAGGCGCGTGAGTCCATTGCGAATAGTCGGTGACGGCATACTGATAGGCTCGCCTCAGCCATGGAGTTCGCTTTGCTAGTGGCCTGATCCGATTGGTAGACCGCGAGGATCATGGACGTGAGGAACGGAGGCTGCGAGCGGCCGAGGTAGTAGGTTCGGTTCGCGTTGAGGACTCCGCCATAGTGCTCAATTTCGTAGAAGAAATTCTCGACCATGCCTTTCGCCAATTCAGGACGATTATCTCGAAGCAGGCCGCGAATGATGAAATAGCTGTCCCAGCCGTACATTTCGTTAAATTGTCCGCCGGGTACGACGTATGGATGTTCGAGGTAAAGAAGCCCTTGTTTCCCGATTTTGGAGGTTTCCGGGGCGACGGGTTCACGCATCTGTGTGGGCAGATGCTCGATTTGAACGGCACATTTCGTTCGTATTTCGTCCAAGGCGCCGGGGATTGTGGCGCCAGAGGGAAGATAGAGTGTTTGCTCTCCTTCCACCTTGCTGTCCGGATAAGTTGCGCAGTTTGCGAGCGAGCGCGTCAAGCGATCCCAATCGCTAGAAATGTAGCGCAGAAGATCGGCCAAGGATTGAAAAGCCTCCGTGGTTGGCGATGAAGACTGCGCATCGGGCCAAGCTTTCGACCGCGCTGCCCGAAGGAATCGCCAAGAGCAAAACAGCGACTAGCAGCCATGGTAGAGGGCAGACGCGCCAGAACTTGGAATTCATGACGTGCTCACCTACCCGTCCTAGAATAAGCGGGATCGAGCATCATTGAAAGATGGAGCGCTTTCTTGTGATATTGGCTCAAGGCGATTTGATTCGACAGCCCGGACAACAAACCCATTTCGCAGCCCGAAAGCGTTCCGCTACTTAAACCGGTAGCCTTGTTTAAGCTCGCAACGATAGCTCTTCGACTGATCCTTCCCGATTTTTACGTTACAGTTTGCCCAACTCAAAGTGGGCGAGGGGCCGAGGGGGAAAATAATATTCGTTCCAGAGATTTCGGCTTCGAGGGTAGGCCCTTGCGCAGCGGCCGGCAGATGAAAAATTCATGGCCCTGCCAAAAATGACAGGATACGACTCGCGAACGATATCGCTGATTTCCTGGCGGAACACTTCCGCTTGAAACAGGAAAGTCGTGGTATCGGCCCAGCCGCGCACCGACACGGAGATCACTCGGCCCCCGTGAGAAAAATTGTCGGACTCGATTCGTGTGAAAGGGCAAGGGCCGGCGATGCAGGAAACCCGCGCATTCTCGAACACGTTCCCCTGGCCGGCATCCAGCGAAGCCCCGCCGATGGCTGCTCTCCATTTGTTGTCCGGAGAGCATGGCGTGGTGTGGTCGCAGGGAACGTTGGCCGTATTCACAATCTGAAAGGTAGTCACACCGGTACCGATATTCACGGACGCGGTGGTCTCGATGGTATAGCGCACGAAGATATTAGAGATGAGACCTGCGGCTGATTGGGCTTCTCCTCCGCATCGTCGTGATGAAGCGGGATCATTCGGACCACGTAGACCTTGTCGCCAACAACGCCTTTCCAATCGAACGGTTGAAAATCCGGATTACGGAAATGGATTGTGATCGGGTGGCCGCGCTTCACATCCGGGCGCAAGGTGAGTTTAAAGTAGCCGGAAAAGTCTGACTTGACTGGGGCGCTTGCGACGTTCCCGTCTGCGTCAATCTGAACATCCATAATAGGCGATTGCTTCTTGGGATCTTCGTTCTGCTTGAACACTGCGCCTCGAATCGAAATTGGCTTGTTGATGTAGTGCCACCCGACCGCGGCAAGCGCTCCAGCGAGCATCACAGCGAAGGCGGCGAAAGAAACGAGCCAGACCCTAATTTTTCCGCAATCGCTGACGGATCTCATTCTCCCGCAATCTTAGCAAAACGGATAACAAGACGGTGTGGCTGATGTTTGATAAGCACGACTCGCTTCACCGGCATCGCAAGAGCCTCTATAATTTATGTATGCGTCATGAGCGGGAGAAATGGAAGCGCTTGACTCGCCGAGAACTATTGGCACAAGCGGCTTGCGCGTGCGCCTTGCTGCCGTTTGCAGGCTCGACGATCCTCGGACATACGCAAAAGAAAGGGAAACAGGAGCCTCAACACGCTGCGCCCACGAATCCCTCTCCCTTCTTTCAGGTGGACGAAGCATTGCTGGAGGAAATGGAGAATGCGAACTTCCATTTCTTCTGGGAGCAGGCGAATCCGGAGACTGGCATCGTCCGTGACCGTTGCAATGCCACTAAACCAGACAAAAGCGATCTGGGAAGTATCGCTTCAACGGGATTTGGATTAACGGCGCTCTGCATCGGCGACCAGCGCGGCTATGTGTCGCACAATGATGCGCGTAATCGTGCACTGAACACGATGCGTTTTCTCTGGAAGAAACTGCCGAGTCACCGAGGATTTTTCTACCATTGGGCCAATGTAAATACTGGCGAACGGCTTTGGGACTCGGAAGTTTCATCCGTTGATACGGCCATTCTGCTTTGCGGAATTCTGATGTGCCGGCGCATTTCCAGCATTCCGAGATCAGCCAGCTGGCGCTGGAAATATTCAACCGGGTGGATTGGACCTGGCTTTCAGAGGACACCCGAATTCTCCCGCACGGCTGGACTCCGGAAAACGGTTTCCTGCAATACCGCTGGGACAATTACAGCGAGATGATGATGATGTATTTGTTGGGGCTGGGATCTTCCGTTTATCCGCTTGCCTGCGGAAACATGGACCGCCTGGAAACGAATCACTTTTGAGTACGACGGGATTCGCTATATCGGTTCGTTCGCGCCGTTGTTCGTTCACCAGTATTCGCAGGCATGGTTTGATTTTCGAAACAAGCGCGACCAGTACACGGACTACTATCAGAATTCCATTACGGCCACGGACGTGCATCGCCGTTTTTGCCTCGACCTGGCGCGGCAATTTCCGGATTACAGCGACGATCTGTGGGGAATCACCGCTTCGGATTCGGCAAGAGGGTATGTGATTTGGGGAGGCCCGCCGGCGACGGGGCCGATTGATGGCACGTGTGGTGCCGTGCGCCACGGGAGGATCGCTGCCCTTTCTTCCGCAAGCGACGATCCGAGTGTTGCAGACGATCAAGAATCGCTATGGCCAACGCGCGTGGACTCGTTATGGATTTGTGGATGCGTTCAATCCGTTAACGAACTGGTATGACACAGACGTCGTGGGCATCGACACGGGAATCACGATGCTCATGGCGGAAAACGCGCGTAGCGGATTTGTCTGGAAAACATTTATGAAAAATCCGGAGGCGCAGCGAGGGATGGACCGCGCCGGATTCAAGAGCTATCAGCCCGAGAAGCCCGCCGGAACGCAATAAGTGCGCTGCTAGCCTTAGCGTGAATTCGATCAGGAGCGAGACCCTGTGCGGGAAGAGTCAGTTTGAGTTCGCCGCCCTGCAACTTTGGTTTCGGGCTTGGGGAGTTCCGCCGCGCGCCGAAGTTCCGTGATTTGTTTCTGCGTCGGGTAGATGGGGCGGCCCATCGCCTCGTAGGCGGGCAGCAGCGAGCCGTTTGCGAATCGAGACGGTAGATGAAGGCTTTGCGCCGAGGTGCTTTTCCTGTGAACTTTATCGTACTGGTCTTTGCGCTGCCCTTTTCCTCGGGCAGGAAAAGATTCCAGACGGCTATCACAACCGCGCCATCACTTCGCCGTGTTACCAGTGCTGATTGAGAATCGTTCGCGAGCCGCTCAGCGCCCAGGGTGCAGCAACTTGAACGCATTGAAAGCTGGCTTCGAAAGACCATCCTCTGCGATCAGGCCGTACCCTCCGTAGAAGGGCTGCTTGACCACGCCTTGCTCTTCGAAAACATCTGAAAACGTCCAATAGGAAAGGACATCGACGAGCCCGTCGCACTGGCGGATCGTGTCGGCAAGATAGGGACCCATGAAAACCGAATCGGTGACATCGGGTTCATTCTTGTAGCTCGCGTTGTATTCACTCCAGATGAGCGGAAGCGAGGGAAGCGAGACGCTTTTACCTGATCGTGTACTTTTTGACCGCGCGACAGACCATTTGGGTGCGAGGAATCGTTTCGTCTGTGCCAAAGACGTCTTTCGCAGAATCGTTTCCATAGACGTGTGTGGAGACGAAATCCACCGGAACGTGATTCTCGACGCAGTGGCGAATGAAGCGGTCTACCCAGGCCGCTTGGCCGTTGCCGGGCCGCCGACTCGCAGACGAGAATTCACAGCCTTCAACGACTCGGGCAGCCACATCATAGAGATGGTCGTATGTTTGTTCTTTCGGATCGCCGGCCCAGAAATCGATATTCGGCTCGTTCCAGACTTCAAAATACCATTGCGAGACTTCGTCGATTCCGTAGCGTTCGATGAGGTGTTGCGCGAAATGGGAAACAAGTTCACCCCACTTTCTCATAGCTGGCGGGCGGCGAAACGATCGGTTGGTACCAGAAAGGATTGTAAATCAGCTTCGCGGCTAGCTTGCGAGGCATAAAGCTCAGTTCTACGAAAGGACGGACGCCGTTCTGGCAGCAATCCGTCGTAAATTTGATCTACATAGGAGAAATTGTAGACGGGAGCGCCGCTGCGAATCTTCCCCATATACGCCGACTTCGTCGTGGAAGATGGCGTGGAATCGAATATATTTGAAGTCGGTGGCGTCTTTCACGTCGCGCAAGTCGCGGCGGTAGGAGTCGCGTAGGCTCAGAATTGCCCGCCCCGAGCCGAACATTTGCTCCCAATAGTGCGGAAATGGATGCGCCGGGGCCGATGGATCGACGACAACTGTTTCTTCGAGTGCGGGCTGTTGAGAGCCGGCTGAGGGGATTGTTGTGCCGCTCCAGCGTAAGAGCCAAGCGGAGTAAATGCGAAAAGAACGGCCAGAGAAAAACGCAGGCTTGGCACTGCCACCGCGAACTGCCGTTGCTCACGGAAGCCCAGGAACGAGATCGCGAAATTCCGGGTGCTGCATTGCTTCGCCGAATTCGCCCGTCGGAACCCGAAGCTGTTCGCGGATCGCGTCGGCATCCTTCTCGATTGTGATCACGCGCGGCCGCTTCTCCTGCAGAATTCGTTCTGTGGCCGCGACGCACGGTTCGGAGTGAAAGCGACGCTGAATCGAGGAGTCGCATAGAACATTGGCCGCAGCCACAAGAATCATACCCTGGTGATGCGCCATCCAGTTGCAGACGATTTCGTGGCCTTGCCATCGCTTACACGCGACGGAGTGAAGTCAGCGGCTTCGTAAAACCCGTACCGAGAAAGCCATCCCAACTGCTTCATTTTGCGAACATTTTCGAGCGCATGGGCGCGGTCGACGAGCATTCCTAGAAATGTGGAATAAGGCGAGATGACGAGGTCGTCCGGGGAGCCGTCATGGTTGAGCGCCAGGCCCGGCACACCGAAAGCGTGGTAGCGATAATGGCCATCTGGAAGATTTTCGTTGCACGAGCACTCTGAAATTCCCCACGGTACATGTATTCTTCCGGGCGAATTTCTGCTGCGCGCGGATAGCTGCCTTCGCGCCATGATCAAGCACCGTGTCCGGATACATTTTGAACCAGAGGTTGGGCATCAGGTATTCGAATGCGGTGCCCGTCCAGGACCGAAGTACCGGTTCGTGCTCGAACTTGGCATACATGCGCCGCAGCTCGAACCAGCTTTCTTGCGGGATGTCGCTCTTCGCGATCGCGCCAAACACCGCCGCCCGAGCTTCCGAGGGAAGCAGGTCGTAGTGGCACTTGCTGAGAAGACCTTCGCCCGCATCGTAGCCGATCGAAAGCATTTTTTTCTTGTCGTTGTATAGGAAGCCGAAGTGCATCTCGTCGATCATCGACTGGATGCTCGAGGCGAGAATGGCGAGCCGCTCGGTGGTTTCCTCGCAGATGCGGGAAGAGTTTGCCAGCGCCTCACGAAGTAACGCGGCAGAGGTTTCCTCTTCCGGCGACGCCTGTGCGGTTCTCGACGTCGCATCGAGTCTGTCGGCGATCCGGCGATGTGCGACGAGCAGCGGAATTCAAACTCAATTCCGCCACGAGTCGCTCGTCGGTGGGGTCCGAGGGCAGCGAACTTTTCAATTTCCCGTGCAGCCAGGGTGCAAAATCCCAAACCATCTCCGTCAGATTCGACACGCGGGACGAGAGCTCGCGAACCCACGAAACAACTTCATCCGATGGTTGGCTTTTCGACACCGCCTGAATAAAGACAGCTACATCGACTTCGAGGGCAGAGAGTCGATCGAACCGCGTCATAGCGGGACCGGCAAGCGCCACTATTTGCTGCCGCAGTGTGCGAGCAGCGGAAAGAACTTCCGTGTCCTTCTGCGCGGAAAGCAATTCGATCAGAAGATCAACGTTATCGAGAATTCCCTGCCAGAGATTGGGCCGAAACAAAGGACGCTTGATGGCATCAAGGCAGCCCTGCTTGAGTGTCCAGAGGCTGCAAAGGAGATTGCCATTGTCTACCGTGGAGACGAAGAGCGGCGCGACAGGTTTGAGCGTTTTCGTGGAATACCAATTATAAAGATGGCCACGGAATTTCGGCAGCCGCTCCGCGACCGCGAGTGTACGTTCCGTATCCCGGATGAACTCTTTCAGCGCCGCAAAGCCAAGATCGTGTGCCGCCAGGCGGGAATTCAGCAGAAGTCCGAGATTCGTTGGCGAAACATGATGAGCTATGAGCGACGGGTTCTCGCGCACAATGTCCGGGATCAGCCAGTTCTCCTCCGGATTGCAAAACTCGCGGAAGAACCGCCAGGTGCGCAGGGCGACATTCCGAACGACCGCATTATCGTCGTCGCTGGCTGTCTTCTCAGCAGCGCGCTGGGGCTTATTCAGCCACTTGCATATCCAGTTGGACGATCCCCACAACAGCACAAACGGCAATGCGGCCAGCAATGACGACGGTTGCACCAGGGCGATCATCGCGCAGACGGCCAGCGACAGGGGAAGAGTCCACTTGAGGTAAGCGTCGACGAGATGTCTGCCATCGTTTTCATCTTGCTCGGCTTCGCTGGCTGTTTCCCATTCGAGCAGTTTGCGACGCGTAAATTTCATGCGAATCACGGTACGGACCACGGCATCCACTGCGACGAGGCTCTGATGACACAGGAAAACAATCCTGAACAGGATCGTCGTGTGCGCACCAACAAAATCTGAACAGAGATTGATCCAGAACGTTTTGGTGAAAGCGCCTTCCAGCCCGTCACGATCGAAAATACGAACTGAAAGTAGGTCGGGAATGCCAATATTCCGAGGGCAGCCAGCGTGCAACAGATGCTTGCCGGCGGCGCCGCAAACCAACCACTTAGAAGCAGCAGGAAAATCGCAAAATCGGTGAGGCTGCGACGGAGGTTGTCGATGATTTTCCATCGAGATACGTGGCTCAGCGGGTTGCGCACAATTTCGCCCGAAGTAGTTCCGGACAAACGGCAGCAGCGCAAAAACAATTTGCCAGTCGCCGCGCATCCAGCGATGCTTTCTGCGGGTGAAAGCGCTCAAGTGCGAAGGATAGTCGTCCACGACCTCGATATCAGACACCAGGCCGGTGCGGGCGTACTCGCCTTCAATCAGATCGTGGCTGAGAATGGCGTTGTTCGGGAAGCGGTGCTCGAGCACCTTCTGGAAGGTCCGGACTTCGTAGATTCCTTTGCCGGTAAAAATCCCCGCGCCAAACAAATCTTGATACACATCCGACACGGCCCGTGTGTACATGTCGTAGCCGGTATCGCCCGAAAGGAACGAAGCGAAACGTGAGCGCCTCGCTGAGCGGACGCTTATGTCCACGCGCGGTTGCAAGATGCCGTAGCCGTCGGCGACAGTGTTGGTGGCTGCGTCGACAACAGCTTGATTCAGCGGATGCGCCAACGTCGAGACCAGCCGGCGCGCCGCGTCCCGAGGCAGCTGAGTATCGAGATCGAGAGTGATGACGTAACCGATGTTCTTGAGCGCTGCCCAATTTCCGGCTTTTACGGGAAACGCGTCATCTTGGTTCAGCAGGAAACGGTTGAACTCCAGCAGCTTGCCGCGTTTCCGTTCCCATCCCATCCATACGCCTTCACCGGCGTTATAAGTTCGATGACGGTGAAAAAGCGAAAAGCTTCCCTTGTGCTCGTGGGCGTATTTTCGATTCAGCTTTTCGATGAGCTCGGAACACAACGCGTCCAGTCCCGCGTCCTTTTCGTCGAACTCTTGGGTGGAGTCGGGCGCATCCGTGAGCAAGGCGAAATGGAGGTTCGCGTCGCGATTCGCCAAAAATCGGATTTCCAGCCCGCGCACCGCATGGCGGACTTGTTCCTCGCTCGAGATCAAAGTGGGAACAGCTACAACGGTCGCGCACTCCTTTGGTATTCCTCTCGAAAAATCGAGTCTCGGAAGGCGCTTCGGCTTAAATAGCGCAGCTGCGAGTAGATTCATTGTTGCCACCGCGCATTCCACCGCCGGCACAAGAAGTAGCGCAATAGCCAGAACGCCAGGAGCGCTCGCGTGCGTCAAAGCCAGCAGGGCGACAATGGCACCTAACGTGATCACTTCAATTCCAATCAAATAGAAGTAATCAGGCGACCTCAGCACGGTCTCTCGAATGCGCGTGTTTAAGGGCGACCGGTATCCGATTAAGCTCTTAAATGCGATTCGACCCTTATCCACCAGGTAGTAACCGACGTGAGTTCTTCGATCGCTGACGCCGTTATTGCGAAGTTGTTCTTTCGACGCGGCCTGAGCTAACCCGATTGCTTTACTTGCAACTTCCGGCTCGGTGGACTGAGAGCGCTTGGCGAATTCCGTCACGGCCTCGCGATAAGCCTCACGTGTTTCGAAATCCATCCGCTCGTACGCGCCTTGGGGATCCGAGCGGAGAATCTGCTCAGTGTGCGAGATCGCTTCAAAGAACAGCTTCCAATTCAATTCGGAAACTTCTTGAAGCGAAAGCACAAGCGACGCGAACGGAGACGGCGCATTTTTGTGCTGCTCGTTCACGCCATCCGGGTCAGACCGTTCGCCCTGCTTATCGAGCGAAATGCGTGGCAGGGCATTTGAAAGCTGCTCGAGAATCGCGAGTTCCAGAAACGCTCTCAAATTCCATACTTCGAACATCTCGAGCGCGACTGACCGTTGGACTTCAATGGCAAATTCCGCAAAGCTGCTCTCGTCGAAAGCATATTGGCTGGCCTGGAGGAAGCTCGCTGCGAGCGCGTAAGAGCGCGGAATAGCCGGTTTTGCGCCGGGGCGTTCCACGTGCGGAAGTCTCGGCGCCACCTGGATGGCAGCCTTGGATTCCAGAAGGGCCAACTGTATATCGGAGAGCGCTCCTGACAGTGTTCTCGCGTCTCCGGTGAGGCAGACCCCTGTTGACGTGACTCTCTTGAGCATGCCGGCAGCCGCATCGATGCGAGCGGCGATCGCCTTCCTCTTTGCTTCCAGCGAAACGCGTGAATCTCGGCGATCCACGAGCTTCCAGCCCGACATATCAATTTCGACGCGCCCTTGGGAAGCAGGGCTTGGCTCTACAGCGGTCGGCCTGAGACGAATTGCCGCAGCATCAGTTTCCGCGCCATTTGACGGAGCGTTCGGCTCCGGAATGATCAGCCGAAGATCGGACGGAGTGTGATATGTGGTCGCCATTTTAGTTCGGATCGCTCTCAGCGATAGCCAGCAGCTTGAAGTTCAAACATCTCTGCATACCGCCCGCCACTCTTGACGAGCCGGTCGTGGGGTCCTTGCTCAACAATCCTGCCGTTTTCCAGAACGAGAATGCGATCTGCCATACGAACAGTAGAGAAGCGGTGAGAGATCAGGAATGTCATTTTACCTTGCGCCAACTCAGTGAAATGCTGAAACACTTCGCTTTCGGAACGCGCGTCGAGTGCGGCCGTCGGCTCGTCCAGAATTAATATCTGCGCATCGCGCAAATGCGCGCGAGCAATCGCTATTTTTTGCCACTCACCGCCAGAGAGCTCCATGCCACCCTCGAAGCGGCAACCAAGGAGTTGGTCGTAGCCCTTCGGCAGTTTTCGGATAAGGTTTTCCGCATAGCTCTTCATGGCGGCGGCGCGAATCTGGAAGATATTGCTCGCGGCTTCAATGCGTCCCATGCCGATGTTTTCGGACGCCGTCATGTCATAGCGCATGAAATCCTGAAAGATAGCTCCGATCTCGTTCCACAGAGAGTCCAGGTCATAATCGCGAAGATCGACGCCATCGAGGAGAATTTCGCCTTCGGTCGGATCGTAGAGTCGAGTGAGAAGCTTGGCGAGCGTCGTTTTTCCCTGGCCGTTTTCTCCCACGAGCGCAATCCGCTCGTGCGGCTCGATCATCAGGTTGATGCCTCGCAGTACCGGCTTGGGATTTCCCAGGTACGCAAACGAGACATTTCGAAGCTCGATTCCGCGCCGAATCGGCCGTGGCGCCAGGATGGCCCCAGATCTTGCAGCAATTCTCGGCTTCACAGCGAAGAAGTCGAGCAGGTCAGTCATGAACAAGGCTTGGTCCGCGATGCCGGAAAAGGTCGAGAAGAGCGCCTGAATATTCGTGCTGGCACCGGCAATCGCGCCAGCAAGGAAGATCATCTTCGCCAGGCTAAGCGTCCCAACCACGGCTCCATAGACCACATAGGCGTAAGTTCCGTAGTAACCGAGTGTGCCCAACGAGGTGAGAATCGAGCCAAAAAGAAGCTTCCGCTTTGCCAGTTCGACGTTTTGCCCATGAAGTTCGTCGGAGATCTTTTTGTATCGTTCCACAAGGAAGGGAGCCAGTCGGAAGAGCTTCAATTCCTTGGCGCTTTCCTTGCTCCCGCCCAATATGCGCAAGTACTCCATCTTTCGGCGCTTAGTGCTCTGCTCATAGGTTAGCGAGTAGCAAAGGAAGGCAAAGTGGGTCTGGCCAAGAAAGGCGGGTACGACGCAAGCAAAAAGGAAGACCAGCAGCCAGGGTGAATAGAAAAGAATACCGGCCGCCAAGCTGACGGTGGTCATTATCTCTTGAATCAGGCGGCCAGCCATCTGAATGGTCAGCACGCGGTCATTGGCCTGCAATCGCGCGCGTTCCATCTTGTCGCAGAAAACGGGATCTTCGAATCGAGTAAGATCGAGACTCGATGCGTGCTCCATGATTCTTGTGCCGATATGTCGCGTGAACTTATCGGCAATGACGCTGTCGCAGAAGTCGATCACGCGGGCCAACACTGTCGCCGCGCCCGCCAAGGCAAATTCCAGCGCAATTAACCACCAGAAGTAACCCGGCAATGCCATGCCGTGGGATTTCAGACCATACAGAGCATCGATCACCGCTTGCGTCACTCGCAACATCGCGAGGGGCACAAGCCCCGCCATAATCCGGCAGGCAACATTGGCGCCTACTGGTCTCGGCGCCGATTCCCACACCATGCGAAAAAGAGGAGGTACGTTATTTAGTGCCTGAATTCGTTCTTGCCACTTGGAAAGGGATTGCTGCGCATCGTCGCTGGGCTTGGCGTTCATCCGTCGTACTCCTGTCGTCCACTACCTATCTTTATCGGCTCTGTGTCCACGAATGGCAGTGCACGTCCGATTCCATGTTGAAATCACTGCAAGTTAATAAAAACAGGCCACTTGTGGAATGGTAGAGAACAGATAAGCATGGCCATATTTATAGCAAAAGGAAAGATTTACGCAGTGCCGCGTTGCGATATCCGAAACTATACGCATACTCCTTTGTGCGCGCCTGAACGAACAAAAAGCGGGATCGCCCCGGCGGGCTTATTCCCAACAAATCTATCTAGGCACAGCCTGGAAGCAGCGGTAGGACTCAAGCCTGCGGGTTGTAGCCGAGCCACTCGGGGTGTGCAGCGGTCGAGTCGAACATCGGAGTCGTCTTGAACGGTTCGTACTTTCCGTCCATCGCGACGGGTGCGGTCTTCTTCAGAATTGCGGCGATGTCGGCTTTCGTGAGCTTGTCGTAGGTGTTGGCGGCTTCGACGGCCTGATCGAGAATGGGCATGCTGTCGATACCGGTGATAACCACGGAAGTAGGCAAGCTCAGGGCATATTGGAGGCATTCGAGAGGGGTCACCGTTTTGCTCTTCAGGATATTCTTGTCTCCCATCGATTTCATTCCGAGCACCGCAATTTTCTTGGAGACCAACACCGGAACCACATTGGCGCCGAAACTCCGGAAGTGGGCGTCCATTACGTTGAGAGGCATCTGCACCGTGTCGAAGCGAAAATTGTGCTTGTCGGCCATTTCCAGCATGCGGAGGTGAACGCTGGGGTCTTTGTGGCCGGTAAATCCCACGTAACGGATTTTGCCGGCCTGCTTTGCTTCCAGAGTAGCTTCGGCGGCCCCACCTTCCGCAAAAAAACGATCCGGATCTTCCAGCCTGATGTTTTCGTGAAATTGCCAGAGGTCAACGTGATCCACTTGCAGCCGCTGCAATGATTCATCGAGCTTGTTGAAGGGCCGACCCTTTCGTGCGCCCATCGAACTTTGTCATCACGAAGACACGATCGCGATAGCCCTTCAGGGCTTTTCCCACGCGCCGCTCGCTCTCACCTTGATTGTAGTCCCACGAATTGTCGGAGAAATTGATGCCTCGATCGACCGCGGCGTGGAACAGCTTGATTGCATCGGCTTCCTCAAGATGGGATTGGCCCAAATGATATCCACCAAGTCCGATACACGATACTTTTTCGCCGGTGCTACCCAGGGAACGATAGGGCATCGACCCGCTCACGTTGGTACCTTTATCCTTTTGAAGATTCGCAGCCAGCCGAGACATTGCGAATAAGGAAACTGCCGCACTGCCAAGGAAGTCCCGCCGCTTCAGATCTCTCACTCCCTGAGTCAGGCCGTGGCCACTTGCGTTTTGAGCGCTAATCTTGCTTCGGTTCGTTCATAGCGCAGTGCCTGAATGATCATCCACTCCACGTCAGTCGAGCGACACGGATTGGCGATCACGTCGAATGCCCCTAGCCGCATCACTTCTAGGAATTCGTCCCAATCTGCCGTGGAAGACGTCACCACGATTCTCGCTTTCATTTGTCCGCCTCGGGACGCGTGCAATAGATCGTAACAATTCCCATCCGCGAGAAGCCGGTCACAGAAAATCAGCCCCACCCTTTCCGTGGCCGTGATTTCTTTGCATTCACGAATGCTCGAGGCTGTCAGCGGGTCCACACCGAGTTTCGCCAGAATATTTGACAACGCCCTTCGTCCTTCTAAGTCAGAAGAAGCGACCAATACGTCCCAGGGGAGATTCATATGACACCTCCTGTACAGCCGGTCAGTGGCCCGATTTAAGTGTCGGCGAAAATCCGAAAGCGGAGGACTAGAAGGCTTGACCCACCCAGCGCATGGGAAGTCAACGCAGGTCCGGCGCTCCAGAAGTTAAGTCCGGACCGCCAAAGCAACAATCGGTGCAAATGTGTATGGCAAGACGCTTACTTACCCTAGTGAACGCATGCGGGAATTCTGAACTAGTTAGTCCTACAAAGGCAGGAACAGCTATAGGGCATATCTTGCCGGCTTCTGGCGGACGCAGCGGGGTACGGAACCTCAGTGACTTAAGGCCTTAATCCTTTGTCACGTTCCAGATATAGAGGAAATCGTCATCCGTGGCGGTTGCCACGTTCCGCCCGGTCTTTCGCGTCGCCCGGTTCAACGCTGAGCGCACGTTCTCTTTTGAGTCCCCCAGTTCTGAAAGGGGCACTCGAATGGCGGCTCCGTCCTTCAGTTGATCGAGGTCGCGCAGAATCATGGTCACGATCTTCTTATGTTTTCCGTTCCGCGAATGAGGAACGTCCAATTGCGCCACGGTCCTGAAGTGGGCAGGCGTTCGAGTCGTACTCATAACGCGCCTCCTAACGTATCCCTAACGAGCCACTATCGTATGCGATCGGATCTTGCCGTGTCAATGGGGACTTTGTAAACGACGGGCTATGGTTACGGTAAGGAGACGTTAACCTCGCGCAGCGTAGGATTCCCGACATAAAGCAAAGGCGGCTATCACTCGCGCTATACGACGAGCCGGTAGCGCAAAACAACGCATTGTTCTCAGCGAGGATTCTTTAAAGAGTTTCCCCGTATCGAAATTCGCCTGTTACTTTGATCTCGGTTAAGGAGTTTCGACCATGAAATCAGCTGGGACACATTTCGAGCAAGTTCCGAAAGCGATCGTCGAGAAGATACTTGCCAAGCAGAGTGGCCGGCCCGAGACGGATTCAGCGGAACGCGGCGTGGCGGCGAAGGCGACAGGGGGCGAGGCTGAAGCTCTGGCCTTGCGCTCACGTAAGGTTTGAATAAGAAGCCGCAAATTGTGCATCGGCCAGGGTGAGTTACTCAAGGCAGCAGGGAGAGGATATGGATTCAGCAGCGGCAACGCCAAGGGAAACAGTCCGGAACAACCAGTCGACCGTAAGCTCAACTTGGGAGAAACGCATGGACTCTTCAACTGACCCCGTTTTTGAACTCCTCGAACAAAATGCGAGCTGGTGGGAGCAAGCAGCGCTTACTTGCGAACACATAGCGGCAAACCACGGCCTGGGTACCAAGGAAGAGTGGCAACTGATGGCGGCCGTTTACCGGGAGAGGGCGCAGAAGCATGCGCAAATACTCGACCAACTGCGTCGAAACGGGATCAACCCTCGGCGCTAGCGTACTAGTCGGGGGACTTGGAAGACTTCCTTTGGGGCGCCGGTGTTGCGGTGAATTTCGCGATCCGGTTCAGCCCCGAGTCGCTCTCGGGAACGCCCTCGTTGCTGAGCAAAAAGTTATGCGCGCGGTCGAATTTTAGCGCGGCATCATTCGACGGAATCCAAAGGGAAATCGAATAAGTCCCGGGTCCAAACGCAGGTGCCAGAAGCGTTTCCTCGAACGTCATAGGCTTGCCGGGCTCAAGCTTCGTGAAATCCACATGTGGCAGGGGCCTGCGCATGTGGTTATCGCCCTTCGCGTCGTCGAATGCTGATATATTGTCCTCTTTTCGCTAATCATTTTGTCCGAGTCATTGGTGAACGTCAGCTCCACATGCATGTGGCTTTCGTCCCAAGGCTCGAATGAAATCACAGCGCGATTTAGCGCAATGCGAGGCGTGGCGCTCTCCTGCTGGGTCGCGGCGGCCACCGAGTACTTGCACGAAATCGTGAGCTCGCGGGTACCTTTTGTCTCACACTGCGACCCAGTCGGAAGCCCCGAAGCCTGGACGTGCAATCCAACCGAAACCAGCCAGCCCACAATCGCAAATAGTATGGCGCCCTTGGCTAGCAAAAATTCACCGCGGATAGAAAAACGCAGGATGAAAAATCGACCTCCTTCAGGGAATTGGTGGACGTGACCGGGATCGAACCGGTGACCCCCTGCTTGCAAATTCAGAAAACGAAATTGGATGATATCAAGAAGGATAGGAAAGAGTGAGCGCAAGTTGCATGCCTGCAAGAGATTGTCTGTATTTCTTTGCCGAGGTATTAGGATCGAGTGAGCGTGACTGGTGGGCAGTTGCACGGGCTAGATCGCGGGTTACGTCACAAACTACGGCACAATTTGTGGCCTCAACCTGAAAAGTCCCAAACCTCACTTAATGGGCCAAACGATTGTGGTACAGAAAGAAATGAATCGACTCCGGGCTCTACTTCCTGAATCGGCGCAGGGCACTGGAATTATACTGATAGTTCACCGCAACCCTGGGCGCTGGCTATTCTGCAATTGCGTATCTTCTTGTGTAGAGGCGCGATTTGCGGAGGAACAGAGCAACTACGACAAAAAGTTTTCTCACCACCTCCAACGAAATTTGCTGAAATCTGTGCCCGCTCTTCGGATTTGCGACAGATGCGACGTTTGTTTTCGGCCGCCCGGTTACGCTTGTCTCGTCTTAGGACTCGACGAGCCTTTTCTATCACCTCCCGGTTAGCGACGGAGACACGTCTAGCCCGATGGCGAAAGAAGTATTCCCGGTCAGGGTCTGCGTCGGCAGGTTTCCGTTGAAACTTGCTTCCTAGCATTCTCCCCGACTTTCAACCCTTCAGTTAGATGGACACCATGACCGAAATGAGCGAGGCCGCTTATCATGAGCGCCCGCCAGGAGAGCGAGAGTCCAGTCGCAAAGTCAGCAGACACGGTGTTTGGATTTATTCCACGGCGCCTGTCCAATACACGTTGGATTTCCAGGCGGGTCCATGCCGAAGTCATCGCTCAATCGGTAGTTCGCCGCCGCGAACGGCACCACGGTGGGGTGTAGGACATTTTGACCAATCGTTTTGTCCGTGATCACGCCCTTGGTGAAAACAGGCACGACAGGAAAGGACCGGATCGGCAGTGCCGAAAAGAACGCTCCTGCTGCTTCCCTGCAATGCGGAGGTTTTCGCGGCCCGGGTGTCAGCAAAGTTGATCGTGACGCTTGTCAGCAATTTTTTTTTGGAGGGGTCCGGGACGGCTTGCTGAGAGTTAGCAACCAGGTTGAGCGTGTTCAACGAATAGACGACCGCTCTCGTCACCATTTTGCCGTAGACGGTGTCGTCGTCTGGTCTTGACGTTATCCGGCTACAGCCATCAAGGTTTTCGGCTTTGTTTTGCGTTCTTTAGCGAAATCTATCAGGGCGGTGCACTTGTCAAACCAGTTGTCGTAGTCATCAAGGTCTTTGATGCGCTGTCTCATATGCCAAAAGGTCGTTTGCTACGGCGTCACTAAGCTTTTGTAAGTCGGTGAGTTCTAGGATTGCGCGCGTGTCCGCACCACGGGCTTTCAGATTTGGATCATTTGAAATTGCAGAAATTCTGGCCGACAGCGCTATTTCGGGTTTCAGAAACATCTGTATGGTCCGCAATCTCATCAAGGTTCATTTGATCGGTAAGGTACTCGTTTGCTCCACTCACACTTCGCACAAGAGAGTCGGGACTCACGTATGGTTCGGACTTCGGTAGATCGCGATTGCCTTTATGGATAGCTGCGTGAGGCATCCTAGTACGTCCCGCATCATATCCTTAACCAGTACCAAGGGTGCCGGGATGGCTACATCCGTTATCGAGGATGCGGCGCATTGGTCTGTCGTTGCATGCCTGCTCAACCCTCCGTCGTACTCGTAAAACTCGCTGATCTTTCCAAGTGACGGCAACAAACCTTGCACGATGCTCGATGCGACGTCGGGCGTGAGCGTGGCCTGCCCGGATTGATAATCAAGAAATACCGGTTCGAATGTTTTGGTGTGTGCACTATGACGGTGAGCTTTTGGTTCGAATACATCTGGATTGCGGGAGGAGCTAAGGGGCTTTTCCCTGTCAATTATGAGTTTGCAATCGGTTATTTGTTTTCGCCAGCGAGCATCAGGCAAACCTCTGATGTCGACACCTGTTCCAGAGAGGTGGATTTTTATGTCGGGGTTCGAACCGTCAGAGATAACAGTCATGATGTCACTTAGGGGACCAATCGAGGACGGATTGAACGTCACAGTACGAACGAGATGCTCTCTCCGGCTTTCAACTTCGCTGGAAACGACAAGCCTGTTACGTGGAATTCGGTACCTGCGGCACCAACGGCTGAAAATGGTGACGCTGGATCCACCAGTGCTCATGGAAAAGTCTCCCTTGTACCGCGGCGAACCGAGTTGGACGGCGCCAAAAGCGATGCTGCGAGCTCGGGCTCGACATTTCCTTGTAGGACAGTGCCAGAGACCAAGATGCTTAGGGTTGGGGTCGAGCTGTTCGAGGTGATGTTGACGCTGCCGTTTGCTGGTCCGACACCTGTCGCAGCGAGCGAGACAACAAACGAAATGCTCTGGCCGACGTTCAGAGTTAGTGGCAACGAGATCCCGCTTACGCTGAAGCCGGTACCAATTGCGGAAACAGCTGATATTGTGACGCTCGTTCCGCTGGCGGTCAAAGTTTCGATTTTACTGTTGGTTCCGATTCGAACATTGCCAAAGTCGATTCGGGGAGGGTCGGGAGCAAGTTGCTACCGATTCGCAAAGGCGGGAAAAAGCAACCTCTACGACGAGAAACTTAAGGGAAGCCAGCGTAAGTTTATGCCAGTCTTAGAGGAGCCTGGAGTGAGCAGGACTCCGGATATGAACGTCTTCCGGGCTTTCGTGCTGGCCATAGGTCTCCTCTAATTCGACGGTACGTTGCTGATGCAGGGGCCCGCACGGTTAAGTGATGTGGATATCACCGGCTCCGTAAACCATTTTACAGCCAAGTAACTTATGAGATACTTCATTTGGCTGGGATTTGCAAGGGTGTTTGAGTTTCTTCAAGGTCGGGCCGAGCTTACGTTCGCAGGAACAGCGATTCCTCAGACGAACACATTCCGCCGGACGCCCACAACGAGCACTGGCGAGTTGTAAGAGAATAGGGAGTCCATGAGGCGCGACATCCTAACCTTCTGTGAGTGCCGGGCGGGCTTGGTGGCGAACCACGAGACAAAATGCTCTTCTGCCAAAGCCCGATCCGTAGGTTGTCGAGGAGAATGATAGGCCCGTGCGGGCTCGAACCGCAACCTACCGTGTCAATTAGAAAGCGATGTTGGAAACGATGAGAAGAAGTGAGTAGAAGTTACTGTGAAGAGACAGGTGGGACGACGAGCCTTATACTTATCTTTTGCACAGACGGAGAAGTATGGACGACATGATGACTGCGAAGAGTGGCGATACTGCCGAAGGGAGCCTGTGAAGGCAACCATTTTGAACGTCCTGATCGCGTCGCCGTCGGACGTGCCCACCGAACGCGATGCCGTCGAGGGCGCCATTCAGGAGTGGAATGCGAACCATCATGCAGAAACAGGCATTATTCTTCTTCCTGTCCGGTGGGAAACCCACTCGTATCCGCGTCCGGAGATCGCCCGCAAGCCATCCTCAATAAGCAGATTGTCGATTCTGCTCATCTTTTGATTGGGATCTTCGGGAATCGTTTAGGTACGCCTACCGGCAAAGCGCCAAACTGGAACGATCGAAGAGATTGAGGAATTTCGAAAGACCGGTCGATACGTTGCACTTTATTTCTCCAGTGCCCCCGTCCCAAGAGATGCTGATCCCGATCAGATCGACGCACTTCAACAATACAAAAAGCAGCGGCAGCAAGACACCTTGTATTCGCCGTTCAACACGCCGGACGAACTGCGGAGGCTCGTTACGCAACACCTACCGAAGATCGTTCCTGAGGTTACCAGCGTGTTCGGGCGGGAGCGGACACTCCGAGACAAACCCCGAGTTTCCTCTTCGTTTTCGGCGTGCCTTTGGGGGACAACGACTCGGCTGAGTGGCTGATGATGCTCAGGCACTACGGCCCGAATCCAGCGTACAACTGCGATATCGCGTTTTACGATAGGGATCGGAAGAACATAGAACACGAATGGCTCGTAAAACATCCACGATTCTCCTTATCCACCTCCCGGTCTAGCGGGCGAATCACAAAGGCATATTCATGTCACCGAAACCGGCCCTGAGGGTCGGCTGGAAGCTTTGTGTGGCATCCACTCGATCCGAACCGCCAGCACTATACCGTCTCGATCAGTTGCCGCGAGGTGTATTTGAAGAGAAGTGGGAAGTGACTCGGGTCAACGGTATTCTTCGCTCATCAATTACGGTTGAACGTGGTCAGCAATGGATTCAGAAAAATGCCGCACCCAAGCCCACTCGTATTTCGATATGAAGACCCTGAATTTGCCAGAACGGCTCTCGCCGCCGAAATGCCCAAGGAGAGGAAAGGGAAAGTCGTTCATCCAGGCTGGAAACCTCGATATAGATTTGAAGTCCCCGTGGCAATCATCGACCCGAACGGCAACGTACAGATTGTATCTGGGATCAAATTGCCGGACGGAAGCACACAAACGGACTTCGGGTCTTGGAACCTCCTTACCAAACATCTCGGTGAATGAAAGTCCCCAACGAGCCGTGAGCTATGCACACCATCACGATGACGTCGCCTGAGAGTTCAGGTCAGAATAGAGATCATATTGATTTGTGGCGACCAACACGCGAATAGCCTTGGGATTAACCCGCCAGTAACTCACGTGCGTGCATTTGTTTAGGGAACTGGATTCGGATGCCAAAGTCCATACGTTGCCTGGGCTACGGATGCTCGGATCAGAGTGACTCCAGTTTTCGATCTTTTGCGGTAGCAACCACGGCGATTACGAAATTCTTTCCAATGTGATAGGCCTTGACCGCTACCATCTCTGTACGCTCAAAGTTTACGACGTACTCGGTTGTACAAACAGGACGGTTAGACTCGAGTGCCAAATCAAGAGCGGAGAGGCTCGGGTGTCAGTAGCCCACGGTCGCACACCCACAAACCATTTCTGCCTAGCTATCGATTCACACTTCCACATGCCAGTAGGAAAATTCCAAACCTTCAAATCGTAAAGCCTGTGTGCGGCGGCCTGTAATGAAACTCGAAAGTGCTTTGCAATGGGTCCGAGCTTCTCTGGAGATTGTTTACCGAGATTTCTTTGCGACCTTTCTAGTTTCTTCCGCTGGCATAAGGAGCTCAGCAGCGATGCAATCACATGCACGTTCTAGCGCGACATCGGCCTCGCAAGATGGCGAGCCTTTAACCGACCGTTCCAGAATCATGTGGCCCAGTTCATGAGCCAAGGTAAATCTCTAACATATGTGGCACAGGGAGCCGAGAATTGATCTTGATGGTTCGTCCGCCGCTTTCCTCGAAAATCCCGCCATCGAAGGGGAGCGGTTCCACTATAATTCTTCCGATGCCAAGATGTTGTGCCAGCGCTTGAGGCCCTCATTTGCTGGACGGAACTCGTCACAAGAGCTTCAACCACTCTCTGTCTGTCGGATTCCCCGATAGCTTTTCCAACACGAGCGAGCCAACGATTTCCTGCGTTTTCATCAGTTGCCACTGTATTGAATTCAAAAGATGTTTGAAATACTG
>CAWBRH010000042.1:0-18214 GCA_963790945.1 uncultured Acidobacteriota bacterium
GGGCTGGAACCTGACGCGTGAACAATTCCAGCGCGCACTCGAACGCAGCGCCGCCGCCGTTTCCCGGATTCTCTTCCAGACGAGCGCATCGTAGCCGGATATCTCGAAAGCCTGCATCTAACCGACCTCGCGCTCGCGTGCGCCTGCAGCGCCGGCGACAGCGCTGCTTGGGAATATTTCATCGAGCACTACCGTCCGGAACTCCACCGCGCCGCCCGCATGATTCTTTCGAAATCAGGCGGCAACGATTCGAAAGCGCGAGAGATGGCCGACTCGCTCTACGCCGATCTCTACGGGCTACGCGAGTCATCCGACGGCTCGCGCCGTTCGCTTTTCGACTATTTCCACGGCCGCAGCAAATTGTCCACGTGGCTGACGCGATTCTCGCGCAACGCCATATCGACGAAATCCGCCGCACGCAAAAAACGGATTCACTCGACTACCCCGGCAATGGCGACTCAGACGCACGCGAATTGCCCGAGATAAAAACCGCGCCGCCCGACCCGGAACGTGACGCCTACCTCGCGATCATGCAAGCCTGCGTCACCGCAGCGCTTCACGACCTCGCCCCGCGCGATCGCCTGCGCCTCGCTTATTACTACGTGGATGATCCACGCTCGCTCAAATCGGCAAGCTGCTCGGCGAACACGAAGCCACCGTCTCGCGCAAACTCGAGCGGACACGCGCGGACTTAAAGCGTTGCGTTGAGGTCGCGCTCCGCGAAGAAAAAAAGTTAACCGAAGCGCAATTGAAGTTGTGCTTCGAATACGCGCGCCAGCAGTGGCCATTCGATTTGCCGCGCGGCTTTCGGCGCGTATTGACCATGGCCGCAGCTAAGCGATGCGCTGCATTTTTGCAAGAATTTCGGCCTGGCCCGTTCTAAAGAAGGAGAATAGCGCGATGCCTTCGCAGGACAACGAAAACGCAATGGACGGCCTGCTCCGGCGAAGTCTCGGGCGCGATTCCGCGGCTGTCGGCGATTGCCCCGACGCCGAACTCCTGGCCGCGTATTTGACCAATCTCTAGCGGCGAAGCCGCCGGATACGAGCTTCACTTCTCCACCTGCCCCCGCTGCCGCGAACAACTCGCCGCAATAGTGCGCGCAAATGCGGGCCAGCAGCTTCATCCTGCCGATCTCGCACTCGAACCAGCTCTCGCGGGTGCACGGCCGGTCCCAGCAATTGCCTTGGACGCGGCACGCATTCCTGCGCAAGCGAAACCCGCCGCATCCGGTGCGCGTTCCCAAATCAAGTTGCCTGAGCGCAAATCACCCGACGCCCGATGGTTGGATCTTCGGTGGTTGATTCCAGTGGCCGCGATGCTCGTTCTCGGCACCTTCGTTTTCATGCGTTTCGCGTCGCGCGAAACAACCGTCGGGCCTAATCAGGTCGCGATGTCCAAATCAACTCCGCCGCCGCAAGACCAGACCGCGCTCGAACCCGAAAAGAAAGCCAGCGACCTGCTGCAACACCAGAGAAGACCGCGCCGAAAACCCAACCGCCCCCAGCGAGCGCACCCTCCCCCTCGCGATCTTCTGCAAGCGCACCTGTAAATGGTCAATCCAGTCCAATGGCAGGACGGAAGCAAACGGAAGAAGTTTCGTCTCTAGGAGGCTCCGCGGCATCAGGAAGCAGTGGCTCAACCGGTTCCAGGTCCGCCCGTGCGGCTCACAACGCAATGCCTGCACCCGGCAGCAAGGGAGCTGTCAGGCCATCGATGGTTGGTACGATCGCTACGCCGAGATTTCCATCCGAGCCCGCGCCCGCTGCGCCCGGCGCCGGAATTGAACGCTTCACTTCCGTCGATCGTAGTCGCGACAAGTTCAGCCGACGCTGTGAAATCTCCGGCGTGGCGCCAGCTGCAACTGCAGAACACAAATCGCAAGCTTTCGGATTGGCAGCCCGAAGCAATCTCCATAGCTCAACCGCAGAAGAATCTCTCGCAAAAACAAAACAAGCCGAAGAGCGTTATACGGAAACCGTGATTTCCACGCCCGATTCCGATATTTTCTACCGCATCGCCAAAGGCGGTTTCGTCGAAATTTCTGAGGATGGCGGCCACCTGGCAAGGCCAGCTCCTGAATCCCTCCGCCGAATTCGCCGCGGGATCCGCCCCCGAACCGCGAATCTGCTGGCTCGTCGGCCGCTCGGCGTCGTCTTCCTCACCGAAGACGGCAAGAGCTGGCGAAAACTCCCATCGCCCACATCAGAAGATTTGGTTGCCGTAGTAGCAAAAAGCGCTTCCAATGCGACGGTCACGGCAAATGATGATCGAAAGTGGTCCACCGACGATTCCGGCAAGAGCTGGCACGCCGTGAAATAAATCGGCAAGACTTTCGATCCCGGCCGTTCTAACCAGAGGAGTAGTTTCGCCACAAGGAGACAGCCCATGCTTCAGCTTTCCAACAAAAGAATTCTCGCCGGACTC
Source organism: uncultured Acidobacteriota bacterium (assembly GCA_963790945.1). GTDB lineage: Bacteria > Acidobacteriota > Terriglobia > Acidiferrales > UBA7541 > Palsa-295. The sequence goes on from CAWBRH010000042.1 coordinate 2,428, forward strand.
GCCGTTGCGGTTCTCGCCGTTCTGCCATTTGCCGGAACTGCCGCGCAAGCCGCAGGTCCCCAAGCCCAGAAAGAAGACGCCGCGCGCAAAACCTGACCAGCACGGAACCCGCAATCACCACGCAAAAAGACCAGGTCGATCTCGCCGTCACCGTCTACAACTCCAATATCGCCCTCGTTCGCGACGTCCGTCAGATCCACTTACCCTCCGGCATCTTCCCGCTGCATTTCGAAGACGTCGCCGCCTCGATCAATCCCGCCACGGTTCATTTCCGTTCGCTCGTCGACCCCGCGAAGCTCAACGTCATCGAGCAAAATTACGAATTCGATCTCCTCGATCCCCAAAAGCTCCTCCAGAAATATGTCGGCAAGGAAGTCACACTCGTGCGCGCTGAGAAAGACGCCGGTTCCACGCGCTGGGTCGAAACGAAAGCCGTGCTCCTTGCCAATAACAATGGCCCAGTCTGGAAAATCGGCAACGAGATCGTCACGGGCATGCCCGCCGATTCCTATCGCTTCCCCGATCTGCCCGAAAATCTCTACAGCCGCCCAACTCTCGTCTGGACGCTCGAAAATCGCGGCGCCGAATCGCAACGCGTCGAAGCTTCCTACCTCACGAGCAATATGAATTGGAACGCCGACTACGTTCTCACCGTCGGACGCGACGAAAAAAGCGCCGACCTCGATGGCTGGGTCACGCTCGTCAACAACAGCGGCGTCGCCTACTCCAACGCCAAACTCCAACTCGTCGCCGGCCAACTGAATCGTGTCGAGCCCCGATGCAAGAGCCAAAGCGTATGAGGGGGCGCTGGAAACAAACGCTGCCGCGCCGCCGCAATTCGGCCAGGAAGCATTTCTCCGAATATCACCTCTACACGCTCGGTCGCCGCACCTCGATCCAGAATAACGAATCGAAACAGATCAGCCTGCTATCCGGCAGCGGACGTGCCCGTCGAAAAATATCTCCTCGTCGAAGGCCAGCAATACTGGTTCCGCAATTCGCAGGGAATCGGCAATCCAATTTCGCAACCGGTAAAAGTTCTCTATCGCTTCAAGAACGACGAAAAAAGCAGCCTCGGCATGCCGCTTCCCGCCGGAACCGTTCGCGTCTATCAGGCCGATTCGAAAGGCGGCATCCAGTTCGTCGGCGAAGACCACATCGACCACACGCCCAAAGACGAAACCCTCAAAATTCACGTCGGCAACGCTTTCGACGTGGTCTGCGAGCGCAAAGAAACCGACTACAAGAAAATCTCGAGCAACACCATCGAGCTCGAATATCAGATCACGCTGCGCAATCACAAAGACAGCGCCGTCACCGTCGAAGTCCGCGAGCCAATCGGCGGCGATTGGGAAGTGCAGAACTCGAATTTCAAATGGACGAAGCTCGACGCCACCACGCTCGGCTTTTCGATTCCAGTCGAGAAGGACGGAACGGCAACGCTCGATTATCGCGTGCGCGTGAAATGGTAAGCAGCTGGCGGAAGTTCGAAGAGAAGTTCGTGAGAGAAGTTAAGCCAGAAAAGTTCAGTAAGAATTACGAGGTGTTCAGCGCTTGCAGCAAGTCTGCTTCTGATCCACCAGCACCAGCTCGCGCGCAAAAATCCGGTTCGAAGGGAATTGCACCGAAAGTTCGCTCAGCAGCAAACGAGCTTTCTCGGGCTGGTGCTCCCGCTCATAAGCAAGCGCCAGCATGATCTTTGCAAATGGACTCAGGTAACGCCCGTGCTCGGCGGCGTCGACATCAGTTCCATTCCCTTTACCTTGTCGCCATGAACCCCGCCAAACCACAAAAAAGCGCGCTTATAGCTTGGCAATGATCCGATCACATAATTGGCCATGCCCAGCGCCACATACGCATCCTGCGAAGAAGGATCAACCGAAAGCACCGCATTTGCTTCCGCCTCGCCCTGTTTCATAAAGCTCAGCGCTTGCATCTGTTTTTTCTGTATGAACGCGTCGTAATTCGATTCCATCCCGTCAGCGATCGTAAGCACCAGCAAGCCTTGCACGTCGTGCGAGTTCGCCTTCACGCGTTTCTTCGCCATCTCGCGCGACTCATGCACCGCCGCTTCAAAAGGTGCATTACGATTCTGCGATGGACTTCCTTCCGCGCCGCCCAGAAACCGCTCGTCGTTCAAAAAGAACTCAGACGACAAAATGCCTTTCGTATCGAACTGTTGATACAGATAACTCGCGGCTTCCGCCGCTTTCCCCATCGGATCGTCGGGGCGAATTCTTTGATACTCCTTAAAATCCACACGCGCCCCATCGAAATTCAGCTCGTAAAGTTTCTTAAATCCCGTGTCGAGAAGCTGCGACGACGTGTCCGCTTCGAGCACCGGCTCGTGCTTCGCCGTCGGACCCTCTGAGCTCTCGCACGTGCCGCAGGCCACAGCACCACCGCGAGACTCAGGACGACACACTGACTGAAGTGATATTTCGATCGGAAGCTCAAAGTTCTCCGAACCCGCGCGGCAGCAGCTGATACCGAACCGGCGTGTTACCCGCGAGTATATTGGAATATCTCCACCCGCGGCAGGTTGTATGCATCTGTGTTTCCGAATCTATCATCGTCTAAAGATTCTTCAGAAAGAATTCGGTAATTCGCTCAAAAAGCTGAATCCGCGCCGGCGCGTCTCCGATCGGATGGCCGCGCCCCGGGAAAATCATCAGCGCCGCAGGGTAACGGTTGTTGTCAATCATCTGGTTCAGCACTTCCGTCGTATTGGCGAAGTGCACGTTGTCGTCACCCGTCCCATGCGCCAGCATCAACTGGCCCTTTAACTTTGCCGAATCATAGCCAGGAGATGCCTGCTTGTAGCCTTCTTCGTTCTCCTGCGGCCGCCCCATGTAGCGTTCGGTGTAAATCGTGTCGTACAGGCGCCAGTCGCTCACAGGCGCCACCGCCACGCCCGTCTTGAAAACATCCGCCGCATTGAACATCGCATCCAGCGTCATGAAGCCGCCGTAACTCCAGCCCCAGATCCCGATCCGCGAGCCGTCCACATACGGCAGCGACTTCAGGTAGTTCACGCCCGTCACCTGATCTTCCAGTTCCACTTTGCCCAGGTGGTGATACACCGGCGTCTCAAAAGCATGCCCGCGATTGTAGGAGCCGCGATTATCGAGCGCGAAAATAATAAATCCCTTCTGCGCCATCAAATCGAGCCACAGCCCCTCCACGTCGCCCCACACGTTGCGCACCGTCTGCGCTTGCGGCCCACCGTACACGTAAATGAGAACCGGATATTTTCGTGCCGGGTCGAAATTTGTCGGCTTCATCATCATCGCGTAAAGCTTCGTTCCGTCGTTCGCGGCCACATTCAGAAACTCCACCGGCGAAAAATGGTATTCAGCAAGCTCGGCAACATTATTTTCTTCGATCGCGGCAACCCTTTGCCGTCAATCCGCACCAGGTCTTGCCGCGGCGGCGTCATCGCCGTTGAAAATACGTCAACGAACGCAGAGCTATCCGCCGCAAACATCGGCTGATGCGTCCCTGCCTCGCGCGTAATCCGCGTCACGCTCTTATCTCGAAGCGAAACTCGGTACACCTGCGTCTCGACCACATTGTCTTTATTCGAGATGAAATAGACGCAGTTGTGCGCTTCGTCCACCTGCGGATGGCTTGCCGTTCCAGGCCCGAAAGCGCCGGTGCCGTTGATGCCCCAGTCGCCGCTCGTCAACTGTTCCACCTGTTTACCAGCTAGATCGTAAATGTAGTAGTGGCGAAACCCGGTGCGCTCGCTCGACCACAAAAACCGTTTGCCGTCCGAGAAAAAATAAAGATCGTCGCTGATATTGACCCAGTATTTATCGGACTCCGTCAGAATCGTCCGCGACGCTCCCGAACCCGCATCCACAAAAAGCAGATCGAGCTTGTCCTGCGCCCGATTCAACCGCTGAATCGCAATGCGCCGCCCATCGGGCAGCCAGTTCACCCGCGCCAGATACACGTCCGTGTTAGAACCCGTATCCATCCATTTCGTTTCGCCCCCGTCACCGCCACCACGCCCACGCGCACGATCGGATTCGCCTCGCCCGCCTGCGGAAATCGTGTGTACTGCATCGCGCCGGTCACCGAGCTCATGTCCATGATCGGATAGCGCGTCACCGGACCGCTCGTCCATCTCGTAGTAAGCGATCTTCGTCGAATCGGGCGACCACCAATACGCAGTCGAAGCGCTCAGTTCTTCGGGGTACACCCAGTCGAGCTTCCCCTTCAGAATTTCTTCGCTTCCGCCGCTGGTCAGCGCTTTCGTTTCGCCGTTCGCCAGGTTGGCTACCCACAAATTCGAATCGCGCACGAAGCTGATCCATTTTCCATCCGGCGAAAATTTCGGATCTTCCACATCCTGTTCGCCGCTCACAATCGTCTTCGGTTTCATCGTCTGCAAGATCGAGCAATACGAGCCTGCTGCTACCCGCGAACAAAATCGCTTTGCCGTCCGGCGCCCACATATAACTTTCCGCGCTCACCCGTCCCAGCCCGGTCGACTGAATCGTCTGTTGCTTTTCAGGCTGCATCACAGCTTTCAGAGTTTCCGTTCCCACCAGCACCTTGCGCTCGCCAGTCGTGCCATCCATCGTCCAAAGCTCCACCGGCGCATCCGCCCCCGATCCATTGCGCGCGATGTACGAAATTCGCTTGCTGTCCGGCGTCCACTCAATTCCATCCGTCAGGTGCCCGCTCAAACTCGGCGCGCTGTAGATTCGCTCGACAGTAAGTTCTTTCGCGGCTGATGCAGATGACTGCGCCCGTATCGGCCCTGCGACGATAAAAACCGTACTAAGCACAACAAACAGCGCGCTGGAAGATCGAATACAAGCGAACCGGTACATTTACCGCCTCCGAGAGAAAACGCGTGAGTTTAACATTCTCACTTTATTTCCTCCCGGAAATAAAAAAGCCTGTGCGAGAATTCGTCTCGCACAGGCTCACTTCGCCGAACTAAGCTACGCTTTCTCTTCTGCTCTAGTGGCCCCCATCTTGACCGTGTCCGAATTGGAAAATATCGAACAAATCGCTGATGGCAGGGCTGTTCAGCGGCACGTATGGGTTAAACGGCAGCGAAATCGGATTTGGGAAATTGTCCCGGCTCCGCGCCGTCAATGGTTTCAGGTTCCAATTGCGCTCGATGAACTTCAAAATCGACACGTGATCGGCGTAATTGTGGCTGATATGCCCGCCCTTGGTGAACGGCGAAACGATGATCATCGGAATCCGCGGACCATCGCCAAAGAAATCGAGCGGCTGAATGTAACCGGAATCGTAGTAATCCGCCGCCTTCGTCCACCGTGATGATTAGCGCGGTGCTCGCGAATAGCTCCGGGTTCGCATTCGAGTGCGTCGATGGTCTTCTTCACCATGCCTTCGAAGAGATCGAGCTTCGAAGAAGCCGGATGTCCGTCGAGCAGGCCGTCGGGCTTCACGAACGATACGGCGGGCAGCGTGCTGTTGCCGATTGCCGCGAAGAAGTCCGTCGCGTCCTTGATATGGGCGGTGCGCTGTGCCGTCATCGCCCATGATCGCGTTCGCGTAGGATTCGAAGTTGCAGATGTTGCAGTAAGCCTTCCCGATCTCCACAGTCGGATCGGTGCTCGTCGGGATCGTGCTGGAGGGCGACAGCGGCGTTGTACGCTCCGCCGTAGTAAGCCCATGAAATGTTCTTGTCGTTGAGCGCTTCGCCGATGGTCCGGACGTTTGTCGGAGGCACCGAGCCGCCCTTCGCGATTCCCGCGGTGTCCACCGTTCCGTCCGGCAGGAAGCCCGGATTGTCGTTATTCACCATGTAGTAGGTATTCGGCTGGCAATTCGGCTTGGGGTGATAGAACAGCGTGGCCAGATAATCTCGTGACGGCCGCGACGCCCGGTTGCGATCGGGTTCCCGCACTCCGTGAAGTTCCCGTCAAACCCGATGTCTACGGTGTACTGATTGTTCGAGCCCGGCAGCGGATCGGGGTTGGCAATGTGAGACGGCGGCACGGTCGGATTGCCCTTGCCATCGCTCCAGAAAATGGCGTCGCCTGTGCCCATCATCACGTGATTGGCGCCAGTGCCGCCCATCACTGCCTGATGATAGTTGTCGCTCATCGAGTACTGGTCGGCGAGGCTCTTCAGAATCGGCACGTCTCCCGCCTGCATGTTGTAGAACGCCATCGAATTCCCGCCGCCGTTGTCATCCACTTCGTTGGCAATGGGAAAACTGAATGGATCCGGCTCGCTGGTGTAGCTCGTGATCACGAAAGGATAGAGATCACTCAAGCAACCCGACGGATTCTGCAAGGTTGCGTTGCGGATATTGCAATCCGACTGTTGCCACATTTCGTACAACCGGTGCGTGGTGTCCCCGGTGTAGGAATCGTACGGAAGATTCGCGCCTTTCAGCGGAAACGGCCCGTTCGGCAGATGGCTGAAGTTCTGTATGCGCGAATCGAAATCGGGAAGCTCAGCTGTTTGTGCCGCGCCGGACGCCCCAGTTGTCAGCAGGACGAGATCGGTGCTTTCGAGCGACGGCTCGATGAGTCCCAGGAAAGGGAGGTCTGCGGCTGGAAACGGAGGCGGCTCGCCCGTCGCAGGGCTTGGCGAGAAGTTTAGAGTCGGCTCGGGCAGCGTGCTGTAAGGCGCCTTGTCGTCGCTGTCGAGGCTGGTGTAATACTTCGTCTTGAACGGCGCGATGGCCTGGAACTGCGCCGCCTGCTTGAAGTTCTTTCCCGGCGTGCCGTCCGCTTTGATGATCCCTTCGGAAAGCAGGTTCTTCACCGAATCTCTGCTCTGCGGAACGTAGGTGGCGAACAAATGATCGAAGGTGCGATTCTCTCCGATCAGTACGATCACGTGCTTGATGGGCGTTTCGGTCTGCTGATGATCATTTTTGCCGTCGTTCTTCCCGGGCTCTTGAGCGGAAACTGGACCGGCTGCGAACGGCGTAAGCGTGACAAAGAGCATGCCTGCAACTGCGCGCTCTCGCCACGTCCTTCGTACGGACACACGTGCCATGTATTTCCTCCATTGTTTTAGTGAATGGGCAGGGCTGTTGCTAACGCTGCGCGAGAGACTGGCTGAAGGTTGTTACATTTCAATTACAGAACGATGGAGATATGATTTTTTTTGATGAGTCGCATCACAAAATTCCGGGGAGTCTAACTCCGCTCTCGAACTCTCCAAAATATTGTAGTCAAAGGCACTTCGCGCCACACCCGTGCAACCTGAAACACCTTCTCGCAGTCAAACCTTGCTGGATCAGAGACCAAAGGCGATAAAATCGGAATGGTGAGCACAACGAGCTCAGGCTTGCGCGCAAAAACTCCCTGTCGCCGCCGCGGCCAATTTTCGCAGCTCTACTCTCTGACGTTTTTCTGCTTCTGCCTCTCACTTTGCATTTTTCCTCCTTTCGCGTTCGCGCAGTCGCAATCTCAGCCTGCTACGCAGCAGGTCGACCCAGTCACGAATGGCACCATCAGCGGCCAGATCGCGGATAAAAGCGGTGCTGCCATCGTCGGCGCGCACGTGACGCTCAAGCTCGACGACCAGCCCGCGACGCAGGAAGCCGTCGCGGACAGCAACGGCCAATTCACTTTCGCCGACATTCCTCCCGGCCCGTTTCAGCTCACAGTTTCGTCGCCGGGTTTCACCACGCAAACATTTTCCGGCATGCTGCGCGCAGGTGAAGTAGACGTTGTCCCGATGATCCAGCTGCCTCTCGCCACCGCCGTCACCGAAGTGCACGTGGCAGCTCCCACGGAAGAGGAAGCGGAAGTGCAGATTCAAGAACAAGAGAAGCAGCGCGTCCTCGGCGTCATCCCGAATTTCTATGTCACCTACGATCCCAACGCCGTCGCGCTCCGCCCCAAACAAAAATTCGAGCTGGCCTGGAAGACCACCATCGATCCCGTCACGTTTGTTCTGGTCGGCGCGGTCGCCGGCATCCAGCAATCGCAAAACACATTCGGCGGATACGGACAGGGTGCAGAAGGCTACGCTAAGCGTTACGGCGCTGGTTACGCGGACCTCGTCACTGGCACCTTCATCGGCGGCGCGGTTCTGCCCTCGCTCCTGAAACAGGATCCGCGTTACTTCTATAAAGGTACCGGCAGCAAAACTTCCCGCGCTCTTTACGCCATCTCGATGGCTGTGATCTGCAAGGGCGACAACGGCCGCTGGCAGCCCGCCTACTCCGCCATTCTCGGCAGCCTGATCGCTGCCGGCATCTCCAATTCCTACTACCCGCCGCACGACCGCGGCGCCGCCCTCACCTTCGAAAACACCGCCATCGGCATCGGCACCACCGCCGCCGCCAACCTTTTCCAGGAATTCATCGTAAAGAAAATCACCCCGAATCTCCCCAAACACGATCCCAATCAGAACTCCGCCACGCCCTAGCCGGGTTTCAATGTAGCTCGCCTCTTTAGAGGCGAGGATTTTCCGGATTTTTGCCTGGAAAGTTCCCGGCTCTGCAGCAAAAAGCGGAGCGCCCATCGCGCCCCGCTTTTTCTTTGCGCGAACCGCGGTTAGCCGGCTGCTTTGCTCGCTGCGCCTTTCAGGTAAGCGAGGAGGTCCGCGTTGATGGTCGCGGCGTCGGTCGTCGGCATGCCGTGCGGGAATTCTTTGTAGGCTTGAGGGTGCTGTTCCTCAGCAGCTTTGCCGAGAGCGGCCCGCATCGGCATAGGGCACGATCTGGTCGTCCTCGCTATGCATCACCAACACCGGCACGGTGATTTTCTTCAGATCCTCGGTGAAGTCGGTCTGCGAGAACGCGACGACTCCATCCTAGTGCGCCTTCGCGCCTCCCATCATTCCCTGTCGCCACCAATTCCAGATCATTGCTTGCGAAGGTTTCGCGCCCGGGCGGTTGTAGCCGTAGAACGGCCCAGCCGCGAAGTCGAGATAGAATTGCGCGCGGTTGGGGCGAGCCTGCATTTGAAATCTGTCGAACACTTCTTTCGGCAACCCGCCTGGATTCGCCGCCGTCTTCAGCATCAGCGGCGGCACCGCGCTGATCATCACCGCTTTCGCTGCGCGGCTTTCGCCGTGGCGCGCGATGTAGTGAGTCACTTCGCCTCCGCCCGTCGAGTGACCGACGTGGATCGCGTCCTTCAGGTCAAGTGCGCGGTCAGCGCCGCCAGATCGTCGGCGTAATGATCCATGTCGTGGCCGTCGGCGGTCTGTGTCGAGCGGCCATGTCCGCGCCGGTCGTGGGCTATGACGCGATAGCCGTGGCCGACGAAGAACATCATCTGGTTATCCCAGTCATCGGCTGAGAGCGGCCAGCCGTGGCTGAACACGATGGGCTGACCCTTGCCCCAATCCTTGTAGTAAATTTCGATTCCATCTTTCGTGGTGATCGTGGCCATGTGATGACCTCCTTGGTTGGCTGGGAATGTGTGGGCCGCCATTATGCACCAGTCGAACGAAATTTTTGTAAATGGGCGATTATTTGTAATGGGCAATGACTAGCGCGGGCGATCCGTCCAGTGCACGATGGTGGCGTTGGGGCCCACGGCCCAGGCGGCGCCGTCGAGGACGGCGATGGCGTTCAGGTTGATGTCGTCGTTGCGCGTCCAGTGCGCGCCTTGGTCGGTGCTGATGTCTTCGCCGCCAGTGCCGGCGCTGAGAAGCGTATCGCGATTCAGGAACGCCACCGCTGAGCGAAATCCGGTCGGCGGTCGTGTGGCGAGAGTCCAGGTAACGCCGCCGTCGAGCGAATAGGCGGCGCTGCGTTTTGCGTCCGCGTCATCCTTGAAATCCCCGCCGACCACAACAAGAATGCTCCCCAATCGAGCGATCGAGAACGCTCCCCAGGATGCTTTGCCTTTTAAGATGGGCGTGTCCGTCACCGTCCAGGTGCGGCCGAGGTCGGGCGAATGAAACATGCGCGCGGCGCTGCCGCCGGTGACGAAGTAGATTTCGTGTTTGTCGTAAATAGCGAGGCAGGAATTGCTCGCGGCGAAAGCGCCTTCGCCGGGAAGAGCCGCGGGCATCGAGTCGCGCGGCAGTTCTTTCCAGTTTTGGCCATCGGTGGTGCTGATGAGCACGAATTTCCCGTCGACGGGATCGCTGAGAGCGAAGCACTCCGTTTCAGAAATGCAGGCGAGCGCGTCGAGAAAAAATTGCTGGCCCGTGCCGGAAAATTGTAGCTTCCAGGTTTCGCCGCCGTTGTGGGTCTTATAGATGCGCGACATTTTTCCCGGGCCGCTGGACATCACATAGGCCAGCTTTTCATTGAAGGCCTGGATTCCGCGAAGGTCGAGCGAATGCGGCTGGGGAGCATTGACGAGCCCGCGCATGTAGTGTTGCCCGCCGTCCATCGATCGAAGTGTGCGGCCATTCGAGCCCGAGGCCCAGATCACCGGTGCAGAATGGCGCTGCGGATTGCTCGAGTGAGTAGCGACGACGGCGCGCAGATTCGAATCCCAGCCGGTGGTCTCCACGGTCCAGGATTGTGCCGCGGCGGGTGAAACAAAAAGAATCACAAGCAGAAGGGTTCGCACGGGGGCGCATTCTACCAGCAATTCGGAGAGTTCGAAGGCAAAGAATATGGTTGGCTTACCCTCGGTTTGCCGCCTATTAGAAATTTGCATGTGATTGAAACAGTGCAGGTTGGCACGAGTTTTAATCGCGGAACCGTGTATTAGAAATGCAGTGGCTAGTGACGAGTGACTAGTGGGAGGCGACGGCGTGAAATTCGAAGCGGGGCCAGAGATGAAGTCGAAGGCTTGCGCGGGAAAATCAGCGCAAGCGGACTGGAATTCCCGTTTTGGGAAGTTGATGTGCCGGTGTACGAAGGGAGATGAAAAATCGTCATTCGCCACGGCGAACGCAAAACCCGCGAATATTTGCGATTAGAAATTTTTAGAGGGCTGAGTTTTCTATGAGTTGAGTGGAATTCTAATTCCAGATTTGCGATTAGGATTTCAATTCGTCCAGAGGCAGCGTGGTGCGAGGCTGCGGGCGCGGGGAGTTTTTCTCCCCGTCGAGTGCTTCTGGCAGCCGATAGTGACGTTTGCGTCATCATATAAAAACTCTAAATGGTAGCACGATTTGGGGCGGCTGCATAGCTGAATAACTAGGCATGGCGGCGGAAGTTCTGAAAATGGAAAAAGGAAATTGAAGGTCAGAAGGCATCCCACCTATCGCAAACCCTGCGGGGGATGGGGCAACCGGCCCGAGGGCTAATCGGGCTTTCGAGGTACCTTCTCGCTGTTTCGAGATCCTGTCAAAGCTGTTGGCGAGGTTCCCAAACAGTTATCGTGGGTTCCGTACCAAACGAGAAGTCTAAATGCATGGGGCAGGTGAACGAAGTTTCGGGGCCAGTCCGGGTCGCCGTTTGACGGTTATTGCTTTTTAACCTTTCACCCTCTTATACTCCGCGAACCAGCCGGAAGTCTTGGGTTTGACTTCAACGTTTCACAGACCAACTAGCAACGCAGCGTTATATCCAGAATCGCGATTTCAAAGGGTTTCCCATGCGGATTCCGAGCTTGGTTTGTCTGCTGTTGGCGATTCTCCTGGGCCCCCTCTGTACCCACGCTCAATACAAGGGCGACGACATTCCCGGCTTCCTTGGTTTGAGCAATGGAACGCAAGCGCCGCCGGGTCTCTACCTCGGCAGCCTGGCGTGGGTGTATCCCACCGATACGATCAAAGACAACAACGGCAATAGCGTGACTTTGCCTGGAAGCCTGACCTCGGCTGCAGAAATAATTCTCGTCAGCGTACCCCCTATAAGCTCTTTGGAGCTAATGTCGGAGCGAGCGCTGGCCTTCCATTCATAAAAAACCGCATCCAGTTAAATTCGCTCAATGTGAGCACCGGCTTCGCCTACACGGACATGTTCGTCGGCGCCACTCTTGGCTGGCACTTCAAGCGCGCCGATGTCACCGCCGGCTACAACCTTTACATCCCGACCGGGAAATTCTCGCAGGGCGGAAACGACAACACCGGCCTCGGCATCTGGGGCAACGAAGTCACGATTGGCAGCACGGTCTATCTCGACCAGAAGAGACTGTGGAACGTAGCAGGCACCTTCGCGATGGAATTCCACACGGACAAGAGCGGCACGAATATCCAGGTAGGTGATCTGGGAACGGTGAGTTGGGGTTTGGGGAGAACCTTCTACAAGAAAGTGAGCGGCCCGATTCCCATGATCATGAATCTCGGCGCAGCGGGTTACGCACAGTTCAAGATTACTGGCGACAGCGGTTCGGATATTCCTCCAGCCTTGCAGGGCTTCAAGGATCGCGTGTTCGCGGCCGGTCCGGAATTCAACATCTACATACCGAAACCTCGTCTCACATTCTTAGTGCGATACGAGCCTGAATTTGGCGCGCGTGTTCGTTCTCAAGGTCAGACCGTCCTGGTCAGCATTGGCTGGGTCGCGAAGTCCTCGAAAAACCGCGGTCGTGATTCCTTGCAAGCGACCTTCGTTGAAGTAAACGATCTGTTGAATCAAGGTCGTCAACAACAGCCTCCACTCGCCGCAGGAGGAATCGAACCAATGAAAACATCCCGCAAATCAATCTCAGCTCTGGTGATCGGCGCGCTTCTTTGCCTGTGTGCTTGCCAGGAGAAACAATCAGAAACTAAGCCTCAAACAACGTCGTCATCCACCTCAACTGACCTCGCCGATCGCACGCTGCATCGCCGCGCAGTCGAAGCTGTCATCTGGGGCATGCCAGCGGTTAATTTCGACCGCATGTATCAGGCCATGGTCCACGACGCAAAAGCCGGCGAAGGCAGCAACAAGATTGTTTATTGGTCGCGCCTGTTCGACTGGAAGAATCAGACCCTCACGCCGAACCCCGACTCGATCTACTTCATGCCCTTCTTCAACATGAAGGACGTAGGCCCTATCGTGCTCGAGATCCCGCCCGCTGATTCCGACGGCTCCATCACCGGCTCCATCGACGATTGCTGGCAGGCGGCGCTAGAGGATGTTGGCCCAGCCGGCGCGGACAAGGGCAGAGGCGGCAAATACCTCATCCTGCCCCCGGATTACAAAGGCGAGCCCCCTTCGGCTACGCCCCCCTGCAGAGCTATAACTACCAGGGATACGCGCTGTTCGCTCCATCCTCAAAAGCGGCAGCGAAGCTGACGTCGCCAAAGCCGTCGCATACGGCAAGCGCGTCAAGCTCTACCCTCTATCACAGGCCGCTCATCCGCCCGCGACCGAGTTCGTCGATGCGATCGACGTGGTTTACGACGCCACCATCCCCTGGGACATGCGTTACTTCGAATCGCTCAACCGCATCGTCCAAGCCGAGCCGTGGCTCACCCGTGACAAAGCCATGATCGACCAGCTCAAGTCCATCGGCATTGAGAAGGGCAAGCCCTTTAACCCCGACGCGAAGACACAGGACGCGCTCAAAGCAGCCGTAGGCGAAGCTCACGCCTGGCTCGCCAACGAATACGAAAACTCCTACTTCCCGCCTGCTTACTACGAAGGCAGCCACTTTTACGTGCCCGTCTCCCACGATGTCATCGAAGGCTTGGCGACATTCTTCAACGTCCCCAACACCTATCCCGTCGATGACCGCGGGGTTGACTGCACAATGGGCTTCTTTAGCGCAAAACACCTCGGGGCAGGTCAGTTCTACCTGATAGCCTTCAAAGACAAGGATAGCTACAATCTTGAGGGCAGTGGTAGCTATCACCTCAACGTCTCTGCGAACGCGCCGGTGACGCAGTATTGGTCGGCAACCGTCTATGACAGAGACACTCACGCGCTAGTACGCAACATGCAATGGCCCAGCCGGTCCTCACAAACTCCCGGGCTTCAAAAGAACGCGGACGGCTCCGTCGACCTCTACTTCGGCCTTAAACCACCCGCGAGCAAGGAGTCCACTGGGTTCCCACCAGCCCGGGCGGAAAATTTGAAGTTCTTTTCCGCCTGTACGGGCCACAGAAGGCGCTATTCGACAGAACGTGGAAGTTGCCGGACATCGAAAAGACTAAGTAAGTGCGGCAAACGGAGCGTTGGTCATGAAACGCTCGCATGGCTCATCGCAATCACGTTCGTCACGATTACGACGACCGCGCAGGAGGGCAAGCCCGTGCCGGTCACGGCCGACATTTTACGCGGGCTGAGACCGACAAAACTTTCGCAGGCATTGTGAAAATGGGCGGCCTCGGCGAGTTCGCTCACAACCGCGATCTAGCCCCGCTCGACAACCAGGTCGTTCAGCGCGGAAACCGCGACACACTCTATTCGCTAGCGGTGTTCGATCTTGATGCCGGGCCAGTGACGATCACGCTGCCCGACGCGGGAACCCGCTTCATGACGCTCATTATGATTGACGAGGATCACTACGTGCATGAGGTGGTCTACGGCGGGGGCAGCTACGCCATGGCCAAAGAAAAGATCGGCACGCGTTACGGTTTTGCGGCGGTCCGCATCCTCGTCGACCCGAACGATCCGAAGGACATTGATCTAGTGCACGCCCTTCAGGATGCGATCAAGGTTGAGCAGCCGGGCGGTCCGGGCAAATTCGAAGTCCCCAATTGGGATCCGGCAAGCCTGAAACAAGTGGAGGATGCGTTGGTACTGCTGGGCGCCACCCTTCCTGATTGGCTCGACGCAGCCGGCCCCAAGGGGGACGTCGATCCGTGAGGCGCCTCATCGTGGCTGCGACCGGGTGGGGCCTCACCCGGACAAAGACGCCATCTATCTGAACATCACGCCAGGCAAAAATGATGGCACGACGATCTACAAAGTCATGTAAAGGATGTTCCCGTCGACGGCTTCTGGTCGATCAGCGTCTACAACGCCCAGGGCTTTTTCGTGCCGAACAAGTTAAATGGCTACACGCTCAACAACGTCACGGCGAAGAAGAGCGGCGACGGCTCCGTCACGATCCAATTCGGCGGCTGCGATGGCGAGGTACCGAACTGCATCCCGATCATGTCCGGCTGGAACTACATGGTGCGGCTGTACCGTCCGCGTCCAGATCTTCGAGCGGTGGCTGGAAGTTCTCTGAGGCAGAGCCAGTAAAATAGAGCATTCGTAGGAACGGGCGACGGATGAATAGGAGATCGAATATGCGAGTACATTTGATTTGGGTCTTGGCTTTAATCGACTTTTCTGTTAGTTACTCACGCGCAGGTTCCCAGATTCGAGGTTACGCCTGTCGAAAGCACAATTAAATTCGACGTCGAAGCTTCCGTCGCAATCAAGGGCGAGTTTCACAAGTGGGATTCGAAATTCACATGCACCTCCACCCACGCATCGCAATGTGTTTTGGAAATCAAAATTCAAGCGGACAGCGTCGACACCGGAAGCGGGATGAAGAATGGCAAGTTGAAGAGCAAGGATTTTTTCAATGTGAAAGAAGATCCCTACATAACGTTCAAGTCCACCCATATCGTCCAAACAAGTCCCGACACTTCCGAAGTGGACGGCGACTTTACGATACTAGGAGTTACCAAGCCCGAGAAGTTGAAAATCTTACTCTTACCGGCAAAGGAACAGGTCGGGTTGGTAGTAGGGACGATGGCCTTCGATCGCAAGGATTATGGAATGAATAGCGGCATTCCACTCGTCAAAATTGCCAACCGTGTCGAGGTGACGGTCAACTTGAAGTGAAGCGTATAAGCGGCCCTCCGTTGGTTTTCAGTCAATAGTTCGGTTGGAGGCTCCAGCTACTACTGGGCGCAAAGCGTTGGGTCTTGATAAATCCCCTTCGCACCACCAACGAAGGTGAACAAGCGTGGAGTGGAGGTCCGACAGAGAGTTGGCCGAACAGTGATATCGTATCGGGCCGGTGGCCGTCGAATGTTGCTGCTAGCT
>CAWBRH010000043.1:0-7207 GCA_963790945.1 uncultured Acidobacteriota bacterium
TACATCCCCGCGCGGCGCGCAATGAATGTGGACCCGATGGTGGCTCTGCGCTACGAGTAAGTAGCGCCGGAGGCGTAAATGCATCCCTGCTCCAGGATATTCGTTACGGCGTGCGCATGCTCACAAAGAATCCCGGTTTCACTGCGATCGCGGTATTGACGCTGGCTCTGGGAATCGGGGCGAACACGGCGATATTCTCGGTGGTAAACGCCGAGCTGCTTCGTCCCCTTCCGTTCCATGATCCGGGCAGGCTCGTGAGCATTGGCGTCACCAATTCGCGCACCGGATGGAAA
Organism: uncultured Acidobacteriota bacterium; assembly: GCA_963790945.1. Taxonomy (GTDB): domain Bacteria; phylum Acidobacteriota; class Terriglobia; order Acidiferrales; family UBA7541; genus Palsa-295. The sequence goes on from CAWBRH010000043.1 coordinate 294, forward strand.
TCGGCAACGCCGATTATCCCGATTTCGACGATTGGCGCTCGCAGAACCAGGTCTTCGAAAAAATCGCTGCTTATTACGACAACAAGCTCACCTTGACAGGCGTCGAAAGCCCGGCTCACCTGGAAGGCGAAGTTGTTTCCGCCGATATTTTTGCGCTTCTGGGCGTCACTGCGAAGCTCGGCAGAACATTCCTGCCGGTCGAAGATGAAGCTGGCCACAACGTCGCGATACTGGAGCACGAATTCTGGAAGCAGCAGTTTGGCGGCGATCCGGGAATCATCGGCCGCACCATCACGCTCAATAACAGGGCTTACACGGTTGTGGGAGTGATGCCCGCCGGCTTCGAATTCCCGCTGCAACGGAAGCCTGTTTCCGTGTGGACTACGTTTTCGGCCGATCAGTCTACAGACGACAACACCCCGCCGATGACGAAGCAGCGGGGCGCTCACTGGTTCCAAGTCATTGCTCGGTTGAAGCCAGGGGTTTCGATCACTCAGGCTCAGGCTGCGATGGATGTGATCAGCTCCGGCCTGTCAAAACAATATCCCGATACCGATAAATACTTCGGAGTCCAGCTCGAATTCGAACGCGAGAAAATTACAAGGGCGATTCGTCCGGCGCTGCTTACGCTCATGGCGGCGGTTGGGCTTGTTTTGCTCATCGCTTGCGTAAATGTGGCGAATCTTCTTCTCGCGCGAGCGACTACTCGCGGACGCGAAATTGCTATTCGCTCGGCCCTCGGCGCGGGCCGAAAGCGTGTGGTGCGTCAGCTCTTAACAGAAAGCATGCTGCTGGCGGGGCTCGCCGGCTCTTTCGGCGTGCTGATTGCCGCGTGGGGCAGCGGCTTGCTCGCGCGCCTAAGCCCGCAGGACCTCCCTCGCTCCGCCGAAATTCATACCGACGGCTGGGTGCTCGCCTTTACAGCCGGGATTTCGCTGCTCACCGGGCTCGTCTTCGGTTTGGCTCCGGCGCTCCAGATCTCGCGCTCGAACTTGGTGGACGCGCTGAAGGAAGGGTCGCTCAGTACAACCGCGGGAAGCATCCGCCACCACTTGAGAAGCTCGCTCGTGGTTGTCGAAATGGCGATAGCGCTCGTTCTGCTGGTAAGTTCGGGCCTTTTGATCCGCAGCCTGACGCGGTTGCAGAACGTGAATCCCGGGTTCGACGCGCACAATGTTCTGGCCGCAGATGTCGATTTGCCGGACCAGAAATATACCAACGCGAAGCAGGATCAATTCGCCCGGGAGTTGATGCCGAAGCTGGCGGCGCTTCCGGGCGCCGAATCCGTGGCGGGAGTTTTTCCTCTGCCGATGACGGGCTCGGAGATGCAAACGAACGTCACAATTGAAGGTCACCCGGTGGCCGAAAGCGACGAACCACACTCCACTCTTTTCTCCGTCACTCCGGATTATTTTCGCACCATGAAAATTGCCTTGTTGAAGGGCCGCGATTTCGCGCCTCAGGATGGTCCGGACACCACACCGGTCGTCATCGTCAATGAATCGTTCGCGCGGCAGTTTTTCCCCGGCGAAAACCCGATCGGCAAGCGCATCCGCCGGGCATTTCCGTGGACGAGAAGCCGTCGCGCATGCGCGAAATTGTCGGCGTTGTGGCCGACGTGAAAATTAAAAGTCTCACTTCGGAATGGGCGCCCACGTCCTACGTTCCGCAGGCGCAGATTCCCATCGGCCGCCTCACTGTCGTCATTCGCTCGGCGGGGAATCCCGATGCTCTGGCTCGCCCGCTGGCGGAAGCTGTGCGCTCCATCGATCCCGATCTCCCAACCTATAACGTCAAGACGGTCGAGGAATATCTCGGCGGCACGATCGCAATTCCGCGTTTCAACACCCTGCTGCTGGGAATCTTTGCGGGGCTCGCGCTACTACTCACAGCCATCGGGCTCTATGGCGTGATTTCGTACTCCGTCGCGCAGCGAACCCACGAGATCGGCATTCGCATGGCTCTGGGAGCGCAGCCCGGCGAGATGATGCGTCTGGTCGTCGCAGAGGGAGTTCGTCTTGCGCTATTTGGCGTGGGGTTGGGGCTGGTCGCGGCATTCGCGTTCACGCGTTTTCTCTCGAGCCTGTTGTTCGGCGTGACGGCTACGGATCCCCTTTCCTTCGCCATCGTAGTTGCGACACTCCTTGCGGTGGTCCTGCTCGCGTGCTACGTTCCCGCCCGGCGCGCGATGAGCGTAGACCCGATGGTGGCGTTGAGGTATGAATAGCAATTAGCGCGTGGAGCGGCGCAACTGTCGGGAAATCCCCGGTGTCCGAATTCGCGACAGGCATTCCCGCAACTGGTCAGGATGAGTGCCCACGCGGCTCCAAATTAGCTGTAACTCGATGAACGGTATAGCCTTATAATACTTGGCTGCTGGAAGCTGACCTGCCCATATTTGGGAGACTCCGATTCGATGTGACCTCGAGTTTGAGGCCGGGAGTCGCGACCCATGGCTACGATGGCGCTTGAACTCAATAACGGGACCGACGCGCGGCTGCCGCGAATTCTCATCGCCGACGATCAGCCAGACGTGCTTGAGGCCTTGCGGCTCCTCCTGAAAGGCCACGGATACTCCACCGAATCGGTCACCTCGCCTTCCGCCCTGATCGAGTCGCTCGCCAAGAAGGAATTCGACCTCATCCTCATGGATTTGAACTATGCGCGCGACACCACGTCCGGCCGCGAAGGGCTCGATCTTCTGACGCAGTTGCAGGCCAACGAAAGCACGCCTCCCATTGTCGTGATGACGGGCTGGGCCAGCGTGGGGCTTGCAGTCGAAGCCATGCAGCGCGGCGTAGGCGACTTCGTCGAAAAGCCGTGGGCCAACGTGCGCCTGCTGGAAATTCTGAAAAAGCAAATTGAGGCCGGCGAAAAGAAGCGCCTCGCAAAAAAACAGGCGCTGGAAAAAAGCCACGCGCTCGACGAGACGGCGCAGAAGTTGCAGCGCCGCGAGCGAGAGGTGGAAGAAGCGCGCGCGATCCAGCAGGGATTTTTGCCGCAAGAAATTCCGCAGATTCCGGGCTATCAGATTTCCGGAGCGTGGCAGCCCGCCAGAATCGTCGGCGGAGATTACTACGACGTTCTGCCCTTTGACGATGACTCCGTCGGCCTGTGCATCGCGGATGTCGCGGGCAAAGGAATGTCGGCGGCGATGCTGATGTCGAATTTTCAGGCCAGCGTTCGCGGATTCGCTTCGCCTTCACTATCGCCCGACGCGCTCTGTGAAAAACTGAATAGCCTGGTGTGCCGGAATATCGCTGCGGACCGTTTCATAACGTTTGTCTACGCCCATCTTCACGGACCGTCTCGCCAGCTCTCTTATGCAAATGCCGGTCACAACGCCCCGATCGTGCTGCATCGCGATGGCACCCACGAGCGGCTCGACGTAGGCGGCGGCGTGCTGGGCATTTTCAAACAGCAATCCTTCGAAGCGGGAAGTTTCCAACTCGCGCCCGGTGACCGCATCGTGCTGTATACCGACGGCGTGACGGAAGCCCACGACGGCGAGGGCACTGAGTTTGGCGATTCCCGTCTGCTCGAAGTTCTGCGCGATTGCCAAGATGCCGATTCGCAGATCGCGCAGGAAAAAATATTCAGTACGGTCGAGCAATTCTGCGGCGGCAATTGGGAAGACGACGCGACGCTGATCGTGCTCAGCGTCGAATAGCGGCGCACGAGACCGGATTCAAAGAGAGCGAGGCAACGTGATCAAGCTGGCAAATGTGGAAAAGGTTTACGAATCCGGCGCGGGGAAGACGTGGGTGCTCCGCCGAATCAATCTCGATATTGCCGAGGGCGACTTCGTCACCATCATGGGCCCGTCGGGCGCAGGCAAATCCACGCTGATGGGCATCGTCGGAATGCTGGATGGCGCCTGGAAGGGCGAGTATTACCTTCTCGAAAATCCCGTCCACAAACTCGACAATCGCCGCCGCGTCGAATTGCACAAAAAATATATCGGCTTCGTCTTCCAGCAATACCACCTGCTCGATAATCTCACCGTCGCGGAAAATCTCGATCTGCCCCTTTCCTATCGCGACATCAAGAAAGCCGAGCGCGAAGGAATGGTCGCCGACATTCTCGACCGCTTCCAGATCGTCGGCAAAAAATCTCTTTACCCGAATCAACTTTCCGGCGGACAGCAGCAGCTCGTCGCCGTCGCCCGCGCCGTGATCGGCAAGCCCAAGCTGATTCTCGCCGATGAGCCCACCGGCAGCCTCCATTCGAGCCAGGGAAAAATGATCATGGACCTGCTCAAGCGCCTCAACGACGACGGCACCACGATTATTCAGGTGACGCACAATGACGCTTGGGCCGCCTACGGCAACCGTATCATTCAGCTGGCCGATGGCTGGATCGTCGACGGGCAAACGCAAGCGGGCGCCGCGTAATTGAACTCCTGGACAGAATCGATGTCGAGTTTCTCGTTCGGCGTCAAACGCACCGAGCCGCGCACATTCGCAGCGGGGAAGTCCGTCGAGTCGCTGCTTTTTGGGAGAAGTACGAAAAATAGTAGCTGTTGAACCGGACGCGCCGTTGTCGCCGCATTCGCGTCTAAGTTTGCGAGATTTGCGGGGATGTGTCTTTTCGCGGCGCCGATCCTTTGATTCAACGCAGTCAGGCGCTCGTCAGCTTTGGAAAAACTCACCGGCGCGTGGCTCCGGCTTCGCGATCAATCAGCAAGGGCAGCAACGGCAGCAAGGGGCACGTGGTACGAAAAATGAAGGAGTCCAACCGGCCTGCCGAAGAACCGGTTCCTGCCGGGGTCCCGGCGCTCGCTGAAGAAATCGATGAGCGCCTCTCAGAGTCTCGCCGGCGGTGCGGCCACAGCCGAGCTGCGCGAAGTCCGCCGCGAATTCACGCATCGGCTCAAGGACGCGGCCCCGCACGTAGTCCTCGAACTCGCCAATCTTCTGATCGACGTGCCGCAAACGGCCTACCGCTTCATCGCCTACGAGCTGATTCATCATCACCCAGCTGCGCTTTCTCACCTGAATGCCTGGCAACTCGAACAGCTCGGCCGCGGCATCGCCAGTTGGGGAGCGGTGGATTGTTTCGCTGTTTACCTCTCCGGCCCTGTGTGGCGCGACCGCCGCGTTCCCAATAGTCTGATTCACGGATGGGCCCGCTCGGCCGATCGCTGGTGGCGGCGTGCGGGGCTCGTCAGCACGGTTCCGCTCAACAGCAAATCGCAAGGCGGCGCGGGCGATACCTATCGCACGCTGCAAGTCTGCCCGGCTCCTCGAGCGCGACCGCGATCCGATGGTTACGAAAGCGATGTCCTGGGCCCTGCGCGAGCTTGCCAAGCGCGATCCGCGCGCCGTGCGCGATTATCTTGCAGCTCGCAAAGATGTTTTGCCTGCAATCGTGTTGCGCGAAGTGACGAACAAGCTCAAGACCGGCGTAAAAAATCCTAAGTCGAAAGCGGCGGCCGCGATTTAGTTGCGGCGCATAACACGAAAATGTTGTTCCGGCAAACGCGCCATGCGCGCCGACCCGATGTTTGCATTGCGTTACGAATAACGCCTGAGAGGTGGACACGACGCAGTTAAGCAGTATTATAGCTGCTCTTCTTACTATCCCTCAGGGGCGACTCTATGAGAACCATTTGGCAGGACCTGCAATACGGTTGGCGCATGTTGCGGCGAAGCCCCGGCTTCTCGCTGGTCGCTATCCTCACGCTCGCCATCGGCATTGGCGCGAACGCCGCCATATTCAGTGTGATTAATACCGTCCTGCTGCGGCCCCTTCCATTTCCCGACGCGCAGCGCATCGTTTTCATCTGGGATACCGATCCCAACCGCAACGTCGACCGCGGCGTCGCCTCACCCGCCGAATTTCTCGACTGGCGCGACCAGAACCGCTCCTTCGAAGAGATTTCCGCCTGGCGCACCTGGTTCTACAACCTCACCGGCACCAGTGAACCCGAGCAGGTCTTCGGCGTCCGCGCTTCCGCAAATTTCCTTCGCCTGCTGGGTGTCACGCCAATCCTCGGCCGCGACTTCATCCCCGAAGAAGATCAACTTGGCCACGACCAGGTCGCGATTATCACCTACGGATTATGGCAGCGCCGTTTCGGCGGCGACCCCACGATCGTCGGCAAAAATATTTTGCTCGACGAGAAACCGTTCACCGTTGTCGGTGTTCTTCCTCGCGGCTTCTCCATCTTCGGTACCAGCCGCCAGTTTGACGTCTGGATGCCCATGGCGCTCGACCGCGCTCAATTGCACCGCGAAGACCATTCCGTGATTGTCTTCGGACGCCTCCGCAAAGGCGTCACGCTCGCTCAAGCTCAGGCGGAAATGGAAACCATCAAAGCGCGCCTGAAGCAGCAGTATCCAGGCGTCGATCAGCAGGATGGCGTCCGCGTTGTCGCTTTTCGCGAAGACCTGGCGCGCAACCTCAAGCCCGGCCTCCTCCTATTATTCGGCGCAGTGGTTCTCGTCCTCTTGATTGCCTGCGTCAACGTCGCCAATCTCGTCCTCGCTCGCGCCGCTGCCCGCGAACGTGAAATCACCCTCCGTGCAACCCTCGGCGCAGGCCGCGGCCGCATCATCCGCCAGTTGCTCACCGAAAGCGCGCTTCTCGCGCTCATTGGCGGCGCACTCGGCATCCTCCTCGCCTATGGCGGACTTCATCTCCTCCGCCTCGCTCTCCCATCGGAAGGAGGCTACGGCGAAATTCCGCATTCCGAATGGCTCGGAATCGACGGCATGGTTCTGATGTTCACATTCGTTGTGTCCGTTCTCACCGGAATACTCTTCGGGCTCTGCTCCCGCCATCCAAATCTCGCGCGCCGAACTTTACGAATCCCTGAAAGAGGGCAGCCACGGCTCGATTGGCGGACGCCGCAGCCAATTCACGCGTTCCGCGCTAGCAATATGCTGAACGAGTAGCCAACATATACATAG
>CAWBRH010000044.1:0-8129 GCA_963790945.1 uncultured Acidobacteriota bacterium
CCACCTTCACTTTGAACCCTGGCACGTGAACGGTTTTTTCGCGTGTGGCTATCAAGCATCCCTCGGCACCCATGGTGACGGCGACAAGTTTGGGGCCGAGGTCGAGCAGCTTGCCCGCCATTTTGTCGAAATCGCCTTCGCCGGTCAGTTCGCGCGCGGCGGCTTTGCATGGTTTCAGCACGTCAACGAGCTTGAGCGCGGCGACGAGCTCTTCTTGCGTGCCGAGATTCGCCTGTGCGAAAAAGCCGGGCGACACGTCGAGATCGAATATCACGCGGACGTTCGCATCTTTTGCGATTTTCATCGCCTGCTTCACGGGAACGATCGGAAGCTGCGACGCTTCCGTGTGGAAGTGCTTGGCAGATTTGATGTGCGGTGCGAAGCGGTTGTCCACCTGAAAGCAGGAAATTTTCCCTGTGACGTTGGGGAACATGTAAATGCAGCGCTCGCCTTGGACGTCAACAGGAATCCAGGCGAGAGACGACATTTCGCCTTTCACGACTTCGATACCGGAGAGGTCCATGCCATCTTGCGAAAATGCTTTTTGAATGATGCGGCCGTTTTCGTCGTCGCCGATCAGGCCGAGCCAGCCTGTGCTGGCGCCCAATCGTGCTACCTGCGTGAGATTATTGGCTGTAACGCCGCCGGCATGAATTTCCATGCGCGTGGCGTTGATTTTTTCTTCCGGCCGAGAAGACGCGGCACGATGGCGAAATAGTCCACCGTGCAACTGCCGATTCCAACGACGTCCACATTTTTAGCCATACGTTTCCTCGTTTACTGGGCCGGAGCGTGGGCGCCAGGAGTGGGGCGAGTCATAAGCTCGATGAACATTTTGTCGAATTTCTCGAGATTCAGTTCAAGCGGCACGTGAACGAGCTGTTCGCCGAGTGCGGGCTGGGAGCCTGGCATCCAAACCAGCGTATTGCCGTAGCCCGGGCCGTGCGAGTAGTCCATATCCATGTAGAGTTCGGTTTCTTTGGTGATGATGCTGGGATCGAGCCACGCCGCGGCGGCAAGCTCGTCCCAGCGGAATTCTTCGTCGGCGTATTTTGCCAGATATTGGGCGGCGGGATTCGGCGATTTCGCGATTTCCGCAATCATCGCTTTCTTGAGCCAGGTTTTTACGGAGATATCGACAGTAGTGTCCGTGATTTTATGCCACGGCGCTGTGTAAACCATGTGGACAGCTTCGGGATCCCACCAGAAATTGAATTCGCGCCGATTTTCGGTGGACCAATCGGGCGGAACGACGGGAGCGATGCTCCCTCCCATCACGACGAGCTCTTGCGCAAGATCTGAAACTGCGGGATCGATGCTGATGGCCTGCGCGATATTCGTGAGCGGGCCTCCCGCGTAGATCGTCACCTGATGCGGATATTTATGAACCATGCGAATGATGAAATGTGCGGCGTCTTCGCTCGAAGGCTTCGTTGTCGGATTTCCCTCGACGATCTGCGGCACTTCATAGGGGCCGTGATAGACGCCGCGGATTCCGTCGCCGAGAGGTTTTTTGTTCCACGCGCCTTTGTAGGAGACTTTGCCGTAGAGCTGCTCCCAGCGAAGTATTAATTCTTCGCGATTGATGAGCGGGAAAGACGGCGCCGGGCACGACGGGAATGTCGGTGCGGCCGACGATTTCGAGCATGCGCAGCGTGTGAGCCACTTCTTCGTCACGCCACATGTCGCCGCTGACGACGGTGATGCCGAGTGTTTCGACTTCGGGCGATTGCAGGAATACCAATATTGATTGCTGATCCGTGGTGGCCGGGCCGCGCGCGTCCTGGTCAATGATCACTTTGCGTTTTGCCTGGGCGTTTGCGGAACTTGTGAATGCGACAAACACGGCAATGAGAAGTGCAATTAGAAGCTGGGGCCTGAAGTGCATTTCGTTACGAAGCTCCTTTGAGATCGTGCGCGCTCGTTATCATGCGGCTCGGATGCTATTTTGCACCGGCGACCGGTTTGGCACCGGGCGTTGGCCGCGACATCAGGTCAATAAACATTCTGTCGAACTTTGCCAGATCCAAATCCTGCGGCACGTTGACGAGATTTTCGCCAAGCCCCGGTTGCGTTCCCGGCATCCAGACGAGCGTGTTGCCATAGCCGGGCCCGTGCGAGTAGTCCATGTCCATGTAAAGCTGCGTTTGCTTGGTGATGATGCTGGGGTCGAGCCATGCAGCGGCGGCAAGTTCGTCCCAGCGATATTCTTCGTCGGCATATTTCGCGATATATTGCGCGGCGGGATTTTGAGATTTGCCGATCTCAGCGATCATGGCTTTGTCCATGCGCGTCTTGATGGAGATGTCGACCGTGGTGATCGTGATTTTATGCCAGCCCGGGGCGGTGAGCGTCATGTGGACGGATTCAGGGTCCCACCAGAAATTAAACTCACGGCGATTCGTGGTGGCCCACGGATAAGGAGTGGCCGGTGCGATCGAGCCGCCCATGATGACGAGTTCCTGCGCGAGATCGGGCACGGCGGGATCAAGGCTGATCGCCTGCGCGATATCGGTGAGCGGGCCGCCGGCGTACACCGTTATCTCGTGCGGATATTTGTGAAGCATGCGAATGATGAAGTGCGCGGCATCCTCTTCGATGGGCTTCGTAGTCGGATTGCCTTCTTTCAGGTCAGGAACTTCATAGGGGCCGTGAAAAACGCCACGCTGGCCGTCGCCAATCGGCCGTTTGTTCCATGCCCCCTGGTAGCGGACTTTGCCGTAGAGCCCTTCCCAGCGTTCGATCAGCTCCATGCGATTGATGATTGGATACACGGCGCCGGGAACGACAGGAACGTCGGTTCGGCCGACCAACTCGAGCATCCGCAGTGTGTGCGCCATTTCTTCGTCGCGCCACATGTCGCCGCTCACCACCGTGATGCCGAGGACTTCGACTTCGGGCGATTGCAGGAAGACGAGGATCGATTGTTGGTCCGTGGTGGCGGGCCCGCGCGCGTCCTGGTCGATGATCACCTTGCGCTTTGTCTGCGCCGAGGCGGGATAGAGGAAAAAGAGTGCGGCAAGGATGCACAGTACGCATTTGGAACGCATTTTTGGTGGAGCTCCTGGCGGCTCTGTAGGACTTATCGGCGAAGAAACTTCTAACGTTTGGCCGACGAGGCGGCTGCAGAAATTCATTGTGGGCAAGGGCTGTTTATAGTTGGCGGCACCATGCGAGTCAAGGGAAAAAGCGGAAATTCGTAGTATTTGTGCGGTGTTCCGCGAGGGCGCGTCAATTGCAAATGTTATAATTTTCGGCATGAAGCTGGCTTCGTATCGCCGATTCTTAACGGCCGCCCTTGGCATGAGCGTCATCCTTTCTTCATCTGCTCTTGCATTGCAGCGTCCCGCGAGCGAAGCGGAGAATTTGAATCAACAGGCACATTCTGCGCTGGCGAACGGGCAATGGGACATTGCCATTCAAGATTACGAGAAAGCGATCGCACTCGCGCCGAAGGATGCCAACCTACGAGTCGAATTAGGCGTCGTCCAGACGAAAACCGGACGGCTGCCGGATTCGATCGCGACGTTCCAAGACGCGCTTCGTCTCGCGCCGCACAATCTGGCGGCTCAGCTGGGACTGGCACAGGCATATCGCGCGGTGCACAACTATGAGGAGGCCCGGCGCATTCTGAATCTCGCAATTCGAGAGCACCCCAAATCTCCGGAGCCGCTAGCCGCGCTGGGCGATTTCGAGATCCAGCAGCAAACTTACGACGCGGCTATCGGTCACCTGAAGGCTTCGCTCGCCCTGGCTCCTGCAAACGTGGAGACGCGAAACTTGCTGGCTGGCGCTTATCGAGCGAAAGGTGACCTCGTCAGCGCACTGACCGAACTGCAAAAAGTGCTCACACGAGACTCAGAAAACGTACTCGCCTATTTCCTGCGCGCCGAAATTTATTCTGATCAGAACCGGGATGAGCTTGCCCTCCCTGACGCGCGAAAAGTAGTCGAACTTCAGCCGGAGAAGGTGCGCGGCCGCATTTTGCTGGCGAAGATTTTGGTGAGGACGCCGCAGGGAGACTCAAAGGAAGAAGCGGCAAATCGTTGCTCCGAAGCCGTCGCGGCGCTCGAACCGGTGGAGGCAGTGCAATCCAGTTCCGAGACGAAGGATTCCGAGACTTACTTTCTGCTTGCTCGGGCCTATCGATGTGCCGGTCAGCCGGAGCAAGCCGAAAAAGCAGACGCCGAATTTGAAGCGGCCTCGCAAAAAGAACGCGGCGCCAAGGAAAACGAAACACAGGCCGCCCATCTTGTGAAGCAGGCCGATGAAGCCGCGCTGAAAAACGATCTTCCGTCCGCGCTCGACTTGCTGCAACAGGCGTTGGCCAAAGACCCGAATAGCGGCGCCGCGTACTCCATGCTCGCCAAACTTTATTACTCCCAGGGCGAAATTGGTAAAGCGAGTGACGCAATTACCAAAGCCCTCGAGCGAGGACCGCATCAGCCAGACTTCTTATATGTGCGAGGGAAAATTGAAGAGAAACAAGGAAAGCTCGATGAGGCGCTAGCCTCCTTCAGGGAAACCACGCTGATCAATCCGCAGGAATCAGACGCTTACTTCGAGATCGGCGTGATTTACCAGCAGCGCAAAGATTTGCCTCGGGCAATGGCGGCCTACAAGAAAGCGGTGGAAATCTCACCGCAGGACCCCGACTACCGCCGCGCGCTCGCTTCGATTCCAGCCGGTGCGCCCGCTACGCGCTGAGCTCCAGGCGTCAGCCAGTACTACTTCGATTGAGCGGACGGCGTCGGCCGCGTCATCAAATCCATAAACAGCCGGTCGAGTTTTGCGTCGTCGATCTCCTCTATGATGTGCACTTGCTGCTCGCCCGGTCCGGGCTGGTTGTCGGCAGGCCATACCAGCGTGTCTCCGTAACTCGGCCCGCGGTCCAGCGAGATGTCCATATATAGAAATTGTTCTTTGGTGATGATGCTCGGATCGAGCCATGCTTCCGCGGCAAGTTCGTCCCACATGTAACCGCCGTGCGTGTATTTGCTCACGTACTGCGCCACGGGAGAGTTTGATTTCGCAAGGTCGCCAATCATTGTTTTTGTCAGCTCGGTTTTGATGGAAATATCGATAGTGGTCACCGTGATTTTAGGCCACGCAGAGCGAAACACAATTCGCGTCGCCTCTGGATCCCACCAGCAATTAAAGCCTCGCCGCGGTGCCTGGTAGAACTCCGGGTCCGCAGGCCCGGGATTTATGATGGGGCCCATGAACACGAGCTCCTGAGCAAGTTTCGGGAACTCCGGATCAAGCGCGGTCGCAAGCGCAAGGTTCGTCAGAGGGCCGCCCGCATAGATCGTGATCGCGTGCGGATATTTATGCACCATTCGAATCAGGAAATGCGCAGCGTCTTCGGCGGAAGGTTTCGTGGTAGGAGCGCCTTCCGGCATGGTCGGAATGGCGTAAGGATCGGGCCGGTAACCGGGATTCCATGCGCCCCTATAAACCACCTTGCCATAAAGCTTTTCCCATCGTTCGACGTCTTCGCGCGTATTCACCAGCGGAAAAATCGCCCCAGGAATGACAGGAATATCGGTGCGCCCGATAATTTCGAGCGTGCGCAGAGTGTGCGCTACTTCTTCGTCGCGCCATTGGTCGCCGCTAACGACGGTGATACCGAGAACTTGCGTTTGCGGCGACTGTATCAGCAGCAGAATTGCTTGCTGGTCGGTGCTGCCGGGGCCGCGCGCGTCCTGGTCGATAATCACTTTGCGCTTCGATTGCGCGGAGACGGATGTGGAAGCTGCAAGAAGCAAAAGAAGTGCGCAAGCTGTCCGTATTGAACGAAACAAGATGTAAAGCTCCTTTCGGAAATCGCCGACCGCCAATCGGTGGAGTCGAGCGCTTGCTGCTATTTCGCTTTGGGCGTTGGACGCGCCATCAGCTCGACGAATTCGCTGTAGAACTTTTCCTTGTCGAGATCTTCCTGAACCACCACCTGCTGTTCGCCAAGCCCCGGCTGGCTCCCCGGCATCCACACGAGAGTGTCGCCATAGCTCGGGCCGTGATCCACCGAAATGTCCATGTAGAGGCTGGTGGTCTTCGTGAGGATGCTTGGATCGAGCCACGCTGCGGCAGCCAGCTCGTCCCACAGGTACCCGGTTTGCGCGTACTTCGCTACATATTGCGCCGCCGGCGTCGTGCTCTTCGCGATTTGCGCGATCAAATTCTTATCCATGTTTGTCTTCACGGAAATATCCACGGTGGTTACCACGATCCGCGGCCACGGCGAATGAAACACCTTGTACGACGATTCGGGATCGAGCCAGAAGTTGAATTCACGGCGCGGCGTGGTGGCAAATTCGGGATCGTCCGTCAGGGGATGAATGCTTCCGCCCATCACGATCAGCTCCTTCGTGAGCGACGCGAATTCTGGATCAATCATCTGTGCCAGCGCCAGATTCATCAGCGGACCGCCGGCGTAGATCGTCACCTGATGCGGATATTGGCGCACCATGCGAATCAGAAAATGCGCGGCATCTTCGTTCGCAGCTTTTGTCGTCGGCGCGCCTTCGGGCAGCGGCGGCACTTCGAATGGGCCATGCAAAGGCTTGCCATAATTCCAAGCCCCCTGATAGACCACCTTGCCATAGAGCTTTTCCCACCGCGCGGTTGATTCCTTGCTGTTGACGATCGGAAACACCGCACCCGGCACCACTGGAATATCCGTGCGGCCGATGATTTCCAGCAGCCGTAGCGTGTGCTGCACTTCTTCGTCGCGCCAGGCATCGCCGGTCATCACAGTAATTCCCAGCACATCCGCCTTCGGAGAATTCACGATCGCAAGCACCGCCTGCATGTCCGTGCCGCCAGGGCCGGCACAATCCTGATCGATAATCACTTTCCATTTATCTTGCGCCGCGAGCGGAGGGACTGCCGCCACGATCACAGCCAGCATCACCAGCAGCCTGCCACATCTCCTAACAGTCATCGGGTCAGCTTCCTTTCGAGTTTTCAAACAGAACGCTTAGTACATGATAGTTTTGGTCAGATGGTGCGGCCAGAACGTGGTGTGGTAGTGCGACCAAAGACGTGCATCAATCTGCGGGATGATGATTTGCTGGTCAGCGGGACGAATTTTGTTGATCTCCTCGGTCAGCAGGGCAGTGGCGTAAAGCGAATGCGCGCGAATCTCTACCTCCTGCGGTGAATCCCGCGGGATCAACTGGTACGCATCGATCGCATGTTCGAGGCTGGCCGAAGTAGCTCGTGATGCCGAGCAGCCGCAATCCGACAGGAATGATGTAATCGGCGAAGGCTGTCATTTTGCCGATATCGGCCAGCGGCAAGGTGTTCGTCGAGCGCAGCCCTGAATAAATTCCCAGAAACCCAGCTGTGCAAGCTTGTAGAACTTGATCTCGTGGCCGTCGTATTCGCTTACATCATTGAAGCGCGGGAACTCCGTCACCAGTCTGTCGACCAGGCCCTTGCCATTGTCGTAGAGCTGCGGAGGACAGGATTTGATGAAGTTGTGAAAGTACCCGTCGTAGTGCTCCGCCAGACTTTCCCACCTCGCGAAAGTTCTGCAATTTTTCGTCGAGCATGGGCATTTCGATATTGCCGGCGAATATCTTTTCCATCTGCGGCCGCGTGAGGGCGGCGAGGAACTTTCCGTCGAGGATCGGGATGCCGCTATCCATAGCTCGCTTCAGGCAAGCCACCATCGCATCGGAATCGGAGCGAAGCTGACCTTCATAATCCACCTCGAATTTCACGTGTGTTTTGAAGTCCGTGAACGCCGAATCGATCGTCGTGGAAACCATGATGAAATCCATGGCGACGATCGGGTCCTTCGCAAGGCCGTAAGGTATGGCAATTCGGGCATAGGCAAATCTTCGTAAGCCATCCATCCGGCTACCTCGGCGATTTTGTCCACGTGCGTGTGGACGTCTCTCGACTGTTCGATCACGGGGCGAAGGCTATCGAGAACAGGGCTGCCGACCAGCTTGGGCCAGCGAATCTCGCGGGGCGATGGTGGTTGGGACGCCGCGATGGGCTGCGAGCCGAATGCCAAGCGCAGAAACTGTGGGCCTGCAGCGGCCGCGGCTGAAAGTGCGGGAATACCTTTCACGAAGATACGCCTGCTTGAGTCCATCGAAAGCCCCGGGGACGAATCT
>CAWBRH010000045.1:0-17469 GCA_963790945.1 uncultured Acidobacteriota bacterium
GCTTATTTGCCATTTTCTATCTGTAGAGTTGGACTGTTCGCGTTGACGGCATTGCTTCTGGCAGGGCTCGGAATATACGGAGTAATTTCGTACATCGTAAGTGAGCGCCGCCACGAAATTGGCATTCGGCTCGCACTCGGGGCGCAGAACCGGAACATCTTGCGGATGGTTCTGCGTCAAGGTTTGGGGCTGCGATTGCTGGTGCTGTGATTGGGGTTACTTGTGCGCTGATCGTGGCGCACTTAATGACAGGACTGCTTTACGGCGTACGGCCAACTGACCCGCTGACGTTTGCGGGTGTCGCTCTCCTCCTGATCGCTGTTGCTTTGCTTGCCTGCTACATTCCAGCGCGGCGAGCGATGAAGTTCGACCCATCGTGGCCTTGCGATACGAATGACGAAGGGCCGCATGTTTATAGTGGAAGGCATTTCGCCCCAGTGAGGGAAAGATCGAGGCGTTCATGGGCTGGCGGAGGGGGTGGGATTCGAACCCACGAGACCCTTTCGGGCCTAACGGTTTTCAAGACCGCCGGAGTCAACCACTTTCCTACCCCTCCGTAAAGGTAGATTCTAACATTGGCAGGCTAAACCGATCGTACAGATCGCTCATTCGTTGCTTATTCATTCTTGAATGTCGCATCGACACCGAGGAGTTCCGCGTTCAGGCTCTGGTGCAACAGCACTAAATTGTGTAAGGCGCGAGCTCGACCGGCTGCGGCGAAAACGCGGCGGCTATTAAGATTAGAGTGGCCGGTGAATTTCGCGTGAGCAATCGAAAAACTACGGACACGATGACGCTAGGGCGCCACGTCATAGATTTCTCTTACGGACCGCAGGGAATTGCACTCCACGCCTTTACCGCCCAACATGTCGGAAGCATCGACCTCAGCGGGTTTCCGTGTATAGCCGAGCGCAACGTGCACGCTGCCGTCCTTCGCAGGCCAGATTCTTGCCAGTATCGTCTCACCCGTGGATCGCGATGTTTGCCGGATCATTGTCTGACCCTTCAGATCAATCGTGCACGTGTTCGGCGCCTCTTGGAATTCGCTCGCCGACATAATTTTCTTGCTTGCCAGGTACGCGCGCACGCGGGAAACTCAGTTCCTTGGCGCGAGTCGTGTCCCACATTGTCTTTGGATAGTAAAAATTGAAGAGAAAAATTCCTTGCGTGGGATGATCTCTATCGTCGACATACCCGCCGGCGATGACTGGCTCATCAAAATTGGGCCGCCAGCGACTCCACCCGTTGGGGCGGCAGAGTGCAAGGTTCAAATCCTTAAAAGGCGAAGCCCTCATGGCTGATGGCGCGTGCAGCGGTTCCGACGTTACGTAAAAAGGAACGCCATTCAGATAAAAGTCAGCGCGATGTCTCCTGCGGGCAGGCAAGCATCTGTCCCTGTGGCTTCGAGGTACGATTGGAGCTGATGGATTGTTCCATTTTCGTCTTGCGTGACGTCCTTGGCTTCCACTTTTCCTGAAACTTTTGACAGCACTCTCCAGACATTGCTACCGGAGTCGCGTGTATACCAGAGAACGGAAAGTGTCGTAGTCCCATCGTCCAGCCTGAAATTCACCGGCTGAGCTTCCCATCGAAGGCCGCTTGGGTCCACCTGGAGTACGACATTTCGTAATGCCGCTTTGCCAGTTGACTGATTCGCATCTTTGGGAGGAGGCCACGCCGCTGCAGCCAACTCAAGAGTAATCGCGGGCTCTTTCGATTGAATATCCCAGCAGTAATCCTTGGAATTCAGCCCTTCGCAGTAATGATAGAGCGTTTCGAGGTCGCCCACGGCTCCTGCAACCAAGTCTCCGGCGTCCTTCATTCCCGGCTTTTTCGCGGTTTCTGAGTACATCTCTAAACCTTTACCTATATTTCCCAGGGCGAGTTCCGCCACAGCGAGGTTGTAGTGCAAATATAAGAATTGCTCATCATGGTCGTGCTTAATTGCTGCCTCGGTGCTGTTCAATCCTTTTTTCAGCAGCGCGCGATCCTTCTCCACAAGGCCATACAGATACGTGTCGAACCCGTAGTTGCCCAGCAACACGGGCGATTCCTCCAGCCCATTCTTCGCAAACCCATCGAGCGCGGTTTTTTCGTGGTTCACCGCCTCCGCGATTCTCTTTTCCGGAATCATGTTCATGAAGCCTTCTTCGCTTTGCGGGTTTCCCAGGTTTTTAGCTGCCTGGGAAAGGTAAAGATTGG
Source organism: uncultured Acidobacteriota bacterium (assembly GCA_963790945.1). Classification (GTDB taxonomy): domain Bacteria; phylum Acidobacteriota; class Terriglobia; order Acidiferrales; family UBA7541; genus Palsa-295. The sequence goes on from CAWBRH010000045.1 coordinate 2,203, forward strand.
CGAACAAGAACCGCGGACGCGAAGCGACTGCACTTTCCAGTTCCTTCACGGAACTTTCATAGTCATAGATTTGGAGGTCACTCACCCCCCAGGCATATTGCACGGCAGAGCGGAGAGCTGCGTCCTCCGATTTCGAGCTGCCTGTATTGCACGCGTCCGCATCGTAGGCCACAGCCGGAATTTTCCGTGAACCCTCGAACCCGGCTAATCCGACACCAACGATGACCACGATCAGCCCGAAGAAGACAAGCGTCCAAGCCTCCTCGTTGCGTCCCATACTAAGCGATTGGCCAAAGAGGTAGAGCAGCGATCGCAAACATAGTGATTCCGGCCAAATACCAGTGGGCCTTGTCGTGCCAGCGCAAACTCTGTTCATTGATCGCGTCGGAAAGGGCAAAACCGCATTCGGGCCCAAATATAGTCTCCCCAATATCATCTCTTTGGGATAGTGACGGGCATGCTCGGGTCCGTCTTCGCCGTCGAGCATTTTTGCATCGTCCCTGTCGTTATCATCCTTTGGGGCTACATCCTGGGTGGCGTTGTCGAGAATTTCTTCTGCAACTCGCTTGTCGATTCCAAAAGAGGGGTTTTGGGAGAGTTCGCGCTCTTGAAGAGCAGCCTGATACCGTGCGCGCCGCTCTTGCACGGCCGCGAGCATCCCCAATTCGAAATACGCCGACGTCGTGTGGCTATTCTTGAGGCCATTGGTGATGTTTTCGACCGCATTTTCCGCGCTTTTGTCCGCCTCGATGCTTACCACGGTATAGCGAAAGCCGACCCAGGCGCTCAGCAGAACGGCCATTACAATCAGCAGCACCACAAAACACGTGAACGGACTCTTTGGAAATTCCGAATGTATTCTGGCTCCGGCGAAAAGCCGCGGCTCCGGTTCCGCAGGATGCAGGCTTTCACTTTCTTCCGTTTCCTCCACGGACATGAACCCCATTCTCGTGGCCAACACTTGAGAAAGCCGCTGCAGCGGTCCATGCGTCAAGTTGCTGAAAGGCCAGAGAACGGCAAACACTACAATGCAGCCAAGGAGGTACCAGAACCCCGTATGGTCGAGAATTGACACGCAAACAGCGCCGGCCAGAGCGACGATCATTCCCGACACCATCATTCTTAATCTCAAGCCGCGGCGCTGGCACCACAGTTCACCCAACGACAGGCAACCCAGCGCGATCACGAACACAACGACCGCAAAGGAAAGCCACTTCAATTTTCTTCGCGATGTCCCAATCTGCTGTTCTAGGCTTTGCCAGATGCTGGCGTTTTTCTGCCATTTGCTTCCCAGGCCGGACTCCGACAATTCCTCAGCGACCTGCCGGTCAACAATCTGGTTGATGGTGAGACTCTTGTTGCCCACCCCTGGCACTTCTGTGAAATCAAGATATGGCTGCTGGATACGGGCGAGAGAAACCTCCTCTTGAGCTTGCAACTCGAACAGAGAAGCCTTCCCGCGGTCCGTCGCTCGGATCTTTTCAGCGCGCTCCTGTAAATCTCTAGCCCTTTTCAGGTGCGCGCTTTTTGCCACCTCAAAACGTGCACTGTCGCTAAAGCGCACGAGCAGCTCTTCGCGTTTGGTGAGCTCCAGGAAACGCGATTGTGTGAGCTTGCTTTCCTTCAGGGAAACATCTTCTTCCGAGGTTGCCGTCCGATATGCCGTCACCATACCCAGCATGGCGACAAGAGCCATCAACACGGCAATGATGGTCTCTTTTTCGGCCAGTGCGTGCAGCCTCTGGAGTGGTTTCGGGACCTTACTTTTTGGTTGCGTTGCTTCCACGGAGTTTATTCGGCTGCGGATTATAGCCTTGGCGTAAACGCCTAACAAGGCAGTCGAATTGGCAAATCCCGGCGTAAACCTTATTGGAATTTCTGCTATAAGATTGTCACGTTAGTTGATCCGCTTCCCTGGAATTGTGAAAATTTCGAAACCGCTGGACATTTTCCGCATTCGGGGTACAAAGTTCTAACGTTTGCCGGTCAGCGCCGCTCTATTTTTGATCAGGCGGCGGTTGATGGTTTTCGCCCATGAGAATCGCGCTGTTCATCCCCTGTTTTGTCGACCAACTGTTACCGGAAGTTGGGCTGGATATGGTGCGGGTGCTGCGACGGCTTCGTTACGATGTCGATTTTCCGCAAGCGCAGACATGCTGTGGCCAGCCCGGTTTCAATAGTGGCTACTGGAACGATGCGAAGCCGCTCGCGGAGCGATTTGTCAGTGTCTTTAGTTCCGCGGAAATTATTGTCTGTCCTTCCGGCTCCTGCACCACGATGGTTCGAAACTTCTATCCGCAACTTCTCGCGGATTCGCCGCAGCGAGAAAAAGCGATCGAAGTGGGGCGCAAAGTATTCGAATTTTCCGAGTTTCTCATTCGAGTGGCCAAAGTTGCGGATGTCGGCGCGTCCTTCCCGCATCGCGTGACATATCACGACGCGTGCCACGCTCTCCGCGAATTGGGAATCAAGGAAGGGCCGCGCGATTTACTGAGGCACGTACGAGGCCTTGAGCTGGTCGAAATGCCCTATAGCGAGGATTGCTGCGGCTTTGGCGGCACGTTTGCCACAAAGTTTGCGATGATCTCGGGCGCGATGGGGGACACAAAAGCTGGCAATGCGGAAACATCCGGCGCGGAGTACATCACTTCTACCGACCCGAGCTGCCTGCTGCATCTCGACGGCATTTTGCGGAAAAAGAATTCGAAGGTCCGCACGATCTATCTTGCAAGTATCTTGGCGCAAACAAGCGGCGTCGGGACAGCCACCAGTCGCGACGCGAAAAAGGCCGTAACGCCAGCTGACCAGTAGTCTGTGCGTTAATCTTCGAGGTCTTGCCGGAAAACAGGCTGCGACGGATCGAGGCTGCCATCGATGACGCCCACGACCATGTCTCCATATGCGTTCGTCGCCTCTGGGAGCGACGCATAGCCGCGTTCCCGCTGCAGGGCTCCGCTATCCGAGTAGATGAGCGTGAAAAAGCGGCCCGATGAATATTGAATCTCGAGCAGCTTGTTCGGCATGTCGGGATCGCCTTCCTGTCCCAACACGTCCATCAGCGCCACCGTCCACCGCCCGCCCTTGGGGTCAGTGACGACCTCGCGCTCGAGGTACTGCCATTCATCCATGCTCCACAGTGGCATATTTATCCCAGCAGCTGACCGAGCGCACTCGCCACCTGCGACCCGGTGAAAGGTTTAGGAATCAGCAGAACTCTTTGGGCTTTTCGCGCACGAAGGCTCGCATCGGCAACCTCGGGTGTGTCGCTGATGATAACTACCGGGAATTCGGCATGATCCGAATGTGGCGCACAGCGTCGAAAAGGGCTTCGCTCATATCGAAGGAGGTGCAATCGAGTACAAGAGCGTCGGCTTGATACTCCCGGATCAATTCGTTGACGGTGACGGAGTATCCCGACGGGAAGACTTCATAGCCCGCGTCGCGCAGAGAAAAACTCAGAAGCTCGGCTATTTCCGGCGTGTCGTCAATGAGCAGGATGCGGCGCAAGCGAAGGTTACTTCTTGCTGGCGTCCGGTTCCCGGCAGCCGTTTCTTCTTGCCCTCGCAGGGCTCCAGGTCCATCACCCATATCCGTCCGCCCGCCGTGTAGTAAGCGCGGTGATCGTTTTCGATCATCGCGCCCCAGGCTTCGAGCGTACGCATCGCAAACGTGACTCCCTCGAAATTGTCACGCGCGTGGTTCAGCACTTCGTTGGTATGCCAGTTGTCCGTCAGGATGGCGTCACCGGGGTGTACGCGCATCACGGTGTAATAGCGGTCAAAGGCCGCTTCGGGCCGCACGTCGCGCGTTGAGCCACGCTTCTTGCCTTCGCTGACGATGTAGCTTTCCTGCGCTTCGGGAGCCGCGGGCGGAGTTACTGTTTCTTTGGTGTTCATAGAGTTTGCGCCACCTGCTCGGCCGCTGCTGCCGAAGCCATAGCCACCACGTTCTTCGGATCCGCCGCCTGAATTAAAGCCTCCGGCAGCTGGATACCCATCATTTTCCATTGCTCGTTGGCGAATTTCTGCAAGTTCGCGACGTGCTCGGCGTGTAGATGGCCGAAGCGGCCTTGCAACTTTAAGTACTCCGATACGGGCCGCATGTTCTGCGGGCGGAAGCTGTAATCGTATGCACGCTTCTCCGGATTCCACTCCCAAATCGGATAGAGGCCGCATTCGACGACCAGCCGGCCAAGATCAATCGAGCGTGGCGTCTCATAAACAAAGCCCTTCTGGCATGGTGTGTAGATCATCAGGTAGGCCGCGCCTTTGTGGTTGAGGCCCTTGCGCACTTTGTTCATCAGGTCGATCGGATAGCCCACGCTTGCGGTGGCCACATAGCAGTGCGGATGGCCCGCCGCCATCATGCGGGCGAGATCCTTGGGAAACAATTTCTTCCCTTCAGGAACTTCCGGTCCCGGCGGCGAGAAGGTTGTCATGCCGCCGTAGGGCGTGCGCGACGATGCCTGGATGCCGGTGTTCGCGTACTGCTCGTTGTCGTAGCAGATGATCAGGCAATCGTGATTACGATAGAGCGCGCCGGAAATGGAGGCGAGTCCGATGTCAGAAGCGCTGCCGTCGCCGGCTTCGCAAATAATGTTCGGGAAGGCGCCCTTCCACTTGCCCTTTCGAATCATGGCCTCATAGGCCGCGGCGACGCCTGCGGTGAAGCTGCCCGCGCTGCCAATCTGGGTGTGCGCCCAGGGCACATTGTAGGGCGTGCACAAATACGAACTGTTCGCCACATACATGCAACCGGTGGGCCCCACCAGGATCGTATTGTCGCCGGCCGCCTTGCTCGTCATGCGGTACTGAATGGAAGGGCCACACCCGGCGCACGTGCGGTGTCCGGGAACGAATGGCTCGCTGGATGGCAATCGGGGTTATAGAAACGCGCCCCTTGATTCGGGCTCCCAAGAATCGGCAGCACTTGTCTCTGAACTTCGATCGTTGGCATAACCATTCCTCCCAATCGCAGAGCTCGGCTCTGCAGGAATTCTATTACGAGCTCGTTCTAACTAATTCTACTCTTCGAAACCAACCCAATGCGTGCGCTTTTCGATTTTTCCGCTTTTCTGCGCTTCCAGCATCTTCTGGGTCATCCAGTAGAATTCCTTCAGCACGATGGCCTCGCCGCCCATTCCAGCCATGAAGGAGAATACCAGCGGACGCTTGGGGCTTTCGTAAAGCGCCGCGCGGCCTCAGCGTAGAGCGAACCGCCGCTGCTCACGCTGCCGAGTCCCATGTTGGTTTCGATCACGCCGACCACTTTGAATTGGCTGAGGACTTCCTTCACGCGATCGGTCGGATATGGCCGGATGGTTCGCAGCCGGACCAGGCCGACTTTAGCCCCGATCGCGCATGTGCTTGATCGCGTACCGCGCCGTTACGCCGTGCGCGCCCTGCAGGAAAAAGACGACGTCGGCGTCCTCGGTCATGTATTCTTCGATCCACGGGTCGTATCGGCGCCCAAAAATTTTCGCGAACTCTTCGTGAACTTCCTCAATCACCGCCATCGACTCTTCCATCGCGCGGGCGCGCTCCAGCTGGAGCGGCGGACCCTGCTCGGGCATGATCTGAGGGCCATGCGACACCGGATGCCGCGGATCGAGCGGATAAGGATGCTTGTAGGGCGGCAGGAATTCCTTCACCTGGCCCATATCGGGCAATTCAACGTCCCTCGCGATGTGCGAAACGAAGAATCCATCCTGGCAAACCATCTGCGGCAGCAGCACGCGCGGGTCTTCACCGATGCGATAGGCAATCAGGTGATTGTCGAACGCTTCCTGGGCGTCGCAGGACCAGCCCATGAGCCAGCCCATATCGCGCGTCGAAAGCGCGTCGGTATGCTCGGAGCCGAAATCGCCCGGAGGATCGAGCGTGCGGTCGGCAATCATCATCTGCACCGGCATGCGGCTGCCGGAGATCGGCGAATAGAGTTCGTAAGCGAATTGCACGCCCACGCCCGAGCTGCCCGTGAACACGCGCGCGCCGCTCGATGAGGCGCCGTGCGCGATACTCAACTGCGAGTGCTCGCTGTCGGCCACGATGTATTCGGCATCGAGTTCTCCGTTGGCCACCATCTGCGCGAGCGCCATCATCGTCGCCGTATAGGGCCGGATCGGATAGGCCGTGATCACATCGACGTCGGCGTACTTGGCGGCTTGTGCCGAGGCAACGCAGCCGTTCATTCGAACCGTTCTTCTTTTTTGCTTCCGTAACCGTTGCCATAGTTCACTCCGCTCCGCATGAAGGCTACCTTCTTGAGCTGATCTCGCAAATGCCTCAATACTCTTCGCCGAAGTCTTCGCGGGCGATCCGCAGATGCTTCAGCTCTTCCGCCTGCCGTCCGTGCAGACCCTGGCGAGATCGCGAATGCCGTATCCATGCGGACGACTCCCGTATCGAAGTCGAGCTCGGGCACGCCTTCCAGGCATCCCGTCGGGCATTCCTCGATACACACGCGGCAGCCTTTGCAGTAGTCCACCAAAATCTTATAGAGGCCGTTCGAACGCGTCGAGCGCACGATGCAAGGCTCGGGACAAACCAGATAGCAGTTGTCACAAGCGTTGCAGGTGCCGCAACTGAAGCAGCGGCTTGCCTCCTCGACCGCCTGCTCTTCCGTTACGCCTGAATCACTTCCTCCTGCGTTTTGCGGCGGGTGGTCGGCGGCAGCAAGGCCTGCTGGACGCGCGGGAAGTGCGGGAAGTACGTCATGTTCATGCGATTCAGATCGACGATCACGTCGATCGGAATCGACCGCGGTTCGAGCGGCACGCCGCGCAACACCTTGTCCAGATTGAACGCTACGCGCTTGCCATCGCCCACCGCATTCACCACCATCAACGGCTGACCCGAACCGAGTTGAACGATATCGCCTGCGGCAAAGAAGTTCGTGTCGCCGAGACGTCCGAACTGTCAATCTTGATCGTGCCGCGTTCGTTCTTGAATTCGGCCGGCAACCAGGCGAGCGACGCACGCTGGCCAACGGCGATGATGACATGGTCGACCGCGAAATTTTGCGGCGGCGCTTCCCGATCGATGTTGATCGGCGAAGCATTGATTGCGCCGGAAAATCGCGCCGGATGCAATTGCAAGGATTCGACCTTGCCATTGCCAAGCACCGCGGTCATGGCCCGCCCGTGCATCAGCTCCACGCCTTCTTCGAGCATGTCGTGCAAATCTTCCGGCACGGCCGGCATTTCCTAGGGTTGAGCTTCCACCGTGATCATCGTTACTTCCACGGCGCCTTGCCGCAGCGCTTCGCGGGCGCAGTCGATGGCGGTGTTTCCGCCGCCGATTACGGCCACTCGCGCGCCGAGCTTCACCTTCGAAGTGCCCATGCCGATGTCGCGCAAGAAAGGAAGTCCATAGAGCACGCCTTCCTTGTTCTCGCCTTCGGCTCGGACGCTGTTGGGATCGATCAGGCCTACGGCCAGCACGCAGGCGTCGTAATTCTTTTTCAAATCGTCCCAGCTGATGTCCTTGCCAACTTCCGCGTTCGTCTTGATCGTGATTCCGAGTTCGAGCAGCCGTTCGATCTCGCGATCCAGCACGTCCTGCGGCAGAACCCAATCCGGAATCCCGCCGCGATTCAGGCCGCCCGCTTTCGGCGACTTTTCGAAGATCGTTACCTTGTAACCGAGCCGCGCCAGTTGGTACGCTGCGCTGTGCCCGGCCGGCCCCGAACCGACGACGGCGACTTTCTTGCCGTTGGGCGTCCCAGCCTTCACCACGTCGTGCTTCAGCGCCTGCCCGAGATCGCCAAGAAATCGCTCGACCGCGCGAATCGAGATGGCTTCATCGTATTTCCCGCGGTTACAGGCTTGCTCGCAGGGTGGTAGCAGACGCGGCCCGTGACCGACGGAAACGGCATGTCTTCCTTGATGAGCGCGTAGGCGTCGAGATACTTGCCGCGCTTCACCAGGTCCAGATAGCCCTGAATTTTTTCGTTGGTTCCGCAAGCATTGTTGCAGGGCGGCAATTTGTCGCGATACACGGGCCGTATCGCGCGCCAGTTGCCGGTAGGAAAAAGATCCTGCCCTTTTTCCTGCGAAAGGCGCAGGCGTGATACCTGCGAATGGATTGGAGCCGCTCTGGGATCTTGTGCCTTTAGTCGACATGATGTCCTTCCTAGGTCAGTCCTATGCCGCCACTGGATTCAGCGGCATGATATGCAATTCCTGGAGTGCCAATTAAACGCTGCTTGTTCGCAATCATCGGCTCAATCGTAGCCATCTTGACGATGCCGGTCGTCTTCACAACCGCTGCAATCAGCGGAGCCGCAATATCCGGTGCCACCGATTTATTGCGCTCGGCGGCGCCTTCGGTTGAAAGGCGATCGAGGCCGAGTTCGCCCAGCCGGTAATAGAGCCACTTGTGGTCGGCCAGTTTGGCGGCGTCTACACAGACGAGTTGAGCGAGCCGCTCCGGGCCCGGGACGAAACGAATCATGTATTCCGGAGAGTAGTGCGTGTTGATCACCAGAGTTCCGCCGGGGCATCCCGCGCATGTAATCCCATCCCTTCACCATCGTCCCTTCGACCAGCACGATAATGTTGGGCTGTTCATTTTCGTAGGTGAGCTCGTTCTCGATCACGTTGTCGCTCACGCGGCAATATTTGCGCGTAGGGGCGTTGGTGCGATCGGGATTGTCGACGTAGTTTTCCATCGCCTGCGCGTACTTGCCCTCCAGCCGGGCTGAAGCGGCGATGGAGTTGACGATATCGCGTCCTTCTTTGTCCATGATGATGCCGCGCGTCCAAACGGTGAGTTCCGTGTAGCTCATGTTCAACCCTCGCCGTAATTTAGTAATTGCTTCACTTCAGCGAAATTTCCGAACGCGAATGGCCGCCGCTGCTGCTTTGTCGCCGTGAAAGGCTTCGGACCGCCGCGGTCGGATTCGAGAACTGCCAGAAAATCATTTCGCAGTACGACGAAAGGCGCCACGCGGGTGCGATTCTGGAATTCCGCGATTGCGAGCAGCGTCGCCTTCTTGCAGAGGCTCTCGATGTCGGCGCCTGTGAGGCCTTCTGTGCGGCTTGCGAACTCTTCGTAGTCAACATCGGGCGCGACCGGAACGCGCTGGCAACAGATCCTCATAATGTCCGCGCGCTCGGCTGCGTCGGGTTTCGCGAACGGGACGATATAATCGAAGCGCCCGCTGCGCAAAAGTGCAGGCTCGATTCGCTCAGGGCGATTCGTAGCGCCCATCAGAATCACGCCCTTCACGTCGCGCAGATTGTCGATTTCTCGCAACAGCTGGCTGAGAATTCGCTGATACACATCACTGCCGAACTGCTCGGCTCCAAATTTCGGCGCCACCGCGTCAATCGTATCGAAGAACAAAATGCAGGGCGCCGCCCGCCGCGCCTTCTTGAAAACTTCGCGCAGCGCCCTCTCCGATTCGCCCAGCCATTTCGAATACAACTGCGGCCCATCGATTGCGATGAGCGGAATCTGCTTTTCACCTGAAAGCGCCCGCGCCATAGCTGTCTTACCGGTACCTGAAGGGCCCGCCAGCAGGATGCCTCGCGGCGGCGCAAGGCCAACCTGCTCATAGATTTCATCACGCATGTGGGAGTGCTCGATCACCGCATCGAGCAGTCTCTTCACATCCTGAAGCCCACCGAGCGACGCAAATCGAGGTGCTCTTCTCAATGAAAAATTCGCGAGTGGCGCTGGGTTCTACCTCTTTCAAACCGGCAAGAAAATCGTCACGCGTGACTAACAACGTTCCCAGCTCAGCGGATGCTGCGCCATCGATATCCAGGGAACAAGCGGAGAGGAAGCGGCGCAGGGCAATCATTCCGACTTCCTGGCCGAGAGCTTCGAGGTCAGCGCCAACGAAACCGTGAGAGTGTTCCGCGATTTCCTGCAGGTTGACGTCGGCCGCGAGCGGCATGGCGCGCGTGTGAATCCTTAGAATCTGCAGGCGCGCTTGCGTATTGGGAACGCCGATTTCGATTTCGCGGTCGAAGCGGCCGGGGCGACGCAATGCCGGATCAAGAACTTCAGGAATGTTCGTTGCGCCGATGACGATTACCTGGCCGCGCGCCACAAAACCATCCATCAGGCTGAGAAGCTGCGCCACAACGCGCTTCTCGACTTCGCCGACCACTTCCGCGCGCTTGGGAGCGACGGCGTCGATCTCGTCAATGAACAGGATGGCCGGCGCGTGCCGCGCCGCTTCCTCAAAAACCTCGCGGAGCTTGGCCTCGCTCTCGCCGTAAAACTTCCGCATGATTTCGGGGCCATTGAGGTGAATGAAATGCACGCGGCTTTCGGCGGCCACAGCGCGAGCCAGCAACGTCTTGCCCGTGCCCGGCGGACCATACAGCAGCACGCCTTTGGGCGCCAAAATTCCCAGCCGCTCGAAAATGCGCGAATGCTTGAGCGGAAGCTCGACAATTTCGCGCACTCGCTCCACTTCGCGCTCGAGCCCGCCGATATCTTCGTAGGAGACAGCCGGCGCTCGCGCCGCCGTTTGCTCTCCTTCTACAACGCGAATATCGGTGCGCTTCCCGATCACCACCGGCCCAGAAGGAATCGTACGCACCACTTGGAAGTTGACGGCCTTGGCAAACGTGGGCACTCTGACCACGCAGCCGGCGATAACCGGAACATGCAATAGATCCTCGAGCATCCGCTCGGGTGCGATGATCGCAGGCGCAGCACCCACCCACAGTGGCGAGAGGCGAACAGCCACCGCCTGCTGGTGTTCAATCGGAGCTACAGTCACTCGCTCCTGCAACCCCACGCCACAATTGCTGCGGCAAGTTCCATCGATCTGAATCATGCCTTCGAAACCGTCGTCGGAAAGCTCGGCGCGCCCCACACCCGTCATTCCGCCGGTAATCTTCAGCACATCGCCCGCTCGTCCACCCATACGCTGCAAATCGGCTGGAGCGAGCCGCGCAATCGCGTGACCCACGTCTTCAACACGCGCTTCCGCCACTCTTAGCGTGAGAGTTGTCGCGGAGGATGACTGGCTGAGATCATTCATCGTATGACTTTTCAGCTGCTTCGAGTCCAGGTTCTGCTTGATCGAGACTTGCTTCAAAACTTGTTCAGCACAATCTCTTCCACATCCTCAATGTGCCGTCGCATAGCCGCCTTTGCCGCCTCTGCATCGCGACGTTTAATCGCAGCAAGAATCCGCCGGTGTCCGGCCAGCGACTTCTGCGAGCGCCCCTTCACTTGCAAAGAGCGTTCCCGGGTGTCTCGCAAAAGTTCCATCAAGATGTCAATCACCTTCAACACCACGCCATTCCCGGACGCGAGCGCGACGCTGTAGTGAAACTCCGCGTCTTCGGCGATGGTGATCTCTCCCTGCTCCTGCTTGTCCTCTTGCCGCTGCAGAATCTCTTCCATTTCCGAAATCTCTTCAGCGGAGGCGTGCATAGCGGCGCGGCCAGCCAGCGGTGGCTCCAGCATTTTGCGAAAATCTAACAGCTCTCCCACCGATTTCTGACGGCGCTCAAGGGCATCTGCAAATGGGTTGGTGACGGATTCGGTGGCGAGCTCGCGAACGATCGTTCCGGCGCCTTGCCGCGGCTCTACCATGCCCACTAGTTCCAGGCCGCGAATCGCGTCTCGAATCGAGCTGCGGCTGACTTGCAGCATCTCAGCCAGCTCGCGTTCGGAAGGCAGCTTGTCGCCGGGCTTGAGTTTCTTTAGAATAAGCCGCTCGATCTGCTTGGCGACTTCTTCGTAGACCTTACCTTTGCGGATGACTTCGAAGTCGAATTTGGCGGGGGTAGGCACTGGTCACTCGTCCGATAACCAGACCAGTTTATAAGGCGGGCCTCCATCGTTGTCAAGAGCCTATCCAAAATATTATCGCCTCATCCTTGGCCAGCCGGTGCCAGAAATCTAAATTAGGCGAAGGCGGAGCGAAGGTAAGGATATTCCTTCGACATCCACCTTCCACTCCTCTCCCTTAGCGTAGTATGCCCGGCAGTCACCGTCCCAGAGCTGACGACATCCCCACCCCGCAGCGACTGATTCGGAAAACGCCGCGCGATGGCCGCGCTGAGTTCCGCCAGGCAGGAGGCAGGATTCTTCAAAGCATTTCGTCCGGAGCCTTCTTCCACAAAAGCACCGTTTCTCGACATCCGTACTTTAAATCGCGAAAGTTGATCCACCAGTGAGGGGATGAGTTCCGGCCGCACCGACACCTTCTCGCCGACCACCAGCGCCGCGTGAAACCCGAATGATGCAACAAAATCGCCCGGCTGAAATTTCCATTCAGGAAAAGGGCAATCGATGATTTCGAATCCGATCGCCAGCCAATCAGTGTGAGCCAGCGCGGCGTCAGCGTCAGGGGGATTTTCTGTCATAACCGGCTCTTTCAAGCCGAAAACAATTTCGGGTTCGATCTTCAGCGAACGAGGGTGTGCAACCGAGAGAGTAGCGGAGTTCCCGTCACTGTAATGGACCGTGTCGTCATACATGTGGGCCCACACCAGCGTTTCAAGCTTGAGAATGCGCCACATCGCCTTGTTCGCGTATCCGACTTTCCAGCCCACGGAGCTGTGCCCCGCAGCTTCACGGAATTTCTTGAGCATTCCTTCAACCTGGTACGCCGCATCGAGGTCGAAACCAGGGCGCTCGGAAGGCGGGACATTCACCATCTGCCCCGTCTGATATGCAGACATCAGTTCTCGCGCCAAGCTTTCGATTTCATCCGGTGACATAGACATAACGTCTCGTGGTTCGGCCTTGCCTGCGGTCTATTGTCGACCAAGGCTCGTCAGTGTACACCGCAATTTTCCCGCGCGTGGCGGCAAACGGACGCTCCAAACAGAGAGAACGGCGTAGAGGATTCCGCCGTAAGGATTCCAAACTCAGATGGGTAGGGACTGAGGCGCTGCAGTGAGTGGTGCGAGTGATCCGCGCGGAGAGCAAGCGGCGGTTGAATTTAACTCCCCAATTCGATCAAGGAGGCCCGCGAGCGGGCGAGGCTATGCCGTCGTGTTAACGGATCCGATGCTCGAACCGCCAGCGCTCGTGAATTGCTGAAAATCCTGCTGCAGGGTGCTATAGGCCTGTTGCGCGCTCGACAAATTTCCGGTTTGCAGCGCCTGACCGAGCTGCGAGAAGAGCTGGGCCAAAGGCGACGTCGAGCTTTGGCCTGAGAACGCGTGATGGTGATGATGCCCTCCGCCCTGTGTCGGCGCTTGACTCTGCGCGTTCTGAAAATCCTGCTGAATGGTAGAAAAATCCTGCTGGGCCGCGGTCACATTTCCGGCCTGCAGGTCCTGCGCAAGCTGATTAAAGGCCTGAGCGATTGGACTATTGCTGGCGCTTCCGCTGCTGCTGGTTGAAGCTGCTCGCAGTCGCGCCGGCATGCAAAAACGGCGAGTTCTGCTCCAGCGTCACGAGATCAGTCTGTGCCTGCGCCAAATTTCCCGACTGCAAATCTTTTCCCAATTGTTGGAATTCTTGCTGAAATTGTTTGAATTTTGACGGGGTGTTCGTCGCTGCCAACGCGCTCTGAAGCACGCTTCCCAATATCGCTCCCACAGACATCGTTCCTCCTCTTAAGATCGCGTCACAGTCGGCTTCCGGCTCTTAATGGCCAGGCTTTATCTACTAACGGTCACTATCGGTGCGCATTCACGAAAACTTTAAAGTCCGCCAGCGCCGAATGTTTCAAAGAGAAACAGTATTTGGTCTCGCTCTCCGAGGCTTGCTTGACTGGCTAAACAGACGGCATCTCTCGACGTGCAAGCCAGCTTCCACTCACCCGCCGATTCGCATTTAACTCGGGGTAGCGAACTCATTTGCGTTGATGAACTTGGATTCATTAGCTTTATTTGGGCCCTCGGTCGTCAATTTTCGAGCGGCAAAGGTGCATCCGACACTGCAGATTTTGCCGCATCGGTCTACCCGCGGGTTTCATCGTCCTTCGCACAAAGAAAAAGCGGGGCATCGTCGCCCCGCTTTTTATTTCGCATGGCCACGACGGTGCCTTCCTCGTCGTGAGCGTTTCTTAGCCTAAAATGACGAAAGCTCCGCCACCGCAATCTGATTCCGTTCCATCCGCCGCGCCAACGTGACAGTCGCGTATCTTGTGCAAAGGACCATCTCACGCTGCGCCCAACTTGCCGCCGAGGGGAGAACAGCATCGCCAACCGAAGTTACGAATTGCAGCAAGGAGTGATATGCGTTCACTAAACCAAGTTTCCCGCCGCAGTGGCCCGTAAGCTCAGGGCACAGCCTTTCGTAGGCTGAAGCCTCCTCCAAGCCGCTAAGAACAATGTACTTATTCCGATCTTCAGGCAGTTCCGCGGTTGCCACGCTTAAAAACGCAGCTCGCCACGCGAACGCTGCGAACTGAATCAGCGCCGCAAACGAGACCACGAGAATGAGTATGGCGACCAGCATCTTTTTTAACCATTCTAATTTTCGTCCCCACACTCGTACCGCACAATGGAACGGTAGTACCAACCGTTTGCCTGAGTGCTTGTTGTTCAGCTCCAATAAAGGCTTTGGGAAGCACGACACAGGCGGTCCCCGCGAGACCATCCCGATCTTCGGCAGTCCCTCAAGATCAAAAACATCGCTCTCCGCTTCATTATATGATCCGGGATAGCTTCATGAAGTTGGGCCCAGCTGATTGAGTGAAAGTGCTTTCCGGAAATTCTTAGCGACGGAGTCGAGAGTAACGCACATGCAGGCTGTAGTTGGAAGCGGTATTCGATCGAGGCTATGAACCGTTACGGCGCGACAACGCCACGGATTACTGTAACGGACGCTTTTGGAAGCTCAAAAAGTCTCGCCGTCGTCGCGTTGATCGAGCTACGCGCAAGTGGGCCGTCGGGATCGGCCTTGCCATCGTCAAAGCCAGGATGCCACTGATACTGTTCGCTGCCAAAGGTGATGAAGTCCACCGAGCCCGAGAACTCGCGATCGCGATTTGCGTCCGCATCGTGAAAGACGATGCGAACGGCATGCGAATTTTCCTGGTCTTTGTTGAGGATGAGGAGCGACCATTTCCCATCAGGGCGTAGGGCGGCGTAGGCGGTGACGAGCGTGTGCCCGGCATCGTCCTGAATGTCGCTCGAAGCGGCAAACAGACGATGCGCGGCTCCCGCAGGTTCTACCCATTCCAGGTTGATAAGCTGGCTCGCGAAAATATTGCGAAAGCGGCTGCTCGATCTTCAGATTCGTGTGCTGTGGAAAACAGCCCGAAGGTTCCCAGAGAGTTGTTGCAGCCGCGGTGGACGCCGAGCAAGCACGTAATTCGTCGAAGAAGAGGACA
>CAWBRH010000046.1:0-13723 GCA_963790945.1 uncultured Acidobacteriota bacterium
GTCAGGAGCGCTCCCACTTAGCATGCCCAGCTCATAGGGTGCTGTCGTCTGAAGAAGCTCGATGCTCCGGGCAGAATACTTGCGGCTCGTTTCTATCTGCGCACGGGTGGTAGGAAGCCAGACCGATTGCACGACGGTATCCTGCGGGAATCGCTTGGCGAGGTCATCCGCGAGTGACTGGGCATGCGCCGCATCGCCCGCCAACGCATAGGCCAGCGCCGCCTGCGCCTCTGCATCGTGGCTACCTGGCGCGAGC
Organism: uncultured Acidobacteriota bacterium; assembly: GCA_963790945.1. Classification (GTDB taxonomy): domain Bacteria; phylum Acidobacteriota; class Terriglobia; order Acidiferrales; family UBA7541; genus Palsa-295. Next base: position 257 of record CAWBRH010000046.1, read on the forward strand.
GCGGCTGCTGCAGCAGCATCTTGGCGGGCCGCATCCGCGTTGCCGAATAGCGCCTCCCGTATCGCCGCGTTCGCTTGCCACAAGGCGGCGGGTTCTTTCTTATCGCTGCGGCGAGCGCTCTCCACAGCTTGCCGGGATAGCCCGCGGGCTTTCCCGAGCTTCCCAGACCAGGCTTCGGTATCGGATTCGAGCGAAAGCATCCTGTCTTCCGCACCCGGTTTTCCAATAGCCCAATCCGACTGCTGCTTCATGGCTGCCACGTTGCCTTGGAAGAAGGCCAAGGCAAACAGGTTCAGGTGCAGATAAACACTCTCAAGCTTGCGCCCCTGCGCCTCTTCGGTTGTAGTCCTTGCTTCGTCGAAATGGTTCAGGGCCAGGTAAATCTGGCCGAGATTCGTATAACTCACGACGTTGTTTGGCTCCAGCGAATCGCTTCACGGGTTTCGCTGGCAGCCTTCTCATATTGCCCCAGAACCATATAGTTAGTGCCCAGATTGCCGTAAGGAACAAAATCGCGTGGATAAACTTGTATCCAAAGTTCGGACGTCTGATTCGCTTTTTCCAGCTCGCCCGTGGCTGGCTGCAGTAATGCGCGGTGATGTGGAACTTCTCGCGTTCGGTGACGCGGTCGCGCAGGTCGAAGGCTTTCTTCAGGTAATCGGCGGCCAGGCTGGGCTGATTCAGATTATAGTAATTAATTCCTAGAGAATCGTACGCGAGGGCGAAGTTGGGGTCGAGTTCGATGGCGCGCTTGTTGAATGGAATGGCTTCGGCGTCTCCCTTCTCGCGCTTGGCTTTTCGACCCAGGGTGTAGGCCTTGAGGGCTTCCAGAGAATTCGTGGTGGCCTGCTCCAGCGGGACGTCGAATTTCTGCACTGAGCTGAGCGGATTCGCCCACCTCATTGCGCAGTTTCGAAGCTGCTTGCCCCAGCGCGGGAAGAACTTGCTCCTTCCCTCCAGCCGTCACCTGCTCCGCGTGCCAGTACGTCCCCGCTCGCGCAGTTCAGCGCCTCCAGGCCAATCACGTACTGCGTTCCCAGCGCGCAATCGAGCCTGCCAGATACGCCTTGCTTCCAGCACGCTGGCACACTTCCCGCGCTAGGTCTTGCGTCAGTCGCTCATTGGGGTGGCGTGTCATCTCTCGTAGCGTCTCGCGAATTTTCTCCTCCGAAAGGATGTTCAGGAAGGGCGACTGGCCCAGGTCCACGGCCAGGGCCTGCTTGAGCGTGTCGTCAAATACCGAGTCGCCCGTCGCGTTCGTGAAGTCGGCAAGGACAATCGTGTCCTTCTCAGTCAGCGCGTGGGCCTTGCGGGAGAAAAACAACCACCCGCCCACTGCCAGTCCGATGACCAGTATTGTCGTGCCCGTGACCGCCACCCATCGAATGGATTTCTTGGCGGGCTTAACCCGGCCTCGGCTGCTGCGACGGGTGCCCGACCCGAATCGGAATCGCGCTTCAACCGCTGCAAATCTGTGCGCATGTCGGCGGCGTTCTGGTAGCGCAGTTTGCGGTCTTTCTCCAGCGCTTTTGTGATGATGCGTTCCAGCTCTGGAGGTAGGTCGGGATTCAATCGCACCGGCGGCACGGGCGTTCGTTCCAGAATAGCGTTCGCGATGACGCCTGCGTATCGCCCCGGAACGGCTGAACGCCTGTCACCATCTCGTAGAGCACGACCCCGAAGGAAAACAAATCCGTTCGCGCATCCAGCGGTTCTCCTCGCACCTGCTCGGGGGACATGTACGTCAGAGTTCCAATTGTCGCGCCCGGTTGAGTGAGCATTTCTGGCTCACGGGCAGTGGGCATCGCCGGAAAGATTCACAGGACCGGCTGCGGGTGCGAGCTTTGCTAGACCAAAATCCAAAATCTTGGCGCGCCCACGCCCAGTTACGAAAATGTTGGCAGGCTTGATATCGCGATGAACGATCCCTTTGGCGTGCGCCGCGTCCAGCGCGTCGGCGATTTCAATTCCCAATTCGATTACTTGCTCAAGCGGCAGGGGCTTGCCGGAGATGTGGTACTTCAGCGTAGTACCTTCCATGAATTCCATCGCGATGAAAGGTTGGCGGTCGTGTTCGCCGATTTCATAAATGGTGCAAATATTTGGATGGTTGAGTGCCGAGGCGGCGCGTGCCTCGCGTTCGAAGCGGCTCAGCGCTTGTGAATCTGGCGTGAAACCTTCAGGAAGAAACTTCAAGGCAACGAAACGATGGTAGTCGGTGTCTTCGGCTTTGTACACCACACCCATCCCACCGCCGCCCAGCTTTTCGATCATGCGGTAGTGAGAAATCGTGCGGCCGAGAATGGACGAGGAATCAGGCACTTTCGCGTGCATCTTACGCCTGCTTCCCGATAGGTGTCGATAACAGGGGTGGCTGTTGAAAAAGTCGGTTTTCCCGAAAAAAGTCAAAAATCGGGTGATAGAAAATGTCTAGGAGACTCGGGGAAATCGTTTACAGAGCTTCCTGACGCGAAGCAGTTTTTGCGAATTTGAAGTGAGCGAGTTTTTCAACAGCCACAGGGATTATCACTAGCTATCTCAGTCTGAGATAGCTGGTGCGAAGCGGATTTCGCAACATCTATCCGGACCCAATCGTTTCGGCCCACGTGCACGGTTATCCGACTTATCAGGAGTTGGCGAAGCTGATGGTTCCCGGCGCGCAGCCGCCAAACCCCAAGGTGACGTCCCTTGTTCGTCGGCGCGTTCTGAGCTGCTGCACTGAGCAGCTGTCGTGGATCCACAGCGGCAGGAGCTGGGACCTTTTCATGTGCCTATTGTTCCGATGAGCGTCAAGGCACCGGTGGCAGCATCGATGCTGTACATGGATACGTCGTTCGAGCCGGAATTCGTCACATAGGCGAACTTGCCGGACGGATGGATGGCTATCGAGGTAGGAGATTGTCCGTAGCTATCGTTCCTACGGGCGTTAAGGCCCCCGTCGTGGCGTTGATGGTGTACATCGAGACGCTGCCCGTTTGATTCCGTGAGTTTGCCACATAAGCGAACTTACCTGCAGGATCCACGGCCATGGAGATAGGGCTTGTTCCTGCGGCGATCGTCCCTATAGATGTTAAGGCCCCGGTCGTGGCGTTAATGGTGTACATCGAGACGCTACCTCAGTCTCATACGCCGTCCAATTTGCCACGTAGGCGAACTTGCCAGATGGATGCACCACCACCGAGTTCGGAGACTTCCTGCGGCGATCGTCCCTATGGATGTTAGGGTCCCAGTCGTGGCGTTGATGGTGTACATCGAGATGTCGTTCGAGTTGAAATTCGTCACATAAGCGAACTTGCCCGCAGGATCCACGGCCACGGAGTCGGGATTTGTTCCTGCGGCGATGATCCCAATGGACGTCAAGGCCCCGGTAGTGCTGTCGCGGGTGTACATCGAGACGCTGGATGAACCGCCGAAGCTGCTCGCCGGGAAAGCTCCCCCATCCGCCGCATAGGCGAACTTGCCGGATGGATCGAACGCCATCGAATTGAAAAACTCCGGAGTTCCGTTTACCCCTGTTCCGTTTATCCCTCCTGTGGTGGAAGTTAAGGCCCCGGTCGTGGGATTGATGGTGTACGTCACGATGCTGCCAAAATCGATATCCCACACATCCCCCGAACTCGCCACGTAGGCGAACTTGCCAAAAGGATCTACGGTCACGGAGTCGGTAAATTCGTCATTTGAAGGCACCGGTGGTCCTAGGACGCCAGGGCCCCGGTGGTGGGGTTGATCGTGTACATGGACACGTAGCCTTGGGCATCACAGCCCTCACTCGCCACATAGGCGAACTTTCCGGCAGGGTCCACCGCGATTGATTGCGGATCAACTGCTCCTGGCGTTATGGTGAAGGTCAACGAGTTCGAGCTACCCCCGCCGGGTCCAGGGTTGAAGACTGTGACCGCGGCTGTCCCGGCTGCGGCAACGTCACTCGCCGAAATCTGAGCAATGAGTCCGTTAATGCTGCCATTACTAGTGGTCGGTCGGTCGCTGCCGTTCCAGCGCACGACTGAACCCGCCACAAAATTTGCCCCAGTGATTTGCCCAACTACCGTCAACTGAACGGGCTCTCCTGCGGGAGCGCAGCTTGGAGCGAGTAAACTGATCGTCGGGACGGAGCTAACCGCCGCTGGTGATCGTGAAGTTCATCGGATTGGAGGTGCCACCGCCGGGCGCGGGGTTCGTCACTGTCACCGCCGACGTGCCGGTTGAGAGGATGCTCGAAGCAGGGATGGCCGCAGTCAACTGCGTGGAGTTGACGAACGTGGTGGCGGGCGCTGCTCCGCCGAAGTTGACCATCGAAGATGCGACGAAATTCGTCCCATTGATCGTAAGCGTGAAAGTCGCACCACCAGCCACGGCACTGTTCGGCGAGATTGTGGTGACCGTGGGAGTGGGATTGGGAGTGGTGGTCGGGTTGACTTTCGAGGCGTGCCGCCTCCGCATCCAGCATGGAATACAAGACTCACAATTCCCAAAGTTACGAGTCTTCTCCACCAACGGGAAGGTCCTGAGGTCACAGTAACGGAGTCCGGGGCAATGACACTCGGATGAAGTCTCACGCTCGTGAATGACCCTGATCGTCCAAATGTGCTTGAGTTCTGCATTGCTCACCTCAAACCGACGATTGATAGCACCGGTGGGTTCGCAACCATCAGATGCCAACGTCGTGCTTTTCCTCGTTCGCTCGGGAATCAGGCGTTTATCGCAGACTACTGGCGCAGCGTCAATGGTTGGTAGGTGAGGAAAAAATGATAAGAAGGTGAACGCCGAAGCGTCTGATTCCACTCAATTTATGTCGCCGTTTATGTCTTCGTTAGAACTGAAAACGGTGTGCTTTCGGATAGGTGATGACATAACGAAGTCGGCCTCGCGACGAGCCGAGTAAACTGTGCGGTGTCCAAACCTAACAGAGCTCGGATCGAAGGAGGCCGAGATGCAAATTATAGGATGCGATCTACATGCTCGACAACAGACGATCGCGATGTTGGATACCGAAACCGGTGAGCTGGAAGAAAAGACCCTGGAACATGAAGGCGAGACCGTCCGGGAGTTTTATTCCGCACTGCCTGGTCCGATTCTAGTGGGGATCGAAGCGACCGGCTCGATGCAGTGGTTCCTAGAGTTGATGGAGGAGCTGGGAATCGAATGCCGCGTCGGTCATCCCCAGAAGATCCGCAAAGCAGAAACACGCAAACAAAAGCATGATCGGCGGGATGCGCGACTTGTTGCTGACGTTGCTCGCCGAGAATCGCTTTCCAACGATCTGGATGCCCTCGACCGAGCAGCGCGATCTGCGCACGTTGCTACGTCACCGTCATCAGTGGGTGCGCCTGCGATCTCGAGTCCAGCACACACTACAATCGATGGCACTCAACCATGGTCTCAGGAGAGGCCGCTCCCTATGGAGCCAAGCGGGCCAGGACGAACTCCGGGCGTTGCCTCTGGCTCCTCACGCCAGCGAGCGACGGAAAGCATTGATGACGTTGTATCCCGGCCTGCAGGAATCCATCGACGAGCTGGATCAGCAGGTCGGCCAGCAGGTCCAGCAACATCCCCAGGCACGGCGGTTAATGACGCACCCGGGAGTGGGGCCGATCACCGCGTTAGCTACCGAAGTTTTCCTGGGCGATCCGCTGCGGTTCATCGATGGGAAAGCACTGGCCAGTTACATCGGCATGATCCCGAGCGAACACTCCAGCGGGCGCCGGCAGCGGCTGGGTGCGATGAGCAAACAAGGGAACGCGCTGCTGCGTTATCTGTGGTGCGAAGCGGCGATGCACGCGGTCGAGCGGGATCCGGAGTTGAAACGCTTCTATCGGCGCAAACTAGTGCAGAAAGGACTGGGGAAAGCGAGAGTCGCAGCAGCCAGGAAACTCGGGATCCGACTCTGGATCATGATGCGTGACCAGATTGATTATCAAGAGTTCTGCCGTCGAGGAAAAGCGCGGCAGGAAAGCGGTAGTGTCCATGCGGGGATGCCAGATCTCGACAGTGGTCCTGCAGCGCAGTGACCGGATCAAGTGAATAGGCTACCCGCCTCCCCCCTTGCGGGGAGTTCGAAGAAATCATCATGGTCGCACGTGATCGGAGAGATGTCTGGTGGGCAACACCGAGTCGATGAAGTGACACGAACCGAGCCCGTAGGTTGGACAGGAAAACAACCCGAGAAATTGCGGCGCAGCGCTCGCCGAAGGAAACAACGGGGCTGCACAACTGTAGGAGTGTGTGCGAAAGGAATAAAAAAAGAGTGAAACACTCTTGACGAGGCCGACTTCGTTAGAGATGTCGAGAACAGGGATCCTCAGGGATTATCACCAGCTATCTCATTTCGAGATAGCTGGTGCGAAGCGGATTTCTCAACACCTATTTCATTTGCAAGAGGTCGAAAACCCCATCGCGGTTAGGAATGATGCAGCGAACGGTGTTCTGCCCGGCCTTCTGCCATACCGTGGGAAGCAGTTGTGCGCTGCTGTCACATCCTCCCCATCGGGTGAGACACGCCGTATTCATCCCGAAAACTTTCTTTCTTGCAATCTCAGGAGCACTAAGGTCAATTTCGACGTATCCCGCAAAGGAGGTTGACGCGGTCTCATACGGGTGCATGTTCGGCGGATCGCAAGCCCTGCAATATTTCACCAGAACATCCAGCATGCCATGCGGCATCGTGTAGAAATAGATGCTGTTGGATTGCATGATTCCCTTTTCTTCCCAGAACTGCGCCCGCAGATTCGTGTATGGCACAAGGTGAAGTGCATGAAGCAGGCCATTTGACACGTTCACTTCGTATCCGCAGCCACCATTGCTACATGGGCCGAGCTGCCGTAGATCGGAACCAAGGGCGTTGCGAATCTCTTCCAGACTCGGCGGTTTTCCGCGCTCTGAAAACTCGTAACAAAGTCGCACAAGGCCGTTGGCTCGATGCTCTAATTCAAGTGAATATGCCCCAATGAAGCACAGTCCAGCGATGAGAGAGGAGACCGCTGCGATGGTGGCGAAGCGAACTTTCCTCATAGCCCATTAGACACCGCGACTTCGCCTGACGGCTAATTGTTGTAAACAGGCGTTGTCACAAGCGACCGGATTACTTGTGATAAGCGGATTTATCAACACCTATCGAACGCATGCCCAAGGAAAGCCTGGCGTCTAGCGTGAACCCCGTTGTTCCTGACAGCGAGGATTCGCTAGTTCGTCAGCTGGTAGGTTCGTACCTGCTTCACGAGCCTCCTTAAGATAATCGGGCCATGCAGAGGGCATCATCTCGCACGCATTTGTGCAGCCTCCAACCCGTGTGAGACAAGAAAAATCAAGGTCGAAGGCACGCCGGCGCTGATCGAGCGTAGCCTCCGGGTAAATGAGCGTGGTGAAATGAATTGACTTTCCACCAAGATAGCGAGGGAAGTATGGCTCAAATTCTTCGTCCGGCAGTGTTGGGGGGGCGGCGACTTCCACAATTAGCTCCTTCCACTGGTTGCTTCGCATTAACCCGAACGAATATTGGAAATAGCAAACCTTTCCACGCTCCAAAAGGAACATCGCAACGACGCCCCAGGGCTTGAGACCGACTTTTCGCAGCTTGGGAAACTTCATGCCAAGCTGGTTCAGTGAGTCGTTCGCGATGCGCACTGAGTAGGACGAATCAGCCGACGGACACATAGATGATGATGCTGGATACCCCGTATCGCGATAGTTTCGGAGCAGATTTATAACGTCTTCTGTTGTTGACTTCCCCACATGAATCGTCTGGATGTCGCGAAGGAGATTCTCTGCCTTCCTTCGATTGCCGGACTGTATTGCGAATATTAGACACAGAAGGACTGCCGCTACGACAAACACGGAGCCTACGAGCCATCTGAAAAACCTCAACGAGCCACTTCGATTCGCTACGGCGTTTGCATTCGTGAGCTGCTGCGAGGGCATGTCAAGTCAGGGACATCAGTAGAAATTTGACTATCGCAATAGACACTGAAACGGTGGGTTTTGTGCCGTGCCACGATATCTCGTAACTGACGCGTTCACCAGACTCCTCGGCCCGGGCGGGATAACTGTTGGTAAGGTGGCTGTTGAAAAAGTCGGTTTTCCCGAAAAAAGTCAAAAATCGGGTGATAGAAAATGTCTAGGAGACTCGGGGAAATCGTTTACAGAGCTTCCTGACGCGAAGCAGTTTTTGGGAATTGAAGTGAGCGAGTTTTCAACAGCACAGGGATTATCGCCAGCTATCTCAGCTTGAGATAGCTCGTGGCAAAAGGATTTCTCAACATCTGTCCGGATGAAAGTCCTAAAGCTGTTTTTCGATAGCCGATTTGGTTAGAAGTTAGAGCTTTCCTCTGGTCCACTTGCTGTTGGTTATTAGGTTACATGTTGAGGACGCCTAAGCGCGCCCCAGCGAATCGAAGCCCGAACGGCGCGATTCACTGGTCAACATTCAATGTTAATGACAAGGGTCGGTTCACTCCGTTGGAGGTGCCATTGATCGTCACCGTGCCCGAGGGTGTCCCGTTGTTTCCGCCGCCCCCGTTCCCTCCACTGCTCCCGCAGGCGCTTAGCCACGCGAGGCTGAACACAAGCGGTGCCAGGGCGACCACAAGGCGTCGCTTCGACTGCTTTGCCTCCACCGTTGAAGTGGCCAGAAGTAAAGCGACCATCAACACCGCGAGAGAGGGTACACGTTACGGGCTGACGGTCGCAGTCCGGCTGTTTCGTCTGAGGTCCAATGCTCGAGCCGGCGCTAGTGCTCACGCTCACAGTGAACGCTGAAGCTGCCGCACCGCTCACGGTGACAGAGCTTACAGAAAGTGAACACGTGGATTTGGCGAGTGCATCATCGCAACTCAGCCCGACGGTTCCATTGAACCCGTTGACGGGGGAGATTTGCAAATTGTAAGTCGCAGTTTGTCCTGCGTTCACTGTCGCGGACGTAGAACAGTTTCCCTCCGCCGGGCAGTTATTGCCTGTGGCGGTAGAAAGTGAAAAGTCTGTTCCGGTGCCAGTGGCTCCGAATTTCGCCACGAAGGCGTCGCCGTCTCCGCCACCGAAGGATGGCTGCAAGGGATTCATCCTGGGGAAATTGATTGAGCTGGTTGCCCCTGTAACGTAAGCGTTGCCCGCGCTGTCCACGGCAATGCCAGTGCCTCCGTCTCCTGCGTTCCCGCTCCCTCCAAAATAGGTGGAGTAAGCCAGGGATGACCCCGTTGGGTTGATCTTCGTCACGAAGGCGTTCTGACCGGATCCGCCGAGGGCCGATTGCAGGGGATTTACCGTGGGAAAGTTGGTTGAGTTGGTCGATCCTGTCACGTAAGCGTTGCCCGAGCTGTCCACGGCGACGCCTTGCGACTCGTCTGAGCCATTTCCGCCAAGATAGGTGGAATAAATCAGTGCTGAACCCGTTGGGTCGATCTTGGTCACGAAGGCGTCGTCCTCGCCGGCGAAGGCGGGCTGCACGGGATTCGTTGTGGGAAAATTGTTTGAGCTGGTTGACCCTGTCACGTAAGCATTGCCCGAGCTGTCCACGGCGACGCCTTGCGACTCGTCTGTCCCGCTTCCGCCAAGATAGGTGGAATAAATCAGCGCTGAACCCGTTGGGTTGATCTTGGTCACGAAGGCGTCGTCCTCTCCGCCCCCGTAGGCTGGCTGCACGGGATTCGCTGTGGGAAAGCCGGTTGAGTTGGTTCCACCCGTAACGTAAGCGTTCCCCGAGCTGTCCACGGCAACGCCTTGGGCGACGTCTGACCCGCTTCCGCCAAGATAGGTGGAGTAAACCAGAGCCGAGCCTGACTCGTTGATCTTGGTCACGAAGGCGTCGTCGTCCCCGCCGCCGTAGGCTGGCTGCAAGGGATTCATGGTGGGAAAGTTGGTTGAGCTGGTTGCCCCTGTAACGTACGCGTTGCCCGCGCTGTCCACAGCGATGCCGTAACCAAGGTCATTCTCGTCGCCGCCAAGATACGTCGAGTAGACTAGGGCTGAACCCGTCGCGTTGATCTTGGCTACGAAGGCGTCTTGGTCCCCGCCGCCGTAGGCTGCTTGCAAGGGATTCATCGTGGGGAAGTCGGTTGATTGGGTTATCCCCGTGACGTAGGCATTACCCGCGCTGTCCACGGCGATGCTTTGGGCGACGTCAAGTCCGCTTCCGCCAAAATAGGTTGAGTAAACCAGTCCTGAACCCATCGGGTTGATCTTGGCCACGAAGGCGTCGTAGCCCACACCCTCGAAGGCCGGCTGCAAGGGATCCATAGTAGGAAAGTTGCTCGAGCTGGTTGCCCCTGTAACGTAAGCGTTGCCCGCGCTGTCCACGGCGATGCCTGTACCTCTGTCTTCCCCGTTCCCGCCTAGATACGTTGAGTAAATCAGCGGGTCGATGTACAGCGGCCTGTGTACGTCATAACCCGCCATCTCGAATGCCACTCGGTTTTTATCCTTGACGGCATAATGTGTTGCAACCAACTGCCTCGTCCCATTTTTCTCCTGATACGCAATCGGCTTGTGCCAGCGAATTTCATCCTCGCCCATCTCCATCTTCAGAACTAAGTCGCCGTTCTCATCCCGGCGAATCCGTTTGGTCCCGCGAACGTCGAATCCTATGCGACGTGGGTCAGCGCCAGGCGCGACGACAAAATCAAACTCAAGCTGTTGCTGATTGCCGTAGTAGACCAAGTCGATCCCGGAATAAACTCCTTCGTACTTCACCTTGGCGTAGGTCGGAACATTGCTGCGCCACTTCTTCGGATCGTTGCCAATGAAGAAGTTGCTCTTGCCGGGCAGTTCATCCACCCCGCTCACCGTAGCATGCGGGTTCGCACCCACGAGCTTCATGCCCAAGTGTGGGTTCCTCGCTTGCTGTTCCGATTCGCTGCCAGACAACTGACGATCAACAACCGGCGGCTCTTGAACGTCGTTCCCTCGGTTTGGCCTTGGCCGTTTGTCACTCGGCTTGCTTTTGGATACCGAAAAGACTGCCTCATCCGCGGTTAGAAAAAGAGTGTAGCCAGCACTTCGTGACAGGAATTTTACTTGTGGATCGATTTGGCCTCGGTTTTCCTCGAATGTAAGCGGAAGATTGCCATAACTTTTGAGAATCCTAAGCCGAGTCGATGGATCCTGCTTCGCAAGCTCAGCAGTAGCGCTAAGGTTTGTCCTCTTGGGAGACACGTGAGCTTCCCTGGCGGGGATTGACGCCTCGGCTTGCGCGTGCCTGGCGATTTGGCCTGCGCCCATCAACAGGGCTGCGCAGATAGCGAATGCAAATCCCATCTTCATGGACGCTGCCCTCAAGTCGGAAATCGGCTTTTGTGCCTGTGCCAATTGTGCCAGCACCGGACGCCCAGCACCCGATTTTTCGAGCTTGTGTGCCAGCATGGTGAGGGCCCAGACGAAGATTGGCGGGGCGCGTTACAGAAAATTGGTGGAATTCGAAGGGCGGTGTCGCATGTTGAGATAGCTGGTGATAAGCGGATTTCTCGACATCTATCCAAAGAAGATGTTTGGCCCACCCGAAAGACAGAATCGTAAATCGAGTGGGCCGCCGCACACTTCACTGGACGGGCTCGGCTTCCAGCCGAGCAATCAGGCCCCTGCGAACACTACTTTGAAGGCGTAGTCCGTGAGCCTGACAGGGCTGGCGAGAGTCCCGCCGTTTTGGCCAACCATCGTGATCGCGTCGCCGGATGTAAGCGACCGCGTACCATCCGTTGAAAAGGCGCTGACTTCGTCGAAATAGACCACCCCAAACCTCGCCAATGGCGGAAACAGTGGTCGAGCGGCCAGGTGCGAGTGACCCCGGCATTGATCGTCACGGCGGGAGGAAATCCGGTATCGACCGAGAAGCTGATCGTTTGCCCTGTGGTCTCGTTGGCAAGGAAGTACGCTGCTGTACCGGCCTCATTGGTCTCCAGGCACAACGAGGCGCTGATCACGTCGCCCGGCCGCACCGGCAGGTTGATATTTCCGACGGCTTCTGCCCACACCTGGCAAGTGACGTTTCCCGCGGGGTTCACCGTCATCTCGACGTGGAGGTCAAGGAAGCCGAGGCCGACGAAGGTATGGAAGTTGTCGGTGCCAAGCTCGCTGGAGGTGTACTGAAGGTCGGGCACGGTCCAGGTGACGAACAGGGAGGTGATCGGAGCGGAGCTAAAAAGCTGGTAGCCGCACGACTCAGTCGGATCCGGACCCAGGAGCGGAACATTGGCGGCGACCGCGTTTTTGCCTGCCGTTGTAGTGTCTGGCTTCGGCTCGAGATGTTCGAAGCTGCGGTAGCGGGTTGCGAGTCGATCCCACAGCGCAGCTAAACCCGGCTGCGCATGGGAGTCAGGCCGTAACGGCACCCCGTGCTTCAACATGTCCTGCTTAGTAGCGGTGAACGGGTCGAAGTTCTTTGGTGGTGCCGGGTGAAGACGTAGCTTCTTGCTTTCGGCCATTCGCGTTCCAGTCATGACACTCTCCTTATAAATAGCCCGTCCACGCAGCAGAGTTTGCACTTGCCCGGCGGACGGGTCATCGAAGCTTATTCAACGCGATGACGGATAGGGAATGCTGCCTTTCAGCGCCTCTCCAATTGGCAAGGTCTTCCGCCAAGTCTCGCGTCGGAATGTAGTGAAGTGGCAACCCGGTTCGTTTCAAGAAATGTACAATTCGGCTCGGAACCCCGGCGAGGCCCCCTGCCGCACAAACGATTTTCGGCCGAAGAGAAACCCTTCTCCATAAGAAGTCCCAGGTGATCTTGCGGGCATCACTCAGGACGAGCCCCATGACCGTCGGGAACAGGGCTTATCACCATCAGCGCATGCGGAGGCGGTCACACATTGCCCGCTCTTCTATATTCGCCTCTCTTACCGCCGGCGCCTCGCCGGCGCTCTTGACGTTGCCTTCCAGTAGCACAGGCATTCCTGCCTGTGCCCAAGTCCCACAGCACACTCCTCAATGCTTGGCGATCATCGCGACCTCGTTCTTTTCGCCGTTGCCGTACCCCTTGTCGGGCCGACCACCGGTTTTCCTACCGCCGCACGGAATGTCATCCCGAGCGCAGTGCGGGATCTGCAGTTCCGCCTTCGCTCGAACTGTCGTCGCCGGCTCTTTTGGCTTCGCCTTTGCCTCGTTTGCCTCTGCCTTTGCTTTACCTTTACCTCTGCCGTCGCCGTTCGAGGATGGTGATTCCGTACGAGTGGCGCATGACTATTCCGTTCGGCGCGGAACTCGGCCCCCCCTGTCCGCCGTCCGATCACGCCTTCACGGATGGCTCGCTATGCAGCCACCCGATCATTTTCTGCTCATGGAGCCCAACGAAGAACTCTTGTCATCAACGAGACGCGTCAAGGTGTGACTTTTCATGTGGCTGGCGAGGGCATGGAAGTTTGCGCCTCCGTAGAGAAGCTCCAAGGTGCAATCCCGGTTGTGTTGCCAAACAAAAAAGAAACAGTGCGTCGAGCTTTGTCAGCTAGCAGATGCAACTGAGCCAAGTCAGACAACCACGCATCGTCTCGG
>CAWBRH010000047.1:0-69788 GCA_963790945.1 uncultured Acidobacteriota bacterium
TCGCGCTGTTCGTGGTGGCGGTATTTAATCTGAATGTTGTTCCGAGCATCGCGGCGAATGGCGGCGTAACTGTCTGGCTTTGGCTTCTCTGCTTGGTCTTTTTTTTCTGGCCACAGGGAATCGCGGTGATTGAGCTAGCCCATAGATATCCGGGCGAAGGCGGAGTTTATCTGTGGGCCAAAGAAGTTTTCGGCGATTTTCACGGATTTTTGTCGGGATGGTGCTACTGGACCAATAACATGATGTACGTTCCCACGGTGATGCTGTATTTCGTGGGTGTGGCCGTTTTTTCGCTGGGGCCGAGCCACGCAGCGCTGGCAGATAACAAGGCGTTCACAGTAACCGCATCCCTTTCGCTTCTGGCATTGCTAGTCGTCCTTAATATTGTTGGGCTCGGTGTAGGGAAGTGGATCAACAACGTCGGCAGTATCGGAACTGTCGTAGCGGGTGGGCTGCTGATTGCACTAGGCCTGGTTGTGTGGCTCCGATTTGGCACAACTGTGACCGCCGCGGATTTTCGCATTCCAGCCGACCCACGATTCCTGCTGAATTCGTTCGGCGTGATTTGCTTCGGGCTCGTGGGGCTAGAGCTCGCATCCGTGATGGGGGATGAAATTCGCGATCCGCAGAAGACGCTTCCGGGCGCGGTCGCGTGGGGCGGAGTAATTTCGGGCGCATTCTACATTGCAGCAACGCTGACTCTTCTGATCGCGATGAGCAAAAACGATATTAACGTGCTGCAGGGAATCGTGCAGGCGGTCAGTCACATGGCGTCGCGAGTAGGCGTTGCATGGGTTGTCGCGCCTTTTGCGCTGATGTTGAGCATCTCGATCGCGGGTATCGGATCCGCGTGGCTTGCTGGTTCTGCGCGAATTCCATTTGTAGCGGGCTTGGATTCTTATCTTCCGCATTGGCTCGGGCGGGTGCACCCACAGTATGGGACGCCTTATGCGGCGCTGATCGTTCATGCGGTTGTGTCTGCGATTCTCGTGCTGATTAGCTTGTTTGGCTCGGGCGTGCAAGAGACGTTTCAGCGTTTGTTATCTCTCGCGGTCGTGCTGCAGCTGGTGCCGTTCCTTTATATGTTCGGGGCGTTGCTCAAGCTGGCCTTTGACCCGGCGGCCGCCGGAAACGGACACTATAGCAAGGGCATGCTTATTTTTGCGGGCACGAGCGGTTTGCTGATGACGATTCTTGGCACTGTGTTCGCGTTTTCTCCCGCGCAGCAAATCACATCGGTAGCATCGTACGAAGCTTGGATGCTGGGCGGAACTGCGTTTTTTATTGGATTAGCGGCGTTTTTTTATTTTGTGTACGGACGGCGCAAGGCGCCACAGGCGGCGACCAGCCGCGTCTGAATTCGTCGGTTTTGGCGGGAGGATTTAAATGGCCAGCGAGGCCAAGGCTGCTGTTCGCAAATATCAGATGTACATCAACGGTGAGTTCGTCGAGAGCGAGAGCGGAAAATATTTCCCGGTCGTTGAGCCTTCGACGGAGGAGATTCTTGCCGAGGTTCCAGACGCGAATGAGAAAGACGTGAATCGCGCGGTGGCTGCCGCCAAAGCTGCGTTCGATTTCGGTGCATGGCCGCAGACGACGGCGCAGGAGCGCGGTCGCATTCTGTTCCGGCTCGCTGAACGAGTGCGGAAGGAAGCAGGGACACTCGCGGAGCTCGAAGCGCGCAATTCGGGCAAGCCGATCGTCGAAGCCGAGTACGACATCAATGACGTCGCGACTTGCTTGGAATATTACGGCGGGCTCGCAACGAAAGTCCTCGGCAGCGTAAATCCGGTACCGGACAACGCTTTGAATTTCACAATGCGCGAGCCGATAGGCGTCGCGGCCCAGATTATTCCTTGGAATTATCCGCTTTTGATGGCGGCGTGGAAGCTGGCGCCTGCGATTGCCGCCGGTTGTACTTGTATTTTGAAACCAGCCGAACAGACGCCGCTCACGGCGCTCGAATTTGCTGGTTATCTTGCCGACGCCGGGTTGCCACCCGGCGTTGTGAATATCATTACCGGATTTGGGGAAACGACTGGCGCGCCGCTGGTGAAGCATCCGGATGTGAATAAGGTTGCGTTCACGGGAAGCGCTGCGGTGGGGAAGGCGATCGTCAAGATGGCGGCTGACACGTTGAAGCGCGTGACGCTCGAACTGGGCGGAAAATCTCCAAACATATTTTTTGCCGATGCGGATTTTGAGTCGGCCATTGATGGGGCGTTGTTCGGCGTGTTTATCAACCAAGGCGAAGTCTGTTCTGCGGGGAGCCGGATTCTGGTCGAGAAGTCCATCTACTCAAAATTCGTGGATGCGATGTCGGCAAAGGCCAAGACGATTCGTCTTGGCCCACCTCTCGAGCGCGAAACGAAGATGGGACCACTGGTCAGCAAGGAACAGTTCGATCGCGTTCGGTCCTATCAGGAGCTTGGCAAGAAGGAAGCGAAGGTCGCGTCGGGAGGCGGCCGTTCTTCGACGAGCGCGCGCGGTTATTATGTCGAACCGACGATTTTCTACGATGTGGACAATTCTTCACGCATCGCGCAGGAAGAGATTTTTGGGCCCGTTGCTGCGGTGATCCCTTTCAGCAGCGAAGCGGATGCGATTCGCATTGCCAACGACACTCCTTATGGTCTGGCAGCGGCGGTTTGGTCACGCGACATTTTCAAAGCATTTCGAGTAGTGAAAGCGCTGCGCGCGGGAATTGTGTGGGTGAATCACATGCAGCCAACGTACGTCGAGGCTCCGTGGGGCGGCTACAAGCAGTCCGGCTTCGGCCGCGAGCTCGGGCCCTGGGGCATCGAGGAATATCTCGAAACGAAGCAGGTACACATCAATTTGAATGAACAGCCGATCGGATGGTACTGATATGCCCACGATTAATCTGCGCACGCCGATACCCGGACCGAAATCGCAAGACCTGATGCGCCGCCGCAATGCGGCCGTGGCACGCGGCGTGGCGCATGCAACTCCAATCTTCGCAGCGCGAGCAGAGGGCGCGATGCTGGAAGATGTGGACGGAAATCGCTACATCGATTTTGCTGGAGGAATCGGTTGTGTGAATGTGGGGCATCGCGCGCCCGTAGTGCTGGCTGCCATTCGTGGGCAATTGGACGCATTCCTTCACTCGTGCTTCAGTGTGGCGCCGTATGGAAAATATATCGAGCTTGCCGAAAAGTTGAACTCGCTGACGCCCGGAAAATTTCCCAAGAAAACTATTTTGGTAAATAGCGGCGCGGAGGCGATTGAAAATTCCATAAAAATCGCGAGAAGTTACACGCGCCGCCCTGCCATCATATGTTTTGAGGATGCATTTCACGGGCGCACGATGCTGACGATGTCGCTCACGAGCAAGACGCATCCCTACAAAGCGGGCTTCGAGCCTTTTGCCAGCGACGTCTACAGGATTCCTTACGCCTACTGCTACCGCTGCTCTTACTCGTTGCAATATCCCGACTGCGGCGTGTTTTGCGCCAAGCACCTTGAAGACACTTTTAAACGTGTCGTGGCCTCGGAGACAGTGGCCGCAGCGGTTGTAGAACCGGTGCTGGGCGAAGGAGGGTTTGTTGCACCGCCGCCGGAGTTCTTCTCGATCATTCAGGACATTTGCGGGCGGCACGAGATTTTGTTCATTGCCGACGAAGTGCAAACAGGTTTCTGCCGGACAGGTGCGATGTTCGCTTGCGAGCGATACGGCGTAGTGCCAGACCTGCTGGTCTCAGCAAAGTCGATTGCCGGAGGGATGCCGCTCGCGGCAGTTACAGGTCGTGCTGACATCATGGATACACCGGGCGTCGGTGGCCTTGGTGGAACGTTTGGGGGCAATCCCGTCTCGTGCGCGGCGGCACTTGCAGCTATCGAAATCATGGAGCGCGAGAATCTCTCTGCTAGGGCCGAGAAGCTTGGTGAACTGTTCGATTTGCGCGCGCGAGGGTGGAAAAAGCGTTGGCCGCTGATCGGTGACGTTCGTGGGCTGGGTGCGATGCGTGCCATCGAGTTGGTGCGAAGTCCAGAAACACGGGAGCCGGCGAAAGCAGAGACGGAGCAAGTGGTGCGATATTGCTACGAGCATGGGTTGATTCTGATATCAGCTGGGACTTACGGTAACGTAATAAGGCTGCTTGTCCCTTTGGTTGTGGCGGACGAGCAGTTCGACGAAGGGTTGAATGTACTGGAGGGCGCGCTCGCGAGCGTGGCTGAATCGAGGATGGAAACGGCTCCTCAGCGCGCCTAGCGGCGATGGTCAAGCGTGCAGGAATTTGGGACTGGTGACACATGGCAACTCAAACGAAAGTGGCGGCGAAGAGTTGGGGGCTTTTTATCGATGGCAAATGGCTGAATGAGGGCGAGTCGGCTGAGATTCATTCGCCATACGATCACTCTGTCGTTGGTGAGGTCCATCTAGGAAGCTCCGCGCATGCTGAGACAGCGGTGCGTGCCGCGCAGCGCGCTTTTGAAACTACAAAAAAATCGCCAGGCTACGAGCGCAAGAGAATCCTGAACGCGATTTCCGAGGGAATTCGAGCGCGGCGCGAAGAGTTTTCGCAGCTAATGTGTTTCGAAGCGGGGAAACCGATTAAGACAGCACGCGCCGAGGTGGATCGAGCAGTTTTCACGTTTGCGGTGGCCGCTGAGGAAGCGACGCGCATCGGCGGTGAATGGCTCCCGCTCGATTGGCAGAGTTCGACCGCAGGCCGAGCAGGAATCGTGCGGCGCTTTCCGTTGGGGCCGATTTTTGCAATTACGCCGTTTAACTTTCCGCTGAACCTGGTGGCGCATAAGGTGGCACCGGCGATCGCTGCCGGCTGCACGATTGTTTTAAAACCAGCGCCGCAAACTCCGCTGTGTTCGTTGCTGCTCGCTGAGGTGGTCGCTGGATCCGGCTTGACGGCGGGAGCTTTCAACGTATTGCCGCTCGCTAATGATATTGCCGAGAAGCTAGTCGCTGATGACCGGCTGAAGATGCTGACCTTTACAGGCAGCGGAAAGGTGGGCTGGGCGCTGAAGCAAAAGGCAGGCAAGAAGAAAGTGACGTTGGAACTCGGAGGGAATGCCGGAGTAATCGTTCACTCCGACTCAGATGTGGCCTTTGCTGCGGAGCGCTGCGTTGCGGGCGGCTTCGGCTATTCGGGCCAGACCTGCATTTCGGTTCAGCGTATCTATGTGCAGCGATCCGTGTACGAGACTTTTTTGGCGACGCTAGTGGCGGGCGTGAAGAAATTGCGAATGGGAAATCCTGCTGAGGATTCAACTGACGTCGGTCCGCTGATTAACGAAGGAGCCGCTCGGCGGGTCGAGGAGTGGATTAAGGAAGCCGCAGCTGGCGGCGCGAGGATTGAGACGGGCGGCAAGCGTGAAGGCTCGATGGTTGAGCCAACCGTCTTGACGCACGACCCGGCCGAGACATGAAGGTGAGTTGCGAGGAAGTCTTTGGGCCCGTCGTGCTCGTAGAACCGTACGACAATTTCTCGGACGCGATTCGGCAAGTAAACGACTCGCCGAATGGCCTGCAAGCGGGTGTGTTCACTCGGGACGTGAAACTGCTTTTCTCTGCATTTGACGAACTGGAAGTCGGGGGCGTGATTTCCGGCGACACTTCATCGTTTCGAATCGACCATATGCCGTACGGCGGCGTGAAGGATTCTGGCTTGGGTCGCGAAGGGCTTCGCTATGCGATTGAGGAAATGACCGAACCGCGCCTTCTCGTGCTGAACATTCAATAATCCCCCCCGATACTCTTCTGGATGTTTTCGTCGACGCGCAAAGACCTAACTGTGGGATCTCTCGCCGACTCTATGCGGGATTGCCAGTGAGGCGACAATTGTAATCGCTAAGACTCCCCGCAATCACTCCCAGTGCAACAAGGTCAGGAAGGTCGATCCAATCGCTTGCAATCATCTTGAAACCAACAAACAAAAGTATTGCTGCCAGACCCTGATGCAAGAATCGAAATCGGGGGAGAATGTCAGCGATCGCGAAGTAAAGCGCACGCAATCCCAGAATGGCAAAGGCATTCGAGGAATAGACAATGAACGTGTCGCGCGTAATCGCAAGCACTGCGGGAACGGAATCGACCGCGAACACTATATCCATCGCCTCGACTGCTACAAGCGCCATGAACAAAGGTGTGGCGTTCCATTTCCGTTCACGCCTGACCCAAAAATCTTCGCCGTCGTAGTCGGTCAGCACAGGGATAAATTGGCGCGTGATCCTCACAAGCCAGTTGCGTTCTGGCTCGATTGCTCGCTGGCCCGGGCGCAACATCTGAATTGCCGTAACCACGAGAATTCCGCCAAAAATATAAAGGATGAAATGAAAATTCTGGAGCAACTCGACACCGGCCAGGACAAAGAGAGCGCGCATTACGAGAGCGCCGATTACGCCGTAGAACAAAACTTTATGCTGTGATCGCTCGGGAACCTGGAACGCCCGGAAGATCAGCACGAACACGAAAATGTTGTCGACGCTGAGCGACTTCTCGACCAAGTATCCCGTGAGAAATGCGACTCCCGCCTGCGCCCCGCGGGAGAAGTGAACGTACAGGGCGAACAAAAGGGAAAGGGCGATCCATGCCGCGCTCTCGATTAAGGCAACGCGAAGGGAGACCTTCTTCGATTTGCGATGGAAGACTCCCAGGTCGAGAACCAATGCTGCGGCGATGACAATTGCGAAGACGACCCAAACATGAATTGGGGTTCCGAGCATTACGGAACAGTGTAGCGGAAGTCTGGCCGAGCCCGCTTGTTCCGTTATTGCTCACCATTGGCTTGGCTGGAATAGTTTTAATTGAGGTTGCGGCGTTTCCTTGGATTGCGGATAATCGTGCATCGTGACAAGCAGGATTGAGCCGTCCTGGCGGCTTCCGCGATGAATTGTCCTCACTGCAGCACGGTTAACCCCGAGTTCGCCGAGTCTTGTTCCCGCTGCGGTACCCCTATGCCGGTAGGGGATTCCGAAACAATGGTGATGGTGGACGCAACCGCTCTCGCCCCCGGGAGCGACTTTGGTTCGCGCTACCGCATTGAAGCGCTGCTCGGTCAGGGCGGGATGGGCCGCGTCTATAAAGCCTATGACAAGGATCTCGATCGTGTGGTGGCGCTCAAGGTGGTTCGCCAGGGGGCGATGGGCGAGTCAGACGCCCTGAAGCGATTTAAACAAGAGCTTGTTCTCGCCAGCAAGATCTCCCACAAGAATATCCTTCGCATCCACGATATGGGAGAAGTCGGCGGCACGAAATTCATCACTATGGCCTACGTGGAAGGCCATGACCTCTATGGAATCCTCAAAGAAAATCCAAAGCTCCCGATGGAGCGTGTACTGAAATATGCGAGGGCGTTGGCCGAAGCCCTGGCAGCGGCTCATGCCGAGGGAGTGATACACCGGGATCTCAAGCCACAGAATATTCTGGTCAACAAAGACGATCAGATTTTCGTGTCCGACTTTGGTCTCGCGAAGTCGTTTGAAGAAGGCGCACAAGGCATGACAAAAACGGGCGCCTTCCTTGGCACGCCGCGCTACATGTCCCCGAGCAGGTAGAAGGGAAGCCCGCCGACCAGCGTAGCGATCTCTATTCCTACGGTTTGATGCTGTACGAAATGGCGGTCGGCGACGTGCCCTTTACGGGTGAATCTACCCTGAAGGTGATGTATCAGCGGATCCAGGAAAAGCCCAAGAATCCCAAGCTGATAAACCCGTCGCTGCCCAGCTGGTTTGTCCGCATCATCATGCGCTGTCTTGAGCGCGATCCGGAGGCCCGCTACCAGAGCGCTTATGAGATTCTCGCAGACTTGCAGGGGTCGAGGGGCTCGGCGAGCGGCTCGCACACCGTTCAGATTCAGATTCCGGAATTTGTCGCGGAACGGCGGTGGACCTGGGTCGTTGGGGGTGTTTTGGCCCTTCTGCTACTTGCTTTTGTCATTCCGCCCATACGCCATCTGGTCATCCCCGGCGGTAAGGCGGGTTCGTCGGGTTCAGTTTCCGGCATCCCACCCCTTTCGCAGGGGAAATTCGTGGCGATTCTGCCTTTTAGAATTCCTGGTGACGACCAGTCGCTCGGATATGTAGCTGAGGGACTCAACGAAGCATTGTCCTCCAAACTTTTTCAGCTGAAGGATCTTCGGCTGGCTTCCGACACCGCAGTTGCCAAGGTATCTAAGACGGACTCAATCGAAAAGACGGCACGTGCCCTCGGTGTGAACCTGATCGTACAAGGCATCATTCAGGGAAGCGCCGACAAGATGGCGATTATTGTAAATCTCGTAGATGTGGCGGACGGCGGCAAAAAACTCTGGAGCCAACAATTCACCGGTGTGCCGAAGGACCTTCTGACGCTAGAGGATCAAATCTCAGGTCAATTGGTGACCGCTCTTGACCTCAAGCCAACCAACGAGGAATTAGCACGAACCGCCGAGCGGCCCACTGAGAACGTGGATGCGTACGATCTCTTCTTGCGCGGCCGTCAGGCCCTTCGTGGTCCTCAACCGCCAGAGAAGGCGGCCCAAACGGCAATCGATTTCTTTCAAAAGAGTATCGATAAGGATCCGAGGTTCGCTTTAGCTTACACGGGTCTTTCTGACGCCTGCCTGATGATGTACCGCCAGAATAAGGATTCGTTCTGGGCGGAAAAGGCGCTAGGGGCGGCCCAGCGCGCGGAGCAACTCAAAGACAATTTGCCGGAGGTCCATTTCTCGCTCGGCAGCATTTACTTGCGCACCGGAAAGTCCGCGCAAGCAATCGCCGAACTGAAGCGCGGCTTGCAGCTCTCGCCGAACTCCGACGAGGGCTACTTCCGCCTCGGAAACGCGTATCTGGATAGCGGTCAGAAAGAAGAAGCCATAGCAACATACAAGAAGGCGATTGAGGTAAATCCATACTACTGGAGCAATCACATAGCGCTCGGCAACGCCTACTACTCGATCGGCGAAACCGAAAAGGCGCTGGGAGAATACAAGAAGGTTACTGAACTCGAGCCTGAAAACGTTCCCGGCTGGGATAATCTTGGCAATGCATACCTTCGCCTAGGTAGGTACGAAGAGAGCATTCCGGCTTACAAGAAATCTATCGAGCTGTCTCCCACATGGAGCGCCTATAACAACCTAGGGTACGTGTATCTGGTTCTAAAGCGTTACAGTGAAGCAGTCCAGATGTCCGAAAAAGCCGTCGAACTCGGTCCCAATCAGGAGCTGGCCGTTGGCAATTTGGCGGATGCCTATCGCGGTTCGGGACAGAAAGAAAAAGCGATTGCGACATACGACAAGGCCATCGCGCTAGCATTCCAGGAACTTCGTGTAAACCCGCAAAGCTCTGCGACGCTCGAGGATCTGGCTCTTTATTACGCGAAAAAGGGAGAACCGGATCGTGGGATGGAATTTATCAAACGAGCCCGGGATATCGATAAGAAAGACGTCGAACTAATATATGCCGAGGCCACCGTCGAGATGCTCGCCAAGAAACCCGCCGACGCGCTCCGAAGCCTCAGAGAAGCCGTCAGCCAAGGCTATCCTATAAAGCAGGTGCTTGAAGATCCGGAGTTCGCTGAGTTAAGCAAGACGCCTGAATTCCAAGCCCTGGTGAAGGAATACAGTAAAGGGACTCACTAAACCCGCCAAGGTTCTTCTCACCATCTCTAGTTTCTATTCCAAGCTCGAAGGTACTGACCCGATATTCGGAGCTGACGCCTATAAGTTGGGAAAGGTAGGCCTAGAGATAGCTAAGAGACCGTTATGAAATGCAAGCCACAAAGGAAAACGCCGCTGGCACGGAGTGAGCAGCGGCGTTTCGTAATCCTTACTAGAAGCTGAAAGAGACAGCTTATAGCTTAAATCTCTGTTCGAACGTTCCTTGAACGCCGACGGCCCAAAGCCAATGTCGCCAACCCGCTTGCAAGCAACACAAGCGAAGTCGGTTCAGGCAGCGGGAGAAGCGGGGCACCGTTAACACCGAGATCAAGCTGAGCATTTTTCGCAAAAAGCATCGAGTTATCCGCATTCGTGTTCACGATGATGTCGCAACCTTTAGCGATACCAAAGACAAAATCGTTAAGGTCGCAGTCGCCGTCGTTGATCACTCCGAAGTCGGTCAGGAGCGCCAACAAAATCGCTGCACCCTGTCCAGTCGGAACTGCAGGCGCCGTGAAGGTACAGCTATCCACCCCGTTCGCGGAGGCGGTCGTCTCGGTCCAGTTGAATTGCTGGAGCGGCCCGGTCTTGGGGCCGAAAATTGACGTCAAGTCCGACGCACAGCTAAGGCCACCATTCGTCTGCGAATCAAGCGCCGCGAATGTGATCACTGGAGTGTTTACCGTCGTCGTGCAGTCGACGTTGAACGCGCCGTTCTGGTCTGCGAAAAATTGAGTGCTGCCACAAGACGGGCTTCCGGGGCCACCGCCGTTGACATTGACTCGCCCATCGAGGCCGTCCGCGCGTACCACGCTGGACGCCAAAATCATGACCGCAGCTACAGCAATTAGTCTAAAAGCTTTCAAATGCGCACCTCCGTGCAATTTCCGGCAACTTGTATGAAGCATCTGTAGTACCAAACCCCGCGCGTAGCGTCCGCAGTGTAAGCCTTGTGTTTTCAATACGGATTTTCTGGCTTTCCTATCCCCGAAACGGCCATGTGCAATGTTTTTGACCAGTTGGGCAACGGGCGTTACTTCAAAGTCATACCTTGTTCGCCCTATCATCAATTTCCGACCGTTTCCGGCTCTGTCGGGCGGCCACTACCCGAGGCGAGCCCGGCGAGCATCGTGACCTATCTGAATTCTAGGGTGTTGGTTTGGATGGTATCCGCTGATTATCAGCCACGCAATCGAAATTCGTGGCGGGGACGACGGGACTCGAACCCGCGACCTCTGCCGTGACAGGGCAGCGTTCTAACCAACTGAACTACGTCCCCCGCGTTACAGATCGGATTGCTGAATGGTGGGCGGTCACGGATTTGAACCGCGGACCTTCCCGGTGTAAGCGGGACGCTCTAACCGCTGAGCTAACCGCCCTTGACCGCAACCATCCTACCAGAAGCTGCGCTTCAGACGCTAGCGCTTCCGTCACTTTTGCGCCCTGTGATTTGATTTTGGAAGCCGAGCGGCGCGATCCAGCTCAGGCAGCATTCGGCAATCGGTGACCCGCGAACCCGTCAGCCAGAATTCCAAATCATTTGCTCATGCGCGAACCGAGGTCAGTGCCAGGTGCAATGGGCACCTGTACCTTCGTACAGGTGCAAAAATTTACCTGTTCGAGCGTACAGGTTTCGCAGCGTCGTATCGGATGTTAGCTGATTCACTACGACGAGACCATCCGAGCCCAAATCTGCCGTCAGCGCGTGTTACGCTGCCAATTCCGGCGGGTTCTAGTACCGCGGGCGCACAACTATGTCTTCACGACTCGGCGAAATTCTCGTTAAAGACAGCCTGATCTCCGCAGATCAGCTCAAGCAGGCCCTCGACTATCAGAAAAAGAACGGGGGCAGGCTGGGCACGTGCCTCGTCAAGATGGGAATTGTAAGCGATGAAGACATCACTGCAGTGCTTTCGCGGCAGTACGGCGTCCCTTCGATCAATTTGAAGTTCTACGAAGTCGATCCATCCGTCATCAAGCTTGTGCCCCAGGAAACGGCAATCCGCTATCAGATTGTGCCGCTCTCTCGCGTGGGATCGACCCTCACGATCGCAATGACGGATCCGACCAACGTCTTCGCGATGGACGATATCAAGTTTATGACCGGCTTCAACGTAGAGCCGGTGGTGGCGTCGGAGACCGCCATCAGCGAGGCAATCCACAAGTTCTATGGCGCCGTCGAGAGCGTGGAAGAGCTCGACAAAGTCATGAAGGATTTGGCCGGCGAAGAAGCCGCGTTGGAACTGGCCTCTGACGAAGCGGAGATGGATCTCGCGACCCTGGAGAAGGCCGCCGAGGAAGCGCCCATCATCAAGCTCGTCAATTTGATCCTCACCGACGCCGTGAAACGAGGCGCGAGCGATATTCACGTGGAGCCTTACGAAAAGGAATACCGCGTTCGGTTCCGCATCGACGGAATTCTTCAGAACGTCATGGCTCCCCCTATGAAATTGAAGGATGCGATCACCAGCCGCATCAAGATCATGTCGAAACTCGACATCAGCGAAAAGCGGCTCCCGCAAGACGGCCGCATCATGATCAAGTACCTCAAGGACGGAAAGAAAAAAGAGCTCGACTTCCGCGTATCCACCGTCCCCACCCTGTTCGGCGAGAAAATCGTTCTCCGCTTGCTCGACAAAGAAAATCTGCGACTGGACATGACCAAGCTCGGCTTTGAAGCGGAATCGTTGGCAAAATTCGAGCGGCAAATTTTGAAGCCTTACGGAATGGTGCTCGTCACCGGCCCGACCGGCTCCGGCAAAACCAACACCCTCTATTCTTCGGTCGCACGGCTGAATACCACCGACACCAACATCATGACCGCCGAGGACCCAGTCGAATTCCAGCTTCCCGGTATCAATCAGGTACAGATGAAGGAACAGATCGGGCTCAACTTCGCGTCCGCCCTGCGCGCCTTCCTGCGCCAAGACCCCAACATCATCCTCGTCGGCGAAATTCGAGACTTTGAGACCGCCGAAATCGCGGTGAAAGCCGCTCTGACCGGCCACTTAGTGCTTTCCACGCTGCACACGAATGATGCGCCATCCACAATCAGCCGATTGATGAATATGGGAATTGAGCCTTTCCTGGTGGCCACGTCCGTGAACCTGATTTGCGCCCAACGCCTGGTGCGACGAATCTGCGTGCAGTGCAAGGAACCGCTGCAGATTCAGCCCCAGGCCTTGATGGATGCCGGTTATTCGAAAGACGAAGCGGTCAAGACCGAAGTGCAGCACGGCCGCGGTTGCGCCACCTGTAACAACACGGGCTACAAGGGCCGCGTTGGCTTGTATGAAGTGATGGAAATTAATGACGACCTTCGCGAGCTGATACTCGTTGGCGCTTCAGCCGTGGAACTCAAAAAGAAGGCTCTTGAAACTGGAATGATCACGCTGCGGCGAAGCGGTTTGATTAAAGCCGCGCTGGGTCAAACGACCATGGAAGAAGTTCTACGGGAAACCGTTCTCTAGGCGGAGGAGATTATGGCTGGAATCACGTTAAGTGAATTGCTGAAGAAAATGATCGAAATGGGCGGCAGCGACTTGCACCTCTCAACGAACAGTCCACCGCGCATCCGCGTGCACGGTAAGCTGCGCCCGCTCGACATGCCTCCCCTGACGGCTGCCGATACCAAGGCTCTCGCCTACAGCGTCCTCACGGACGTCCAAAAGCACCGGCTGGAGGAAAATCTCGAGCTCGACTTCTCATTCGGCTTGAAGAGCCTGGCCCGCTTCCGCGGCAACATCTTTCATCAGCGCGGCGCCGTCGCAGCCGTGTTCCGGACGATCCCATGGGAAATCAAATCGTTCGACGCTCTCGGACTTCCTGCGGTCGTTCGAGGGCTGTGCGACAAGCCGCGCGGCTTGGTGCTCGTCACCGGTCCGACAGGTTCGGGCAAGTCCACCACGCTTGCCGCGATGCTCGACAAGATCAACAACGAGCGCGACGAGCATATGATCACGATCGAAGACCCAATCGAGTTTCTTCACAACCACAAGAAGTGCCTGGTCAACCAGCGCGAGGTCCATTCGGACACGCACTCTTTTGCCAATTCGCTCCGCGCTGCGCTCCGTGAGGACCCCGACGTCGTGCTCATCGGCGAAATGCGCGACCTCGAGACGATCGAATCGGCTTTGCGAATTGCGGAAACCGGCCACTTGACTTTCGCCACTCTCCACACGAACTCCGCCGTTTCGACGATCAACCGCATCATTGACGTTTTCCCCGCGCACCAGCAACCGCAGGTTCGCGCGCAACTGTCGATGGTGCTGGAAGGCATCCTTTGTCAGTCGTTGCTCCAGAAAATCGATGGCCGTGGCCGGGCAATGGTGATGGAAATCCTGATTCCCACTCCGGCCATTCGCAACCTGGTCCGGGAAGACAAAATTCACCAGATCTATTCCGCCATGCAGACCGGCACAGGGCAGTCCGGCATGCAGACGTTCAACCAGAGCCTTTCCAACGCGTACTTCCAAAAACTGATTACTTTGGAAACGGCTATGGCGCGGTCTTCGAATCCAGACGAGTTGCAGGATCTAATTAACCGAGGGGTGACTTCTCCGCCGGCTGGTGGAAAAGTCCCCGTCCGGCGATAAAGAGAAGAGGAGGTAACAAAGATGCCGGTTTATACCTATCGCGGAGTCAACCGGGCGGGTGCGACGGTCGTGGGAGAGCGTTCGGCTACGAGCAAGACGGAAGCCGCGACGATACTCAAGCGCGAGCAGATCAATGTGAGCAAGCTGTCCGAAAAAGGGAAGGAATTCAATATCCCGACTTTCGGAACGGGCGTGGACTCCAAGGAGCTGGCGATTTTCACCCGGCAATTCTCGGTGATGATCGACGCCGGCTTGCCGCTCGTGCAGTGCCTCGAGATTCTTGCGGGGCAGCAGGAGAACAAAATCTTCCAGAAGATTTTGAACGGTGTGCGCGCTTCTGTTGAAGGCGGTGCCACTCTCTCCGCGTCGATGAAGCAATACGAGAAGGTCTTTGATCCGCTCTACTACAACATGGTGGAAGCGGGTGAGACTGGCGGTATTCTCGACACCATTTTGCAGCGCCTCTCCAGCTACATTGAAAAGAACGTCAAGCTGAAGCGCGCGGTGAAATCGGCGATGATTTACCCCGTCGCCGTCATCGGTATCGCCGTAATGGTCATCACGCTCTTGTTGTGGAAGGTCGTTCCAATTTTCACTACCTTGTTCAACGGCCTCGGCGTCGACTTGCCGCTTCCAACCCGTATCGTTATAGGGATGAGTAAGTTCATCGGTAGCATTTACGGTTTCCTGATTTTCGTATTTTTCGTCGGCGTCGGCGTTGCATTGAAGCTCTGGTACGGAACGCCTCAAGGTCGCTACGCTTTGGATCATGTCCTGTTGAAACTGCCGCTCGTCGGCATGCTGCTGCGGAAGATCGCAGTAGCACGATTCACTCGGACGCTCGGCACCCTGATCTCAAGCGGCGTGCCAATTCTTGAAGGGCTCGACATCACCGCGCGCACTTCCGGCAACGCGGTAGTCGAAAGAGCAATTTCGCAAACCCGAAAGGCAGTCGAAGCCGGGCGGTCTCTCGTCGATCCGTTGAAGGAAACCGACGTATTCCCGGGCATGGTCACCCAGATGATCGGCGTTGGCGAACAGACCGGCGCCATGGACGCGATGCTCCAGAAGATCGCCGACTTCTACGAAGACGAAGTGGACGCGGCCGTGAAGGACCTGCTTACCGCTCTCGAGCCCATGATGATCTTGTTCTTGGGCATTGTGGTCGGCGGCATCGTCGTATCGATGTATCTGCCATTGTTCTCACTGATTGGCAAACTGGCTGGCAAATAGAATCGCTTTCTGCGGCTCCTATGCGAGCGCCTCGATTAACAAGGCGCTCGCCAGCCGCAAGATCAAGAACATCAATTCTCCCGGGCAGTCTCGGGGCAGACGTGGTGAATCAAGGGGCGGCGACGGATCCGAAATGGAGTCTAAACCTAGTGTCAGCGAATGGCTGCCCTGGCTTGGGCGCGTACGCTTCCTTGTCATTACGTTTCTTGTTGGAGTAGTAGTTGCCGTCCATCAGCTCACTCCGGTCGTAATTCCTGTTCGCGCATTCATTTCACTCATCGTCTTTTGGTACACCCTTGCAGTTGTCTACGTGATTTTGCGCCGCTGGATTCCGCAAGCCCGCTGGCACGCCCCACTTCAGGTCGTTTGCGATCTCGTAATCGTAACCGGCGTCGTATACGCCACAGGCGGCCAGGACAGTTATTTCCTGTCTCTCTATCTACTCGTGATTTTGATGAGCAGCGTGCTGTTTTCCCGGCGCGGCGCCTTTCTCGTCGCGGGCATGAGTTTTGTTTTTCTCGGTTGCGTAATCGAATTGATGTACTACGGCGTGATTGCCCGCACCTCGAACTCGATGCCGGCCGCTCGCTCTCTGGGATTCTGGTTAGCCAGCAATCTGTTCGCATTCTGCGCGGTCGCTTATCTGGGCAGCCTCCTGTCTCAAACACTTCGCACCAAGGGAGTGGAACTCGCGGAGAAAAGCGAAGAGCTCAAAGACCTCCAGGCATTCAATCAGGACATCATCGAGTCCATGCGTGGCGGCCTGCTCACCACCGATCTGAACGGCAAAATCCTGCTGATGAACAGAGCGGGCGCCGAGATTGCCGGGCTGGGATTCGGGTTGCTCCGGGGCGAACAAGTTGAAAATGTGCTTCCCGGGTTTTGGCCGGTGGAACTCGACGAGCAGGGAAGCCCGGTCGCCTTACGGAAAGAAATCGAATTCCACACTCCTGATGGCGCCACTCGTTACGTCGGTCTCTCTGTTTCGCCGCTGCGGCTCACCCAGAACCAGACGAGCGGCTATGTCTACAACTTTCAGGACCTCACGGAGTTGAAACGCCTGGAGCGCGAAGTCGTAACGAAGGAACGAATGGCTGCACTGGGACGGCTCTCCGCAGCCATCGCGCACGAAATCCGCCAGCCCCTGACGGCTATGACCGGCGCTCTCAAAGAATTGGCACGCCTCGCGCCTCTCGAAGATGACGATAAGAAGCTCGTTCACATCGTCAGCCGCGAATCCCAGCGCCTCAACCAGATCATTACCGATTTCCTGAATTACTCCCGCGAAAAGACGTATTCCTTTGTGGAAGTCGATCTCGCGGCGATTATTGAAGAAACTCTCACCTTGATTGAAAGAGACGCGAGCGCTCTTGGCAAATTCCGCATCGAGCGCCAATTTGCCGCCCGTAAATATTCGCGCGCGCGCGGACCGAGATGGTTTGAAACAGGTTTTCTGGAATCTCTGCAACAACGCGTTGCGCGCTATGCCCAACGGTGGAGTTCTCACCGTCTCACTTGACGCAGATCCTGCCTGGACGCGCATTTCCATTCGCGACACTGGAATCGGCCTTGATACCACCAAAGCGAGCACTTTGTTTGAGCCTTTTCAATCCGGCTTCACCGGTGGCACAGGTTTGGGCCTCGCAATTGTTTATCAGATTCTGCAGGCGCATCAGGGCCGCATTCGCGTGGAGGCAGAGAAGGGAAGCGGCGCCGAATTCATCGTCGAGTTGCCGCGAGCCGTCCGTTCCCGGACCCCCTCGCGGAGCCAGAGTTTGGAGCCTCGATCTGAATTGTTGTCTTCGGCAGGGAGGGGGTAGCCCATGGCCCACCTGCTGGTTGTCGATGACGAACGCTCCATCTCCGAACTTCTCGAGATCAGTTTCCGCAAGGACGGGCACAAAGTCGAGCTCGCGTCCAATGGCGAAGATGCCAAGCGGCGACTCGCCTCGCGAGTTTTCGACATCGTGGTTTCAGACATCTGCATGCCCGATATGGACGGTCTGGAGCTTCTGCGCTACTGCAAAGAGGTTTCGCCTTCCGCAGCATTCATTCTTATCACCGGCGTGCCAACGATCAACACCGCCATTGACGCCGTGAACTTTGGCGCCGACCGCTACGTTATTAAAGGCGATCGGCTGCTCGACGAGCTTCGTCCCGCGGTGAAAGAGTACGCCGAGACGCAAGCCCTGAAAAAAGAGGCCGGCGATCTGCGTCGCCGTCTTCGCAAGTTTACCGGCTTTGACCACATTATCGGCACGAGCCCGAAGATGCGCGAACTCTTCGACCTGATCGAAACGATCGCTCCGCAAGCAAGCCGCGTGATGATCACCGGAGAAAGCGGCACCGGAAAGGAACTCGTCGCCCGCGCGATTCACGAAAACAGCGCCCGCGCCAAAGCCCCATTTATCACCATCAACTGCGGAGCTTTCCCGGAAACGCTCCTCAATCAGAACTCTTCGGATACATGCGCGGCGCCTTTACGGGCGCAAACGAAAACCGGCGCGGCCTCTTTCAGGCTGCGGACGGCGGCACGCTTTTCATGGACGAAATCGGCAACATGAGCCTCACGATGCAGGTGAAGCTCTACCGTGTTCTGCAGGAAGGAAAAGTTCGACCGCTCGGCAGCACCGAAGAATCCGATATAGACGTCCGCGTGATTGCCGCCACCAACAAAAATCTCGAAACGGAAATCGCCGAAGGCCGGTTCCGTGAAGACCTCTATTACCGTCTCAGCGTGATACCCATTCATCTGCCGCCGCTGCGCGAACGTCGCGAGGATATCCCGCTGCTCGCGCGCACGTTCCTCGAGCGTTACACCAAATCCATGAACAAGCCGATCGAGGGCATCGATTCCGAAGCAGTGCGCAGGCTCGGAGGTCTACGATTGGCCCGGCAATGTGCGCGAGCTCGAGAACACCCTGGAACGCGCCGTCGCCCTCGAGACCAAAAAGCAGATCTCGCTCGAAAGCATCCCCGAGCGCATTACCAACTTCTATCAAGAGTTCCGTTCCAACGGGCAGCCTGAATCCGAGGCTTCACTGATTCCCGAAGGCGGCGTGGACCTCGAAAATCATATCAGTGCCACAGAGCGGGCGTATCTATTGGCTGCTCTCGAACGCGCAGGCGGCGTTCGTGTTCGAGCCGCTGAACTACTCAAAATGACCTACCGTTCGTTCCGCCACTACGCAAAAAAACACGGCGTATAGCTTTCGAGGCGGAGTGTTGGTTGGGGAAGCATCCAATTCAAGAAGTAATGCCCGCAGGCACGGGTGAAGCAGTATGTTTCCGGGATTTGAAACGGGGTCTTCGTGTCCGACACTCTAGTTTTGGAACAGCAGCTCTCCACATCCGCGCCTCTTGCTGCTCCGTTGCCGGTGGCCAGAGTCCGCTTCCGCTACGGCTTCACTATCTTTTGCGGAGCATTTCTTCTTTTCCAGGTGCAGCTGATATTGGGCAAATACATCCTGCCTTGGTTTGGCGGCACGCCGGCTGTCTGGACCACCTGCATGCTTTTCTTTCAGCTGCTATTACTGGGCGGCTATTTGTACGCCCACTTCTTATCCAGCAAACTCAGCGAGCGAACCCAGGCGATCGTTCATATCGCCGTGATTTCTGTCTCCGCATTCGTAATCGTATTAGGGGCCGCTTTCTGGAAAACGCCGCTGCTGCCCGGCCAATCGTGGCGGCCGACGTCCTCTGATTTTCCCGTATCGCACATATTGCGATTGCTACTGGTGGCCGTGGGGCTGCCATTCTTGTGCCTCAGCGCAAGTGCTCCTCTGTTGCAGAGCTGGTTTGCCCGCGCCTATCCCGGCAAATCCCCGTATCGGCTCTACGCTCTCTCGAATATCGGCTCGCTCCTCGGCCTGGTCACATATCCATTCGCGGTCGAGCCGGGCTTCCGACTCCATGTCCAAGCGTGGATGTGGAGCGCGGCGTATATACTCTTCTTTGCCGGCCTGATAGCTTGTGCAATGGATATAAAACGCTCGGTCTTACCAGCTTCGCCAGCAGCGGAATTAGAGGAAGGCATCCAGCCGTCAGGTTCCGTTCAGATTCTGTGGTTCTTGCTTCCGGCTTTCGCTTCCTTGATGCTGCTCGCTACCACCAATCTCATGTGCCAGGAAGTTGCAGTGGTCCCTTTTCTGTGGGTACTGCCGCTGAGCCTGTACTTGATCAGTTTTGTCGTCTGCTTTGACAGTCCGAACTGGTACCGGCGTGGAATTTTTCACGTCTTGCTGGCCGCATCTTTTCCCATGGCGCTACTGGTGTTGCTGTCGTCGATCAATGCCCCGGTCGTAAGACAGGTATCACTGCTCAGCCTGGTACTTTTCGCCTGCTGTATGGTCTGTCACGGGGAACTGGCGCGGCTAAAACCGCATCCGCGCTACCTGACCCGATTTTATTTGTTGATCTCGGCAGGAGGGGCTGCAGGTGGACTATTCGTTGCGCTTGCTGCTCCCCGCATTTTTAGCGGCTTTTGGGAATTTCATGTCGGGCTAGTCGGATGTGCGCTCCTGGGAATCCTGGCCATCGCACACGACCGCGAGTCTTGGTGGTACCGCAATAAGCCGTATCAGGGCGGAGTCATTCTTCTTGGTTTGTTCATCGCTCCGGAGTTCCTGTGGCGTTATGCCGGCTTGGCAGACATTCAAATGATAATGTATCGCTGGCACTATTACCCGCTGCTATTGGCGCTGGCGATCGTCGTGGGCGTTGTCACGCTTAGGACATGGAACAGGGAATCAATGTCCCGGCGCTTCAATGGTGCCCAGCTCGCAGCCGTCTCGATCGTGGTTGCTCTAGCAGTTTCGCTCTACGGACAAATGCAGTTCGACAAACTTCGCGAAGTGCGTCGCGACCGAAATTTCTATGCCGCACTGCTGATTCGCAGAAGTGCCCTCAACACCATCGAACTGCGCCACGGACAAACTTCACATGGCTCTCAATCCTCCAGTCAGCCTATGGAACCGACGTCCTATTACGCGCGCCATCGCGGCGTCGGACTCTTCATGGAGTCGAAAGCCGCTTGCGCTTCGCCATGCCCGCTTCGCTTCGGGATCATCGGCATGGGAGTTGGCACCCTGGCGGCCTACGGTCGTCCAGGCGATACATTTCGATTCTATGAACTGAATCCTCAAGTCATTGGCTATTCGACGGGCTCGAGACCGTATTTCACATACATTCGCAACTCGCCTGCGAAAATCGAGATTGTGCCAGGCGATGCGCGTCTTTCGCTCGAACGCGAGTTCAGTGAATCTGGCTCGCAGAAATTCGATGTGCTGGTCCTCGATGCTTTTAGCAGCGATTCCATCCCGCTCCATTTGCTCACGCAAGAGGCAATGGAGATCTATTTGGAGCATCTCCGCGGTCCAGATTCGGTGCTCGTATTTCACATTTCCAATCGAATGCTTGACCTGAGCCCAATAGTGGCGGCGCTCGCGGCGCGCAATCATTTAGCCGCGATTCGTCTTCACAAACCGCATGGCGCCGACCTCGCTGATAAGAGTGACTGGATCCTCTTGTCCCGCGATCCGAGCGCCCTAGCGATCAATTCCTTTCAGGGTCATCTGGATTCGCTGCCTCCGCCAGATCCGACCATGCTCTGGACAGACGATTTCAGCAACCTCTTCAGAGTTCTTCGTCTACATTGATTCGGATTTCCTTCTCGGTTCGCCTGCTAACTTCGAAAAGCACGACGTAGAATTAGTTTCGATTTGGTGCGGGCGCATTTTGGACCGGCACGGGACCATTATTGTTAACTATTCAGTATACCAAAAAGAAACACGCCGTTTCCGTGTTTGAACCACTGCAATAGCCCCGTAACCGCCCTGTTCTTCGCCGCTTAGCAAGCCCTTCGCTTTCGCGTCGCGCGCGCTCGATTGGTGTCTCCATTGCTCTTCCGCAGTGAGTGCCTCAACAGCACCAAGTCCACAACACCGAGATTTGTTTCAAGGAGAAACAATGAACAAGAAACAGAAGGGATTTTCGCTTATCGAGTTGTTGATCGTCGTCGCGATCATTTTGATCATCGCGGCGATCGCCATTCCCAACCTGCTTCGCGCCAAGATTGCTGCCAATCAGTCAGCTGCGGTTGGTACGCTCCGTACCATTAACTCAGCTGAGGAAACCTACTCCTCGACTTACAGCGACGGCTTTACCCCCGACCTGATTACTCTCGGCGGCGGTGCCGGTTCAGTCGCTACCTGTAAGAACGCTACCCTGATCGATGAAGTTCTCTCGGCGGCTCCGTTCCAGAAGGGCGGATACGGCTACCAGTACACCAACAGCGGTGTCTTGGCTCTTACTGCCGGGGTTCCAGCGGCATGCGGCGCTTCCGGCTTCACCGGTTTTACGGTCAGCGCGGCGCCGGTCACGTTGTCGACCGGAACTGCAGCGTATTGCATCGACGAGACAGGCGTGATCCGCGTTAACTCGCAGGCAGCAGCGTTGGGCTTTATCGCAGCTCCGTGCGCAGGCTCAGGTTTTCCTCCGTTGCAGTAAGGTTCCGATCCCCACACATAGGGAGGAAGCAGCCACTTCCTCCCTTTTTTCTAAAAGGACGCCACGGTACAAGCGTATGTTCGCAGCAAAACGATTGCCGAGCCCACTGAAATATCACACCAGCGGATTCTCGCTGATCGAACTCCTCATAGTGATTGCCATCATTCTGATTATCGCCGCTATCGCGATCCCAAACCTGCTTCGCGCCCGAATGGCCGCCAATCAGGCTTCGGCTGTCTCCAACATTAGAACCATCACCAGCGCCGCCATCGAATTCTCTTCTACCTACGGCGATGGTTACCCTCCGAATCTGGCAACTCTCGGCGGGGCCGGAACGGCCAACTGCAACGGCGCCATGCTGCTTGACGAGACCCTCGCGCTTCCGCCTCATCACAAGAGCGGCTACGTTTTCGATTATCAACCACAGGGTGCACCAGTCCCGAATTTACCGCCCGCCTGTGCGGCACCGGGCTTTTACGAGTATCTAACCTCGGCCGTGCCCGTTGTCGTCGGCCAAACAGGGCAAACCAGCTACTGCAGTGACCAGCCTGGCGTCATTCGTTTCGACCCGCTCGGGAACGCCCCAGCCAGTGTGGCGGCTTGTATTGCGCTTCCCACCCTGCAATAGACTCGGTCCTCTTCGATAGCCTCTCCGGGTTGTGGAAGTGGCTCGGCGTAATAAGGGCCTTACCTCAGCATCAACGCTCTCTTTTCAGCGTTCGACTCTTGCGAGAACCCGCCGGTAGCGTGACTCTTTCAGTCGAGTAGGACAGCCAAAAATCGTCGTTTTTCGACCTGTAAATCCCGCTTTTACGCAACAACCAACCCACACACCCAAAACAGCGTCTGTATCTCTATGAAACGGGCAGGTATAATGCCGTGTGCCATAACGGTAACCCTCTGCTCCAGCTTGGCACACACCGTGCACTATATCGCCGTGTACCCCGCCAGGGAGTACGAGAACATTCGACTTTGGATCCAAGGAGAAACAATGAAGAAGAACCAGAAGGGCTTTTCGCTTATCGAATTGCTCATCGTCGTGGCGATCATTTTGATCATCGCGGCTATCGCAATTCCCAACCTGCTTCGCGCGAAGATTGCTGCGAACCAGTCAGCTGCCGTGGGCACGCTCCGTACGATCTCTTCGGCCGAAGAAACCTTCAACTCCACGTATAGCGATGGTTTCACGACCGACCTGTTCCAACTCGGCGGCCCAGTCGGTTCAGCAAACTGCACCAACGCGGGTCTGATCGATGAAGTGCTGTCGGCTCCTCCCAACAACAAGGGCGGTTACGTGTACAACTACCAGAACAGCGGAGTGGTGCAACTGACCTCCGGCATACCAGCAGCTTGCCCCGGCTCTGGTTGGACAGGGTTTTCGGTTAGCGCTGGGCCGATCACGTTGTCGACCGGAACTGCAGCGTACTGCATCGACGAGACAGGCGTCGTTCGTGTTGACTCGGGAGCAGTCGCGAACGAGAACCTGAACGTATGCTCGGCTTCCGGCAAGCCTCCGTTGCAGTAGTGTTTTGAGTCGTGGACTGAAGGGAGGGAGTCGAAAGCTTCCTCCCTTTTTTTTAAGAGGTAAGGATAAAGAGATTCAAAAAGAGACAAGAAAATGTTCGAGAAGAATCACAATTCGGGGAAAGTGCGGCGCCGGAGAGAGGGCTTCTCCCTCATCGAACTTCTCATCGTCGTGGCCATCATATTGATCATTGCCGCGATCGCTATTCCAAACCTACTCAGAGCAAGAATAGCAGCCAACCAAGCTACTGGCGTCTCGAATATTCGGACTATCACCAGCGCCGCCATCGTTTATTCGTCTACATACAATAATGGTCTTCCGCCAAACCTTACGACCCTCGGGGGCGCGGCACCAGCTAATTGCGATGGCGCTATCCTGCTTGACGATACTTTAACCACTCCTCCGTATCACAAGAGCGGTTATGTTTTTGACTACCAGCCGCAAGGCGCTCCTATCATCAACCAGCCGGCAGCTTGCGCGGCGCCAGGATTCTATGAATTTCTCACCACATCTGTTCCAGTCGTTATCGGCCAAACTGGGCAAGCGAGCTATTGCAGTGACGAGCCGGGAGTAATACGTTTCGATACTTCGGGGAACAAAGCTGCAAGTCTGGCAGCCTGTCAGGCGCTCCCGCCCCTTCAGTAAACGGTAAGCCACCACTTTCTTTCCGCGATTCTCTCTTTCTTGTTAATCTCACCTGTATGTCGTTTCTCGTTCTCGTAATCGTCGCTATCACCGCTTCGCAGAATTCCGCCTCAAAATCCGCTGTCCAGGCGCTGGAATCGCGCTACCAGCACGCCCACACATTAAAGGCGTCTTTCTTTGAGCGCTATTCCGACAGCAAAGGCGCCGTTCAATCCGAATCGGGTACTGTCTATTTTTCGCGACCGGGGCGCATGCGTTGGGATTACGAATCGCCCGAACAAAAGCTTTTCCTCGTGGATGGCACCAATGTCTGGTTTTACGTTCCCGCCGATCGCACCGTGAGCCGCGCGAAGATGAAGGAGAGCTTAGATTGGCGGACGCCCATTGCATTACTGGTAGGGAAGGCCGATCTCGCGCGCTTATGCCGCAGCATCGAAATCGTGGCCCCCGCCTTGTCCGCCAGCGGCAAGTCGGAGGATCGCACTATGCAGGATGGCAACACTGTCCTGCGCTGCACGCCACGAAACAGCCCCGGCGACGCCACAGACTCGACAGGTTCTCTCCGCGAGGTTCTTCTAGAGACCGACCCGCAAGCCCGCCTCGTCCGCGTAGTGCTCCGCGAAGCCGGAAATATCGAAACAGAATTCCGCTTCGGCAATTGGGAGGAGAACATTCCCATCCCCGAATCGCGATTTCACTTTCAACCGCCCCCCGGCGTCACAGTCGTCGACGAAGCTACTCTCGCAGGAGCAATTCACTAGTCCTCAAATAGGGCCAACCCTCCCAAGCATTCCCGAATCCCATATCTTGGTCTTTTCCCCAGCTGAGGCCACCGTTCAGGCCCGTTGTCATATGGTGTTAACGAGTCGTTTTCACGCCTTCACCGAAGGCCTAAAAGCGGTATGCTAAACTGAAGGCGAAACACCCGCTTAGTGTGGGTGTTTAACCGAAAAACATGGCTGAATTCGTCTGCAAAGTCGGGGATATCTCCGGCCGGGTTTTCGATCAAGTCGAGACGGCCCAGTCGGAGGCTGAAGCGAGGCAAAAGCTCGCTGACAGGGGCTTCTACGTCTATGGCATTCGCAGCCACCTCGACGTTATTTCGCAACTCACCAGGCCAAGACGACGGTCCATCCGGACCCAGGATTTCCTGATTTTCAACCAGCAGTTCAACACCCTTCTCAAGGCCGGTTTGCCGATTCTCAAAGCGCTCGACTTGCTCGGCGAACGGCTGCGGCCGAACGTCTAAGGCCGATCATCAGCGACGTCCGCCAACGCGTTGGGATGGCGCCTTGCTTTCGATGCGCTCGCGGCCCAGGGTTCGTTCCCGCCCGTTTACGTCACCGCTGTTTCGGCCGGTGAACGCAGCGGCAACCTCAGCGGCGTCCTCGATCAATACATTTCCTATCTTTCGGGTAAGCACCGGCTTCAAAGCGTCAACTCATCACCGCTCTCATCTATCCTTCGATCCTCGTCGCAGCGGTTGTGTTAGTGATGTCGTATATGGTGACCTACGCGATGCCCAAGTTCGCTGGCCTGTACAAGGACCTCAACGTTCCTCTCCCGCGAGTCACCGAGATCGTCCTCGTTCATAGCGGCTCCGTTGCGCGACTATTTCCTCGTTTTCGCCGTCGTCGCCGCGGTGGCTTCGTGATGATAAGACTCTGGACGCGAACGGATCGCGGCGCCCTCGCAGTCGATAGCGTCAAGCCCCGCATCTGGTTCTTTGGCGACATCTGGCTAAAGGCGCAAATCGCCCAATTCGTCGTACGCTCTCGACGCTTCTCGCCGGCGGCACTCCGCTGGTCGCGGCCCTGCCACCGCGTCGCGCGCCATCGATAGCCGCCTCGTCGCTACCTCTGTCGAAAAAGCCGCCGAGCGCGTCCGCGAAGGCGAAACCCTCCACGCCAGCCTCGCGCAAACAAACCTGATCCCTTCGCTGGCCATCGAAATGATCGAAGTGGGCGAAGCCTCCGGCGCGCTGCCGGCCATGCTCACAAGCGTCGCCGATTTCTACGAAGAGGAAGTAAATACGCGATTGCAGCGCACGCTCATCTGGGTCTCGCTCCGTGATTTTGGTCATCATGGCCGTTGTGATAGGCTTCGTTATTGATCGCGTTATATCTGCCGATGTTCTCCCTCCAGATAGGATGGCTTATTATCAAGATTGAATCGACCACAAGCAACAATCCTCATTCCTGCCGGCATTCCGGACGATGCCGCCGAGCGCGATCAAGCCCGCCGCCTCGCCGAACGTTATCGCTGCCCATTCGTCGATCTCCGCGAACAGCGCATCGATCCCGAACTGTTCCGCAGCATCCCCGCGGAAATGATGTTTCGCTACAAATTCGTTCCGCTCGAAGCGCACAGACGACACCCTCGTCGTCGCCATGGCCGATCCCAGCCAGTTGAGCTGCAGCGACGAGCTTGCGCTGCTCCTCGGCAAGCGCCTGCAGATCAAGGTCGCCACCGCCTCGCAGATTGGCGACCTCCTGAAGCGCACCGAGCAGTCGCAGCGCGTTCTCGACCAGGCCACCGAAGGTTTCACGCTGCAGGTCGTCGGCGAAGAAGACGATAGCGACGAAAACATCTCCATGGACAAGCTGACGCGCGACACCGGCGTCAGCCCCGTCGTCCGCCTGGTGGATACCGTGATCTTCACTGCCCTCGAGCGCCGCGCCAGTGACATTCACATCGAAACCCGCAACACCGAAGTCGTCGTCAAGTACCGCATTGACGGCGTTCTGCAATACGCCATGCAGCCATCGCCAAGGAATGGCACGCCACCATCCTTTCCCGCATTAAAGTGATGTCCGAACTCGACATCGCCGAGCGCCGCGTCCCCCAGGACGGCCGCTTCCGCGTGCGTTACAAAGGCCGCTTCGTCGACTTCCGCGTCTCCATCATGCCCTCGGTTCACGGTGAAGACGCCGTCCTTCGCGTGCTCGACAAGGAAACGCTCAGCGAAAAATTCCGCAACCTGAATCTGGATGTAGTCGGCTTCGATCCGCAGGAGATCACGCGCTTCCGCCGCTACATCCATGAGCCCTACGGCATGGTGCTGGTCACCGGCCCCACAGGCTCCGGTAAGACCACGACTCTCTACGCCGCCATCAACGAAATCAAAAACGATGAAGACAAAATCATCACCATCGAAGATCCCGTCGAATATCAGGTGCGCGGCATCACCCAGATTCCCGTAAACGAGAAAAAGGGCCTCACCTTTGCCCGCGGCTTGCGTTCCATCCTCCGCCACGACCCCGACAAAATCATGGTCGGCGAAATTCGCGACCAGGAAACCGCCCAGATCGCCATCAAGTCCGCGCTCACTGGTCACCTCGTTTCACCACCGTCCACGCTAACAACGTCACCGACGTAATCGGCCGCTTTATCAACATGGGCGTCGAGCCTTACAATTTCGTCTCCGCCCTCAATTGCATCATGGCTCAGCGTCTCGTCCGCGTGATCTGCGACCATTGCAAAAAACGCGTTCAATACGCCCCGGAGGTTTGAAGGAATCGGGACTGGACCCTGCCGACTGGAGCAGCGTGCCTTTTTATGAAGGAACGGGTTGCCTCGAATGTTCCGGAAGCGGCTACCGCGGCCGCAGCGCGATCACCGAATTGCTCGACCTCTCCGACAATATTCGCGAGATGATTATCAATCGCCGCCCGACTCGGAAATCAAACGCGCCGCAAAAGCGGAGAGGGATGACGTTCCTGCGCGACTCCGGGCTGGAAAAAATCCGCGAAGGGAGTAACCACTCTGCGCGAAATCAATAAGGTGACTTTCCTTGACTAGCTCGACCGCGCCAAATCTCGAGGCCAAGCTCTATCAACTCGGCCCCATGCGGCGCCTGGATCGCTGGCTCAACGCCATGCCGCATCCGTCGCTGGTTGCTGAAATATCGCCCGACCGCGTCGCGCTGGCTCGCTGGGGCAAGACGCGAGGCACCCTCGAGTCCTACGCCATCGAGCCTGTTCCCTTTGGTGCCATCGTTCCTTCGCCCGTCGAGGTCAACGTCGCGCAGCCCGACGCCGTCCGTGGCGCCCTGCGCCGTCTTTTCAGCCGCGTCACCGGTCACGGAACCGATCTGGCGCTTCTGATCCCTGATCCCGTCGTTCGCGTCTTCATTCTTCCCTTTGAGACCTTTCCACGCCGCGCGGACGAAGCCCTGCCGCTCCTCCGCTGGCGCCTCAAGAAAAGCGTTCCATTCGACGTGGAAGAAACCGTTGTTTCCTGGATGCGCCAGCACGGCCGCGACGGCAGTCTTGAAATTGTCGCCGCTGTCGCCCGCGAAAGTATCGTCCGCCAATATGAAGAGCTGGTTTCCTCTCTTAACGCCAACCCTATCGTTGTGTTGGGCTCCACGCTCGCCACGTTGCCCCTGCTCGAAGATCGCGGCGCCACCCTGCTCGTTCGTATCAGCGGGCGCACTCTTACCACTGTTATCGTCCAGGGGGGCAATCTTCGGTCTATCGCTCGGGTGAGATGCCGGCCGATGTAAGCTCCCTCGAGCCCCAATTGATTCTGGACGAAATATTTCCCGCCATCGCTTACTATCAGGACACTTGGGAAGCGATGGTAGATCGCGTCCGGCTCTCTGGGTTCGGTTCGCGCGAGGAAATCTTCAGGCAGGCGCTCACGGCGGAATTGAAAGTATCAGTTGGTCCGCTCGCCTTGTCCGATCAGGCTCTATGGCTTCCTTCCACCGCCAGGGACCTGATGAGCGAGGATCTCGACTCGGTTGTTGGCTGGATGATGAACGGAGGTTCCTGAGCGCTTTAGCGCCAGATTTCATATGCAACTGCGACTCAATCTTTCCACCGCTCCACGCGAAAACAAAAGGCCGTTCCTTGCCGGCGCAGGCCTGCTGGGAACAATTGGATTGATCCTGCTTTTAGTTCTTTCGCAGCAGGCCTATCAATCGTGGCGTGCCAATCGCGACATCCGCCGCAACATCGCCGATCTCGAGCGGCAGATTCAGGTCAGCGAGCAAAAGCAGGCCGCTCTCGAATCGTATTTCAAGACGCCGCAAGCCGTGCAGGTTCTCGATCGCGCCGGCTTCCTGAATTCGCTCATCGATGAACGCAGTTTCCCTTGGACGAAAGTCTTCGCCGATTTGGGCCAGACGCTGCCCGCCGGTGTGCGCGTGGTGAGCATCTCGCCTCGCCTCGATCATGGGCGCGCTCTGGTAAAGCTCACCGTCAGCGCCTTGAGCGACGACTCCAAGGTGAAGTTCTTGCAAACCCTGGAACGATCAAAAGATTTTGCGGAGATCCAGGTACAAGCCGAACATCGCGAACAGAGTTCGAATGACATTCTCGTCGATCTCACTGCGTGGTATGTGACCATATGACACCCACTCGATCCGCGAGCCCATGGAAGAAATATGTCACGGCCGCTCTAGCCCTGCTGTTTGCGGCCGACATGGCCCTTGCTGTCTTCATTTGGCAGGGAGGCCGCGAAGGGCCCGAAACCAAACGGCGGCAGCGTGACCGCCTGGAATTGCAGGCCAAGCTTCTCAAGGCCGACGTCGAACGCGGCGAGAAAATCAAAGCCTCGCTGCCGCAGGTTGGAAAGGACTGCGACGGCTTTTTTAAAGCGAATTTTCTCCCGGCTTCCGCCGGCTATTCAGCCGTCGTCGCCGAACTCACGGAGATCACTCACAAGGCGGGTCTGAAGACCGGCGGCGTGAGCTTCCAGCAGAAAGAATTGAAAGGCCACGGCGTTACTGAAATCGCGATGAAAACCACAGTTGAAGGCGATTACCCGGCCTTGATTGAATTTATTCATGCGCTCGAACGATCGAAAAATTTCTATTTGCTCGACAATCTCACGCTGGCGTCGGCAGGTTCCACTCCCGGCATCAAACTAAATCTGGATTTGCGCACGTTTTTCAGGACTTGATGTGACGAAACAGAGGATTGAAATCTCGGTGCTGGTGGGGCTACTCGTCGTCGGCGCCTTGGCGTATTTCTTGAACCGGAGCCAGATAGCCGGCGGCATGCCGCGTGTGTCGGCCGACGCGAAGTTTGTTCCCTTGAGCGTCCAGGAACCTCAATTGCGCCTCGACCTCCTCGCGAAACTCCAGAAAGAAGAAAGCCTCAGCGCGCACCGCAATATTTTCAATGCAACTCCGCCACCGCCAGAGCTGACTCCGGAGCAAAAGAGAGAGGCCGAGCACAGGTACGCCACCGGTCCGCAGCCGCCGGCGCCACCCCCTCCCGTTCAGGTGCCCGGCGAGTTTTTCGGATATGCAGTTCGTCCGGCTCCGTCGGGCACGCGGTTTGGATTTTTCAAGAACGGTGATGACGTCCTCGTCGTAGCCGAAGGCGACAAATTCCTCAATAACTATCGCCTGATTCACATCGGCAATGATTCTGCCGATGTGGAAGAAATCTCCAGCGGTCGGCATGCGCGCGTCGCGATGGTTCAGCCTCCGGCTGGCGCCGGCGCAGGCCCTGTCCCAGGCGATCAGGCCACGCCATGATGAATTTCACTGCGCGCCCACGAAATAACGTCCGCCGTTCCGGTGAGCGTGGCTACGCCATGTTGATGGCACTCTCTCTCACGATGATGATTCTTATCGCCTCCACCGCGATGATTGCGAATCTTCGCATCGAGGGCAAGCGCCAGCGCGAAGACGAAGCCATCTGGCGCGGCAATCAATACGCCCGTGCGATTCGCCTCTATTTCCACAAGACCGGGCACTATCCCCAGACTCTCGAAGATCTTAAGAAGGGCATGCCGCAGCTCCACTTCCTTCGCCAGTCCTACAAAGATCCGCTTAATACAGCCGACGGTTCCTGGCGATTCATCTACGTGAATGCCGCGGGACAAATCATCGGCA
Source organism: uncultured Acidobacteriota bacterium (assembly GCA_963790945.1). Lineage (GTDB taxonomy): Bacteria > Acidobacteriota > Terriglobia > Acidiferrales > UBA7541 > Palsa-295. The sequence goes on from CAWBRH010000047.1 coordinate 30,976, forward strand.
GCACCAAATACACGTCGCTGCAGCAGATGGCGCTTTACGATAGCGGCGGTTTGCAGAACGGCCTGCCCGGACAGATTCCAGGCCTGGTCGGCACTCCGGTTTCGAGTCTCACGAATTCGAGCGGGTTTGGAGATGTCAACGGCACGGCGTCGTCGAGTTCTTCGAACTCCGCGCAAAATCCGAGCCTTGCGCCAACTGATCCCAATGCGCCACCGCAAGCTTCCGGTCAGTCTCCCGGCCAAAGTCCCGATCCATCAGGACAGAATCCTCCGGGCTCGCAGCCTCCCGCCGCACCTCCCGGTCAGCCGAGTCCGTTAGGACAGCCCGGCGCGCCCAGGCCAGCCAGGCACAGCTCCCGGACAGAGTCCATTCGGTTCGCTGAACGGTCAGCCCGGAAATCCCGCTGACTTGCAGAAGCCGACGGGCCCGGTCGACGGCCCCGTTCTCGGTGCATTCCTCACCGGCGTTGCCAGCAAAGTGGACTCGCCGTCGCAAAAGGTCTATCACCATGGCAAAAAATATATTCAGTGGGAGTTCGTCTGGAATCCGCTCGAAGAAGCAGCCGCAAATATGCAGCAGTCGCTCAATCCGCAGGGCCAGCAACCGGGAATCGGCCAGCCAATCGGCCCAGGCGGAATAGGTTCGCCGACAAGCAACCCATTCGGTCAACCCAGCATGCCGCAACCGCAGCCCCCGCAACCTCAACAGCCTCAACAGCAGTAGCAGCCACGGCAATCACTACGTGTCGGTTTCTCAGGACGCGGGCGGGAAGTCAACCTAATCGATCAAACTCTCAGGGATAAAAAACGCAGCATTGTCATTCTGAGCGGAGCGCGTTTTGTGCGTCCCGCATCCTTCAGCGGGGCGAAGAATCTCAGCCACTCGACCTTGCCTCCATCACTTCGAGACGCACTTGCTCCCGTCCGCCGACTCCTTGCACTTCAGCGGCTTCGCAACCTTTCGAACATAGTTCTGCGTCTCAGGAAAGGGCGGAATTCCGCCATAGCGCTGCACCATCTGCGGCCCGGCATTGTAAGCGGCAAGCGCCAGCGACAGATCGCCGTGATAGCGCGCGAGAAGATCCTTCATGTAGTGCGTTCCGCCGTCAATATTCTGCGCGGGATCGAAAACGTTTCTCACCGAATATTGCGCCGCCGTCTGGGGCAACAGCTGCATTAGTCCGAACGCGCTCCTGCGCGATACCGCCTTGGGATTGAAGTTCGATTCCACCAGAATCATCCGGTGAATCAGATTCTCGTCCACACCGTGCTTCTCGGCCGAGGCACGGATGAATTTCGCGTAGGGCCCATCCGGCAGAGGCGAGACGGTAGGCCGCGACGGAAACACATCCTCGGGTTCGATCGACACGATCTCGCCGGCGGCAACTTCCACTGTGCCGCCTTCCACGGTAAGTCGCACCCGGTCGCCTGCCGTCTCATAGCCCGTGATGTGCAGCCGCACACCCGAGCGCAGCACCGCGTAGTCCGCCCGCGCCATCGGCGCAGCAATAACCAGCAACACGCAGAAAATGATTCCTCGCCTCATGTTTTGGTCTGCAGATTTCTTATGCTCGCGAACCTGCCATCAGGACATGCTTTCGGATCGCTTTCGCGACACCGCTTTCGTCATTTGTCAGCGTAACGGCCCAGCCTCGGGTTTTCAACTCCGGCACCGCATTGCCCATTACGATCGGTAAACCGGCGAACTCAAGCATCTCGCGATCGTTCCAGTTGTCGCCCAGCGCCATCAACTCGTCGCGCGCGATTCCTCGCCGCTTGGTCCACTCCGCCAGCGCCGAACCCTTCGAAACACCGCGCTTCAGAACGTCCAGAATTGAAAGATCGCGGCTTTCATATTCCGTCAGCGCAAGCGTGTATTCATTCGCAATCGGCAAATTCTCGAGAAGCTTCATTGCGGCGCGCAGATTCTTGCAATTGTCCGCGTATCCCACCTGGATAGGATCAGTTCCGTTTAAGCAATCCGTGAGCGGCGAGACCAAGCCGATATATTCGCGGTTGCGGCGCAGGTAACGGCCGCGCACGGGATGGTCCCAATCGGGGCGTTCCATCATCACTTGGTTTTCGCGTGGCCGGTCGAAGACCACTGCCGCGCCCGAACGGAATTCTTCCGTTGCATCGAGCACTTTGCGCGCTGTAGCCGCCGGAAGCAGGTGTCGCAAGTCGGTAACGCCGCTCTTGGATTTGGTGACGGCGCCATTGTTGACGATGAAGTGCAGATCGCAGGGAAGGGAATCGGCAATCGGACGCGCAAAATCGAAACGCCGCCCCGTAACCAGGACGATCTCGATTCCGCGGCTCTGGGCTTCCGCAATCGTGCGCGCGTTTTCTTCGGAAACCTTTGCGTTGCTGTCCAGCAACGTCCCGTCAAGATCCATCGCAATCATTCGGATCGGCATCGCTCCTATTCTACATGGAGCGGCGCTCGTCGCGATGGCAACGCAAAGTTAACGTTCGATGGAAAAACGCAATTTGGGTCGAGGGAAAAAGCGCGCCTAGGGCAGAACGGGACCCACCGTGCGCGCGGCATCTTCGTTTTGGTCGAGCGCTTCTTGAATCTCGCTTGCGCGATTGTCGAGGCGCTCGATCAAATCAGTGGTCATGTTTCCGCCGAAGCCGGGCGTCGGAGGCTGCAGATTCGCGCGCTGTGCAGCGGCTTGTTCGGACATGGAAGCCAGTTGCTCTTGGGTCGCATTGAGTTCATCAGCCAGTTGAGCCTGTTGCTCGGCTAGCAGCATTCGCTCCTGCGCAGAATTCAACGGCTTCTGCGCCGCGGCAAGAATCTCTGAGGCATCGCGAATCACGGCCGGAGGCATGTCGTTTTGCTGCGCTGTGTCTTCAAGCGACGCGATCTGCTGCTCGATCTCCGCGCGGCGCTGCTCGAGATTCGAGATTTCATTGTCCGTGGTGATTCCGTCGCACGGCGCATTCAACTGCAAACCGAGTCGAGTCCCAGGTGGAGTGTCAGTCGATCCGCTCGCGCGAAACTCGCGGAGACGTTCTTCCGCGGCTGCGATGCCGCCAAGTTCGTCCTCGAGAGCAGCCACTTGCGACGCGTACCAAAGAGGGTTCTTCTCAGGTCTCCGCGGTTGAGCCGCGAAGGCGGCCTCACGAGAAATCGTGACCGGCTGACTTTGCGCGCGCGAGGTCGAGACGACGGCCAACTTCTGCTTCGGCCACATCCGGTCGATATCGTCATTTGTGTAGACCTTCTTCTCGCGATCGGGCGTCGGCGCGGCATTTTTCGGCGTCGCAGAAGCAGGCGCCGGCGATTTATCGTCGCCAGACGCAAAAGCAGGAATCGAGATACCAGAGAAGAGAATTAAAGCGAGACCTGCAGAAGCCAGGGAAATTGCACGCATGTGATTGCGCATGACTACCTCCGTTCCCCCAGCGCCGAGAGTATCGCACGCATCTGTGCCGTTTGTATACGATGTTGAACGGAGAAACAGAAGCGAAGCACTGCTGGGCATCGCCATGATCGTCGCTATCGATCCTCGATTCAGCAACGCTCGCGAGTGTGCCCTCCAGCACGCTCATCCCTTCGTCGAACTGCTCGTCGTTACACGCTCTCGACATGCTCATCGCCATTGGCAATCGCGCCCATCCTCATTTGCAATGCGCCGCGCGAACGGGCAAAATGTTCATATGGCCGTTGAACTTGCCAAAGGCGTAACGCTCGAGCTTCCGGGGGAGAACGAAAACTTCCTCAAGGATGAAGGCATCCTGTTTGCCTCGCTCGACAAGGTAGTGAACTGGGCGCGGCGCAGCTCCATCTGGCCAATGTCGTTCGGCCTCGCCTGCTGCGCGATCGAGATGATGTCGATGGCCGCCTCGCGTTACGACATCGCGCGATTCGGCGCCGAAGTCTTCCGCGGCTCGCCGCGGCAATCGGACTTGATGATCATCGCCGGGCGCGTCTCGCAGAAAATGGCGCCGGTAATCAAGCAGCTGTACATGCAGATGCCCGAGCCGAAGTGGGCGATCTCGATGGGCGCATGCGCCACTTCAGGTGGCGTCTTCAATAATTACGCGGTGGTGCAAGGCGTGAATCAGGTGATTCCGATTGACGTTTACGTTCCGGGCTGCCCGCCGCGGCCCGAAGCATTGCTCTACGCGATTTTCCAGCTGCAGAAGAAGATCGATTCCACGCGCGGCAGCTTTTCCGGCTCCCTCAACTTCGCTAAGAGCTCGACTTCGACCTCGCCAAAAAGCGAAGCCTGAGCTTCAGCAAGATCGGTCTTCAGCGGTTCATTTCCAATCCTTCCAAGTCACAAGGCCCCATTTCGCTGCGTCTTAAACCTCGCTTTTACCGCCGATTAGACTTGCTCTCCGTTCATTGTTTTCAATGTGTTAGGGCGAGTTTTAATCGCGGAACCGTAGATTAAAATCATGCGGACAAATTCGCGTGAAACCAAATACATGTATATGCATCTATATGCGTATGGACACACCACATAAGAGCCTGCCGAACCTGCCTTGCCTGTGCGCCACCTTCCGCCGGACGGCGCGGGCGCTCTCGCAGGTCTATGACGACGCGGTTCGTCCGCTTGGGCTCCGGACTACGCAATTCACGATTCTGCAGGCGCTGTCGCTGACGGGTGAGGTCTCGCAGGGGCGGCTGGGCGAGATTCTGGCGTTGGACTCGACGACGTTGACGCGCACCCTCGCGATCATGAAGCGGCGCAAGTGGGTTGCAACGCGCCAGGGACGCGATGGACGCGAGCGATTGCTCTCCCTGTCGAAGGCGGGGCGTGAACAATTCGATCTCGCCTCTCCGGCTTGGCAAGGCGTGCAGGACCGTTTGCGCTCGCAGCTCGGTGAAGAGCGTTGGAACGCGCTGTTTCAACAAAATCGTGAAATGACTGCTGTGGCTACGGCGAAATGACTTCTGTGGCGAAGGGAAAATAATTGCCGCGGCAAGAACAAGAGGTGTGGCGAAGGCCGAAATGACTTCTGACGAGCTGAAAATGATTGCTTTAGCGAAGGGAAAATGACCGCTGTGGCAAGAACGAGATGCCGATGGGCGAAAACTGAGATGAACTCGGGGGCGACCAAAAGCTAACTTCGGTAACGAAAGGAGAATGGCTATGAGCGGAAAAGACTATGGGAAATTGGCGATTGGCATCATCGCGGTATGGTTCGTTTTTTCACTTTCTGCGGGAGCGACGCATGTCTTCAAGCAGAGCGCTGCGGCACCGCCGATCGCGTTGGGGCTTGGGGTGGCGATACCGATTGTCGTGTTCTGGATCTGGTTCAGGGCGTCAGCGGGATTCCGCGAATTTGCGCTGTCGCTCGATCCGCGCGTGCTGACCATCGTGCAATCGTGGCGAATTGCCGGGTTCGTGTTTGTGGTGCTGTATTTCTACGGGATTTTGCCCGGCATTTTCGCGAATCCTGCCGGATGGGGCGACATCGCGATTGGCCTCACTGCGCCGTGGGTGGCGTTGAAGCTGGCTGAGCCCGGCCATCGAAAAGGGTTCATCTTTTGGAACGCGCTCGGCATGCTGGACCTGGTGGTAGCCGTGACAACCGGAACGACATCCAGGCTGGTGAATCCGCACGGGCTTGCGGCTGATGCGATGACGGTGCTGCCGCTGAGCATCGTGCCGACGTTCCTGGTGCCGCTGTTTTTCACTCTGCATATCATCGTGATCGCGCAGGCACGGCGTTGGCCCGAAGTCGAAGGCGCGCCAAATCGCCAGCGGGTAGCTGCTTCGGCGGCGTGAGTTAAGACGTCTAACGGAGTCGTTTGAGGAAACAACAGCTCTCCCTTTTGCGTATATGCTAATGTGCGCTGAGGGAGGGCTGTGATGTTGACGTTCTTGCTGTGGTGCCTGTTGTTGGTGGTTTGCTGGCCGCTGGCGCTGTTCGCGCTGATTCTTTATCCGATCGTGTGGCTGATTCTGCTCCCGTTCCGGATCGTCGGAATCGCGGTGGGCGGAGTTTTCGAATTGCTGCGCGCGATCATGTTTTTGCCTGCGCGGGTTTTGCGCGGGCCGCGGATGGCGTAGGACTAAGAAAGAGTCGTCCTGTTGCGAACATGGGGTGCGAGGTGGTGGCGGAGCCAAGATCCAAGGATTGCGACGTAAGGAAGGCGCACAGGCAGGAGTGCCTGTGGCACTGAAAGGCCCACGACGAGGAAGGAGTCGCTGCTACCGAGGCTGGGGTTTCTGCCTGGTGGTTGGAGTTGCGATTGAACGGGAAATTCCGGGGCTAAAGCCCGTTTTCATGAGCAGTGCTTTTTCGCTGGACTGAAGTCCAGCTCCCCTGCTGAAGCAGGGGGCTCCCACCTGAAAATCTGCAAGGAGCTCAGCCTGCGTGATGGTGCGTGTGAGAACCGATCTTGCGAGAGCCCACGACGAGGAAGGCGTCGTCGTGGCTACCAATTGAAGTTCAGCCGGGCAGCAAAAAAATTCCCACAAAAAACTGTTCCCACAGAAGCTGCAAATAGTGAGCTGTTTAGCTGTGCGACTGCGTCGCATGCTTCGTTTGGCCTGCGTCGAAGTAGGTGCCGTGGTCGAGATCGGCGATGAGGCCTACCTGGGTTGGGCGCCAGTCGAGTAGTTGCTGGGTTTTCGCGCAGGAGGCGGGGCAATCGATGGCAACGAAGTGAGCGAGCCAGTCGAAATGAGCGCGGGCTTCTTCTGGTGACTTGCTGATAACCGGCAGGTTCAGACGGCGGCCGATTGCGGCAGCGATGTCGCGGAAGGGAATGCCTTGGTCGCCGACTGCATGATAGTTAGCGCCCGCAGAGCCTTTTTCCAGTGCGAGCCTATAGGCACGAGCGGCATCGAGGCGATGGACTGCTGGCCAGCGATTCGCGCCGTCGCCGACGTAGGCAGAAACGCCCTTTTCGCCCGCAATGCCAATGAGACGGGGAACGAAGCCGTGGTCGCCGTCGCCATGTACCGACGGTGGGAGGCGCAGGACGGACACGTTCACGCCGCGAGCTGCGAGTGAATTGGCTGCGTCTTCGGATTTGCGGGGGAAAGTGGACGTGGCTGGCTCTTCTTCCATTGCGAGTTCGCCTTGGCGTGTGACGAGAAGAGTGCCAGAGGTGACGATGAGGGGGCGGTGAGAGCCGGCGAGCGCGGCGCCGAGAGTTTCGATAGCGCGTGCGTCTTTCTCAGCAGCGGGCCCGAAATTCGAGAAGTCGTGGATGAAAGCGGCGTGGATTACGCCGTCGGAAGCGGCCGCGCCACTGCGTAGGCTCTCGATATCCTCAAGCGAGCCGCGATGCACATCGGCTCCTGCCGCAGCGAGCGATTTGGCGCCTGCATCGGAGCGAGCAAGTCCGAGCACTTTGTAACCTGCCTCAAGCAATTCCGGGACGATGGCAGAACCGATGAAGCCTGTAGCCCCTGTGACGAAAACTTTCATAGATCCTCCCTTTGTGTCGCTATCAAAAAAGCTTTATTTCGTCATCGAAAAGCCAAATCAATGTGCAGGTTGAGCCGCCGGCATTGCTTTGGCTCTGATTGAGTTGAGCTGAGCGATTATTTCCGAAGAAAGTTCCAATGAAGCAGCGCTGAGGTTCTCCCGGAGATGGCTTGTGGAAGAGGTGCCAGGAATCAGCAGAATATTGGGAGAGCGCTGCAAAAGCCAGGCGAGCGCAACCTGCATAGGCGTGACTTGCAGGGCCTTCGCGACCTGATCGAGGACCGATGATTGCAACGGCGTGAACCCCCCCAGCGGGAAGAAGGGAACATAAGCGATACCTTGCTGCGCAAGGGCATCGATGAAGGAATCGTCACTGCGGTTAGCCACATTGTAGAAATTTTGAACGCAGACGATCTCCGTCATTTTCTGACCTTCGGCAAATTGTTTTGGGGTGACGTTGCTCAGACCGATGTGGCCAATCAACCCCTCGCGCTTCAGTTCGACAAGGGCAGTTAGCGGCTCCTCGATAGATCCTTCCGTCGGCTGAGAGAAGCCGCCGACTCGAAGGTTGACGACGTCGAGATGATCGAGACCGAGATTTCGGAGGTTGTCGTGAGCTCCTTCGATCAACTCTTGGCGCGAGAGCGCGGGAATCCATGACTTATCCGCACCGCGGCGAGCACCCAGTTTGGTCACGATGACCAAACCGGCGGGGTAGGGATGAAGAGCTTTCTTAATAATCTCATTGGTTACATGCGGGCCGTAGTAGTCGCTGGTATCGATATGATTCACGCCAGAGGCGATCGCTTCGCGCAAGACGGCGATCGCGGCATCAACGTCGCGTGGAGGCCCGAAAATTTCGGGTCCGGAAAGTTGCATGGCGCCGTAGCCCATGCGATAGACGCCTGATGAAGCACTGGGAAATGCGAATGTGCCACCGAGCCTTCTTTGATTCATCATAGGGTTTTCTCCATCTGTGAATTCGTTTTCGTGAGTTTTATGATCTTGGCTTGGCGATCGTTAAAAGGATTCTCCGACCATTTCTTCACTTTTCTTCCAAAGCGCCTCGGCGTTGGTTGGATCCAGCGCGTAGGCTCGAACTCCTTCGCTGGCGACGGTAATGGTGGCGTCGTCTGGAACGACATTGCCAACGTGGCAGTTCTCGCAGTAACGACCGCCAACCTCATCCGCCGGAGCAACCACACCGGCCCAAACGGAAGTCGCGGCGCCCTGCGGAACTGTTTTCAATTGGAAGGGTGCCTTGCCTTCCGCGGCAAGCTGCTTGTTGATCTGGGCGACCATCGCTTCAAGGCGGCTTGGATCGGTGTAGCGGGCCAGTTCGGTGCGTATACCGCCCGGATGTACGGCCGCCGCGCGCACACCACGTCCACGGTGCCGCTTATCGAAGGCGACGGCGAAGAGAATGTTGGCGGTCTTCGAGCGACCATAGGCGACGAAAGGCTCATATGGCGTGCGCTCGAAATTAGGGTCTTGCAGATCGACGTTGGAGTAACGATGGCCTGCGGAGGAAAGATTGATCAGACGTCCTCCGGCACGGATGAGCGAAGCAAGCCGGTTGACAAGGAGGAAATGGCCGAGATGATTGGTGCCGAACTGCATCTCGAAGCCGTCCCTGGTGAAGGTAAACGGTGTGGCCATTACGCCTGCATTAGCGATGATTGCATCGAAGGGTTCACCCTTCTCGAGAAGTTTGTCGGAACAGTCGCGAACGCTCTTTAGATCGCCAAGATCAAGCGCAATGAGTTCGAAGCGGCCGCCGTTGGCCGCAGCGTCCTTTCGTACCTGTTCTGTTGCACCCTCCGCTTTATTCAAATCTCGCGCGGCACCGACAACATCAGCACCATGTGCCGCGAGTGACCGCGCCGTCTCCACTCCGAGGCCCGCCGAAACGCCGGTGACAAGAATCCGCTTGCTGCGCAGATTCACGCCGGACAGAACATCCTCGGTTGTTGAGGTCGCTCCAAATACTGTCGTTGATGCCGATCCAGATGCGCTCACCATGTCTCCTCCATCGTATGCCGCCCCTGTTCGTAGGATGCAGGGAGCAAGCGTTTATTGACGAGGGCCCGCTCTGCGAGTAAAAAGATTCTGGTAAAGCGGAGGCCGTCTCCGCTATACTTAGATTATCGGAGGCTGTCTCCGGTTGCAAGATTTTTTGGCTTTTTAGCGATGGCCCAAAAGCGTACACATTCTACCCCGAGGAAACCGCACCCAGGAGCACGACGAAAGCCCCGCGCAGATGCGCAGCGGAATCGCGAGCGCATTCTGGAAATGGCCACGCAGGCGTTCACGCGGTGGGGCGCGGACGCCAGCCTCGACGACATTGCCACGCAAGCAGGCGTGGGAGCGGGCACCTTGTATCGGCACTTTCCCACGCGCGAAGCTCTGCTGGCTGCGGTGTACCGGACGGAGGTGGAGAAGCTGGCCGCAGCAGAAAAGCGGCTTGCTGCGGAGTTGGCGCCGCTCGAAGCTTTGCGAGCCTGGATGCTGTTGTTCGTGGATTACATCGCCACGAAGAAGATCATCGCCCCCGCGTTGAATGCTGCGGTGGGCGGTACGTCAAAGGTGATCGAAGCTTCGCATGAACCGATCCAAGGAGCGATGCGCGAATTGGTGGAGCGGGCCGTCAATAACGGCGAGATGCGCAAAGATGTAAACGCTGTTGATCTGTTGAAGGCTTTAATCGGGGTCGCGTACATGTCGGCCACGCCTGACTGGCAACAGAGTGCGAGGAGGCTGGTGGATATTTTGATCAGCGGGTCTCGACCTGTTCGATAGTTCGTCCCGCCGCAACTGCCGAGCAGTTCCTGTGCTTGACACGGGCGAGTGTCCGGTATCAAATGGCGCCGCATTTAGGCCTGTCTTACACAAAAACAACTAAAAGAGGAGATTGCATGAAGCGAATTACTTCGTTGTGCGCTTTGTTGTTGTTGGCGACGGCAACGTGGTCACTGGCGCAGACAGGGGCTGGGGAAAAAGCGGTCACCGATCTCGAGAAACAATGGCTAAAAGGACAGCAGACCAACAATGTGGCGCTGATCGAGCCACTGCTTGCCGACGGTTTTGTGAACACGGATTCTGAAGGCAAGTTGACGGATCGTGCAGAAATGATCGCTCAGGCAAAAGCCACCAAGTATACAAGCGTTGATTACGGTGACCTGAAGGTGAAGATCTTCGGCAGCACCGGGGTGGCGACAGGGACGTTTAAGGCGACGGGCACCGATTCCTCCGGGAAGCCCTTGGACGCCCACGAGCGCTTCACCGACACCTGGACAAAGATGGCGAACGGGAAATGGCAGTGCGTGGCGAGCCACCAATCGTCTATTAAGTAGTAGGCGTGCAAAAAAACGCCGCATAGATAAGCAGCTTGATTCTAACGAGCGATGACGGTGGCGGTGCCGCCGTCGAATTCGAGGATGCTGCCTGTGGAGTTGTGTTCCCGCCTCACGTAGCCCATGCCAATCGCAGTGCCGGCTGACGGCGAGAACGCGGCGCTCGTTACGTAGCCTACCTCTGCTCCGTCGGCGCGGAGCTTTGTTCCCACTGTCGGCGCTTCCTGCGTTGAAAATTTGAGTTGAGTGCGGCGGCGATTTACGTGGCCGCGCGAGCGGACGCGCTCGACTATTTCCTGCCCCGTGTAACAGCCCTTGCTAAAGCTGATGTGCGTGGTCTCGACGAGCCGCCTCGTGCGGGATTACCGTGTCATTGAAATCGAGCGGGAACCACGGGATGCCGGCTTCGAGGCGCAGGGCATTCAGCGTCTGCATTCCGATCGGAGCGCCGTGTTGCGCGTGAGCGGCGGTGTGGAAATTCTGCCAGATGATTTCGAGCTTTTCGCGAGGCGCGATGATCTCAGCGCCTGGAAGGCCGAAATGCGAGTGGCGGATTAGATGGCAGGGGACTGCGTCAATCGTGACATCGGCGAATGCCATTTCGGAAAAGCCTTCGATGGCGAGGCCGGTGGATTGAGAAAAGATCGCGCCGGCTTTGGGGCCTTCGATGGCGAGGGAGCCGAATTGATCGGTGACGTCTTCGAGCGTGACGTCGTCCATGATGATGAATTTGTCGAGGGTTTCGATGGCGCGCTCGCGGACGGAGGCGTGGGTGAGGACGAGCAGCTTTTCTTTTAGCGCGTAGACTTCGAGTTCGGCGAGGATGTGACCTTGAGGATTGAGGAGCAGGGCGAGGGTGCCGGAGCCTTCGCTGAGGGCTTTGATGTCGTTCGTTACGATGGCGTTGAGGTAACGCACGCGGTCGGGGCCGGAGAGGGTGATGGCGGCGTGCCAGTTGGTGTCAAAGAGGGCGACGGATTCGCGGGCGGCGCGGTATTCGGCGTCGAAATCGGAGAAGACTTCCGGGAGGGCGCAGCCGGTGAAGTTGGCGAGCTTGGCGCCTTCGGCGAGTTCGAGTTTTGCGAGCGGCGTCTCCATACGGAATAAGTTTAGCAGAGGGTGGAAACGAAAATGGAAAAGGGAAAAGCGAAATGGGAGGCCGGTTCTGAGGGAGTGTGGACTGGTATACTGCGGAAGTTATGGCGATAAATTGATTCATGAAGTGATTCCGGTGGGGATGCTGCAGTGCAACTGCTCGATTTTGGGCGATCCGGTGACGCGCGAGGCGATCGTGGTGGACCCGGGCGACGACGTTGCGCGGATTGTGGAGATTTTGAAGAGGCACGGGCTCAAGCTAAGGGCCATCGTGAGCACGCATACACATATTGATCATGTGGGCGGGCTCGCCGAATTGCATCGCGCGACCGGCGCGGCGGTGATGATTCACGAGGCGGATATGGAGCTGTATAAACATTTGGATATTCAGGCGCAATGGCTGGGAGTGCCGACGCCGGCGATGACGCGCATTGAGGATTTCGTGAAAGAGGGCGATGCGGTGCGTTTTGGCGGGTTTGCGGCGCGAGTATTGCATACGCCGGGGCACACGCCTGGAAGTATTAGTTTGGTGATTGAGCCGGGAGTGACCGGCACGGTTTTGGCGGAAGGTGCCCGGGGCGAGAATCGGCGCGCACGAGCGTCCAATAGAAAAGCAGAACGTCGCGGAGCCGGGCATTGTGCTCGCGGGCGATACTTTGTTCCAGAGCAGCATCGGGCGAACGGATTTGTGGGGCGGCTCCACGCCGCAGATTTTGGAGTCGATTCGCGAGAAGCTCCTGGTGCTGCCGGAAGAGACAATTGTTTTTCCCGGCCACGGGGATACCACGACAATCGGCGAGGAGCGCGAGCAAAATCCGTTTTTGCGTTCCTGAAGCGGCACTCACGAGTGGTCGAGCAAAGAGGTGCCGCGCTGCACGAGAATCACAGCGCCAATCACCATTGCGGCGGCGATTCCCAAGTTGAGCGAGAGCTTTTCACCCGCCACCAGCCAGCCGATTAAGATCGCGATGATTGGATTGATGTAGGTATGCGTGGCAACGAACGTGGGCGAGTAGTGTTCGAGCAGCCAGACATACGAAGTGAAAGTGATCAACGAGCCGAACACCACCATATACGCCAGCGCCGCCCAGGAACGAAACGCAACGGAGGAAAGCGAGAAGCCGCGAGCTTCGCCTAGAATTGTTCCGATGGTGAGCAGCATGAACGCACCTGCCAGCAGCGAAAGCGCTGTAAGCAAGAGCGGATGGCCTGAGAGTTTGGAGCGCCGGGAATAGATGACTCCTCCGGACCAGGAAAGAGCGCTGAGCAGGACGACGATCACGCCGGTCTTGATTCGAGGGTCCGAAAATTCACCTTTGCCGAGGAGGAGCGCGACACCTGCAAGGCCCAACGCGACTCCGGCTGCAAGCCACGGATTCATTCGCCACTTTCTATCGGCCATGTCGGCAAGCAGAAAAACCCAAATTGGTTCCGTGGCAATCAGAAGCGCGGCAATGCCTGACGGCACCCATTGTTCGGCCCAGTGAATCAAACCGTGGCCGCCGACGAAAAAGAAAAAGCCGATGATGATGCTGGCGCGTATTTGCGCTCGCGTGGGCCGCAGTTTCTTGACGGAGCACCAGAAAAGCATGAGCGACCCGGCAATCAAGTGGCGGGTGCCGGCGGCGTAAAGAGGCGGAATCGTTTCGACCGCGTAGCGGATCGCAAGAAACGTGGAGCCCCAGATGAACCATGTGGCTCCGAAGGCTAGGATGACGGAAATGCGATTTGGCGCGGGTTTGGGCGGAACGCGAGCGGAAAGCAATGGCTCCAGAGATCCGGAGGCCGGTTCCTCGATTTCGATCGGCGCGGGTTCGTTTTCGACTGGCATTCACTTATCTACGCGAATAGATAATCACGAGCGACGCGGCGATTCAACGAATCGAAAGATGGAGCGACAAATCAGTGGCTGCCATTTTGGACATGCGGGAGCCACATTGGCAGGCGGCTTCGTTGAAAATCCGGGGCGGCAAACGTATGCTAGGGTGCTGTGAAGATAGCGTTAGCCCAGTTCAATCCCACCGTAGGCGATTTCGCAGGTAATTCCGCCCGCATTATTGAATTGGCTTGTGAGGCGAAGAAACGCGGCGCCGATCTGGCCGTGTTTTCAGAGCTTTGCCTGTGCGGATACCCGCCGCAGGATCTGGTGGAACGCCCGGTGTTTGCCGAGCGCAACGCCACGGAGTTGGTCCGGCTGGCGAAGGCGATCCCGATGCCGTCAGTGGTGGGATACGTGGGCCGCGCGCAGGACAATACCGGCAAGCCCGTGGCGAATTCCGCGGCGCTGATCGCAGACGGGAAAATACTTTTCGAGCAGCGCAAGATGCTGCTGCCGACCTATGACGTATTTGACGAATCGCGCTATTTTCAGCCGGCGCATTCGCAGCACACCTTTTCCCTGCGCGCCGAAAAACTCGGCATCACCATTTGCGAGGATTGCTGGAACGATAAGAATTTCTGGGCGCAGCGGCTATACGACCGCGATCCCGTGGCGGAACTGGTCGCGCAGGGAAGCAACCTTATCCTGAATATTTCCGCGTCGCCCTACACGATCGACAAACGTTCGCTGCGGCACGACATGCTGCGCGCGATCGCCATGGAGCGGCGCGTGCCGGTGGTGTACGTGAATCAGGTGGGCGGCAACGACTCGCTGATTTTCGATGGGTCGAGCATGGCATTCATGCCGGATGGGCGTGTGGCGGCGCTGGCGAAATCGTTCGAGGAAGATCTGGTGCTATTCGACACGGTGACGGGCGAGGGCGAGATTCGTCCTCAGCCGCTCGATGAGTTGGCTGCTGCGTATCACGCGCTGGTGCTTGGCACGCGGGATTACGTGCGCAAATGCGGATTCAGCAAGGTGGTGGTTGGGCTGAGCGGCGGCGTGGATTCGGCGCTTGTCGCGACCATAGCTGCGGATGCTCTGGGGCCCGACAACGTGTTGGGAGTGAGCATGCGGAGCCCGTATTCTTCGGAGGGAAGCATTCGCGATGCGGAACTATTGGCGAAAAATCTGGGAATTCACTACCGGTCGATTCCGATCAAGGAACTTTTCGAAGGTTACCTGACGGCGCTGGCGCCAGCGTTCAAAGGACTGCCTGTGGATTCGGCAGAAGAAAACATTCAGGCGCGGATTCGCGGGAATTTGCTGATGGCGCTCTCGAATAAATCGGGGTCGATGGTCCTGAGTACGGGGAATAAATCGGAAATGGCAGTCGGATATTGCACCTTGTATGGCGACATGGCCGGGGGGCTCGCAGTGATATCGGACGTGCCCAAGTCGATGGTGTGGGAGCTGGCAAAATTCATCAATCGGCAGCAGGAACGCATCCCGGTTGCGACGATTACCAAGGCGCCCTCGGCGGAATTGCGGCCGAATCAGACGGACCAGGATACGCTGCCGCCTTACGATGTGCTCGACCGGATTTTGAAGGCGTATGTCGAAGATCTGCGCAGCCCGGAAGAGATTGCCGACCACTATGGCTTCGATTTGCAGCTGGTGCGATCGGTGGCGCGGCGCGTGGATCAGAATGAGTACAAGCGGAAACAGGCACCGCCGGGCTTGAAGGTTACGTCGAAGGCGTTCAGCGTGGGTAGGCGTTTTCCGCTGGCGCAGAAATTTGTGGACTGAACGGCTGCGGTGGGCGGCAAACGAAGGAATTGCTCTTTTGGGATTTCCGCAGCGAATCTATAATTTTGCGCTTCTATGAACGTCGAATTGCGTGTTCATTCAACGGAGAATTCATGCGAACTCTTATAACGACCGCACTTTGCCGCCGTTGGTTGTTAGTGGCGGCATTGAGCGTGATGGCGGGTACGCCATGCTTTGCGCAATCGTCTTCACAGCCTGGCACGCCGCCGAACGGCGGCTCCGCTTCCTCTAGCGGCGTCGCTGGTGGCGTGGCGAACGAGGCCGCGATCCTGCAATCGTCTGAAGCATTCGTTCGCAAACTTTTTGCGTGGGGACCGGATTTTGCGGTGAAACTTGGACCGCTGGCGCAGTCGGCAACGCCGGATTTTTATCGCGTGCCGCTACAGGTGACGTACAGGGGCCAAACGGAAGCGGGCGAAGTGTTTGTCAGCAAAGACGGGAAGACGCTGTTTCGCGGCGACATGTTCGAGATCGGAACAGATCCGTTCGCCGCAACGCGAGCGAAGCTGCGGCTGGAGGGCGATCCGACAAAAGGGCCCGCGGATGCGCGCGTAACGATTGTCGAATTCAGCGATTACCAGTGCCCGCACTGCCGCCAGCTCTACACCGTGATGCAGGTGATCGAGCAGAAATATCCGCAGGTGCGCATCGTGTACAAGGATTTTCCGCTGGCGGGAATTCATCCGTGGGCGACGACAGCGGCAGTGGGAGCGCGCTGTGCTTTGCGCAGAGCCCTGAGGGATTCTGGAACGTGCACGATATGATTTTCGAGAACCAGGACGTGATTTCGAGCGAGAACGTCTATGAGAAAGTGATCGACTTTGCGGTGCGGGCCGGGCTGGATAAGGAAGCGTTCAAGGTGTGCCTGGCATTGCCGGACGCGAAGGCCGCGATTCAGGCGGACGTGGATGAGGGGAAAGCAGTGCAGATTAACAGCACGCCAACCGTGTTTGTAAATGGCCGGCCTGTGATTGGCGGGGATGAGAATACACTCGAGCAGTACATTCAGTTTGAGCTGGGGCCGGAAGAGGCGAAGAAGCCAGCGACGTCCGTCAAACCAAGTGGGTCGGCCGCGCCTAAGGCGAAGAGGTAGCGGGCATTGGCGCCAGGAAAATCCCACGACGATGAAGGCGTCGTCGTGGCTAGCAACAAAGCACTAGAAAACTTTAATTGCCAGGTCGCGTGGCTCTGATCCGACTGGAATCAACGTGATCAGATTGGCGGTTTTTGGGCGGATTACGGCGAGATCGTTCGACGCGGTGTCAACTACGAGCAGTATGTCGCCGCCGGGAGTGAGCCGGCTGGTGCGCGGCGCCGAGCCTACCGTGATGGGGCGCAGCACTTGGCGCGTCGCCATTGCCACCGGAACGACGTGGCCTGCCGCGGAATCGGAAACGTAGAGAGTTTCGGTGTCAACCTTCAGCGTCCCTGATGAAGGGGACGATCCCAGCATCAAGAAATCGCCGATTTCATTCGTCTGCGTGTTGAGCACGAGTAGGCCATGGGTGTCGCTGGCGGTGATGTAGAGCTCGCCGCCGTCCGGCTTGAGGATCAAATCGCTGGGAGTGCCGCCGATTGCGACATTTGCGAGCAGCGTTTTCTGGCGGAGATCGACGACGGAAATGTCGCTCGAAGCGCCGGAGGTGACGAAGGCTTTCGCGTTGTCAGGCAGTATTGCGATCTGCTCGGGCTGTCTGGCGACAGAAATTGTGCCCAGCGAGGCGAGCGAGTTGGCGTCGAGGAGTGAAATTGTGGAGTCGTCGCGATTGGAAACGATGAGAATTTTGCCGTCGGGCGTGATGCGCGCAATCCATGGTCCGCGTCCAGCACGGCCCCGCGCGACTATGGCGCGCGAAGCGCAGTCGATAGCGAGCACCATATTTGCGCCGGATGCGGCGACGAAGGCGCGTTTCCCGTCCGGCGAAAAATCAAGCGCGTACGGCTCGGCGCCCACCGGAATGCGCGCGACGATTTGATTCGACTTCACATCGAGAATCCACGCGTAGCCGCCCGCCGAGCTGAGCCCCCAAATTTCTTTGCGCGTGGGATGTTCGCGAACGCCGCTAGGGCCGGGGCCAACCGCAATCGTTGCGAAGGGCGCGAGTTTGACAAGGTCGATAACCGTCAGCGTGCCGTCCGCAGAGTTGCCCACGTAGGCGAAAAGATGCAGGTCGGGGCGCAGGAATGACGGGCGAAGTTCCAGCGCCACTTCGCGAGTGGCAAATCCGGCGAGAATCACGAGGACAAAAACAAGGCGCCAGTTGAGGCGAAGTTTCATCGTGCGCGTTATCGTGCGAAGGCGCTCAATTCAGCGTGCGATGCAACACCGCAGCGATTTGCCGGCACTCTTCCGTAAGCGCCGCGAATTCTTCGGGCAGAATGGACTGCATGCCGTCGGAAAGCGCGCGGTCGGGATCGTGATGAACTTCAACAAGCAGGCCGTCTGCGCCCACGGCGACAGCCGCGCGCGAGAGCGGCAGAACCTTATTGCGGCGACCGGTGCCGTGGCTCGGGTCCACCACAATCGGCAGATGGCTGCGGCGTTGTACCGCGGGAATTATGCTCAAGTCGAGCGTGTTGCGCGTATGGTCGGAAAAAGTGCGAACGCCGCGCTCGCAGAGGATCACGTTGTAATTGCCTTCAGACATGATGTATTCGGCGGCCATCAGAAATTCGTCAAGCGTCGCAGACATGCCGCGCTTCAGAAGCACCGGCTTGCGTGAGCGCCCCGCTACCTTCAGCAGCGAAAAATTCTGCATGTTGCGCGCGCCAATCTGAATCACGTCCGCATATTTCTCGACGAGTTCGAGCGATTCGTTGTCAATCGCTTCGGTGACGATGCCCGAGGCCGAATTTGTCGCGCACTTCCGCGAGAATTTTCAGGCCCGGCTCGCCCATGCCCTGAAAGCTGTACGGAGAAGTCCGCGGCTTGTAGGCCCCGCCGCGGAACAGCCGGGCCCCAGCTGCTTTCACGCGCTCTGCCACTGTGAAAGCTTGCTCACGCGACTCGATGGCGCACGGCCCCGCAACCATCGCGACTGCCGGACCGCCGAAAGTAACCTCACCCAACGGCGTCGGAATCCGAACAACGGTGTTTTCTTCTTTAATGTCGCGGCTGACCAGCTTGTACGGCTTGCTGACCGGAATGCATTCGCCGACACCCGCCATCGACTCGAGCGAGCCAATGTCCACAGCACCCGTATTGCCGGTGATTCCGATCGCTGTTCGCACAGCACCCGGAATCGGATGAGCCTTAAATCCCAGCGCCTCGATCCGGTCGCAAACGGCGCGGATCTGCTCTTCAGTCGCATGGGATTGCATCACTACAAGCATTCAAGATCCCCCGAGAATTCCCCCGCCTCAAGACGCGCCGCGACGACGGACGCTCCAGCGATTACAGTTGAGCCGATGAGTCTACTGCATTGGGCGGCAGGGTCGCAACGCGGGATAAGCTGGGTTTACGTGATGACAAGGCCGAGGAGCCGCGAAAGTTCCATCGCCTGTGCCGGAGTGACGATCGCGCCAGCAACATCCTCGGCGCGAACGACGATACCTTCGATATCAGCGCCGCGAAAATCCGCTTTGCGGAGTTTGGCGCCAGTGAAGTCGGCGCGATTCAGCATCGCCCGCGTAAAAACCGCGCCTTTCAGATCAGCCGCGCGAAAATCCGCGTCTTGGAGTTGTGTCGATTGAAACTCGCAGGCCCGCAGCGCGCCCGAATTGAATTGCGCGTAGCGAGCGTCGCAGTGCTCCACAAGCACGTCCTGCCATTTGCATTCAAAGGCTTTCATGCCGGTCAGGCGGCATTCCAGGAATTCCACGCGCCGCGCTTCGAAACCGAGCAGCACGGAGTTCGAAAGGTCGCATTTCACGAGACGCACATCCCGCAGTTGTAACGAACGGATTGCGCATTGTGCGAACGAGATGCGCTCGAGCACCGAACTTCGCAGCTTGAGCCCCTCTAACTTGCGACCGGAAAGGTCGATCGCTTCCGCGCGCGAATCTTCGAGAACCCAGCCGCCAAGGAGTAAATCGATGGACACATTGCTAAGCGGCTCCGATTTGTCAGGAAGATCGGGCAAGCTTCGCGTGGGGACGATTTCGCTGCGTTTCATGGCACAGAAAGCATAGCGCAGATTGGGACTCGGCGCAGGAGACACGGGCGCAAGAGCACTGAAAAAAGCAGCAACAAAACGACGGCGCTTGAGTCTAACGGTCGGTTGACGAATCGCCTGCGCGCGTATACTTTCGCGAGCACGAAACCACGCAAAATCCGGCAACAGCAGGAGACGAGATGAAAAAGTTGCTTATTGGCTCAGCTCTGACTTGGGCAACGGCGCTGCCCGCGTTCGGACAAGCGAAGGCTCCAAAGCAATCGCAGAAGCACGTTCAGGTGCAGCCGGTGGCGGCCCGGCCGGAAGACGTAGCCAGCATTGAATCGATCGTGAAGGCAAGTTACGAGACGATCTCAGGCGGAGTAGGCGTCCCGCGCCAATGGGGACGCGACGAATCGCTTTTTGATCCGAACGTCCGCTTCGTCTCCGTGGAACGCGATCCGAAATCCGGCGCGATCGTGACAACGATCACCACGCATCAGGAATTTGTGGACGAAGCCGACGAATTCACCGTAAGAGAAGGTTTCACCGAACGCGAGCTCGGACACAAAATTGAGCGCTACGGAAATGTCGCCACGGTGCTCAGCAGCTACGAGGGCAAGAACGCATCCACCGGAAAAGTGATCACGCGCGGCGTGAATATTTTCCAGCTGTACTTTGACGGCAAGCGCTGGTGGATCCTGTCAATGGTCTGGGACCAGGAAACCCCGGCGAATCCAATCCCGCCTGAGCTGCTGCCGAAGAGCTAGCCTCGGCTGCGGCCCAGTCGCCAAGACAAGCTCGATCCGATTTCAAAACGGTGGCGTCCTCGTCCGTTTTTCTGCCGTTTGCGGAAGTTGCGCGAATCAGTTAAAATGCTCGATTAAGCAATCGCATAAATTGCGGCTGAGGCGACGCGGTACCGGCTTTTAGTCACCTCGCAGCCAGAGAAGCCAGGCCGCATAGCGATTGCCGACGTAAAGGCTTGCACCACAACAAGTTGGCGCAACCCGGACACCCTGAGGGAATGGCGGAAGAACACCGAGTTATCTTAGCTTTCGACGACGCCGACGAATATCGTCCCGGAACCGCCTCCCGCACCTGAAATTCCCGCCTGGAAAGACGGCAGCATTCGCATCGGCATCCACACCTCCATTGCCGGCGATATCTCCGGCTCGCTCGGAATTGCGCACGGCCTTGGTGCGAACGCTCTGCAGATTTTCTCGCCGAGCCCGCGGATGTGGGGCAAAGGCGGCACGTCGCGAATCGCCGAAGCAGATGCGGCGCGATTTCGCGATCGCCGCAAGGAACTGTGGCTCGGCCCGCTCGTCATTCACGGAAATTACCTGATCAATCTCGCCTCGCCGAATCCCGTGCTGCGAACGCGTTCCGTGCAGGCATTCCATCAGGAAATCGTGCGGGCGATGGCTCTGGGCGCGGATTATCTGGTGGCGCATCCGGGCTAGCGGCACGCGAAGGCGGACCGCAACGCGGCCGTTGCGCGCGATTGTCGCAAAGCGCTGAGGCAGGCGCTGCGCGGGTTTGAAGCTCGGCGATTTGCGAATTCTGCTCGAGAATACCGCCGGGCAGGGAACTTCGATCGGTTCGCGATTCGAAGAATTGCGAGCGATCCTCGAAGGCGTGCCCGGATCTGCCGCTCGGCGTTTGCATCGACACGGCGCACCTGTTCGCGGCGGGCTGGGATATTCGCACGCGCCGAAGGCCTCGAAAAGGCGCTGCAGGATATCGACGGCGCGATCGGACTTGAGCGCGTGGCGTGATCCACGTGAACGATTCGAAGACGCATGCTCGGTTCGCGCGTGGACCGTCACGAACACATCGGCAAAGGCAAAATCGGCTCTGGAAGCGTTTGGCAGAATTCTGAATCATCCGCTGCTGGCCGGACGCGCTTTCATTCTCGAGACGCCGATCGACAAGCCGGGCGATGACCGTCGCAACGTGGCCGCGCTGTGGAAGCTGATCGGGCGCGTCGTAAAGGTGACACGGCACCGGCCGCGACGGAATGAAACCGCGCGCAGAAAGAAACTAAAGCAAGCGCGACGAAAGGGAAGGCAAAGGACGCAGAGCAAGCGGAGTAAAGGCCGCGGCAAAGAGGCGTCGCCGTGCGCAAAGAAAGCAATCTGCGTTTTCGAAGTGAGCTACGCGAGGAGGAAGTGAACTTGGCCGAATACGATCCGCAGCAGATCGAAGCGAAGTGGCAGAAGATTTGGGACGGAGCAGGGCGCGTTTCACGCCGTGGACGGCGATGCCTCGCGCCCGAAATATTACATGCTGGAAATGTTGCCCTATCCCTCCGGCACACTGCACATGGGCCACATGCGCAACTACACGATCGGCGACGCCGTGGCGCGCTACAAGCGGCATGTGCGGATTCAACGTGCTGCATCCGATGGGCTGGGACGCGTTCGGCTTGCCCGCTGAAAATGCCGCCATCAAGAACGGCACTCCTCCGCGCGAATGGACTAACGCAAATATCGCAGCAGATGTAAGCCGCGTGCTGCGAGCGTTTCGGCTTCAGCTACGACTGGCAGCCGCGAAATTTCCACTTGCGAGCCGGAATACTACCGCTGGAACCAGTGGTTCTTCCTGCGCATGCTGGAAAAGGGAATCGCTTACCGCAAGAAGCAGCCGAGTGAACTGGTGTCCGGAATGCGCCACGGTGCTGGCCAACGAGCAGGTGATCGACGGCTTTTGCTGGCGCCACGAAACGACGCCGGTCGAAGTCAAGGAACTCGAGCAGTGGTTCCTGCGCATCACGCAATATTCCGATGCGCTGCTGGACGATATGGCGCGAACTCGCCGGCGGCTGGCCCGAGCGCGTGCTGGTCCATGCAGCGCAACTGGATCGGAAAATCGCACGGCGCGCGCGTGCGATTTCGACGTCGCGCAGATGGATGGCCTGGCACTCGAAGTTTTCACCACCCGCGTCGATACGATTTATGGCGTGTCACGCGCTGTCTGCTCTCGCGCGGACCATCCGAGCTTGCGCGACGTCTGCTTGAAGGCGTGCCGGGCGCGCCGGCGATGGAAGCGCAGCTCAAGGCCATGCGGCAGAAAAGCATGCGCGCCGCGGATATCGCCACCGCCGAAAAAGAAGGGTTTTTCACCGGGCGATTCGCCGTGAATCCATTTTCGGGCGAACAGCTGCCGATCTGGGTGGCGAATTTCGTGCTGGCGGAGTATGGAACCGGCGCGGTGATGTGCGTGCCGGCGCACGATCAACGCGATTACGAATTCGCGGAAAAATACCATCTGCCCGTGAAGATCGTGGTGCAGCCGATGCATGGCGCGCCGCTGCGGCTCGATCGGATGAGCGAGGCGTTCACGGAGTACGGCCGGCTGGTGGATTCCGGTCCGTACACCGGTCTCACATCCGAGCAGGCGCATCGAGAAAATGGCCGCGGATGCGAAGGCGAAAGGCTTCGGCGAGGCGCAGACGACCTATCGCTTGAAGGATTGGGGCATTTCGCGGCAGCGTTATTGGGGCACGCCGATTCCCGTGGTCTACTGCGAAAAAGATGGCATCGTGCCGGTGCCGGACGATCAACTGCCGGTGCGGTTGCCGGAGAACGTGACGCTCACGGGCCAAGGCCAATCGCCGCTCGCGAGCGTGCCGGAGTTCGTGAACACCACGTGCCCGAAATGCGGCGGCCCGGCGCGGCGCGAAACCGACACGATGGACACGTTCATGGATTCGTCCTGGTATTTCTATCGCTACACGGATCCGCACAACGACAACGCGCCGTTCGACAAAGACAAAGGCGGCCTACTGGTTTCAGATCGACCAGTACATCGGCGGGATCAGCACGCGATTCTGCATCTGATCTATTCGCGATTTTTCTGCAAGGTGATGCGCGACCTGGGTCTGGTGAATCACGACGAGCCGATCAAGCGCCTGTTCTCGCAGGGCATGGTGCAGAAGGACGGCGTGGAGATGTCGAAGTCGCAGCGGAAATGTGGTCGGCGCGATCGAAATGGCGGACAAATACGGCTGCGACACCGGCCGCATGTACACGCTGTTTGCCGCGCCTCCCGAAAAAGACCTCGAATGGAGCGAGCAGGGAATTGAAGGCTGCGTCGCGGTTCCTGAATAAAGTTTACCGGCTCGTCGACAAGCACGCGGAGCGGCTGCGGCGAGATCGAAATCGATCTGAACGCGCAAACGGATCTGGCGAAGCGCACGGCGAAAGAAAAGATGCTCGTGCGCAAGACGCATCAGACGCTCAAGCGCGTGACGAACGATTTCGAAGTGCGCTGGCACTTCAATACTTCCGTCGCGCTGATCATGGAATTGGTGAACGAGCTGCAGGCGCAGGAGCCGCTCGACGTGGACGTGTCTCCCGTGATTCTGAAGCGCGTGCTCGATGCTGTTGATCGCTGATGCTTTCGCCCATGACGCCGCACATTGCCGAAGAGTTGTGGGAGATGCTCGGTCATTCCGGCGGCATCGCGCAGGCGAAATGGCCCGCGTATCGCGAAGATCTGACGCGCGAGGAGCAGATCGAGATCATCATCCAGATCAACGGCCGCGTGCGCGGCAAAATGCTGGTCGAAGACGGATTGAGCGAGGAAGAGACGCTGCGAGCGCGCGCTGAACGATCCGCGCATCTCGGTGTTGATCGAGGGCAAGCAGATCGCGAAAACGATCGTCGTGCCGAAGAAGCTGGTCAATATCGTGTTGAAGTAGTGCAGGATAGCGGAGCGCGCGAGCCGGACGAGCTCCAGAGGGAGCGATGTCGACCAGATAGATAGCGCCGCGAACGACCGGCGCGCAGAAGGCCGGAGCGGACGGTGAGCACGCGACACGGAATCGTGGTGCTCGATTTCGGCGGCCAGTACACGCAATTGATCGCGCGCCGCATTCGCGAGCAGCAAGTGTTCTCCGCGATTCTGCCATGCACCGCTTCGCGTCGAAGAGATTCGCGAGCACGAACCGGTCGGGCATGGTGCTCTCGGGCGGCCCAAGTTCGGTCTACGACGCGGACGCGCCGTTGTGCGATCCGAAAGTTTTGCAATCTCGGCGTTCCGGTGCTCGGAATCTGTTACGGCATGCAATGGCTGACGCACACGCTGGGCGGAAAAGTGGAGCGCGCCGAGCGGCGCGAATACGGCCCGGCGCAACTCGATATTGAGAGCGGCTCCAGCTCTTTTCGCAGGCTTGCCGAGCACGCTCAAAATCTGGAGCAGCCACGGCGATCACGTGGTCGGCTTGCCGGCAGGGTTTCACGTCACCGGGCCGCACGGACAATGCCGTCGCTGCCGTCGAGAATCCCGCGAAAAGCTTCTACGGCGTGCAATTTCATCCGGAAGTGAACCACACCGAACGCGGCACGGAAATCCTGCGCAATTTCGTCTTCGGGATTTGCGGCGCGAAGACAGAACTGGAACCGCGCCGGCTTTATCGCCGAGACCGTCGAGCCGATTCGCGCAACAAGCGGAAGGCGCCCGCGCGATCTGCGCGCTCAGCGGCGGCGTGGATTCAGCCGTGGCCGCGGCGCTGGTTCATCGCGCCATCGGCGACCGGCTCACGAACATTTTCGTCGACAACGGTCTGCTGCGCCGCGAACGAATTTCAGCGACACGCTCGAACTGCTGCGCGACCGGCTCGGCCTGAACGTGATCGGCGTGGACGCGTCCGACCGGTTCCTCGGACAGCTGAAGGGCGTCACCGACCCGAAGCAAAAGCGAAAGAGCATCGGCGCCGAATTCATCGCTGTGTTCGCGGACGAGGCCCGAAAGCTGCTGCCGCGTCGCAAGGCACTGCCCGTGAAATTTCTGGTGCAGGGAACGCTCTATCCCGGACGTGATCGAGTCGGTCTCGGTGAAAGGGCCGTCGGCGGTGATCAAGTCGCACCACAACGTCGGCGGCCTGCCGGAAAATATGCCTTTCGCGCTGATCGAGCCGCTGCGCGATCTGTTCAAGGATGAAGTGCGCCAGATCGGCACGGGAACTGGGCCTGCCCGAAGAAATTCTGGTCAAGCATCCGTTCCCCGGGCCCGGGCTTGGCGGTGCGTATGTTGGGCGAAATCACGCGCGAAAAGCTCGAAACGCTTCGCGGCGCGGACGCGGTGGTGGTCGAAGAAATTCGGCCGCGCAGGACTCTACGAGAAAGTCTGGCAGGCCTTCGCGGTTCTGCTGCCGGTGCAAAGCGTAGGAGTGATGGGAGACGGCCGGACTTACGGGCACACCATCGCCGTGCGCGTGGTGGAATCGCAGGATGCGATGACGGCGGATTGGACGCGCTTGCCGCACGAAGTGCTGGAGCGAATATCCGTGCGAATCGTAAACGAAGTGCCAGGCGTAAACCGGGTGGTTTACGACATCAGCTCGAAACCGCCGAGCACGATCGAGTGGGAATAGGATCGCGATGCTCCAGGACGACTAGATCGCACGAGCTCGGTCCTGCGCAGCAGCAATCGAGAAGACTTAGCGGTTGGCCATCTTCTGTGCCATATAAAGAAGCAGTCGGCGGTCGCCTTCTTCGATACGACCCAGCAACCGGCGGAAACGGCCCAGATAGCGCGCTTCTTTCCCTGCTGCCCCAGGCGATGTCGTCGGCGCTCTTCCGCTTCGGAAGATTTGGAAGCTCGGGCGGTTCTTCGCCGTCGTAGAACAGCTGGTAGAGCGGAACTTCCATGGCTCGCGCCAGTTTCTCGAGCGTCTCGATCGCCGGAACGGTATGGCCGTTTTCGACGCGCGAAATGTAGCAGCGAAGAAGACCAGTGCGCTTCTCGATGTCGCCCTGGGAAAGTTTCTTTGTTTCACGTAGTAGACGGATACGATCTCCAATAATCATGGCGGGTATTGTTACATGGAGTAATTTCGGTGTCTGCAAGAGTAAAAGTTGATTCACTGGCAAACCCTGACCAGAAGTCAGCAAAAAATTTAGACGTAACCTGAATCAGATGCCTGACGTCCCAAAGAACATGGCAGCCAGCGCCTCCACCGTTGCGATTCCTCTCGCCACCGGAGCAAGGGCGAAGAGGAACGGGCCTTGTGCGACTGGCCCAAAGGGGAACAGAGGCCGCTTTCGAGGAACTGGTCCGCCGCCATCAGCAGCGCGTTTTCGCTCTGGTAGGCTCGATATCGCCGCAGGAGGACGTGGAAGATATTGCGCAGCAGGTTTTCCTCAAGGTCTTATCTCGCTCAAGCGCTTCGACCGCGCGCGGCGTTCTCGACCTGGCTTTACAAGATCACGGTAAACGAGTGCTGGGACTATCTCCGCAAGAAGAAAGTCCGGCCGCTCGTTTACGAAGCGGATCTTTCCGAAGAGCAAGTCTCGCGGCTGGACGGCATCGTCTCGGCTGACCGGCCCGTCGCGGGCCGCAAGCCAGCGGGCGGAAGTAAAAGAAATGCTCGAACGGATGCTCGAGAAGTCTGCCGGAGCAGGATCAGCAACTACTGGTACTGAAGGAAGTGGAAGGTTTTTCGGTGCAGGAACTGGCGGAAATTCTCAACCTCAACGTGAATACGGTGAAAGTTCGGCTGTTCCGTGCGCGCTCCCGCTTAATGGATGTGTATCGCCGTCGGACGAATCCCGGTACGAAGCCGGGACGCAATTCAGCAAGGGCTGAAAGGAAGAGTTAAGAATATGGGCCACCATTATCAAGGGCGCCACGAACATGAAAGCGATCGCGAATATAGCACCTCGGCTTGTCCGGACTACGAACCGCTCCTCGAGGATTCCATCTCGGGCGAAATTGGCGGCGCCGATGCGCTCCGGCTGTCCGAGCATTTGAAAACTTGCGCCGGCTGCCGCGAAGCTTGTGAACACGTTGCGCTCACTCCGCGCCTGTTGCATCTCGCCGAAGCCACCGCTGATCCCGGCCCAGGATTCTCTCGCGATGTGATGGCTCGCGTTCGCACCGACAGAGACGTGCGCGCCGAGCGCGGATTCTGGCAGCCGCTCGTCTCGATGGGATGGCGCTTCGCCGCCACTGCCACTTTGGCTGTGGCTCTCCTCGTCGCGTATGACACCACATTTCATGTCGAGCAGCCCGCTCAGCAGGCTGCCACGCTCGAAGCATCCTCGCGCATCCCGGATATGTTTTCTCCCGATCCAGCGCGCGTACCCAGCAGTCGCGATGAAGTTCTAATGATGGTGGCGGAAGATGAACATGGAAAACACTAAAACCCGCCGCGAAGCGGCTTTCCTGGTCACAGTCGTATTCGCGCTGGGCGTTTTACTCGGCGGCCTGGGAACGCATCTCTGGGGCGAACGCGTCTGGGGCCATCAGACCGCGCCAAAATCGCGCGATGAAATCGTCTCCCGCCTCACCCACGAAGTAGACCTCACGCCCGACCAGCAAAAGCAAGTTACCGCAATCGTCGACGACACACGCGCCCAGTGGAAAGCCCTCTACGCCCCGGCTGACGCCCAAAAAGAGCAAATCCGCCAGCAAAGCCGCGAAAAGCTCCGCGCCCTAATGACCCCCCAGCAAAAACTAAAACTCGAAGCGTTCTTCCGCCAGCTAGACGACCAACGCAAAAAAGACGAAGCCGCCGCAGGCCACTAGCACTCTCGCCCCATCCGCCCCGCGCCTCACGCCGGTAGCCACGACGACGCCCTTATCGTCGTGGGCTTTCAGTAGCACAGGCCGCGCCAGCAGGCGCCCGTGAAAATGACCCCTGTGCCGCAAGTAGCGTGAGGAGCCGATTTTTGATGTTGGGCTGGCGCGCGATGGCGCTGCTAGTTTTCAGTAGGGGCACGGCATGCCGTGCCCGGCAACTGAACTTGGCACGACCACGCCATTGAATGCGCAGCGTTGGTTTTATGCAGCCCGGGTAGCCACTACGACGTCCTCCTCGTCGTGGGCTTTCGCTTCTCCGCTGCTGCCTTAGATTGGACGTTCGGTGGGAGCCCCCGCATTGATGCGGGAGGAGGCGCTTCAGCGCTCCGAAAAGACTCGCACTACAATCGTGCGCTTTAGCGCTGGCCCTCTACCACGCGCCCACTAAAACGGAATATCCTCATCCGAAATTTCCGGCCCCGGACCAGCCACCTCATCCGGCAATCCCCCGCCGCCCTCAGCATCCGGATCAAACGCCCGTCCACCCGGACCACCCGCCGCCGCAGCAGCTCCAGCCGCAGCGCCTTCCGCCCGGCTCGTCAGCATGCGCATCACATTCGCCACAATTTCCGTGGTCGTGCGCTTCTGTCCATCGCGCTTGTCTTCCCACTGCCGTGTCTGAATCCGCCCCTCGATATAAACCAGCATCCCCTTCTTCAAATACTGCTGCGTAATCTCCGCCAGCTTGCCCCACAGCACAATGCGGTGCCACTCCGTCCGCTTCTGCCTCTCGCCAGCCCGGTCCTTGAACGTCTCATCCGTCGCCAGCGTAAAATTCGCCACCGCCTGCCCGCCCGACGTAAACCGCGTCTCAGGATCGCGTCCCAGACGCCCCACAAGAATCGCCTTGTTAACTGACATGCGTTTTTAACCACCTGTCTTCAGAAGTGAAGTAACCGCGAGTATAGCCGAAACGTAATCCCCGGTCAGAAAAATCGCGTATCCATAGTTGTCGCGCAGCAATGTAGCTCACCTCTTCAGAGGTGAGGCTTTCGGCCCGCGTTGCGCTCTCCATTGGCGACTGTCCCACGGCTGCCGCAGTCTCGAACATCGCCCGCTTTTAAGGATTGCACACCGTATGCCCGTTTAGGCATAATTGGAATGTGACGGCGCCCGCGATAAAGCCGCTCGTCTGGATTGGAAGATCAAGAGGGGATCTCTCGGCATTCCCGGAAGAAGTAAAGGACTCGATCGGTTTTGCACTGTATGTGGCTCAGCAGGGCGGAAAGTACGCCAACGCCAAACCGCTACGAGGATTTGGTGGCGCAGCTGTACTGGAGATAGTTGACGACTTTGCAGGTGAAGCATATCGGCTCGTGTACGCGGTTCAGTTCCACGGGCGCATCTATGCCTTGCATGCGTTTCAGAAGAAATCGAAGACCGGAATCAAGACTCCAAAATCGGAGATCGATTTGATTCAAGTTCGCCTTCGACAGGCCGCGCTGGAACACGCCCGATGGTTCGAACATCAGAGAGGGGAATAACCATGCACAGAAACATTCACGTAGAGGAAAGCAGCGGCAATATATTCGCTGATATCGGCTTGCCGAAACCAGAAGAGCGCTTAGCGAAAGCCGATCTCGCAATTCGCATCGCCGAAGCAATTCGCGCCCGCCGCCTCACCCAGACGCGCGCCGCCCGCATTTTGAAGATCGATCAACCAAAAATATCCCGCCTGCTACAAGGCCGCCTCTCCGGATTCTCCACCGAGCGCCTTATGCACTTCCTCACTCTGCTGGGCCGAGATGTTGAGATTGTCGTTAAGCGCGCCCCCAGCTCTCGTCGGCAGGGCCGCGTCCGTGTGATTGCTCATACCTAAGCGCCACCCTTTCAATCACCAAGCGCCGCCAATTTCTGTCTGCGTAGTTTCCGCAATGGCTTCCCAGAGATTATTTTGAATTCGTCTGGAGCAGAACTTACTTTGTATGGCGGCGAAGCATCCTAACAAAGAAGGACTCTTTCTGAGCAAAGGAGCTTCACCGAAAGAAGAAAGGAACGAACATGAAGATCGACAAAATCACCGGACGCCGCAAACTGCGCCGTCCAAGAGCAGACCTCCAACGCCACGCCCGTAAGTGCCATATCTGTCATCACCCGCAACGCGCCGAGATCGAAGACGATTTCCTCAATTGGCACGGCCCCAACGACATCGTCAAAGACCACAACCTGCCTCACTGGTCGGTCATCTACCGCCACGCGAACGCCCTCGGACTCCGCGCCCGCCGCAACGAGAACATCCGCACCGTCCTCGACATCTTCCTCGAGCAGGCTGAATCCGCCCCGATTACCGCCAACGCCATCCTCCGCGCCATCCGCGCCTATTCCTGCCTCAAGGACGATGGCACCTGGGTCGAACTCCCCAAGAAAGTGGTCTACCAGACCGACCGCAAAGCAGCCTCCGTAAGCCGCCGCATTTCCCAGACCGCCGCACCCCGTCAGCCGAGCCGAACTTCCCTGGCCGCCGTGGCGGCCAATCGCAAATCTGGAATTAGAAATCGCCGCAACCTGTTGAAAACAAACACCAGCGGCCAAGTCTAATCGCAAATAAATTGCGGTTTTTGCATCCGCCTAGGTGGACGCGATTTTTCATCGCGATTCTAGGCCCGAATTTAATGTAGCTCACCTCTTTAGAGGTGAGGCTTTAGGAGGGCTTTTGACGTGAGAGCCGGCGAAGCCGCGCAGCTTCCGGGCGGATGCGGGTTTCTTGTCGGGATTTTGGAGGAGCCTGTCATCCCGACCGAAGCGGAGGGATCTCTCTTCGCCGTCGTCGCGACGTGTGCGCATCGCGCACGACGCAGCTGCTGCCTTCGTGGTATCTTTCGGGCGGCACTGGAACGTGAATGGGAGGCATGACGTCATCATGAAGAAATCGCTGGTGCTGCTTACGCTCGGATTCAGCTTCACTGTGGCCGCTTTCGCTCAACAGGCCGCCAAAAACGACTTCGACGGCAAAACGTGGTGGGACTACGTGAAAGTCCTCGCCGACGACAACATGGAAGGCCGCGAGACCGGCAGCGCCGGACTCGAAGCGCGCCGAAGCCTACGTCGTCGAGCAGCTCAAAGCGGATGGCGTCGAGCCCGCCGGCAGCGACGGCTACTACCAGCCCGTGAAATTCGAGCGTGCGCCAAATTGTCGAGAAGGATTCCAGCATCGCGCTCATTCGCGACGGAAAAAGCCGAGCCTCTCGCGCTCGGCGAAGACGCGTTCTTCAACACGCGCGTCAACCTCGCGCCCGAAATCGAAGCGCCGCTCGTCTTCGTCGGCTACGGGCTCACGATTCCCGAAAAAACTACGACGATCTCGCCGGTCTCGACTTGAAAGGCAAGGTCGCGGTGATATTCGGCGGCTCGCCTGCGGAAATGCCCGCGGCGCTCGCATCGCATTATCAATCTGCCGGCGAGCGATGGAAGTCGCTGCGAAAGGCGGGCGTGGTGGGCGTCGTCACATTCCCGAATCCCGCCTCGATGGATATTCCCTGGTCGCGCATGGCGCTGAATCGCGCGCATCCCAGCATGGAATTGGCGGATGCCAGCCTGAACGAAACCGCAGGGTTAAAGCTTTCCATGATCGTGAATCCGGCGAGCGCGGAAAAATTGTTCGCGGGTTCCGGCCACACATTTCGCCGAAATCGCCGCGCTCGGCAAAGACCGCAAGCCGCTGCCGCGATTTCCGCTCGCCGTCTCGATCAAAGCCGTTACAAAAGTCGAAAGACCGAAGTTGAGTCGGCCAACGTAATCGGCAAATTGCCGGAAGCGATCCGGCGCTCAAAAACGAATACGTCGTTCTCTCCGCGCACATCGATCACCTGGGAATCGGCGAGCCCATCAACGGCGACAAAATTTACAACGGCGCCATGGACAACGGTTCCGGCTCCGCGCTCCTGCTCGATATCGCCGAGTCATTGAAAGCGGATCCCGGTCGCACTAAGCGCTCGATTCTTTTCGTCTTTGTCACGCGGCGAAGAAAAAGGCCTGCTCGGCTCGAGATATTTCGCCGCGCATTCCACGGTCGCCCGCGAAATCGATCGTCGCCGACATCAACACCGACATGTTCCTGCCGATCGTTCCCGCTCAAGACTGCTCACCGTCTACGGCCTCCAGGAATCCGATCTCGGCGATATCGCTGCGCAGAGTGGCAGAGGCGCAGGGCGTGAAAGTGCAGGCCGATCCCGAGCCGCTGCGCAATGCCTTCATCCGCAGCGACCAGTACAGCTTCATCCGCCACGGCATTCCGGCGGTCGCGATGAAGGTCGGTTACGAGCAAGGCTCGCCCGAGCGAAGCTCTACAAAGACTGGCTCACTAAGCGCTATCACGCGCCATCGGACGACATGAATCAACCAGTCGATCTGCAATCAGCCGGCGCATTCGAGGCCATTGTGCGCGGTGTGACGATAGCAGTCGCCAATCGTACCGAGCGCCCGCAATGGAAATCCGACAGCTTCTTCCGGCGCTTCTCCCAAGCTGATTATTCGAGTTCGGCGTAAATTTGTTTCGGTCTATTTTTTCTGCGATGCATCGGGCATCGATTTTGTCGGTGGCTCGTCCGGCGCCGACCAGAACGGGTACGCGCCTTTTCCGACATAGCGAAAAGCGCCATCCACATACACATAGTTAACGACCAGCGAAATTGGCCGTTCTTCATTTTCGGAACCGGATCGAATTCAGTGACGAATTGTTCGACCGGGATCGCGGCGCTCGGCAGAATCGCATCAGGCCGCGGCGAGATGCGCGTCGTAGGATCGGCATGCGGAAGTTTGCACCGCACTCGAAATCTTGTCCCGGGCGGCACAGCGGCCATCGATCTCAACAGCGCCTGTTCATACGCATTCAACTCCGATTCATTCTGCCGAACCAGCAGTTCCACCTGATCCTTCGCGAAGTATTTCGCAAACCAATCAGCGGAATGCGGCAACGCGAAGATCGCAAGCGCCGCGTGGAATTCCGCGGGCTTCACCGCAGCGAACGAATCCAGGAATGGTTGGTACTGATTTTCCAATCCTTTGGCGTCATGGCTGAAAGCAGCGGAAGCATCTGTCACTTCGTGAAGGGAACTGAAGTGAGGAAGGGAACCGGAACGAGCGGAATAATTGGGCGCTGCGGATAAGATCGCGAGCACAACGAGCGCCAGCGCCAGAGCTTCCGGCGCGCACCGCTCGCGTGCCGAAATGTTTCATCTTCTTACCTGGTTGTCGATGCGACGCCCAGCTCCCACAGCCGCGCTTGCGCCTGGCGCGCTTCATCGGAGCCGGGATACTTGCGCACCACTTCGTGCAAGTCGCGAATGCCGGCCTGCTTGTTACCTAGCTTGATCTCCGCTTGCGCCTTCTTCAGCTGTGAAGCGGCTACTTTGAAACTGCGCGGATACTGAGTGATCACTTTCGTGTACGCGGAGATCGCCACTTTGTAATTGCCCTGCGCGTAATCGATTTCGCCGAGGTAGAACTGCGCGTTCGATGCCAGATCGTTCGTAGGGAAATTCGTCATGTAATCTGAAAATTCCTGGCGCGCGAGATCTATCTTCCGCCCGTAAAATCGCGCAGCGCATTCTGGTAAAGCGTGTCCGCCGGAATCGGCGCTAGAGCGCCGGGATTGCCGCCGCCCGCGCCATTGTCGCTGGACGCACCTTCCGCTCCGGGCGCCGCAGCCGCTGCAGGAGGTGGCGCGCCGCCAGAGATCTTAGCGTCGATACTCTGCAACAGACCCTGAACGTCATTCATCTGCTGCGACAGTTTCCCGACGCGCGCTTGAATATCCTGCACGTTGTCGGAAAGGCCCTGCGTCTGCGTGGTCATCGTGTCAATGCGCGCGCCGGTATTGGCCTGCACTTCCTGCACGGTTTTCTCGACGAGCGACATCTTTCCATTCAGCTGGTTCACGGAATCCGTCGCCTGCTGAACCAGCGTCCGCAGCGTGGCATTATTGGCGTCCACAGCGCTGCGCAAGCTTTGCTGCGACTGCGTCAACTGATCGACTGACTGCTGGAGCTGAATCATTTCCTTCGACACCGCGCCGACAGGCGTGGGCGCCAGCGCCGACCCGCACAACGCCCCCAGAAACAGCAAGCCAAGCCCAAGCACAATCCATCGCGTGCGCATCAGGAATCTCCTTCGAGGTTGCGGAAGCGGCCGCCTTCGCCATTACCGCTTCCCACACAACAGCGTTGATATGTCGACACCAGAATTCGATATCGCTGCCGGCATATTCTATTTCACCGGCACATTCTACTTTGTCCGGCGCAGTCTACTTCGCCATGACGAAGTGCCCGCGACGATTCTGCTGCCAACACTCCTCGGTGCTCTCCGTGCAGAAAGGCCGCTCCTTGCCCCAGCTGACAGTGTCGATCCGGTCGGCAGAAATGCCCAGGGAGACGAGATAGTTCTTGGCAGCCTGCGCACGCCGCTGACCGAGGCCGAGGTTGTATTCTGTCGAGCCGCGCTCATCGCAGTGGCCCTCGATCGTCACGGACCGTGGATAGGAGCGTAGAAACTCCGCGTCCCTGGTGAGCGCCTCGCGAGCGTCGCCGCGAATATCCGCTTTGTTGAAGTCGAAAAATGCGTCGCTCACGTTCTGCTCGAATAGTTCGCTGATTCCCGCGGGCGTGCCAGACGTGGGCGCTACGACTGCAGCTCCGCCTGGTCACGGTCACGCGAGCTGTGCCGTCGCGGTGCCGCCGGGGCCGTTCGCCGTGATCATGTACGTGGTGGATTCGGTGGGCGTGACGGGAGTGGAACCTTCCACCGCTACTTTGCCCACGCTCGGGTCGATGCTCAAGTCCGTGGCGTTCGTGGACGACCATGTGAGATTTACGCTCGCTCCCGGATTCACGGTAGAGGGCGATGCGGTCATCGTTACGGTGGGCTGCGCGGTTGGCGCCGGGGTCGCTTGGGCGGGCGGACCGAAGCGACGTGCTTTTTGCAGCCGCCAACGATCGCTACAACTCCGACCAAAGACAACCATAAAAGTATCGCTGCATTCCGAAAATTACCGCTCTGCATAACAAAGCCTCCTTAAGAGAAGGTGCATGGGCCTATTTCGATTTCAACATGAGAGCCAGCTCACAAATTCGTTTCCGTCGCCGATCGTTTGATTCTTCGGGCATTTCATCGAGCTTTCATCGAGACGACCAGTTCGGCGATTCACTCTGTCCTTCATATGTCAACTGACGCGGCTGGCTGCCGTCGGCCAGCATCGACCAAATCTGCCGCGTGCCGGTGCGCGTCGACTCGAAAACGATATGTCGCCCATCCGGCGCCCAACTGGGACGCTCGTTGCGGCCTTCATCGCTTGGTCAGTTCCACCAGCTGGCGGCTCACGATGTCCATGACATAGATATCGTAGTTCCCGCTGGGCCGTCGCCAACTAAATGCGAGCAATTGTCCATTTGGTGACCACGAGGGATCGACGACGTAGCCCATGTCCGGCATGTCCAGCTTCTGCACGTTCGTGCCGTCGGCATTCGAAAGATACAGTGCCGGCGATGCCGCCGCGGTCGCTGACGAACACAATCTGCTTGCCGGTCTTCGGATTCCACGCGGGCGAAGTGTTCACGCCCGCCGCAAAGGTCACGCGTGCAAGTGGCTGCCATCTGCATCGGACACGTAAATTTCCGGATCGCCGTTCAGGCTGGACATGAAGGCGATCTGCGATACCGTCCGGCGACCATGCGGGCGAGCTGTTGGTTCCGCGAAAACGCGGGAAAGCGATCATGCGATTCGAGACGGTGGAATAGATGCAAATCTGCGCGCGAGGTGACCC
The DNA here is from genome assembly GCA_963790945.1 of uncultured Acidobacteriota bacterium. Classification (GTDB taxonomy): domain Bacteria; phylum Acidobacteriota; class Terriglobia; order Acidiferrales; family UBA7541; genus Palsa-295. The sequence goes on from CAWBRH010000047.1 coordinate 66,915, forward strand.
CGCGGTATGGCACATAGCATGTGAATGCGATGCGCGTGGCGTCCGGCGACCAGCGAGGCGTCAGCGAGATCGATTTCAGGTGCGTCAATCTGATGCTGATTTGCTCCGTCATAATCCATGGCCCAGATTTCCTTGTTGCCGCTTTTGGCGTTGACGTAGGCGATTTGCGTTTGCGCGATTCCCGGAAGGCCGCCGCTCAGCTGCCGCGATGATGTCGTCGGCGAATTGATGCGCGAGCTCGCCGCGCATCGGCATCGGTGGTGGCGCCGCGATAGATCTTTTGCAGCGCGGGCGGCGCGGTTGCATTGTGGACGTCGGAAAGAAATCCGGCAGCCGCGAGATTGGTGCCATCCGATGCGTCAGGTTGCCATACGCGATCATGTTGGCGTTCGCAGGAGCGTTGGCCCAATCCGGCGGCGTTCAGTTCGCTCGGCTGGCTCGGCGCTTGCAGTCGGATAGAAGCTCGGGCTCACCATATCGAGAATTCCCGAATATTCCAGATCGTTCCAGAGCACATCGTGAAAAGTTTTCTCGAGCGGCTGGCGTGCGGCGAGCGCTCGAGCGCGAAGTCGGGCACGGCGACATCGCACTTTGATACTCCGAGGCCGGTGCCGGTCTTGAACCAATCCTGCGCGGCGGCTGGCGCTGGCGCAGAATACGCAGCGCTGCGAATGCGACGACAACGCAGTGCCGAAAGCTGAGTCTTCGCTGCTATTCGTGCATTCATCTATGAGTCTTCATCTCATAATAGTTGACCTCGATATAAGCATCGCTGCGCTCTGCTCACTGCCGATGAAAATCAAACCAGAATTCCACGCTCACATTCGATCCGGAATATTCCGGGGGCAACGGCTGCACCGGGCTCGAATCTGAACGGCGCGCACCGCCGAAGTATCCACGGAATAGTTGTCGCTCGACCGCTCGGTCTGAATGTTGGTGATCGTGCCGTTTCGAAAATGTCGAACGTCACGATCACGCGCGGCGCGGACTGAAATACTCGGATCGACCGTGGATTGCAGCCAATTGCCGCTGACGCGCCGCTGCACCGCCTCCACATACCAGGAAAAGCGCGACCCGAAATTCCGCCGCCCGCCGCGCCGCTGAAGCTCAGTGCCGCCCTGCGTGGTGCCTGCGCCCATCGCGAACGACGTGTAGGGAACCTCGGCGCGCCGCCTCCGCCGTAGGGAACCGCGTTCGGCGGCGGCGGCGTGGGATTCTCCAGAACTTTGGAAGGTTGCGCGTTATGTATTTCGGCGGCTTGTTGCGTTCGAATTTCGGAATCGGAATCGCGTCGGTTTCGGGCTTCGGCACCGGCTTCGGCTCGGCTTTAAAGAGGCCTTTCGAATTGTCCACCACGCGATTTGGCGTTTCCACCTCCGGCTCGGCAGCGGAATCGCCGGGACGTTGCCGACGAGTCCCACGGTGACCGAACCGCCGGGGCCGCCCCAATTTTCGCCGCTGTGCGAATAAATTGCCGAGTACAACCACAGAGCCGCCAGCACGCAGTGCAAAAGCAGCGAAAATCCCAGCGGCGCTTTCAGGCCGTCTGATTTCGCGCGAATTGTGGCCGCGGATGCCATTTCACTGCGTTTGTGGCTGCTCGCTTAGCGGTTGCGTCACCACGCTGATATTTTGGATGCCGGCCTGGCGTAGTGCGTCGACCACGGTTGCCCAGCTGCCGAACGGCACTGTCTCGTCGCAGCGCAACGTAAACGGCCTGATTCTTCGGATCTTTCGATTGCGACACGATCGCTGGCCGAGCTCATGAATGTTGACTGGTTTATCGTTCAGGTAGACGCGCTGGCCGCGGTCGAGCGTCACCACCATGCGCGCCTCGCGTCAATTCTTTAACGGTTTTCGTTTTCGGCACGTCCACGTCGATCCCGGACTGCAGAATCGGCGCGGTGATCATGAAAATAATCAGCAGCACCAGCACCACGTCAATAAACGGCACCATGTTGATTTCCGAAAGCGAGGTGCCGGTTTCGCGCTGGATTTGTGGCATGGCTCACTCGAGGCTTTGTCTTTCTTGACTACGACGATCTTAACGGGCTGTAAAGCGTTTCGATCTTGGAGACGAACTCCGTCGCGAAATCTATCCATCCGCGCGGCCACGTTGCGAATGCTGGAAGGTAATAGTTGTACGCGATCCGGCGGGAATAGCGGCGAAAAGGCCGGCGGCCGTCGTAATCAGGCTTCGGCAATTCCCGGGGCGCACCGCGCGCAAGCTGGCCGTGCCGGCGTCGCCCAAGCCCGCGAATGAATCCATCACGCCCCAGACGGTGCCGAATAATCCGATAAAGGGCGAAACGGAAGCGATGGTGGCCAGCCACGACATTCCTTTTTCGAGCCGGCGCACTTCTTCGCCCGCCGCGATATGCATTTCCACACCCACGGCGTCGGATTTTTGAGTTTGCCGGGATTTCGCGGCGCCGGGATTTGGGTTCCCCGGACGCGGATTGCCGCTATTCATCTGAGCTTCGAGTTCGCGATAGCCGGCTTGATAGACGCTCGCGAGCGGAGTTCCGCCAGCGCTCGCTCGCAGCGTACTGGGAGCGGGAAGCCGCCTCCAGCGCGAAATATCTGGAGAAAGCGCGAAGTTTGCGAATCGATCCGCGAAAATTGCCCGGATTTTTTGAAAATAATTGCCCAGGAGTAGACGGAAAGAATCAGCAGGATACAGAGAACGATGCGAGCCACCCATCCCGTTTGTTCAATCAGGGTATCGAGGCGGCTGGCAAAAAGGAGCGACGCCAGGCAGGAAATCGTATTCCCCCAGAAAAAGTATTTCCTCCAACTACGAAACAACCGTAGCACACGCATAGGGGAGTTTCAAACAAATCAGCCAGATGCAAGGATTTGTGTGCTGCCTCT
>CAWBRH010000048.1:0-63401 GCA_963790945.1 uncultured Acidobacteriota bacterium
GCCAGCATCAGTAAATGCTTGATCTACGGGGATTGATCTTCAGAGACCAGCTCCACCAAAACGCCCTGTGGGGCAGACGTACTGTTTGCCATCCGAACTTGCACTGAGATCTGAGCGTTAAAAAAGGGATAACATGCCGATCCGCCAATCTGTGCCGACGTTGTAAAGGGAAGCAGAACCAAAGCACATAATGAAGAAATCAAAAGAGAGAGGATCCGTCGCATCCTGCCACCGTGTCGCCTAAATGCGATGCTGAGGAAAACTAAGAGGAGGAGCGCTGAGCGCCCCCTCCTCTCCTTGATTCTCTAGTTAGAACTCAAACCGGGCGAATAGTCTGGCGTTGAATGGCGACTGGATGCCATCACCACGCACAGCCTCGTTCGTAGGCTTGAGGAAGTCCAAGTTCGTGGTGCCAAAACCCAAGTCGATGTTCTGGTTGATGAACTCAATACGCTTCGTATTCGCGATGTTGAACATGTCAACGCCGAAGCGCAAGTGAGCTCTTTCACCGATGTTGAGTGCATATTCAGCATGCAAGTCCACCGACCCAGTCGTTGGAGTACGGCCCTCGCTGCCGCGACCGCCGATGGGAACTTCGCCGGCATTCAAGTAAACCGGATGAGCAGCCAATTCGTTGATCGGCGTGCCCGTCTGGATCCGAATACCAGTACCGAGGGTGAGGTTCTTGAGAGCTCCTCTGTCAAATATATACGTAAAGTATCCGTTGGCTACTTGCTGACGGTCGGTATTCAACACGCCAGGCAGGAATTGATCGCCAAGCTGGCCGAACTGGCCCGTAGTGAAATCGAAGAGCGAACTGATACCTCGGTCGGACTGCCCGTTGTCATTCCGGAAGGCACCTTCGAAGTTACCGAAGAGCTTGGCAATCCGGTAGTTGGCCCGCAATTGCCAGTTGTGTGAGAACGACTTGTTAGCCTCGAACTCGACCGCCCAATACCTGTGAATCGGGTCCGTAAAACCGTCGGGGATACCATCGGAGATGACTGACCCCGCCGGCTGGCCGTTTACACCATTGTCCGCGAAGCAAGCAGCAGTGTTTCCCTGTGAATCGGTGATGGGAGCGCCAAAGCTGTTAGTGATCGGGAAAGCCACTAAGCCCGGATCGCAGCTTTTGGGTGCGTTATTGACTTTCCCGCTGGCATCAGTTGTAGCTACGAAATCGGTCTGTATCGGGTTTGTGAAGATGTCGAGATTTTTGCTCGGATTAGTGATCGAGAACAGCTGAGTCACTCCTCCCTCGGCAGCCTCGGGCGCTATGCCACCAGTGTCCTCTACGATCCGCCTCAGACTGCGGTGCATATATCTCGCAGTGACAACCACGCCGTGCGAGAACTGGTGCTCGGCGCCGAACACGTACTCGTCCTCGTAGGTGAGACGTGTCCCCGAGTGAATGAACTCAAGGTTTCCACCTGCGGATGAGGCGGGACCATTAGTCGGAAAACCGCCTGGCAAAAAGTTGATGACGTGGGCTGGATCAATTACTGGAGTGACAGAACCGTTGGCATTGATTGTCACTTCTCTCTGCCCACCCACGGTCGTGAAAGCGGGAATGAGACGGAAACCTGACAAATCGAGCTCATTGGTCAAAGACCGTTCGGCCAAATCAAGCGGCAGGTTATAGCTATACCGCCCGAAGTTGAAGAATATCTTGTTCTTTCGGTCTCCAATTGGGTCGATGTCGACACCAATTCAGTGGGGACCAATCGTCGTTGAACGTGTACGCAGCCTGTTCGCCGACCATCCGCTCCTGTTGCCAACGAATGCCGGCATTAATGGTTACGTACTTGTTGATGGTCCAAGTATCGTTGATGTAAGCGACGTGCTCGCGCGAGTGTGTGTCGAAGTTCGCAAACCCGTTCGAAGACAAATTGAATTCGCTGCGCAGCATTCGAAGGTAGACAGGTTGTGGAGTGGCGAAACCAGGAACGTTCATCACCGGGCAGACAGTACAGGTACCGGGAGCTAGCCTCAGGTACCATTCATAATTGGCGAGCGAGTTCGCCCACGCACACTGACCTCCAGCAACGCTAGGACACAACGAATCCCCCGCTGCGTTGGTGAGTGGAGCAGAAACAGCGGGACCGCTGTAAGAGCGACCGCCGTCATAAATGCCCCGGACGTAAGCGTAGCCGAGGTCGATCGAATGCTGGCCCCAGCTAGTGTTAAATATCTTGGTCGTGTTAATGTTAAGGGCGTAGCTCTCGTCGCGAGTGTTCTCGACGAAACCGCGGCCTTCCGGGATAAACTGACCAGCCTGGCCAGGCAATCCGCCAATTTGAGTCTGGTCGATGATCTCAGACGACGTGTTGTCGTACCCACCCTCAGTGAATTTATTGTGCTGCCACGCGAGAGAGATGTTGAGAATCCAAGTGGGCGAGAGTGTGCTCTCCGCACCACGTCGCGGCTCCCGTAAGTGAGCTTGCTGAATTGTGTTGTATTGGGAATTCCCTTGACTCCTTCATTCAAACGTACCCAAGGGAAGGTGTTTGAGTAGGAGGGATCACCGAAAACCGAGCCTTCGATTGTATTCTTGTCATTGATCTTGAAGGTTAGTTTGCCAGCATAGTTGTAAACCCACGTATTTCCACTCAGTTGACCGAGTTCAAAGAGCCCGGTTGTCGGAGGGGCGATCTGATACGTCATGTTATTCGTGGGATCTACCGAGCCAAAGAAGAACAGTTTATCGCGCAGAGGGGGAATCGATCCGCCGATTTCCCCGGAGAAATCATAGGCCGCATTGTGAATAACCTTGCCGAACGGATTGGCCAATCCAAAATCATCCGGATTCAAGCGTGTGGCCTCAAACTGCTGTGGTTGCCAATAAAGGCGCCACGGCCCCATGATAATCGTGTCCGCCCGATTTGTTAGATCTGGACGACACCGCCAGTGGCGCCGCCATACTGAGGTTGGACAGCTCCGGTCTTAACTTGCACTTCCTTCACGAAACTGAGGTTGATTCCAGTGCCGACAGAGCCGTAACACGGGAATAAAGGCCAAGTCCTCCGAAGGCCGTGTCCGTGATGCTAACGCCGTCAGCAACATACATGTTCTCAAGACCCGTGGCACCCCCGATAGACGGGTTTGCCGCACCAGTACCTCCGCCGCTTACGACACCCGGCGCCAAATAAAACAATCCAGACACGTTCCGCTGAACTGGAAGCTTTTGATAAAGTCGTCGTTCAGATTGCTTGCAACCGCACTGGAAGTGGTGTCAACAGTCACACCCGAGCCAACAACCTCGACCGTTTGAGTCACGGTCCCAGGCTCCATAACCACGCGAATGGCCGTGATGCTTCCTACGTTAACGGTTATTCCCGAAACCTCCGAAATCTTGAAACCTTTTACCTCAGCTCTCACGCTGTAGGTTCCCGGGATTAGATCCCCAGCGATAAAAGTCCCGGCATTGTTGGTTGTATAGTTCTGGTTGCCTTGCGCCCCTTGGACTGTGACTGACGCTCCGGCGATTGAGCCACCGCTGGAATCCACGATGGTGCCGTTAATCGTTCCCTTGGCAGCAGACTCCTGCGCCGTAAGGCGCCAAGAGTAAAAACCAAGGATCGTTGCCAAAATCAGAGGCACTACAAACCACATCTTTCGAATACTCATTCAGGACACTCCTCGCAGAGGATTATTTCCCCCGGGAATCCGTTCGCTAAGAATCCCCGACGCGAACGGAATCACTACACCCCGTTGTCGCTGGTAGTGCAATCCGCTGCCCAACTCCGGTATAAATTAACGCTATCTTTTTCAATAACTTACCTTAAAAGGGAGGCCGCTCGAATACAAGAATACATATTTCATAGTATGGACACGTACTATAAATCATACGGAAAAGCTCCATGCGTACTATAGTCGGCGAGCTCGAATTGACTGCTGCGGTTCTATCGGGAGGAAGGTTCGCGAGTCAAAGCCTGGGCCTTCTTCTGAAAGTCTTCGCCGCTTTTCTCGTCCCCGATGCGGCGGTAATACGAGGCTAGCGCTCGGTAGAACGGGGCCACTTGCACTCTTCACTCGCAGTGCACTCTGAAGGAGATCTATCAGTCTTTCGTTTCATCAACCTCAGAGAGCAGCGTCGGCATCAAAAACGCCGTTGTGATCCTGTATGCGCTCACAGGATAATGGCGAGTATTGAGCTCTCCGGACTCGTCTCGTCAACCTGACATAACCTCGTGCCACCACACTTGTTGCCGGCGGCGTTGTCGAACTGAACGAACGCGCTGCGTCTTCCTTTTGGTTGAATGCGAGGTAGCAGAGCCCTCGTTCGTACGCGGCCATACCTGTCCGCACATCCCTTGAAATGGCGTCCCCATCGAAAACGTCCCAAGCGGGGTCGACTGGGGTTGACAGGAGAAGCCGGAAACTCAGACTAGCGGATGCTTTCTGCTGCCCGTCTGGAGTATCTAGCGAGAGAGTCAAGAGATAGTTGCCCTAGACCCAATCGCCTAGCGGGATTTTCTTACCGGTCAGCAGAGTTCCTGTCGAATCGATCTGACTTCCGGCGACTTGATCCGTGATTATTTTCGCTTCGCCTACAGCACCTGGTCGTCCGAAAGCGTATCGCGCTTCAAGGGTTGCGCCAGGGTTCTTGGTAAGCTGGTCGTGGCTTGCCCAAACCTGATAGAAAAATTGTAAGTCCGTAGCCGGACTGTAGTTCATTTCGCGCGCCAGCAGCGGAGAAAATCTCAGTCCTGCGACGCTGAAAGGTATCAGTCCAGAAAGCTGAGGTTGTAAAGCTTCGGCGGATGTAAATGGTATGAGAGGGGTTACCAGCAGTCCGGAGCTCGGGGCGTTTGGAACAACAACGCTGGCATCGGCCTGATATGCGATGCTATTCACCGCGCTTCCGAGCGAGAATTTTAGATGGTATTGGCCGGGGGGCAATGGAAGCCGATCCTCATAACCAAAGATCTTGTTCTTGACCTGGTCAACTTGTTGCTGAGTCAGGATACGCTTCAGGCTGCGCTCCTGTGTAAAGATAGGCTTATCTTCGGACGTGAGAACCTGTGCTTTCGCTTCCACGGAGATGTAGTAACTGCCATCAGCTGATTTTCCCACCGCGAAATCCTCGGGCCGCTTCAAGCGCAGAAGATAATGGAGTTTCACGGTACCGTCAGAATCGCGAAGTGGTGCGGTAAGAACTCCTAGAGTTCCTCCACTTACGAGCAATCGAGAAGTGACATTCATCATGGCAGCGCGGTGTTGGAGGGCGGCAACGTTGTAAGTGCTGTTGGCCAAATCGTGGAGTTGTGACATCAGAACATCTGACTGGTCCGTAGGGCGGGGGTTTTGTGTTCCGGCTCATCGGGCAGCAGAGTCAAGGATGTTCTCACCACCTCTTGTCCGAGGTCTCGATGAATCATTTGGACGGCATCTGTGATCGACACGCCACGCTCGGTTACTAAGTCCTGAGGGCCATTAAAATAAGGACTGTATGTAACATAGTCGCCGACGCTATCCTTCTTGTAGAACAAGACATAAAAATAGGGCGGCAGTCCGAGGCTCGGAGATTCGTAGAACCAGATCTGCATGGGGCGAACTGGGTCGTGGCCTGAGTAATTTGCCATCTGCTTGGGCGGGCCAAGTACGATATACATTCGTCCCCTTTCTGTAGCCCACCCGGGCATGCGCTTACCTATTCCGAAATGATCGTCGGCATACGCTAGACGTTTATAGTGCTCTTCCTTGTATACGTTGACCGGAGAATCCGGATTGGGATTGCGTACAGCCAAACCAATCGATAAATTTGTCGCGCTCGGCGTCTGATGTCAGCGACAGGAATTGAGTCTTTTCGCCTCGTGTAATGATGTAGGCGACGTCGCGGTCGAGCCATTCGCGATACTGAGGAGGCAGCTTGCTCTCTTTGTCTTTCGCAAACACCGATGGATCCGCAACGCAAAACATCATCACAGCCATCAATGTGTCAGCAAAAAACGCATAGGCAGCGCACGACTTTCACCTCCAGGACACAACTTCACACTGGGACGTGTGGATTATGAGAGGACAAATTCGCTCAAGCGGTTGTCTGCGATGAATTCGAGAGAATACAAGGCTATGAACAGCCACACGTCCCACGGTTAGGCATTCTAACGGGCCCGTTGATTCTGGTCAAGACACGTCGGGTGCGCGGGTTCGAATGGCCAGTGTTCTGTAGCGATTCAGTGTGTCAGTGTCGAGCGCTGCAGACAAAATTCTACGACGCGGTTTTCCGCCCAGAAACGCGCATCGCCTCGCTCATTTGAGATGAAGGCACAGTGACCGCCGTGCTTGGTGATGACGAGTTCGATGCAAGGATTCTCGCGGATGGCGGCGTTGCTGAATGACGAGATCGGGACGAACGGATCGTCCAGGGAAGTGAGGATCATGCACGGCTTGCGAATCTGTGCGACTAATTTCATCGCGCTGGAACGTTTGTAGTAATCGTCCGCACCCGCGAAGCCGCAAAAGCGGGCTGTGATGAGTTCGTCAAATTCACGAACGCTTCCGATGTTTCGCATTCCATCCACGGGGAAGACGTCGGGGAACAGCCCTGTTTTCAGTCGCATACGACGCTTCAGGCCCCTCACAAAATGCCGCTGATAGATAAAATTTCGCGGCTCGCCGAGTGCGTCGGCACAGGCCGCTAAATCGAGCGCCGGCGCCACAGAGATAAAACCTCGAATCTCTGGGGGCGCCGAACCAGCTAATTCGCCGGCCATCTTTAGCACCAGGTTGCCGCCCATCGAGAATCCCACAGCGAAAATCTCCGGCAACTGCTCGCGCTCGATGAATTCGAAAATCACAGAACGGATGTCGTCGCTTAGCCCCGAATGATACAAAGTTTGCGTGAGCCGTTCGGTGCCGCCACAGTTGCGTTGATTTAACCGAACGACATTGAAGCCCGAGAGCCAAGCCTTCTCCGCGATTCCCAGCATATAACCGGATTCAGACGAACCCTCGAGACCGTGTAAAAGAACGATCGTCGCATGGTCGCGCGGATTCTTTTGCCAGTGACATTCCGCGCGAACCTGTGTTCCCGGTTCAACTTCAAAAAGCCGGGAAGTGCTCGCCGGAAGCCGGGAGTATTTTCTCCGCCAGAAAGCAGCGGCAATCGTCATCGCATGCGGATTGCGAAGCCATCGCGAGGGAACGAATTCTTTCATCGCATCCATGGTAGGGAGTCTGCGCTGATCGCGCAACTCGACTGCGCAAGCGAGCTCCTTGATTTCGTCTTGCGATGCGCCTAGAATGGCTTTTTTAACCATGAGGGTAAGTTGCGACAATCGAATCGCGGTCGAGCCCAGCGAATCCGGCTGGGCTGAGTTGTTTATGGACGCTTTTTTTTGCGCGACTCGAAACAGAGCGAAACTATAGGAGAAATTGATGATTGAGGGCGCCATCCCGGAAGGGCTGACGTTTGACGACGTTCTACTGCTGCCGGGCAAGTCTTCGGTGCTGCCAACACAGGCAGACACACGCACCTGCCTGGCCCGCAACGTCCCACTGAACATTCCGATCGTGGCAGCTGCGATGGACACAGTGACCGATTCGCGTCTCGCGATTGCCATCGCACGCCAGGGCGGAATCGGATTTATTCACCGCAATATGAGCATTGAGCGGCAAGCGGAAGAAGTGGACCGCGTGAAGCGATCGGAAAGCGGGATGATCGTTGATCCCGTGACGATCGCTCCCGAAATGTCGGTGCGGCAAGCGCTCGATATCATGACGAAGTACCGGGTATCCGGCTTGCCCGTAACGCGCGGGACACGGCTGGTGGGGATCTTGACGAATCGCGATCTCCGATTCGAGCGCAATCTCGATCAGCCCGTGAGCGCCGTGATGACGAAGGACAATCTCGTCACAGTTGCAGTGGGAACCACGCTCGATGAAGCCGAGCGGATATTGCAGAAGCATCGGATCGAGAAGCTTCTGGTTGTCGACAACGAATTCAATCTCAAAGGCCTGATCACCGTAAAAGACATTCAAAAGAAGATTGAGTTTCCGAGTGCCACAAAGGACGAGCAGGGCCGCCTCCGCGTGGGGGCCGCGATCGGAGCGACTGGCGACTATCTCGAACGGGCTGAAGAACTTGCACGGGAGAAAGTGGACGTGCTCGCGATCGATACGGCCCACGGGCACACGGCCCGCGTAATGGAAGCGATTCGCGCCGTAAAGCGCAAGTTTCCTGAAATCCAGCTGATTGCCGGTAATGTCGCAACCGCCGAAGGCGCATGCGATCTGATCTCACTGGGCGTCGACGGATTAAAAGTGGGCATTGGCCCCGGCTCGATCTGCACCACAAGGGTAGTGACCGGTGCGGGTGTGCCGCAAATCACCGCAATCATCGAATGCTCGCGAGCAGCCAGAAATTCCGGCGTGCCGATCATCGCCGACGGCGGAATTAAATTTTCAGGCGACATTACCAAAGCGATCGCAGCGGGCGCGTCCACCGTGATGATTGGTGGCCTGTTCGCAGGCACCGAAGAATCTCCGGGCGAAACGATTCTCTACCAGGGCCGCACGTTCAAATCGTATCGCGGAATGGGATCGCTTGGCGCGATGGAGGCCGGGTCCGCCGATCGTTATTCGCAAGAACTCGCCGACCGCGGCAAATCTGTGCCCGAGGGAATCGAAGGGCAGGTTCCTTACAAAGGTCCTCTTTCCGCGCTTGTCGACCAGCTCGTTGGCGGGGTGCGCAGCGGAATGGGCTACTGCGGGGCTGAGAATCTCAAAGAATTGCAAGAGAAGAGCCGCTTCATTCGTATTTCATCGGCAGGCCTGCGTGAAAGCCACGTCCACGACGTAATCATCACTCGAGAAGCTCCGAACTACCGGCTTGAATAACGCACAACATCCGGGAAGCTGGCCCGCGCCGGTGTGCCGGGTGGGGTCGCGCTAAAGTGCGCTGGCTCAAGTATTGGTGGCCGGCGATTCTTTGGGCAATTCTTATTTCGTCGTTCTCAACCGAGACGTTCACCAGCGAAAATACGTCCCGAGTCATCATACCGGTACTCCGTTGGCTCCTTCCGCATGCAATGCCCGAAACACTTTCTTTGATTCACCACGTCATAAGGAAAAGCGCTCACTTCACCGAGTATTTTGTTTTGAGCCTGCTCCTACTGCATGCGCTGCGGGCAGGAACGCGAGACTTCGGCCTCCGTTGGGCGCTGATAGTGATTTTGATCGTCGCAGGCTATGCCGCACTCGACGAGTTTCATCAGTCATTTGTGCCGGGGCGTGGAGCCGCTGTAACCGACGTGATGCTTGACACCAGCGGCGGTGCGGCAGCTCAGCTGCTCGTCGCCTTGCTCGTGCTCTGGCGCGGCGTCCGGAAGCGACGGGCGGAAGGCGGCACCGCCCAGAATGGCGCCGGTATTCGGCCCGCAGGTTGAAAATCGATTCCCAAGGGGAGGACGTGAGGATGCTTGGACGCGTCGCGAGGTATCGGCAACCTTGTTGCTGGTTTTAGCGCCTACTTTTTCGAGTGTTTCCGCTCGCGGAGCCGCTTCATTACGAACTCGGCTTCGAGCATCCCAGCACGCATTTGATGGACGTGACGATCCGCGCTTCAGGGCTTGAAGGAGCTACCGCGGACTTTGCGATGCCTGATTGGGCGCCCGGATCCTACTACATTCAGAACTACGCGGTGAATGTGCAGCGCTTTCGCGCTACCGGGCCAAGCGGAAAAGAACTCACATGGCGAAAAACCGACAGCCAGACGTGGCGCGTAGAACTCGCGGGCGCGAACACGGCGACGATTCAGTACCAGGTATTCGGCGACACGCTGCGCAATAACCAGGGCGCAGTATGACGCGCGGCACGCATTCATCGGCGGGCCCTCGGTATGGATGTATCTGGTCGGGGGCAAAGAGCGCCCGATTGAACTCTCAATTGCGGCGCCCGCTGGCTGGAAGGTGGCGACGGGAATGGAGCACACGTCGGAACATACGTTTCAAGCCGAGAATTACGACTGGTTTGCCGATGCGCCGCTGGAGATTTCAGATTTCGCGGAAAAGAAATTTCAGGTCATGGGGACCACTTACCACGTGATCGTCCATGACGTTGAGTCCGGTGAGGACTTCTCGAAATTTGCGGCTGACACTCAGAAATTCGTGGAGCAAATCGTCCCGATATTCGCTTCCGTCGCAGGCACTGCCTCACAGGCTGCTCCGTTCAAGGATTACTACTTCCTGTTTCATATCTGGCCGGGAACCGGCGGCGGCCTCGAGCACCTGAATTCCACGCAAATCAATTTTCAAAAGGATTGGAACGACGAGAGTCCCGCGGAAAATTACGGGACGCAATACGATTTGAAACTATTTGTCGCGTCGCACGAATTTTTCCACGCCTGGAACGTCAAGCGGCTGCGGCCTCACCCGCTAGGCCCGTTCGACTACACCCAAATGGTGCACACCCGTCCCTGTGGATATCCGAGGGGCTCACAAGCTACTATGGCGCCCTTGCACTAGTCCGTGCCGGTTTGATCACCCCGCAGCACTACCTCGACAACCTCGGTAAATTGTTGACGAAGTTTGACGCGGAGCCTGGGCGGAGCGAACGCAGCATTGAAGATACTAGCTGGGATACCTGGTTCCCTAATGCCAGCGTGGTTCAGCAGAAGACTAATCTTGCGAACACCTGGTATTCCTATTATGACGGCGGGCAGGTGATGGGTCACATTCTCGATTTTGCGATTCGTGAGAAGACGAACAATCAGAAATCGCTGGATGATTGGATGCGGCTGCTCTACTCGCGTTATGCGCTGCCAAAGCCTGGCTTCGAGCCGGAAGATCCGATTCGCGCGGCATCGGAAGTGGCCGGAGGGGATTTGAGCGATATCTTCACCCATTATATCAGCGGAAAGGAATCGATTCCTTACGAGAAATATTTCGCCTATGCCGGAATCGCGGTGACGTCAAAAGTGGATTCCAGCAAGCCCTGGATCGGAATCGAAATCAAGAAGGGCGAGGAAGGCCGGTACACCATTCGAAATGTGATCCCGGGAGCCCTGCGGAGAAAGCAGGGTTCGACCTCGACGACGTCGTTATCGCGTTCGATGATCGTGCAGTTGGGGCAGGAGGGCCAGCCGAGGCTGTAGGCGCACATAAACCTGGAGACGTGGTTCACGTGCTGGTTATGCGCCTCGGACGGTACAGGAGCTATCCCTGACGATCGGATCAAATCCTTATCCAACGTATACCCTGAAGCCTGTAGATCACCCGACCGCGCAACAAAAGGCGATTTACGATTCCTGGCTGGGGATTAAATCGAAGTCATAAGCGTCCGAGAAAAGAAAAGGCCCGCGTCGGACGAATCGGCGCGGGCCTTTAATTCCCTTCAGAAGAATTACTTCTTGCTCGAGGCGACTTCCTTTTCCTTCTCTTTTTCGTTCGCTTCGGGCGCTTCTTCCGCTCGGCCTCTGCGCGGCTTCTTTTCTTTCTTCTTCAGCTCGGAGCCGATGAATTCGAGAATCGCGAGTTCGGCGCCGTCACCGATGCGCCAGCCTGCGCGAACGATGCGCGTGTAGCCGCCCGGACGATCCGCGAAGCGCGGAGCGAGATCCGCGAAAAGCTTCTTGGTGGCGTCCGGCGTCATCAGGAAAGCCGCCGCCTGCCGGCGCGAATGCAGCGAGTCGCGTTTGCCGAGCGTAATCATGCGCTCGGCAAGCGGACGAGCCGCCTTGGCGCGAAGGAGCGTGGTCTGGATGCGCTCCTTCTCGATAAGGTTCGTCACCAGATTGCGCAGCATTGCGCGGCGATGCGCCGGCTGCTTCCCGAGTTTGGAGCCTGAATTAAGGTGTCTCATGTTCGGTAATCCGCGGCCTAGAGAGCCGTGCGTCTCCTTCGGAAGGCGGAGGAGCGGTCTGGCTCGGCAGCGGCGGCCAGATGATGCGGCCGTGCTCGTCGAACTTCATTCCCAGGCTCAAGCCCATCTTGTGCAGGATGTCTTTGATCTCGTTCAGCGACTTGCGGCCGAAATTCTTGGTCTTGAGCATTTCGGATTCGGTCTTCTGCACGAGCTCGCGCAGGTTCTGAATGTTCGCGTTCTTCAAGCAGTTGTAGGAGCGCACGGAAAGCTCGAGCTCTTCGACGGAGCGGTCGAGGAATTCCAGGCGCGGATCGCGTAGTTCTCGACGACTTCTTCGGGAAGATCCGGCGTCTCTTCGAAGTTGATGAAGATGCTCATGTGGTCCTTCATCAGCTTGGAGGCCAGGCCGATCGAATCCTGCGGAGTGATCGCGGCGTTCGTCCAGACTTCCAGCGTGAGCTTTTCGTAGTCGGTCATCTGGCCCAAGACGCGCGGCTTCCACCGCGTAGTTCACCTTGCGCACCGGCGAATGAACCGAGTCGATCGGGATGTAGCCGATCGGCAGATCTTCGTCGAAGTTGCGGTCGGCAGCCACATAACCGCGGCCGTTCTTGACGCGCAGTTCGAGTTCGAGCTTGCCGCCTTCGCTCACCGTGGCGATGTAGATGTTCTTGTCGAGCACGGCGATGTCGGCGTCTTCTTCGATTTTCGCGGAAGTAACCGGGCCCGGCACATCGACAATCAGCGTGATCGTCTTCGGCTGGTCGGTATTCAGCTTCAGCGGCACCTGCTTCAGATTCAGGATGATGTCCGTGGCATCTTCGACGACGCCCGGAATCGGCGAAAATTCGTGCAGCACGCCTTCGATCTTCACCGCGGTGATAGCCGCGCCTTCGATCGAGCTCAACAAGGCGCGCCGCAGCGCGTTGCCAACGGTGGTTCCCCAGCCGCGCTCGAACGGCTGCGCCGAAAATTTCCCGTACTTGTCGGTCAGTGTTTCCGGTTCTGCCGCCAGCCGCTTCGGTTTCTGAAAGCCCTTCCACATATTCGTGCTCCTCCCGGCCCGCCAGCGGCGAGCCTTCCAAACCATTCGACGTAGTGAATACGAAATGCGCGCTACTTGGAATACAAGCTCGACGATCAGCTGCTCGTTCATCGGCGGCGTCTGCACGTCTTCGCGGCGCGGCAAAGCCACGACGCGCGCTTTGAAATTCTCGCGGTCGATATCGAGCCACGGCGCGACGCCCTGGCTTTGCGCCAGGTTGCGCGCTTCGAGCACCATGGCGTTCTCGTGCATGTTTTCCTTCAGCGCGATGTCGTCGCCCACCTGCACGAGGTAGCTCGGGATGTTCACCTTGTGGCCCTTCACGCGAACGTGGCCGTGCAAGCACGAGCTGCCGCGCCTGCGCGCGCGAACCGGCGAGTCCCATGCGGTAGACGACGTTGTCGAGACGCCGCTCGAGCATCACCATCAGGTTCGAGCCGGTGGGGCCCTTCGTGCGCACCGCCTTCTCGAAGTAGTTGCGGAACTGCCGCTCGAGCAGGCCGTAGGTGCGCTTCACCTTCTGCTTTTCGCGCAACTGCACGCCGTAACCGACCATCTTCGGCGCGGCGCGCCTGGCCGTGCTGGCCCGGAACGAAGTTGCGCTTTTCGATGGCGCATTTTTCCGTATAACACCGCAGGCCTTTCAGGAAGAGCTTCATCCCTTCCCGTCGGCACAACCGGCAAACTCGCTTCACGATGTCTTGCCAAGTGCTTCTCTCCTTTGCTTCTACTGCAAAAACTCTAGCTACCAGCAATCCAAATTAGACGCGACGGCGCTTCGGCGGACGGCAGCCGTTGTGCGGCACCGGCGTCACGTCCTTGATGGCGTTGATGTGCAGACCCGACGATGCCAGCGCGCGCACGGCTGATTCGCGGCCCGCTCCCGGGCCCTTCACGCGCACCTCCACGGATTTCATTCCGTACTGATCGCGCGCGACACCCGCGGCCGTCATAGCCGCCTGCTGCGCGGCATAGGGCGTGCCTTTGCGCGAGCCCTTGAAGCCGACCGAGCCCGCCGATGACCAGCTCACCGCGCGGCCGTCCGGATCGGTGAGCGTGACGATCGTGTTGTTGAACGTCGCCTGGATGCACACGACGCCGTGCGGCACCACGCGCTTCTCGCGCTTCTTGCGAAATTCCTTCTTGCGCTTCGATCGTTTTCGCCGCTGCTGCCGGAGCTGCTCGCTGCGTCCTTCGGTTCTTTTGCCACGCTTGTTCTTCTCCTGCAAAACCGTCGGGTCTAGACCCAGCGAACGGCTCCCTGTCGTTACTTGCGCGCCATCGTCTTCTTCTTCGCGGCCACAGCGCCCTTGCGCGGGCCCTTTCGGGTGCGCGCGTTCGTGTGCGTTCGCTGGCCGCGCACGGGGAGATTCCGGCGATGCCGCAGGCCGCGGTAGCACTGAATTTCAATCAGCCGGCGGACGTTCATCTGCATCTCTTTGCGAAGATCGCCTTCCACGCCGCCTTCGGCCTCGATCGCCGCGCGCAGACGCGTGACTTCCTCTTCGGTAAGATCCTTGATCTTCTTCGTCGGGTCAACGTTCGCCTTCTCCGCGAGCGACCGCGCGCGCTCCTGCCCGATGCCATAAATCGCCGTGAGGCCGATCCAAAGCCGCTTGTTCGGCGGCAAATCCACACCTGCGATACGTGCCATTTCGCTTCTCCTCCTTCTAACCCTGGCGCTGCCGGTGCTTCGCGTTCGCGCAAATCACGCGCACCACTCCGCGCCGATGGACAATCTTGCACTTCATGCAAATTTTCTTAACCGATGCTCGAACCTTCATTTCGACTCCATCCTTCCCTGCCGTTACTTCCCGCAGCCTACTTGTAGCGGTAAACAATCCGGCCGCGCGTCAGATCGTAGGGCGAAAGCTCCACCGCCACCCGATCGCCCGGCAAAATGCGGATAAAATTCTTTCTCATCTTTCCCGAAATGTGCGCCAGCACCTGATGCTTGTTCTCCAGTTCGACGCGAAACATGGCGTTCGGCAGCGGCTCGATCACAGTCGCCATCACTTCAATGGCGTCTTCTTTCCCGCTTCCCTCGCCCGGCTTCTTCTTTTCCGGTTCCGGCCTTCTCGCCATGTGCTCCTGTCTAAAGCTTCGATCTTCAATCGCTCAAACGCTTACCAGCACGGCCCGGTCGCTTCTCGCGGCCTCGTCAATATCCAGGGCCCATTCGCCGTCACCGCCACCGTATGCTCGAAATGCGCTGAATCGCTTCCGTCCGCGGTCACCGCCGTCCAATCGTCGTTCAGCACCTTCACCGCCGGGCCCGCCGGCGTTCACCATCGGCTCGATGGCGAGAACCATTCCCTCCTGCAGCCGCGGGCCTTGTCCCGGCGTGCCGTAATTCGGAAGCTGCGGCTCCTCGTGCATCTTGGTGCCGATGCCGTGCCCCACAAACTCCCGAACCACCGAAAAGCCGTTCTTCTCCACCCACTCCTGCACCGCCGACGAAACATCCCCAAGCCGGTTGCCGGGCCGGACCTTCTCGATCGCCCGCTCCAGCGATTCGCGCGTCACCCGCAACAACTTTTCGCGCTCCGGCGCGATCTTCCCCACCGGCACCGTGAGCGCCGCATCGCCAAAATAGCCGTCCAACTCGACGCCAAAATCCATCGAGAGAATGTCGCCTTCGCGCAACCTCCGCGACGCCGAAGGGATTCCGTGCACCACTTCCTGATTGATCGACGTGCACACCGAGCCCGGATATCCTCGGTATCCCTTAAACGCCGGCCGCGCGTGATGCTCCGCCGTGTACTCCTCGGCGAATTCATCGAGCTCCTTGGTCGAAATTCCCGGCTTCACCATCGCCCGCATCTTCTCGAGCGCGCCCCAGACGATCAGTCCCGCCTGGTGCATCTTCTCGAGTTCCGCCGGCGATTTACAGATGACCATCTCGCCCCGCCGCGCGCTCTAAAAATTTCGCCAGCGCGCGGCTCACTTCTTCCATGCTGCGCGTCCATCCACGACTCCAAGAACGCCCTGCCGCCGGTAATAATCGGCAAGCGGCTTCGTCTGCCGCTCGTACGCCGCCAAGCCGCTCTCTCACGATTTCCGGCCGGTCGTCGGCGCGCTGCACCAGTTTTCCGCCGTCGTTGTCGCAAATCTCCGGAACTTTCGGCGGCATATCGTAAATATTGTAGATTTCGCCGCCGACGCTGCACGTCCAGCGCCCCGAAAGCCGCCGCAACAGCTTCTCCGGGTCCACCTGAAAATCCACGACGATCGGCTTGCCAAAACCCACGCCGCTCAAGAATTCCGTCCAGCTGTTCGCGCCTGCGGCAGAGTCCGCGGAAAACCGTCGAAGATGAATCCGCCGTCGAATCCGGCTGCGCCAGCCGCTCCTCGACCATCTTCATCACGATGTCGTCCGGCACCAGCTCGCCGCGCTCCATGATCGGCTTGGCCAAGCGGCCAAGCTCGGTGCCCGCGCTGATCGCATCGCGCAACATATCGCCCGTCGAAAGATGCGGCACTCCAAACCGCTTTGCGATGCGCTTTGCCTGGGTGCCTTTCCCGGCTCCCGGAGGGCCCAGAAAAATCAGCGCCCGATTGAGAGCCATTCGCTCCGCCGAACGGTCCGCTCAACCGCGGCGACTCCGCACCCGGCCCTTGCGCACAAACCCTTCGTAATTCCGCATCACCAGCTGCGCTTCCAGCTGCTGCACCGTATCCATGGCCACGCCGACGACGATCAGCAGCGACGTGCCTCCGAAATAAAATTGCACGCCCAGCCCGTCGAGCACGAATCGCCACATGTGCTGATCAAACCAGTTGCCGCCCAGCCAAACGGCAAATGCTGCAGGTGAATTCCGGAAATCATCCACTCCGGCAGCAGGCAAACAATCGCCAGATACACGCCGCCAACGAACGTGAGCCGCGTCAAGATGCGGTTGATGTGCTCCGACGTGTTGCGCCCCGGCCGAATCCCGGGAATAAATCCGCCGTACTTCCGCATGTTGTCCGCAAGCTCGGTGGGATTAAAAATAATTCCCACATAGAAAAACGCGAAAAAGATAATCAGCGTCACGTAAATCACCGTGTAGAGCGGCTCGCCCCAGCTGATGGACTTCGCGAATTTGTCAAAAAACGGCGACTTGTTCTGGAAAATCAGCGCCAGCGTCTGCGGGAAACGTCAGCAGCGAACTCGCGAAAATCGGCGGAATCACGCCGCCGGAATTCACCCGCAGCGGCAGATAAGTCATCTGCCCGCCCATCACCTTCCGGCCCATCACGCGCTTGGCGTACTGCACCGGAATACGCCGCTGCCCGCCTTCCACAAACACGATGAAGGCGACCACCGCAACCATCAGAGCAATCAGCCCAAGCAGCGCAATGGGCGTAAACGAGCCCCACTGCTGCGTCTGCGGCCTTGTCCCACAAATCGCCCACGCGCGCGCGGCAAGCCGACCACGATACCCGCAAAAATAATCAGCGACATGCCGTTGCCGATGCCGCGATCGCTGATCTGTTCGCCCAGCCACATGATGAACGCCGAGCCGGTGGTCAGCGTCAGCATCGTCATCAGGATGAAGCGCGGTCCCGGGTGATAGACAAGCGATTGCCCGGACAGATTCTGCCGCGTCAGAGTCAGCGCAATCGTAAACGACTGGAACGCGCTCAGAATAATCGTCAGATAGCGCGTGTACTGCGTGATCTTGCGCCGGCCCAGTTCGCCTTCCTTCTGCAAGCGTTCAAGGTAAGGCCACACGACCACCAGCAACTGCAAAATGATCGACGCCGTGATGTACGGCATGATGCCCAGCGCAAAAATCGTCAGCCGGCGGAAATTGCCGCCGCTGAAAAGGTCAATAATGCCGAGCACCGAACCCTGGCTCTGCTCGAAAAGCTGCTGCAGCAAGTCGGTATTGATTCCAGGCGTGGGAATGAAAGCGCCGAGCCGATACACCCCCAGCAACGCCAGCGTAAACAGCACACGATTACGCAGGTCCGGCGTGCTGAAAATATTCCGAAATGCTTCGACCAGCTTCTTCATTTCAGAATTTCGACTTTTCCTCCGGCGCTGTCGATTTTTTCCTGCGCCGACTTGCTGAATGCATGCGCATGCACGGTGAGCGCGACTTTCAATTCGCCATCGCCCAGAATCTTCACGCTGTCACGCGCGGCGCGAACGATCCCGACTCCAAAGAGCAGTTTCCGGCGTCACGGTGTCTCCCGCCGCGAAAGCATTCAGCGTTTCGACGTTGACCACTGCAAACGTCTTGCGGAAATGGGCGTTGAAATCCGCGCTTCGGCAAGCGCCGATGCAGCGGCATCTGGCCGCCTTCAAATCCCGGACGGCGGGAATAGCCGCGGCGGGACTGTTGGCCCTTGTTGCCGGCGCCAGACGTCTTGCCCATCTTCGAGCCCATGCCGCGTCCTACGCGCACCTTGCGGTGACGCGAGCCGCGCGGCGGCTTCAAATTCGAAAGTGTCGGTGTCTCATGCCATCCCTATTCCTCAATCTTCACAAGGTGATGAACCTTGCGCGATCATGCCGCGAATCGCCGGCGTGTCCTGGCTGCTCCACCACCTGCTGCATCCGGCGAAAACCCAGGCCGCGAATCGTTTGCCGCATGCCGCGCGGGCAGCCGATAAAACTCCCACCCACTTGATTTTCAGCGTTCCCGATTTTTTCTTTGTCGTCGCCATTGTTCTTGTCGCGAAGCGGCTAGGAGACCGTAGCCGCTTCCTCCGCTCCCTTCCGCGCGATTCCGCCACTTTCGCCGCGTCTTTTAAATGCAGCAGCGCATCAAACGTCGCCTTGATCACGTTGTGCGGGTTCGACGTGCCGAGCGATTTCGTCAGCACGTTGTGAATTCCCGCAACCTCCATCACTGCGCGCACCGGGCCGCCCGCGATGACGCCAGTTCCTTCCGGCGCCGGCTTTAGCAGCACTTGGCCCGAACCATAGCGGCCGAGCACCTGATGCGGGATCGTCGTGCCTTTGAGATTCAGCTTCACCATGTTCTTCTTGGCTTGCTCGATCGCTTTGCGAATGGCCATGGGAACTTCGCGAGCCTTGCCCATGCCGAATCCGGCATGGCCGCCCTGGTCGCCCACTACTACCAGCGCCGAGAAGCTGAGGTTCTTGCCGCCCTTCACGACTTTCGTGACGCGGTTGATCGAAACCACCTGATCTTTCAGGTTCGCCTGGTTGGTTTCGATCAGCCGGCGGACGGAAAGCGTATCTTTGAGCTCTTGTTTCGGCATAGTTTTAGAACTTCAGGCCCGCCTCCCGGGCCGCTTCGGCAAGCGCTTGCACGCGGCCGTGATATTGGTAGCCGCCGCGGTCAAACACCACTTTTTCGACGCCCTTTTCCTTGGCGCGCTCGGCAATCATCTTGCCGACAACTTTCGATGCCGCGATATTGCCGCCGCCCTTGATCTTGCTTGCGCACTTCTCCATCGAGCGAGCTCGCGGAAACGATGCGTGCGCCGTCTGATCGTCCACCACTTGCGCGCGAATGTGCTTCGTCGAGCGATGCACGCAAAGGCGCGGGCGCTCGGATGTTCCGGACAGCGTCTTCGCGTGCGCACGTGAATTCGCCGGCGATGCGCTTCGCGCGATAATCTTCGAACTGGTGCTGCCACTCTTGTTCTCCTTCCAGCTTCGGCTCTAGGCCGCCGTCGTCTTGGCTCCGGCCTTGCCTGCTTTCTTCTTCAACGCTCGCCAGTAATGCGAATGCCTTTTTGCTTGTACGGATCGGGCGGACGCAGCGCGCGAAGATTCGCGGCCACTTGGCCGACCTGGTTCTTATCCGCGCCCGCTAACCGACATATGCGTTTGCTTCTCAACCGCGATCTGAATGCCTTCGGGAATCGGAAACTCAATTGGGTGCGAGTATCCCAGCGCCAGGACCACGTTCTTGCCTTTCACTTCGGCGCGATAGCCGACGCCCACGATGTCGAGATCTTTCTTGAATCCCGTCGTGACACCGGTGACGGCGTTGGCGACCAGAGCGCGCGCCAGTCCGTGCAGCGCGCGGTGTTCTTCGGCTTCGCGCTTGGCGATGAGCGTGCCGTCTTTCTGCTCGAAGCTGAATTCCCGCCGGCACGCGGCACATTCATCTTGCCCTTGGGGCCCTGCACTTCCACGGCGCCATCCTTCATTTGAATCTTTACGCCCGACGGCACCGGAATCATTTTGTTTCCAATTCGCGACATGGCTCTTTGCGTTCCTCTTTGCTTAAACTTAGTCCCAGATCTTTTCGCAAAGCTCTTTACCAAACTTCGCACAACAATTCGCCGCCAACGCCTTCTTTGCGCGCCGAGCTGGCCGGTCATCAATCCGCGCGGCGTGGAAACAATCGAATTCCCATTCCGCCGACCACGGGACGAATGCCGAACTTGCCCGACGTAGCGCCGCGAGCCGGGCCGCGAAACGCGCTTCAGGTCCGTGATCACGCAGCGGCGATCGGGCGTGTAGCGCAAGAAACACGCGCAGCGTCTTCTTGCCCTTTTCTCGTCCACCACTTTGTAATTCGACAGATAGCCTTCTTCTTTCAAAATCCGCGCAATTTCTATTTTCAGTTTCGAAGAAGGCAAATCCACGCGCGGGTGTTTCGCGCGTGAGGCGTTCCGAATCCGCGTCAACAAGTCAGCTATGGGATCAGTCGTCATTCGTCCTTCCTTACCAGCTGGCCTTCACGACGCCGGGGATTTCTCCCTTGAGCGCGAGGCCTCGAAAACAGATACGGCACATCTCAAATTTCCGCAGAGAGCCGCGCGCGCGCCCGCAAATCCGGCAACGGTTGCGCTCGCGGATCTTGAACTTCAGCTTCTTGTGCGTCTTCGCGAATTTGACTGGTACGCGCCATGCGTCTCGCTCTCCTTAACCCTGCCCGGAAAGGAACGCCGAGCAGCTTCAACAGCTCGCGTCCTTCTTCGTCATTGCGGGCCGTCGTGGTAATCGTGATGTTCATGCCCTTGATTTTGTCCACTCGCGTGTAATCGATCTCGGGAAACACCAACTGGTCTTTCATACCCAGCGTGTAATTGCCGCGGCCATCGAACGAATTCGGCGGCAGGCCCTTGAAGTCGCGCACGCGCGGCAGAACGATCGCCGACAGCCGGTCGAGAAATTCGTACATCCGCTCGCCGCGCAAAGTGACCATGCAGCCGATGGGCATGCCTTTGCGAATTTTGAAATTCGCGATCGATTTCTTCGCGCGCGTGATTACCGGCTTTCTGCCCGGCGATCTGGCCCGAGCTCCGCGGCGGCCGTATCCAGCAGCTTCACGTTCTGCGCTCGCTTCGCCCAGGCCGATATTCACCGTCACCTTCTTGACGTGCGGCACGGCCATCGTGTTCGTGAAGCCGA
Organism: uncultured Acidobacteriota bacterium; assembly: GCA_963790945.1. Taxonomy (GTDB): domain Bacteria; phylum Acidobacteriota; class Terriglobia; order Acidiferrales; family UBA7541; genus Palsa-295. The sequence continues at coordinate 21,180 of CAWBRH010000048.1, forward strand.
AGCGCTTCGAGAGCGCCGGGATGGCTTCTTTTCGGTACTTTTCATGCAAACGGCTAATCATCGTTTCTAAGCCTCTTCAATCCTTCGTTCAAGCTCTAGCTTTCAAATGTCGTGTTGCAGCGCCGGCAAACGCGCACCTTGGTGCCGTCCGGCAGCTTTGTGTGTCCCACCCGCGCGTGCTTGCCGCATCCGGGGCAGACCAGCATCACATTCGAAACATGCAGCGGGCCTTCCTTCTCGAGAATTCCGCCCTTGATGTTCTTCGACGGGTTCGGCCGCGTGTGCTTCTTGATGATGTTCGCGTGCTCGACGGTCACCGTGTTTTTCAGCGGATTCACCGACAGCACTTTGCCGGTCTTGCCTTTCGAGCGGCCCGCCATAACCTGCACCATGTCGCCATGGCGAATCCGACTGGCACCGGCTTTTCGTTTTGTTCTCTCATCGCTACCACACTTCCGGAGCCAGCGAGATGATCTTGGTGAACTTCTTGTCTCGCAGCTCTCTCGCTACCGGACCGAACACGCGCGTTCCGATCGGCTCGTTCGCATCATTGATCAGCACAGCGGCATTGTCGTCAAACCGGATATACGTGCCATCCTTCCGCCGCTGTTCTTTCCGCGTGCGCACTACCACCGCCCGCACCACTTTGCCTTTTTTCACCTGGCTGTCCGGCGTCGCTTCTTTCACCGCCGCCGTAATCACGTCGCCGAGACCAGCCGTCAGTCCCGCATCTCCACCCAACGGAAGAATGCAGGTGATCTGGCGCGCGCCTGAATTATCGGCCACCGTCAGCCACGTCCTCATCTGAACCATGTTCGTGCTCCCCTATCGAAATCGAACGGCCGCCGCTTCGGCTTAGGCCACGCGCGTCGAACGCGAAATCACTTCCTGCAGCCGCCACCGCTTCAACTTCGAAAGCGGCCGCGTGGAAACAATTCGCACCACATCGCCCACGCGCGCATCGCCTGTTTCATCGTGCGCGTAGTATTTCTTGCCGGAGCGAACCACTCGCTGATACAGCGGATGCTGCGGTAGCGCGCGTGACCTTCACCACGATCGTCTTCTGCATCTTCGCGCTGGTCACCACGCCGACCAGTTCCTGCCGCGATCCACGCGCCGCCGATGCCGCTCTGCTGAACCGCTGCTGCTTCGTTTGCCATTACGCCTTCCTCAATTCGTTCTCGCGCAGAAGCGGTCTTAACCCGCGCGAAATCGCGTTTCGCTTCGCGAAGCTTCTTCAAACCTTCCGCCTGCCCCGTTGAAAGCTGAAAACGAAGACGGAAAATCTGCTCGGAAAGCTCCTGCTGCCGGATTTCGAGCTCGTTGTGATTCATCTCGCGGTACTTCTCTGCACGCCGCGCCATTAGAGTTCCTCCGCCCGGGTTACAAACTTCGTCCGAATGGGCAGCTTGTGCGCCGCCAGCTTCATCGCTTCGGTGGCCGACGCCAAATCCACACCTGCCATTTCGAACATCACGCGTCCCGGCTTTACCACCGCCACCCAATGCTCCGGTGGACCTTTACCTTTACCCATTCGAGTTTCAGCCGGCTTCTTCGTGAACGGCTTATCCGGAAAAATCCGAATCCACAATTTTCCGCCGCGCTTGATAAAACGCGTGATTGCCACGCGTGCCGCTTCAATCTGCCGGTCGGTAATCCACGCCGGCTCGAGCGCCTTCAATCCGTACTCGCCAAACGCCAGCGCTCCGCCGCGCCATGCTTTTCCGCTGCGCCGGCCGCGCTGCTGCTTGCGGTACTTCACTTTTTTCGGCATCAACATAATCGGTCGCCTGTTTCCTTAAACTTTTTACTTAAGCTGTCGCTGGTCGTTCCGGGCTTCCCGCGTTCGGGAATTTTTTCGCCCTGGTAAATCCAGCACTTCACGCCAATCAATCCGTAGGTCGTCTGCGCTTCGGCGGTGCCAAAATCAATGTCCGCGCGCAACGTTTGCAGCGGCAGCCGCCCTTGCAGATACCATTCTTTGCGCGCGATTTCGGCGCCGTTCAACCGGCCCGCCACGCGCACTTTGATGCCTTTGCATCCGAAGCGTAGCGCCGAATCAACCGCCTTGCGCATCGCGCGCCGGAAAGCTACGCGCTTTTCAAGCTGCAGCGCAATCGATTCGGCCACGAGCGTCGCGTTCAATTCGGGACGGTGCACTTCCTGAATGTCGATGTGCACTTCCCGCTTTGTCCGCTTCTGCACTTCGCTCTTGAGCTTGTCGATTTCCGAACCTTTGCGCCCGATGATGATTCCGGGACGCGCAGTGTAGATTCGAACGACAAGCTTGTTGGCGGCGCGCTCGACGTCAATCGAATCGATGCCAGCCGACTTGAGCTTCTCTTTCAGCAGCTTGCGCAGCTGCGACGTCCTCATGCAACAGGTCGGCGTAATCCTTCTTCGCAAACCAGCGCGACTTCCAGCCTTTGTTGTAGCCCAGCCGAAAACCGTACGGATGTGTTTTCTGCCCCAAACGATCCTCCTACTTCTTTTTCTTCTGAGGTTGCTTTGCGCGTTTCTCGAGCGCCTTGCGAGCTTTCCGCACTGCGCCTTTCACGCCCTTCGATGCCTGTGCTTCGGCTGCTGCCGCTGCTGCGCGATCCGCCGCCGCGCGGTGGTGCTCGGCCACTTCCACGATGATGTGGCTCGTGCGCTTCTGATAACGGAAGCCGCGGCCCATCGGCGCCGGACGCAATCGCTTCCATCGCGGCCCTTCATTCACGAAACAGCGTGTGACGAAGAGCGCATCCACGTCGAGCGATTCGCCCGAATCCTCGGCCTTGCGCTCGGCGTTGGCGATAGCGCTGCGCAGAGTCTTTTCGACTTCTTTCGCCACTCGCTTTTTCGTGAAGCGCAGCGTCTGCAATGCTTCTTCCGCCCGCTGGCCGCGGATTAAATCGATTACCAGCCGCGCCTTTTGCGGCGACACGCGGATGTATCGCGCCTTCGCGAGCCTTCGATCTGACCGGGAGCTTGAATCGCGGTTGCCATCGATCTATGCCTTCGGCGCAGGAGCTGCGCGCCGCCACCGCCGCCTGCCGGCGCTGCACCGCCTGCTGGTGCGCCTGCCGCTGCTGCTGCCCTTTCGAGCGCCGCTTTCACCGCGTGGCCTTTGAAGGTCCGCGTCGGCGAAAATTCACCGAGCTTGTGTCCCACCATCTGCTCGGTGATGTACACCGGGATGAACTTCTTGCCGTTGTGAACCGCGATCGTGTGCCCCACCATCTCGGGCAGAATCGTCGAACGGCGCGACCACGTCTTCATCACTTTCTTTTCGTTCCGCGTCATTCAGCGCTTCCACCTTCACGCGAAGGTGGCCGTCGATGAACGGACCTTTTTTAAGCGAGCGCGGCATCTTTTCTTCCTACTCCTCAACCCGGCGCAATTTCACCCACTGCGCGCGCCGCATTTTCCGGAATCCTCGCACGGGACCGGAAACGCGGTGCGAAAGCGGGCAGAAGGGACATACAAACGAGTCCCTTGCGCGTTTGGAATTTTTTCTACAATCACGGCCCATCCGGCCTTGCACAACCGAAACAAAACTTGCGGCGCAGGCGCGAGTTTCGAAACGGTTTTCACCACTGGTTTCGCTGCACGCCGCGGGATTGCTTTCCGCGCACGCGCTGCTCGCCGGTGCGTGTCGCGTCGAGTGCGAACGTCGAGACGTTCTACTGGCTGTCATAGGGTTGCTCTCTATTACCCGCCGCGCCGGGTTCATTTTGCTTCTCTGCTTCTCCGAAAATCGTACTTCTCAACTCAACGACTTGCGTCGCTCCACAATCATCCGGTCGCTCGTGACGCTTCTTTCGCGTCTTCGCGCCCAGAGTAGGAAAACCCCAGGGAGTTTGCGGGTGGTTGCCCTTCACGCGGCCTTCACCGCCGCCGTGCGGGTGATCCACCGGGTTCATCGCCACGCCGCGCACCGTAGGACGCTTTCCATGCCATCGCGTGCGGCCCGCTTTCCCGTACGTCACGTTCTCGTGATCCAGATTGCCGAGCTGGCCAATCGTAGCCATGCAATCCACGCTGAATTTTCGAACTTCACCGGAAGGCAGCTTCACCAGCGCGAAATCGCCTTCTTTGCTCAAAAGCTGCGCCGCGCCGCCCGCCGACGCGCACCACTTGCGCGCCCTTGCCCGGATAAAGCTCGAGGTTGTGAACCATCGTGCCGGGCGGGATGTGCCGGATCGTCAGCGCGTTTCCCGGAAGAATATCCGCGCCTTCGCCGTTCTGAATCGTCATGCCCACTTCAAGGCCCACCGGCTGAAGGATGTAGCGCTTCTCGCCGTCGGCATAGTGCAGCAGGGCGATGCGAGCCGAGCGGTTGGGATCGTATTCGATGGCCGCTACCTTCGCCGGGATACCCAGTTTTTCGCGGCGGAAGTCGATTGACCGGTATTCCGCGCATGCCCGCCGCCGCGGTGCCACGACGTTACTTCGCCATGCGAATTGCGGCCGCCAGTGCGTTTCTTCGATTCCACCAGTGACTTCTCCGGCGTTTGCTTGGTGATGTCGCTCTTGTCGAGCATCGTCAGAAAGCGCCGTGAAGGCGTATACGGTTTAAATGTTTTGAGTGCCATTATCGATTGCCTCTTGCTTTACTTTCGCGAGAGCCGCTTCGCTCCCGTTTACGCCGCACTACAGATTCTCGGCGTACTCGATCATCTTTTCGCCTTCGGCCAGCCGGACGTAGGCTTTTTTCCAGTCGCGCCTATGGCCTTCCGCGCGGCCTCGGCGGCGAAACTTGCCGTGAAAATTTGCCGTGCGCACGTGGTCCACTTTCACCTTGAAAACGCGCTGCACCGCTTCTTTGATCTCGGTCTTCGTCGCGTCCGACGCGACTTCGAACACCACCGTATGCTGCGTCTCTTTCACGGCCAGGCCCTTTTCCGTGATGATCGGCCGCCGGATTACTTGATAGAGCCTCGTTGCCATCGCTTAACCCTTCTTCCTTTGGGCTTGGCCTTGCGGCTTTTCTTTCTTCGCCGCCGGCTTCTTGGCCGCCTTCGGCGCGGCCGCCTTTGCCGGCGCTTTCGTCTCAGCCTTTTCGCTCGACGCTTTCTTTTCCGCAGCGCGCGGAGCGGGCTCGATCTGCACCGGCGTTTCAGGTCTTCGTTGCCGAAAGCGCACGGCTCAACTTTGCCGCCGCTTCGCGCGACAGCATCAAGTGGTCATGCCGCATCAGGTCGTACGTTTCAAGCACCAGTCGCCGGAACCAGCGTCACGCCGTCAATATTGCGGCTGGCGCGTTCGAGATTCAGGTTCGCGCCGTTCTCTACCAGCAGAATCGTGCGCGTTTCCTTGTTCAACTTTCCGAGCGCTTCGCTGAACGGCTTGGTCTTGTGCGATTCAAGCTTCCAGCCATCCACAATCGTCAATTTTGCTTCCGCGAGCTTTGACGGACAGCGCCGATCGCAGCGCGCCCAGAATCATTTTCTTCGGCAGCGCGTAATCGTAGCTGTGCGGCGTCGGTCCGTGCACCGTGCCGCCGTGGCGCCAGAGCGGCGACCGGATCGATCCGATTCGCGCCCGGCCCGTTCCCTTCTGCTTCCAGAGCTTTTTTCCCGAGCCGCTTACTTCGCTCTTGTCTTTCGTCTTGTGCGTTCCGCGGTGACGTCCGGCGAGATAGTGGCGCACTGCTTCGTGCAGAAGATCTCGATTCACCTTCACGCCAAACACATCGTCCGCCAGTTCGATCTGGCCGACTTTCTTTCCTTCGAGGCTGATCACGTCCGCAACAGGCATCGTCGTCTCTTCGTCTCTCTCGAATTCTTACTTGGCCGTTTTGGCCTTGTTGATAAAAATGTAGCTGCCGGCAGGACCCGGTACCGCGCCGCGCACAAGCAGCAGGTTTTCGTCGGTGTCGATTCTCACGACTCGCAAGTTTTTCGACGTCACTCGCTCGTTGCCCATGTGCCCAGGAAAATGCTGGCCTTTCCAAACACGCGACGGGAACGAACTCGCGCCAATTCCGCCCGGGGCGCGGTGAAACATCGAGCCGTGGCTGCCTTCGCCACCGCGGTAGTGCCAACGCTTCACGCCGCCCGCGAAGCCTTTGCCCTTGCTTATCCCGGTCACATCGACGAACTCGCCGATCTTGAAGCCATCAACGAGGACGCGGTCACCCGGTTTGGTTTCGTCTTTTGAATCTGCGAGCCGCACTTCGCGCACGTAGCGCATGGGAGCCACGCCGGCCTTTTTGAAATGGCCGGTCATAGGCTTGTTCACGCGCTGCGGCTTGATGAATTCAACGAGGCCGAGTTGCACGGCATCGTAGCCGTCCTTATCTTTCGTCCGCCGCTGTACGACGACGCACGGGCCTGCTTGCAGCACCGTGCACGGCACCGCTGTGCCGTCGTCGGCGAAGACTTGCGTCATTCCCAGCTTGATTCCGAGTATGCCTGTCACTGCCATCGCGTTCGCTCTTTCCTCGAATCTTGCTTATCGCAACTTGTGCGAAGCCTTGGGTCTCAAAAACCCGACCACATCTACTTCACTGAATGTTCGCGTCCGAAAGCTTTGATCTCAACGTCCACGCCCGGCGGCAGATCGAGCTTCATCAGCGCGTCCACCGTATCCGGCGTGGGCTCAAGAATATCGATCAAGCGCTTGTGGGTGCGCATCTCAAACTGCTCGCGCGATTTCTTGTCCACGTGAGGCGAGCGCAATACCGTCCAACGGTTGATAACCGTCGGCAGCGGAATCGGACCGGCAACGTCGGCGCCGGTGCGCTTCGCCGTGTCGACAATCTCTTTCGTTGATTGATCGAGAATGCGGTGATCGTACGCCTTCAAACGAATCCGAATTTTTTCTCCGTTGGGCATGTTTACTCGATGATCTCGGCAACTGCGCCGGCGCCTACTGTGTGGCCGCCTTCGCGAATTGCGAATCGCAATCCCTTCTCCAGCGCTACTGGCGTGATCAGTGAAATTTCCACCGAAATGTTGTCGCCCGGCATCACCATCTCTACGCCCTGTGGCAGCTTTACGTCTCCTGTCACGTCCGTCGTGCGGAAATAAAACTGCGGCCGGTAACCTGTGAAGAACGGTGTGTGCCGCCCGCCTTCTTCCTTCGTCAATACGTACGCTTCCGCTTTGAACTTCGTGTGCGGCGTGATCGAGCCGGGCTTGCACAATACCTGCCCGCGCTCCACTTCCTCTTTTTCCGTGCCGCGCAAGAGCAATCCGACGTTGTCTCCCGCAATCCCTTCATCGAGCAACTTGCGGAACATCTCCACGCCCGTCACCGTCTTCTTCATCGTCGGACGGAATCCCACAATCTCGATTTCTTCGCCCACTTTTACTTTGCCGCGCTCGACTCTTCCCGTCACCACCGTGCCGCGGCCAGAAATCGAAAAAATATCTTCAATCGGCATCGCGAACGGCTTTTCGATATCCCGCACCGGCAGCGGCACGTTCTTGTCCACCGCTTCCATCAACTCGAGAATCGTCTTTTCCCACTTCGCGTCGCCTTCGAGAGCCTTCAAAGCCGAGCCGCGAATCACAGGAACCGTGTCGCCCGGAAATTGATACATCTTCAAAAGCTCGCGCACTTCGAGTTCGACGAGCTCAAGAAGTTCAGGATCTTCGACTACATCGCACTTGTTCAGGAACACGACGATGTACGGCACACCCACTTGCCGCGCGAGAAGAATATGCTCGCGTGTTTGCGGCATCGGGCCGTCCGTCGCTGCGACTACCAGGATCGCGCCATCCATCTGCGCTGCGCCCGTAATCATGTTCTTGATGTAGTCGGCGTGGCCCGGGCAATCGATGTGCGCGTAGTGGCGGTTCGGCGTCTCATACTCCACGTGCGACACCGCAATCGTGATTCCGCGCTCGCGCTCTTCCGGCGCGTTGTCAATCGAATCAAACGCCCGGAACTGCACCTTGGGGTTGTTCTTGGAAAGCACTTTCGTAATTGCAGCCGTTAACGTCGTCTTTCCGTGGTCGATGTGCCCAATCGTCCCCACGTTTACGTGCGGCTTACTGCGCTCGAATTTCTCCTTCGCCATGTCTTTCTTTGCTCCTCTGCGTTCAGCTTGCTCTGCTCGATCTTGAACTCAAGAACTTGATCAAGACTTCACTGCTTTACCGGTCGCCCGCGCAATGACTTCTTCCGAAACGGACCCCGGCGCCTGTTCGTAATGTGAAAAGTGCATCGTGAAACTGCCGCGTCCCTGCGTGCGGCTGCGAATTTCGGTGGCGTATCCGAACATCTCCGCCAGCGGAACCTGCACGTTGATGATTTCCGTGCCACCGCGCGATTCGCGTCCCTGCAACTGACCGCGCCGTGAGTTCAGGTCCGCAATCACAGGGCCCATGTAATCCTCAGGAACCACCACTTCAACGCGCATGATGGGCTCAAGAAGCTTTGGATTAGCTTTCTTGCAGGCATCCTTGAAAGCCATCGACCCCGCGATTTTGAATGCCATTTCCGAGCTGTCCACATCGTGATAGCTGCCGTCTTCGAGCACCACCGCGCAATCAACCATCTCGTAGCCCGCGAGTACGCCTGTTTCCATCGCTTCGCGTACGCCGTTCTCGATGGGCTGGATGAATTCCTTGGGAATCGATCCGCCAACAACTTTGTCGATGAACAGCAGCCGATGTTCTTTGTCGAAATGCCACTTCCCACCTTTGCCTGCAACCGATTTCGCGAGGTCGTCGATTTCATCCGTCGACATTTCATGCATGTCTTCGTGATTTGAATTCGGAAGTGGGTGAACCGAAAGCACCGCGTGGCCATACTGACCGCGGCCGCCGGTCTGGCGGATGTATTTGCCCTCGCCTTCGGCCTTTCTCAAAACCGTCTCGCGATACGCCACCTGCGGGCGGCCTACATTCGCCTGCACGCTGAATTCGCGCATCATACGATCGACAATAATTTCAAGGTGCAGTTCGCCCATTCCCGAAATCAACGTTTGGCCGGTATCGTGGTCGGTGTGCACGCGGAAGGTGGGATCTTCCTGCGCCAGTTTTCCGAGCGCAGATCCCATTTTTTCCTGGTCAGCCTTCGTCTTTGGCTCGATCGCGACGGAAATTACGGGCGCGGGAAAGTCGATGTTCTCGAGCACGATGGGTTTTTCTTCATCGCACAGTGTGTCGCCAGTCGTGACGTTTTTCAGTCCGACGCAAGCTGCGATATCGCCCGCTTCGATCGATTCGATCTCTTCGCGCTTGTTCGCGTGCATGCGGAGCAATCGTCCGATGCGCTCACGTGTCTTGCGAGTCGAGTTGTAAACATTTTGACCGGTCTTGAGCACGCCGGAATAAACTCGAATATAAGTGACGTGGCCGACGAATGGGTCGGTCATGATCTTGAACGCCAGCGCGGCAAACGGCTGATCGTCAGAGGCGCGACGCAGAACGGCTTCGTCGCCATTCGGATCCTCGCCCTCAACCGGCGGAACATCCACCGGCGATGGCAGATAGTCCACGACCGCGTCCAGCAGCGGCTGAACGCCCTTATTCTTGAAAGCCGAGCCAGCCAGCACCGGAACCAGCTTCAAGCCAATCGTCGAGCGGCGAATCGAAGCGCGCAGTTCGGCCGGCTCGAGTTTGTGCTCGGCCAAATATTTTGTCAGCACGGCGTCGTCGTGTTCGGCGATGTATTCAACAACCTTGTCGCGATGCTCTTTGTAGAATTCCGGCGTGAGCGCGGAAGCCCTTACGGCAGTTCCGATTTCTGGGCGCGTCTCGAGGAATTTCGCGTCCCACAATTTTTCAAGCGGAAGTACTTCATATTCTGCGCCCAGCGTTTCGTCTTTCCAGATAATGGCGCGCTCTTCGATGAAATCAATCACGCCGATGAAATTGTCCTCTCTGCCGATGGGATACTGGAGGGGAACAGGGTGGGCCGAAAGCCTTTGCCGCATCGAGCGAATCGAATGGTCGAAGTCAGCGCCGATGCGGTCCATCTTATTGATGAACGCAATGCGCGGCACTCGATACTTATCAGCCTGGCGCCACACAGTCTCAGACTGCGGCTGCACGCCGGCGACGGCATCGAAAATCGCGACAGCGCCATCGAGCACGCGTAGCGAGCGCTCGACTTCCACCGTGAAATCCACGTGGCCCGGCGTATCGATAATATTGATGCGATATTTCTTGTCGAAACGCGTCCACGAAGCAGTCGTCGCCGCCGAGGTGATCGTAATCCCGCGCTCGCGCTCCTGCTCCATCCAGTCCATCACGGTGGTGCCTTCGTGCACTTCGCCGATCTTGTAAGTCACACCCGTGTAGAACAGGATGCGCTCGGTTGACGTCGTCTTTCCGGCGTCAATGTGCGCCATGATCCCGATGTTGCGAATCTGATCGAGTTGTACGGTTCGTGCCATGTCCGAAATCTATCGCCCTCAGTATCTTCCGAATTTCTTGCCGCTAATTACCAGCGATAATGCGCGAACGCCTTGTTCGCTTCCGCCATGCGGTGCACGTCTTCCTTCTTCTTCACCGCGCCGCCGCGTCCATTCGCCGCGTCCATAATTTCTTCGGCCAGCCGGTCCGTCATCGACTTGCCGCCCCGCGTGCGCGAGTACAGCACCAGCCAGTGAATCGCAAGCGATTGCCGCCGAAACGGATTCACTTCCACCGGCACCTGATAATTCGCGCCGCCTACGCGCCGCGATTTCACTTCCAGCACCGGCTTGCAATTCTCAATCGCTTTCTTGAACAGCTTGAAAGCGTCGTCGTTCGTCTTCTTCGCCACCTGATCCATCGCATTGTAGAAAATCGTCTGGGCAGTCGACCTCTTGCCGTCATACATCATGCTCGAAATAAACTTCTGCACCAGGTCACTGCCATACACCGGATCGCCCGGAATCTTGCGGCGAAGAACCCATCCTTTACGTGGCATCTATCCGCTCTCCTACTTCTGTGCGGCTTTGGGCCGCTTGGCGCCGTATTTCGAGCGCCCTTGCTTGCGATTTTCCACACCCGCTGCATCGAGAGTGCCGCGAATCACGTGGTAGCGAACGCCCGGCAGATCCTTCACGCGGCCACCGCGCACGAGCACGATCGAGTGCTCCTGCAGATTGTGGCCGATGCCGGGAATGTACGTCGTCACTTCAGCACTGTTCGTCAGCCGCGCGCGCGCCACTTTGCGCAGCGCCGAGTTCGGCTTCTTGGGCGTCTGCGTATACACGCGCACGCACACGCCGCGCTTTTCCGGACAGCCTTCTAGCGCCGGCGACTTCGTCTTCGTCCGGATCTGCTCCCGGCCGTAACGCACTAATTGTGCAAACGTCGGCACGCTCTACCCCCTCGCATCTCGAAAACTTTGCGTCCTCTTCTGCGCTTGCGAAAATACAAATTCGCCGCGCAGAGCTACGCACGTGAATGAACAGAAAAGGTCGCCCACGCACCCGAAGGTAATTCAGGTACTCCGCGCTGACGCTTCACCCCGAGGAGTGAACTGCATCTGCTTAATACGGAGAGGCTGCACGGCTTTGCGGGGCTGGCGCCCCATTCTGGCCGCTCTTCCCGGCCCCGTTCCGCCGTTCTCTGTTCCGGGGCTGGAAGACTTCCCTTTCACCACAGGGCCTTAACCGAGGCCCGAACAACCGCCGAAGTATAGGGAAAATAAAGACTATTGTCAACCCGCTCAGTTGTGGAAATTATGATAAAAAAAATTTACAAATATTTTTGCCGGTAAATTTCGCGCCGTTTCCGACGTGCCTGTCGAAAAAATGTGGTGGCGTAGGCCCTTCCGCACAGCCTCTGAAATGGACTTCACGCGAATTTGACCCCGGTCGTGCGCGATCCTCGCCAGCACCGGCCATTTGCAATAACTAGCTATTTATCATGTAGCTTAGTAGAGAAACTAACTTTTGATTGGTTGGTCCTAGTACCCCACCTCCTTCACTTTATGTCCTCTGGGTATTATTTTCGCTTGCGAACGCCGGCCATCGGCGCGCCTTTACCAGTACCAGCAAAATGCCTACACTTGAACCGCACTTTTCAACAGGGAGCTTCGGATGAATCGCTTTTTCGGCCTCGGTCTTTTTCTGCTTCTCGCATCCTCCGCTGCACTTGCCTTACCCCAGGCTGCACCGTCAGCTTCGCCAACGCCACCCGCGCCCCAAAATGGAACGCCTTCCGCCGCGGCTCCTCAGTCTCCGCCCGACTATGCTCAGGAACCTTTCGTCATCGAGAAGTATTACTCCACCGCACGATTTGAGAATGACGGCACCGGCGAACGAGATCTCAACGTCCGCATCCGCGTTCAAAGCGAAGCAGGCTTGCAAGCGCTCGGCGAACTTGTCTTCGGTTACAGCGACGCAAACGAAAAAATGGACGTGCGTTCCGTGGTGCGTGCACAAAGCCGACGGCACCAATGTGGCCGCCGGTCCGGCCGCGGTAAAAGAAACGACGGCGCCGATTGCACGCGATGCCCCCGTTTATACCGACTACAAGGAAAAGCACATCACGGTGCCTTCTCTGCGACCCGGCGACACTCTGGAGTACTCGATCGCGACAAAAATCGTAAAGGCATTCGCTCCCAACCAGTTCTGGTTCGAGCATAATTTTCTACGAAGGAACGATCGTTCTCGATGAACAACTCGAACTGAACATTCCCAAAGGCCGCGCAATCAATCTGCAATCTCCCGAGTTTCGATTTGAAAAAGCCGATTCCGGCGACCGGACGATTTATCGATGGAAGCGCTCGGTCCCTTCACACCCCGCGGTCGACGCAAAGAAAAAGACCGACGAAGCGAGCGCGAAGCCACCGAACGTGCGCGCCACAACCTTTGAAAGCTGGGAAGAGGTAGCTCGCTGGTACTCCCTACTTGAAAAAGGCCGCACCGAACCATCACCGGAAATCCGAACAAAAACTCAGGAGTTGATTCAAGGACGTACTGCCGAACTCGACAAAATCCAGGCACTCTACGATTACGTCTCCAAAAACATCCGCTACGTCAGCCTCTCGTTCGGTCTCTCGCGTTACCAGCCGCACGCGGCGGCGGAAGTTTTCACGAATCAATATGGCGACTGCAAAGACAAACACACCCTTCTCGCCGCAATGCTCGAAGCCGCAGGTATTCATTCCGACGCGGTGCTGATACCCTCGCTGCGAAAGCTTGACGTCTCTCTTCCCTCTCCGTCTCAATTCGATCACGTAATCACAGCAGTGCCCGTGAACGGTCAACTGGTCTGGATGGACACGACCACCGAAGTTGCGCCCTTCCGCCTTCTCGCCGCATCGCTGCGTAACAAATCCGCGCTGCTGGTGCCAGCCGACGGAGCAGGCAAAATCGTCGAGACGCCGCAAGATCCGCCATTTCTCTCAACTCAACGCGTCGAAGTGGATGCTCAGGTGAGCGAATTAGGTAAACTCACGTCGAAACTTCGCTACTTCGTTCGCGGCGACAACGAACTCGCGTTGCGTATTGCTTTTCGTCGCACCCCGCAAACTCAATGGAAGGAACTCGGCCAGACAGTAGCCACTCTCGACGGCCTCCACGGCGAAGTCACTACCGTGAAACCCAGCGATCCCTCCGACACCTCGAAACCCTTCGAGCTCGATCTGGACCTGGCCCAACCGAACTATCTCGATTGGTCCAGCAAGAAAACAAAGGTCGCGTTACCCCTCGCTGCTATCAGCGTTCCAGGAATTCCGGAGGACAATTCCGCGCCTATTCGCCTTGGCAGTCCGCTCGACGTGACTGTGCACTTGAAGCTGACATTGCCTGAAAATTATGTGGCGCAGCCTCCTGTCGGCGTTTCGGTGCCGCGAGACTACGCCGAATTCAAATCCAGCTATCGATACGAAGGCCACATCCTAACGGTCGCGCGTTCGCTCACTTTCAAGATGCGCGACCTGCCGGCGTCACGCACGAGTGACTATCTTGCATTTGCACGCGCTGTCGAATCAGACGAAACGCAAACTCTGGCGATCGCTAACTCGGCCACAGGCATGCCCGAATTGCCCGCCAGCGCCAATGCGGACGAGCTGCTCGAGACAGGCCTTGCGGCGCTCAATTCCGGCAACATCCGCGCCGCCATTCCGCTCTTCCAGCGCCTCGTAGAACTCGACCCCAAACACAAGCAGGCCTGGAACGACTTGGGCCTCGCCTATCTCCGCGCCGGCAATTTCGACAAAGCCGCCGATGCATTTCGCAAGCAGATTGGCGTGAATGCGTTCGACGAACACGCCTACAACTATCTCGGTATCGCTTTGCAGCAGCAGGACAAATTCGACGAAGCCGAAGCTGCCTACAAAAAACAGATTGAACTCAACCCGCTCGACCCCATCGCACATTCGGCGCTCGGCTCGCTATTTCTCGAGCAGCACAAATATGCCGAGGCCGTTCCCGAGTTGGACAAAGCCAGTGTTCTCTCGCCTGAAAATGCGGGACTTCAGGTCGGACTCGGACAAGCCTACCTCAACACCAATGAGAAAGATAAAGCGCTGGCCGCATTCGAGAAAGCTGCGGAAATCTCGCAAACCCCGGACGTATGGAACAACGTTGCCTACAATCTCGCCGATCATTCACTCGAACTCGCCAAAGCGCTCGAATACGCCGAATACGCCGTCTCCACCACCGCCGCCACACTGCGCAACGTGGAGCTTTCGAACCTTTCGCTCGACAATCTGAATGCAGTCGCGAGCACGGGCGCCTATTGGGACACGCTTGGCTGGGTCTACTTTCAAAAAGGCGACAGCGCAAAAGCGGAGGATTACGTTCGCGCATCCTGGCTGCTGAACCAGCACGGAGAAGTGGGCGATCATCTGGCGCAGATTTACCAGAAGCAGGGTGAAAAAGACCGCGCGATTCGCATGTTCGCTTTGGCAATCGCCGCGCCACATTCAGTTCCCGAAACCCGCGCACGTCTCGTGATACTTCTCGGAGGCAACACGGGGATTGATGCGCTTGTTAAACAGGCCCAGCCCGAACTCGCCTCGATTCGCACTTTGCCCGCAGGAAAACTATTAAAAGAGGACGCTCAGGCTGATTTTTGGGTTCTGCTGTCGCCGGGAGGCAAAGCTGCAAAAGTCGACGTAATTAAATTTATCTCTGGCAGCGAAAAACTCCGGCCATTTGCTGCAAAGCTTCGCGACCTCGAATATGGGCCGATGTTCCCCGACGCTTCCCCTATAAGGCTGGTTCGCCGCGGAACTCTCGCGTGCTCCGCGTCCACCGGCGACTGTACCTTCACATTGGTCCGGCCTGAAGACGTCCGCGCCCTAAACTGATTCGACGCGTCCTCTAATCTGCGCACTCATCAAACGCCCGAGACTGCTTGAAACACACAGTCCATCCGAACGACCTTGGAAATAGAGCGCATTGATCGCATTCGCATCCATATCCTCGATCGAGCTAAAGCCCATTTTCCGCAGCGACTCTGCCAGTTCAGTGGGATCGAAGAATGTTTGAAAAGGTTCTCCTGCCGCCGCCACACGCGCCGAAAGCGCGTCCAGGGCAACTTGTGCGGCCGGATCGAGGGACGTCCGTGGAACCGCATAGTCAAAGACCACTCCGCCTCCGGGCGGAGTGGACGCGATCAAATCGAGCGTGGACATCACGGCGTACTCGGTGAGATACATCGTCACGCCAAGCCACGAGAAAAAAGCTCGGCACCGCAAAACCAAAATTTGATTCACTCAGCCCTTCGCTAAGTGTCTCGCCGCTCTCGAAATCCACAGGGGCAAACGTGAGGGATCTCGGAACGGAAATACCCGCAGCTGCGAGCCGGCCACGTTTCCAATCCTGTGTCGCTGGATAGTCGACCTCGAAAACGCGCAAGGCTGATTCGGAATACGGATTCCGATAGGCGAAAGTATCCAACCCCGCCCCGAGAATCACATACTGTCGCACACCCCGTGAAACTGCGGCGGCAAGCTCGTCTTCGGCGTAACGGCTTCGCGCCGCCATGAACGCGCGCAGATTTCGCGCAACTTGCTCTCCATATCGGTTTTCTGAAGAATGAAGTTGCGACCCAGCTTTCGGTCCAATGATCGCTAGCGCGAGCGGATCGTCTAACACCCTGGGATTATCGAGAACCTGATGCGCGGCGCGATGCATCGCCACGCGAAGAGCGGTCCTACTGGGCCGGGCTTCCTGCATTTGTAAGCTGGCGTCGAATCGATGAGGGGCCGAGACAAATTCTACAAAATACAAGCGGCAAAACGATTCCTCTCAGGCCGCGATCACTTGATTTCCATCACTTCTTTTTCTTTCATCGCGGAAAGGTCTTCGATCTTTTTCGTTTCCGAGTGAGTCAGCTTCTCCAGTTCGTCCAACGTCCGCTTCTTCTCGTCTTCGCTGATTTTCTTTTCTTTCTCGAGCTTCTCCACCGCTTCCTTGATATCGCGACGAATGTTGCGAACAGCGGTGCGATGGTTCTCGAGCACTTTGTGAATGTGCTTCACCATATCCTTGCGCCGATCCTCTGTAAGCGACGGAATCGGCACGCGAAGCACTTTCCCGTCGGACGCGGGATTCAGCCCCAGATCGGAAGTTCGAATCGCCTTATCAATCAGTGGTACAGCACTTGGATCCCAGGGCGCAATTACGATCATCGTGGCGTCCGGCACATTCAGCGTGCCGAGCTGATTCACAGGCATCGGCGTGCCGTGATAGTCCACCCGGATATGATCCAGCAGCGATACGTTCGCGCGGCCTGTGCGCACTCCCGAAAGCTCTTTGCGGAAATCCTCCACGGCCTTTTCCATGCGGACTTTCGCCTGGCTCATGGCCTCTTTACTTGTGGCAATTGTGGTCATCTGCGAAGCTGCCTCCGTCGCTCGCGCGCTACGCGGCGCTCACGGTTGATCCCACCGGCTCGCCCAGCACCACGCGCTTCAGATTCCCGGGCACATTCATGTTGAACACCACGATCGGCATCTTGTTGTCCATGCACAACGAAATCGCCGTAGAATCCATCACCGACAAACCCTTCTTCAGCACGTCGAGATACGTGATTTTCTCAAACCGCTTCGCGCCCGGCACTTTTTCCGGATCGGCATCGTACACGCCGTCCACGCGCGTCGCCTTCAAGATCACCTGAGCCTTAATTTCCATCGCGCGCAACGCAGCTGCCGTGTCCGTCGAAAAATAGGGATTGCCGGTACCCGCCGCGAAGATCACCACTCGATCCTTCTCCAAGTGCCGTGTCGCGCGCCGACGGATGAACGGCTCCGCCACTTCATGCATCTCAATCGCGCTCATCAACCGCGTGTGGCAACCGGATTTCTCCAGAGCGTCCTGCAGCGCCAGCCCGTTGATCACCGTCGCAAGCATTCCCATGTAGTCGCCAGTAGCTCGGTCGATCGAAAGCTCTTTCTGGCGGGTGCCACGGAAAATATTCCCGCCGCCCACCATAATCGCCACCTGCACTCCGAGTTCTTGAACTTCCTTTACCTCGTGCGCGATCCCCTGAATTGTAGCGGCATGAATGCCCGAGTGCTCCGGCCCCGAAAGCGATTCGCCCGAAAGCTTCAGCACGAGCCGCTCGTAAACGGGCGCGCCTTTTGCGCTAACTCGCGTCGCTGCGTCCGCAGTTGTCATCATCCGGTCCGGCCTATTTTCCCCGCGGGCATTCTAGTGCCGTTCCAATGATTTGGCACTAGCGAATTTCATCGCACCCCGGCATTTCGTCGCGATCCAGCTTGACAAATTTTGGCACAACCTTGCAGCGAAGCTCTTGCAAAACCGTTAAGGCCCAGCCGCACCAGTTTTTACGGATGTGTGGAATGTAAGGTAAGTCGGTCGATGCCGCTTACACTGCGGGAACAAGCGCATCAGGCTCTTCAGACGCCGGCGCAGACGCAATCGCGCCATCCATCTCGCCGACTTTGAATCGCGAGAACCGGCGAACCGCGATGTTCTCGCCCACCTTCGCAATCGCCTGATCCACCAGTTCTTTGATGGTGACGCCTTCGTCCTTGATGAAATGCTGTTCGTAGAGGCAATTCTCTTCGTAGAATTTTTCCATCTTGCCGTTGACGATCTTCTCGATCACCGGCTCAGGCTTTCCCGTCTGCTTCGCCTGATCCTTGTAAATCTCCCGTTCGCGGTCAAGAATTTCTTGTGTCACTTCTTCGCGGCGCAAAAATCGCGGATCCAGTGCGGCGATATGCATCGCCACGTCATGGCACAGCCGTTGAAAATCCTCCGTACGCGCCACGAAATCGCTCTCGCAGTTCACTTCCACCAGCACGCCGATTTTCCCGCCGGCATGAATATATGACCCGACAAGCCCTTCCGACGTCGCGCGCTGCGCCTTCTTCGCTGCCGCCGCCTGGCCTTTCTTGCGAAGAATGTCGATGGCCGACTCCAGGTTGCCTTGCGCTTCAATCAAGGCTTCCCGGCAGGCCGCAAAGCCAGCGCCAGTGCGCTCGCGCAGTTGCTTCACGAGCTGCGCGGGTATGTTCGGTTTTCCGTCTGTTGCCATGTCTGCGCTCAGTTCCTTTTTATATAGATTCGGGCCGGTGGCCCGAAATTTGCGAGGCCCTCTTCAATCTTGTTTTTCTGGTCTCAATGCGATAGAACGAACGTCAATTACTAGCGCGGGACCGAATCGTCGCCGTTCGCCAGCGGAGCAATCACTTCTTCCGCGGCCACGTCCCCGGGTTCGCCCTCCACGAAATCGCCTTCCTGCTTCTCATACACTTCATAGGCGCTCGTATCGACGTAATCCACTTCCGGTTCCGCTCCCTCCACGCCGGCAACTTTCTGGTCCGCAATCTGCGACTGCTCGAATGTCTGCCGTCCGCTTAGCACTGCGTCGGAAATCTTAGAAGTAAACAGCCGAATCGCGCGCAGAGCGTCGTCGTTGCCCGGAATCACCCAGTTGACGAGATCGGGATCGCAATTCGTGTCCACGATCGCCACCACCGGAATACCCATCCGGCGGGCCTCGCGCACTGCAATCACTTCCGCGTTCGGGTCGATCACGAACATCGCGTCCGGAAGCGTAGCCATATTTTCGACGCCGGAAAAATTCTGTTGGAGGTGCTTCAGTTCGCGGTCGAGCCGCGCGCCCTCTTTTTTCGAAAACTGCGCCATCCGGCCGTCTTCACTCATGGCCTTCAGCAGCTTCAGGCGTTTGATGGATTTTTGCAGCGTGACCCAGTTCGTCAGCGTTCCGCCCAGCCACCGGTGGTTCACGTAAAACATTCCGCAGCGGGTTGCTTCTTCGGCAATCGCTTCCTGGGCCTGGCGCTTGGTGCCGAGAAAGAGAACGCTCTTGCCCTGCGCGGCCATCTCCGCCACATATCTCGCAGCGTCGCGGAACATCTTCAAGGTCTTTTGCAGGTCAATGATGTGGATACCATTTCGTTCGCCGAAGATGTACTCCTTCATCTTCGGATTCCAGCGGCGCGTCTGATGGCCGAAGTGAACGCCAGCCTCCAGAAGCTCCTTCATGGTAATTTCGACTCCCAAAGTACCTCCTCAATTAGGGGGACGCTTTTCTCGCCTTGCGGCGCCAGCATCCTTTTCTGCCGGTCCTTCCCGGCCGTGGATTTACTTCCTAGCTTTGCAGTAGGGCACGGCATGCCGTGCCCGATCGCCCGGATGGCTACCGCTTGCTGTACTGGAAGCGGCGACGCGCTCCCTTTTGCCCGTACTTCTTCCGTTCCTTCATGCGCGAATCGCGCGTCAGGAAACCATTCTTCCGCAGGGCCGGTCGCAGATCTGGATTCAACTTCGACAGCGCGCGCGAAAGTCCCATGCGCACGGCGCCAGCCTGTCCGCCCACTCCGCCGCCCTTTACAGTGCAGCGCACATCCGCCTGATCCTGCATCTGCGTGAACTTCAGCGGCTCAGTTGCCGCCGTGTTCCACGCAATATTCCGGAAATATTCTTCGACAGGACGGCCATTCACCGTGAACCGCGCCGGTCCCACCTTCACGTACACGCGCGCAACCGCTTCCCGGCGGCGTCCTGTGCCGTAGAATTTCTTTGCCTGCCGCGCCTTCCAGCGAATTCGAAGCTGAACTCAACTTGCCTCCTGTTTATCGTGAACGCCATGGCCAGGTTCAACGCCCGGCAGCGATTCACAGGCACTCCTCGCAGATTTCTCCGCGAAGAGCGCAGAAATTCTCAAAAACTCTGTCTCGAGGTTACAGCGCTATCGGCTGGGGCTTCTGTCCGGCGTGGCGGGCAAGCGCTTCACTTCCGGCATAGACACGCAGCTTCTTGGCGCGACGCGCACGGAGCTTGTTTTTCGGCAACATCCCAAGCACCGCCTCGCGCACCACCTCTTCTGGACGGCGTTGCAACAGCGTCCGGATCGGAATCTCTTTCAACCCGCCCGGTGCTCCGCTGTGATGGCGATAAATTTTCTGATCGATCTTGTTGCCCGTGAGCTTGATCCGCTCGGCGTTGATCACGATCACGTGATCGCCCGAGTCGAGAAACGGCGTGTAGTTCGGCTTGTCCTTGCCAATCAAAAGTCTCGCCACGCGCGTCGCCAGGCGTCCCAATACGATCCCGTTCGCATCCAGCACGAACCAGTTCTTCCCTACCGTCAATTCTTCGGCCTCTCGGCCCTTTGGAACATACGTCCGCATCTGCCCAGTCACACCTTTCCTTCAAAAGACAAACGCTAACTATAGGCTAGCTCGCGATTTCTGTCAACGAAAGGAATGTAAGCTACAGGGGTGCACGTTCAAGAGGCACGATAAACTGAATACCTCTCACCCTCTTTTTGTACAGCTTTGCGTCATTTGTAATAAAGAGATCCACTCCAAACTCTGCCGCGCACGCAAGTTGAATGGCATCAGGTGGCTTTAGCGACCGATCACATCGAAGGCCGGCGTAGATGGTCGTACACTTTGCATCAAACGGAAGAATTAGCGCGGTCGCTTCAATCGCCTCAACGTACTTTCTCGCAAGCTCACCGTCTCGCTGTTCGATCGGCTTAACAAGGATCTCGCCCACTGTGAGCGCCGACGTAATCAGTTGATCGCCCCGAGCGAGCATAGATTCTCTAAGAGCGCTCACTTGCTTCAAAATCGAGCCTTCGCCTTCAAATAAATAAATGAATAGGTTCGTGTCCCAGAATACCCGGCTCATTCCCAACCTTCTCGAAGCCGGCGCACGTACTCGTCTGCGTGTTCATCCGCCCAAACGCGCTTACCCGATCCTCGAAGGGCAAGCAGAGGATCTTCGCGATTCACCTGCTTCCTCGTCGTCACACTCCAATCCTCATACCACTTCATCAAGCTGGCATATCTGTGCGGCAAGGTTTCCAAACTGGGGATCGTTTTGCTGCCCTCTCGTTCAGGATGGTATGAATCGCCCTGGCGAAATAGGCGCCTGCGCCCCGGCGCGGTCTCCATAATCATCCGATAGCGGGCGGGATTTGGCGGACGATTCGCAACGCAATGCTGGACCACGTGCACATATACGCCTGGCCTCAGCTCGCCGGTCAACGCTTCTCGGCGCGCCCGAGCGACAATTTCCTCGATCGAGAAATCAGGCTCGCCCGGCTGTTCGCGATGAAGGAGGGCGACGGCGATCCACACTTCGTCGGCGACCTTGACACTCGCCTTGGCAGCAGCTCGCATTGCTACATTGTAACAATGTTGTGATGTAATATCAAACAACTTACAGAAATGAACAGGATGTGGCGTGCGCGGAACGCTAGTTCCCTACAACAAACAAGTGCCCATTGTTTTGCGTGTACAGCTTGCCGTCCGGCCCGATCGATAGCGGCGTATATGCAGCTCCGAGCGCGATGTTCAGAAACATCTTGCCTCCAGGAGTCGTGAAGATTCCTGAATGTCCCTGCGGCAACACGTAGATGTTCCCATCCTCGCTATTCACATACACATTGCCGCTCGAATCGATCGCCGGCATGTTGATACACCACTCGTAGCCGTTAGGATGATTCCCGTCGATCGTCGTGCTCTGAAACTGCCATTCGACATTCATGTTGGGATCAAGCTGCGTAATGTAATAGGGACCGGGTGGCAACGACTGACAGACCGGACTATTAAAGAAGCAATACTGCGGCGCATCGTAATGATTGTCTTTGATCACGATTGAATAGGTCTGCCCGTGCACCCACACGCCCGGCGTCGAGTCCCATCCGAAAGAGAACGCGTTCAAGAAATTCCCCGCCGAATCGAAATGGAATAAATGTCCACGCTCAGCGTTGTAATTATCGAGCGCGCCAAAAACCACCGACCCGTCCGGCAGGGCGGTCGGCGAGGACGACGCCTGATCCACGATCGATCCGGACCCCATGGCATTTGTCGTCGGATCCACTCCCATCGTGGTTCCCAGCCGGCAGGCGTTCGGAGTTCCGGTCGTCGGCCCAATAGGAACAAGCACCCCACAGCCATCGTTCAAAACATTTTGCAGCGACGCAGCCCATTTTGGCGTCAGATTCGAATTCACCGCCACCAGATAACTGACCATCGCGTCAAAATGCGCTCGACTTCCCGTGTAAATGGTGCCGTCAGCCCCAATCGCCGGAGCGATGTTAATGCCCGGCCGCTGCGATCCGCACGCGCCCGGAAAGAACGGCGGAGTGGAACCCGAACTGGGCGGCCACGGAAGAGTCGTTCCCGCATTAGGCAGCGATGCGAATGTACCCGGGCAAGACATCGAATTGCCGGGCG
This sequence comes from uncultured Acidobacteriota bacterium, assembly GCA_963790945.1. Lineage (GTDB taxonomy): Bacteria > Acidobacteriota > Terriglobia > Acidiferrales > UBA7541 > Palsa-295. The sequence goes on from CAWBRH010000048.1 coordinate 43,758, forward strand.
GCGCATTCGGCACCAGCGTGGCGTATGTCACCTTCGTTGCGGAATCGCCCGGCGTGATCTTCACCAGCCACGCGTTTGCGACGTCATTTGAATTCCACGGACTGCCACCCGTCACGTTGAGTTGGACCACGTTGTAATAAATGTTCCCGCTCGAATCCGCCGAAAGCGGCCCCGAAACGAACGTGTTCGCCGACGTAACTCCGTTCACACCGCTGAAAGGGTTGATATGTGATGTGCTCGTTCCCGCCGTCTTATCCACTTTCCAAACAGTTCCGGCCGCGCCAGGCACGTAAATGAAATTGTTCGCCTCGATCGGGTGAAACACCGGCTCCCATCCCTGAAGCCCGCCTGCCCCTGCGTTGAAGTTCGCCGCGTTTGGCTCCGGAACCCAGTCGCTTTGAAACGTCCAGATCGTCGCCAATTGTCCGTTGATCCAGGTATACCGCCGCTCGTTCCAGATCATTGAATTCCAGGTGTTCGGCCCGCACGCCGCTCCGTTCTGCCAGCTCCCCACCGGACTGCACGAGTTGTACGCTCCGGTCTTCTGCACCATGTACACGTCATTCCCGTCTATCACCGGAGTCTGGAGGTGAACCACAAGCTCGCCTCCGAATTCCGCTTTCTCCTGTGCGGCGAACGGATCGTAAATAATATCCGCCAGCTTATTCGCCAAGCCCTGCCCGGCGACGCTCACCATACCGGTGTGCTGGGGATTGCTTCCCCACTGCGGCCAGAAAGGAGTGTTTGCAGCTTGCGGATTCACCATGAACGTCACGGTGATTGTCGCGGGCGATCCCTGGGCGCCTGTCGCGGTCACAGTGATGTGGCCCGTATAAGTACCAACCGCCAGGCTGCCCAGCACAGCTGTGATTGTTAATGTCCCGGGCGTCGTTCCGCTTGCCGGCGCCACCATCAGCCAGCTCGAATCGCTGGTCGCTGTGAAATTGAGCGCACCGCCTGTGCCTGAGTTCGTCACGTTCACCATTGCGGGAGCAGGATCGTTCGCGATGCCGAATAAAGCTGAGAAAGAAAGAGTCGTTTGAGCAACGGTGAGTGTTTGACTACCGCTCTTGCCGCCTCCTCCACCACATGCCGCCAGCGCTGCGCAGAGCATCGTCACACAGACAATTCCGGCCGTTCTATTCATCGGCACACCCCCTCGCGCGCGCTCAGCGACTCGCGGTAATACCACCTTTGAAGTCGCCCTGCCAGCATCAGTTGTATTCAGATACTTAACTTGTGAAGGAAATATAACGGCTGCGAGAAATAATGTCTGCAGAAAATACTCGCGCAGAAAATTCACCAGAGGAAGCAGAAGAACCAAAAGCACCAGAGACCGGCTGGCGAGCCACACCTTCTGGCCCGCCCCGGGCTCAAGAGTAGTCAGCCGGCTCCGCCGAACCGGCCGCCGCAATCGTTAGTCTGACGAACTGCTCGAAGCCGTTCGCATCGAGCGCGTATAAGCCGGCTTGTCCAGATCGCTGTCGCTGCTGGACGACGCGTCGCCAGTCTTATCGATCTCGATCGAGCCCTTAAAGTACGCGCCGTCTTCGATCATGATCCGCGCGGTCGTCAAATCTCCGACCACCGAACCGTCCTTCTTGATCTCGATGCGGTCGCGCGCTCGCAGATTACCCTTCACGTTTCCAAACACCGCTACTTCGCGCGCAATGATGTCGGCCGTCACTTTCGCGCTGGCCCCGATCGTCAGCTTCCGGTCCTCGAGATGAACAAGACCTTCGACCGTGCCGTCTATATGGAGATCTTCGTTGCCGGTAATCTCGCCCTTCACGTGCAGACTTGCTCCCAGACGAGCCGTGCCGCCGCTCGACGTCGTCGCAGGATATGGAGAATCAAGTGGTGCCATTGTTTTTACCTCCCCGGTAATTGGTGTTGCGGATGTTGTCGAAGGCTTGGACTGCTGCGGGAGCGGAGTCTTTGCCGGAGTCTCCGTTTTTTTATCTCCCCACATTTACCCTCCTTGGGCCTGGTCTCGCTGAAAATAGAATGGCTGGGAGTTCCGAATGTAGTCCCGCAGGCAAAGAATGGCAACCCAAATTGAAACAACTGTGTTCGGAGAGCCAACTCAAACATTGCACGAAAATCTGGAAGAGGAAAATACAGACCGTGAACCTGAAAATCTGACTGAATTATTATTCGGACGAAGCTAATACTTCCGCAACACGCCCACCACGCGTCCCTGAATCCTCACGTCCGCGGCTGCCACGAGAATAGGCGACATCTGCGAATTTGCCGGCTGCAAACGAATCTTCCCGCCCGGCTCGCGATAGAATCGCTTCACCGTCGCTTCATCTTCTCCCACCAGCGCCACCACAATCTCGCCCGGATTCGCCACCTGCGTCTGCTCCACCACGATGAAATCGCCGTCGAGAATGTGATCCTCGCGCATCGATTCGCCCTTCACCTGCAGCACAAACGTGTTCTGCCCGCGCGCAAAATCGGCCAGCGAAATCGTCTCCTTATCTTCCACGGCTTCCAGCGGACTTCCCGCCGCGATCCTTCCCGCCAGCGGCAACTCAATCACATGGCGATCCAGCACCTGTTCGCGAACCGGTTTCGGAAGCTGCACCACCTCGATCGACCGGCTCTGGTTGTAGCCCCGCCGTATGTAGTTCTTCTTTTCCAGCGTCGAGAGATGCTTGTGAACGGTCGCGAGTGACGTCAGCTTCAAGGCGCGCGCAATCTCTTCAAAGCTCGGCGAATAGCCGTTCTTGTTCATGAACGCAACAAGGTAGTTGAGAACTTCTTTTTGCCTCTTCGTTAACGTCATCGCTACCCCCAGGGGCCTTTTAGCAGCATAGCGAAAGTAGGCGAACTAAAAGCGAAAGTCAATAGTACTCTAAGACAGGTAGTGACTTACCTTGAAGTACAGGTCGCCCATCTGTCCTTCAAGTAACTCATATCTATTGCCGTGCCCATCTGTCATCGTGCACTCGTGATAAAGGGCAATATCCCTGAGGTTCTGCCTGCCAGCCCTCTGTCCATAACCTGTCCTTTTTGTGGGGCTAAACCCAGCCTTGACTGCATGACAACTGCAGGCGGCTTTTCAGCGGTGCATCTCGCGAGAATCAAAGCTGCGGCGGTAATCAAGCGCGGTAAGTAGTAAGTCCAGTCGCGGCGCTTTGCGTCTTTCATCTTCGAGATTGCATATCGCGCCCATTCGGAGTTAAATTTCCTCCAGCGTGGCTTTCGGGTTGGTTATGAGTCCGCCAACCCGGTTGGGTTTTCGTATTTCCTGCAGGGACAAACAATGGATTTCGCGATTCGGCTGTAACAAAACCGAGTCGAAGTGCACCATTCAGTCGGATATTGCGGCAGGTAGTGGAGGTCCCGGTGCCCCGGCGTCTCGGTCTCATTTTCGTCCCACTGTTAGCCCTCCAACTGTCGCCATCCATCCTCCGCGCATCTCAGAACGCGCAGGAGGTCAAAAAGGCTAGACCGGATACTGCCGTCCCGGCCGATTCCCCAACTAAAGACAAGGTGTCCCCCGCCCCGAACGCGTTACCTAGCGCACGACCTTCGCAGCCGGATTCAGTCAAGAATCCGGATCCTGCTCGCCCAGCGCTGTCGGAGAAGAATACCGTTGCTCCTGGGCAGCCCGCAGAATCCTCCGCCAGTGCACCGAGTGCTCCCGTCGGCACGGCGACGCTGAGCATCCGCATCCGAACCCAGGACGACTCACCTTTCGCTGGAATCGCCAATCTGCGCGTCGTTACGCATGCGGGTTCAGAGCTATCGGGCGCGAAATCGGCATCCGAGGGTGAAACCGTCTACTCTGCCCTCCCGCCCGGCACCTACTCGATTGAAGCGTCCGCTCCCGGTTTCTCCCCGGTGAAACAAATGATTGATATTGAATCCGGCAAGAGCGCGCAGACGCTGTTTCTGATCATGAAGCCGGATCTCGCATCCGCCGGCGCACAACCTCCTGGCCCGAAACCAGTCTCGGCCACGAACGAAGTAATAAGCCGGACGAACATCGCAGCAGCCCCTGCGGAAACCTTCGAGCCCCCCTCGAATGGGTTCCTCCCGGCGTCGACGCCACCAAACCGGAAGTTGCCGCTGGTGTATCGTGTGACTTGCCCGTCGTGTTAGCCGGCGTCAGTGAACGAACAAAGGAATTCGTCGCGAATCTTCAGAAATTCAGCGCCACCGAGCATGTCGAGCACTATGCAATCAACTTTGAAGGCCACCGCCTGCCGCCTCAATCCCGTACGTTCGAATACATCGCCGTTGTCAATAACACTGCGAATGGCTTATTCAGCTTGGATGAATACCGCAACGGAAGCCTCGACCGCAGCCGCTTCCCCGGAGGTATCGCCACCGAAGGCGTTCCGGCCGTGGCCTTGCTCTTTCATCCTCTGCTGGCTTCAGACTACAACTTTAAATGTGAGGGCTTGGGAAATCGGAAAGGTCGTCCGGCTTGGCAGGTCTATTTCATCCAGCGCGAAGATCGCCCCAGCCGCATCGGCGGCTATCGCACCTTCAATGGTTTCTATCCCTTCGATCTTAAAAGGACGCGCCTGGATCGACGCCGCCACGTACCAGATTCTCGGGCTCGAATCAGAGCTTGTAAAACCGATTCCCGCCGTCGGCCTCAAGAAGCAGCTGGAAATTATCAACTACGGTTCCGTTAGCTTTCACTCGCACAAACAGCAGCTCTGGCTCCCACAATCCGTCGAAGTATATTTCGACGGCCGCGAACGCCGCTTCTATCGAACACTCACGTTCAGCGATTTCAAAATCTTCATGGTAGATACTGACCAGAGCATCCACGCGCCCAAAGAATCCTATTGCTTTACGAATACCTCGGATCACGACATCGCCGGCGTGCTCGTCGTATCCCCCGTGTCTGGAATCTCACTGAAAGCAGTTTCGATCCGCTTCACGATTCCGCCGGGCGGCAGCATTTACAAAGTCGTCGGCCCTGGAAAAGACATCAGCATGCCCGTCGACGAAGTAGGCTCAGCTACCTTCACGCACAACGGCTCAGCAGACTCCATCAAAGCGGACGCCTATCTCGTGAAGGAAAGCACTCTCGACGTAATCGCCGACAGCCCTCTCTCAGCCAACCCGTAGTTTTTGCGCGCTGCCGCGGCGGATGCGCGAGCTGCTCGCAGAGATTCAGCTCGCGCCGGAGCTATTCATTCGCTCCCTCCGATTGGCGGTTTCTCAAGCTCGCTTGCTTCTAATGTGTGAACGCGAAATTAATCCCCGTCGAGAAAATCACGTCGTTCGATTTCGTCCCTACAATCGGCGGATTGCTCACGTACCGATCGCTGATCGACAATTGCAATCCCAGCCATTTATTAATCTTCGTCACCGAGGCCGCATCCAGCGCAAACCGGTACTGCCCCGTATTCGTCAGGTCGGGATAGAAATAAAACTGCTCCGTCACCACCGTCGTCGAACCAAACTTGCGCGTGAAAGTTTCACCCGTCGTAACTCCCGCCAGGTTCCGCTCCGTGCCCATTCCCTCGCCTTCGGTCGTGCCGCTATACGTCTCACGTGTGTAGTTCAGGCCGCCGAGCAAATCCAAACTGGTCCTGTCAGTGCTGATCAGGTGATAGCCGAGACCGCCCGAGTAGATCGAGCGCAGGTTGAGGCCTTGCAACTCATTGTGGGTATAATCCGCGGAACCAAAAGCGAAAATCCGTTTGGTCAAATTTCGATCGTAACGCGCTCCCGCCACAATCGAATTCGCCGTCGTGCCTCCGCCCGGCAGGTCGTTGCTTGAATAAAGAGAAGTGAAGTAGAGCGTAATCTCATCGTGTAGAGTTTTCCGATCCGCCGTAAATCCGGTGGTCAGGTTGGTCGTTTCGCTGTTCCCGCGAGCCAGCGCGAATCCGATGCTGGCGCCTCCCTTCCAATCCTCCAGAAGCCCGGGATGCAGGCTCTTCTCATACGCCGCCTGCTCTTGCTCTGAACGGATCGCCGTCACATTCGCGTACGGCACTGGAAGGGCTCCCGAGTCTCTCGTATGCACCACGAGGTTCCCGCCCTCGGTCGTCACATCCCCGCTCACCGTCTTTTTGTCCGGCATCACCACATACAAAGGCTTCTCGGATTTCACCTCGGCAATCGTCGGCCATTTCACTTTGATCTCGCCGGCGAAATCGGTCTTAAACGTCAGTTCTTTTCCATCGGAACTGACCACCGTACCCGTCAAATGATCTCCATTCTTAAGCACCAGCGTATCGGCACGCGCGAGCGAAGCCACAAACGACAACACTCCTACTGCCAGGCAAAAACGCACGAAATTCATCTCTTCTCCTTCGGGGAGTTTTGGATTGCGTCCGAGTGGGACGAACAGCGGCTGGTGCTGCGCGACAAGTGTCAACAACTCGCGCCCAGAAAACAACTCTTAAATCAATTGCCGATGGCTCTGCCCTTCCCTGTTGTGTCGCCCGTCACCCACGCAAGGTATACGCGTCACAGAATTTCCGCATCTCATTCATTAGCATGCTTCCGATGTTCATAAAGTCACGCTACGACTCGGATTTTCATCACCCTCTTCGTCCCGCTGTGCTACGATTTCCAATCGGGGCGATAAACCCGGCACCTGCCGGTTGCACTTGGGAAGAAAGGGTCTATATCCCTCTGCCGTTTGCCTCATCCATGACTGGGGATTCTAAGAATTTATGTCAACGACCATAACGGAAGTACCGCGCCGAAAGCGCGAAGTAATTGATAAGGCCTGCATCCGTTTCTGCGGCGACTCCGGCGACGGTATGCAAATCACCGGCAGTCAGTTCACCAATACCGCAGCACTCTATGGCAACGACCTGGCCACGTTTCCGGACTTCCCCGCTGAAATCCGCGCCCCTGCCGGCACTCTTCCCGGCGTCAGCGGCTTCCAGGTTCATTTTTCTTCGAGCGACGTCTATACGCCCGGCGATGCCGTCGACGTCCTCGTCGCCATGAATCCCGCCGCGCTCAAAATGAATTTGCCCGATCTGCGCACCAACGGAATCCTGATCGTTAATCTCGACAATTTCAAAGAGAACGACCTCCGCAAGGCGCAGATCGCAGTCAGCCCTCTCGAGGACCACTCGCTTGACGGCTACCGCCTGTTCGCCGTTGAACTCACCAAGCTCACCCGCGCCGCTCTCAAAGAACTCGGCCTCGATGCCAAGAGCATGGACCGCTGCAAGAATTTCTTCGCGTTGGGCATGTGCTACTGGCTCTACAACCGCTCCATGGACCCCACCCTCCGCTACCTCGAGGACAAATTCAAGGGCAAGCCGCAACTCGTCGCTGCCAATCGTCTGGCGATGCAGGCCGGCTACAGCTACTGCGAAGCCACCGAAGCGTTTCAGATCAGCTACGAAATTCCGCCCGCAAAACTTTCGCCGGGTACGTATCGCAACATCAGCGGTAATGCCGCTCTCGCGATGGGTTTTGTCGCTGCGTCCGACAAAGCCGGCATCCCGCTTTTCCTCGGCTCGTATCCCATCACGCCGGCATCTGACATTCTCCATGAGCTTTCGCAGTACAAAGATTTCGGCGTGATCACCTTTCAAGCCGAGGACGAAATAGCCGCCGTCACTTCGGCTATCGGCGCGGCTTACACTGGTGCACTCGGAATCACCACTACCTCCGGCCCCGGCATGGCCCTCAAGACCGAAGCTCTTGGCCTCGCCGTTGCCGTCGAACTCCCGCTCGTTGTCTGCGACATCCAGCGCGGCGGCCCCTCGACCGGCCTTCCAACAAAAACTGAACAAGCCGATCTTCTACAAGCGCTCTTCGGCAGAAACTCCGAAGCTCCAATTCCGGTAGTCGCTCCTTCGTCTCCAGGCGATTGCTTCTGGGTCGCGCTCGAAGCCAGCCGCATCGCCATCAAGTACATGGTTCCCGTCATCATTCTCTCTGACGGCTATCTCGCCAACGGCGCTGAGCCATGGAAAATTCCAGATGTCTCCGAGCTCCCAGAAATTCCGGTGCATTTCGAAACAAACACGGAGAATTTCCATCCGTATCGCCGCGATCCCACTACTCTCGCGCGTCCGTGGGCCATTCCCGGCACTCCCGGTCTCGAGCATCGCGTCGGCGGCATCGAAAAACAGGACGTCACCGGCAACATCAACTACGACCCGCTCAATCACGAGCGCATGGTTCGTCTGCGCGCAGCAAAGGTGGAAGCCGTCGCCGACGATATTCCCGACGCCGTTCCCGCGGGCGATCAATCAGGCGATCTCCTCATCGTAGCCTGGGGCTCAACGCACGGCCCAATTACGGCCGCGCTAAAAACCGCGCGTGATAAAGGACAGTCCGTAGGCCATGTTCATCTGCGCCATCTGAATCCGCTTCCGCGCAATCTAGGTGACGTCCTGAAGCGCTACAAGCACGTTCTAGTCCCCGAGATGAACATGGGCCAGCTTGTGATGATCTTGCGCGCCAAATTTTTGGTCGACGCCCAGGGCTATAACAAAATTCAAGGTAAGCCCTTCAAGCAATCCGAGATCGAGCAAAAGATCGACGAAATCTTGGAGTAAGGTTTTGCGTCAAGGCGTTTTGCTTGTGCGGAATATGAAGTTGGTTACGTCAGGGCACGGTTTCAACCGTGCCGCAACCAACGAAGAAATGAAGCGGCTTTAGCCGCTGAGGTCCAAAGAGGAAACGTAAAATGACAACGGCCACTTTACCCGTCTACACCAAAAAAGATTTCCAAACCGACCAGGAAGTCCGCTGGTGCCCAGGCTGCGGCGACTACGCCATCCTCGCCGCCACCCAAGCCGTCTTCGCCGAACTCGGCGTCCCGCGCGAAAAATTCGTCTTCATCTCCGGCATCGGCTGCTCCAGCCGCTTCCCCTATTACATGAACACCTACGGCTTTCACACGATCCACGGCCGCGCACCCGCCATCGCCACCGGCGTAAAGCTCACGCGCCCCGATCTAGACGTCTGGATCGCCACCGGTGACGGCGACTCGCTCTCCATCGGCGGCAATCACACCATCCACATGCTGCGCCGCAACGTCGGCCTCAAAGTCCTCATGTTCAACAACAAAATTTACGGCCTCACCAAAGGCCAGTATTCGCCCACATCCGAAATCGGCAAGAAAACGAAGTCAACTCCCTACGGCACCGCCGACCGCCCCTTTAATCCCATCTCGCTCGCCATCGGCTCGGAAGCCACGTTCGTAGCCCGCACCGTCGACATCTTCCAGCAGCACCTGAAAGAAATTCTCAAGAAAGCCGCCGCGCACAAAGGCGCTGCCTACATCGAAATTTTGCAGAATTGCAACATCTTCAACGACGGAGCATGGGAAACTCTCACCGAAAAAGACGCTCGCAGCGAGCAAATCGTCTACCTCGAGCACGGCAAGCCGCTCATCTTCGGAAAGAATCGCGATAAAGGCATCCGCATGAACGGCTTCGATCTAGAAGTCGTCCACCTCGGCAACGGCAACGGCCTCACCGAAAAAGATCTGCTCGTCCACGACGAGCACCACCCCCGCGCCGCGTACGCCTTCATGCTCAGCCACATGGAACAGCGCCCCGGCTTCCCCACTCCCATCGGTGTCCTGCGCTCATGGAACGACGTCCCGCGCTACGAAGACGTAATCACCCAGCAAATCCGCGACGTCCAAGCCAAAAAGGGCAAAGGCAACCTGGCCAAGCTACTCCGCGCAGGCGACACCTGGGAAGTCCGCGCCTAACGCAATATTTTTTCAGTAGGGGCACGGCATGCCGTGCCCGAACAAGCCACCACCGCGCATCCGCCACCCCAGCAATCCTAAACATCCATGCCTCGGACTATCCTGCCCGCCCCCGCTTCACATTCGCCCGCATCCAAGCTGCGAACGCGCCTTCTTCAAGCCTCCCCGCAGCAAGACTCAACACCGCTTGCGCAGCGTCCTCTTCAGACGCCACAAAACGATACCCGTTCAGTTCGAGAAACAGCACGCCCACCACAAAACCGGTGCGTTTGTTCCCATCAACGAATGGATGATCCCGGACAATCCCAACCGTATAAGCTGCCGCCATCTGAATCACGTCCGCTCCAGCCTGATAAGCTCGCAGCTGCTGCGGCCGGGCGAGCGCGGATTGCAGCAAGCCCTTATCGCGCAGACCCGCCGCCCCGCCTTCGAGCGCAAGCAGGCGATCGTGCAACGCCACTGCATCGCGCTCGTCGATCCAGACCGGCTCTTTCACTTAGCCAGCACATGTAGAGTATTGCGGTAGCGCCGAACGATATCCTCAGCCTTCTTCATTTTCTTTTCAAAAGCCGGATCGTACGCCGTCAGTTGGTAAGCCCCTTCCGCCCCCTCAATCAGAAACAACCGGTCGCCCTCATCCGCTTTCAACCGGCTCACAGCCTCTTTCGGCAAGACCACTCCAAGCGAGTTCCCGATTTTGCGAACCTTAAGTTCCAGCACTGGCCACCTCTCTGTTATAACAATTGTAGCAACCGCACTCGAATGTGTCCATCCCCCAGTGGCACAGGCACACTCCTGCCTGTGCGTTTTTCGCCGCAGCAACCCCAAGCGACCCTGCCAACTCCACGCTAACGTTCCTGTGCTTCGTCTGCCTCACCTGAATTCCCTACTCGGCCACGCAATTCCCAATCTCCGCCCAACTTTCAATCCCACTCCGCCTCTGCCTCATCTGAAATCCGCGAAATTCCGAAATTTGAGATTCGCCACAGCCGCATGATTCCCCGCCGGCACCCATGGTGTACGATTAACCCTCAGCTGTCGCACCAGACTTTCCGGAGGGCCGCGTCTCGCCAATGATCCTGCAAGGTTTCCTTCGCATCCTCAGCTTCTTCGACGTCGCCGAAGCCATCGAAATGGAAAAACTGCGCGTCATCCTCGGCCCCGAAGCCGCCCCGCGCTCCCCAGCCTTCGCCCACCGCAGCCCCGAATACGCGCAAACGCAGCAGCACGCCCCCATCGTCGAATCCGTGGGCCCGGTCACGCTCTCTACCGGCGAAAAACTCGAAGCTCGAATCAAATACTACTGGTTCGGCGTGGTAGACATCGAACTCGCCACCGAATTCAAATGCGATTTCAATTCCCTCTGCGTCCAAACGTATCGCTGGATGAACGCTCCTGAAGTCGAGCAAGCCGCCGAAAATCTCCTGCGCGCCCGCCTCGACCGCTTCCGCCCCGTCCTCATCAAGCCCTCAGAAAAATGGCTCGACGAAGACTACCTCGTCATCGACATCGAATCCGCCCAGCACCCCGACGGCCACCCCGCCACCGGCGTCGAAATGCTCCAATCCTACGCCGACCAGATCACCCAACTCGTCCGCGGCGAACTCATGCCTCTCGCCGCCTCAGAACGCGACGAAATCGTCCGCTCCGCCCTCTCCTACTATCCGAGCGATCTAGTCGTAGTCGGCTGGGCAGCCGCTCTCGTGTACGACAAGCCCGACGCCACCCCCGCCGCTATCGATCTCCTCGAATACGCCAACACGCAGCTGCTCGAATTCCGCTACTACGACGAGCTCCTCACCACTCTGCTCTCCAACGTCTACAGCTCCCTCGAAGGCCACGAAAGTTTCCTCGCCAGCTGGCGACTCGCCCGCCGCGCCGGCCGCCTCAATCGCATCCGCCTCGACATCATGGATCTCACCGAGCGCACCGAATACGCCGTAAAATTCATCTCCGACACCTACTACGCCCGCGTCTACGCCCTCAGCTCCGCAAAAATCGGCGTCAACGACTACAAAACCCTCGTCAGCGAAAAACTCAAAACCGCCGGCGAACTCTACGACTTCATGGTCGCCCAATTCAACGAGCGCCGCATGTTCGCCCTCGAAGTAGTCGTCGCCGTCCTCGTCCTCCTCGACGTAATCCTCCTACTCCGCGGCAAATAATTTGCCTCCAGTAGCGTAGGCTTCAGCCTGCGCCCACTGTAGCCGCCGGTGAGCGATGCAGTCCCAGCCCTAAAATCGGTGGGAAGCTTCACTCTAGTAATTCCACGATACGTATTTCTACGAATATTCACTTGACAGCATCGTAGTAATACGGATATATACGCCGCGACGTTTAGTTTCTGGAGGCGCTTATGCATTCCGGCATCGCGCTGTTCCGGGCCTCGATTTTCCTTCCCATAAGATTCCGTTGTCGCAATGGATGAAGCACCTTCTAGTTTTTCTCGAAATCTTTCGTCTATACCGATCTTAGTCAATTGTGCAGCCGCATCTGCTACGCCGGAGTGGTGGCGTCAAGCCTTTCTGGGAGAACACTATGAAACGTACAGCGCTGTTGAGAGTGTTAGCCTTCTCGCTTCTTATCATCCAAGCAGCTCAGCCTGCTCATAGTCAAACTAAAGCGACGAGTCAGACGGCGAGCGATCCGCAGGCTCTAGCGCTTGCGTCGCAAGCCATTGCCGCAATGACCGGTGGAGCTTCAATTCAGGACGTGGCCTTGACGGGAACAGAAACCCACATTGCTGGTTCTCTCACTGAGACTTCGCCCGTCACACTCAAAGCGATGGGGACCGACAATGCCCGAATTGATCGCCAACTCTCCAACGCCTCTGAGGTCCGCACGACCTCGTCCGGAGTGCCTGTCGGTTTCTGGACCAGCGCTGATAGTGCAACACACTTGATGGCGCAACAGAATTGTTGGACCGACGCCGCTTGGTTCTTTCCCATATTCTTTACCGCATTTAGCTTCAGTGGGAACGTTCATTTGGCCTATGTTGGCCTCGAGTCATTAAGTGGTACATCAGTTCAGCACATCCGCGCTTCAAGACTCGCCTACGATCAATCGGGCAACCCCGTTGCGATGATCGCCGGATGGAGCCAGATCGATGCCTACCTGGACGCACAGTCTCTTTTGCCAGTAGATATTCGCTTCAACGTTTACCCCGACGATGACACGAATGTTCGAATTCCTGTCGAAATCACTTACTCAGACTATCGCGTCGTGAACGGCGCGCACATTCCGTTCCACATTCAAAAATATCTCCAGAATATCCTGAATTTCGACCTGACTATCACCGGCGCCACATTTAATTCGGGAATAACTTCGAGCATTTTTCAAGTTCAGTGATCTGCGGAGGAGCGACCGTGAGAATTCGAGCGTATGTTTTCAGTCTGTTCGTTGCAGCTCTAGTTTTATTGCAACCAGCAAACGCTCAGGTAGCCACTGGCACACCTCCCTTCGGCAGCTTCGGTGGAGGTCCGTTTGACACCGTGAATCTGGCCAACCTGAATACGCATTTCGCAATACCTGTGGTCAGTAAAGCCGGGCGAGGTATGCCTTTCAACTACACGATCGTCTACGACAGTTCTGTCTGGTATCCAGTAGGAACCAGTGGCAGTCAGGTATGGACGCCCGTCGCGAATTTCGGTTGGGCGGGGCAAACACAGATATCCACTGGCTATGTAACTTACTTTGCGAGCCAAACTGAATGCTTTGATGGGCAACAAAAGTGGTCCGCGCCAACGGCCCTAAATTTCGTATATCACGATAGCTTCGGAGCAATCCATTCCTTTGTCACCGGTGTTCTGGGAGGCTGCAACGGCACCGAAGCGACCGTGGCTGCCACAGATGGATCGGGATATACGATTCAGGCTGGGGTCGGCTTAGGCAACATTTTCACGCGCGCTGGACAAACAATCATTCCGCCTTTGAATAGCTCATCGGGATCGGCGACCGCAACTGACCGCAACGGCAACCAAATCACCGTTTCAGGTTCCACCTTTACTGACACGCTTGGGACGACTGCGCTTACGGTGGCTGGTCAGGGAAGCAATACAAGCCCGCTTCAATTCCAATACACCGCCCCGAATAATTCGACTGCTGCGGTAGTCTTAAATTATATGCAATACAACATCAAGACTAACTTCCAATGCAGCGGAATCTCGGAGTACGCCCAAAACGCAGTTTCTCTCGTCAATAGTGTGAGCCTCCCCAACGGAACATCTTACTCAATCAACTATGAGGCGACACCCGGTAACACCGGCTACACCACTGGCCGAATCCATTCGATAACCTTGCCCACAGGCGGCACGATCACCTATTCGTACAGCGGTAGTAACAATGGAATTGTCTGTGCTGATGGGAGCGCGGCCACTCTAACGCGTCAGACACCCGACGGGACATGGACGTATGCTCATTCGGAGTCTGGCACCGCTTGGACTACTAACATCACCGATCCTCAAGGCAACGCGACCGTGATGGATTTTCAAGGTATATATGTGACGGAAAAGCAGGTCTATCAAGGCTCGACTTCAGGGACCCTCCTCAAGACAGTGCTTACGTGCTACAACGGCAACGCAACAAACTGCAACACGACAGCAATCGGTCAGCCGATTACACAAAAAACAGCCATTGTTCAGTGGCCAGGGACTGGAGGCAAACAATCAAAAACAAATACCCTTTATAATATTCTCGGCTTAGTTACTGAGAATGACGCATACGATTACGGCACCGGAGCGCCGGGTTCACTCCTCCGTCAGACACTGACGACGTACGCGACACTCGGAAATAATATTTCGAACCGTCCTGCGTCGATCACTGTCAAGGACGGATCGGGAAACATCAAGGCTCAAACGACATATAGCTACGACCAGACTGGGGTAACCGCAACTTCTGGAACCCCACAACACGTCGCAGTGAGTGGCGCCCGAGGCAATGCGACGACCATCACTTACCTCGTGCAAGGCGCGGCGAGTCTGACCAAGACATTTACTTACTACGACACAGGAACTCTAAGCGCTGCGATGGATGTGAACGGTTCCACAACTACATACGCGTACGGAAGCGGCACGTCTTGTGGCAACTCATTCGTTACGTCCGTAAGCGAGCCTCTGAGCCTGTCAAGATCGATGACTTGGAAATGTGCTGGCGGCGTCCAGCTATCTATCACAGACGAAAACAGCAAGACAACCACAGCAGCCTACTCCGATCCCGATTTCTGGCGACCGGCGTCCCTCACAGACGCGGCCTCAGACGTTACGAGCTTCACATACACGGGGGCTACCCAAGTCGAAAGTGCAACGCCGATCAGCGGTAGCAGCTCGTCACAAGATCTGCTTACCACCCTCGACGGGTCGGGGCGTCTTGCGCTCTCCCAAGTTCGAGAGGCTCCAGGTTCATCCACTTTTGATTCGGTTGAAACTGACTACGATAGCGACGGCAGGCCGGACCGCACTACGCTCCCCTTTGCCGGACCAGCCGGAACGGTAAATTTCAGCGCACCAGGGAAGGCTACGACCTATGATGCTCTCGGGCGCAAGATCCAAACTACTGACAGCGGCTCTCGAACGGTAGGTTTCACCTACTCGCAGAACGACACGAATAGGACTGAGGGGCCTCATCCTGCAGGTGAAAATACGAAACAGAGGCAGTTTGAATACGATTCCTTAGGTCGGATCACATCCGTCTGTGAAGTGACGACTCTTTTGGCTGGAAGCGGTGCTTGCGGCCAAACTACCACCGCCACTGGTTACTGGACCAAATATAGCTACGATGCGCTGGGTGACTTGACGAGTGTGACTCAAAACGCTCAATCCGCCAGCACTCAAACCCGCACCTACGTCTATGACGGTCTCGGTCGAATGACATCTGAGGCAAATCCTGAGTCCGGTACAACGACGTACGTCTTCGATTCAGACTCCACGTGCGGCACCTCTAAGGGTGATCTCGTCAAGAAGGTGGATGCGGTGGGCAATACTAGCTGCTACGCTTACGATGCTTTGCATCGGGTTACTAGCGTCACTTATTCAGGTCTGTATCAGAGCAGCACCCCGAATAGGTATTTCGTCTACGATTCGGCAACGGTCAACAGCGTTGCGATGGTCAACGCCAAATCTCGAATGGCCGAAGCTTACACGGCGACCTGCGTCACGTGCACTAAGATCACGGATTTGGGGATCAGCTATACGGCGCTCGGTCAACCTAGCGACGTCTATCAATCGACAGCTCATTCGAGCGGCTACTATCATGTGACTGCTAGCTATTGGCCAAACGGTTTAATGCACCAGATGAGCAATTTGGTCGGCCTGCCGACCATAACCTACGGAGTGGATGGTGAGGGCCGTGTGTATTCGGTTTCTGCTTCTTCAGGGCAGAATCCGGTCTTGAGCACTAATTACAACCCCGCGAGTGAGGCGACCCAAGTTAACCTCGGCTCTTCCGACGGGGACACGTTTACCTACGATCCCAATACCGATCGCATGACCCAATACAAGTTCAGCGTGAACGGGCAATCCGTAGTTGGACAGCTTACTTGGAATCCAATTGGAACGTTGGAGGACTTAGTCGTCACCGATCCCTTCTACAGTGGAGGGAATCAAAGTTGTGCATACACGCATGACGATCTCTCCAGAATAGCAAGTGCAAACTGCGGAGCTCCCTGGTCGCAGACGTTTACCTACGACGCGTTCGGGAACATCAGCAAGAGCGGCACCAGTTCCTTCCAGCCAACGTACTCCTACGTGACGAATCACATGACCATGATCGGCAGCTCGGTTCCAACATACGATCTGAATGGAAACGTAACGAACGACTTTCTCCATACATACGCGTGGGACGCAAACGGCAGACCCGTGACAGCTGACGGAGTTGGTCTCACATATGACGCACTCGGGCGAATGGTAGAACAAAACCGCAGCGGCGTGTACACCGAAATCGTGTACAGCCCGGCGGGAGGCAAACTAGCCCTCATGACTGGTCAGAGTTTGAAAAAGGCCTTTGTGCCTCTTAGCGGCGGCTCAGTGGCCGTGTATAGCTCAAGCGGTCTCGCGTATTATCGGCACCCCGACTGGATCGGTAGCTCTCGATTCGCCTCGACGCCGACGCGCACAATGTACTTCGACGGGGCATACGCTCCCTTCGGCGAACCTTACGCCGAGTCAGGAACGGCCGAGCTTTCATTCACCGGTATGAACCAGGACACTGCTCCGAATCTTTACGATTTCCCAGCCCGGGAGTATGGCATCCAAGGCCGCTGGCCGTCTCCCGACCCGGCGGGCATTTTGGCAGTCCGTTTCCGCGACCCGCAGTCCTTGAATCGTTACGCATACGTACGAAATAGTCCGCTCAACAGGATCGACCCGACTGGAATGTGTGATACGGACACTCCCGGTGATGACGGCACAGATGACGCTCGCCGCGCTCGCCAAGCACGTCACGCGAACTGTGAATCCGGTGATCCACCTCCCGAAGATCCACCGAGCCAGCCCACACCGGATCCCCCCGCGGACCCGCCGACCGCCCCGGCCCCAGATCCTACTGCCGATCCACCGAGCGATCCGAATGCAGGTGATCCCGGCCCTACTGATCCTGATCCGACTGCCCCCGATCCGACTGACCCTGATCCAGCTCAGCCCGATCCGGGGCAGCCCGACCCAAACCAGCAGAATCAACAGCAGCAAAAACCGGGAATCTGCACACAGCTTGTAGACGCTGGGCTGGGCGCGGTAGCCGCTGGAGGTGCGGCGTTCCTCGCCGGGACGGCGACTGACTCCACCATAATCTTGGCTCCCTTGGGAGTGACGCTCCAAACATTTGGAACAATCGGAGGGATAGTGGGAGGCATAGTCTCGGGTGTCGCTCAAATAGCTAAAGATGTTGGTCTCTGTCACTAGCAATCGAATGAAGATTGATTTAGGTAGGCGAATATTTAGAGAGTTGTAGTAGTGTTCGGTCGAAGGTGCAAATCTAACAATTGCAGTCGAATGGATCATCGATGACCAGAAATAATTACAGTGCTTTTGTCACAAAGTTAGTCATGATTGGCGCGTTGGCAGAATTTGTTATCGTGGAGGTGTTGATTGTCGTTACGTTCTTGAGGCATCCCAACCCTCATTTAGTCCCAACAGCTCTCAGCGTTTTTGTGGTCTGTTTGCTTGCCTCCATACCGGCGGTCGCAGGGGTAAGGGGCTATTTCATCGTGAACAGGTTGCTGATGTCGCCCAGTGATCTCAATGTGTCGGCTTTGCGGTTATCTCGCCTGTTCGTTGGGGGTATGGCCGGAGCCTTCTCATGCGTAGTCTTCATCTTGATTTTTATGTCGCGCTGACGCTATAGACCTATCCTGTCGCCAAATTCACCCTCCGCCCGCGAAAAATCCTGTATCATCCCGCGCAAATGAACAGTCGGCCCCCCAGCCTGTGGCGCCGGACTGGCGAAGTTCTGCGCTGGCGCGGGCTTCTGGGTTCTTCTCCTGCTGGGCGCTCGCAACATCCTCCGCCCAATTCTCTACTGGCACGTCTATCGAATCTTTGCCACCGATATTGCCGCGCAAGTCCCCGAGCCTACGCGAAGGAGAAGAATCGAAACAAAGATTACACGCGCGATTGCGGCTGTCCTCGACCGAGCAGCTTGACAAGCCGCAAGTGGCCGCGCTCGGCGAAATCCCGCGCGACGAAGCGCAACAGCGCCTCCAGCGCGGTGACGTGCTCGCCATCGCCTACGCGTCTGCGAACCGGCCGGCTACGGTCGGATTTCGTTCGCGAGCGGCGTCGTAGAGCTCGACTTCGGCGTCACCTGGATCGTGCACCCCGGCGAGGCCGTTCGTTACGGCAATTTCGTCGATCCCAGTGGCGCGGTCGCGGCATCCAAAGCTCGGTCAACACAGCCGTGAACGAGTACGCGCGCGAACGCGGCGTCTCCGTCACCTCGGCTCGATCAGCGCGATGAATGCGCAGTCTCGGCCTCGCCAAAACTACAATCGCCCCACGGCGATGAAAGTCACACTCATTCACGTGCGCCCTTCGACTGGCCGATCTGCCGCGCCTCCGGCGCGCCCTTCGAATCCCGCTTCGACGCCCCGGCTTAGCCTTTCACCAAATCTCGCCCGCGAAACATTCGTTGTAATCGGTCGCCGCATCGTGCTACCGTGACGCTTGAAGTATGAGATTTGCGCGCCAAGCCCGCGTCACGCCGGAGACGAAACGTCCCGCGCCGTGAGTTTCTAATGTACGGTTCCGCGATTCAAACTGCGAGTAACCGGCGTATTTGCAACAGATACGAATTTCTAATCGGCGGTAAAAGGGGGGCCAAGATTCACGAGTCCGCATCGCACCGGAGGGCGATTCGACGCAAAGGCGATTCGACGGCCAGGTCATCGGCCCTCACCACTCTCGCGCAACCTGTATTTAAATGAACGAGCAAAAACAAATGACAGAGCGTAAAGAGCCATACGCCAGTCGAAGAAGCCGTCGAAGAAATGCGCCAGGGACGCATGCCGTCGGTCCTCGTCGATGACAAGGACCGCGAAAACTGAAGGCGGTCTGCGACCATGGCCGCCGACAGCATCACTCCCGAAGCGATCAACTTCATGACCAAATTCGGTCGCGGCCTCCATGTGCCTCTCGCTCACCGAGCAGCGCTGCGACGCCCTCGACCTGCCGCAAATTTCACCTCGCAGACACCTCCGCCTTCGGCACTCCGTTCTGCGAACCCATCGACGCAAGCGCGGAACGACAACAGGAATCAGCGCGGCGGACCGGGCGACTACGATTTCGCTGTTATTACGATCCCCGATACGACGGCCGGAGGATTTGGCGCGGCCGGGGCACGTTCATACTTTGCCGGGCACGGAATGGCGGCGTGTTGGTGCGAGCTGGGCAGACGGAAGCGTACATCGATCTGGCGCGGCTTCGGGGCGAGCGATCATTCGGGCGTGATTCTGCGAATCATGAACGAGGACGGCACGA
>CAWBRH010000049.1:0-8791 GCA_963790945.1 uncultured Acidobacteriota bacterium
GCATAAGTGCCAAAAATTGTCGCTGCAACTGCAGCAAGCATGTTGCACCAAAAAGCAGCTTCGCCCTGGTATAGCCCAGGTTCACGTGGCAGGATGCGATATCCAAAATAATAGCCGGGCGGCACCGGCTGAGGGACCCGAACCGCCCGGCATTTTCTCACCCATCTCCGCAGGGTCTGGGTAAGAACTTGTTATGCGGCTAAGCGGCTGATTCGCCGTTCCGCATGAATTCGTAACGTTCGATCGCGGCAGCCACTCCCACCTCCCCGGAATGCTCCGGGCTGCTGCGCAGCACGCGTCCCAGGCAACGCACCCTCACCGGGCCCGCCTGTGTCAACTCGTGCGGCAGGGTCATGACGATTTCGACCGGTGCGCCGCTCTTCAAACCCTTTGGTAAGTGGAAATAGAGCCCCCTGGAGCTCACTTCACGAGATTCCGTAGAGGCCTCGCCGACCACGCTTTCGTCGGTCCAGCGGACCACCAGGGGCAAACGCATCAGGAAACGGCGCGTTGCACGTCGTTCTTTCGATGACACAGGACACCTGCCTCTTAAGTTCCTGTCTAGAGTGCGGGTTAGGAGCATCCGGGCCAATAGCTCTAAAGCCTCAATTCGATAGGCCAATCTCGGTACGTAAGTACTATGAGCGAGGATTCACAACGAGAAAAACTGCCCCGGTTTTTAAAGGGAATCGAGAAACGTGCTTATTCGAGGGAAGCGTTTCGGAACGCGCGGAGAATATCAGCGAGGGTCACGATCCCTTCGAGCTTGCTGAGGTCTGCGCGGCTCACGACCGGCACAGCAGGCCAGTCACCCACCGCGTGCAGCGCATCTTCCAGCGATTGATCGCGGAAGAGGATTGGGAGGGGGCCTCTCGGTTTCGCTTCGGCAGCTTTGGTGGTCATGGCGCCGTCGGCCGCGAGGCGGCGAAGTTCCTCGCGATCGAGCAGCAACCACTGACCAGGATTCGTACGCACGAGGATCGGCGCGTCATTTTGTGCCTCAGCCCGGCCAGCGAGATCAGCGGCCAACTCATCCGGAAGCGCGACGACAGCACCCTCTCTTTTCATTGCCACTTCGACGGTCAGCGCCACCTGCTCCCGCTGCTCTTCGATCGAGGGGAGGTACAAGCCGTCCTGGCGTCCGAGCAAATCGAACAAAGGCACCTTCTGATAAGTGCGCGAAATGAGGTAGGCGACCATGTTCGCAATCATGATCGGCAGGATAGCGGTATAGCTGCCCGAGACCTCGATCACCATGAAAACTGAAGTGATCGGCGTGCGAAGAAAACCTGCAAAGAAGACACCCATTCCGACGAGCGCGTACGTGCCGACGGTTCCCGTCAAGCTCGGGAAAAAATGGTGTTCGATACTACCCACCGCTCCGCCGAGCATCGCCCCGATGAAGAGTGACGGAGCGAACATCCCACCGGGAGTCCCGCTGAGAAAAGACAACCCAGTGGCGAGGATCTTGAGAGCTGCAAGGAACCAGCAAAAGCTTCCAGCTGAACTGCCCGTAAAGGGCCTGATCGATCACGGTGTATCCGGCGCCCATCACCTGGGGGCAGGCGGATGGCGATGAAACCGATGATGAGTCCGGCAATGGCTGGCTGAAAATAGCGCGTCCAGCTGGGCCATCGTTGGATTCGCGGGCGGGCATACGCGAGCCACTTCAAGAAGGCCAACGATGCACAGCCACCGATAATACCGAGGACAACATACGCGAGAAGTTCGCCGGCACTCGCTACACGAAACGGCGGGACGCGAAAGAGCGACTCCGATCCCATGAATGAGCGCATCGTGACGACGGCGGACACCGCGGCAAGCACGATCGCCCCCAAGAACGCCGGCGCTCCACGTGCCGATTACTTCCTCGATTACGAAGATCACCGAGGAGATCGGCGCATTGAAAGCGGCCGCAAGGCCAGCCGCAGCGCCAATGGGGGCGATTAGTCGCACTTTTTCCTGCGACAGATTAAGCCGCCGGCCGAGAAGTGAAGCGATTCCGGCGCCCATTTGCAGCGA
Organism: uncultured Acidobacteriota bacterium; assembly: GCA_963790945.1. Lineage (GTDB taxonomy): Bacteria > Acidobacteriota > Terriglobia > Acidiferrales > UBA7541 > Palsa-295. The sequence goes on from CAWBRH010000049.1 coordinate 2,023, forward strand.
GGGGTCTTCGGGGCCAAGCGATTGGCCAGTGCCGATGGCGAGGGCGCACATCAGGAATTTGCCGACGACAGTGTTGAATGGAATGTATCCATTCGAGACATAAACCGCCGCCTTCGTCTGATTCACGCCGCTGCCGCGTGCGCCGGGAAACGCGTAAATCACAAGGAGCGCAATGACAAGGCCGCCGAGCGGTGGGAACAATCAGAACGCGGAGCAGTGGCGGAAACATCGATGAACCGAAAGAAAGCAGGTGCACCCATTCGATGGCCATTCGAAAGCAGACCACGGCCACACCGGAAAAAATTCCAATCAAAACAGCGAGGAACAAAAACAGCTGATCCTCGCGCAACGAAAAAATGCGGTTAGTCCATGACCGCCATGTGGACCACAGCCTTCGAATCGAGGAACTGGAACTCTGGGAACCTGGCTCTGGCGCCGTATCCGGCGAGGCGGGAGGAGAGGTGGTCAAACTCATCGCGGGTTACCACCTCGGCTGCGGCCGATTACCCACAGCGCATAATCAGCGCCTTGCGGCTCCCCGCATTGGCCGGCGGCCGCGTCCTCCATCTCAAAGACCGACGACATGGCAGACTCAATGCGTTCAGGATATTTGCGAAGATTTCGAGCCGTCCAATCGGCCGCGTTTTGGCTGCTTGTCGCTAACGCGGCATCGAGGGTCGGGGTGGAGGGGCTGACGGACGGCAGTTTCCCTTGTTGGTTTTTGCACGCGGTGGCCCGCGCCTGGGCCAGCGCAAGTGCCTCTGCTGTTCGTTTCACTTGTTCTTCTGTGGGAAGTCTGGGGACGAAGGGATTCAGGGTTACGACATCCTTGGAGATCTGATGCAAGTTCGCCAAATCAGGAGCAGCAAGCTTTTCGCGGGGCAAGCGTTCGAAGTACTCCTCTGCCTGGGCATACTGGTCGAGCTGAAATGCGGCAGTCGCTGCACCGGCCAGAGCATCTTCATCGTGCGGGTCGTGCGACAACAAAGTCTGAAATTCTTGCAGGGCGCGGCTCCACATTCGAGCGCGAAGTAACAGATTCCCGGCGGCCTTCTGTCCTGAGAAATCCTCCGGGCTTGTGTTGTCAGCGAGGGCAATGATTTCGGCTTCGGCTTGATTCATTGCATTGTTGTCGAGCAGATACTCGCAAAACTCTTTGCGAACCTGCCAGCGGACGGCGATCGGGTCCGTATCCCATACTCCGTAGATCGCAGCATGGTAATAGCGGAGTGCGTCCGGCATCATCTTCGGGCCGCCATGCGCGGCAATTCGGGCCAGTTCGAGATTAATCTCGCCGCTTCCAGGAGAATCCGAAAGCAGGGTGACGAGGTAGGCCCGCGCCTCGTCGTTCCGTCCTGTAGCCGCGAGCGCCTTGGCGAGATGAAATTGAAAACTCGTGTTGCCTGGCGAGTAAAGGAGGGCGTTGCGATAGTCACTAAGCGCCGCCGCGGCATTTCCGGAACGAAAATCCTGATCGCCCCGCGCAAACCACTCATCTCCAAGCACATGGTATTCTTGTGATACATCCGCGCGGCAAACGCCGTGAACACGACGGAAAGAAGCAGCAAGAGCAGAGTGGTGAGGAGAACGATTTCTCGCGAATAGTTTTTTGGGCCGGTGGCGCTGGACGCGATGCTTGCTGGGGAGGCCATTACGTTTTTTGTTCCGGAGAATAGAATACCGCATCGAAACGAGGGAAGGGCAAGTTGGTAAAAATTTTCAGAATCGCGTGACCGTCAGGATTGATCGATCAAACGGTGATGAATCGCGTAGAGTGCGAGTTCCAGCCGGTCGGAGACGCCGAGCTTATCAAAGATGTTATGCAGGTGATTTTTTACGGTCTGCTCGCTGATGAACAACTTTTCGCCGATTTCGCGGTTGCGAAATCCTGAGCGACGAGCTGAACGATTTCCTTCTCGCGGTCGCTCAATAACGGCTTTTCGCGCCGCTGGCCGGATTCAGCGGATTTCTTGAAGGCGTCAATCACTTCCGCCGTCATCCGGTTATCGAGCCAGATTTCGCCGTCGGACACTTTGCGGATGCTTTTCACGAGCAAATCGCTCGCCGATTGCTTCACGCCACGCCGCGCGCCCCAGTCCATCGCGCGCACCACGTCGCGATCGTCTTCGGCAGCGGTAAGAACGATCACGCGAGTGGGCATCGAGTCGAAATTGATCTCCTCGAGGACGCCAAGACCATCCTTCTCGGGCATACGCAGATCGAGCAGCAGGATGTCCGGCTTGTATTTCGCCAGCATCTTGATGCATTCCACGCCATTGGACGCTTCGCCGACAATCTGAATTTCCTCGGCCGCGTCGAGAAGCTTGCGAAGACCTTCGCGGAAGATGGCATGGTCGTCCGCCACCAGGATGCGAATCACCTGTTTTGCTTTCGTCATCTCAACTCAATGGGATTTCAACGGTTAGGCGTGCTCCGTGCCCGGGATTCGACTCCACCGTAAGCGTTCCCCCGACGCCTCTTGTTCGTTCTTTGATCGAAATCGGGCCGAGACGCAGCCGATCGAGTTCTTCGCTTGTGTATCGCCCAGAAAAGCTAAACCCTCGGCCGTTGTCGTCTATGACGAGAAAGACCTTCGCCTCGTCTTGACCTAGTTTTACCACGACGTGACTCGCATTCGCATGCTTTTTTACGTTGTGTAGTGACTCTCTGTAAATCTGGAACAACTCCCTGCAAATGCGGTCAGGCAGCGTCAAATTGCGGTCTTCGATGAAAGGTCCACTCTCCATCCCCTGTTCGTTGCGAAAACGCTCGGCAAATCCCAGCATCAGTTCCCTCATATCGGCGCTTTCCACGCGCAAGGGCCGCAAATCGGTGACAAACCGGCGCAACTCCTCACTTTCCTGCTGGACCGTCTTCTGCAGGCTCCCAAGCTCAGCGCAGGCTTGTTCAGGGGTCTGCGTCGTCTTCTGGCGCAGCACTCCGAGCTGAATATTGAGGCTCAAGAGCGTCTGCAAGATACCGTCGTGCAGATCGCGCGAGATGCGGCTTCGCTCGGCTTCCACAGCCCGCGCCCTGAGGTGACGGAGGAGAAAAACGTTCTCAAGTGGCGGCCCCAAGTGTCGCACGATTTGCTCGAGCCATCGAAGATCAGCCTTTGAGAAACGCCTGGGGGCCCCGTTTGGCGCGGTCGGATTAATCAACAGAACTCGCCCGGCCGGGCGTCCTCCCGCTTCGATGGTAACCGCCAACAGCGACTTGGCACCAAACTCTTCACGCGTGGCGTTCGGCGGCATGGGCACCTCCCGAAACAGCTGGGCGGTGCGACGGTCCCAGCCAAAGCCTTCGCCGTTGCCATTGCGGAATTCCCAGCACATGCTGACCTCAAGGCTGTCGGCTAAAAAAGTGTCGGACCTTGAAAGCGGCAGCATTTCTGGAGAGTTGGGTTCGCGCTCACTTGGGCGGACTTTCCACACGAACAATCGTTCGAGGTCTTCTTCGCGGATGGCAAGGCAGGCCTGCTCACACCGGAACGCCACGGCGATTTCTCCGAGGGCCTGGCGGATCGATTCCGCGAGGCCACGGTCAAATTGGAGCAAGCGGGTAACTTTCTCCAGAAACTGCTGTCGCGCGAGGTGCTCGCGTTCTCGTGCGCCAAGATATCCCATTCCCAGACCGGAGATCAGTGTGCCCGTCCCAAGCATCAGCCAATGAAGGAGGCTGTGCCACTCGAGCGGTTCAGCGACCGAATTCGCAACGCGCACGATTACTCCGAGCGTTGCGGCGGCGACAAGGACGAGCATGGTCCGCGAATTCCCGCGCGAGCTGAGAGCGAAAACTGAAAACAGCAGCAGAAACCAAAAGGCGGACACCGAAGGCGTCAGAAACAGGAATACCGCCAGCGCCACAGCATCGGCCGTGAGCGGGATCCGCAGGTGCCAATCGCTGAAAAACTGCTCCGCCAGCGCCATTCCCAGCGAGCACGACCAAATAAAATGACAGAAAGATAACCGCCGAACGCTTTACCGGGGCAGGTGAGGTTTCAAGCAATGCCACAAGAGCCAGCGCGACCAGAATGGCCCGCGCCAGGGTGACCTGGCGTTCAATATATAGACGTTCTGCACTGTCGAGAGGCATCGTGGCGGGCAAGTACCTCTAAAAGTCTAGCAAGCCACTGGAGGCACGCAACTCGATGTCGTCATCTGGTTATTGTCCGGGACATCGATCCACACGGGTCCGGTTGCTTTTCCACACATTTCCACAGCAAAGCGCATCGCATCGGATTGACAGAGGGTGCATAATCACTCGACACAATTCTTCGGACGCAGGGGAACGCCGGGCTTGACTCAACGCTACACGCGCAGAGAAGCAGGGCGCATTTTGGGAGTTGAGCCGAGCCGTCTTCGCTACTGGGAACGGTTGCAGCTCGTTCGCCCGCGCGCTCGCTGGGGCGAAAGGTTCTACAGCTTCGGCGATCTGGTCGCGCTCCGCACAGTCAAGCGCCTCACGGAATGCAAAATTCCCGCCCGCCGCGTTCGTCTCGCAGTTTCGCTCACCGAGCAACAGTTCGGCTCTGAGCCCAGGCCCCTGCAGGAGCATTGCATCCAGCAACACGGTCGGGAAGTCCTCGTTGTTCCGCCGGGTACTCCAATGCCCTTCAACCCGATTCGGCGTCAGTGGGCATTTCCCTTCGAATCGTCGGAAGTGCCGGCGAAATTGCGAGCGATGGTGGGGCGAACTCCCGAGCAACTTTTCGAAATGGCGCTGGATTGTGAGGCGGATCCGGAAACAATCCCGGAAGCGATTGAGACTTACGAACGCATAGTCAACTTGGCGCCCGATTGGATCGAAGCTCACATCAACCTTGGCGTCGCTTATTACCAAACTGGCCAAATCTCCGACGCTTGCGCTGCCTTTCGCGCCGCGGTAGAGCTTGATCCATTGAATGGAATCGCGCGCTACAATCTCGGTTGCACACTCGAAGAGTTAGGCGAGGTTGACGAAGCCGTCGAACATCTTCGTCGCGCAGCAAGAGCGATGCGGCGCATGCCGACGTGCATTTCAACCTGGCGCTGGCGTATGAAAAGCGCGGCGAGCGTCGATTCGCTCGAGAACAGTGGCTGCTCTATCTTCGCTACGCTCCTTCCGGCCCTTGGGCGGATCAGGCGCGCGCTCGACTCAAGCAGTACGGTGCTCGCCCCAGGCACTCCCCTCCCATTCCGTTCCGCCGTCCTCGCTAATCTCCTGAACAGCCGCTAGAGCGCAGGCACTAAAGGGTACTGCTTACTACTTGTATCTCCGTTCCATTGACCTCGTCTGTCGGGCCGGGTAGCGTCGAAATAGGTTCCGACCGGAGGCGGAAGGCGGACGTGACGGAGAATCTCGACTCGAACGGGGGTGGCGCGCGATAAGCGTCGCAGCACGCGAGTGATGCATTCCGCCTCGATCACCGTCAAAGGAACTGACACGCTTGGCCAGCCATTCCGTGAATCCACCAAAACCGTAATGGTGAATTGCAACGGCTGCCAGTATCAGGGCATTCGCTATCCCGCCCCGAGTTCTTCCATCATGCTCGAGGTACGCCATCAGAATCCCCGGCGACCGCCGCGAGTGGTTCCGGCGCGCGTCATTTGGGTGCGGCGCCCTCAGGCTTATCGCGCGCTCTATCATGTGGGGATCGAGTTCGAAGTCGCTGGGAATGTGTGGGACATCGATTTGCCGCCCGCGGATTGGTTTCCCTGTGCGGAGGATGAGGAGCTGGTGATTCCGGTTGCGAGCGAAGAAAATATCGCCCATCCGAATCAGTTTGTGCTGAGCGCATCGATGCCTGATGTTGAGCACTCAGGGCGCGCTTCAGGGATGGCGGCGGATGCGTCAGTCCTCTCAGCGCGCACCACCGGGACGCTGTTGCTGCCGGAAGAGCGCCCAGTCGTGGCTCACGAGGATTCCGTGGCCAGCCAAGCGGATAGTTCGGCTTCGATCATGGAAATGGTGAGAATGTTCACGGCAGAGGCGGTGGCCGGGGAAATCGCTCGAATTCGAGAGTTTATCGACGCTGAACTGCGAGGCGCAATTGATAAGGCCTTCGATCGCCTAAGTGAACGGATCGCATCGGCGCCGGAGGTGCGTCAGGCAGTTCTGGAATCTCCGATCTCTGATGAAAGAGTGAGCGAGGCTTTCGATCAACTGGCGAAGAGTCCGAATTGCCCGCTGCTCTCGCGAATGCCAGGCGCGCCAGGTGAAATTCGTCTAAATGCCAGACAGCGGCGGGCGGTAAAACGCGCTCAAAAAATGCAGAAGATGACGCCCTAAAATATCAGAATCTGCTCAGGCCTAACCGCCCCATAGAGACATCCGTTTTAAGGCTAATCCACGGTTCAACCCTCGCGCGACACATGGTATTCTAGCGGCATCTGCGGTGAGCGTAGCTCAGCTGGTAGAGCATCGGTCTGTGGCACCTAGGGTCGCGGGTTCAAACCCCGTCGCTCACCCCAATTTTTTGAACTAGATAAGCCTCCCCGTAGTCGTAAAATTGTTTTGCACAATCTTTGCACATTCAAAGCTATCCGCTGCAACTTTTGGATTTTATAGCCGCGCGCAACGGAACGAACACGTAGCAAGCGCCGAATTTTTCTGCAGATGTCAACGTGGGAAACCGTAAGCGCGCGGTTAATGAAGGCTGTAACGTACTTGCTCCTGCGCAACGATGAGATCAGCAACCGTTATGCGATGCTCTCTTGCGGGTGCCCGTTGGTAAGGTCAGTGAACTGCGCCCAAACCATTTCGCTGACTAGCGAAGCGCGGGCACCTA
>CAWBRH010000050.1:0-16147 GCA_963790945.1 uncultured Acidobacteriota bacterium
TCTGCCTTGGTGCCTGGACTCCCAGTTACGTATTGCTTTCCACTTGTCGAGATCCGCGCGCACCGCTACGTCAAAGAATCCAACCATCATTTCGTCGTAGGTCTGGTCGCCCCAGCGACGGCAGCCATGGGATCGGGATTGTGCGGATTCGAATTCGAGTTGTCATACCACGCGACGGCTTGCAGCCGTTCCTGCCGCGAGCGGCAAGGGCTCGGCGAGTTGATAGTTCAATTGCCAGTAAAAATCCTAGTTCACCCGCAGCAGCGGCTCGATCGTTCCGTCCTTGTGCACGATGCTGTACTCGAAACGTTTCCCGCGCAGATGCATATGAGGAAGGAAGCTGAACAGGGTCGCGTCGTTCGGCAATGTGCCTCGCGCTTCCACCCGGAAATCGTCGGCTCCCGGCGGTATCACGAAGTGATCGTTGGTGAGTTGCAGCGTAAGACCGTTGGGCCGGTGGCTGCTTCGCTAAGACGAGCCAATCGCGGTCTGATCTGTAGCTGCATGGCCGCGCGCCATGTAGTGCATTTGGAATACGAGATCGGATCCTGCCGGCACGAGCTTGGCCATTCCGTCGGGCCAGCGGTCCGGCGAACTTCCCGGCGCGTAGACGAGGAGAATGTCGGCGTCCGTCCAAAGCGCGTCGCGTTCGACTTGTCATCCGCCGTCATGTCCGCGGCGGTGAAGGGAACTCCAACCGGGGCGTGTCGAGCCATTTCGATCCGGCGGGCGGATGTAGACGATGGCGTGATGAACGCTTTCGCGGCTCGAAGGGCGAATGTCCGAAAGTGTATCCATTTGCTCGGTGAAATTCGTGTGCACGATTTCGTAGGTGTAGTCGATGTCGCCCTGGGCCGGAAGCGCAACGGGCTTCGTCATCTTCACAGTTGCATCGGGCTGCGGGATGTTCCAGCCGTTGGTCCACTCGCGTTGAGGCGGAGCATCGCGCGGGTCGCCTGCGGGAGCTTTCGCTTTCGACCACGCGTCGAGAATTGCGATCTCCTGTGCCGAAAGCGATGGGTCGTTCGCGAAATGGCCGATGGCCCGGTCGGCGAACCACGGCGGCATTTTCCGGCTTGCGGTGATGAACGCGATCGAGCGGGCCTCGGTCTGCGCTTCTTCGTAGCTCATCAGGGGCAGTGGGCCGATTTCGCCGGGGCGGTGGCAGCTTTGGCAGTGCTGCTGAAGGATTGGCAGTACATCGCGATAGAAGTCGGCGGGCTTTCGGATTGATTCGCTGCGGACACGCGCGTAGTTCGGTGACAAATTGCGAACGCCGTGGCGACGAGAACTGCAAGGATCAGGGCTTGAAAGTAACAGCGTGGCATGAGCGCGGGAAATTAGTTACGCATTCGGGCAGCTTGGTTGCAAGGGCGAAGGAATCTCGCTACCGCTTCGCGAATTGGAGGCTCAGGATGGCGCGGGAGATTACGTTCTCTTGGATTTGGACGAGATCGGACTCGGCGGCCGTCATTCCAAAGATGGTGTAGAGATGCGCATCGTGCTGAAGGAATACAGCGACGCCGGACCAATCGCGCTGGTCCACGCTGACACGAAAATGCTTCTCCACGGCGGGCTCGCCGGAGAGACGATTTTCTTCTCGCCGAGCGCACGGAAATTATCGAGAGTGCTTCGCAGGTGGCGATCGGTAGCGTCTATATCGCTCGCAAAAGATTTCTCAATGGGTTGCCGGCCGATCAGCAAATAAGTGGTTTGGTCTGAGGTGCCGAGCGCTGTGATTGCGCCGGGCAGCACGGAACGCGCGCCTTCGACCAATTGCCAGGTGGGAGGTTTGTACATCTGAAAGCCGTAGGTTTCGTTGGCGTAGAGATTGCCGGTCACGCGCTCGCGCATTGATTCAGGCGGAGCAAGCGCGGCAGGCGCTGCAGGAGGTTGAGCGGCCGCTGCGGTTGGTGTTGGAGTCTTAGCTGGTGCGGGATTTACGGGCGCGGTTGTCGCCGCAGGCTTGGCAGTGGCCGGAGCGGCGGTGGTTGCAGACGATGCACTGGATGAGGAAGCTTTAGGATCGGAAGTGCTCGGGTCGGCGGCCGGGCAGCGGTTGGCGGCGTCGACGGTGCGGTATTGTATTTCTTGTACGAATTCACGGTCGGCGCGGGCGGCGGCGGTTTCTCGGCGGATGGATCGGGTTTCTTTTCGGCGTCGAGCTTTTAGCCGAGTCTGTGATGCTAATGGAGAGAACTTGATCCTTCTGGACGACTGCGAATCCGTAGTTCGTTTTTACTTTGAAGGAATTTTCTTCGAAGCCGACAATCGTGCCCACGATCTTGGTGCCATCTTTCAGCTTCAGTTCATCAGCTTGCGCCGCGCGCGGTGACATCATGACCAGCGTTGCGAGCAGCATTGGGAATGGGGAACTTCTCTTCATCATTTGAGTATCGCGCCGCTAGGAGTGGGCGGCAAGCTGTGGCTGCGCGGAAGTGCTGCGTTAGTCAGGGTGTAAAGCGGTGGGAGCTATTTCTTGCGGCGTTTGCCGGAGCTTGTCGGCCTGGTTTTTGTCCTGGTCGGAGTCTTTGTTTATTTTGAGGCGCGATTTTGAGCAGCTCGGCCTGAAGCTGTTGCATCGCCGCTTCGAGGGCGCGAAATTGAGCCTCAGCTTCGCTGAGATTGCGGCTGCGGCCCATTGCTTCGAGGTTCTTGGCAGCGGTGACGGCGGTTTGGGCGCCGAAAATTGCAGCGGAGCCTTTCAGGGCATGCGCGGCGGTGTCGAGTTTCGCGGCATTTTTTGCTGCGAGTGCGGCTCGAATGGCGGCCAGCCTTTTGGGCGCGTCGGCGAGGAAGGATTTCGTCAGCGACTTGACCAGCTTTTCATTTCCGCCGGTCGTGCGGAGAAGGTGCGTTCCGACATCCTCGATCGGCATCGGCGCCGGCGACTGGGCTTTCGTCGACAGTTCGGCAGAGCGTGCTTTTGCTGCTGAGGGCGGAGCGGGCACTGATGATGCGGGAATCACTTGAGTGCCGGCGGAAAGAAATTCAATCGTGTCGAATAGCGCGTGCATTTCGAAAGGCTTTGGAACGAAGCCATCCATGCCGGCTTCGACGCGCTGCCGTTTGTCCTCTTCGGTGACGTTTCCGGTAAGCGCGACGACCAACTGATGCTTTCCGGTAGACTTTTCTTTTTGGCGGATCGCGCGAGTGGCTTCGAGGCCGTCCATGCGCGGCATTTGTTCGTCCATGAGCACGATGTCATATTGATTCTTTTCCAGTTCATCGAGCGCCTGGCGGCCGTCGGAGACAGCGACGACTGAGTGGCCGCGCTTCTTGAGCAGTTCGCTCACAAGCTCGCGGTTTTCATCCGTATCTTCGGCGACGAGTACACGCAAGCTCCTGGCAGGCTTATCGAGACGGGGGCGCGTCACGGACGTGGAACTCTTTTGCGGCGCGGATGGCGCATCCTGACCATGTGGGCCGCGTGGGGATTCTTTCTTAGTGGCGTCGTGGGTAGTCTTCGCTCACGTGGCAACCGGAACCAGAAGCGGGTTCCACCTTTCGTCTTGGTTTCTGCGCCGATTGTACCTCCCCAGCGCTCCACTGTGATCTTGCAAAAGTAAAGTCCCACGCAGGCTTTTCCGGGTTTGTCTTTTCCTTTCGCGAAGAGCGCGAACATCTGATCGGGGGATTGATCTTTCGGCAGACCGGGGCCCTGGTCATCCACAAATGCTAGGACCTGTTTTCCTTTTTCTTCCAGGCCGATTGTGACTGTGGTGTTTGGCGGGCTGTAACGAAGAGCGTTCTCCAGGAGATTTCCGAACACGCGATCGAGCCGTGAATCGTCTCCGGCGACAATCCAATCCCGCGAGAGATCGACGGCCGGATCGACTTGCAGCTTTATCTGTTTCTCTGCGAATGCGGGCGAGAATTCCTGAACGGCGCGTTGTGCAGCAGCGCCGATATCTGCGGCGCTCGGCGCACTTTCGGTAGATGCCTGCTGGCCGGCGAGATCAGCGGAGAACGCCTGCAGGATTCCGCGAATCATTTGCTCCTGGCGATTCGATTCGCGCTCGCCCGTCTCGACCATTCGCCGTAAATCGGCGGAGAGGTCCTGGAGTGACATCAAGTTGAAGCAGCCGCGCATGGCGGTGAGTGGTTGTGAGAGATCATGGATGATGCAGTGAAGCAGGATTTCTTTTTTCTGAATTTCGCGGAGGAGGCGCTCGTGTTCGAGAAGGGAATCGCGAGCGGCCTGATAGAGCTTTTGCCGTTCAGCATAGGTGCTCGCGAGATTGCGGATGAGCAGGACGTTTTTGCCGTCGACATGGAGAGCAGCCGCTTCGAGCTGCACATCGCGGCCGGAGGGGTCGCGTTCAATCCAGACTGGGGAATTCGCGGAGCCGTCGCGGTTCGAATTCCAGAATCCTTCGGCGTCAATCAGGAAATTTTCGAGCAGCGAAGCTCGGCCAAGCGAATTGAGTTGTCGCGAGTGAGGGCGCCTTTCCAGAGATTCTGGCACCACTTCGGATATTCGCCGATGGGATGAAAGAGGCCGTTTCCGTGTATTCGAAGAGGGCATAGCCTTGAGCGGCGAGAAAAGACTCGAGGATGGAGTTTGCAGCCATCATTTGCCGAGCATTTTCAACAAAAGGTGCGAAAATGCGGCATCGACATTTTCGCCGGTCTTCGCGCTGGTGCGCATGATCTCCCAGCCGCTTTGGGTGAGCTGAGCCATGCGTTCGTCACCGATTTCCCATTGATCGGCCAAATCGGCTTTGTTCACGAGAAGGATTGCCGGTACTTTGAGGCCGGTGTCGGTGACGCGCTGATTCAGCGCCAAGGCTTCATCGAGAGTGTTGCGGCGCGTTCCGTCCGCCACCAACAAGTAGCCGAACATCCCACGCCAATAGGAGGCCTGCACCTTCTGGAATCGATCTTCGCCGAAAATATCCCAGAGAACGAGTTTTACTTCCTGACCTGCCTCGTGGACGGGCTTCTTGTCGACCTTCACGCCGATCGAAGTTTGATAGCCCTCGGAATAAATACCTTCGATGAAGCGGCGGACCAGGCTCGTCTTGCCGACCGCAAGCGTGCCGAGCATGCAGATTTTCTTTTCGAGCATCGGAATGCGGGCTAGTTTACAGGGGGAGCAGGAGAAAAAGCGACTTTGAAAGTGACGCTGCGATTGAAGCGGCGACCTTCTTCGGTGGACTCGTCGTGAAGCGGCTCGGAGGTGCCGACGCCCCGGGGACGCAGATTGGAGGGCTTGATTCCGGAGCGGGCGAGGAAATTGATGATGAGGTCGGCGCGCTGTTTGCTGAGGACGAGATTGGTGCCTTCCACACCGGTGATATCAGTGTGGCCGACGACATCGATTGCTAGTTTGCCGTTCAGGCGACCAGCTTCGATCAGAAGGGCGCGAATGTTGTTTGCGGCTGCGGCGATGTTGTTTTCCTGGCCGGGTTCGAGTTCGGCGCGGCCGATGGGGAAGAGGAGCACAGTTGATTCGAGGGACGATCGCAGGCGATTGAGCTCAACCTGTTCGCTATTTTGCAAATGCGAATCGTCCACGGCGGTGACGCCGGGAATCCACGGAGCGCGCTCTTCGAATCGCGCAATAAATGCGGGCGTGGCGATTCCTTCGGCGTGAAGCTGGCCATCTTTTTCGGAGAGCGTGACGCCGGAGGGCGGGTGAAGGAAGGCATTCGCGCGTTTCAGCACGATGGCATCGTCGAAGGAATAGAAGGGCCTCAATTCGAGATTGGCCGTCTTGGGGTCGATACCTGCGCTGGAGAGCAGATTCTCCGGGTTCGCGGCGAGCGGGTCGCGAAAACCCTGGACGTGATATCGGCCGCCCTCGCGAGCGTAAGACATCACAACGATGCCGGGTTCCTGGCGCAGGACTTTCAAAAAGCGCGACCACTCCCAAAGCAGGTAGACGGAGTAGCCGATCGGTATCGCAATCAGGGCGAGGATAACCGCACCGGCAATGAGGGCGGCGCGGGGGCGGCGGCGATCCTGTTCCGAGTCGTTCTTGAACTGCGTTTCGAGCAGGTGCGTCAAATCCTCTTCGACAGGGCGAACGAAGCGGCGTCGCCCTCGAAATGGGCGAGGGCAGTGCTGTAGTGGCGCTGAATATTTTCGAGCGCTTCCTTCATGGCGACGCGGTAGGTCTCAGGTGCGTGACCACGAATCACGGCTGCCAGGACGGCGCCGGGCCCCTGCTCGATCCAGACTTCGAGTTCGCCAACTTCCAAAAAGTCGAGCGTATTATCGCCGCGCTGCGATTCGAACGAATCTTTTACGAATTGCTGGATGGCGGAGAGCATTCCTGAAACGAGCGAAGGATCCTGGGTGGCAACTCGTGGAGCGACGACGTGGCTGAGAACCAGGCCTGTCTCGCGGTGGATCAGGAACACCTGCTCGACGCTGAAGAGCAAGCTGTGCATCATGGCTACTTCGCTGAAGGGCTTTCCTGAGCGAAACGCTTCGAGGCGCCACTTCAGGCCTTGCCAGGAAAGGCTGTGCTCAAGGGCAGTGTTGAAGGATTCGAGCATGCTGCGAAGGGTTTCGGTGATTGACTTGCGAATCGCAGGACCCATTACCGGAAACAGCGCGTCGGCGAGAACGTGCGGGTCGCGGCGGACGGATTCGCGGAGCGTGTCCTGAATGGTGGGAGCGAGCGCTTCGGAGAGAGCTTGCGTATCGCCCTGCTCGCGGCGCTTCTGGATTGCTTCGGCGACGACGGAGCTTACGTCATCGATGCGGCGTCCAGTGTCATCGAGGCGCTCTTGAATTTCCTTGAGGCCTTCCTGTTCGGGACCGACGATGAGATGGCGCAGCTCTTCGTAGGCGTGGCTATCAGGAGAATTGCCATCGCGGGCGGAGTTATCTGCAGGCGGGTTCTCGGTTGCGTTCTCCGGCGAGGCGCGGCGTTGGGCTTGCTCGGCCATGTTGGAAGGTTGCAGTTTTTGACCGGCTGACATCCGGCGCTACTTTTCTGGCACCTCGAGATCGTCTTTCAGGCGCAGCGAGAACTCCGCGAAAATGTCGGCGAGAGCGGCGCGATCGGTCTTGTCGTTGCGCAGGGCCTCGACCTCGCGATCGAGGGAGGCTGAAGAGTCGCGGCGCAGTTTGTCGATTTCGTTCGAGAAGGCCTTGGAGTGCTCGAGCATTTTGGCGCGGAGGTCACTTTGCGCGTCGGAGGTCTGCTCTTCGAGCTGGCCGAGCTTTTTCTCGATCATTTTGGCTGCTTCTTTCAGCTCGCGCGCGAGTTCTTTGAGGCCTTCGGAGCGCTCGGATTTTTCGGTCTTCAGGCGCGTGCTGAGGGATTCCACTTCCTGCTGGGCGAAACTGCTGAGAGTTTCGAGGCGCTTCATGGTGTCTTCGCGCAGGGTCTCGACGGCTTTCGAGACGTTTTCTTCCAGGCGCGCGAAACGCTTTTCATAGTCGCGCATCTGCGAGCCGAATAATATGTCGCGAATCTTGTCTACATTTGCGCCTTCTTCTTTGCCGGATGAATTGTTAGGAAGTTTTGCTTCCGCCGGGGATGCCATTTTACGAGGTCTCCTTTTGCGAGTCTGTATGCCCTGACGACGGGACCTGCGCGAGGTGGTTCGGGGCATCGCGTGACACTACTATGAAAGTAGGTTTTGTCGCAACAAGCACGTGGGGTGAGGCGCGGGTACGAGTGGTTTGGGAGTCATGGAACTGAGTTTCCGCTGGTGCGGGGCTCTGGGTGGTCAGCGGTCTAGAAATTCGCGGAGGCGGGCGTATCCGGCCCGACTAACGGGGAGTTGTGTTCCGTTGTGGAGCACGGCGACGTGGCTATCTTTGCCGTAGGGCTCGATGCGGGCGACGCGTTCGAGGTTGACGATGTAGGAGCGGTGGATGCGAAGGAATCGCGAAGGGTCGAGGGCGGATTCGAGGCTGGAGATGGTTTGTTGCTTTAGGTGCTTTTTGCCCTCGGAGCAGAGGGCGATGTAGTCGTCCTGAGCTTCGGCGTAATCGAGCTTGGCGATCGGAATAATGAAAACTTTGGTGCCGTCGCGGACGGGAATGCGATCGAGATGTTGAGCCGGGGGACGGGCGGCGGCGGCGAGGTCGGAGGGTGAGGGCGCTAGTTGTGCTGACCGCGTGGTGGGCGGACTTGCGGCCGAAGAGCGTGTACGCTCTTTCGCGCGGGTCAGGGCGGCTTCGAAGCGATCGCAGCCGAAGGGCTTGAGAATTCGACGGCGTGGACTTCGAAGGCGCGAATGGCGTAATTGTCATGGGCGGTGACGAAGACGACGGCGGCGCTGGTGCCAATCAATTCGAGGACTTCGAAGCCGTCGAGCTTGGGCATTTGGACGTCGAGGAAGACAAGATCGGGCTTAATTCGGTGACGGATTTTACGGCTTCGAAGCCGTTGGCGCATTCGGCTGCGATTTCAATTTCCGGATGCGCGGTGAGGAATTCGCGCAGGACCTGGCGGGCGAGCTCCTCGTCGTCGACGATTACGGTGCGAAATTTCTTGTCGGTCGGTTGCGTCATGACGCGCGCTCCGCGCGTTCAGCGGGCATGGTGATCGCGACGCGGTAACGGTCGCCTTCGGTTTTTGCATCGAAGCTGGCGAGGTTCCCGTGGCGCGTGGCGAGACGCTGGCGGACGTTGGCCAAGCCGACGCCTCCGCGACGGCGGGGGCGGCGAATCAGGATCGAAGCTGTTCTCAACGGCGATCGAGAGAGTGCCGTTTTGAGAGTGGATTTCGAGTTTGATGGAGCCTCCTTCGAGCGAGATTCGAAATTCCGTGCACGACGGCATTTTCGACCAGCGGCTGGAGCAGGAGTGGCGGGACGAAAACGTCGAGCGCGTCTTTATCGATATTTTCTTCCATCTGGATGCGCGCGCCGAAGCGGACTTTTTCGACGGCGAGAAATGAACGAATCAGCGACAGCTCCTCGTCGAGCGGAATCGCGGCTTTCTCACCGAGGCCGAGCGTGCGGCGCAGAAAATCGCCGAGAAGGACGCACATCTCTCGGGCTTTCGCTGGATCGGAGGTGGTGAGCGCGCTGATGGAGTTGAGGCTGTTGAAAAGGAAATGCGGATTCACCTGGGCTTTGAGTGCTCTTAATTCCGCGTCGCGCGCTAGGACTCCCGCTTTCATTTCGCGCTCTTTCGCTTCTTGCGATTGCTGCACCGCCAGCAGGACGTAGAAGAAAGCGACTGCAAGCAAATAGAGCAAAATTCCCGTACCGAAGAGAAGCGGGAGATTCTTCGAAAGGCGGGGTTCGAGACCTTTGAAGGCAGAGAAGGCAGACAATTCGTGCGCCAGCGCTTTCGCGGCCAGAATCCAGATTCCGCTGACAACGGTCGCCCCTAGCAAGTGCGTGAGAGCGACCTGGAGCGCGCCGGCGCGGTCGAGAGGTGTCGAACGGCAGGAATACCATACCGAGAGGCACATGAACCCATAGAGGAGGCAAAGCGGAATTCCGAGGGCAAAGGCCTCCGCCCACGTGAGTCCGCCGGGAACCGCCAGCAGATAAACGAGCATTGCGGAGAGAGGAAGCCAGCTCATCAGGTAAGCGATGAGCCGCCGAAGTTGGCCGAGAATTGGGTGCATTGTCGGCTTAGTTTTTGATTTCCAGGCCGCCGAAGACGGCAACGCCGCGGATAATGAGCTTTTTGGCCGGCGGGTCGGGTGGGGGATGGCTGGTCTTATCGCTGTAACCGCCAAAAATTCCGACGCCGTCGATCACGACATTCCAG
Source organism: uncultured Acidobacteriota bacterium (assembly GCA_963790945.1). Lineage (GTDB taxonomy): Bacteria > Acidobacteriota > Terriglobia > Acidiferrales > UBA7541 > Palsa-295. The sequence continues at coordinate 9,697 of CAWBRH010000050.1, forward strand.
CTGCGCGGAACACGAATTTCTCCGCCGCCGAAAATCATAGTGGCCTCAATCACGGCTTGGTCGCCGTCTATTTCGGCTTGTGTGAAATCGATTTCTCCGCCGCCGAAGATCGACGTCATTTCACCGGTCTGGAAATTCCGCGAGCTGACTTGATGTTCGCCACCACCGAATATGCTCGTGCACGTGACGTGAGAACCGTCAGTATTGAATTGCTGCCCGGTTTCAAACGGCTTCGACTTCCACTTATTGAGCCGGGGCTCGCCTCCCTTGCCGAATGCCTGAATCACCAGGAGAACGCCGACGGCGATGATGAACACCGGCCAGAGCGTCTCCATTCTGATGCGTTGAAACCCTAATTCTTGAAGCTGTAGCGCAATTCCCGCAAGGATCAGGAAGCCGCCCCAGAAACGCCGCCCGGAACCCTGGCAGCTGAGAAGAGTCGAAACGCCCCAGACGATCAGAAGTAAGGGCCAGAACCGGAATACGCGGTTGGCGTCGATCAAATTCATTTGATCCAAGAGCAACGTCACGCCCGCAATGACGATGAAGATTCCAAAAATGAGGCCTCGCGTGCCGCGAGTTAGACTACGCATCTTGATTGTCTCCGCTTGGCGCCCCGGTGGGTCGCGGTTGCGTATGCGCGCGTTTCTGGACCAGGAGAATTATCATGCCGAGCGCCACCAAGGCCAGCGGCGCGATCTTCAGAAGCTCCCGCCACACCGGATCGTTCCACTGGACCGCGAGCATATTCCATAATCCGGGCACAATCACGGAAAAGAGCCAAAGACCATGAGGCAGCAGGTGCGCCCAGCCGATCTCAACGGCTTCGAAAGCAAGCCCTGCCACGATTAGGAAAGTCGCGACGAATATAAGCGTGGCTGTGGGATAGATCGCACTGTTCACGGAGACTCGCTGATTCAGGCTCATCATTTGAATGCCCCCTGCGCTAATTGTGTTGCCGTCCATGGTCGCAAGGATAGGAGTGCCGGGGCAGAGTGTCGCGGTGTATTCGGCAAACGGGCGTATTTACCGGCGAATGGCGGTTTCCAGGTGCGTTCGATCTTCGCCGGCCCGCCGCCGCATGACCCAAGGCCCATGCGACGGAGGGGGATCCGGCGACGAGTAAGGTTAGCGGGTCGCTTGGGCGGTTGTTGGAGTCACCGCTTTGAGCGCGGCTCGAGCTTGGGGAACCGCGACGGCCGATTCGACGCGTTCGTCGTTGATCGCGGCGAGAGTGACCAGCACTTGCTGACCTGCGACAGGCTCGCCGGCTTTGGTTTCGGCCTCAGCCAGGAGGCGCAGCGAGAGCGGGTTGCGCGGATCTTCCTGGAACTCCGCGACGGCCATGGCGTAGCGGCCATCGAGAAGCATTACGGCGCCATTGGCCGAGTGATAGGACCTTTGTATCGGAGTGCTGCGGCTCGTCTTGGCCATGGCACTGAGTGGCGCAAGCGCACGCTCAGCTTCGGGCTTCATATTGGCTTGTGCCGCGATGAAGGTGCGCGTCTGAATAATCGTGGCGAGCTCGGTATCGTGTTCGTCGCGCGAGATAGCGTGTTTTTCCGAGAGCACCAGCTCGGCGTCGCGCAGGTCGCGCATGGAGGTTTCGCATCGGTATCGAAAAGCGCCAGGGTGCGGTGTATTTCGGCTTCGGCGACGGGAAAGCGGCCGTCTTTGTGAACCGCCAGGCCGAGAGCCAAATATGCTTTGCGGCCTTCCACGAGACGATTCTCACGGAAGTAGGTCATCGCTTTGAGCATCTGGTCGGTGACCTTGGTTCCGGGATCCTGCTCGAGTTCGATGGCTTTATCGTATTCGGAGCGGGCGCGGTCCTGGTCCCCCATCAATGCGTAGGTGGTGGCAATACCGATTTGCGAGAAGCCGGGGACCATTTTGTTGGAAGCTTCGTAATGCGCGAGGGCTCCTTTGAAATCGCCCATCATGCGAAGAATTTCGCCGTAGGAGTCAAGCGGGTTCGGCTGGCCGGGAAGAGCGGCGACGTAGCGTTCCATGTAAGGCGGTGAGAGCTGCGCGTGCCCGGCGTAGGCGTAGCAATAGGCGACGTTGTTGAGCGCGGGCGCGTAATTGGGATCGTTTTTCAGAGCGCGCTCAAGAATCGCAGCGCCACGATCAAATTCCTGATTGTTCGAGCACATCCAGGTGCCGGCCATGGCTATGAAGCGGTTGTCGCGGGGATAGCGCTCGAAAAGATCGTTCATCGCAGCGATAGCCGAGACGAGATGGCCGTCTTTGGTGCCGTTCAGGAATTGGATCAGCTTTTGCTCGTCGGGCGTTGCGGAGTTCATGTAGAGCCTGGCCATGGCGCGGTGATGCTCGCCTTCGGCAGGATTTGTGGTGTTAAAAGCGAGCATGGCGTGGGCCTGAGCGAATCTTGGGTCGGCTTTCACGGCCTTACGGATCGTTTCGACACCTTGCGAGACATAAAGCAAATCGAATTCGTCGTGGACGCCCTCTTCGTATAGGCGGCGCGCTTCTTCCGATTTTGTGGTGATTGGAATCGTGTCAGACGCAGGAGCCGCCATCACGGATTTCGAAGAGGACGCGGATGGAGGTGACGGTTTTATGCCGTGCTTCGGCGCATCTTGTGCGCGAGTCGTCAAACTCGTTGCCCCGGTGATTGCAACGGCGAAAGTTGCGACGAGTGCCTGCTTCCTGAACGTTGAGAGCGTCATTTGTCCTCGCAATGGATTTCGGGCGATTGCATGAAGCTTTAGTGGCCTTTCAAAACGTAACCGGGATCGAAAGGCTGCTTTTCGTCGATCTTGATCACTTTCACGCCGCCGGTGATGTTATAAACGTCGACGATTCCGATCGCAGTCGGATTCGTTTCCACTGTCTTCACAATTTCCTCATCGCTACTCAGGAAGACCACCTGAGAGGCGGACTTTCGCGTAGGGTCGGCCAGGATGGTTTTGCCCTGATCGGCGTCAACGCCCATCGCCTTTTCGATGATGAATTTCATTGGGGCCGCCGACGGCTCGCGCAGGACGATCGTCACGTTGCGTCCATTGGCCCATGTGGCCGTCTTGCCTTTTAATATTTTTCCGAGATCGGCAAGCGTCATGGCCTTGGCGGGATTAGCAGGGTTCACGATGACAGCGAAGTCCGTGGCAAATGCGGCGCCCACAGCCGACAGCAAGAGCAAGAACGCGGCAATCAGAATCCGAGTCCGCATCGTGACACCTTGTTACAAAATCGAAGGATGAGACGAAGCCTCTGAACCTCGCCTGAAACGAGGTTAGCATTCGTGAGAGGAGCGCCGGCGGCGAATAAGAACATGAGTGTCGCCAGGGAAACTGTACGGAGGTACAGGAGGGAATCGAAACGATGCCCCGGAGTTTTCGGGCACCGCCTGTCCCTGGCGATCGAAGGACATAGCGACACTCGAAAGCCAGGGTCTGTGAAAATGGTTAAGTTCGCCGGGGCTACCAACGCTTGCAGCGATAGGGCCGACGGCTAGGAAGCCGACGCGAGAGATGCCGGTGGCAAGGTCTCAGCGCCCCATACGGGCACCGGCTGCAGCTTTGAAACACCCAGCGTCCAGCCCAATGCTCGAGGGACCATTCTTTCCACCTGGAATAGCACTGGAAGCGAATCGAGTTCACAACCGTTTCGACGTTCGATCACGCGGAGCGCTACGATTGAATCCTTCTCCACTTCGACATGCAGCGAGAGCTGGCAGCCGCCGTCGTTATGTTGGAGGTGAGCGTGCGTTCCGTGAAGAAACGCCCGTAGCGATTGAAACCGCAGACTTCAACACGGAATGCGCTAGCGATGCGCTGTTCGCAGCGCGGTCGGCGGATGGATTCCGGGGCTTGTGCTTCTGATTCTGCAAAGTGTGCCGCTACGTTTGCCATTTTTTGAGTTCTCCTTCGTTGAGCGAAATCTACAATGCGACTAGAGTCCGGGGCGCGGACGACCGTGTCCGGTTGAAGCGGGCCTACGGACGCGAGGGGAACGGCGACGCCGCGCTACTGCGCAGCGCCCTTGGCCTGTGCTTTCTTCGTTGTGCGCTTCAGGAAGCGGTACAGACTTGTGCGGCCAATGCCGAGAACTTGCGAGGCACGAACACGGTTACCATTGCACATTTCAAGGACGCGCTGGATATGAACTCCGCGAACCTCATCGAGAGGAATCGGCCGCCAATTTTCCTCGGCAACGGATGCGACGGAACGGCGCGGCTTCTGGAGATGGGCGGGGAGATCGGTAACGTCAATGAAATCGGCACTGGCGGTGAGGGCTGCGCTGGAGATGACATTTTCGAGCTCGCGGACATTGCCCGGCCAGTCGTGTTGCAGCAGAGCGATTTGTGCGCGGCGGGAGAGGCCCTGGAATGGCTTGGAATACGCCTGGCTGTATTTTTTGAGGAAGTGCTGGATCAGGATCGGGATGTCTTCCGTTCTTTCGCGCAGGCCGGGAACGCGGATTTCGATCGTGCTGAGGCGGTAGAAAGAGATCCTCGCGGAAACGGCCGCCGAGGACTTCGGCGCGAAGGTCTCGATTGGTGGCGGCAATCAGGCGCACATCCACATGCCTGCACTTCCGGCGAGCCGACGCGCTGGATTTCGCGGTTTTGAATGACGCGCAGGAGTTTCGCTTGCATTTGCAGAGAGGTCTCACCGATTTCGTCGAGAAACACAGCACCGCCGTTGGCGTATTCGAAAAGGCCGGGGCGAGTATCGGTCGCGCCGGTGAAGGCGCCGCGGACGTGGCCGAAGAGCTGGCTTTCGAGAAGCGTGTCGACAAGTGCCGAGCAATTGCAGACGGCAAAACGCTCCTGTCCGACCGGGCTCATGTGATGCAGGGCGCGAGCGATGAGCTCCTTGCCTGAGCCGGTGGGCCCGGTAATCAGAACGTTCGAGTAGTGGCGTGCGACCTTTTTCGCAAAGTCGAAAGACTTCAAACATTGCCGGACTTCGCCCGACGATGCCGTGGAATTGGAGATTTTCGAGGAGACGATTCTCGAGGTCGCGTATGTGAGATCGCTGCGTGAACAGCTCAGCGAGGTCGTCAAGGCTTTCGTCAAGCGCACGAAATCGAGAGGCTTCGAAAGGTAATCGTAGGCGCCCCGTTTGATGGCGTCGATGGCAGCATCCACGGAGTAGTAGCCAGTGACAAGGATGACGTAAATGCCGGGGTCGTATTGGAGAACTTTTTCGAGAAATGCGAGCCCGTCCATGGCCGGCATTTTGAAGTCTGCGATGACGGCGCGGCAGCCGCCGAGGCGGATCTTCTGAAGAGCCTCTTGAGGGTCAGTTGTGCCGACGGTGGGGAAGCCGAGCTTTGTGAGACGGTCCGTGGTGAGATCGACGAGATCGGCTTCGTCGTCGAGAACGCAGACCGGAAGATTTTTTCGAGCTGTGCTGACGATGGGTTTTTCTTCGACTGTGAGCATGCAGCGGTATAGGCACGATGTGTTCCAGAGTGCTCAACGGTGGTCCAGAGGTTTCGGGGACGAGGGGAGAGAGCGAAGTGAAACGGTTCAGCTACCGGTAACTATCGGCCAACAATGGATTTGTGAAGAGCACCGGAGGAGGCACCTGTGTGGGCCCGTACAAAACCGAGCACCATTCCGAAGCAGCGGCTCACAATTTCGCATTCCAATTCGGGACGTCGGAACGCGAACAGTGCCAAAACGGCTCTGGCGCCACGGACGCGAGGAGTAATTAGGCCACCACGACACCCCGGCCCGAACTGTACGGGAAATTACTTAGGCAGAGCTTCGCCAAACTAATCCCTGCTGATTCATCTCCGCTGTGCGATTGGATTATGCAACGCGGACTGCCAAGAGTCCCTCGGCGCACGTCTCCTTGTAGCTTGCACGAGGACGCAGACGCTCGAGCGAGACGCGCGCTGCGCCATTCGCATTCTTTTCGGCGTTGGTGAGAGCTTCATAGGCGATCGGAAAACTGGCGGCCGTTGCCAGCGGTTGGAGCAGCCGGACAAACACGATACAACCCGGGCGCAATATCTGAGCGCAACAACATCGATTTCTTGTCGTCCGGTTTCCATTCCAGAGTGGTTTTCTCTACGAAAAAATTCTCTTTGGCATCCCAGCCTGACACTTCTACGCGGTAGCTGTCTTCGCCGTTCACAGTCATGCTTAAGTCCGAGTCCATGTTTGCCTCTTATGATTGTGTAATCGCGGTGCAGACAGGGTGATGCAGGAAACATGCCAAACAAGGCGGGTTTTGGCGTTCAGGAATAAGGGGTTAGGGGTCACGTTTAGAGCGACTCGGCGATCAGGTGTTCCAGAGACGTGCGCTGTGCGGGATTGAAACCTATTCCCGCCGCTGGGATTCCAAGGTATCGAAGGCCCGAGGCGTCTCCGAGATTCAGATCAGCCCCAATGTGACCCGGGATACAGAGCGCCCAATGCGAATCGGAAGACCACAGCAATACGTAGATGAGTCGAGGAGAGGAAAAAAAA
>CAWBRH010000051.1:0-9329 GCA_963790945.1 uncultured Acidobacteriota bacterium
ATTATTTGCTTGTGGAGTTTGCCGATTTTTCGATTCCGCCTTCGCTGGATCAGGCGCTGCATAACCTGCAACTCGCAGGCTTGGTTCCCATCGTCACGCATCCGGAACGGAATCCGCTGATTCGCGCGCAGCCCGAGCGCCTTTTCAAGTGGCTTGCTCAAGGTTGCTATGTCCAAGTGACTGCGCAATCGCTGCTCGGCAGGTTCGGAAGTCGGCGCAGGAATGTTCGCAGCGCTGGCTTGCGGAGGGCGCGGTGCACTTTATTGCGAGCGACGCGCACAACGTGACGTCGCGGCCGCTGCGCTTGAAGGAGGCCTTTAAGTGGGTGGCGAAGACTCACGGCGAAGATGTGGCGCGTGGGCTGCTTGTGGATAATCCGCGCGCGGTATTCGAAGGGCAGCCGCTGCCTTTCGTGCCGGAAATCAGCGAGAACGCACCGGGGAAATCCGATTCACGCGATAGGCGCGGCAAGAAACGCTTCTGGTTCTTCTAAATTTTCGGATTGTTATTGCGTGAGAGCTTTGTCCAGCACGTCTCCGATTTCCTGTTCGCTTACCTCTCCTGCGGTATCGTAGACGGCCTTGCCCGTTTTATCGAGAACTACAACATGCGGAATCGAACCTTTGTAATGGTCCTTTACCAGTTCGGATTGCGCCGATGAGAGCGGTTTGTCGAGGTCAACGATCACGAAGTTGACGCGGCCGCGATACTTCTCGTACAGCGCGACGGTGCGGCGGGCCTGGCGCTTCGAGTTGTAGCAACCTTCGCCGTACATAAGAACGTAGTTGACGTGATCTTGCTCGGCGCCGGCGTCCATGTGATCGCCGGTGATCAGCGGGCCGTCGATACTATCGCTCGAGTAGTCGAGCTTGGGATTGATCTTCAGATTTTCGCCTGCCTTCGAGGGCGACAAGGCAATCAAAGAAGCATAAACAGAAACATAGCAGCGGCCAGAGAGATTCGCACGAAAGGTCCTCCACCTCTTGTACGCCGGCCGGAAGCAAATGGATTTATATGGTCGAGCCGCATCGCTTTGACCACATCCAGACGAAACGATGTGGAGATCATGAGAACAACTCGATGACTTCTTCGTAGCGCTTGAACGGCGGAATCAAATAGGCTCCGGCGATTCCTTCGCTGCGGGCCGTTCGCGCCCAATCGAGCATTTTTCGAGCGAGCAGGAAACCGCGCGCGCGGGCGGCGTCTCCGGCGGATTCCATTTCTTTCAGCGTCGCGTCGGGTATCACGATGCCGGGCACTTCGTTGTTCAGGCGCAGGGCTTGTTTGTAGCTGGTGAGCGGCCATAGGCCGACGAGCACCGGAACGGGCGATTTGCCGCCGAGGCGTTTCAAGAATTTCTGCCAGTGCGCGGGATCGAAAATCGGTTGCGTCATCGCGAAGTGCGCGCCGGCCTGAATTTTTGCTTCGAAACGGCGCAACTCGTCGTCCATATCTTCCGCGACGGGATTCACGGCCACACCAATGGTGAAATTCGTGGCGCCGCCGAGCGCTTTGCCGGCCCAGTCTGTGCCTTGATTCAGCCGCGCGAGGACTTTGACGAGGCCGATGGAATCCACTTCGTAGACGCCGCTCGTTTCGGGATGATCGCCGAGCGATGGCGGATCGCCTGTGATCGCGAGGACATTGCGCACGCCGCCGACCGCCCAGGCGCCGAGAAGCATCGCCTGGAGGCCGATGATATTCGCGTCGCGCGTGGTGAGATGAGGAATCGTTTCGAAGCCGTGGGCTTCGAGTGCGCCCGCGAGCACGAGCGCGTCCATGCCGACGCGGGCAAGCGTGCCGCTATTAATGTCAATCGCATCGACGTGGCCATTGGCCATAACGCGGCTGACTTGCTCGACGATGCGGTCGATGGAAACTCCTTTGGGAGGATCAATTTCGACTGACACCGCGAATTGCTGCGCTTGCAATTTTTTCCAGAGCTTGCTTTCCGGCTCACGCGTCTTGATGCGTTTCGTGCGTTCCTGGGGTTCGAGCACCTCGACGACACTGGCTGGTTTTCCGTCTGTTCCCGATTTTGGCGGGCGCAGTTTTTTTACAGCGATTGCCATGGCGCGAATATGTTCCGGCGTGGTGCCGCAGCATCCGCCGAGCAGTCGAACACCGAGTTCGGCCGCTTCTTCGGCAAAGAGCGCAAAATATTCCGGCGAGGATTTCGGGTAGACGATGCGGTCGCCGACGCGCTTGGGGAAACCGGCATTGGGCATGGCTGAGAGGGGCATGCCGATTCCGTTCAGTTCGCGTATCACTGGGAGCAGATATTGCGGGCCGACGGTGCAGTTGGCGCCGACGGCCTGGATATTTTTCTGCTTCAGCTTTTCCCAGGCATCCTGCGGGCGCATGCCGCCCATCGTGGCGCCTTCCTCGGAGTAAGTCATTTCGGCGACGATGGGAAGATTCGAGAAGGAACGAATCGCATCAATTGCAGTGAGGAGCTCATCGAGGTCGCTGAAAGTTTCGACGAGGAAGAGATCGACGCCGCGTTCTTCGAGAGCTCCGGCCTGCTCTTTGAAAATCGCGAAGATCTGGTCATAAGGCAAGTCGCGAACCTGGCGCACGATGCCGAGCGGTCCGATCGAACCAGCGATCAGGACTTCGTGTTTGGCGGCTTCGCGCGCTTCGCGGGCGATTTTGACGCCGCGATGATTGAGCTCGGCGACGCGGTCGGACATGCCGATCTGCGCGAGCTTGTGACGATTGGCGCCGAAGGTATTTGTCTCGATGACCTGCGCGCCGGCTTCGATATACGTCTGGTGGACACGAAAGACGGATTCGGCGTCGGAGGAATTGAGTTCGTCGACGGAGCGCTGAGGGCCGACGGACTCGTAGAGAAGCGAGCCCATGGCGCCGTCGGCGACGATGACGGAGTGTTTCAGCCGGTCGTTGAAATCATCAATTCGCATCGAGTTTGTGGTTAGGCCCTCTCGTCGTTACGGCAAGGAGCAGGGAAACGAATATTGTAGCATCCGCGTGCCCCGTAGACGCGACGGCAGGGCGAGGCCAAAAGCAGCAAGAGCCGGCCTGCCGGCGCTGCAAAGGGAGAAACCCGAAGAATGAGGCGTGGTCAGCGGGGAGTGATGGAGGCTGGGTCGGTGCGGCGCCAGCAGTCGTAGATGAATTCCCAGTGTTGGTCGAAGCCGGCTTTGAAGGTGACTGTGGCGGAGCGCTTGGTGTCGTCGGTGTAGGCGATTTTGAAGTCGGAGGCTGCTGGGGCTTGTCGAATGCAGCCACGCTTGAGCGTCTTTTTCGGAGTGGATCTCGACGGGGGACGCGGGGCTCGGCGTGCGTGAGATGGTCGAGCAGACAGATTTCGGTGGCTTCGCAGCATGGGGTGGTGGCTGGCGAGCGCGTGTGACTGCGATTATCGAGCCGGGCGATAAGGCTCTTGAGATTTTCGAGTTGATCGGGCGGCGCGGGCAGCGTGGACCAATATTCAAGCAACGGTAGCGCGGCCGGATCGCTGAGATGCTCGATGATCCATAATTCTTGGCGCGTTCGGGGTGCGCGTTGAAGAAGCGGAGGAGGCGGCGCGTGTCGTTACCCGAGACGAAATCGGCGAGATGGTAGAGCATATGGTTGTAAACCCAGGGATCTTTGGGGCGGGCGCCGGATTCAAGCCACTGCAGCAGCGCATTCAGATCGGATTCGTCCATCTTTGGTTGCGGGGGGCGGCGACCGCCTTCGGGAAATTCCATGGGGACCAGGATATTCGCAGGAATCCAAATGTCCCAGTAGTCGCGGTAGACGTAGTCCTGTCGCGTTTGCAGATTCCCGTTCAGAAGCTCCCACTGAATGTATTGCGAGGGTTCGGTCTTGAGAAGATCGAGAGCGGCGGGCGCGAATTTGCGGCCGAAACGGCCCCAGGCATTGATGACGATCTGGTGGCGCTCCCACACGTTGGAGGTCTGGCGCGCGAGGCGGCTCCAGTAGGCAACGGTCTTGGGCGAGCGCAGAGCAAGCGATTTGAGCGCGATTACGTGCTCCATCATTTCGCATCGGGCGTGTTCTTGTGAACGATGGCTTCGAGCGCTTGCAGGTCGGCTACTTCTTTATTGGGATCGATGCTGGGCGCGAAAAAGCCGAGCCAGTAGGCGGCCATCGCGGCACGCTGGTCGCAACCGCTCTGAACGATGGCGCGAAGATTGTCGCGGTTGCGGCCGGCCGGGGGAATCGTCGTTCCAGCGATAGTGCATTTCGAAGAGGACGGGATAGTCTTCGTCGGCGATTGCTGTCTGGGCGAGATTGCTCTCCTGTCCGGCTTCCGCATATTTCTGGATGAGGCCCACGGCGCGGGGCGTGCCGATATTGCGAAGTGCGGAGATTACGACGGCTTGTTTGTACTTGCCGCCGGTGAGGAGATGTTTTCGAGGACGTCGGCGACTTGTTCCTGATTGCCGCTCATCACCATAGCATAGACCATCGTGAAGACGGTTTCTTTGCCGCGGAAATCGGGAAGTGCGGGGAGAGTGGGGAACGCGTTGCTGTCGGGCACGAGATTGTTCAGGACGCTATCGAGGACTTCGTTGTAGGGAACGAGTTTGGAATGTCCTGCTGGAGGACGAGGAGAGCTGGAGCGGGCGAGGATGTTGTCGATGTACTTGCCGTTGGGATTTTCGGCGATGTGCTTAATTTCTGCGATGGTGATGTCCTGCGGGGCGCCGATTTGAATCGTGCGCAGCAAGCGGCGTTCGAGGGGCTCGCCACGGCGGCGGGTTGCGAGAACAGCGCAAAAACAATCATCGTTAAAACAAAAATGATCCGGCGTGGCAACTTCGTAAGTTCGAGTGAGTTCGCCGGAGCGCGACGAATCAAGGCTTTCCTTCCGAGGGTAGGAAAAGTTCAGGAGATCGGCACCGGTGAAATGAAGAGTGATATTGCCGAGCAGGTCTTCGCGGGATCGCGGGTCGCGCCGAGGAATAATTCAGCGTCCATAGGCGGCGGCAACGTCGGGTATCAGGACTTGTTCGTCCGAGCGCGCGTTGAAATTCGCGATTTTCGAATTCATGGGGGCGATCGGAGATCTTGCAGACAGTCTGTTGCGTTATCGGTGGAACACCACTTTTTCCAGGCGTCGTCGATGCAACGGTGTTCCATTTCGTGCAAGGCCGAATCGAGATCGGTGACGCGGAAGAGAACGGCTTCTTCGCGGGGTTATTCGTCGCGAGAATTGTTTCGCCAAAGCGATCGAGACCGAGTTCGAGCAGGCGCTGCAAGATCGCGTCAACGGGAGCGGAGACAGGAAGCTCGACGTGAAGGCGCTGGATGATTTCGAAGGGCTGCGCGGTATCAGAGGAGCCATTGGGCGCGGGATTTTTCAGCGTGCGAACGCGCTCGAGCAGGATGAGTTTGCCGTGATTTTCTTCCACGTATTTGCGAATCGCGTCGAGCTGCTTATCGAGAGTGTCGGCCGGTGTCGAGGGGCTTTATTCCTTGCACGGCGATGCCTCCGGCGATGATGGCCACTGTGGGCGCGACTTCACCCGTGCAAGAACCGTTTAGCTGGCGAAGAGCGGCCCAGGGGTGATTTGCAAGGGCGTTGCTCGAGTGAGCAAAGTGGTGGGAATTGAGGCAGCTGTGGGCTTGGGTGTTTCTTGAGCCCGGGAAGGCGAGGCGGCGCAGAAAAATGTTATTGCCAAGAGAGCGAGAGGGTTCGCTGCATAGTATTGTTGTACCTAGTGGGGCGGGAGGGAGTGTCAATGAAACGGGCGGCGGAGGTGAGGGAGTGGTAAATCCACAGGCGGCGGGCGTGGCGTTCCCCGGCGAGCCGGGGAATAACAAAGCGGCGGCAAGCCGCTGCACTCCATGTGACTTTCGAATGAGCGTCGTCAGCGGGACTGGGAGACTAGGCCTGAGATTGTGTCCATGAGGTCGAATTTGGTTAGGACTTCGAGTTTGCCGCCGGGCATTTCTACGAAAACGGCTGGGCTATCGTGACTGAGGATGTGAGTGATGCGCTCGACGGGGGCGGTGGCCGGGACTTGCGGTAGGGCGGCGCCCATTACCTCGCGGATTACGAGTTTGCGCAGATCTTTTCCCTGGAGGGCGAGATTGAGGATCTGGTCTTCGAAGACTGTGCCGATCGGATGATTGTCGTCCTCGAGGACAGGGAGTTGCGAGATGTCTTCTTTCTGCATGGTCTGCAGGGCGTGGAAGACGGTTTGATACGGGCGGACGATGACGAGGTCGCGCGATTTTCCGTTTTGATGTTTCACGCGGATTACGTCGGCAGCTGAGATTGCGACTTCGGCGTCAACGTAACCGTGCTCTTGCATCCAGCCGTCATTAAAAATTTTGCTGAGGTAGCGCGTGCCGGAGTCGGGGAGAAATGCGACGATGAAATCGCCCTTCTTGCCGTTTTTCGCAATGCGCAGGGCGCCGGACACGCAGCCGCCGCCTGAACCGCCCGTGAAAACTCCTTCCTTCTTGGCAAGACGACGGGCCCAGACGAAACATTCTTCGTCGCTCACCTGGATAACATCGTCGACGATTTTAAGATTCATCGTGCCGGGGAAGAAATCTTCGCCGATACCCTCGACGACGTAGGTGGTGGCCTTCCCAACTTTGCCCGACTTCACGAAATCGTAGTAAAGCGAGCCTATCGGGTCGACGCCGATGATTTTGATGTTTGGATTTTTCTCTTTGAGGTAGCGGCCGACGCCGCTGATCGTACCGCCCGTCCCCATGCCGCAAACGAAGTGCGTGATTTTCCCTTCGGTATCGTCCCAGATTTCAGGGCCCGTGGTGTCGTAGTGGGCCTGCGGATTCATCTGATTTTCGTATTGGTTCGGGTAGTAGGAATTGGGAATTTCGCGCGCGAGTTTTTTCGCGACGGAATAATAGCTGCGTGGATCCTCGGGTTCGACGGCCGTGGGGCAAACGATTACTTCGGCGCCGAAGGCTTTAAGGAGATCGATTTTTTCGCGCGATTGCTTGTCGTTGATGGTGAAGACCACTTTGTAACCGCGCGTGACGGCGACGAGTGCGAGTCCCATGCCGGTATTGCCGGAGGTGCCTTCGATAATCGTGCCGCCTGGCTTCAAGACGCCGCGGCGCTCTGCATCGTCAATCATCCATTTGCCGATACGATCTTTCACGGAGCCGCCGGGGTTCATGTAGTCGGCTTTCACGTAAATTTCGGGCTCGAGGCCTTTGGTGAGGCGATTGAGCCGGATGAGGGGCGTGCTGCCCATGGTTTCGAGGATGTTGTTGCACTTCATGTGCGGGTCTTTCTTTCCTCCGGCTAGCTGAAAACACAGCTTAGAGAGTTCGGAAAAATCTGTCCAGCGCAGTTTCGGTGGGTGTTCCCAGGTGCTGAGAGCGAGGCCGCGCGCGTGATATTCTTTTGCAGACAGCATTCTTCTTAAGCGAAATCGCGGGAGAGTGAAATGGAACGGAAAAATATCTCGATCGGGGACGCCTTGGGAGCCGATTGTGGGCTACTCGCGGGCAGTGCGAATGGGACCGTATGTGCACGTAGCGGGCACGACGGCCACGGATGCTGGCGGGAAAGTAGTTGGGGAGGGGGACCCTTACGCGCAAACCGTGCAGACGATCCGCAATATCGAGTCAGCGCTGGCAAAGGCGGGCGCGAAGCTTTCGGACGTGGTGCGTACGCGGATCTTCGTGGTGGATATTGGCGATTGGGAGAAAATCGGGCGGGCACACGGGGAGTTTTTCGGGCAGATACGTCCGGCGTGCTCAATGGTGCAGGTGAGCGGCCTCGTCTCGCCGGAAATGCTGGTTGAGATTGAGGCGGAGGCGATTCTGGCCGACGAGGAGAACGTGTCTCGAAAATAGCCGTCAACGCAGCCGTCGATCGTAGGGACAGGGCCGGCAGCGGTTGTAACAGAATATTCACAATGCGGCCGGGGTGTTTTCGCTAGAATCCGGGCTCTATGCCGAAAGAAAATCTGCAAATTGTAGCGGTTGCCGGTGCGCGAGACGGTCAGCGTGTGCTGCATCTCAAGGGCCCGCTAAATATTCAAACCGTTTTCACCTTGCAAGATGCGATGCGCGCGGAGACAGGGCCCGCGCTCGTGATTGATTTTAGCGATGTGGAGTTCATTGATTCAGCGGGGCTTGGAGCGCTGGTGGCGGCGCACGTAGGCGCGCAACGAGGGCAGCGTAAGCTTGCATTCGCGGGGATGAACAAGCAGGTGACGGCGCTCCTCGAGATGACGCACGTCTCGCAGCTTTTCAAGGCATATCCCACGGTCAAAGACGCGGAAGCGGCGCTAGGTTAAATCTCAGGCGTGAGATTCCTTTAGCGATGCAGCGGTAGCGCGCTCGGCTGCGGGCAGTTTTGGTTCCACCCACTTCAGCACACCTCGCACGATAAACACGTTCAGGAAAATCGAAATTAAGGATGCGGCGAGAGTCGCGGTGAAAATCTCGTCGCCAACCATTCCGGATTTGCGCGCGACTTCCACTAGGATGAAGGAAAGCTCGCCGATTTGCGTGAGTCCGGCCGCGACGGCGATGGCGGTCCATTTGGAATAGCGGAAGATTCTCATCACTGCGAACCAGATTGCGAATTTTCCGAAGATGATCAGAAGCAGCATGATGCCGAGAAGCGGAAGATTGTGGACGATTACCGTGGGAACGACGAGGGTGCCAAGCGAGACGAAAAACATGGCAACAAAAGCGTCGCGTAACGGCAGAAGCGTGGTGTGAGCTTCATGCAGGTCGTGGGAGCCGCTGATGGAGACACCGGCGAGAAAAGCGCCTAGGGCGACGGAAAAGCCGAGTGTTTGCGCAAGTGCGGCGCAGGCGAGACAAATCGCAACGGCTACCAGCAGGAAGATCTCTGGATCCTCGGTGCGGCGCGCGCGACGAAGAAGCCTTGGCACCACCGTCAGTGCCAGGAATGCAAGAGGAACGAGCAAGAGAGCTGCTTTGCCGAGCGTCCACGCGATTTTCTGGAGGCGGCCCTCCGATGGCCCGTTGAAGACGGGAAGGACGACGGTCATGAAGACTACGGCGAGATCTTCCACGAGCGTGATGCCGATCATCACTCGGCCATAGGTGGTGCCGAGCGCGCCCCGATCGGTGAGAAGGCGCGCCATAACCATCGTGCTTGCGACGGAAATCGTGGCGCCTACGACGATGCCCTGCGCCATGCTCCACCCGGCCAGCCGGGAAGCAATCAGGGCGAGCGCGATTGACATCGCAATGCCGAGCGTTCCACCTCCAATTGCGACCCATTTCACTTGCATCAGGTCTGGAATCGAAAATTCCACGCCGATCGAGAACATCAGCAGCACAACGCCAACTTCCGCGAATACTTCGAAGGTGTGCAGATCGGAAAG
>CAWBRH010000052.1:0-16444 GCA_963790945.1 uncultured Acidobacteriota bacterium
TTTCGCCGTGTCGATCTCAATCGTCCGCGGACCGCAGAACGGAGCCAGTCCTTCGGTGGCGTGGCGATTCCCCACACGTTTCCAGGATCCTCCAGCTCCACGGCCGTCTCGAACACTCCGCCTTGCAGCCCCGCCACCCACTTCACGCGGCCGCGCGCCGACACCGTCTTCGTATCCGGCTTCTCGCCTTTCATCTGCAAAATCACCAGCGCGTTCGACAGCACCTGGTGCTTCGAATAATATTTGCAGCCGGCGCGCTTACGCTCACGGTGGAGACTTCCTCGCTGACGGCCCGCGATAGGAGTCCACGCCTTCCACTCGCATCAGAATCGCTTCGCTCAGCCGCGTGCTCCGGCGCGATGGCCGTTGCGCCGAACTCACAATAGGACTATTCGACATAGGTGCCTCGATAGAGCCTTTAGAAGGCCTTGTTATATGGCTGGACCACTACGATAGACTGCCAATCGCCGGGAGCGAGGCCCAAATCTCATCGAATTCCTCAATGAGTTACTACGAAGACGAGGCGATAGTCAGTGCCGCCAAAATGCCCTGGCAGGAAACTCATGTACTCGCCCCTTCAGGGGCGACATAAAGCAAATATGCGGGGCGGGGCTTTAGCCCCTGAGTGAATAGGCTTAATAAACTGGACGGCGCTGAACGTGCCTCCGGTCGTCGCCAAAGCACATTCCTGTCATTCTCGAAGCGAAGCATCTCAACTATCAATGCTTGGCAATTCGTAACGCGCGCGATCTGCGCCGTAACACGCGCAATCCGCGCCCCACCCCCCACCCTACTGCTGATCCTTCAACTTCAACCTGCTCTTATTCTCCTCCAGAAACGCCCGCAAATCCGCCGCCGCATCCAGCAGCCGGATCCACTGCTCGTAATAAAGCGTCACAGGAAAGCGCCCAAGCCCGTACACGCTCACTCCGCCCTTCTCGCCCACCTTGAAATCAATCACGCCGCGCTTGCGCGAACCGGTCTGCTTCTCAAGCTCCGCAATCCGCGCCATCAGCTCTTCCTTAGTTGGTTCAGCCATCGCCGCTTTGCCCCCTGGTTCTGATTCTGAAGTTTTCCGCGGCTCGATGATACCAGCCATTCCGCCCAATCGCAGCAATAGTACCCCCGCGAACATCAGGCAAAGTCACGGATTGCCTGTGGCTACCTCTTGTCGTAGGCTGTAGCGGATTTCGAGCCCGCCGGGGGGCGTGACCGCGGGAGCGCCACCATCCTAAGATTCTAAAGTGCGGAAAAACGACGAGGAAGCGGCGGTGCGTGCGCCGGCTTTCCTTGAAAGCCATGTTCGAACCGACACCTCAAGAACCCACTCAGGTTCCCAAGATTCTGGGCTATGGCCTCGCTATCGCCTGCCTGGTCTGGGTCTTGCACGACTTCCACATCATCAAGGCCCTTCGCGACCTCGCCAAGGTGGACTACAAGTGGGTCCTCCTCGGCATGGGTTTCGACGTCCTCAGCTACGTCGTGCAGGCGGCCCGCTGGAAATTTCTCCTCAGCCCGTTCGGCAAGGTACGGATAACGAAAGCCATTCGCTCGGTCTACGCCGGCCTCTTCCCCGAACTCGTTTTTCCCCTGCGACCTGGCGAGCTCCTGCGCAGCTATCTGCTTTCCAATTCAGAAGACATCAGCATCGGTCGCGTGCTCGGCTCCGTGGGCGTCGAGCGCCTGATCGATCTGGTAATCGCAGTGGCAGCCCTTGCGGTGGCTTCCTTGATGGTTGACTTGCAGCAATTCAGAAAAATCGTCTATACGCTGGCCATCGTCACGCTCGTCCTTCTCGGCGTCGTCGTAGCGCTCATCCTCTACCTCGAAGTGAAGTTGGGCGATAGGCAATCGTTTGAAGGCAGAAAAGCGCGCCTGCCCGGAAAATTTATGAGCGCTCTCGTCGATCTCCACGCCATGGGCACTTCTCCCAGCTTTTATCCTGCGATTCTTTTTTCATTGCTCATGCCGGCCTGCCAGGTGGGTGGGTTGTGGGCTGTTATGCAGGGATACAAGCTGCATCTTCCATTCTTCGCCGCCGTTGTCGTACTCCTCGTCATCAACCTCGGCGTTTCGCTTCCCAACGCTCCCGCCAATATCGGCGCCTGGCAATTCTTCTGCGTTCTCGGCCTCGGCTGGTTCGACATCGAAAAATCCACCGCCACCGGCTTCTCCATCTTCGCCTTTCTCGCCCTCAACCTCCCCTTCGTCTTCCTGGGCTTCGCGGCTCTCGTGCGCAGCGGCCTCTCGCTAAAAGACATGCGCGAACGCGTAAGCCACCTTCCCAGCGAAGTCCGTCCCGCTGCCTAGGTAGCACAGGCATTCCTGCCTGTGCCCCAATTCGCAAGCATCGCAAATCGCAAATGCTTGCCTCGTGCGCGCTGTCGTTCTTTTCGCCGTCCAGTTTCTAAAGGCGACGGCGAACGGAACGATTCGCCGCGTGTACGTTATTGCCCGGGTAACCAGCTCCTCGCCTCGCGGCCAATCGCTGCTGTTACCATTGCAACGCCTTCGCGATTTCCCGGTGAGCCCGCCTCATTCTCCGATGTATAGTTGAAACTCCACCCGCGCGCCGGGTGAAACCGCGGCGAAAGCCTCGGAAGGGCGATTGGATGGACTTCCCCAGCCTGTCCCGATCGTCAGTGCGCGCACTCCATGTCGATAGCAGACGTTAACAAACATTTCGAGAAAGCGCGGCGCCTCCTCGAGAAGAATAAGCTTCGCGAAGCCACCGTCGAGTATCAGGCGGTGCTCGACGAAGTTCCCTCGAATCAGGAATCGATACAGGCGCTCGCCGATATATACACGCGCCTCGGCGAACCCGCGCAAGCGGCCCAATACTACGGCGCGCAGTTTGATCGCCTGGTGGAAACGGGCGACGCTTCAAAAGCCACCGCCATCTTCACCCGTTTCCTGCGCTCCTTCCCCCAGCCGCCCGATCGCCTCATGCAATACGGCCAGCTCCTTCAAAAGCAAAACCGTACCGGCGAAGCCATCGAGCAATTCGGCGCGGCCGCGCAACTCTACCAGCAGCAGGCCCGCGATATCGAAGCTCTCGCCTGTTACGAAAGCATCGCGCTCCTCGATCCCGAAAATCCCGGCCGCCATGTGATCCTCGGTGAATTAGCCGAACGCCTCGGCCATCGCGATCTCGCCACTCGCAGCTATCTCCGCGCCGGCCAGCTTACCCAGGCAACCGGCGGACTCGACGAAGCCATCGAGTACTTCGACCGCGCCCACCAGCTCTCACCCGACGATCGCACCGGCGCCCTCCTCTTCGCGGAAGCGCGCCTGCGCAAAGGCGACGCCGAAGGCTGCGTCGAGCTCCTCGATCCCATCGCCGCGAACGAAAAGGATACCGCCTTCCTGGCCCTCTTCGGCGAAGCGCTCCTTCGCACTCACCGCCTCGATCGCTCCCGCGAAATTTTCGAAGCCTACTACAAGCAAAAGCCGGAAGGATTCTCGAAGCTCTTCGAACTCGCCGGCGCTTACATCCTGAGCGGCGACGAAGCCAAAGCTGCCACGCTCCTCGTCCAAACAAAAGACCTGATGCGCAGCCACCGCCGCGAAACCGAACTCGTTGCCCACATGGACCAGATGGCCGCCATGTATTCCACCTCGCTGCCAGTCGCCGAAGTGGTCGCCCACCTCTATGAGGAATTAAATCGCGAAACGAAATATTTCGACGCCCTCGTCCGCCTCTTCGATCTCTACCTCGAAGCCGGCCAGATCCAGCAGGCCTGCGATTCGCTCGACCGCCTCGTCGATATCGATCCCTACGACTACCGCAATCACGAACGCATCGCCCGCCTCGAAGGCAAAGCCGATCCGGCGTTTCTCCAAAATATTCTCGCCCGCGCCGCCAAAGCAGCCACCGTTTCCACTCGCACTGACGGCTTCACTGGCGCAGGTTCCGATCAAGCCGCCGCCACGGGCCCGGTCACCGAGGAAGCGCGCGCCCAACAGGCCCTCGAAGATCTCAGCGTCCAAGTCGAAATCTTTCTCCAGTATTCGCTTCAATCCAAAGCCGTCGAACGCCTCCAGCGCATCGCCGAACTTTTCCCCGGCGAAAAAAAAAACGAGCGCCTCCGCTCGCTCGACGACCGCGCCAATTGGTGGCCCAAAGGCGCTCCGCCAAAGCCAGCTCCACCGGCGCCAACCGCTCCGACGCCGCTCGTGATCCACATGCCCTCTCCTCCACCAGCCGCAGTCAATCCTTCCGCCCCCGCGGAAACGCACCGCGATCTCGCCGCCATCGCCGAAATCAATCGCCTGATGTACCGCCAGTCCACTCCGCGCGAAGTCCTCGCCTCCACCGCCACGGAAACCGGCAAGCATCTCGGCGTCTCGCGCTGCCTCGTCGCCATCGGCGGTTCCGGTGAATCGCATTTGGCCGCCGAATACGCCGCTCCCGGATTTCAGACCGCTGGCGCGCAGCCAATCAACGCCCTCGCCGATATAATTTCCAAAATGTCTCCCGACGCGCTCGGCGGAGTCGAACTCAGCTCTTCCACCAGCCCGGCCCTCCGCGATCTCGGCCTCACTTCCGCGCTCGGCGTCATCCTCACCGACAAGAAACTCAGCTTCCCGCCGGCGCGCTTCATCGTCGGCACATCGCAAGCTCGCCGCTGGAAACCTAACGAAAGCTTCTTCCTGCAAGCCGTCGGCGATCAGCTCGTTCTTTCCGTCAACCACACCCGTCTCCGTTCGCTCGTCCGCTCGCTCGCGGTAGCCGACGAACGCACCGGTCTTCTCAGCCGTGGCGCCTACGTGGATTGTCTGCTCATGGAAAGCAATCGCGCGCGCGCTCGCAGGGCACGGCGCTTTCGCTGATTGTCCTGCACGTGGATCGCGGGGGAGATCTCTTCCGCCAACACGGCGACACTGCCGTCGATCAATTCATCGAGCAATTAGCCCCGCGCCGTTTCCTAGCCGTCCGTCAAACCGACGTCGCCGTAAAATACACCGCGTGGTCCTAGTCTTCATCCTGCCGGATACATCCTTCGAAAACGCGAAGGCCCTCGCCGAAAAACTTGCGCCACGTCGCCGCAACGGTCCAGCCCTCCTGGGGCGCGCAGGACCTCACCGTCAGCGCCGTAGTCGCCCCAATCCACCTCTCGCCCAGGCGACGAAACCGAAGACCGCGTCACCGAATGGATGAATCGCGCCGAAGCCGGCATAGACGAAGCCCGCCAACAAGGCGGCAACACCCTAATCGAAGTAGCCACCCCCTAATCCGCCTTCCAGTAGCACAGGCATTCCTGCCTGTGCAACTCAAAACACACCTCGATCGCCGATGCTTGGCGTAGCCGCCACCACGTTCTTGGTTCTCGTCGTTGTTCCCCAGTAGGGGCACGGCATGCCGTGCCCAACGCGCCATCAGCACGCACGCGCCATCCACCGAAACCGCGCTACCAAAACGCAGCACGATCACAATCCCTCGTCTCACCCGCACTCGGGTTTCTTCGCCTTATTCCAACGCCGCCGAATCCCGCGCCCTCAATCCCCGCCGCCGTCGCAATGTTACTAGCCGAATTCTGAAACACACTATTCACAGTCGTCGCCAGCGTGCGCACCGCAGCAATCGCCCCCAAGGCCAGCAGCGCCAGCAACAACGCATACTCAGTCAAATCCTGTCCATTCTCGTCAGCCCAAAGTCGTCCCACTAAGTCCTTCATTTCATTGGCCTCAAACGGATCGAAAATCAGATTTTCAGAACCGGGATGTACACAGTTTAAGGCTCGCAACACTACGCCGTATATCAGGTCTATTACGGATACATTATTTTCCGCCCCAGGCCGTCCGGAATACAAAGAGCACTCTGCCGGCTCTTCTCCTCCACCGAGTTTCGTTCTTGCATTCATTTCAAATTTGAAATTTTCAATTTGAAATTGCTCTTTCACATTCCGCACATCAGTGCCTCCGTCCGCCGATCCCGCAGGTTTTGTTTTGCATTCATTTGAAATTTTAAATTTTCAATTTGAAATTGCCCTTCCGCTCCGTGACTCAGCGCCTCCGTGGCCATCACCCGCCACTCCCCGACCCCCGCACCGAAATCAAATAAATCGCCATCCCCAGCCCCACCAGCGCCAAAAACACCGCCACCATCACCGCCTGCACCGACGGCCGCGCCTCCACCACCTCTCCCCGCTTCAACGCCCGAATCAACCGCACATAATTCCACGCCGACGAAAGATACACCGCCACCCCAGCCAGTATCAGCCCCGTCCCAAACCACACCGACAGCCCATACGAATGCGCCTGCGCAACATGCTCCAGATAGTCCAGCCTCTCCAAAAACAATCCAAATCGCGCCACCACAAACCCAAGCCCCAGCAGCGCCAACCCAGTCCGAATCCACGCCAAATACGTCCTCTCAGCCGCCAGCGAATCACTCAAACTCCCCCTCTGCATCTTCCCCGTCGCCCCTTCCATCGTTTGTCCCCCTTGCAAACCACTTTCCTGTTTGTCGCCGCAAGTATCCCACGACCAAAACCTACCCTCCCCACCTCCGCGTAGCGCCCTCGTCCCTGTAACGCTGGCAATCCTGCCGCTCTTTGCTCTGGCGCTTTTCGTTTTGCATCTATTTGAAATCTGAAATTTTCGATTTGAAATTGCTCTTCGCCCCAGCCACAGAAACTCACCTAGCGCCGTAGGCGCGGCACAATTTAGCCCAGCGCGGAAGAGTCTGTGTCGCAACCGGCTTTTCCACAGCTTGTATTTTCTGGAGAATCGCACAAGCTGTGTTGCTGCAATAAAAGCCAAAATCGAAAAAGGATGTGGAAATCGACTTTTTGCGGCTGCGACCCAGACTCGGATGCGCTGGGTATTCAAGACGGCGCAACGCGCCACGGCTTGTTTACCCTGAGCTTCGAATGGCGCAGCCTCACCCGCGCAAGCCCTTTCGCTTGTGCGCCCATCGCACGAGAAACGCACATTTGTGGCCAGGGTCAGCCTCACTCTTCGTTTGCATTCATTTGAAATTTGAAATTTTCAATTTGAAATTGCTTGCTTCCGTGCCTCCCCTGGCAACCTTTCCCCCTCCTCCCCACTCCAACCATATAGCCTAGTAGCAAAGCAGTTCGCAGTTGCTTCAAGCACTTGGTTCTTCGCTTGGAGCGGCTCCCAGAAAATTTGAGTTTGTAGAAAGAGAATCCGCAAAGCGGATCGGCGGTGTTCTTCCCGCCAAAAGGAGGTCGTTCACCATGCCACGACGAATTCCATCCTTCCCCGTCTCGTTCGAGATTTCCAGGCCCACGCGCTTCAGCAAAGCACAATCCAAAATGTATTTCGCGAACGAATGGGAGGAGTACCAGAAATCTCTCCACCACGACGACGTCGCATCCACATCAGCCCCTGCAGACGCTCCGCAACCAATAGCAACTCCCAACGACACCCACGCCACCGTCTCCCCCGTCGCGGAAAATACGGGAGCCATCGCCGCTCCTGCATCTTCACCAGCCTCTGTCTCGCCACCGCCCGGCACCGTGCACTCTCAATTGCTAGGCTCTGGCCGTCGCCCACTGCTTCCTCCCGATTTTTCACGGCACGCGCGACGCTGCTGCATCTGTTCGCATCCCGATCGTGACGCAATCGAAGGAGACTTCATCCGCTGGCACAGCGTTGAGCTGATCGCCCGCGAATATAAGATTGCCACCCGCAAATCGATTTACCGCCATGCGCACTGCACCGGACTTTTCGCCGCTGGCGACGCCGCGTTCTCGAAGGCATTCTCGAAAACGCGGAACACGTTCCCCTCGTCTCCTCCGGCGTCATCGTTCGCGCCGCCCGCATCTACGCGCACCTCGACGAAAACGGAAACTGGTTCGAGCCAGCGCACACCAATTTCACTTTCACTGCACCCGCCTCGTCCCTCTCTCCCCTGGGAAGCAATTTGTTAGCGAACTCGGCGCGCGCCAAGCCCCGTCCCGCAAAGCCGCGCAAAATTCGCACAAGTTCTAATCGGAACAATCGATCATTCAGAAAAAAGCTCAAGTCATTGAATAAAAAGGAGAAAGCAAATTCCTAATGGACACAAAATGGGGTTTTCGGGTTTTCGCCAAAGCCCGGATCGCATGCCGTTCGCTTGCCTCATCGCAGCCGTTCCCGTACCCTACTACGGCGCAATCAGCACCAGAATCCGCAGTCACATCGCGCAGTTCTCGGAGGCAGCTGCATGGCAATTGAAAACCAGTAGCACAGGCATTCCTGCCTGTGCCCCAAGTCGCTACAAGCACAGCTCTGCGAGCGCCAGCGCAAGCTTCAAAACACAGTTCGAAGAGTCAAAACGTTCCCGGAGGCAGTTGCATGGCAATTGAAAAAGCCATTGAAAAAGTAGGCGTCGTCGGATGCGGCCTGATGGGCTCAGGTATCGCACAAGTCGCAGCGCAAGCGGGCTGCCAGGTAACGGTGCGCGAAGTTTCGAGCAGCTCCTCGACAAAGGACTGCAAGGCATCGACAAAAATCTCGCCCGCCTGGTCGAGAAGGGAAGCTCTCACCTCCGCCGAACGCGATCAAATCCGCGGCCGCCTCCGCGGCACCACAAACGTCGAAGACCTGAAAGACAGCGACGTGATCATCGAAGCCATCATCGAGCAGCTGCCCGCCAAGCGCGAACTCTGGGGCGCCCTCGACAAAATCTGCCCGAAGCCCACAATCTTCGCGAGCAACACGTCGTCACTCTCCATCACCGAGATGGCCACCTTCACTCAGCGCCCCGATCGCTTCGTCGGCATGCACTTTTTCAATCCTGTGCCGGTGATGAAGCTGGTCGAAGTGATTCGCACCATCGCCACCGATCCGAAAAGTCTTCGACGAAATGGTCGCCTTCGGCCAGCGCCTCGGCAAGACGGTCGTCCGCACATCCGATCGCACCGGCTTCATCGTGAATCGCCTGCTCGTCCCGTACCTCCTCGACGCAGTGCGCGCGCTCGAAGAGGGTGTCGGCTCCGTCGAAGACATCGACAACTCCATGAAGATCGGCTGCGGCTATCCCATGGGCCCGTTCACGCTGCTCGATTTCGTCGGCCTCGACACCACCTACTACATCTCCATCATCATGTTCGACGAATTCAAGGAGAAGCGCTTCGCCTCGCCGCCGCTTCTGAAACGAATGGTTCTTGCAGGCTGGAACGGACGCAAAGCCGGCCGCGGCTTCTACGATTACTCGGATCCCGCCAAGCCAAAGGCGATGCATCTCACGTAGACAAGAGAGCGAAAAAATAAAAATGGGCTACGAAAATTTACTCTACGAAGTAAAAGACCAGATCGCCCGCGTCACGTTCAATCGCCCGAACGTGCTCAACGCGCTCAATCGCCAAACGGTCGAAGAACTCGACGATTGCCTCGCCGCCATCGAGCGCGATGACTCGGTCCGCGTGAGCATTTTCACCGGCGCCGGCGAAAAGGCATTCGTCGCCGGAGCAGACATCAGTGAACTCTCCACGCGCACTCCAGTCACGGGCAAAGAATTCTCCGTCTTCGGCAATCGCGTACTGCATCGCCTCGAAACAATGGGCAAGCCCTCGATCGCCGCAATCAACGGCTTCGCGCTCGGCGGCGGCTGCGAATTCGCGCTCGGTTGCACAATGCGCATCGCGAGCAAGAATGCAAAAATCGGCCAGCCGGAAACGAAGCTCGGCCTGCTGCCCGGTTTCGGCGGATCGCAGCGCCTCTCGCGGCTCTGCGGAAAGGGCGTAGCCCACGAACTGATTCTCACAGGGGAAATGATTTCGGCCGACGAAGCGCTGCGAATCGGGCTGGTGAATCGCGTCGTGGAGCCGGCGGAACTTCTCCCCACCGCCGAAGCCATCGCAAAGAAAATCATCGCCAACGCACCGCTCGCGGTGAAATATGCTATGGAAGCGATCGAGCACGGCATGGACATGACGCTAGAAGAAGGCCTGTTTCTCGAAGCAACATTGTTCGGCGTCTGCTGCTCGACAGAAGACATGCGCGAAGGCACCCGCGCCTTTCTCGAAAAGCGGCCAGCAAAATTTCAAGGATGCTGACCGATGCAGACGAGGCAGAGATCGAAATGACTTTGAAACCATCGGTGACTCGCGGCCAGCTGAGCGCGGCCGGACTGCGCATCGGTATCGTCGTCAGCCGGTTCAATAATTTCATCACCGACCGCCTGCTCGCCGGCGCGCTCGAAGCGCTCGAACAAGCCGGCGCCGAAGAGAAACAAATCGAAATCGTCCGCGTCCCAGGCTCGCTCGAAATCGCGCTCGCAGCAAAAAAACTCGCAGCCACTGAGCGCGTCGATTCGATCATCTGCATTGGCTGCGTCCTGCGCGGCGAAACTTCGCACTACGACTACGTTTGTTCGGAAACCGCTCGCGGAATTCAGATCGCTCAAATCGACACCGGCGTCCCGATGGCGTTTTGCGTTCTCACCTGCGACACGCTCGAGCAGGCCATCGATCGCGCGGGCCTGAAATCCGGCAACAAGGGCTACGACGCCGGAATGGGCGCAGTAGAGATGGCGCAACTGTCGATCAAGTTGGCGCGCAAACCGGCGTCTCAAGCTGCGCCAGCGGGCAAGAGTTCAGGCAAGCCAGGCGCCAAGCCGCGGCGCGGGAAGCGATGACGCTCCGGCGCAAGTCTCGCGAGTTTGCGCTGCAGATGCTCTTTGAGTGGGACATGGCGCATCAAAAACCAAAGCAGATCGAGCAGCATTTCTGGAAGCAGGCGCGCGCCGCGGACTCCACTCGCAAATTTGCGGACCAGCTTTTCGAAGGCGCGGTGGCGCAGGCAGCCGCAAATGACGCGCTGGTAGGAAAACTTTCGGAGAACTGGAAGTTCGAGCGGCTCGCGGCGGTGGACCGCAATATTCTGCGGCTCGCGATTTACGAATTCAAATCCGGCACCGCTCCAGTAAAAGTAGTGATCGACGAAGCCCTCGAGCTCGCGAAAAAATTCTCCTCAGCCGAAGCCCCCGCGTTTCTGAACGGCATCCTCGACGCAGCGCAGAAAAAACTCGAAGGCTAAGCCCATGTCGAGCTCGGGTTTGAGACTAAGGCCAAGCATGAGGCCAAGCTCGCATCCAGGTCGGCGACCGGGCCCAACCGCAGGCCAGAAATTAAGCCTCGATGTGGCCTTCGAAAACGCGCACGGCCGAGCCGCTTACTTTCGGCACCAGGCGCCCTCGCGAAGAAGTGACCTCGACCTGAATTTCGCTTGGCCGTCCCATCTCGACGCCTTGCAGAATTGTCAGCGTCTCGCTCGGCTTCAGGCGCTCGTGCTCGACAAGATAAGCGCCGAGAGAGCCGCCTGCGGAGCCAGTGGCGGGATCTTCGATGAGTCCCCACGGCACCATTCCGCGAGCGAACGCTTTCCCTCTCTGCCGAGCGCGAAACAGTAGGCCAACACTCCATTGCGCGAAATCAGTTGCGCGAGCCCGCGCATGTTCACATGAATCTTCGACAGGGTCTTTCTGTTGCGAATCGGGACCATCAAGTTAGGGATTCCGGTGGAAACAAATTCCAGCGGAAGCGTGGGATCGAGATCGGCGGCTTTCAGGCCGAGAGTTTCGGCGAGGGTGGCGCGATTCGATTTGGTGGCGACGAAGCGCGCCGGCTTTTGCGTCATGGTGACCCGCACCGGGCGGCCGTCGTGAAAACTGAATTCGACGGCAAAATTCCCGCGCCAGTTTGCTGCATGATTTGGACGTGGCCTTCCGACGCCGGGACGACGCCGAGTTCGGCGAGCAAAAACCAGGTGCCGATCACAGGATGGCCTGCGAGGGGAAGCTCTCGTGTGGTGGTGAAGATGCGAAGGCGGGCGAGCGCGCCGTTGTTCGTGGGGCGCTGCACGAAAACCGTTTCGGCAAGATCCATCTCGCGAGCGATGGCTTGCATTTTCGCTGGAGCAATGCCATCGCCGTCGGTGATCACGGCGAGAGGATTTCCGGCGTACTGCTTGGTGGTGAACACGTCGAGCGTGTAGAGACGGCGCTTCATGAACTGAACTCTCCTCGGGCCGAGATGACGGCGTTTCTAGAGCCGCTCCAGTTCTACCACTGTCCGCTCGTTGCGCACATTACCGGTGTTGAGGGTGGACTTGGGCTCGAACAGGACAATATGGACCTCGTCGTCGGCTTCGGGCATGTGCTCGACACCTTTGGGCACGATGATGAATTCGCCCGGCGAGACGAACAAGTCGCGATCGCGGAAGCGCATCTTCATGCGGCCTTTCACGACGAGGAACATTTCGTCCTCGTCGTCGTGGTGATGCCAGACGAAGGCGCCTTTGAATTTCACGACCTTCACGTAGGAGTCGTTGATTTCGCCGACGATTTTCGGGCTCCAGTGTTCGGTGACCTTGGAGAGCTTTTCATTCAGGTTTACGACTTCCATTTAATTCTCCCTTTGCTGAAAAAGGACGCGCCGCGAAAAATCAGGAAGCGCGCACGACAAGGACGCTGCCGAGCAAACCGCGAAGCACAGGCACGCCGCCGGCGAGCGCGAGCAGAAGCGCTTCGTAGTGCAGCGAGACGAGCGGCACGCCGAGGACGATCAGTCCGACGAGAATCAGCGAGCCGCCGCGAATCGCGGCGTGTTCGTTGGCAGCTTTCGAGACGGGGCGCATTCCTGTGCGCAGTCCCCAAAGAATCAGCATGGCGCCGAGCGCGTACCAGAGCGCCGGCTTCGAAGGCGAGCCCGATGCGACGCGAGGCTGCGAGCAGAATCAGCAGCGCGCCCAGAAGCAGCATGATGAATCCATTCAGTAGGCGGAAGAGACCCGCAGTCGTTTGCATCCCAAAGTTCCCACTGGCGGCATTATCTCCCACGCTGCGGGGAGCGGCAACAACCGGAGTCAAAATGGACGATTGAGACAGTCTGTTATAGAAAACTCAAGGTCCTTGCTGGGGTTTGTCGGCCGGATCAATTTCAGCCGGATGCTGGCGTGGCCGTCCTCCTCGGCGATGATTTTTGTGCCTTTGCCCTCGAAGGGCGCAAGGAAATCGGGATCTTCCCACGCGCCGTTCTCGACTTCCTTCCACGAAAAAAGTTTGTATGAGCCCGGCGCCACGCCCCGCAGATGAATTGTCCATACTGATCGGTGGTGGTGTCCTTGTATAAACGAAATTGGCGTCGTCGCCGCTCACCCTCCGGGACAAGCACGACGACCGCCCCGGCGGATGGTAATTCGTTTTCATCCGTGACAGTTCCCTCGATGCGCGTGCCCGCGAACTCAAGACAACTTCCAGCGGTCCTCGCGCGCCGCCCGCGCCAACCGTCAACCCTTTTTCCAAAATGTCTTCTCCGTTTGCGCTGGCGGATTTGAGGTAGAAGTCCGGCGAGAAACCCGGTGGCCGTCCCGACACTCGGATTTGATAGACGCCTTCCGGTACACTTTCCATCGTTAGACTTCCATCGGGCTTAATGACCGCTCCAGCGCCAGCATTGAACTGGTCGGGAAATCATTCACCCAAAGCCGCACCTCGGAAAAATCCAAGGATTCGTGCCCTTGCACGAGAATGCGGCCCGTGAAATCTATTCCGGCTCCTACGATGACTCTTACATCGTCAATATTCGTATTGTCCACGTCGAATGAGGCGCGGGCTGAACGTTGTCGTTTCCCCGAACCGCTCAACATTACGACCAGATTATAGGAGCCCGGGTGCAGGTCGCTGAATTGAAACGAGCCATTGTTACATTCCGTCTCCCCCTCGCGACTGTTCCACTCCGACATATTGGGTTCGCGAAGGATCAGGAAGATCATGCAGTTTTTCGCCGGCTGACCAAGAACGGCGTCGAAGACACGGCCGCGAACATGGAAGGTTCGGATTGGAATAAGAGTGAAGTCGACAGCAGGGATTTCCTACCGGGCGCCACTTCGATTGTGGTCGCACGTGACTGGTCCACTGTGCCCGGGTAATAGATCGGGCGTATCCGGTTTAGAGTCCGAACCAGAATCGCCCGTGCTTGAGACTGAGATACTGGACTGCCATCCCCCGCTAATCTTCGCGCGAACAAGATAGCGGCCTTTGGCGAGCCCGAACAGTCGAAACTCGCCGAGATCGATTCGTCTGCGCCCCATCCTCGGCCTCAAGGATCCGTTTTCCTTCCCGGAAGTAATGACGCATGACCTGGACTTGCACATCCGAAATCGGATCACCATCTTCGTCGGTAATTCTTCCTGAAATGACCGCCGAGGGCACCATGCGGAAGAGCAAATCTTGAATCTCACGCCCCGGGCCGAGTGCCAAGACGGCGCCGTGGCTTGCCGAAGAGGTTTCGCCATACGATTGCGACACATGAACCCGAATGCCCTACCAGCAGGTTGTAGCGGCCGGGATCGATTTTCTGAATTGCAAAGTGTCCGGCAGCGTCAGTGTGGGTAGAGTAGCCTGCGTTGGGGTCGTCCACCTTCTGCAAGTAAACATGGGCCTTTTTCAGCGGCTCACTCGAGCCCAATTTGACGACCAGTCCCGCAATGCTACAGGTGTCTTTTACCGAAGTGTTCTGAGGTTTTCCAGATGGGGCTTGTTGCGCCGCAGCCGCATAAGCGCCAGAGAGAAAAAGAAAAAGCACGCAGAGTTTTGCAAGGTGCGCACGCATGCCTAGCTCATTGTCTAACCCTTACTATTGAAAGAGAGTTTATTACGTCAACGGGCAAAGCACAACTCTAGCCCGATGGATAGGGAGAGTCGAAACTAGGCGAGGCAGAGGCTTCGAGATCTTCTAATTAGAATAAGCCTGTTGCCGGCGGCTAAATGACGTACGTTGACCATCTTAATTTCTTCGTTCAATGCTTGCGAGGCGTAGTATATCTGCCAAACAGGCTGAAAACTTCACACAGAAGATGGAGAGGAGTGCAATGCTGAACGACGCGGCGATTGCGGCTTTCAGGGCTTGTTTGCGCGGGGAGTTGGTCGAGCCGGGGGATGCGGGTTACGACGAGGCTCGCACGGTTTACAACCGGATGATCGACCGGCGGCCGCGATTGATTGCGCGGTGCGTGGATGTGGCGGACGTGATGGCGGCGGTGAATTTCGGACGGGAGCAGAAGTTGCTGGTGGCGATTCGGGGCGGCGGGCACAACGCGGCGGATTGGGAGTGTGCGACGACGGGCTGGTGATTGATCTTTCGCGGATGAATTATGTTCGGGTGGACCCGCAGAGGAAAACGGTGCAGGTGGGTGGAGGCGCGCTTTGGCGCGACGTGGATCATGCGACGCATGCGTTCGGGCTGGCGGTGCCGTCGGGAATTACTTTCGACAACCGGCGTGGCTGGGCTGACGCTGGGCGGCGGGATGGGTTATTTGACGCGGCGTTATGGCCTGACGATCGACAATTTGCTGACTGTGGAGATGGTGCTGGGCGATGGGCGATTTGTTATGGCGAGCGCGAAGGAAAATTCGGATTTGTTCTGGGCGGTGCGTGGCGGGGGCGGGAACTTTGGGGTGGTGACGTCGTTTTTGTTCAAGGGGCAGCCGGTGCACACCGTGTATGGCGGGCCGATGCTGTGGCCGATGGAAGACGCGGCGGAGATGATGCGGTCGGTATCGCGACTTCATTGTGAAGGCGCCAGATGTTCGTCTACGGGTTTTTTGCGTTTCACACGATTCCGCCGGTGGCGCCATTCCCGGAACGCTTCCATCTGAAGAAAATGTGCGGGATTGTATGGTGTTATACCGGACCGATGAAGAAGGCGGAGAAGATTTTTAAGCCGATACGAAAATTCAAGGCTCCTGCGATCGATCTGGTTGGGCCGATTCCGCATCCGGCGTTGCAGAGTTTGTTCGACGGTCTGTATCCGCCTGGGATGCAATGGTACTGGAAGGCCGATTTCGTGCGCACACTTCCCGATGAAGCGATTGCGCAGCACGTGAAGTATGCGGCGACGTTGCCGACGTTGCAGGCGACGATGCATCTTTATCCGATTAATGGCGCGGCGGGTCGGGTGAAGAAAGGCGCGACGGCATGGTGGCATCGCGACGCGAATTGGACGGAGGTGATCGTGGGAGTGGATCCGGAATCCGGCGAAGAAGGGAGAGATTTCGGCGTCGGGCCAAGGAGTATTGGAATACGCTGCATCCGTATTCGTCCGGTGGGGCGTATGTGAATTTCATGATGGAGGAGGGTGAGGAGCGGATCCGGGCGACGTATGGGAAGAATTATAAGCGGCTGGCAAAGATCAAGAGGAGGTATGACCCGGGGAATTTGTTTCGGGTGAATCAGAATATTCGGCCGAAGTCATTGATTCGATGGATTGTTGTTGGGATGTTGAAGATTACTGACCTGGACAGCGAACGCGCCGCCTGCCATAAACCCGGCCAATTTGTTCTTGCCGCCGATCTTGCGTTGGAACGGGTGTGCCGATGGGCGGAAGGCCCACGACGAGAACGTCGTCGTCGTGGCTACCCGGGAAGTGAAGAACGCGAGCGCGGGCGAGGCGAGCAATTGAGCAATACGCGACTCGTACCAGGTACAACA
>CAWBRH010000053.1:0-87187 GCA_963790945.1 uncultured Acidobacteriota bacterium
ATGCTGTTGCTGAGCGGTTCCGTATTGCTGTGGGCGCCCAAAAAATTCACACTTGCCGTCATGAACGTACGCCGTGCAGCTCGGCGGCTCCATCGTCGTATGCGCCACGAAGGGCAATTCATACTCCGCTTCGATTTTCTTCGGCGATCCATCGAACGCTTTCGCCGGGTCGCCAATCTTCCGCAGCTTCTTTACCCGAGGCCTTCACCATCTCCGCGCACGCCGCGCGCTGTTTTTGTCTGTCGTCTCGATTCTTCCGCACCCGCGCCGGATACAGTCAATCGACAGCTTGCGGCCGGCAATCGCTTGCCAGGTGGAATCGGCCACTACCGCGACTCCGCCCCACAAGTAATGTTGATGCCGAGATCTCGCGGGTCGCTCTCCTCGCCAAAGAGCGGCGGCATCTCGACCGCCGGCACCTCAACCACTTTCTTCACGCCCGGCACAGCCTGCGCCTTTTCCGCGTCGAATTTCTTCACGCGTCCGCCGAATACCGGCGGCCGGGCAACCACCGCGTACAGCATCCCCGGGACTTTCGTGTCGATGCCGTAATGCGCTTCGCCAATCACGATCGGGCCGCCATCAACGCGCGGCTTGGAGGTGCCGAGGGAATTCGATAATCCTTCGCGTCTTTCAGCGGCACATCTTTGGGAACGGGCAACGCCGCAGCTTTTCGAGCAAGCGCGCCGTACCAACCGTCGCGAAGATTTCTTGTGCTCGATCACGCTGCCGCCGATCGCGCTGCACTCACTTCACCGGCACGCCCCACGTTTGCGCCGCCGCCGTGACCAACATATCGCGCCCCGTGGCCCCGGCTTTTCTAAGCGGATCCAGGAACTGCGCACACTCTCGCTTCCGCCGGTCGTCATGTCGCCCATGCTTTCATTTCGGAAGTGGCCACAGCCTGCTCGACTTTGATTTTCGACCAGTCGGCGTCCGACTTCCTCCGCAAGTATCATCGTCATCGACGTTCGAACGCCCTGGCCCATCTCCGATCGCGCTGCAATCAGTCGAATCTCGCCGTTCGGGATGAATTTCGATATACGCATTCGGCGCGAAATCTTTCGCCGCATCGGCGGCAGCGCGCGCGCCAGCTCGAGGAATCAGCCCCAATAAAAGCCAATCACCAGACTCGCGCTTCCCGCCGCGCCAGCCTTCAGGAAATCGCCGTCGTGAAACTCGCGCTAATTTTCGCGCCGCCGCGCTCATCGCGTCGCTCCCGCGGCGCCAGCTGCGCCGTATGTTTCGACGCAGCTTCATGCACCGCCGCGCGAATTCGCTGATACGTTCCGCAGCGGCAAATGTGGCCGCCGAGCGCATCATCTATATCCGCGTCGCTTGGCTTCGGGTTTTTCGCCAGCAGCGCGGCGGTCGTCATAATCATGCCCACCTGGCAATAGCCGCATTGCGCCACCTGCTGATCGAGCCACGCCACTTGCACGGGATGGTGCCCATCGGCGGAAAGCCCTTCGATCGTGGTGATGTCCTGCCAGCCACCGCGGAGATCCGCGTCGTGCACGAGCGAGTCGCTTCGCCATCCACATGCACCGTGCACGCGCCGCACAGCGCCATGCCGCAGCCGAATTTGGTTCCAGTGAGACCGAGCGTATCGCGCAGCACCCAAAGCAGCGGCGTATCGGGAGTCACCTCCACCGATTGCGCTTTCCCATTCACAGTGATCGAAATCGCGTCCATGAATATCCCCTTATGCCAGCGCGACAAATCTACGTTTCGCACGCCGGAAATGCAATCCGTCTTTCATGCTCCGGTATGGTTCAGCCGATACGAAAGAAACTGGTTCGCAGACGGCAACCGAAACGGGTAAGATTGGGTTTCCACTACGAATTTTCAAGGAGCTGCTATGAGCGTTACTTCCCCCGCAGGGCCGTCGCAAGCCACGGTTGAAGCCATCAAGCAAAAAGCGCGTCTTTTGAGCATTTACTCGATGATGTCCACCACCGCCGCCGGATCGGGCCACCCGACTTCCTGTATGTCCGCCGCAGAGCTGATGGCCGGAATATTTTTCTACGCCATGAAGTTCGATCCCAAGAATCCAAATTCAAATAACGACGACCGCTTCGTCCTGTCGAAGGGCCACGCTGCGCCCGTGCTTTATTCCGCGCTTGCCGAAGCGGGCGTGTTTCCCGTTTCGCGCGTGATGACGCTGCGCGAATTCTCGAGCGAACTCGAAGGCCATCCGACGCCGCGCATTCACGGTGTCGACGCAGCCACCGGCTCGCTCGGCCAGGGACTCTCCGTCGGCGCGGGCCTCGCAATCGGTGCGCGCATGGATAAAAGCGACACGCGCGTTTACGTCCTGCTGGGCGATGGCGAAATGGCTGAAGGACAAATCTGGGAAGCGGCGGAATTCGCCGGCCACTACAAGCTCGACAACCTGACTGTGATCGCGGACGTCAACGCGCTCGGCCAGAGCGAGCCCACGATGTACCAGCACGATATGGAAACATATCGCAAAAAGTTCGAATCCGAAGGTTTTGCGACGGAAGTGATCGACGGCCACGATGTCGCCGCAGTTCTCGCGGCGCTCGATCGCGCGAAAGCTACAAAGGGCCGCCCGCAGGCGATACTCGCGCGCACCATCAAAGGCCACGGCTTCGCCGAAGTGCCGGCAAAATGGGCTGGCACGGAAAACCGTTCTCGAAAGAACAACTCGCCCGCGCCATCGCCGAAAAGGGTGGCGCCCCGCCAGTAGTTCCGCCCGATCCCGGAAAATCCTACGAGCGCACGCCGCTCCCGACGCCTCCCGATTTTCCCGCGCCGCCTGCGCCGGAGTACGAAGCGGGAAAGCCGGTTGCCACACGCGAAGCGTACGGCTTTGCGCTCAAGCGTCTCGGCTCGGTGAATCCGCATGTCGTGGCGGTTTCCTGCGACGTGAAGAATTCAACTTTCTCCGAATTTTTCGGCGACGCCTATCCCGACCGTTTCTGCCAGGGCTACATCGCCGAACAAAATATGATCAGCGTTGGCGTCGGTCTTGCGGCGCGCGGCAAAGTTCCGTTCCTCGATACGTTCGCTTGCTTCCATTCGCGCGCATATGACCAGGTGCGCATGGCCGCCATCAGCCGCGCAATATCAATCTGTGCGGTTCGCATTGCGGCGTCTCGATTGGCGAGGACGGTCCTTCACAAATGGCGCTCGAAGATATCGCGATGATGCGCGCCGTGCACAGCTCGGCCGTGCTCTATCCTTCCGACGCGATTTCCACCGAGCGCTTGACGGAAACAATGGCGCGCCGCCCTGGCATCAACTATCTGCGCACGTCGCGTCCCAAGACCGCGATTCTTTATTCAAAGGACGAGAAGTTTCCTCTGCCCGGATTCAAAGTCCCGCGGCAAAGCGCGCAGGATAAAGTGACGGTAATCGGCGCCGGCATCACGCTGCACGAAGCACTGAAAGCCGCCGACCAATTGAAATCGCAGGGCACGGCGATTCGCGTGATCGATCTCTACTGCGTCAAGCCAATCGACGGCAAAGCGCTCGCCGAACAAATCAAAGCCACCGGCGGGCGTCTCGTCACGGTAGAAGATCACTGGCCGGAAGGCGGGCTCGGCGAAGCAGTGCTCACAGCACTGGCCGAAGCCGGAGCCGCGCCTTCGAAATTCAAGCTGCTCGCAGTAACGGCATGCCGCACTCAGGCAAGCCCGATGAACTGGTGGACGCTTTCGGAATTTCCGCGCGCCACATCGTCGAGGCTGTGAAAGAAGTCTCTCAATAGCGTCGTATTTCTCGGTTTGTACTATTGCGGCGTGATCGTCGCGGGAACTGTACGTTTGCTTGGCGCTTAGTTGTTGCGCTCAGAATCCGGGCGATTCCCGTTCTTGCGGCGGCTGAATTCCATCGTGCCGTCGTCCACTTTGCCAAGCCGCAGCGCCAGCGTGTCCAGCGCGTAATTCTGGTAAAGCTTCCAAGGTTTCTTGGAGCCTTGCTTCGGCAGAATCGCGCTGGCCCCTGAAAATATCCGGACGTGAAATTCACCATCGGCTCTTCGACAATGTCCGAGTCGCCCCTGCGCGGAACGCAGGCGGCAAATCCTTTTTCGTCCATGATTCAGCAGGCGGCAAACGTACGCAGCCGTCAAATCCGCCTTCAGCGTCCACGAAGCATTCGTATATCCAAACGCGGAAGCGAGATTCGGAACGTCGCTGAACATCACTCCTTTGTAGCCGAGCGTGCGCGACATTTCGACCGGCTTGCCATCGACGATGATCTGCAGCCCGCCCAACAGCTTCAGCCTCAAGCCCGTTGCCGTCACGATGATATCGGCTTCGAGTTCTTCGCCTGAACGCAGCCGCAATCCTGTTTCGGTGAACGTCTCAATCTCATCCGTGACAATCGAAGCTTTGCCCGCGCGAATCGCTGCGAAAAGTCCGCATCGGGAACGAGGCACAAGCGCTGATCCC
Source organism: uncultured Acidobacteriota bacterium (assembly GCA_963790945.1). Classification (GTDB taxonomy): domain Bacteria; phylum Acidobacteriota; class Terriglobia; order Acidiferrales; family UBA7541; genus Palsa-295. The sequence goes on from CAWBRH010000053.1 coordinate 4,422, forward strand.
ATGGGTTGTAGCGCGGCGAGAAATGTTTGTTCACATCGTATTCGGACCCAAGCTCTTTCTCGACCAGCGCCAGAATTCCTTTCTTTGTTTTCTCGGGTTTTCGCCGCGCGAGATTGTAGAAATACATTTGGATCAGCACGTTTTTCCAACGCACCATGGCGTAAGCGGCGCGCGCAGGCAGAACCTTGCGCAGAAAATTGGCAATCACATCTTGCGAGGGCCGAGCGACGATGTAAGTCGGCGAACGCTGCAGCATCGTCACGTGCGCCGCCTCATCGGTCAGCGCGGGAACCAGCGTCACCGCCGTTGCGCCGCTTCCAATCACAACAATTCGCTTGCCGCTGTATTTCAGGTCCTCAGGCCATTTCTGCGGATGCACGATCTGGCCGCGGAATCGTTCCATTCCCGGCCAGCCCGGCATGTAGCCTTCCGAGTAGTCGTAGTAACCGCTGCACATATAGAGAAAATTGCAGACGAATTGAACAGCGCTGCCATCTCGCGTCGGTGGCCTCGACATCCATCGAGCATCTACTGATGACCAGCACGCGCGCGTAACGTGATGCCCGAATCGAATTTTGCGGTCGATGCCGTGCTCGCTGGCAGTTTCGCGTATGTAGCGCAGAATCGAAGGCCCATCGGCAATCGCCTTCGACTCGCGCCACGGACGAAAGCGATAGCCCAGCGTAAACATATCGGAATCGGAGCGGATGCCGGGGTAGCGGAACAGGTCCCACGTTCCGCCGGTCGCATTGCGCGCTTCCAGAATTACGAAGCTTTTGCCGGGGCATTCCGTTTGCAGATGGTAGGCCGCGCCGATGCCGGATAATCCCGCTCCCACAATCAACACGTCGAACTGCTTCAGGCCGTAGCGTATCGCTTGCGGATTGCGCTCGGGTTCGATTGTCACTCTTTCGGCCACGTGGTTCCTTCGCACAGGCTGCGCTTCGAACAGCGATTCCTGAAATATTGCCTCGTCCAGCGGATCGAATCAATCGGCGCGGACTCTTCGTAAACTACGCTTCTTAGCCGGATCGCAATACCAAATTCTACGTACTTCAAATTCGTATTTTTCCTATAGCGCAGTTGCGTAAAATAGCGGATAGTAGCTCCTCGTGGGGTTCGTCCCCCCGCTAGTCGGCATTACTCAAACCCAGCGAAGAAGATCGGTTCGCATTATCAGCGCGCTCCCCCTGGCCGACGCGAAACTTGAACTGACTCTCGACTCAGTCGCCGGTACCAGCCCGCCGCAAAGAGCCGAAGAAATCATAGCGTATGGCCAAATCACGTCAGAATTCTTCATCGAATCTTGCAAAACCCGAACGCACCGATTTGAGCGAGTATCTTCTGCTGCTGGCTCTTGTGGCGCTTATCATTGGGGTGGTGGTGCTTCACATAGCGCACGTTCGGTTGCCCTGACGCTCGCTATCTGGCGCGGTGATTTTCTAGAGAAGGCTCTGGTGGAAGAGCCGCGCTATTTTTCTCGCAGAAGAATCTCGCCGTGCGCGACGACGGCGTCGTTGAGCGAAAGCCGATAGCGATACGAGCCGGGGTTGGTTCCGGGGCGGACCGGGCCGCTTACGAGCCGCATGCCCGGCGGCGCTTGAAACACGTTGGAAGAAAAAGGGCAGCGCTGCGAATCGAATTCGATCTTCAGATTCCCGGCGTTCGAATACCATACAGCTTGATCGCCTGCGTCGAGCACGATCGCTTCCGGCAACACTCCCACCATCACCAGCTTTTCGGCCACTCGCACCCTCTCCAGTCTAGATTCGGCTTATGTAACCCGTGGATTCGCGCCGCTATAATCTCACATTTCGAGCGTTGCCTTTGTCCGCTACTCGGGCAGCGCTCTCTTCCGTAACTCTACGCGCAGCTTCACGGTTCCAATGGATTTTCCGTTTGACGTGCCGTGAACCGTCACTTCTTGCGCATCTTGTTTTGTTGCTTTCGCGTCGTTCAATGCCGGCAAGCTGATCTCGACGCGCAACGCTGCCACTTGTTGCGCGGCTACTAGAAATTTCCCGTCGCCGCTTTCTACCTTCCACCCGGCCGGCAAATCCGCGGTCAGCGTGATTTCCTGGGCCGAAGCGGTTTCATTGCGCAACCAGAGAGGAATCACCAGAGTGGTTCCCGCTTGAAGCGCGATTTCCGGTGGTTCGGGATGCGGCAGATTCTCCAGGCCGTGCGCGCGACGAAATTCTGCGTAGAAGTTCCACGGCCCTGCCAGCTCGATTGCAACGTCAGGGAGTTCGGGCGCCGGCGCAGCTTGCGTTCGCTGGAAAGCGATTGCCCCAGGTTTGATCCCGTCGAAAACATCGCCCGTCACGCTGCCGCCAACCAGCGATTTTCCCAGCACAAATTCGAGCGGCTGCATCCAACCGTTGGTTGTTGCCTTCTTCTCGATCTCAGCTTCATCCATTTTCGCGAACGAATCGATGTAGGCTTTCGCCTGCGTCTCGTGCGACAGGAATGAGCCGAGCGCCATGCGCCAATACGGTTGCTTGGTGGATTTGGAAATGTCCGTTAACGAGATGCTTGGTCCTTTACCTTTAAAAATATCTTCGCGACTCGCGTCTGCAAAGTAGTAGATCTTCTTTGGCTGCCAGGGGCGCAAGTTATCAAAATAGGGCTCGAGTCGCCGCATCGGCCCGGTTACCTGCTCGGGAAACACCAGCGGATCGCCGGCCAGGTCAAACGCTTCCGTTGCCAGAACTCCCGCCGCTTGATGATCGCCGTGGTCTTCGCCTATGAAGGTGCCCGGCAGGAAAGTGAGAATCACCTCCGGCCGCGTGAGCCGAACGATTCGCACCATCTGTTCGAGCACTTCACCGTGATCCCAACTGGAGAGTGACTGCAGCACGTCTTGCGAAGCGGTGTCGCGGCCGCCGATGAACCACACGTCAGTAATCCCCAGCTTCGCGAGCGCGCGTCGCGCTTCCACCTCGCGGATGTCGCCGAGCGCCGCAGCCTGTTCCGTTCCTGCTTCATTGGCGCCGCTGCTTCCACGCGTTCCATAGGCGACGCCTGCGCGCTTGCCTTCATCCATTGCCTTTGCCAGATAGGCCGTCGCCGCGGCTTCGTCATCCGGATGCGCCACGACCAACAAAACATCCAGCTTGTAGCGTTCGTCGGGAACCGGCAGCGTCTTCGCGAGCGTTTTTGTGTCCTGGGCAAAACTCGCGACCGCTGCAACCATCAGTATCGAAGCCAGCACACATATCCGCCAGAATCTACGCTTCATCAACTATGCCTCATGATTTTCCGCAGCAGGAGAGCCGCTGCCAACCGCCCCGATAATGCACCAATTGGATGGGATTATAGCTCTGTGGTTTCAATAAGTTGGGAATGAAACAGAGCCCGGGCACATTGGCCCAAGCACGCCTTCTTAATCGGGCAGGTTCATTTTCCTCAATAATTCGGCGCGGCGGGGATCCTGGAGGAGGCTTTTCATCAGCGGACTGGCTATCATTTCGGGTGTACCGGGGTCGCGCTGGCGGTAGGCGCGATCGAGCCAGGCGAATGCTTTGTCGGTTTCTCCGCGATATGCGTAGATCTCGCCAATCTGAAAGGCGGAGTCATTTTGGTGGGTGGCGACGAGTTGATTCAGCGCCTTGTCGGACTCCTCCTTGCGGCCCAGCGCGTAATAAGCCAGCGCTTCACCCGTCCATCTGTCGCCATCTTCTCTTTCCTTCTCCATTTCGGCGAGAGCCTCTTCTTTGCGCCCTTGCGAGAAGAAAATCTTGCCACGAGTGACGTGCAGACCCGAAACTTGCGGATTCGATTCTTCAGCCTTCTGCAGCGCAGCGAGTGCTTCATTATAGCGGCCTTGGTTGAACAGCTCATAACCCAACGCCAACTGAAAGTTCGCCCTCAGCGGGTCTTGTGCCACCGCGAGCTTGTATAGCTCGATTGCCTCATCCGTGCGGCCGAGCCTTCTGGACAGGTAGGCGCGGCCGTATAAGACCTCGGCGCTGCCGGGCTCCAGCATCGCGGCCTTTCTCAACGAGAGTTCCGCTCCATCCCAATCCCAGTCGTGGCTCATCTGAATTCTCGCCAGACGGAAATAGCCAGCGGCCAGGTTGGGATCAAGGGCAATCGCCTTCTGCGCGCTCTCTCGCGCGCGGCGAAATCCTTCGCCGCTCTCGATGAGGCCCAGTCCGGACAGCGTTTCCAGCACTTGGGAACGTTGCGCCCATGCCGCGGCGTAATTTGCATCGAGCTTGATGGCTTGGTCGGTATACGCGAGCGCCTTATTGAGATCGCCCTGGTCTTGTCCTCGGGCAGCGAAATATTTTCCCTGCAGATAAGCCTGATACGCATCGGGATTCGCGCTGCGCAACGTTGAAGCAACAGGCTGGCCGGTGCTGCCCAGCAGCTTCAATTGCAATGCGCCGGCGGCGGCTAGGGCGATTTCATCCTGTACGGCAAGAATGTCGTTGATCTCGCGATCGTATGTCTGCGACCAAAGTTGGAAACCATCAGCGGTCTTCACCAATTCCGCCGTCACGCGCACATGGTTGCCTTCGCGCCGCACACTTCCCTCAAGAACATTGGCCACGCCAAGCTTTCGTCCCACGTCGCGCAGATCCACATCCTTGCCTCTGAACTGGAAGGATGACGACCGTCCGACCACCTTCAGGCCAGAGACCCGAGCGAGATCGTTGATCAGCTGCTCGGCGAATCCATCGGAAAAATATTCTTGGTCTTTCGTAGCGCTCATGTCCACAAAAGGCAGAACGGCGATCGACGTTTTGTTCGTCGAAGGAGCATTCAGCCGATTTCGCGCGAACCAGAGGTAAGCGCTTAGTCCCGCGACCGCTACCACAGCCAGCACCTGAATGAGCGCAAGCTTCCGCAGCCTGCGTTCGCGAGAAGAGGCTTGCTGCTCTGAAGCAGCCGTTTCGTGCGCAACCTGATCTTCGATCGCAGCTTCTTCTGTCGCAGGGACTGCTGTTGCTGTTGCATTTGGAGCCGGCAAATTTGATGGCTCGTCCGCACTCTCATCAATCACCGGCGCAATAAATCGGTATCCGCGCTTCGTCACCGTCTCAATAAACGCAGGTTTCTCGGGGCGATCTCCCAGCACTTTGCGAATTTCAAGAATGTATTTCCTGAGGACTTCCTGATTTACATAAGTTTCAGGCCAGAGAGCTTCGAGAAGCTCGTCTTGAGTGATAAGCCGCCCCGCGTTCTCCACCAGGTAACGCAGGACATCAAACCCTTTCGGGGTGATTTGTACCCTTCCTTCTCCTTGCCAGAGGCATTGGTTGGCCGAATCGAGCCGGAATGACTGGAACGACTTCATTGATTGAGACCTGTCCTGCAGTGTATCCAAAGAGCACCCCGTAAGAGCAATGTCTAACTCAATCAGAAGCCGTAACCGCTGTGGTTACGATTTGTAACAAACTGGCCGCAACGTTGGCTCCAACCCCGCCAAAGTGGATGTATCCCGCCGTCACAAAGATTCCACGGAAACCGCACGGGAACGTCATACCTAAGCCCTTTGAATTTTGTAGGCTTATGCTGGGGCAAGGTGCCCTGAACAGAAATTAAGAGGAGAGTGTAATGGTTTTGTCGAATCACGGTGATTTTGAACCGTATGCAAATGCAGGCAGTACGAAACCACCTGCCCGGTCGACGCGGCTTCGATTGGCCGGACAGCTATTGAATGGCCGCGGACGATCTGGCGAATCAGTGAAAGTTTCCGAAATCGCGGCGAGATATCAACTGGACGAACAGTCCGTCTTACAGATTCTAAGGGATTTCCAAACGCTCGGAATGGTTACGCTCTCGGGAAATGTGTCGGCTGTTTTTCACTCCCCGAGCCTGAAAGAAACGCAGGACGCCTACGAGATTCGGGCTGCGTTGGAAGAAATCGGCGGACGAGCTGCGGCTTCGACTCTGAAAGGCAACACCGCTACTTTACGGGAAGAACTCGATGCTATGCGTTCAGCGTTTCGCCGTCTCGATCTGGATTCGTTCGTGGAGCACGACGTGGCGTTCCATCGAATCATTCTGCAAGCATCTCGAAACGAAATCCTGCTTCGCATGTGGGACAGCCTGGCTATGGACTTGCGAATCCGAGGAGCGATCGGAAAGGTTTCCAAGGATCTCCCTGAGATAGTCGAATCGCACCAGCCCATCATAGATGCTCTCGACCGAGGACGAGGCAGAGAGGCGGGGCTACTCCTGCGCAATCACGTCGAGACTCTCCTGGAATTTCTAAAAAGATCCGAAACTGATTCCGGACTTCAGAGAGCTCTTCGCCGGGATCTGGAAGGCGCGAAAGATGTGCAACAGGCATTCTTCCCGCCGCGCAATCTTTCGATCCCGTGCATATCCTGCGAAACTTTCTATCAGCCGGCCTATGGAATCGGTGGCGACTATTACGATTTCATTTCCTTGCCGAATGGGCGTTGGGGTGTCGCGATTGGAGATGTGTCTGGAAAAGGAATCGGAGCGGCCCTACTGATGGCCAGCCTTCAAGCGTCGCTCAGAGCGCAAGCTTTGCATCCGCATCTGGATCTTTCCACGCTTATCGGCGACGTCAATCGGCTGGTTCACGAGTCGTCACCCGATCATTTCTTCGCTTCACTTTTCTACGCTGAATACGAACCGTCCACACGGATTCTGAGATACGTGAATGCCGGCCACAATCCTCCGGTAGTGATTCGCCCGCGAGGGGAATCGTGCGAGCTTCACCATCTGAGTTCCACCGAAATTCCGGTGGGAATCTCGCCCGATTCAGAATTTCCGGCCACCACTTTTCAGCTGGAGGTAGGCGATGTTCTTGTCGCCTACACGGATGGAATCACTGAGGCGGAGAACGGCGAGGGCGAACTGTGGGGAATGCAACGGCTCGAGAATCTGTTGCGCTCGCGCTCGTGCGTCGATTCGACGCCAGAGCGAATCATCGAATGCATTCTGGATGAAGTCTCAGCGTTCTCGAAAGGACAGAGGCAGCGAGACGACGTGACTCTCATCGTCATGAACGTGCAGGAGGGGTGCGAAGTTTAATTGCAGTCGCCTTCGATTCAAATGCCAATTAAAGCAGGTAGATGCGTGGAGCCGGGCGCTTCCCGCTTCCATTCCTGTCCCCGTAGATTTCTCCTCCATAGCAACGCTCGATTGTGGTACTTAACAATACAACTACAATCGCTGCGAAGAGGAGCTTCAAACGGGAACGACGAGCATAACCAGCCACCGAGGCCGCACAGCTCCCTTGATTCTGCTCGCCGCCCTGATGATCGTCCCGCTGCTTTCCGCTCAGAAGAAATACGATCCGGGTGCCACCGACAACGAAATCAAAATCGGCAACATCGCCGCCTATACCGGCTGGGGCAAAGAATACGGAGCGATCGCCCGTGCCGAGGCCGCTTACTTCCAGATGATCAACGATCGCGGCGGCGTCAACGGCCGGAAGATCAATTTCGTCAGCCTGGACAACGGTTCCGAGGTGGCGAAAACCCTCGATCTCGCAAAACAATTGATCGAAAAGGACCAAGTCTTGCTGATTTTCAGCTCGATCGGGACAGGCAGCAACCTCGCAATCCGCGCCTATCTGAACGAGAAAAAAGTGCCGCAGCTCTTCGTTGAATCCAGTTCCTCGGTGTTCGACGATCCCTCGCAGTTCCCCTGGACGATGGGGTTTTTCGCGAGTTACCGTTCCGAGGGCGCGGCCTACGCAAAGTACATTCTGCAGAATAAGCCCGGGGCGAAAATTGCCGTGCTGTACGCCAATGACGACACGGGAAAAGACTATCTCGCCGGTGTGCGTGCCGGGCTTGGCGATCAGGCGGCCGCCATGGTCGTCAAAGAGGTGTCGTATCAGGTCTCGGATGCGACGCTCGATCCCCAGATCGCCGCGCTGAAGAATTCAGGCGCCGATGTTTTCCTCAACCTGTCTATCGGAGCCTTTGCCACTCAATCGATTCGCGCGGCTTACGATGCCAACTGGCATCCGCTGCAGTTCATCCCCAACGCATCGCTCTCCGTCGCCGCCTTTCTCGATCCCGCCGGGCTCGACAAGGCAACGGGAATCATCTCGAACGCGCGCTCGAAATCGTGGCTCGATCCGCAGGCGCGCAGCGATCCCGCCGTGCGCGATTTCCTGGATTGGATGAGCAAATACAATCCGCAGGCCAGTCTGCGGGATCAGAACAACGTGGCCGGCTACGAACGCGCGCAAGCACTGGTTGAAGTCCTGAAAAAATGCGGCGACGATCTAACCCGCGCCAACGTGATGAAGCAAGCCGGTAATCTCGACCTTGAGCTCGGTATGCTGCGCCCGGGAATCAAAATCACCACCAGCCCAACCGACTACCAGCCCATCAAGCAGCTATTGCTCATCCGGTTCAACGGCAAGCACTGGATGCCGTTTGGCTCGGTAGTGAGCGAATGATTTCGGATCTCTCTTAGCGAAAGCAAAGGGACGCTATCTTCAGTACTTCCAGCTTTTCACGTCGGCGCCTGCGGGGGCTGTGTCTTCGATGTGCTTCGCCATTTCGCCGATACGCATCTGCAATTCGTTCGAGCGCTCGATGGCCGGTGAGTCGAGTGCGACTCCTTGATAGCAGTGGGGCTGAAGCGGGCCGTATTTGAAGGTTGCGTTCGCCGGAGGAAATAGTTTTGGATCGCGGAGCACCGATTCCGCCAGGTGCACCGCGTTGTTCAGGTACCACGTGTCCATATCGCCGACTGCAAAATTCAGTTTGCCCGCGAGCTTCGGTCCCAGCGTCGCCCAGTCGCGTTTCATGATGTAAGTGAGATCGGAGTGCTCGCGCCAGTAGTCGGCAACGGACTTATCGATTTCGCCGGTGCGTTTGTCCCAGATCGCTTTGGGATAGCCATCGTCGCCCATCGGACCGAATACTGCTTGCCAGATGTCCCACTGTTCACCGGAACGGCTGTGCGTGCCGAGCACCAGCTCATGACGATTCTCCATCTCCATCGTGGTGTCGATGGTCCCGTTGGTCTTGCGCTTTTCCGGCCGCGGTACTTTCATGAAAGGCCCTTCGCGGAAATATGCGTTCTTGTCTTCGTATATGTTCACGGGTCCGTACGCGCGGAAGTCGATAGGATCGGGCAGCCGGCCCACGCGCCGTTGATCTCGTCTGGATAAAATACCTGCGCCGCAAGCGTTTCCCATCCGCCCGTCGAGCCGCCGTATACAGTGCGCGCCCAGCCTTGGCCGAGTCCGTGGAATTTCTTTTCGATCATCGGCAACAGCTCGTGCATGATCGCGTCGCCATAAGGGCCGAGGTTCTCTGAGTTTACCGCGTAGGAATCATCGAAATACGGATTCGCGTGCTGCGGCATCACGATCAGCACGCGCGGCAGCCGCCCGCTGGTCCAATCCTGAAAAAATCTCCATGCTGATTGTTGCTGATGCCGTTCTCTCTCTTCTCCCGCCGGATCGGGAGGTGTGGTGCGGAAGCCGGGAAAAAAATGGCGATGGTAATGATCCTCGGAAATCAGAACCGGATAGCGCGCGTCGGGGTGCTCGTCCCAGCCGTCCGGCACCAATACCACCGCGCTAATTTCAGTCGGGCGTCCCCAGAACTTCGAGAGCAGCTCGCTGCGCATGTGGACGTGCTTTTCCCACTTGTTGTCCTCGACGCTCGCGGGATGCGCAATCGGGCGCCAGCTCGAGCACCGAGTCCACGTCGGCGAGTTCTTCTTCGAGAGCAGGAATCTTGTGGTCGAGCGAAATGCGAATCGTGCCGACGTTTCGGGATCGAGATGCAGCGTTTTCGCGGCGCGCTCAGGAAATTACCAGGCTTCGTTTGCCAGTGCTGGCCTTCGCCCTTGTCCGGCGGAAGCTTCACAACCTTGCCGTTGCTCAGATGAAACGTTTCGTAAACGTTGAGCACGGCCCGCACGGTGTATTCGCCGGGAACCAGTTCGCGCAGGCTCTCGAGCGGATAGCCCAGAGTGGACGAATCCACTCGCACCACGGCGCCCGGTTGCCATGCGTCCACATCCACTCCAAACGCCTGCTGCGACTCGACGCCTTCCTGCACTCCGTAGCCCGCTGCGATCGGCGAATCGCCTTTGGAAATGATCAGCAGGATGTGTCCGTCCATCGGCGACGCGGACAGTTCCTTAGAGTAAGAAATCTCGAACACTAGCGGTTTCGGCGGGCCAGCCAGCACAGCAAGCGGCGACGCAAACAGAATCAGCTCCACAGCAAGAAAACGCAGGCAGCGTGGCATGAAATCCTCCGGAAATCTTCTGTAGGGAAACAATTCGGGAAGCGCATGTTAGGTGCGCGGTCCGTGGCAGTCAAGGCTTTTGCAGGTTAGTACTCTTGGCGATTTACGGCGTTAATCGGCACTTGGGTGTAGAAGGTATTCAGCCCACACCCTTCCGCGTGTGGGAAGGCCTTTCTCGATTGTTCCAGCGGCGAAAAAACTGCAGGCGGCAGGTCGCAGTTCGACTCTCCACCTCGTGCTTCCAAGGAAGGAAGCAGTTGCGGGCCGCTAGATCGGAAGGGTGCGGCGGTGCCAGAGCATCAAGCCCACGAGCCCAAACAATCCGAGGCTGAGCGTCCCTGGTTCGGGAGTAATGACTGGTAGCGGGTCGTTCATCTGCAATGTGTCCAGAATAAAGCCCTGGGGCGCACCCGCGGTGTAAGTGAACACAACGGACGTAATGTCAGGCGCCGACAGATCGGCGAATCCCAGGAAAATCGCGGTGCCGTCGTTGGAGTTGGTAGAGTCCCCGTTCTCCGTGTAACTTCCCAACAAGATGGCGCCGTCGTAGGCAGTTATCGTACCAGTGAAGGGGCCGTAGAAATTAGACGCGATCTGCGCACCGACTGACGAAATCCCCTGACTGAACAAAAGCGTAAGTGAATCAGCGCGCACCAAAATAAGATTGTCACCCGGCGAAAAGTTACCAAGGAAATCGTTCACACCGGAGCCCTGCTGCCCCAGCAAACCCGAACCGGAAAAGGTTCCAGCGATATCAAGGCCATTCGCGGACGTTAAACTGAATGGGCTGGACACGGCAGTGCCTGCGCTACCGAGTTGCCCCCAATTTGCACTGTCGTTCGTTGACCCCGGAGCGGTCAGGCCTGTCGTGGTGTCCCCCATGGTCGAACCCGCAAAGGTCAACATGGACAAAAGTGCCAACAGGAGAGGCCACTTGATCGTTGGAAGACCTCTCAAGCCAGGAACCATGAATGACAGGGTCGGGATTGGGGCCTTCGTGCAACTTGCCGGCGTGCCTTGAACTGGGCTCATACGTCCTCCATTGCGGAGAATGGCGGGGAGACTAGCACAAGCGCTTATGCAAAGTACAGTAACCTAAAAGGACCATTTCTCATTGCACGCGATCCAGCGAAGGTACCGTCATGGCCTCGCAGTGGCGCCCCTTGAATTCACAGACGCAAAGCGGATGGTGATTGGCGAGGCTTTTGGCCGTTGGAGCGCCGCACCACGGGACGAAGTTCCTCAGGGTGGTCCTGGTACCTCATCACACCATTTTTGACCCATCATGGCGTGCCACAGCCAGCATGCAAAGTTTACGTTCCTTGACTTAATTCGTCGGTCTACCTGCATGCTGGCTTCCCAGTGCAACCTGTGCTAAATACAGCTCCTTAAGCACCACCCGTGAGGATTCCCGATGTCTCTGCGCTCCCGCCCAATGCAGCCACGAGACGTTCGAGAATGCGCTGAAGTGATCGTGGCGCACCCCGCAATCGGCCCTCGCTACCGCCGTTCGATCAAGGGTTTGAGCGAGGCATGGCTGCGTCTGCTCGATTGCGAAGCAAAGACCGCCTTATTGGTCGAGGAGCTAAACGGATCGAAAGCAACGATCTGCTTCGTGGGCGTAAGCATCTTTGCCAGCGACGATTTCGTGCGGGAAATAAAGACGCCTCCGCTTTTCTGGGTTGGGCCGGAGCTGGCGCGACGGATGATACGAGGAAACTCCCCGGTGCTTTCATCCAGAGAGTTTCGGGAGGCCAATACGCGTGGAGGGTTGACCACGGTCACATGGGAAGCTTGCATCCGCGCAGGTTACGAGACGCACATCGAGCTACATCGAAAAATCCTCGGTGTGTTTATTGAGAATCATCGCGGTTATCTCTGGCAGGAGGCTATTGCTTCACAACTCGAGAGCGTGGAGCGATTGCAATGGACAGTGCAAACCGGCGGTCTCGTCTGGGACCCGGCAAAAGGCCGCTACCTTAAAACGCTGAAGAAAGACCTGCAAGAGTTCGTGCGCGAACCGCACATCGTTGGCGTCACTCGCGATCTGGAGCACGGCCGACCTGGTTCCTGGGTTGGCGCCCTGTTCGACTATCATCCGCCACGCCTCGGCTTCAGTCCCAGGGAACAACGATTGCTTCAGTCGGCGCTCGAAGGCGAACGCGGCACCGATCAAGAATTAGCCGGAGCGCTGGGTGTTTCGGTTCCCACAGTCAAGAAGATGTGGCTCTCGCTTTACCGCCGGGTGGCTGACAATCAGCCCGAGATAATTCCGGATTCCATGCGGCCAGAAACGGGGACATCCGAGAGAGGAAAAGAAAGAGGCGCCGCCTTCTCGCTTACCTGCGAGAGCATCCAGAGGAACTGCGCCCCTTCTCTCGAAATCATGCGTCTAAAAGCTGAGCATCACTAACAATCTCAAATCACATCGCTGGTGGATAGTTCCTGTGGCTTATTGGCGAGGCTTTTGGCCGTTGGAGCGCCGCACCACGGGACGAAGTTCCTCAGGGTGGTCCTGAAGATAGGCGAGCAGGCGGCGCCTTTTTTCCTTGCCTCGTTTGCTACCGGCGGAGGATTTGGAATTTTCGGCCATCCATTCCGGGATGCGCGCGGCGACGCGGTCGTAAATCGAAAGCCACATCTTTTTTACGGTCGGCAAGGAAACGTTCAGCTCCCGGGCCAGCGCCGAATTGGTTCCCGTGTTATTGGACATGCAGCGCATCAGCATGCGCTGTTCGCTCGCGCTGAAGTAAAGAAGCGGCGGCTGATAGTCAAACAGCGTGCCAACCCAAGAGCCGGGCCGTCCGCGCTCGAGTTCCCGCGTGATGCCCACGATGTGGGGAGAGCGGGCAAATTCGTCTGGTCTTTTCTTGAGTGATTTCACATAGCGCGCGGCTTTGGGATCCCAGTAGAGCCCGCCCGCGTCGATGGCCCACTGCAACCGCTGCGGGCTCTCGGCTTGAGACGTGATCATTTCCTTCAAACGATACCCGCGATGTATCTCGATATAGGCGCGTCCCATCAGGTGATACATCTCGCTATGTTCCGCAAACGCCGGATGAGGAAGCGTTTCCCAGACGAGCTCGTTGAGTCCCTCGCCAGAATTGGCTTCGCGGACTTCTCGATCAGAGAGCACGGGGGAATCTGCGCGTAGGGCGCGTCTAGTCAGTTCGGCGCCGACCCAGAATTGTGGCGTCGCTTTCATCTCGCGCACAAATTCGTCGCGCACAAACACGCCCACACCCACGCCGGCAAGAGTGGCGCGGCCTTTTTCCATCTCTTCGAACACGGCGGTAGTCATGGCTTCTGAGCCGAGCAGGCGAAGCCAGCAGCGGGGCAAGTCCTTGATCGCAGACCCATATCGCCGGGCGATCACAGGATGGGCCGCAATGACCTTGGCGCATCCCGCCACGTCATTCGCTTGCATGGGGCGCCACTGCAGGGACATCAAGTGCCTTCGCTAGACCGTGTGGAGCGGGATATGGTCCTTTTAGGTTACTTGTAATTAGCATAGGCGCTGCTAGGATGCCAGCCCTCTCTGCAATGGAGGACTGATGCGCCCAGTTCATGGAACTCCGGCAAGTCGTACGAACGCCCCAATCCTGAGGTTGACACTCCTGTTTCTTGGTCCCGCCTCCACGGCATTTTTGCGCGTGATTACTTTAGCGGTGGTTTTGTGGTGCGCCGGGCCATCCGTGACGCACGCACAGAATACCTGGCTGGGAACTGCCGGCACCACCGGCAATTGGAGCGATCCCACCAAGTGGAGCCTGACCACAGTTCCCGACGGTTCGACGGCGATATTGATTCCGACCGGAACCGTGCGGGACAACGTCAGCTTCAATAACGCGCAGCCGATCACGATCGATGCCACCGGCGACCTCGTCATCCTTTCGACGACGACTGTGACCAATTCTGGTTCCTCGGGAACGATTGACAATCTGGGACAAGTGGATAACAGCGGCACCCTTGCGAAGCAAATCATGATCAACAACGATGCCGGCGGCGTCGTGAATAACTCTGGTTCGATCACAACCTTTTTTTTCGGGAGCGATTCAGGTTCCACTCTGAACAACAGCGGAACCCTGGTTGTCACCGCAAAATCACTCATCAATGAAGGGACGGTCAATAACTCGGGTTCGATGCTCCTTCCGGGAATGATCAACGACGGAACCTTCAGCAACGCCGGAAAATTAACTTTCGACAGCGGGTCAATCCAGTTCCCGGCCCAGGCGGAAAATACGGCCACGTTCACCAATCTGGCTACCGGTACGATAAACAACACCGGAGCCTTCACGAACGACGCGGGCGCGACATTCAATAATATGGGAACGATTGCCAACACCGGCCTGATTGTGAATCTCGGTACATTCAACAATGCCAGCACGATGAATGGGGTGGGGCCCGAGTTTTCAAATACGCTCGGAGGCACAATTAACAACACCGGGTCAATTACCATCAAGAGTGGCGAACTTTTTGATAACTTTGCCTCGGCTCTCAATAATCTCGCGGGCGGGCAAATCACGAACAACGGCTTGCTTGATGATGTCAAGGGCGGGACGACGTCCAATGCCGGGACATTCACAAACAACGGGACGCTCATCAATGGTTTCGACACATTCACCAACTCGGGCGTGTTGAACAATACGGGCTCGCTTTCGAACGGATCGGTGTTTCAGATCGCGAGCGGCGGAGTGGTGAATAACTCGGGAATTTTTGGGAACGCGGGGGCCGCGCTCATCGTACAGACCGGCGGGAGGCTCAACAATTCCGGGGTTCTCTTGACCGACTCCAACTCGACTTTCACGATGGCTGCGGGAAGCACAGTAGTAAATACGACTTTAGGCACGATGGAGCTTTCAAGTGCCACCCCCACGGTGGTGGTAGGAGGAAACCTTCGTAACGACGGTTCAATCATCCTCGTTGCACCACCTTCCACGGGAATGATTTTCTTGCCCCCGCCCACACTGCTCGTAGCATCCACGGGCACGATGAGCGGAACGGGGTTCGTGACCGGCTCCGTCACCGTCCAGGGAACAATGAAACCGGGAGATGCGCTCGGTACGATGACGGTGAATGGGCTGTACCAGCAGACGGCAGGCTCAACGCTCGATATTCTTCTCGGTGGCGCGAACACAGGGCAATTTAGCCAGCTGGTTGTTAACGGAGACGCCGTGCTGGGCGGCACGCTCGACGTCGAACTCTTCGGCGGTTTTGATCCCACATCCGGAGAGGTTTTCGAAATCCTCAGCGGAAAAATCAGCGGCACGTTCGCGGACGTTGTATTGCCAACTCTGGGAGACGGCCTGTTTTTCTCGTTCGATCAGGAAGCTAACGGAATCTTTATAGACGTCCTCGGCACTCAGACCGGTGGTGGGGGTGGAAACAACGTCCCGGAACCTTCGAGCGTTCTTTTGCTGGCCGTGGGTCTCTGCGCGATGTTTGGTCACCGCGCCCGCGGATTTCTCCGCCAGTGAGCATGCTAAAGGCGCTCGGGCTGATTATTTTCGGCATCGCGCTCGGTTGCACTGCCGGTGCCGCATGGATGCATCACCGCGTTGTTCGTTTTGACTCGTCATTCCAGGCGATTTTGCTCGATACGGGCCAGGTTTACTACGGTCACCTCGAGGGCCTCGGCACCGCCATCCCGGTGATCACGGACGTGTACTACGTGAACAGCATCACGAATCCGCAGACGAAAGAAGTGACGAACATTTTAGTGCGCCGCGGGAAAGAGTGGCACGCCCCAGATCGAATGTACCTGAACGCGCGTCATATCGTGATGGTCGAGCCGGTAAGTCCGAATTCGAAAGTGGCCCAGCTCATCGCGGAAACGAACCAGAAGTAACGCAGCTTGTTACGGAAGTCGTTGGATCTAAGCAAATTCACAAACAGGAGGCTCTATGGCAGCGAAAAAAGCAATGAAGGGAAAGAAAATAGCGAAGGCAAGGAGCCTGCATAAAGGTAAAAAGCTGGAGGCTCAGAAATCGCTGAAGAAGGGCGCTCCGGTACCATACTTGCAATACAACATGACAACAGCACCGTAAGAAAGTCACTCTGCCAGCAGCGGCAGCGCCCTCCGATCTGTCAAAGCTATTGCTTGCGGTGGTGGGCGTACTAGCTGTTGCTGTCTCTAGGAAAATGCGCGCTCTGGGCCGTCTTAACGCGATCTAAGCGAATCACCGAGGTACCACGATGAAGAAGAAACAGTTCACTCTCGCGGCTTTTGCACTCCTTTTCGTAACTCTCCTCACAACCGCCTCTGCTCGAGCCGATACGTTCACTCTCGATGGCGCCCCGATTGATTCTTTTTCGTTCAATACGACCCTGAAGACGTTCTCCGTTCAGATGGCCACGGCGGACGCTCTGCCCTATAAAACGGATTTCATGAATGACACCAAGATTCCCCTTCTGACCCTCGATGAATTCGTCACAGTTGACGGGACACCGGTCGAGAACGAAATTGAACTCCTCGCCGACTTCGTCAAATCCTTCCAGTTCGTAACCGGCTCGGACATGCTTACCAGCAACGTCACCTTCACCTACGGAGAAATCAAAGTTATGGAAGGCAGCGGCGGAACTACGGTACCCGAATCTTCAAGCGCAGCCTTGCTGGGGTCCGGCCTGCTCGGCCTGATCGGTCTCGGCCGCAAGAAGCTCAGTTGCTAACTCCGGGCGCGGCGGCTAGTGGCAACTTTGCGAAGGAGCGGGTTGTTGAAGTTCGAAATAAGAACGAATCATAGGAGGATCCAAATGAGGAAGGCACAGGTCGCACTCGCGATATTCGCACTAGCTGCCGCAACTCTCTTTGCCAGCAGCTCTGCGCGGGCGGATACCTACACGTACAGTTACATCAGCCAGGGGCAACTCGATCTCGGCGGCTTGCACCCGTGTTCACCCTGCCGGATGCAAATCTCATTCACGGTGGCAAACGCACTCGCTCCGAATACTGCTTATATGTGGACCGCGGACGGTTCTGGCACCGGGAATCCGCTTGACCCTCTTACTATAATCTTTGACCCTTTCGCGGGTGGCAATGATGCCAGCCTGGTTGTGGGTACGGACAAGTCGGGAAACATCGAAGATTGGTTTTTTGCCTTGACCAACACGACTGACCCCCTTGTGCCAACTTGTACTACTAACGCATCTTCCCAGGGCGAGGATACAGTTGCTGGGAGTGTCCTCGAAATGGTTTCGCTTAGCAATTGCACGGATGTGTTTGAGGATGCCAAAAGTAGTGTTTCTTTTCAGTTCCAGCCGTTATTTGGCCCAGCCTGGACCGAAACGACCAATGTAACGACGATGAATGTCCCCGAACCTTCGACGATGATGCTCCTGGGAATCGGCCTCCTACTGCCCTGCATGAAGAGGCGGCGGCGTGCGAATCCTTGTTCGTGATGAGAGCTGGCAATGGGGTTATCTATCTATAGGCAGACGGCGTGCGATAGGTAGACGGCGTGCCCAAGCAATGCCATTAGCACAAAACTGAAAATCTCAACCGATTCGTCGCCGGAAAGGTTGTAGCGGCCTTGGAATACTCCGGGCGCCACTTCCCGGTATTGAGCGTGCATTTCGTTCACGCCCCGTTCCGTACTCACCTGAGCAAACGTTTCCGCAATTGCGTTCCGGCCGCCTGAGAGATAAGTTGATGGTCGCAAAAGGCGATTTGTCGGGGTCGAAGCTGAAGGTCAAACCAATCGCCTTATCGTCGGAGATATTCGCCGTCTTCATGCCGCCGAATGGCGAGGTGGGATCAGTTCCCGCCCCGCCTTTGTCGTAGTATCTCAATGCCTCCTGCCATGAAGTTCCAAGTCCAGTTCTGGAACTAACCGAACGTTTAGCGCAAGCCCTCGAGGATCGGCGCAAACCTTCAAGGGCTAGAGATCATCGTGTGCCCGCGAACCTTCAATGCGCTTACGGTAATCGCAAGAAGCCGTGGCCGACGCCATTCGCGTCGATGACCGTTCCCGTCACCGCGCCCCAGAGGTTGATGCTCAAAGGTGACGTCTCTTGTATCCCCTCGCCCGGCGCATCAAACAGGACATTCTTGCCGCCCGGAGTGCGTACGAAGCCGTGGCCCACGAAGTTCGCATCGAAGAACTCTCCGGCGATGAAGCCCTCCACATTGGCGGCGTTGGCCAGCGTCCCCTGGAACGAATCCGTCCCCGCGCCCGGCACGTCAAAGGTGATGATTTTGCCATTCGCAAAACGCACGAAGGCGTGAAGCACATCGTTCGCATCTTGATATGTCCCGGGCGTCATTCCCAGGTCGTTAATCATCGAAGGAACGGTGCCCTGATCTGGGCCTGTCCCTGCCCCCGGCGCATCGAAGCTGGTAATTTTGCCGTTAGGGGTTCGCACGAAGCCGTGCAGTACGCCGTTCACATCGACGTACGGTCCCGTGATTGCGCCGACCGCATTAATACCGAGAGTGTCCGCCGGGGTAAACACGCTGTCCGGAGGATCGAAGCTCGTGATCTTTCCGTCCAGAAAGCGAACGTAGCCGTGCGGCACCCCGTTTGCATCAACGTAGTCCCCGGAAATGCTGCCTTCCCAATTGATGGCTAGGGCGTTGGTGCCTTGGTGGGAGTCGGTACCCGCGCCTTTGGCATCGAAGGTCGTAAAATGCCCGCCTGGGCGGCCGAAGAAGCCGTGAAATACGTGGGACTCATCGAAAAGCCCTCCGACAACAACGCCAGTGTCTGTGATGCCGTTGGGAACAGTGCCCTCACCGGGGCCAGTCCCGCCGCCTGGCACATCGAATGTTGTAATCCTGCCGTTTGGGTCCCGCACGAATCCGTGATTCACGCCATTCGCGTCGACATAATTTCCGACGATCTGTCCCAAGTTGCTGATTTGTTCGGGGAAGGTCCCCTGGTCCGGGGCGGTGCCAGCGCCCGGGGCGTCGAAGGTGATAAATCGGGGTCTTGCTTGTGTTTGACCCTGTGCTTGCGCTTGTGATTGTGCTTCTGCTTGCCGCCATCCGGTAGAAACGAAACAGAGCAAGAAAAACAACGTCGGAATGCCGATGCGCCTCATAGCTTCCCTCCTGAAATCTGAATTTCCCCGGTTCCGACACCCTGCACGGGAGAAAACCGGTTACGCGGATGTTTAGCCCGGCATCTATTTCGCCGCAACGGGCATTGAGAGGCAAAGAAGGGCAAAGTGCGGGATCTGCAAGTTTTTCCGTTAGTTCCGGCGGTTGCACCGAAACTGAGCAGGTGTGATAATCCACCCACCCGCAGAAACAACTTGTCATGTCCATTGAAGTGACATCGAGCCCTACGACCCAGCCTGACTCTCGGGGACGGCGTCTGGAATCTTGGAAAGAGATCGCTGCCTATCTGGGACGTGATGTCACGACCGTCCGCCGGTGGGAGAAGCGAGAGGGGCTGCCAGTCTATCGTCTCCAGCACAGCAAGCTTGGGTCGGTTTACGCCTACACGTTGGAACTCGATGCCTGGAGGGAGAAAGAGGCGGACAGAGAGACGCTCGCGGGCGCAACGGATACCCCGGACGCAGCAGCCGGCCACCATCCGGCGAGGATTCGGCCTGTGCGTCACTGGCTTGTTGTGGGTGGGGTTGCTCTGGTTGCGCTGCTTGTAGTCGCCTATCTGAGTACCCGCAGCCGCGCTTACAACGTCAACGAAGAAGATACTGTCGTGGTGGCTGATTTCGCAAATTCCACCGGCGACCCCGTCTTTGATGGTGCACTGCGCCAGGGCTTATCGGTGCAACTTCAACAATCACCGTTCCTGAGAGTTATTTCCGATCAACGAATCCGGGAAACGCTGCGTCTGATGGGGAAACCGGAGGATACTCGACTGGATCCGGAGATCGCAAAGGATCTGTGCGTGCGTGTTGGAAGCAAAGTATACATTGCAGGTTCTATTGCCAACTTCGGAAAGAATTATGTGATTGGCCTGCAGGCGGTGAGCTGTTCCACGGGCGATCTGCTCGCTCAGCAGCAAGTGCAAGAACCGGGCAAAGAAAAGGTCTTGGACGGGCTAAGTCGCGCCGCTGGGAAACTACGTGAGACTCTGGGAGAATCGATCAGCTCTGTCCAGAAATTCGATACTCCCCTGGCGCAGGCGACCACGCCATCACTCGAAGCTCTTCGAGCGTTAAGCATTGGAAGGGACGCGCTGGCAGATGGCAACTATCCCACTGCGGTCAGCTGGTTTCAGCGCGCCATTGCCGATGACCCCGATTTCGCCCTGGCCTACGCATCTCTTTGGACCGCTTATAGCAACCTGGGAGAAATCAGTCTCGGGCAAAAGAACATCAAGAAAGCTTTTGAGCTTCGAGGGGAAGTCAGCGAACGGGAAAGATTGGGTATTGAGGCCAGTTATTATTGGGGTGTTACAGGCGACCTTGAAAAAACACGAGATGCCTATCAGCTGATCGTGCAGACCTATCCACGCGATTCCGCTGCGCATTTCAATCTCGGAAATGTCTACCAGGGCCTCGGGCAATTGGAGGAAGGCCTGGCAGAAGCTCGCGAATCCCTTCGACTCGACCCCGATTCACGCTTGAGTTACAGCTACGTGATTTTTTCACTTGTAGTTCTCGATCGACTGAAGGAAGCAGAAGAAATTGAGAAAGAAGCATTGGCTAAATACCCCGCGTACCCTCTCGGCTCAACACACTTCCTTTTGGCTTCTTTGACGAACAATACAAAAGCGATGTCCGAGCAATTGACATGGGCGACTGGCAAGAAGGGAATCGAAGATGTATTGCTCGGGTCCGAGTCCGAGATGCTGGCGTTTCACGGGCAGCTGAAGAAGTCTCGCGAACAATCCCGCCGAGCTGCACTTTCGGCCAATGAGGCCAATGAGAGAGAGACCGCTGCGGGCTATCTAATGAATTCGGCTCTGGCAGATGCGCTTTTTGGAAATCGTGAAGAAGCGCGAAAGTCGGTTCTGGCTCTCCGCCCTTTTGAGAGTCGAGACCTCCTGTATGCTAAGGCGCTGGCGCTTGCGTTGGTTGGCGAAACTGCAAAGCCGCAGTCACTCGCAGACGATCTGGCCAAATCCTTCCCTGATGACACCACCGTTCGATTCAACTACTTGCCCGCCCTTCGCGCGCAACTCGCGCTCAACCGTAGGGATCCAGGCGGCGCCATTGAGAGCCTTCAGCTGATTTCTTCCCACGAACTCATGATACCCGGTGGTCCGACGGTTGACCTTGCTATGCTGCCGGTTTTTGTGCGTGGCAGGGCGCACTTAGAGGCGCATCAAGGCAATGAGGCAGCCGTAGAGTTCCAGAAAATACTGGACCGCCCGGGCCTTCTTGCGTTCTCAACCATAAGGGCGCTCGCTAACCTTTATCTCGCTCGTGCCTATGCAATGCAGACTCACCCTCTCGCGGGTCCGGAGGCAGATGCGGCCAGAGCCAAGGCCCGTGCTGCTTACGAGAGTTTCCTAACACTTTGGAAAGATGCCGACCCCAACGTCCCCGTCCTGAAAGAAGCCAAAGCGGAATACGCGAAGCTGCAATAATTGTTAGGGCTTGCGGAGTATGCTTCGACTTCACAAGTACAGTTCTAGGACTAACTGTCTGTGAACTGCTCTTCTGACCAGTGAAATTTTTCCGCGCTTCATGCTACCGTCGGCCATTCCTTCCACCCGCAATCCGGGAATTCGTCGGATAGTGAGATACGTGGTGATAGTGCCCTGTTATCGACACTTATCCGGAAGCGGGCGTAAGATGAATCCAAGGTGGTTGATTCCCCGTCCATTCTCGGCCGAACGATTTGCCGCTACCGCATCGTTGAGAAACTCGGGGGCGGAGGCATGGGCGTCGTCTATAAGGCTGAAGACACAAGCCTTCACAGGTTTGTGGCCCTCAAATTTCTGCCGGATGATGTCGCTCGGAATCCGCAGGCTCTAGAACGATTCCGGCGCGAAGCTCAAGCCGCGTCGGCATTGAATCACCCGAACATCTGCACCGTCTACGAAATTGCTGAGGAAAACGGGCAGACCTTCATCGCGATGGAGTATTTGGATGGTGTGACACTGAAACACCGCATTGGTGGACAGCCGATGGAAACGGAGGCCATCCTTGAACTCGGTATCCAAGTAGCTGACGGGCTCGATGCAGCCCACGCCGAAGGAGTAGTTCATCGAGACATCAAACCCGCAAACATTTTTGTCACGAAGCGCGGCCACGCCAAAATCCTCGACTTTGGCTTGGCAAAGTTGGACCTATCGTCTCGCAGCGCGCAAGGGATCGGCGTTTCCTCGCAGCCGACGGCCACAGCGGAAGAACTTCTGACGAGCCCCGGATCGACTGTGGGCACGATTGCATATATGTCGCCGGAGCAGGCCCGCGCCGAAAAATTGGACGCACGAACGGATTTGTTTTCGTTCGGTGCCGTCTTGTATGAAATGGCGACTGGCCGGATGGCTTTCACAGGCAACAGTGCTGCGGTCGTCCATGATGCGATTCTGAACAGAGCCCCGATAGACCCCGAAAAAGTGAACCCCGGCCTCCCGCCAAAAGTGGGAGAAATCATCGGCAAGGCGCTGGAGAAGGACCGCAAGCTGCGATATCAGAGTGCAGCCGATATCCGAACGGACTTGCGACGACAAATGCGAGATTCCGATTCGGCCCGCTCGCCTGCTATAGCGGCGGAGGCGACACCACCTGCTAGAAGGCCCTGGAAGGTTTTGGTTCTTGTTGCTGTAACAGTCGCGATAGTTGCCATCGCCAGTCACTTCTATTTCCACAGGATGCTGAAGCTAGCCAAAGAGGACACGCTGGTGCTGGCTGACTTCAGCAACACAACTGGCGACCCGGTCTTCGACGACACCTTGAAACAGGCGATTTCAGTTCAGCTGGCGCAGTCCCCGTTTCTCGACATTCTCTCCAATGCAAGAACTCGCGCCACACTCAAGTTGATGGCCAAGCCATCTGGTACAAGGCTGACCCCGGACGTGGCAAGTGATCTCTGCCAGCGTGCCGGCGGCAAAGCTTACATATCCGGCTCAATCGCGAGCCTGGGCAGTCAGTATGTCATCGGCCTCGATGCCGTCGATTGTAAGACAGGCGATACTCTCGCGCGGGAGCAGGTGACGGCGGACAACAAAGAACATGTTTTGCAATCATTGGACCAAGCGGTGACAGACCTTCGAGGGAAACTTGGAGAGTCTCTCAGCACGGTAGTGAAGTTCGACGTCCCGCTCGATCAAGCCACAACGCCTTCGCTCGAAGCACTAAAAGCTCTCTCCGTGGGAGTTAAGACTCTACAAGAGAAAGGGAGCGCGGCAGCGATTCCGTTCTTCAATCGCGCGATCGAACTCGATCCTAATTTCGCTGCGGCCTACGAAGCCTTGGGAATTTCGTACTCCAATCTCAGAGAGCCCGGTCTAGCGACTGAGAACTTGAGGAAAGCCTATGATTTGCGCGATAGGGTCAGCGAACGGGAGCGATTCCGCATCTCCGGTTCCTACTACCTTCTCGCTACCGGCGAACTTGAGAAAGCCATCCAGACCTATGAATTGTGGGCGCAGACTTACCCACGCAACAGCGAACCTTTCGGCAATTTGGGGGTCGGCTACACCTACTTAGGACAATATGAAAAGGCCGTTACGGCAAGCCTCGAAGACCTCCGGTTAAATCCGGGCAGCGCCGCTGCTTTCACCAACCTTGTGAGTCTGTATCCTGCCGTGAACCATCTCGATAAAGCGAAGGCGATCTATCAGGAGGCCATCGATCGCAAGGTTGACAATCCGTTCCTGCACGGAAATCGCTATGGGGTGGCCTTCCTTGAGGGTGACAACTCTGAGATGCAGCGACAAGTCGCTGCGGCTAGTGGCAAACCAGGTGAGGACGTCCTCCTTTCCTTCGCTTCCGATACCGCGGCATTCTACGGGCGCCTCTCCACCGCCCGCGTACTCTCCCAACGTGCCATCGACTTTGCCCGCAGCAATGACTCCAAAGAAACGGCAGCGGAATGGCAGATGAATTCAGCACTACGCGAAGCAGAGTTCAACAATGCCTCTCGCTCCCGCCAGGAAATCGCGCCCGCACTGGCGGACGCCCCTACTCGAGATGCAAGCGTTCTCGCTGCTTTGGCTTGGTCGCGCGTCGGAGATATCGAGCAAGCGGAGGGGATGGCAAAAAGCCTGGCTGATCAATTTCCTCTGAACACGGCAATAAATCGCTACTGGTTACCAGCCGTTTACGCTTCGATTGAGATTAGGCGCGGTAATGCAGCAAAGGCTCTCGAAGACCTCCGAACCACGGCACCGTACGAGCTGGGAACACCGCTGCCTCAGTTCGAAGTCGGGGGGTCCCTCTATCCAGTGTATATTCGTGGCGAAGCATATCTATTGCTGCATCAGGGCAAGGAAGCCGCGGCGGAGTTCCAAAAGTTCCTCGACCACAGCGGCGTCACTGTGAATTGCCCGCTGGGAGCGCTGGCACACCTGCAACTGGGTCGCGCTTACGCATTTCAGGCTGACAAGATTAAGGCACGAGCGGCCTATCAAGATTTCTTCGCGCTATGGAAAGACGCCGACCCCGACATTCCGATTCTGATCGCCGCCAAATCCGAATACGCGAAGCTGCAATGACGCCTTAAGAGATTGGCGTTAATACACAATAAGCCGGGATTCGTGTCGAGAAATCCTCTTACCGCTGTCTGGCCCCGCTGATGTCTGATCGGCCACTGATTTCAGACATGCTTCGACTTCACCTCAAGTACAGTTCTAGCACTAACTGTCTGTGAACTGCACTTCTGACCAGTGAAATTTTTCCGCGCTTCATGCTACCGTCGATCATGTATCGCGAAAGAGAATTCGAGTTTCAAATCGCAGCTCGAAAGCGAGCCGCCGGCGATCAACTCCGATCCGCCTGCTCGCTCGCAGCGAAACGCCCGCCGCAAGCCTCGACGTTCTTGGCCGCCTTCGCCCCCAGAACCCTGCCCAAGCTCGGCCACGGTTCGCCTTTCACGATTCACCAGTCACGAGTTACAAGTCACGCCATTCTAATCGAGACACCGCGATTAGAATTTCCCGCAACCGCAACAAAACAAAGCTCCGGCCGCATTTCTAATCGAGTACAAAATCGCATGTTTTCTCTTCGGGATTGCCCGCCTCGGCACGAAATTGGCGCAGCCCCGCCTCCCGAATTTCTAATCGCAAATCTGGAATTAGAATTCTTCCTAAACATCGCAAAATCAATGAAGTACAAATTTCTAATCGCAAATAAATGCGGGTTTTGCGTTTGCCCGAGGCGCGATCGCGTTTTTGTGCCCGGAATCTCTTTTCCTGTGCCGGAATCTAAGCGTCCGAGAGATCGGTCAACCATTCTCGCTGGAAGGCTGAAAACGAGAATCGGCGCTATTCGAATGACTCCAGTTAAAGTTAAGTCGCTATTATGTTATGGTGGCTCTCACTTTCAGCTGATAAGATGGTTACGAACAGCCCAAGCGTGATACTCGGAGAAAATTAGTTATGGCCAACGCCAAAGTCAGGGGCGCAGCGCCTGCTGCAATTCGGAGCGTGGCTCCAGCGCGGAGGAAAAAGACCGGCGCGCCGAGCCGGTGCGCTCGGCATTGACGCGGAGCTGGGGCTTCGCGAGAGAAAGAAAGCGCGGCTGCGCCAGGAAATTATTGACACTGCCTGCGGCTGTTTCGCGCCAAGGGTTACGAAAATACGCGCGTCGAAGATGTGGTGCAGGTTCTCGAAATCAGCCAGCCCACATTCTTCCGCTATTTTCCCACCAAGGACGCCGTGCTCTACGAAGTGGGCAATCGCGGCTATTCCTGCATCACCGAAAAACTGAAAATGGAACTTTCCACCGACGCGAGCACGGCGGACCGGTTGCGGCGTCTCTATCACGAATTTGCGCACGAGGTGGAAGCGAATCGCTGGCTCTGGCAGGCGGTGGTGCTTTCCGGCGCGATGGACCCGGTGCGGTCGCCGCAGATGCGCGGACAGGAAAAAATCGCGGTGAGCCTGCTGCAGGAAATTCTGGAACAGGGACAGAAGCGCGAAGAAATCACGCGCGCGTTTCCCGTGGATCACCTCGCCGAATTCATGGAAGCGCTCTACAACACGGTGGTACGAAATTGGGTGGCGGGACCGGCGGGTCCTGACAAGCTGGTGGGACGCGTTCGCAACGCAGTGGATTTTTTTCTGCGCGGCGTGACGCCCTAAGCTTCGCGTCAACGCAGCGAAAAATTACCAGCCAAACCTCGATCCAGCCCATACCGAACGGATGCGAATGCGAGCCGCCGTCCTCCACGATTTCAAACAACCTCTCACATTTGAAGACATCGAGCGTCCCCGGCCGGATGCGGATGAAGTTCTGATCCAGGTCGAGGCCTGCGGCGTCTGCCACTCCGATGTGCATGTTGCGGATGGCGACTGGCCGCAGTTCGCGAAGATCGTGAAGCGCCCGCTGATCCTCGGGCATGAAATTGCGGGGCGCGTGGCCGAGAAGGGCGCGAACGTACGGAATTTGGAAATCGGCGACCGCGTCGGAGTTCCATGGGTTTACTGGACGTGCGGCGAATGCGAGTTCTGCAAAGAAGGAAATGAGAATCTTTGCAGCAAGCAGAAAATAACGGGCGTGACGGTGGATGGCGGCTATGCGGAATATTTCAAAGCGCCCGCAAGCCACGCGCTAAAGATTCCCGAGGGGCTGTCGCCTGCCGAAGCGGCGCCGCTCTTTTGCGCCGGAGTGACGGTGTATCGCGCGCTGAAGCAATCGGGCATTTCTCGCGGGCAGCGGCTCGCGGTGTTTGGCCTCGGCGGACTGGGCCATCTCGCCGTGCAGATCGGGCGAGAGTTCGGCGCGGAAGTGACGGCGGTGGACATCTCGGATGAGAAGCTTGCGCGCGCGAAGTCTCTCGGAGCGGCGAAGGCTCTCAACAATTCCACGCGGAGACGCGGTGAAGGAGATTCGCAAGACCGGTGGCGCGCATGTGGCGCTGGTCTGCTCGGCGGCCAAGGCGGCTTACGACGCCGCGTTCAACAGCGTACGCCCGACGGGAACCCTGCTGGCGGTGGGATTGCCCGCGGAAAACGTTTGTTTTCCGCCGATTATGATGGCGGCCCGGGAAGTTCATATCAAGGCATCGTCAGTGGGCACTCGCGAGGACCTTCGCGGCGTGCTGGCGATGGCCGCGGCGGGGAAGCTTCATTGTGACATCGTCTCGAAGCCGCTGGAATTTGCCAATCAGGCCCTGGAGCTCCTGCGCAAGGGGCAGGTCTCAGGCCGAATCGTTTTAGCCTTCCCCGACTAGGGCTTCTCCTCTGCTTCGCCATCTGCTTCCTCTTCCAGGAACACTTCGCCAAAAATCTTAGGGTCGGCGATTAATTCGGCTTGACGTTAGTCACTAAAATGTAATATTCCCTATCATAATTTTGGATGGGTGGAACGGGTGGACGAATGGCGGGTGGTTCCGACGAATTTCGGCTCGATAGAACCGTGGGCGTAGTGCGACTTCACAAGCAGCCAGGCGATGCTTTGCCTCACGAGGAGGATTTATGAAGTCAGCATTTCTAGCCGGTCTGATCGCGTGTCTCGTGTGCGTGCTGGTCGCGACGCCAGCGGCGCGGGCGCAAGGGGTGGGCTCATCGGGAACGATCAACGGGACGGTGACGGATCCGACCGGCGCAGTGGTTCCGAAAGCGCTGGTCGTGGCCGTCGAGACCGACCGGGGCGTGCAGCGCTCGACCGAAACGGATACGAACGGCTTCTACCGCCTGACCGGTTTGGCTCCGACGACCTACGACGTGACCGTCAAGGCGTCGGGCTTTGAAGCGCTCCAGCAAAAGGGTCTGACGGTGAGCGTGGGCAGCATCTCCGTTCTCGACTTCCATCTCACGATTGCGACTTCCAAGGCAACAGTCGAAGTGAACGCGGCACCGCCGGTGGTGGAAGTGCAACGCGGCAGCCAGGCAGACACGATCGTCCAGCGGTACATCGAAGATTTGCCGATCGACCGTCGCGATTATCTGACTTTTACGTTGTTGGTGCCCGGCGTGGCCGATTCCACACGATTGGCCGACGACCAGGATTTTCGCGTGAAGCAGACACCGCAGAGCGGGCTTTCGTTTTACGGAAGCAATGGCCGCGGCAATAGCATCACGGTGGACGGCGGCGAGGCGAGCGACGACGCGGGCGGCGTGAGGCCGACGCTGAGCCAGGATGCGGTGCAAGAATTCCAAATCAATCGAAGCAACTACCAGGCTGATTTGGGTGCAGCCAGCGGGGCGTCGATCAACATCGTTTCGAAGTCCGGGACGAACGACATTCATGGCAGCGCTTTCGGATTCTTCCGCAATGATGCTTTGGATGCGCGCGATCCGTTTGCTTTCAACCAAGCGCTCCAGCCGGGACAGACATTCGATTCCGCGGATCCGGTCGATTCGGTAGGCTCGCCGGTGAAGAATTCCCTGCGGCGATATCAATTCGGCGTCAACGCCGGCTTTCCGATTCAGAAGGACAAGACATTTGGGTTCCTGGCGTTTGAAGGATTGCGCCAGGATTCGGAAAATGCGGTTCCGTTGCTCACGGACACGAATATTTTCCGGACAACCACGCCTCAGAACAGTGTTATCGGCGCCCTCGCCGCTCTGCCCGGCAACCCGGTGGTGCCGTGTCTTACCAGTCCGGCGACTTCGCTACCAGCACAAACGTGCGCTTTTGCTCTCAGCACGATATTGACGGTCGATCGCGAATCCCAATCCGCCGTTCCGAACGCACCGGCCAGGCGATGCTGAACGATTATTTGATCAACCAGCTCATCGACAATGGCGGGCTCTTCAACTACAACACGAACGATTACCTCTTCAACGGCCGCATCGACCACATTTTCGATGAGGCCAACCACGTTAGCTTCGAGTTACCGCTTCGCGCATAACTTGATCGAGAATCCGGACGTGCAATCGCTGACAGGTTTCTCGGCCGGCAGCTCGATCCACAATTACGACAACAATTTGCAAGGTTCCTGGTTCCATACCTTCGACTCGCGAACGCAGAATGAGCTGCGGGTGCAGTTCAACTACGACAGCTTCAACGTGATCCCCAACACGCCGGCATCGGTGGGACTCCAGATTCCCGGCTTCGCGAACAACCTGGGCACGAACATCTTTCTGCCGAACCTAACGATCCTGAGGCGCTGGGAGTTCGCGGACAACGTGACGATGGTTCGCGGAAACCACACGATCCAATTCGGCGTGGATGAGATTCTGCGCGGGAACCACACGGAATCGCATACGTTCTTTGCCGGGCCGATTCGTGTTCGGTCCTTTGCCTGGAGTGGCACTGAGCCCTTGCTTCCTCCCAGCGTCCTGAGAACCCTTGCGGTCTCGCCACTCAGGGGGCGTCGATCAATTCGCTGCAGGCAGCTTCGCTGGCGCAGCCGGTCCTCTATCAGCAGGCGTTTGGCAACCCGGACTATCCCGCGTACACGCGGCCGCTCACGGGCCTCTACGTTCAGGACTCGTGGAAGCTGTTCCCGAACTTCACCCTCAATATCGGAGTGCGCTGGGAGATCGATTCGCAGTTCAACCCGCTCAATACGTATAAGGGAGATGTGGGCCCGCGCATTTCCTTCGCGTGGGATCCGTTCAAGGATCACAAGACCGTAATACGCGGCGGTTACGGAATCTTCTATGGTCCGGTGGACGCGCAGATCAACCAGGTGGATTTGAGCCTTGGCGTGCTGAACAAGAACCACACGACCGTCGAAAACCAGAAGAACAAGAGTCAGGTGCCCGATCAGGTGAACAATCTGATCAACACTTGCGGCCTCGGATTTCCCGGTGTGCCTATTTTCCCCGCCAACCCTGCCAGCACGAGCCCATGCACGCGGCTATATTTCCATTTATGCGGATACGATCGCATCGAATGCGCCACTGCCGATCGCCAATTCGGCGACGCTTTTCCAGGGACTGTTCAATCCTGCGGGTAACCCGTCAGGGACGAACCTGATTGCGTGCAACAACCCGGCGCCCGGTCAGAATGCCTGCATCACACCGGCCGACGTGGAGGCATTCGGGATCATTCCAGCCAATAGCGGACAACTGGCGCCGTTGCAGGCAGTTTTCAGCAACCCGCCCAACTACAAGCCGCCATATTCGCAACAGGCTTCGCTCGGAATCGAGCGCCAGATTGCGCCGGGGTTCACGGTCGGCGCGAGCGGCATCTATTCGCATACGCTTCGATTGCCGGTAGCGATTGATACGAACCTGACCCCGGCGCCCGAGAGCACAATCGCCTTAGCAAATGGGCAAGTTGTCTCCTATCGAAACTGGAACACCAGTTCGCTTACGGACCCGGCTGCCGGTTTGCAGATTTCCGGACCCGGCGCGGGCGGCGTTTATCCGTGCGCGATTGTTCCAAACATGTTCGGCCAGCCGGTTTCGCCTTGCTTCGTGAATCCTCTGGTTGCTCAGAATAACCAATACACTTCCGCTGCGTCGGCGCTCTATGAAGGGCTGATTCTGGAAGCGAAGAAACGGTTCAGCAATAACTTCACGCTGTTCGGCAATTACACCTTCAGCAAGGGATTCGATACGTCCACTGACTACAACACCGATTACGGCCCGCAGGATCCAACGAATCTGGGCCTCGATCGAGCGCTATCGGAATTTGACGAAAGGCACAAGGTGGTAGTCGCCGGAGTTTTCGACAGCCCCTGGAAGAATCCGATTCTCGCCGGTTTCCAGCTGTCGCCGATCTTCAGCTATCACAGCGGGCATCCGTTCAACTTGCTGGCCGGAACGGAAGTGAACGGCAACAATCACACCACGAACGAGCGTCCGATCGGCGCGAACCGCGACACGGGTCTCGGTCCTAGTTTCATAGACTTCGATATGCGCTTGAGCTGGACGCACAAGCTGGGCGAAAGAGTCTCCATGAGACTGACGGCGGAAGGATTCAATATCGCCAACCATACGAACTTCGCCAGCGTGAATAACGAAGTGAGCCCGCTCTTCGGCCTTCCTGCGGATGTCGGTGGAGGGGGCAACACGACATTCAATGTGCACGGCATTCGTCCGGGCAGGGTTCTCGCGGATGGAAGTACGGTCACTCCGAGCACGCCGCTCGCGTTCACGTCGGCGCTTCCGAAGCGCGAAATCCAGCTGGGCGTCCGGTTCGATTTCTAAATTTTGATTGAGGCGCCGACGTTTGGCGAACAATTCAAGTTCCGCAGTGAAGACGGCACGCTGAGGCAAACGAAATTCGTGCCGTTCGATAGGAAGGGGAGTGTCTGATGTGGCAAGCGAGTTAAGCACGGGGTTTGGGTTGCGTTATTTTCCGCCGTCCTCTTGTTCTCGATAACGACCACAACAAACGCACAAGTGAGCCTTACGACGAAGACGGGGGCGCTCGTTGACGGAGCGACCTACCTGATCCAGGTGCCTTCGAACTGGAACGGGACCCTTTTCTTGTACAGCCATGGATATGTGGTTCCGGGCAGTGCGAATCCGGCGCAAAACGTGGGCGATCCGGCTACTGGAGCTTTTCTTCTGGCGAACGGCTTTGCCCTTGCCGGCTCTTCCTACGCGCATACTGGCTGGGCGATTCAGGAAGCGCTCGTGGATCAAATTCAGGTGCTGGACTTGTTCGACGCGGATTTTGGCAAGCCCAAGCAGACAATTGCGTGGGGACATTCTCTCGGCGGCATCATCACGGCGGGATTAGTCCAAAATAATCCGGGACGCTTTACGGCGGCGCAACCGATGTGCGGCGTGCTGGCCGGAGGAGTGGCGACGTGGAACGCAGCGCTTGATGCAGAATTTGCTTTCAAGACGCTTCTCGCGCCGACGAGCGGGTTGCAGCTGGTCAATATCACCAACCCCAACGCGAACCTGACGCTATCGGAAGAGATTCTTGCTGCGGCGCAAGCCACGCCCCAAGGGCGGGCACGAATCGCGCTTGCGTCTGCTTTCGGCGATACTCCCGGCTGGTTTACTCCGCTATCGCCCGAGCCAGCGCGGAATGATTTCGCTTCGCAAGAGCAAAACCAGTTTCTGTGGGACTCGGAAGTTGATTTTCCTTTCGTATTTGCGTTTCGAGCCGAACTTGAAGCCCGCGCTGGCGGAAACGTCTCCTGGAACACAGGGATTGATTACGGCATTCAGCTACTGCTATCGCCCAACCTGAATGAAGTTTGGGCGCTGTATCAGACGGCGGGACTGAGCCTGTTTGAAGATATCGAGACGCTGAACCGAGCAGCGCGAATCAAGGCGAATCCAAGCGCAGTGCAATACCTGGAGCAAAATATAATTTTCAACGGCGAGATTCATATTCCGGTGCTGACGATGCACACTACGGGAGATGGACTCGTCATAAATGAAAACGAATCGGCTTACCGGACGATCGTGGATCTTGCGGGCAACGGCAATTTCCTGCGGCAGACTTTCGTTTCGCGCGCGGGGCACTGCTCCTTTACACCCGCGGAGACGATTGCGGCCGTGGGGACTTTGTTGACAAGGGTAGACACGGGACGCTGGCCGACCGTGGAGGCCAACGTGTTGAACGGCGAAGCGACGGCGCTTGGCCCTCAACTCAACATTTTTGCAGCGGGTGGTGCGATCGTTCCGACGACGCCTGCGTTTATTGATTTCATTTCGGGACCTTATCCGCGACCATTCGACTCTTTGGCTGCGATATGCCCGAAGGGTTCGAGTCGCGGTTGTCCGTTTGCGTTTTTCCTGCAGCACTAGCCTCGGGAGCGTTTTACAGGACGAGAGACGGATCGAAGGCGACGCCTGCTGGGCGGCGGGCGTCGCTTTTTTCGCTGTGAACAAGTTCAGATGCGTGGCCTCAGTGAAATTTTCGGCGAGCAACTTCAGGGCAGGACGGATCGCGGGATATCACGGAATATTGAATGCACACCAGGGAACTCTTCAATCTCAGCGGGCGCGTAGCGATCGTTACGGGAGGTTCCGTTGGGCTTGGGCGGCAGATGGCGCAGGGGCTGGCGGAGATGGGCGCGAATGTGGCGCTGTGCGCGCGAAAGAAGGAGCGATGCGAAGCGGCGGCGGAGGAGTTGCGGAAGCTGGGCGTGAAATCCATAGCGCTCGGCTGCGACGTGAAGGATCCAGCTAGCGTGAAAGATGCGGTTGACGCAACGGTTGCGGAGTTTGGACGCATCGACGTGCTGATCAATAACGCAGGGACTTGCATGGGGCGCGCCGGTGGAGGAAATGCGGCTCGAGCATTGGAACAAGGTGCTGGAGACGAATTTGACCGGCACGTTTCTGTTTTCGCAGGCGGCGGGAAAAGTGATGATCGGCCAGCGAAAAGGGAAAATTATAAATATCGCGTCGGTGGCGGGGATTCGCGGAGCGCCGCCGGAATTTCAGGCGATTGGATATCACGCGAGCAAGGGCGGGGTGATTGCGTTTACGAAGGACTTGGCGTGCAAATGGGGCGTTCACAATATTCAGGTGAACGCGATTGCGCCGGGGTGGTTTCCGACGAACATGTCGCAAGTGGTGATCGAGCGGAACAAGGATTATTTTTTACAGCGGATTCCGGCGCACCGTTTCGGCGGCGAGCGATGATTTGAAGGGAGCAGCGGTGTATCTGGCTTCGAGCGCGTCGGACTACGTGACAGGAGATGTGCTGGTGGTTGACGGAGGGCAGACAGCTTAGAGGCGGGGCGACAGGGCCATGAAAATTCCACTGACTCCAATTCGTTTTTTGAGATACGCCGAGCAGCAATTTCCGAACAAGCTCGGGATCGTTTGCGGCGACGTGCGGCTCACCTACGCTCAATTTGCTGACCGCGCGCGCCGGCTTGCGGGAGGATTGCAGAATTAGGCGTTGCTGCGGGCGATCGTGTGGCGTTTTTGAGCATGAATTGCCATCGCTTGATTGAGGCATATTACGGCGTGCTGGAGGCGGGGGCGATTCTGTTGCCGTTGAATATTCGGCTGGCGCCGCACGAGCTGGCGTTTATTTTGCGGGATGCGGGCGTGAAGGTGCTGTTTGTGGGCAAGGAGTTTGTCGAGCTGGCGAATGCTTTCCGGAAAGATGCGCCGGGAATCGAGAAATTCGTTTTGCTCGAGGCGTACGCCTGCAGGCCGATTGGCTTGAGCGGAAGAATTACGATGAGCTTTTGGCTGGGGCGACGCCCATTCGCGCCGACTTCATGCAGGTGGACGAAGATTCTGTTGCGGAACTTTTCTACACGAGCGGGACGAGCGCGAATCCGAAGGGCGTGATGCTCACGCACCGGAACGTGTATCTTCACGCGATGAGCGTCGCGCTTGCGTTTAACACGGGGCTCGAGAGCATTGAGCTGCATACGATTCCGCTTTTTCATGCGAATGGCTGGGGCGTGGCGCATTCGCTGACGTTGATGGGCGGGACGCATGTGATGGTTCAGCGATTCGAGACGCGCGAAGTGTTCCGCTTGATTCAGCAGGAAAAAGTGCAGTCGTGCAGCCTGGTGCCGACGATGGCGACGGCGCTGGTGAATTGCCCGGAGCGGCCGAAGTACGACATTTCCACTTTGAATCGCGTGGTGATTGGCGGCGCGGCGTCTTCGCCCACTTTGGTGCGCGAGGTGGAAGAGAAATTGAAGTGCACCTGTTTTTCGGGTTACGGGCTGACGGAAACTTCGCCGATGCTTTCGATCTCGCCGATGAAGCCGTGGCTGCGCTGGGAGGGAGCTGACCGGTATGCGGGGCAGGCGATGACGGGCTATGCGGCGCCGGCGATGGAAATTCGAGTGGTGGATGCGAATGATGTGGACGTGGCGCACGACGGCGTGGCGATTGGTGAAATTGTTGCGCGCACTGACGGAGTGATGAAGGGTTACTGGAACGATCCGGATGCGAGTCGCGAAGCGTTGCGCGGCGGCTGGTTTCACACCGGGGACATGGCGACGATTAACGAGGAAGGATACTTGCTGGTTGTGGATCGGAAGAAAGACATTATCGTGAGCGGCGGGGAAAATATTTCGTCGCTGGAAATAGAGAAGGCGCTGCTGGCACATCCTGCGATTTACGAGCTTGCGGTGGTTCCGGTGCCGGATCAGAGGTGGGGGGAGGTGCCGAAGGCGCTGGTGGTGTTGAAGCCGGGGCAGCAGGCCACGGAGGCGGAATTGCTCGAATTTTGCCGCGGGCGGGTGGCGCACTATAAGGCGCCGCGGTCGATTGAGTTTTTCGAGTCGCTTCCGAAGACGGGCACTGGGAAGATTCTGAAGAAAGAGCTGCGCAAGAAATATTGGCAGGGAAGCGAAACGATTCGGCCGCAGGCCTCTGCTGCGGACTCGCAGAAGGTCGCGAAATAGTTTGCGGATTTTTGGGGTCGCGTGTTGCTGCCGCTTTCTTGAAAGGATTGCTGAATGGACCTGAATCTCACACCTGAAGAGACGGAATTCCGCGACGAGTTGAGAAGCTGGCTCGAGGCCAACGTTCCCAAGGATTGGGGCGAGTGGCGCGAGAAACCGCTCGAGGAGTCGTTCCCGTATCTTCGCGCGTGGCAGCGGAAATTGTACGAAGGCGGGTGGGCGGCGGTTTCCTGGCCCAAAGAATACGGTGGGCGCGGCGCGACGCTGATGGAGCAGTCGTTATTTTGGGAAGAGATGGCGCGGGTGGAGGCGCCGCCCATGGCGAATTCACTCGGGCTTGGATTGATTGGCCCGACGATCATCGCGTATGGCACGGACGAGCAGAAGAAGCGATTCATTCCGAAGATTTTGAGCGCGGAAGAAATATGGTGCCAGGGATTCTCGGAGCCGAATGCGGGTTCGGATCTGGCAGCGCTGCAGACGGAAGCTCGGCTGGATGGCGATCATTATGTCGTCAACGGGCAGAAAGTGTGGACGAGTTACGGCTGGATCGGCAATTGGTGCGAGTTGGTGGTGCGGACGGATTCTAACGTGCCGAAACACAAAGGGCCTTTCGGTGTTGCTGATCGACATGAAATCGCCGGGCGTGGAAGTTCGTCCGCTGAAGCAGATGACGGGGGAAAGCGAGTTCAACGAGATTTTCTTTCGCGACGTGCGCGTGCCCGTGAAGAATCTTCTCGGCAAAGTGAATGACGGCTGGAACGTGGCGGTGAGCACTTTGATGTATGAGCGCGGCTCTTATGGGGCGCGACTGCATTTGATCTTTAAGCGCGCGATCACGCGTTTGATCGAGCTGTCGCATAAATTTCAGAAGGATGGACATCCGGCGGCGCAGGATCCGATTACTCGCCAGAAACTCGCGCAATGCTACGCGGAAATCGAGATTATGCGCTGGAATCAGCTGCGCGCGTTCAGTCGCGTCACGGCAACCGGTGTTCCGGGTCCCGAAGGCTCGATTCAGAAAATATTCTGGAGCGAGCTGAATCAGCGGCTTCAGCAGATCGCGCAGGAAATGTTTGGCGCCTATGGGCAACTGCTCGCGGGCGATAGGGACGCTGTGGACAATGGGATCTGGTCGTACGGCTACCTGCGGACGCGCGGAAATACGATCGAAGCGGGCACCTCGGAAGTGCAGCGAAACATCATCGGGCATTTCGTGCTGGGCTTGCCCAGAAGCTACTAGCCAGGAGAGGCGATGCAATTCGGATTGAGCGAAAGCCAGCAGATGCTGAAGGACAATGCGCGGAAATTTTTCGCGGGCGAGTGTCCGATGGAAGAAGTGCGGCGGCTGATGGAGACCGAGACGGCTTACGACCAGAGCTTATGGCAGAAAATGGCCGAGCAGGGTTACACGGGCATTATTTTTCCCGAGGAATATGGCGGCGTCGGGCTTGGAAAAGTGGAACTTGCGCTGCTGATGGAAGAAGCGGGGCGGGCGCTTGTGCCCGGGCCGCTCTTTTCCACCGTAGCGTTTGCGGGAGCGGTGATCGATGCGGTTGCGAGCCCAGAGCATAAGAAGAAATATCTCGCACCGATTTGCGCTGGAGATGCGCGCTCCACGGTGGCGTTTCTTGAAGCAGATGCCAGCTGGAATCCTGTGGATATTCATATGGCCGCGGCGAATGGCGCGCTGAGTGGCGCGAAACTCTTCGTGCCAGATGCGGCCGTGGCGGACTTCATCGTGGTGATCGCGCGCAATGGCATATTTGCCGTGGCAGCGAAAGCTCCCGGAATGAAAATCACGCCGATGCTGGGCATGGATCTGACGCGCAAGCTCCATCGAGTCGAATTCCAAAACACACCAGCGGAGAAGATCGGAGACGTATCGCCGTTGGCGAAGGGATTCGACATCGCGACGACGGCGCTTGTGTGTGAGTTGGTGGGCGGAATGCAGCGAACGGTCGACATCACCGTGGAATACGCCAAAATGCGGAAGCAATTCGGCAAGCCAATCGGGATGTTTCAAGCGGTGCAGCACCAGTGCGCAGATATGTATCTCGAGACCGAAAGCTCGCGCTCGGCCGCCTATTACGCTGCCTGGGCGCTGGAAGAAAATGCGCCCGACGCTTCCGTTGCGGTATCGATCGCGAAAATGTACGCGAGTGACGCGGCTCGCAATGTGTGCAATCGCGGGATTCAAGTTCATGGCGGAATGGGTTTCACGTGGGAGAACGACGTCCATCTTTATTACCGGCGGGCGAAATTCTCGGAAACAGCTTTCGGCGATTCCACATTCCACCGCGAGCGGATCGCGCGGCTTGTGATCGATGCCGGTGAACGGCTTGCGAAGAGCGCATAAGATTCCAAAAGAGAGAGCGACACGATGAGCGACCTGGTACAAGTGACGAAGAACGGCGATATCGCGATTATCACGATCAACAATCCTCCGGTGAACGCTCTGAGCCCGGGCGTGCCTGAAGGCATCGGCGACGCAATCGATCAGATCGCCAAGGATTCCAGTGTGAAAGCCGCCGTTCTGATTGGCGGCGGGAAGACGTTTATCGCCGGCGCTGATATCAAAGAATTCGAGAAAATGACGTCCGGAAAAACCGAGCGCGGAGCGGGGCTGCTTCCGCTGCTTCTCAAAATCGAAAATTCGGCCAAGCCTGTGGTCGTCGCAATTCACGGCAATGCTTTCGGAGGCGGTCTCGAGATTGCGATGTCCGGGCACTATCGTGTGGCAGCGCCCGATGCTCAAGTGGGCCAGCCAGAAGTGAAGCTCGGCATCATTCCGGGCGCAGCGGGCACGCAGCGGTTGCCTCGGCTGGCCGGCGTCGAAAAGGCTGTTGAGATGTGCGTCGAAGGCAAGCCGGTGAAGGCGCCGGACGCGCTGAAATACGGGATCGTCGACCGGTTGATCGAAGGCGATTTGCTTGCGGGTGCGATTGCTTTTGCGCGCGAAATCGCGGCGAAGCCTGCTCCAAAGACGCGAGAGAGAAACGAGAAGCTCGGGACGGCGGAGCAAAATGCGTCGATTTTTGCCGCAGCTCGAGAAACCACGCGGACGAAACAGCGCGGGTTGATGGCGCCCTTGGCGGCGATTGACGCTATCGAGGCCGCTACGAAATTGCCTTTCGAACAGGGCTGCGAGAAAGAGCGGGAACTTTTCGTCAAATGCCTCTTCTCGGACCAATCCAAGGCGCTGATTCATGTGTTTTTTGGCGAGCGCGAAGTAGCAAAAATTCCGGATGTTCCGAAGGACACCCCGCTGATCCCCGTGAATAAAGCGGCCGTCGTCGGAGCTGGAACGATGGGCGGCGGGATCGCGATGGTGTTTGCAAATGCCGGGATTCCGGTGCTGTTGAAGGATGCCGATCAACCGGCGCTCGATCGCGGAATGGCAAACATTCAAAAGAATTATGCGAGCTCCGTGAAGCGCGGCCGTTTCACGCAGCAATTTGTGGACGAATGCCTGAAGCGAATTCAGCCGACGCTGAGCTTCGATGGCTTTTCGGACGCGGACATAGTGATCGAAGCCGTGTTCGAGGGAATGGTCGCTGAAGAAGGAAGTTTTCGCGGAACTCGATCGCGTTTGCAAGCCGGGAGCAATTCTGGCCAGCAATACTTCCACGCTGAATGTAGATGAGATCGCGTCAGCCACGTCACGGCCCGCTTCCGTGATTGGCACGCACTTCTTCAGCCCGGCAAATGTGATGCGCTTGCTCGAAATCGTTCGCGGTAAAGCAACGAGCAAGGAAGTGATCGCCACCTGCATGCAACTTTCGAAGAAGCTGGGCAAAATTGGAGTGCTCGTCGGAAATTGCCGCGGCTTCGTGGGGAATCGCATGTTCGGTCCCTACCGTCGCGAGGCACAATTTCTCGTGGAAGAAGGCGCGAGCGTCGAGGCGGTTGATAAGGCGTTGGTGGATTACGGCATGGCAATGGGTCCTCTTTCGACTGGCGACCTGGCGGGACTTGACGTTGGCTGGCGCATCCGCAAGGAATATCGCGATCTCGAGAAGCCCGGCATTCGCCAGCCGATTGCCGAAGATCAATTGTGCGAAATGGGACGCTACGGCCAGAAAACGGGCGCAGGCTGGTATAAATATGACGAGAATCGCCGCGCGACGCCCGATCCGGAAGTCGCAGCGTTGGTCCGCAAATGGACGACCGAGGCTAGAATTCCGCAGCGCCAAATTTCCGCCGATGAAATCGTCGATCGCTGCATCTACGCTTTGGTGAATGAAGGCGCGCGCATTCTGGAAGAGGGGTTTGCGCTGCGGGCCGTTGACATCGACATCATCTACCTGAACGGCTACGGATATCCGGCGTATCGAGGCGGCCCGATGTGGTATGCGGACACGGTTGGGCTGAAGAAGGTTTACGATCGCGTCGTCGAATTTCAGAAGCAGCATGGCGAAATCTGGGAGCCTGCGCCTCTGCTGAAACAATTGGCGGAGCAAGGCAGGAAGTTCGCGGACTTTACAAGAGAACAGGGCGTCGCGGCATCGAAGCCTTGAGGAG
Source organism: uncultured Acidobacteriota bacterium (assembly GCA_963790945.1). Classification (GTDB taxonomy): domain Bacteria; phylum Acidobacteriota; class Terriglobia; order Acidiferrales; family UBA7541; genus Palsa-295. The sequence continues at coordinate 44,433 of CAWBRH010000053.1, forward strand.
CGCGTTGCCGGATTTCGAGGATCGCGCATCGGCCGTCCGTGCCGGCGAAGAACTGAATCTCGAGGCGCTCGATGCCTGCTTGCGGGCACATTTCCCCGATGAACGCGGGCCTCTCGACGTAAAGCAGTTTCCGAGCGGGCATTCGAATCTCACCTACTCTGTGCACCTGGGCAATCGTGAGTTCGTGCTCCGGCGTCCTCCGTTTGGCAGCAAGGTAAAATCCGCACACGATATGGGCCGCGAATTTCGCGTGCTCTCGAAACTTCACGCCGTTTATCCGCAGGCGCCTGAAGTGGTTCTGTACTGCGAGGATATGACCGTGCTCGGCGCACCGTTTTATCTGATGAAGCCGATTCACGGCGTGATTATCCGGCGGGACCCTCCCGCGAGCCTCGAATTCAATGAGAACACCGCGCGACGCCTGAGCGAATCATTCGTCGCAAATCTCGCCCGATTGCACGGCTTGGAGTACCAGAGCATTGGCCTCGGTGATCTTGGCAAGCCGGAAGGCTATCTCGAGCGCCAAGTGCGAGGTTGGACGGAGCGTTACCACGGTTCGCGCACGCACGAGTTTCCGGAAGTGGAGCGCATCGTGAGCTGGATGCAGGCGCACATGCCTTCGACGAGCAGCGCCGCGCTCGTTCACAACGACTATAAGTACGACAATTTGGTTTTAGATCCGAGTGACATTGCGAAAATTATCGGCTTGCTCGATTGGGAGATGTGCACCATCGGCGATCCGCTTACCGATCTTGGCACAGCTCTCGCCTATTGGACTGATGCAGACGATCCTGAGCCGCTACAGAAAATTCGATGGGGCCCCACGACACATCCGGGCAGCATGACGCGCGCACAACTCGTCGAGCGCTATGCTGAAAAGACCGGGCGCAACGTTTCGCACATGGATTTTTATGTGGCGTTCGCGCGATTCAAGGTTGCAGTGATCGTCCAGCAGATCTACTACCGCTATCATCAGGGGCTGACGAAGGATGAACGCTTCGCGGGAATGCCTGTGGTGGTGGAGGCGCTTCTGCGGGCTTCTCTGCATTGCGCTGAAACGGGCGCGATCTAGAGGCTTTGAAGCGAGGCTTGGCGCGGATTCGACTAGTTCTCTGTTGGCGGCATGTTTAGCGGTAATGCCTCACCACCCACTCCGCGATGCATGCCGGTTTATCTGATCCCTCGCACTCGACCGTCACCGAAAGTATCAGCTCGATTGCATCGCCGAGATCTTTGAAGGCAGCAAGCGCAAATCGTCCGCGTATCCGGGAATCTGCGCGAACGGCCGAAGGAAAGCGGACTCGATTCAATCCATAGTTGATTGCGCGCTGCCCCGCTTGCTCAAATTGCATCGCGTCTTGCATCAACGAACTGAGCAGCGAGAGCGTCAAGAAGCCGTGCGCGATCGTCGTGCCGTAAGGGGATTCTTTTTCGGCGCGCTCGCGATCCATGTGAATCCATTGGCGGTCGCCCGTCGCTTCAGCAAACGCGGAGATGCGCTCCTGGGTTATGACGAGCCAATCGCTTGTGGCGAGTTCAAGGCCAATGGAATCTTTCAGAGATTCGATGGAGGCGATTTTAACGGGCGGCACATGAACCTCCGGGAACGCTTAATTGTGCGCCGGCTTTCGCCATTTGCCGAGTTCAAGGCGCGCGATCGACTCGGCGTGAACTTCGTCCGGCCCATCGGCCAGGCGCAACGTGCGAACGCCGGCCCATGCAGCTGCGAGAAAGGTGTCATCCGAGACGCCGGCGCCGCCGTGGGCTTGAATGGCGCGATCCAATACTTTCAGCGCGACATTCGGCGCCACGATTTTGATCATCGCGATTTCGGCACGCGCCGCTTTATTTCCCACAGTGTCCATCATGTGCGCGGCTTTCAGGGTCAGCAGCCGAGCTTGTTCGATCTCGATTCGCGACGCTGCGATGTCCGCTCGAATCGTTCCTTGCTCGGCCAGCGGCTTTCCAAATGCCACGCGTGACTGGACTCGCTTGCACATGATTTCGAGCGCGCGCTCAGCAACGCCGATGCAACGCATGCAGTGATGAATACGGCCCGGTCCAAGACGGCCCTGCGCGATTTCGAATCCGCGGCCTTCGCCGAGAAGCATGTTTGTTGCCGGCACGCGAACATTCTTGAAGGTGACTTCCCCATGCCCATGCGGCGCATGGTCGTAGCCAAAAACATGCAGCAGGCGCTCGATTTTCACGCCGGGCGTATCCATCGGCACCAGAATCATCGACTGCTGTTTGTGCGTGGCGGCGGACGGATCGGTCTTGCCCATAAAAATGGCGATCTTGCAGCGAGGATCGCCGGCGCCGGACGTCCACCACTTTCTCCCGTTGATCACATACTCGTTTCCATCACGCAAAATGCTGGACGCGATATTGGTCGCGTCGGACGACGCGACATCCGGCTCCGTCATCGCAAAGCACGAACGAATCTCGCCTGCCAGCAACGGCTTCAGCCATTTTTCTTTTTGCTCGGGCGTGCCGTAGCGCGCAAGCACTTCCATGTTTCCCGTGTCCGGCGCGGAACAGTTGAAAACTTCCGGCGCCCAGTGGCATCGCCCCATAATTTCGCATAGGGGCGCGTATTCGAGATTTGTCAGGCCGGCTCCGTCAGAGTCGTCCGGCAAAAACAGATTCCACAAGCCCGCCGCACGCGCTTTCGGCTTCAGTTCCTCGATGATTTTTGTGGGCTTCCACCTGATCGCGCTCGACTTCTTCGTGAAAGCGCTGCTCGTTGCGGATAGATGTGCTCATCCATGAAACGCTGAAGGCGCTTCTGCAGTTCCTTGGTTTTCTCGCTGAATTCGAATGTCATCGGGATTGTTCTACTTTACCGGCCGGTGAACGCGGGGGCGCGCTTTTCGAGAAAATGTGCGACGCCCTCCTTGAAATCTTCGCATTGCAGGCTCGCCAGCATTTCGCGCTCGGCTACATCAAATGCTTCGCCGAGCGTTTGGAACATCGCGTCGTAAACCTGCCGTTTCATGATGCGCGTGGAGCGCGGGCTGGAATTCGCAGCCACCTCGCGCGCGTACTCGTTTACCTTCGCGAGAAATACGTCCTGCGCGAAAACCTGATTGACCAAACCCATGCGCAGGGCCTCGGCCGAATCGACCATTCGCGCCGAGAAGAGCAAATCGAGCGCGTTTGCGTGTCCCACAAGGCGAGGCAGGATCCAGGCGAGTCCGTACTCCGCGATCAAGCCGCGGCGCGCAAAGGCGGTGCTGAACTTCGCCGCGTCCGACGCGAAACCGCAGTCGCAATACAGCGCGATCACCAGCCCAAGTCCGACCACCGGACCATTGATCGCGGCAATCATGGGTTTGCCGACGGCGGGAAAGTAGGAATATTTTTTGCGAAAGTCCGCTCGGACACCATCGGCCGGTCCGGTCGTCGAGCTGCTCGAGGCTTGCTTGCGAACTCGTTCGTCGACGCCGCTTGCGACGACGCTGCTCAGCAGCGACATATCCGCGCCGGCGCAGAATCCGCGGCCTGCGCCCGTGAGAATAATCACGCGCACATTCTCGTCGCGCTCGGCTTCTTCGATGGCGGAACGAACTTCTTGCTCCATGATCGCCGTCCAGGCATTCAGCTTATCCGGGCGATTTAGAGTGATGGTGGCGATGCGGTCGGCAACGTTGTAAAGCGTCTCCTGATTTGGCATGTCGGCGGCGATTATATACAATGCGCAGCACGATAGTCACTTTCATCTGTGGGCGACTATCAGGAAGTTCGGCCGAGGCTGTTACTGCGGCGAATCGATTCGTCTCGAATCTTCGGAGGAATGCTTTGACGACTCTCAATCACAAGTTTGAACTTGCGGCCCGGCCGGTCGGTTTGCCAAAGCGCAGCGACTGGAAATATGCGGAAGAGCCGGTTCGAGACGTGCGCGACGGCGAGCTGCTCGTCAAAATTCTCTACATCTCGCTCGATCCGGCGATGCGCGGTTGGATCAACGAAGGCAAGTCTTACGTCCCGCCGGTGGGAATTGGCGAGGTGATGCGCGCAGGCGGCCTCGGGCGCGTGGTCGAGTCGAAGAATCCGGCATTCGCATCGGGCGATTACGTGACGGGGCTTATGGGTGTCCAGGAATACGCGATCAGCGATGGGAAAGGTCTCAACAAGATCGATCCAAAGATCGCGCCTTTGCCGGTTTATCTCGGCGGGCCTTGGCATGACGGGTATGACCGCCTACTTTGGCCTGCTCGATGTGGGGCAGCCGAAAGCCGGTGAGACCGTGGTGATTTCGGCAGCAGCCGGCGCGACCGGAATGATCGCGGGGCAAATTGCGAAGATAAAAGGCTGTCGCGCGGTCGGCATCGCTGGTGGCGCTGCGAAATGCGAATTCATCGTCAAGGAACTTGGATTCGACGCTGCCATCGATTACAAAGCAGAAGATGTGCGCAAGGCGATTGCAACAGCATCTGCCCGAAGGGCATCGACATTTATTTCGACAATGTGGGCGGCGAAATTCTCGATGCTGCGCTTTCGCAGCTCGGCGCGTGGGGCTCGTGTCCTGATCTGCGGCGCGATTTCGCAGTACAACAACACCACGCCCATCAAAGGACCGTCGAACTACCTTTCGCTCCTTGTAAATCGCGCCATGATGAAGGGCTTTCTCGTGTTCGACTATGCGAGCCGATACGGTGAGGCTGCGCGAGAAATGGCGGGCTGGTACGCGGCCGGAAAGCTCAAGACACGCGAGGATATCGCTGAGGGCTTCGAAAACTTTCCGGAAGTGTTTCTGAAACTTTTCAAAGGGGAGAACACCGGCAAGCTGATGCTCAAAGTGGCGGACGTTTAGAGAGCGGCGCGTTACACAAATTGTACGCTCGCGGTGAGCGATCGACTGAATCGGGAGGCTCGATGCCGTTCACAGAAAATGGCGGGGTGAAAATTTACTGGGAGGAAGAAGGCAAGGGCGCGCCTGTTCTCCTGATCATGGGCCTCGGTTGGGCGTCGTACATGTGGTATCGCACTAAGCCCCTTCTCACCAACCATTACCGCACGATCACCTTCGACAATCGAGGCGCTGGACGAAGCGACGTACCTGCGGGTCCGTATCCGATTGCTACGATGGCCTCCGATGCTGCTGCTGTGCTCGACGCGGCGGGAGTCGAGGGCGCGCACCTCTACGGTGTGTCGATGGGGGGAATGATCGCGCAAGAATTTGCGCTGCAATACTCCAAGCGAGTGAAATCGTTGATCTTGGGCTGCACGCAAGCCGGTGGCCCGGAAGCGAAGCACGCGGTGCCTGAGGTCCTGGCAGCGCTCACGCGTCAAGGCATGACACCAGAAGAGGCTGCGCGCGCCGTCAATCCTTACATCTACGACAAAGGAACGCCGTCATCGCGAATCGAGGAAGACCTGAAAATTCGCCTGCAGTCGGTTGCAACGTTCGATGGCTACATGGCTCAGTTGCAAGGCATTATGATGTGGGAAGCGTACAGTCGCATTGGGCAAATCGCCGCTCCCACACTCGTTGTCCACGGTGAAACCGATCAGCTTGTGCCCCCCGAAAACGGAAAGCTGATCGCGCAGCGAATCTCAGGATCAAAACTTGTTATGATCCCTCATGCGAGCCACATTTATTCCACGGATCAGCCCGACGCTGCACATAAGCCGGTGCTTGAATTTCTTTCCGCCCAAAACGTCCATTCCGCCAGCGGCGCAATCTAAGCTAAATCGCGCTGCGCTGACTCGCTGAATACATCCGGGCCGATTCGCCTCTGGGCTATGGAAATTGTTGGTATATAGTTTTTAGCGGGCGGATTTTCTGAAGGGCCTATAAGCGGCCTCCCCGTCACCTTCGTCCACGCGCTCTAATATGAAATCAAGGCTCGTAGTCATGAAATTTGGCGGAACGTCCGTTGGCGATGCGGCTTGCATCGAACGGGCTGCCCAAATTTGTGCCGCGGCGGCACGCGAGAGTTCCGTCGTAGTCGTCGTGTCGGCGATGAGTGGCGTAACAAACAGCCTGATTGAAGCGGCTACTTTCTCCGAGGCCGGCGAAAGTCAAAAATCGGCCGAACATTTGGCAGCGATTCGCAAACAGCACGAAATCGCGCTCAACTCTCTAATCGCCGACGCGGCAACCCGCACCAAGCTGGCGCTACGAATGGAAGATATCCTCGGCGAGGCCACCCGGCTCTGCGAAGGCACTGCACTTCTTCGCGAGCTTACGCCGCGAACGCTGGACTTGATATCGAGTTTCGGTGAACGCCTCTCAGCGCCGACGGTGGCGGCAGCAATATCCGCTTTGGGGATTTCAAGCGAGCCTATCGAAGCAACCGAATTGATCGTGACAGACGGATTTCACGGCGGGGCGGAGCCGATCATTGATCTCACTCGGCAGCGCTGCGAAGCACGCCTTCGTCCGCTGCTGCAAAAAGGCATCGTACCTGTGGTTACGGGATTTATTGGCGCGAGCCAGGAAGGGGCGCTCACCACCCTCGGCCGTGGCGGCTCGGACTATTCGGCGACGATTCTGAGCGCCGCACTTGGGGCTGATGAAGCGATTATCTGGACGGATGTGGATGGTGTCCTCACGGCCGATCCGCGGCTTGTCCCTGAAGCTCGCACAATTCCCGAGATCTCTTATCGCGAAGCTGCTGAGCTCGCCTATTTCGGAGCCAAGGTTTTACATCCGAAGACTTTGCGCGCCGTGATGCCGCAGGAAATCCCCGTTTGGATTCGCAACAGCTTCGCGCCGGAGAGGCCGGGAACGAAAATCACGCCGCAGGGGCGAAGTAGCGGTGGAGGCGCGAAGGCGCTTACGGCGATTAGCGACGTCTCTCTGATAGCGCTGGGTGGTCCTGGAATTGTGGGCCTTCCGGACGTCGTTGGCCGTACATTTTCCACGACAGCAAAGGTGCGTGCCAACGTTCTGCTGATTTCGCAATCATCATCGCAAAATGACATCTGCTTCATCGTTGCTTCGGCCGATGCCAAGCGGACTGTGGACGCGTTGCGGGAACAGTTCGCTCAAGATCTCGCGCATCATAAGGTCGAGCACATTTCGCTCGATCCTCAAATCGCAATTGTGGCCGTCGTGGGAGAGAATATGCGCGGCACTGTCGGGATGGCGGGCCGCACCTTCAGCACACTGGGACGCGAAGGCGTAAATATAATTGCGATTGCGCAAGGCTCGTCGGAATCAAACATTTCTTTCGTCGTGGAACAGAAAGATATGAAAAAGGCCGTTCTGGCGCTGCACCGCGAATTCGGTTTGGGCGCAGCCGAAACGAGTCACTTAAAAAGCGGCGCCCGGCAATGACGGATGCATCTCCCCTCTCTGTGCCCTCAAATAGTGCCGGTGTTCAGCGCTGTATTCGCCCGGCATGCGGAGCCTCATTCGGAATTCGCGAACGAATCTATGTTTGCCGGAACTGTGGCGGCCCTTTGGAAATTGTGGCTTCATTGCCGTCTGCAAGCGAAGCTGTGGCGCTTCGTGCCCGCTGGAGAGGGCGCGCTGGATCGCTCGATCCGCGTGACCGAAGCGGTGTCTGGCGATTCCGTGAAGTGTTGCCGTTCGGTGACGCGGCTCCGATTGTCACGCTGGCCGAAGGGAATACGCCGCTTTATGACGCTCCGCGATGCGCCAAATATGCCGGGTTAGACGCGCTTCGGCTAAAACATCAGGGCTGCAATCCAACCGGCTCGTTTAAAGACACAGGCATGACGACATGCGTCACCCAAGCCGTCCTATTGGGTGCGCGCACGGTCGTTTGCGCCAGCACCGGGAACACATCCGCAAGCCTCGCCTCATACGCCGCACGCGCGGGCCTGCAATGCGCGATCCTTCTGCCGCGCGGGCAAATCACTTCCTCGAAGCTGGCGCAAAGTATGGACTACGGCGCAATCGTCTGTGAGATTGACGGAAATTTCGACGATTGCATGCGGCTGATTCGAGAAATCGCGGGAGATCCGTCGATCTATTTAGCCAATTCGATTAACCCGTTCCGCATCGAGGGTCAAAAGACTGTCGCCTTCGAACTGATGGAGCAGTGTGAATGGCGCGTTCCGGATCATGTGGTGGTTCCGGGCGGTAACATGGGCAACAGTTCAGCTCTTGGCAAGGGCTTCGAAGAGATGCAGCAACTGAGGCTGATCGAGCGATTGCCAAAATTAAGCGTGATCCAGGCGGAAGGCGCAGCGCCTCTTGCCCAGCTTTTCGCTAGTCTCCAGGGGGAGCCAAACTCAGATCGCACGTCGATTCCGGAAGAGCTCACGCCAGTCGGAAGCCCCCAAACGCTGGCAACCGCGATCAAAATCGGCTCGCCGGTCTCCTGGGAGAAGGCTCTTCGATCTGTGATTGGTTCTCACGGCCAGGTAATCACCGTGAGTGAAAAAGAAATCGCAGATTCCAAGGCAATGATCGGACGAGATGGGATCGGTTGCGAACCCGCCTCGGCAACCACTCTTGCCGGAATTCGCAATCTGGTTGGCGCGGGTTTCATTCGGTGCGATGAATCAGTTGTGGCTGTTCTTACCGGGCATCTCTTGAAAGATCCCGACTATGTGAGCCAATATCACCGTGGCACTTTGTCTCTTGGACCAGACACGAAGGATCGCAAAACCGGCTCGCTGCCGAAAATAGGAGCGTTTCGCAATGCTCCAGTAGAGGTGGCGGCATCCAAGAACGCAATTCTCGATCAGTTGCGGCGCGCAAATTCGTGAACGGCCGTCACTTTCGTCGATCGAGTCTCCTGTGCTCATCTAAGATGCGTCTCGCGCCTCAATGACATCTCCGCGCCAACGTTCGATCGAAGTCCGCGTTCCCGCGTCAACCGCAAATCTCGGCGCCGGATTCGATTGTCTCGGCCTCGCCCTCGAAATGTATCTCACCGCTCGCGCCACCGTGCAAATTCGTCCCGGTTCGCGCACTCTCGCTCGCACTCGAGGCGTTGGCAGCGCCTCTCTGCCTAAGGCTCCCGAACAGAATTTGATCTTTCGCGCGATGCGTCACACTGCCGAAAAAGAAGGATTTCAATTGCCTGCTGTGCGCCTTGCCGTGAAAAACGAAATTCCGATGGCCGGTGGTCTGGGCAGCAGCGCTGCGGCCGCCATTGCGGGGACAGCTCTCGCGTACGCAGCAGCAGGACGCCCTTTCTCGCGAGAAAACGCGCTACGATACGCGAGCGAAATCGAAGGCCACGCAGATAATGCCGCTGCAGCTCTGCATGGAGGCCTGGTCGTAACATACGCGCGAACGGACGGCTGGGTGGGTGCGATGAGGCTCGCGTGGCCGAAGATGATTCGCGTGATCGCGGTAACTCCATCCATGGAGCTTCCTACAAAGAAATCACGGGCCGTTCTACCTGCCCAGATTCCTCGTCAGGATGCCGTACAGAATTTGCAGCGCTCGGCTCTTTTCATTGCCGCGATTGAAACACGCCGCTATGACTTGATTTGGGACGCGATGCAAGATCGCCTGCATCAGCATTACCGGCAAAAACTTATTCCTGGATTGGCCGAAGTGCTTGCCATGCCGCAAATGCCTGGCCTGCTGGGTCTGGCATTGAGCGGCGCCGGACCGAGTGTCGTCGCACTCGCGACCGCTGGATTCGAAGAAATCGGAAGAGCCGTCGCAGCTCGCTTTGAACACGCAGGCGTAACTGCTGCGATTCGCTTTCTGGAAGTAGCCCAAGACGGCATTTCGATTCTCGAGAATCGCCCGCGGCGCAGATAATATTCGGTTCATCACCGCATAACCTCGCGCAACCCTGTAGCCGCCGCTGAAATCGGTTGTAAGCCAGCCTGTTTGCTATAATTCACCCCACCTAGAATGGATCTCGACTACCTCACTACATTTCTCGAAATAGCGAAGCAAGGCAGCTTCTCGCGCGCCGGCCAAAAATTGTTTCGCTCGCAACCGGCTGTTAGCGCTCAGATTCGCCAACTCGAAGAGGAATACGGTCAAAAACTGTTCGACCGCGTCGGAAAGTCAATGAAGCTCACCGCCGCCGGAGAGGTCTTGCTCGGTTATGCCAGCCGCCTAATCACACTGAAGAATGATTCGTTGCGCGCCGTGGCCGACCAATCGAGCGCCCCACGCGGCACGCTTGCCGTCGGCGCCAATGAAGCCACATGCCTCTACGTCCTCCCCGACGTGTTTGCAGAATTTCATCGTCGGTTTCCGTCCGTGCAGATCAGCGTTTATCGCAACTTCAGCCGCAAAGTAGTCGAAAAAGTTGAAGACGGCGCCGTCGACGTCGGCATCGTCACCCTTCCCGTGAAATCTCCGAGCCTTAGAACACATCCGATTTTTCGCGATCGCCTGATGCTTATGGTGAGCCCCAGCAATCCATTGGCGAAACACAAGACCGTCACCCCGGCGGAAATCGCGGACCAGCCGCTGATCATTCCCAAGACCGGCTTCACGCGGCAATTGCTCGACAAGCTCTTCCGGCCATACCGCGCGCAGCTTCGCATTCCGATGGAACTTCCTAGCGTCGGCATGATCAAGCGATTCGTGGCAGCAGGACTCGGCGTGTCGCTGATCAGCGCAAGTTTTGCGCGCGATGAAGTCCGTGCCGGCAAAGTGAAACTCATCGAAATAACCGACGTCGATCTTTGGCGCGAACTCGGCCTCATCTACCGCCGCGATCGCACACTTCCGCGCTCCGCCGCCGCTTTTGTTTCGATGGTTCGCCATGGATTCGGTGGCGACTCCGATCACAGCCACGCCGCCCACCCGCCTAGCACCGCAAAGAAGCACAAGGCCGCAAAATAAATAATCAGGACTCAGTCGGCCGTCAACGGCGAATCGACGGCGACCTCGATTTCGAGACTAAGCGGGACTTAGGTCGGTTCCAGTAGGGGCACGGCATGTCGAGGACCCGCCGCAGGTGGGCCGTGCCCGGATGTGCACCCAGCACGGCCGGCCCATCGAATGGGATTCCGCCCAATTACCTGCAGTGAATTCAAGCGGCTACTTTAGCAATTCGATCAGCCCATCAATACTGCGAAGCATTTCCTCGGCAGTCTGCCCCTGCGGGTGCTGCGACTGCACCAGCGGATGCTGTCGGTAAAGCGTCTCGATTTCGGGATTCTTCTTCCGCAGCACATCAAACAGCGCAATCGTCGAATCGTGCAGCGTATGCAGATACTCAAAATGGGCGCGCAGCATCTGAGCCAACTGTAACAGCAGCTTGCGTGTTTCGATTTCCGTCATGGCATCTCCCGGGCGGTCCGTTCCTCAAATGTGCGAACCGAAGCCCCAGAAGATATGCCGCAACCGGCTCAAGCGCAAGTGTCCCTCGTAGTCAGTCGCGATCGACCTGCAGTTGAAGTTTGTACCGCTGGCCTCCGGCCGGCGTTTGTGAATTTTTCTGGTGGCACGCTAAACGATTCGAGATGACTCACGCTCGCGCCGTCTTCGTCTGTTTCACTCGGGCGCCAGCAGATTCATGCTCCAGCAGCGCCTGCTTCCTCTCCACGCCCCAACGATAACCGGCAAGCTTGCCATCCCCACGTACCACGCGATGGCACGGCACTACCACCGACACCGGATTCGTCGCGCACGCCCGCGCCACCGCCCGCACCGCCTCCGGCTGTCCAATTGCTCGTGCCACTTGGCTATAGGTGCGCGTGGTTCCATATGGAATCCCCCGAAGCTCTTGCCACACCCGCCGCTGGAACGCTGTCGCTTGCACATCCGTTGGCAAATCAAGGTTTGGTTCGCGGCCGCGCAAATGCTCCAGAATCTTGCTCACCCATCCCTCAAGGCCATTGCGATCGCGCCGTATCTCCGCCCGCGGGTATTCCTTCTTTAACGCCCCTTCCAGCCGCGCATCGGATTCCCCAAGGTAAACCGCGCTGATACCCCGATCGGTGGCCCCCACAAGTAGCCGACCGAGGGGCGAATCCACAATCGTATAGTTCATGCGCATTCCCGCGCCGCCTTGCCGGTAGGTGGCAGGAGTCATTCCCAGTTGCGAAGGTGCTCGCTCATAGAGCCGGCTGCTCGATCCAAAACCTGCGTCATACAGTGCCGTTGTCACGTCGTCTCCTTTTCTCAATTGAGATTTCAGCCGCCGCATCCGTCGCGCGTCGGCATACTGGCGCGGCGTGATTCCCATCACGCTGCGAAACGCGCGCTCCAGTTGATGCGGGCTCAGTCCCAGCGGAGCGCTCAAAGCGGAGAGCGTCACTGGCGCCTCGTTTCCGTCGCCCACACGCGAATCAATCTCTCTGCACGCTTGCGCCACTGCCTTTGTCCTCGGATCGCGCAGATTGACCGTTCGCGGTTTGCATCGCTTGCATTCGCGAAAACCTTGCTGCTCCGCCGCTTCCGGTAAGGGAAAGAACACCACCTGATTCGCTTGGGGCTTCCGTGAAGCGCACGAAGGACGGCAATAAACTCCCGTAGATCGCACCGCGTAAACGAATAAGCCGTCCGCCCCGCGATCGCGTGACTGAACGGCGCGCCACCGCGCGGCCGCTGGCCCGTATTGTTTCTCCGTTGCTGCTCGAAGTGTGCTCAGTGTCATCGGTTGTCGTCCGCCTGCTTCTTCCTACGCCTCGAAATTAACGCACTCGGGGGCCAAGCTACTATCCGTTTCTTGCGCTCAAAAGCCTGTCGCGATTCTCTGGGCGTGTTTTCACAGATCGCGCAGAAGAAACCTCTTTTCGGTCGCAGGTCCCGCGGTCTCCCCGGACCTTAGGCCATCATTTCTCATGCCCCCAAGACCAACATCAGAAAGGACTTGACCCGGGGTCATGCGGTGTTACACGATACAGCACTTTCGGCCTGTACTGTGTTGACCCGCTCTCAGGCTGCGAGCATATTTGTCGAACCATCTTGGGGTGTTTTAGGCTTTCAATTCAGGACAGGGCTGAGGAGACGCTATGGGGGCTGCTCCGGAACGTAGTAACTTGTCGTTCGTTTCGCCGCTGCGTGAATCTGAAGTCCGCACTACCACAGTAACTGCTTTTTCCAACAAACCTGGACCGCAACGCTTCGCTCGCATACCGACTCATGCGATTGGCGTGGCTCGGGAACGTCGCGGCAATCCGCGCGCCTATCTCTCGCTGCCGCTTCGTCTCACTCGCGTCGGCGGAAAGGTCGAGCCGATTCCCGTGGTCCTCGTCACCCGGAATATAAGTTCGAGCGGCGTGTACTTCCTCGCGCCTTGTTTGCTCGAAGCCGGCACCGCGATCGAGCTCGAGGTAGCGCTCGTCGAACGCCCGCTCGGCCAGGGCTCCGTCCAGATGTGCACTGCCGCGCATATCGTGCGTGCGGAGGATTCGGACATGCCCGGCTGGCACGGCTACGCGGCTAGTTTTGACGACTTCGCGATTCGTCGCGACGACGTCGTCCCGACTCGCTACCGCACCGCATAGTCGCAAATCTCTGCTACGATTCCCTGATGAAACGCAGGCGGTTTTCTGCTCGCGCCGTTCTATTTGACTGGGACGGTACCATCGTCAATTCCTACGGCGCTGACTCACGCGCCTACCTCGCGATGTTCGAAGCCCTGGGCATCAAATGGAGCCTCAGCGATCTTGCCCGCCACTATTCACCCAATTGGTATCGCGTCTATCGCGCCGCGCGTCTCCCGCGTTCTAAATGGGACGAAGCCGACCGCATCTGGACTCTCGCCTACAACCGAGAAAATCCCCGGCTGATGCCCGGTGCAAGACAAGTCATCCGTGCGCTCAAGCGAGAATTCGTCTTGGGAGTCGTCACCAGCGGAAATCGGCCCAGGGTGCGCAAGCAGTTGAGGGAATTCGCGCTCGCCAATTATTTTTCCACATGCATTTGCTGTGAAGATGCGCCCAAGAGAAAACCGCATCCCGCTCCGTTGAATCTAGCGCTCGAGCGGATTGGCCTGGCACCGGAAGAATGCATCTATGTTGGTGACACCGCCGAGGACATCGAAATGTCGCGGCGCGCAGGCGTTCGGCCGATCGGTGTGCTCGGCCCATTTCCTACTGCAGCACGGGTTCGCGCGGCTCGTCCCGATGCCATCCTAAACTCAATTCGCGAACTGCCGAAATATTTGAAGCGGCTCGAAGAATCCGCCGGCTGATCGTCGCTCGATCAATCTCATATACCGATTGCTCAGGCAGTCGAAGCCGCCCTAAGGTGACGAAGGTTTTTGCGGGTCTTGCGACGTTCCCCCGCCAGGCCCTTCATTCGCGTTCCCGGTCGCAGGCGGTGCGCCCGGCCCGGCCAGCTTGAAATCTGTATCGTGAATCACCATTCGGATATGCATCTCGCCCGATTTGTCGTTTTCGATGAAATCGTCCGAGCGCGTATAAGTCGGCAGCCAGTATTTATCCTGGAAGTTTTCGCGGAAAGTCTCGAACATCGTGAACGGAAGCTTCGTTCCATTCCCCGCAAGCTCGCTGATGAATTTCCCGTAGCTTTTCACGATCGTCAGATCGCGGTCATCCACCCACACCGCGCCCTCAAAAAAGCGGCGCTTGCGGCTCAGTTGTTTCGGCTTTACCTGAAAGACATAGGTATTAAGCTGGTCGAGCTTGTCCTGCCCCGCATATGTGAACGTGTAATTCGGTATTTCCTCGGTCGTCAAAATGAAAAGCGGAAGCTGCGCGATGATTCTCACGTCCTCGAGCGTGAAATCCGTCTGCTTCAGATTGGTTTCCGGTTCCTTCTCGATGCGCAAGGTTCGTTCGCCATCGGGCTTCGTATACACCGCGCCAGACACGACAAACTTCCCACCCGGATCGGTGAGCTCCTCAATGCGGATCGTTCGCGCAAAGTTATACTCGTCGTACTCTTTCTTCATCACGTCTTCATTCGCGGCGAATTTCCGAATGATTTCGGGCTCAGGTATTGGAGGTGGTCCCGGATGCGGCTGCGCGGGAATTCTCTTTACATCAAATTTCGGCGGAGGCGCCATCGGTCCGGGATCCTGCGCGCGAACGCAAGGCGCCGCGCAAGACAAAAGCCCCGCAATCGCCGCAATCAGGAAATAACGTCGCATTGATTCTTGCATGCTGGTTAGATGCATTTTGCGCTGTCGAAGTTCAGGCCGTTCCACTCTTATTCTTGCCCGCCTATTTGAATGCGAATCTCGTATCGCGCCGGACCACCGCCCGGCGTCAATTTCGGAAATTCCAGCCGAAACAGCCCCGAAAAATGCTTCGGCTCGATGGTCATTCGCGCGCACTCTGCCGCGCAATCCCATTCCAGAGTTGTCGCCGCGCGCCCCGTGGTTCGCACCTCGACGCGTTTCGTCCCAGCCGGCAGCTCAATCGGTTCGCCCGCGGGCTTGAAATCCTCGCAGTGCCAGCCACCCTCTGCCCGCCGCTCTTTTTCGCCAGCGGCACCCTCCCGGGAGGCATGTTCCACGGGCCAGCAAAACTTCGTCTCGCGCCCCGGTCGCGCCATAGCAGGAAACGAATTCACAGCCACAAACGATTGCGCCCGGATCTCCGGCGCGCCGTTCGCAGCAGCGGCTTCTTTCAGGGCTACGCTATATTCCACGCGCACCTCGCGAGGCCCCTCGAAACGGATCGCTTTTTCGATGCTCGCCCCTCCTGGCGCAACATCAGGCGCGTCGTAATGAAGTTTCAAAATCGCATCCTTCTGTTCACCCAGCCATTCGGCAGCATACTGACGATTAAAAAGGCCCTGACGCCCGCGCCCTTCATCCGCTCCCGGCGGACTCCCAGCAGCAGTAAATGAAAAGCCATCACGAAACAACCCCACGCTCGTCGCCAAATTCTGCCCCGAAGTCTTGTCCACCAGCGCCAGCGCTCGCCCTCCTGACTCCGGCGAAACAATCAAACGCAGACTCGAATTCTCCATCACCCATTCGTCCGCGCCGTCGCGATCGAAATCGTAACGGTAGTGATACACGCCGTCGGCTCTCGGCTGCAAGAAGGCCACAGGTAATGTCCGACGCTCGTGCCCCAGCCTCACTTCAATATCGCTGTGCAACAATCCGTCCGCCGAAGCCGGCAACGCCAGCAATTCATTTTGAGCAGGCTTGAGCGTTATCTTCTCCACGGCCACGCCTCGCGGCAAAAGCCGAAGCGCCCCGCTACCGTGCAGCGCCCCGCTCACCGAAAGATCGAGCGACATATTCGGAACGGCAGTCTGCTGATCCGCCTGCATCACCACCACAAAAGTACGATTTCTCTCCGCTATCAGAAGCGGTGGATATGTCCGCATTCCCGTGTCCGCCCCCGTGGGCAATCGCACCGCATTTGAAACAAAATAATCGATCTCGCCCAGCCCCGGTTTTACAGGCTTTTCTCGCTCTTCGATGTGCGGCTTCGATGGCAGGTCGAGCGACAACACGCGAATGAATTGCGGCGCCATGCCTCGAAGGATCTTCACTTGCAATTGATGGCCATCCGGATCCCAATCACCTTCGATATGGTTGTCATCCAGCGAAATGCGAAGGGGTTTTTGCGGTAACCGGATTTGAATCTCTGCGCGTGTTGGAGCGTAGAGCAGCAGATCAAGAGTCTTCCCTTCCCGCCGCGCATCCAGGAACTCCGCGCTGCCCGTCGTGACCGAATCGCCGCACGGCGCATTCACCGGATCCGCGAAACATACCGGCTCCTCGAGCGGCAGCAGCAATGATTCGCGCGGAGGCACCGTCACGTGAAGCGGAATATAAGCCAACTCGGTTCCGCGAGCCGCTGCCGACGCCGGAAGAATTTCAAGTGACTCCTCCGCCGTGTCGCTCGCGCTCAAGTTTGTCACGCTCACAAACCCCCGGCCACTCTTGCGCGCTCCCAGCTCATCCGTCCCCTCATTTGAAACTATCTCATCGATCAGCAAGTCGCTCGGTTGTGAGGGGGTTCCACTGCTTTTCACGCTCGGCCGCACGCCGGCAGCTTGCAGAAATTCGCGCACCACCGCCGCCGCCCAATCCGCCTCCCGCTCGCCGCGAATTTCCGGCAGCGCGCGCTCCAGCGCAATCCAGGAATAAAAATCCTTCGACGAAAAAATCACTTCGCCTTCGCCGAATTTCCAGCGCGCGCGAATCCCTGATTTCAATTCAGTCGCACCGCTTGTCTCGCCCTCAGCTGCCCCCTTCCACAAAGCATCAATCACGCTCCCGCGAGGCCTCTGCGGAAACACCACAAGCGCCCCGCCCCGACGCACGTATTCCACGATCGCGCCTTGCGCCTTCTCAGATAGCTGAAATTGTGGCTTACCCGGATCGAACACCGGCAACAACGTGACGGCGTTTCGCAAGAACTGCTCCACAGGCTGATATTCCGCGTCGAGCAGTTCGCTCGAAAGCATCGCCGTGGCAGCCAGCCGCTCGATTCGCATCACCGTCGTTGACACCGCCAAAATATCCGCGCCCCCCAGCAACTCCTGCGGATAGGCGCCCATCGGATAAATAATTCCGAAGTCCGCGCGCTTGTGCGAAGCCGCCAGCTGCGGTCCCCACCGCTGGAGAATCTCCATATTGCGAATCACCGCGTGCATCCGCGGTTGCTGTTCGCCATCCGGTGCAAGCGCCGCATCCCAGCGATACGAACGATTCGCCCACGGCACCGAATAACCCGCAGGCGAGTACGTATCCTGCAGCGGAAAATAATTAATTCCGTGAATTCCGTTCGCGATCAGCAGCCGAGAGCTGAGCAGCGTATTCTCCGGCGGGCTCGCCATCGGCCCGTCATCATCGCCCGGCGTATACCAACCCGCCTGATACTCGATCATCACCGGCGGAAATGCGGGCTGGGTCTTCAGCTCTTCAGTGAAAAATTCCACCTCGGCCGCGTCGCTAGCCGTAAAACGCCTCACCCCACCGGAATTTTCCGGACGCCTCTCCAGATACCATTGACCCATCACCCCGATCGGCCGTTCGCGATTTGAGCCCCCAGCCGAAACCCGCATGTCGGTCGGATTGATGAACACCGGCACCGTCACTCCGCCCGCTTCCACCGCGGCCCGCAGCGACTCCACATAACCCCAGAAATTCGCCCCCACTCGATTCGACCTGCCAAGCGCAAAATCGTCGCCGACTTGCACGAAAAGCAACGGCCCGCTAACGTCACGCGGCCCAGCTGCCTTCTCATCCTTTTCGAAATGCACGATTCTCCGCGCGCTGTACTTCGCGAGTTCCTTCGCCACTGCCGTCAGCCATTCCCGCGATTTCTCCATGTGCGTCGGATTCGCAAGCCAGCCTTCTGCCGTCGCTTCCGCGTCACTCGCCATCAAATCATCAAGCGGCGCATAACGGCCCTCGATCCAATCAGTCGGATTCATCTTGTACTCAGGCCGTTCGAGCAGCCAACCGGGATAGCCGCCGTATTTCCATTCGTTCCCAATTTCCGGGCCGGGTCGCGCGATGAACCGCAAATTCGCGCTCTCGATCAGCGCCAGCAGCGCGCGAAGATTGCGGCGCGGATTCGTATGCCCGTCGAAATCAATCTCGCCCTTCTTCGGCTCGTGCCAGTTCCACGGAATATAAAGGTCGATCGTATTGATTCCGTACGACCGATACACCCGCAGCAGGTGCTCCCATTGATCCACCGGAATTCGATAGTAGAAGAATGCCGCCGAATGAATGAAAAACGGCTTGCCGTCCACCCGAAGCTCGGGATAACCGCCATTTTCCACAATTTCCAGGCCGCCCGCAGCCGGCGCTCCCGCTTTGCGTTTGCGATGGAGCCGATTGAGCTTGCGAAGGAATCGTCGCTGAAGGATGCCGCGGCGCCGCGCCGCTGAATGCCGTAGCACACGCAATGGCAAGCGCCACCGGCAGGCCTCTCCATCTATTTCGTCTCATCTGCCGCAAACTCATCGAGGGTCCAGGAGTGGCCCGCGCGGACACTCCGCCAATTCTGCCACGTTTCCGCCAACCTCCAAAGCGCACCCCACAGCGCCCAATCCTGAGGCAGACGCCCAGCGCGCACCCAGTAGGGGCGGCTCTAAGAGCCGCCCGCGTTCACTTCAACGCAACCCTTCGCATCGGAGGTACGCTGATGTCCTTCGGGCCTGATCAATTCCGTGCTGCGCCCGCCCGCACCTCTGTTAAAATCCCGCGTTTGCAGTTCGCGAGTCGTTCGGGCATGCACGAGACGCAGGTCGCCAGGCGCTATTTCGTCACTGGAATGGTTCAAGGAGTCGGATACCGCTATTTCGCGCGGCAGCTCGCGCAACGGCTCGGTATCGCAGGCTACGTGAAGAATCTGCGCGACGGCCGCGTGGAAGTCTACGTGATCGGCCCCGCTTCCACGCTCGCATCGATACGCACAGAACTCGAACGCGGCCCAAACGGAGCATCGGTCGCAGGCGTAACCGAGGAAGAAGCGCCAGTCGATCCGAAATTTGCGGCGCGCTTTACAGTCGAGCGCGATACCTGGAACCTGAGGACTCAATGGCAGAACTCAAAGACGCGATGGACGACCTCAAAAAACTGATCCGCGAAATTCCCGATTACCCCAAGCCCGGCATTCTTTTCTACGACCTCACCACTTTGCTCCAAGACCCGCGCGGCTTCCACATGCTAGTCGACCGCCTCTGCGAGCACTACAACGGTCAAAAGGTCGATATCGTCGCAGGAATCGAAGCCCGAGGCTTCATTTTCGCGCCGGCCCTCGCCTACCGCCTCAACGCCGGATTCGTCCCCATCCGCAAACCAAAAAAACTCCCCGCGAAAACAATGTCCGTCACCTACCAACTCGAATACGCCACCGATTCGCTCGAAATCCACGCCGACGCCATAAAGCCCGGCCAGCACGTCCTTCTCTGCGACGATCTCCTCGCCACCGGAGGCACAGCCGCGGCCGCAATCAACCTGATTCGCCAACTAGGCGGCGAAATCGCCGGCGCCGCCTTCGCCGTCGAACTAAATTTCCTAAACGGCCGCGCCAAGCTCCCCGCCACAGACGTCTTCTCCCTACTGAAATACGACAAGTAGCTCGGCATCGGAATACCAGCAACCGAATCGCTGCAATCGACAAATCGCTCAGCGCCGTAGGCGCGGCCAGTTAGCCCAGCCCGAAGGGCTGGGAATCTAAGAACGCTGAGCCGCAGCGCCGTTGGTATGACACACTTGGCGCTTCGCTGCGATCGCCACGCGTATATACTGCGATCACCAAAATCGAAGCCATGTCTTTCGTACCGCCGGCGTCCCGCCGGCTCTTTTGACTTTGCTTCGGTTCCCGCTCCCGCGCAACCGCGATCACGTTCAAACAGGCCGCACCCCCATTTTCCCTTTTCTATTTTCCCTTTTCCAATCCCCTCTGCCGCACCGCCTCAAACAACACTACCCCCGCCGCCACCGACACATTCAACGACCTCACCGGCCCAGTCGTAGGAATCGACACCAGAAAATCGCACCGCTTCCGCGTCAACTCATGCAACCCTTCCCCTCGCCGCCCAGCACAATCCCAACCGCGCCCCTAAAATCCACCTCGGTGTAATTCTTCTCCGCGCGCTCATCCAGCCCCACCAGCCAATATCCCGCTTCCTTCATCTCCTCCATCGCCCGCACAAGATTCTTCACCCGCGCCACAGGAAGATGCGCCAGCGCACCCGCAGCCGCCCGCTCCACCGTATCCGTAAGCCCCGCCGCACGCCGCTCAGGAATCACCACGCCGTTCGCCCCCGCCGCAAGCGAAGTCCGCACAATCGCGCCCAAATTGTGCGGATCCTCAATGCCATCCAGAATCACCAGCAACCCCTGCGCATTTTTCGCGCGCAGCAAATCCTCCAGCTCCACAGCCGGCTTCGCAGCCGCCAGCGCAGCAATCCCCTGGTGCTCCCGCGTCCCCGTCAACCGGTCAATCTGCACCCGCTCCTCAAACCGCACCGGCACATTCCGCGATTTCGCCAGCCGCACGATGGCCTCAAGCCTCTCCCCATGCCGCCCTCGCGCGATCACAATGCGATCCATCGCGCTTCCAGCCGCCAGCGCCTCTTCCACAGCATGAAATCCAGTCAACCAGTTCATTTGTCTTGTTTACGTCAGGGCACGGCTTCAGCCGTGCCGAAATTCAGCGAGCGAGATTAAGTGCGGCTTTAGCCGCTGAGGGAATGATTCCGAACTCACATCCGCTCGATACTAACCTTCCAACGTCGCAATCGTATGCGCCGCAATCGCTTCGCCCCGCCCAATCTCCCCCGTCCCCTCATTCGTCTTCGCCTTCAAATTAATCTGCTCCCCGGCAATCCCCAGCGCCTTCGCAATCGCCGCCCGCATCGCCGGAAAATGCGGCCCCAATTTCGGCCGCTCGCAAATCACCACCGCATCCAAATGACTGATCCTCAACCCGCGCCCATCAAGCAGCTTCCGCGTATGCTCGAGAAACACCAAACTCGCCGCTCCCTTCCATTTCGCATCCGTATCCGGAAAATGCGTGCCAATATCGCCAAGCCCCGCCGCCCCCAAAAGCGCATCGCAAAGCGCATGGCACAACACATCCCCGTCAGAATGTCCCACCGAGCCTTTATCAAACGGCACTTCGACGCCGCCAATCATCAACTTCCGCCCAGCGGCCAGCCGGTGCAAATCGTATCCGATTCCCGAACGCGTCATTTTCCAGCCCGCTCCTGCGCGAGATAAAACCGCGCCAGCTCCATATCCGCCGGCCGCGTAATCTTCAAATTGCGATCCGAGCCTTGCACCACGTAAACATCATGCCCGAAGCGCTCGACAAGCCCGGACTCGTCCGACGCCGTCACGCCGTCTTTCTGCCCGGCGCGAAATGCATCGCGGATCAATTCATACTGGAAAGCCTGCGGCGTCTGCGCCAGCACGATCCGTTCGCGCGGAATCGTCGAGGTAATCAACGCCACATCCTGCGGCAAACTCGCGCGCTTCACTTCCTTCACCGTATCAATCGCCGGAATGCCCAGAATCGCCGCGCCCCGCGTCCGCGCCTCCGCAATCACGCGCTCGATCTGCTCCAACGTGACGAACGGCCGCACCGCATCGTGCACCAGCACAATCTCCGTCGTCGGATCCACCTGCGCCAGCGCATTCGCCACCGACTGCTGCCGCGTATCGCCCCCATGCACCACGCGCGCCGGCCGCCCAAGCCCCGCCTTCGCCACAGTATCCTGCAGCGAAACGATATCCTCCGCCCGCGTGGAAATAAAAAATTCGGTAATCGCAGCAGCACGCCGCAAGACGTCGCAGCGTAAAAAGAATCAGCGGCATGCCATCCAATTCAAGGAACTGCTTCGGCGTCTCAGCCCCCATGCGGGTGCCAAGTCCAGCAGCAGGCACGATAGCAGCAATCCGGCTCATCAAAGGGCTAACAGTCTAACGCAAGCAAACCCAACAGGCGAGAAAACCCTGAGCGTGGAAGCCTTCGCTGATTGTACAGATTGATGCAGGAAGAAAATTAATGGAGGTAACGAAAGCGCCGTAGGCGCGACATAAGTTAGCCCAGGCCGTAAGGCCTGGGTACAAAAACAGCGCGTAGAGCGTTCCTTTCGCGGTGCATTTCCCGCGAGCCTTTGAATTGCTCGAAGAGGCGTGCGCGCTCTGCATCAACGCGTCGAACTACGACCGATTCGATTCCGGATACAACGGCCGCGGCGGACGCTCCCCGCCACCCGAACTCTCCACCGCCCTCGGCCCGGGCTGCGATTCACCTTGCAACTGCGCCGCCTGCCCTTGACCCGCCATCGCCACGCGCGCCACTTCGCCGCGCTCGTCGTACCGCCCGAAAATCATTTTGCCCGCCGTCGTCTGATGCACAGACGTCACCGTAATATCGATCGTCTTGTTGATCATCTTGCGCGCGCCATCCACCACCACCATCGTCCCGTCATCCAGGTACGCGACGCCCTGATTGTATTCCTTGCCCTCGCGCAAAATAAAAACGCGCATCGACTCGCCCGGCAGCACCACCGGCTTCAGCGCATTGGCGAGCTGGTTCACGTTCATGATCTCGATGCCCTGCAGCGTCGCCACCTTATTCAGGTTGAAATCATTCGTCACAATTTTCGCGTCGTAACGCTTCGCCAGCTCGATCAGCTTCAAATCCACTTCCGCGATGCTCGGAAAATCGTCCTCGGCAATCTGCACTTCCAGATGCGACATCTTCTGCACCCGCTGCAGCACTTCGAGCCCCCGCCGCCCGCGCTGCCGCTTCAACGGGTCAGCCGAATCCGCCACCAGCTGCAGCTCGCGCAACACAAACTGCGGAATAATAATCGTCCCATCCAGAAATTGCGCGTCGGCAATATCCGCCACGCGCCCGTCAATAATCACGCTCGTATCCAGCAGCTTCACCGAATGCTTCATGCTGCGCTCGCTGCCAAAAAGTCCGCCCAGCGCCTGCAGGTTGAGCATGTCGCCTTTGTTCGCGCCCAGAATCAGCCCGATGTAGGCCATCACCAGAAAAATCGCCAGGCTGAAAAATGACCGCGTGCTCTCCGGCATCGAAGTGTGCGACAGCACCAGCGTCGTGAAATACGCGCCCAGGATTCCCAGAATCGAGCCCGTCGCCGCGCCAATCAACCGCCGCATGCTCGCGCGCCGCAGCCGCACTTCAAACAGAATCACCGCCAGCGCAAAGAAAAATCCCGTCGCCGCGCCCGCTTCCCTCGACACGCTGAACGGCCGGAAATGAAATCCCGCCGCCACGCAAATCGCCGTGAACACCACGCGAATCGCCAGCATGTCCCAGAAAGTTCCCACCTGGTCGTGCTGCTGCGCGCGAGCCGCTACGTTAGACTTGTGCGCTGTGATTTCAGAATTTGTGGTGTTGTTTTGCTGCCGGCTGGGTCCGTTAGGGGTCCGTTGCATCATGGCACCTTATGAAAGTATGAAAACGAATCGGTACGTACGAAACCTCGCTATCCGATTCACATTTTCTTGCAGCCCGGCTTTATGAAAAGTGCAAGGCGCGCCGGAAGGAAAGTGGCCCGGAATTAATCTTATGAGGCCGTAGTATAGCACCGGCACTCGCGCGCGAGTCAACGAAGGGAACTACGCAGCTCTCACTAGAGGTAACCCGCGGTCACATCGCCCCGCGAGCCGTTTACGGTGGGAGCCCCTGCTTCAGCAGGGGGAGCTGGACTTCAGTCCAGCGAAACACGCCGCAAGAACATGCTCGGGCTTTAGCCCGGGCCTTCCGCGTCGTCAGGCCTTCGGTCGTCTGTCATCCCGACCGAAGCGGAGGGATCTCTCTTGCTTTTGAAGTTTCCCGCGCGACGCCGCGCGCCTCAACTCAAACGTAATACTTCGGCACGCGCCGCCCCAGCGCGCACAGCAGATCCGACGTAACCGTGCCAATCTCCGGCGCGACATCCGAAACTTCGATCGCCGCTTTTCCATCCTTGCCGTAAATCGTCACCACGTCGCCAAGCGCCACGCCCGGCACATCCGTCACGTCGAGCATCGTCAAATCCATCGAAATCGTGCCCACCAGCGGCACGCGCCGCTCGCGCACCAGCGCGCAACCGCGATTCGTTCGCGCGCGCACCACGCCGTCCGCGTATCCCGCATTGATCACCGCGATTTTCGACGGCCGCTCGGTGATAAACCGCGCCGAATATCCCACCGCTTCTCCCGGCGGCACGTCCCGCAGCGAAATAATCCGCGCGCGCAACGAAAGCGAAGGCTCGAGCGGCATCTCCGCCATCACCTCGCTCCGCTTTTCCGGCGGATCGAAGCGCTGATGATAACCGTAGAGAATCGCGCCCGGCCGCACCATGTCCGCCCACGTCTCCGGCCGCGCGCAAATCGCCCCGCTATTCGCAAGGTGCACGATCCCCGGCTCGACGCCCAGCGCCCGCAGCCGGTCAAGACACGACCGAAACAATTCTTCCTGCGTCACCGTCTGCCCGCCGATAAAATCTTCCGCCGACGCGAAATGCGTGAACGTCCCTTCCAGTTCCAGGTGCGGACATTCCCCCAGCGCCCTCGCAAACGCCTCCACTTCCGACGGCGAAATTCCCAGCCGGTTCATCCCCGTATTGATTTTCAGGTGGAAGGGAACTCGCGAAGGACTTTCCGCGCGATGACTTTTGTGTCGCTGACTTCCAAGAAAACTTTTCGCCGCGCGCTCGAGATGCCGCAAGTCATCCACCCGCGTCACCGTCGGCGTCAAATAATTTTCCAGCAGCCGCTTCTCTTCGCCCGGCCAGAATCCGGTAAGCACCAGAATCCGTTTCCGAATCCCCGACTCGCGCAGCTCAATCCCCTCATTCGCGCAAGTCACCCCAAACCATTCCGTCCCAGCCTTCTGCAACGCCTTCGAAATCGGCACCGCCCCAAGCCCATAAGCATTCGACTTCACCACCGCCAAAATCATCCGCCGGTGCCTTTCGTTTTCGTACCGCTGGCCTCCGGCCGGCGATTCCGTTCTTGCCTTCTTCTCGCCCTTCAGCTTGTCATCCCGAGCGTAGTCGAGGGATCTGCTTTTGCCTGCGGTCTTCCGCTGTCCGCCCCCAGCCTCTGCGGATTTGCCCCCGATTCACATGCTCCCGAATAATTTCAAGATTCCGCAGGATCGCCTGGAGCGAAATTTCCGCCCACACAGGACGCCCGCCGACATGAATGGATTTCGTCATTTTTTTCGCTTGGCCTCCCGCTTGCGCTGATCGAAGGACGGGAGCGAAGTCGAGAGATCCCTCTTCCGCCTTCGGTCTTTTAGAATGCCACGCCCCGCCGCGCCGCACCCAGCAAAAATCCACCGCGCCACCTGCCGCGCACCCTTTGGGTAAACATGCCAAATTGGGCCCGCCCGATTCGCCGCCACGAATAGTTGCAGGCCACGTGCCACGCTGACCAAGCAGCCCTCCCGGCGCGAAGCCCCACGAAATGTGGCACTTGCGCGATGTGGATCCGATCCGCCCGACAGCTGAGCCTCGGTGACACCGAGGCCCAGCGGACACGCATGCTTGCCCAGAGACACGCCTGCCGTCCGCGTCAGCCACCACCCATCCGCCTCAATCTCGATTCGTCCCCGTTTACCAGCGCATAGCCGTAGGTCACCGAAGTGCAGAACTAACCGAGGCACTCGCCGGAGAAATGGTCGCAGCGATCGTCGCAGAGTCGCAGCTCGGCTCCGTTTCGTCTCGCGCGTTCCCTGGCGAGACAAAGAGCGAGCAAACAGGCGTTGTGGCATTCCAACACCCCGGAACCTGAAAACGAAACCCGCAACCGACGCGCGATCAAAGCCCGCGCCAAGGAGACCATCATGATGGATCTGAACACGTGCGCTGCTAAAGCCTGCGGCAAGCCAAGGTTCCTTGATTACTACGTCTGCGCCGAGCATTTCGCTTTCTACGCCGCCCCGCAATACACCGACCCGATTTTCGTCAAGGTCGACAATGTTGAGAACGTCGAGCCCGCCCCATTCCCTGATTTCAGCCTGTACCCCGAAACTGTTCCCTGCGTCGCCACCCAGCAGCAATCCCCGCCGCCCAACCCAATCCAGTCTGACACCACAAAACGCGCTCGAATCTGAAGAGGAATCCCTCGACTGCACTCGGGATGACCAGACGCGCACACCGAAAGCAAGCCTCACCTCTAAATCTAAAGAGGTGAGCTACATTGACGCGGGCGCTCAGGTGGCGGATACCAAATGTAGATTCCTCGACTGCGCTCGGGATGACAACCATTAGGGCGGCAAGCGTTGTCAAGGCGAGAACTTCAAGGCGAGAACTTCAAGGCGAGAACTTCAAGGCGAGAACGTCAAGGCGAGAACGTCAAGGCGAGACGAGAGGCGCCGGGAAGAATAAGAATCAATTGCGACCGGTCGGTCTCTTCACATATCGGATTAGACTGGGAGCAAAGCTAAGACCGAGGAGGAATCAATGGGGAAGCTCGACGGAAAAGTTGCACTGGTGACGGGCGGGAATAGCGGCATCGGACTCGCTGCTGCGAAGCGCTTCGTTGAGGAAGGCGCGCACGTTTACATCACCGGGCGCCGCGAGGCGCAGCTGGCCGCGGCGCTGAAGCTGCTCGGCAAAAGCGCCACCGCCGTGCAAGGCGACGTCACCAATCTCGCCGACCTCGATCGCCTCGTGGCCCACATCAAGCGCGAGCCCATCAAAGGCGAGAAGGCCAAGCTCGACATCGTCTTCGCCAATGCCGGCTTTGCCCGCTTCGCGCCGCTCGACAAGATTACCGAGGAGCATTACGACTTGATCTTCAACGCCAACGTGAAAGGCGTGATCTTCACCGTGCAGAAAGCGCTTCCGCTGATCGCCGATGGCGGGTCGATCATCCTCAACGCCTCCATCGTCGCCACAAAAGGCTTCGCCGATTGGAGTATGTACAGTGCCGCCAAAGCGGCCGTGCGTTCCCTCGCGCGCACTTGGACCAGCGACCTGAAGCAGCGCCGCATCCGCGTGAACGCCGTGAGCCCGGGCTTTACCGACACGCCCGCCTGGCACGTCAACGAAGCCGCCGAGCAACGCATCCCCGCCATTTCCAAAACCATCCCGCACGAAAGATTTGGCACCGCTGATGAGGTGGCGAAAGCTGTGCTGTTCCTCGCCTCCGACGACAGTAGCTACGTCACCGGCGCAGAGCTGTTCGTGGATGGCGGCTTCGCCCAGGTTTAAGCGCCAGGGCGATTAAGCTGCGGAGGAGCCGGCTGTCACTGACGGTTTCACGATGCGGTCGTAGAGAATCATTAGCACCGTGGAGAGCAAGCCT
The DNA here is from genome assembly GCA_963790945.1 of uncultured Acidobacteriota bacterium. Classification (GTDB taxonomy): domain Bacteria; phylum Acidobacteriota; class Terriglobia; order Acidiferrales; family UBA7541; genus Palsa-295. The sequence continues at coordinate 72,020 of CAWBRH010000053.1, forward strand.
ATGCCGGCGATGACCCACCACATGTGCTGAGGCGAGGCGGTCTTGCCGAAGTGCGAGACCAGATAGCCGCCCAGCGGGCCGGCGATAAAATAGCCGATGGCGATGGGAAGGAATGCGTAGCCCATGTAGAGGCCCTGCTGGCCGGGAGGCGCGAGGCGCGAGATGTAGTCGTAGTAGCGCGAGACCTGCGTGATTTCGCCGATGGCCACCAGGACGAGGGCGGCGATGAACACCGGCACCGTGGCATGGAATGCCGGCAGCATCCAGCCAATGCTCGTAATAAGGAATCCTAGCGCCATGGCGGTGAACGCGCGCATCTTGCGCGTGACGAAGCTCACCGCGATCTGGAAACAGATCACCACGAGGGCGTCCACAGTGAGCAGCAAGTCGACATCCGCATTGCGATTTACATACTGGCGGATGAAGAGCGGCATGGAAACGTACTGCTGCCAGAAAATCACGAAGAAGCCGGAGAAGATGACGAGAAAAATCATGAAGCGCAGGTTGGCCAGCACGATGAACATGTTCTTGATTGCCGCGAGCACGCTGGGGACTTGCTCATCGCCCGGTTTGCGTGGCTCGCGGTAGAAAAACAGGGTGACCCAGAACATCAGGAATACGCTGAGGGCGCCGACGCGGAAGACGTTCTCGACGCCCCAGCCCATCTGCTTGCGCACGAGAAAGGCCATCAGCGGGCCGAGCGCGCCGCCGATATTGACGATCGTGTAGTAGATCGAATAGCCGATAGCGCGGACGTTTTCGGTAGATGCGCGCGCGGTGGTGCCTGCCACGCAGGGCTTCACGACGCCAGGACCCATCGCTGGAATCATCAAGATAATCAAGACGAGCCATTTATCGCCGAGCGCCTGCCGCAGCGGCTGCATCCACGGCGCGGCGAGCGAGCCCAGCAGGAAATATCCGACGGACATCACGAGGTAAGCGAACATCAGCGCGCGACGAAAGCCAAAGCGGTCGGCGAGGGTGCCGCCGAGAATCGGGAGAAACCACACGACGAGGCCGAAGGTGCCGGTGAGCCAGCCGGTGAGTTCGTTGGAGAAGTGGAGTTGTTCGTTGAGGTAAATCGCGAGGACGGCGGTGGTGCCGTAGTAGGCGACGCGCTCGAAGATTTCCGTGAAGTTGGCGACCCAGAAGGCGGGCTCGAAGCCTTCGCGAATTTCTTTGAGGCGCTGGGAAAAGCTCAAGCGATGCTCCTCGATGCGACGTGATCTGAGTTGCTGTGGCGCGGGCGATTGCGCTGCGCGGCCGGCGGCGATTGTATCGGAAACGTTTGATTGGCTGCGGGATTTCTTCCAGGAACTTTGCGCGCAGACTTTTTGAAGCGCGAGGGGATGGCGGGAAGCGGCGCGGCGTTGAGGCGCGTGGATGGCGCGCGATCTATTCAGATGCGGCAGCGCTTGATGCGGTTAGCGGCAGAGCGGAGAGTTGGGAGCGAATCAGGGATTCGACGCGATTGATTACGTTGGGGTCGCATTCGATTTCGATGTGCGGTTTTTCGAAGGCGCGGGCGAGCCAGGGGTAGCCGTTGCACTGGATGGGATTCGAGGAATAGTCGAAGCGGATGTTGCCGAGGATTTTTGTGCGGGCGGGATCGGCGGCGCGAATTTCCGAGCGGCCGTGGAGGTAGCCGTCCAGTTGATAGAAATTAGCGGCTTGTTCGACATTCGCGGGGATTAGCGAATCGTCTTCGCCGATTTTGGAGACGCTGTCTACCTGAATAGTGAGGAGCACCGGGATGCCGTCGGTCTGGAGCTCGCGGGCGAGAGCGACGGTTTCCGAGCCGCCCCAGCTGTGGCCGTAGATGATGATGCGGGCGTTTTGTTTTTCTTCGGGTGAGAGCTTGCCGTCGTGGTTCGCGTCGAGAAGGCGCAGGATTTGCTGGTGAGCTTGTTCGCCGCGGTGATTTTCGAAAACTTCCACGTGAACTTGCGCCGGGTATTCCTTGCGAAGGCGCTCGGCGAGTTGGACGCCGCCATGGACGGAATTGTCGTGACTGATGAAGCCGCCGACAAAGCCGATGACGATGGGCGAAGAAGAATTCGGCGCGCCGGGTTGCGCGGCGGATACGATTCGAGGAGTGTGCGCGAGGGCGAATAAAAGGAAAACCAAGGCGAAAAATACCGATACGAATGGTCGCATCGAGTGCATCGATTCCGTGGACATCATAGCAGGATCAGGACGACACGAAAAACAGGGCTGAGCGCTGACTCGCTGGGCTGAAATTTCGCGTCTGGATTATTTCTCGCCGGCTGAAGCCAACGCCTCGGCTGAGCCGTGCGCTGCGGGCGAAGCCGTCATGGCCGCGCCGGAAACGATGCGCATGCGCGCGTATTCGAGGAGCGCCCAGTCTTCTTTGAATTCGATCATCGTTTCGCGGCTGTGCTTGGGGCTCTTCAGCGCAGCGTCTGCGCGCGCGAGCAGCAGCTCGAAAGCGAGATGCGGATCTGAGCCGGGCGCAAAAATATTGTTGCGGCTCAGCCCGACTCGTGAGGAGCCGTTCGCGCCGGAAACTTCGAGCCAGAGGCTGCCGTCGGCATCGGCGCTGGGGTGTCCGGAACTATCGAGACGCTTAAAAATGCGGCCAACGTAGGCGCGGTCGGGAATTATTTCGTCCTGGACGGCCTGATTCACGATCGTGTCGAATGCCTTGCGATATTTTCCCCATTCGCCGGGAGGGCCTATCACCTCTTCGCGTTCGTGAACTTCGACGGGAGCGAGAGCATCGTCGGAGCCGCTGCGGGCGCTATCGGCTGTTGTTGATGACGGCGATGATGGGGCGGACGAGTTGAGCTGCACCGGTTCGACGGTGGCGTGCTGCTCGAATTCGCGCTCGGGATTGAATCGTCCGGTGATCAGATAAGCAGCGGCGACGACGGGCAATTCGTGGTCGGCGAAGATCACCATCGGAATCAGCAGCTTTTTCGAGCGATAGAGCTGTTCGGTGCCGCTGCGCGGTTCCGTGCTTCGCTTGATCGTGCCGGGCAGCTGCGAGAAATGCAGCACGCGGAAATTCGATTCCGGATGGTTTTGCGCGTAGTGCGAGAAGGTGCGCGCGACGGCTTTGGGGCTGGTCATGCCGAAGTCATTGATCACGTCGCGATGCGCGGAGTGGGGGAAATAGGTGTCGATCACGTTTTTTGTGAAGTCGGCGCAATTGCGCGTCATACCATTGAAGTGATTTTCATTGGGCAGCGCGTTGAATTTCGCGATCAGGTCTTCGTCCTGCTGCATCGTGGTCTCGACAACGAAAATGTACATGCTGCGAATCATGTTGGCGCCGACCATTTCGCGCCACTCGGCCTTGTCGCCCTTCAGGCAATCCTTCACGGTGCAATAGGCTGCGAGCGACTGGTCGCGGTAGCGCTCTTCGAGCACGGCTTTGATTTTCTCGGTGCCGAACATGGGGCGATCGGCGGGATCGTCAACACCGTAGACGTAGAGATTGAAGGGCGCGATGTTCCATTCATAGCGTTCGTCTTCGCCGAGATTAATGTAGTTGCTCATCACCGAGCCGTTTTCCCCCGGGCGGCAAAGGCGAAGCTTGATGGGAGAAGCGGGGCAGATTCGCGAGAAGTAGACGGCGGTGTGGCCCGAGCCTGTGACGCGCGCGACGCTCTCGTTGAGCGTTTCGTTGAGAATCACGCCGACGTCGCCGTAAGCGCGGGAGGAAAGCAGGCAAGCGAAAAGGGCAGCGAGGCCCAACGACTTTGCCAATGCCGAGATGATTGATTTGAGCATCGCTGCGAGCCGCCTGCTTTTTTCCCTAAAACGAAATTGATTCAGGTAGTGATTTCTGCCGTTCCATTAGAGTGCGGAATGTGGCGAATTGGATGGTCGGGTTGCCATCCGGAAAAGCGAGCTTTGTGCTCGAACCAGTAATCGGGCGCGCTAGGTCGGGAGCTATGTGATGTAGGCTAGCTCGTCACTGAACTGGAGGACTTCGTTCACCGGCCACTCGACATCCGCGCGCCCCACCAGGTCAATGATCAATTCCAAATTATCGAGCGCCTGGTCGACGTCGGCCCACAGGCGAGCACGCACGTCCCCGTGCGAAAGAGTCGCCACGCGAGCGATCCAGCGAAGCCCTGCTTCCTTTACAACCAGCTCCTGCAACGCCTCGCGCGCGAAGGGCTTCTCAGCCAGCAACAGGTTCACGGTGGAAGTGTTCAAGCCTTCGACAAAGCTCGTGATTGCTTGCAGCCGTGCTTTGATCTGATTCTCATTTGCAGTTGCGTCGTGAACCGGCCTCGAAAATTCATCAATTGTTTCAGCTGTTTCAGCTGTTTCAGCCAAATATGCAGCTCGCTTGCCGCTCATGCGTCACCTCTCGGTGCAGCCTAATTTTCACGCCCGCGCGAAGGATCTGCGATAGGGGAAAGCACTCATCTTGCCAAGCCAGAGCGGGTAGCTCAAAGTGCCTCTAAAAGAAAGGGTTATGCCCTCTGGGAGCGCGTGGAGGGAGATGTCTTGAGGGTACTAGTCCCAGGGAATTATTACGCTACACTTGATCGAGGCGTCCATTCCGAAATCTCGAACCGCAACTGGTTTGATGCAGCAGTGCCTCTCCAATAGGGCATGAGTGCGATTCCCTTCACGTCGAGGTTGGCATCTGCCTGGTTAACGCCCTTGCCGGTGAGTTGAGCCTCCACCGAGTACGTGCCGGGCTTCCATTTGAAACCGAAGGGGCCATACTTCTCCAAATCCACTGGAATGGAGAAAGTAGAACCCACGGGAATAGGTACAATTAGTGGGTCGATTCGGCCCGCGACACCGGCTGGCCCCTGAAGCTCAAGCGTCTGAGATTTTCCTTGCGAGTCCGTAAGAATCAAGACGACGGCATCCGGATATTGCTTCCTGCCGTTGGCAAGCATGGAACCGAGATTCAGGATCAGGTCACTCGCACCGGCGTCGCGCAACTCGACCCTGAAGTTGGGAACTTTCGATTGCGCGCATTCCGCGGGCTCGCGATAGATGGCTAGTTGTAAACCGCTGACAGTGTCGCCCCAAGTCTTTGGGATTGCCTTCACCGTCGCTGATGAACCGGCAATGAACAGAACACTCACAAACAGGCCGCCCGCTGCAATTTTGTAGATCCTGCTTGGAAGCATCATCGCGAAAGGCCCCCTTCAACAAAGGAGATCAGATTCCACATCTTTTCGGACGTGTTCTCGTTCCGCCGCATGGCTGGCCGAGGGCGTTGTACGAGGATTTTTCCGAGTTGCTAGACATTTCCCATCGCCCGATTCATTGAGTTCCTTCGGGGAAACCGCAAGCTCAGGCTATTATTCCGAAACGTGATTGCAATGCTGAGAACACATATAAAGACTCTGCTCGAGAGCGGTTCCCTCCGACGCTTTATTCGATGGCTTGTCATCGGCGTGGTGTCGCTTTGGTCGTTTGCCGCGCTGATCCTTGTTGCCGCCCGGTGGATTGACCCGCCGACAACTGCGGTGCACATGGAGCGCCGCTTGCAGTCATGGATTCACCGCACGCCGTATCGCGAACGCTACAAATTCATTCCGCTCAGCCAAATCTCGCCCAATCTCCAGCACGCCGTAATTGCCGCGGAGGATGCGCACTTCTATCAGCACCACGGATTCGATTGGCACGAGATTCAAATCGCTGCCCAAGAGGATTTGGAAGGCGAGCGCACTCGCGGGGCTTCCACAATTACGCAGCAGCTCGTAAAAAACCTATTCTTCGGAACGGGCCGTTCTTTTCTCCGTAAGGGTGCGGAGGCTACGCTGGTGCCGGTGGCTGAAATCTTCCTCGGCAAAAAGCGCATTCTGGAGATATACCTCAACGTGGTGGAATGGGGCCCTGGTATCTATGGCGCAGAGTCAGCGTGCCGCTACTACGACGAAACCTCAGCCCTGAATATCGGCCGGCAACAGGCGGCGCGCCTCGCTGCAATTCTGCCGGCTCCCTTGAAGCGACGGCCCGAGCGCATGAATAGCTACAGCGCGATTATTCTCAGGCGGATGAGCCAACTGGGTTGGTGATCTTGGCAGGGTTCTAGCTGGAGGATAGATCAGCGGCGATCTCAAGGCGGGACCAGTCGGGGCTACGTTATCTGAAAGGATTGGCTCTTTATTGGGTCGGATTGGATGCAGTTAAAAGTGGACCCCCGACCTCGCCTGATTGAATGACGAGCCTCTTTCCTTTCTCGATGTATACGTACTGCCCATCCTTGAGTCCGACAAACCACAGGTCTCCGCCGCGGAAAGCTCTGCGGACTGGGACGGCTTCGCCGGATTTGATGTTTATCCGGAACACATCCAGCGTGTAGTCGATATAGTTGGTCCGCAGCAGTTCGAGCACGATATCGTCGTCATCGCTGAAATCCAGCGCATGAATCTGAACGAGGTCAAAACCGTCCTCCATTGAAATCTTCTCAATGATGTCGCTTATGCTGCGATCGGCGAGAACGACACCATTGCGGTCGGTAATGACGGCTTCGCGATTCGTGGGAGCGTAGAAATAAACTCGATCTTTCGTGACGCGTAGCGTCGTCTCTCCAAATTCGCCGCCCTCGTGGAAGGAATCTCCGCCATTCTTCAAAGCGCCGGCTGGAATCATCACCTTTTGCACATTCCCATCGCGGCTGTACTCGACCAGAAGAGGATAATTGGGAGCATATGGGCCATCCGGAAGGCTGCGTTCCCCGAGGATAAAAAGCGCGTCGTCGTCTTTGCTGTATGCGATGGCTTCCACGTATTGCGGAGCCGGGTCCCAGCTTTTCAGCAGCTTGCCCGAAGAATCGTAAGTCAGAATCGACTCTCGAAAACTGGCATTCGTCCCGAAGTTCAATGTTGCGGCAATCAGAGTCGTACCATCGGGCCCGGCCGTCGAGCTCTCGACGTAGCAATCCTGGAGGCCTGGAAAGTCCTTGGTTATATCTATGTCTGCGCCGCGTTGATGGCCGTCCGCGTAGGCTCGAACTACACCGCCCATCGAGCAACTATCAAAAAACAGGATTTGGTTCGTGGAATCCCAGCGTGGCAGCCCGGACGACTTCAATTCTTGCGCGGCTGCCGGAGTGCCAGGAAGAATTACTAATGCGAATAGAACGATGTGAAAGAAGAGCGGTGTTGTTCGCGGCATTGTTGTCTCCCGATGCGCGCCCAATTATTACTGGTTTTTAATTATAACCCTCCTAGATATCCATCAGGTTGGAATTCCTTGTCAGATCCCCTTGAATTCGCCGCCGTCCATTCGCAGGGCGGCTCCGGTGAGCCACTTCGCCTGGGCTGACACCAGGAAGGCCAGAAGATCAGCAATCTCTTCCGGCTGGCCGAATCGAGCGATGCCAGATTCTTCTGGATACTTTTTGATCGCTTCCTCCACGGACATGTTGTGCGCGGGCGCCCACTTTTGAAAAAAGGATTGCCGCCGGCCCGTCATCACGGCTCCCGGTGAAACGCTGTTCACCTGAACGCCGTCCTTGATTCCTTGCTCTGCGAAGGCTTTTGCGAGAGCGATAATCGCGGCATTGGTCGCAGCCACCGCGGCAAATCCCGGCTTCGGGTCATAAGCGGCGAGGCCCGAAAGCAGCACAACAGAACCCTTGGAAGCCTTCAACGCATCCCACGCTCGTATCGTCAGCCGGCGAGCTCCATGAAACTTCAGCGCCATGCCGTTGTCCCACTGCGCATCGGTCATTTCGAAGAGATCGATTTGCGGCACTGCCCCGGCGATATTCACCAGCGCGTCGATCCGGCCGAAGCGCGCGAGTGTCTCGTTCACGATTTTTTCAGCGGCCGCTGGTTCACTCATATCGAGTGCGAGCACCAGGCTCTCAGCTCCGAGGGACTTAGCCTGTTGAGCTGTTTCTTGCAGGTGATCTTCGTCGCGCGCGACCAAGGTGAGAGACGAAAAATCTTTCGCCAATCGAAGCGCGGTGGCTTTTCCGATTCCTTGGCTAGCGCCGGTGACGATGGCTACGGAGTTCGGCATGCTGGTCCCTCTCGATGGCCCGCAAAGTTTCTGTCGCTACTCGCCCTTTGCGCTCCGCGCCTTTCCGCTTGGAATCTTCTCGCGAACTGCCTCGGAGATAATATCCACCACAAGATTCGGCGCCGTGTACATCGGGCTGTGGTCCACCGGATGGGAATGGATTTTCGCGCCCATTCGCTCAGCCATGAAACGCTGAGTTGTCGGACCGATCATGCGATCTTCTTCGGCGAGCAAATACCAGGTGGGCTTCGTTTTCCAGCTGGGAGTGGGAGTGACTTCTTGAATGCATTTCACGGCAATCGGCCGCTGCACCGCCGCCGAGATGATTTTGTGATCGGCGGAGGCTTTGTGAACGACTGCATTGCGAAAGCCTTCTTCCGTCATCCAGATGAAACCGTGTTGGTCGGGTTCCAAATGAGGAGCTTCTGGATGCGGCTTCTCGCGATAGAAAACTTGCGCCACCGTTTCACCGTCGCCGGGCGCTAACGCCGCAATGTAGACGAGAGCTTTGATTCGCTCATCGGTGGGCCCGGCAATCACCGCTCCGGCGTATGCATGTCCAACAAGAACTACTGGCCCGCTGGTTCTCTCGATTGTTCTCGAGAGAGCCGCGATGTCGTCGCTAAGCGACGTAAGAGGGATTGGAGCGCAAATCACATCAAGGCCCTGCCAGTGCAGCGGCAGGATAACGTTCTGCCAACACGAGCCGTCAGCCCACGCGCCATGCACGAGAATAATCGTTCCGTTTTCAGCACTCATTTTGAATCCTCACCTTTCGCTCCGAGACTAAATTCCGTTCGCGGCAAAAAACTCTCTCATCGCCGCAGCAATCTCCACCACGTGCGTGTCCAGAGCAAAATGCCCCGTATCAAGCATCTTCACTTGCGCGCTGGGAATGTCCCTTCGGAACGCTTCCGCCCCTGCGGGAATGAAAAAGGGATCGTTCTTGCCCCAAATGGCGAGCAAAGGAGGCTTCGACTTTCTAAAATATTCTTGAAATGCCGGGTAGAGCGCCACGTTCGTCGCATAGTTCAGAAATAAATCCAGCTGAATGTCTTTGTTTCCCGGCCGCTCCATGAGCGCCATGTCGAGCGTGTAGGATTCCGGCGCAACGCTGTCTGGGTCTGCCACTCCGTGTGTGTACTGCCAGCGCGTGCCGTCGAGCGTGAGCACATTCTTCGCAATCACTTCGCGATTTTCGGCATTCGGGGAAGCCCAATATTTCCGGATCGGGCCCCACGCATCCCCGAGCCCTTCTTCATAAGCGTTGCCATTCTGTGAAACGATCGCCGCAACTCGTTCCGGATGAGCCGTCGCCAGCCGCAATCCCGTCGGCGCGCCATAATCGAATACATAGATCGCATAGCGATTGAGTCCGATCGCTTTCGTGAAAGCGTCGATCGTCGCCGCGAGCGCGTCGAAGGTGTAAGTGTATTTCCGCTTCTCCGGCACTACCGTAAATCCAAAACCAGGCAAGTCCGGCGCGATCACCCGGTAGCGATCGGCGAGCCGTGGAATCAACTCGCGAAACATGAAAGACGAAGTCGGAAATCCATGCAGCAGCAGGATGACTGGCGCCTTCGGATCGCCCGCCTCTCTGTAAAAAACTTGCACGCCATCCGCTTCCACCCTGTGAATGGATGTAAGAGGAACCGCAGAGCGGGCGTCAGCGGCTCCCGCGCTCGATGCGCTCACCTTTTGCTTTTGCGCGGAAACATTTTGAGACATTAGTAAGACCTCCTCATATTATTTGCCCCAAATACCCAAAACTCAGGTGGGGCGGGCCGTTCGATTCGCGCTATGTTGATGCGTTTTGTTAATGGTTGACCGGGCTGATTCAGCGGCACAATCACTTCGATGCTTTGAAATGTCGCCGAGACTCATGGCGATGTTCAATCAAATGGACGTCCAACTCGATGGTTATTGCAGGGCGAAACGTCGGGCAATCCGGTGATCACCCGGTCACAACTCGCCCTGTGCTGTTCGCTGCCTCCCCCTTTTGCATCTGTCAGGACGTGACCGCCGCTCGATAGGTTACACTCAGCGATTCAATCGCACGACCGCTCGATCCACGGGAGAAATGAGGTCGCACGAAATTATGAGATTGAGACCGAGACCGCACAGGACCGCCGTTACTTTCGTCGTGTTCCTGGCCGTCGTCGGATGGCTGGCTTTCGCGGGGATCGCCAGGACCGGCATCCAGTCGAAAGCCGCGCCCGCTCGCGCGGCCGAACGCTCCGAGGCGCCGCGATTTTCAGACGCAGGAAAAACCGCGATGTCGCGTCAGCTGAGCGAAGCTGTCAGTCGCGGCGATACGCCGGGAGTTGTCGCACTCATCGTCGGCCGCGAAGGCGTGCTGTACGAAGGCGCAGCAGGCAAGCTCGACGTTGCTCACGATATCGCGATGCCTGCAAATGCTATTTTTGCGATCGCGTCGATGACCAAGCCAATCACATCGGTAGCGATCATGATCCTGTTCGAAGAGGGCAAGCTCAAGCTCGACGATCCCGTCTCGAAATACCTTCCCGGCTTCGACAACCTGCAAGTCATCACGAAGTTCAACGAAAAGGACGCCACCTACGAAACGCGCCCCGCGAAGCGCGCGATGACCATCCGCCATTTGCTCACGAACACTTCCGGCATCGCCTACGCATTTACAAACCCGATCGAAGCAAGGCTCACCGAGGCGACCAAAAAAGAGTATTGGGAGCTGCCGCTCGTGAACGATCCGGGCGAAAAATGGAACTACGGGCCCAGCACCGCGGTCCTCGGCATGATCGTCGAGAAAATCAGCGGCGAGTCACTTGAAGCTTACTTCCAGCAACACATCTTCGAGCCGCTGGGCATGACGGATACTTCCTACGCCGTGCCGCTCGCAAAACAATCGCGCGTGGCCACCGAGCACAGCCGCGTAAATGGCCGGTTGCAGGAAGAGCCTCCCCGGCCCATCCCGGCGGTGCCCACGCCCCCGTTTCGCGGCGATGGCGGCCTCTACTCCACCGCGCAGGATTACGGCAAGTTCATCGAGATGTTTCTCAACGGTGGGCGCTTGGGATCCTCGAAAATTCTGAGTGAGACTTCAGTGAAAATGATGGGCGAGAACAACATCGGGCCGATCTTCGTGGAGTTGCAGATCCCATCCGACGAGTCGCTCGCCAAACCTTTTCCGCTTGGCGCCGGCCACGACAAATGGGGCCTCGGTTTTCAGATCGCGTCAAGCGACCCGCGATATGCGAAATTCCGCAGCCCGGGCAGCCTCAGCTGGGCCGGCATTCACAACACCGAGTTCTGGATCGATCCCGTGAAACACATCGGCGGCGTCATGATGATGCAGGTGCTGCCGTTCTACGACGGCGCCGCCATCCGCACGCTGCGGGACTTCGAAGAACTGGTCTACCAGAACCTCCAGTAGCCAAGGGTCCAAGCCGTGTTAATCCCGGCTTAATTCCTGAGCCTTTTTCACCCCGCTTTCCGCATCTCCAGATAGAAGTAGAGTGCCGCCCGATCCTGGACCGGGTTCGCATTTTCGGCTGTTCTCGACATCTATCTCATATCTGTGAAGGCAACATCCTTCGCCACTGGATGCCGGTGCAGAGACAGGCCTAAGCAGAATATGGTCCTTTTAGGTCACTTGTGCTTTGCACAAACGCAGATAGGATTCGAGCCAGTCCTCGAATCACCGGGCCACGTAGAACCTCTCATCTGTCACAAAAGGTGGACTATATGAAATCCAGCTCGAAAGAAACGTTTAGTTCTCTCTTCCTGTCTTTGCGACTGCTCTTGGTGTTCTTGTGCGTCTTGGTGTTAGGCCTGTCGGCAGGCTCGCTGCGCGCGGACAACCTCAATTCAGGCAACAATTCGGCGACAAGCTCAGCATTCAACCCGACAGGGTCTTTCTGGAATAACACTTCCAGCGACACGGTGAACGGAAGCAATGCGGCCAATGTCGGCAATTTCCTCGCGGCCACCGGAGCGTTTGCGACGCCCGTCGCGGGCTGCAGCACATGCGGTCCGGATTACATGGCGGGCGGCGGCCAGATGTTTATCAACGCCGGGAACACGCCCAACTACGTCTCGAATTTGAATTTCATCACCGAAACGGGTGGCCTGCAGGTGAGTCTGCTCTATGCAAACAGCCCCGAAAATACTCTCACTTCATTCGGAATTTACAACACTGCGAACCTGGCGGACATCCTGCTCCTTGAACCGGCTGGCGTGAATCTGAACAACGCTATCGGTGCGACGTATGTGTTCGGAACGCAATTCGCGGGTTCCACGAACTTGGGAGTTTATGATTTGTCCAACGGTAGCCCTTTTTCCTCCTGGGGCATCTACGTCACCACCTGTACGGAGACTGCCAGCAGCCAAGCGGCATGCCAGGCGGATGGCGATCTCGTTACCTACTACCTGGGAGCCAACGGGCAGCAGTTCGCGCTATTCCAGGCCGGCACGAATGCAAATCAGTACTACGCGGGTGTCGAAGAGACGCCATTCGCTACGAGTGAATCCGGCGACTACAACGACCTCATCCTCGGCATTCATACTTCCATCCCGGAATCGGGTCCGGGTGGCCCCGGCGGTGGTGGTGGCGGGTCAGGGACGAATGTTCCTGAGCCGGGAACTTTTCCGATGATCGGCCTCGGGTTCGCCGGAATTGGCATTTTGAGGCGCCGGTTTAGCAAATAAAATCGCGGCGGCTCCCACGACGCTACCCGCATCAAGCCTTACGGATGCCCCATCTTTCGTGCTGTTCGAAAGGTGGGGCTTTTCTTTCGATAGTCCCCATTCTCGACCCTACGGGTCTTCAATATCCTTTCTATGCTCTGATGTGAGAAGCACATTGGGTCGTGCCTGCAAGAATCACGCTCGAGCCCGTTCTAACCATAGCCACTTTGTGGTGACAGCTTTAAAACCGCCCGCCTAGGTGACGCTATGAATTTCTGGCTGATTCCCGTGCTGCTTCTTGTTCCCGTACCGCAATTCGCTCATTCGCCGGATGCGGTCGTCGAACGCCTTGCTGCAGTCGGAGTCTTTGCCTTCGGTCCGGTCGCCTACGCCAGAATAATTTCGCCCGGCGAAAAGGATTACAGAACCGTTTTTAATCGCACTCCCGCTCTGGCGGATTTCGAGAAGCTGTTTTCAACCGGCAACTTGCAGGCGAAATGCTACGCCCTCGCCGGAATTCACATGCTCAGTCCCACGCGCTTCAAAGAATTGGTAGCACCGCTACGCGATTCAAAGGAGCCCGTAACTACCATGAGCGGATGCATTCTGTCCCGCGAAGCCTTCGGCGATATCATCAAACAAATCGAGTCAGGCAGGTTTTCCTAGTCCCACTTTCAGAACGAGATAATAATCCCATTCTCAGTATGAGTGGCACCATCGGTTCATCACGTGCCCCCAAATCGAGCGCGATCCACTTCTTTAGCAGGAATCATTACCAACGCGATCGCAGCACTTGCCAGCGACAGACCCCCACAGATCAACATGACCGTTCGGAATCCGAACACAAATGCACGTGAGAGTGACATCCGGATGAGCGCTCTCGTATCGGCATCCATGTTAGAGGGTAGGTCAAGGCCCGCCAGCTTGATTTCGTTCGCGCGAATGTATTGAAAAATTCCAGGCGCAAGCGGTCGCCCCGCGAGACTCTGATTCAGACTCGAGCTGAACAGTTTCACCATAAGAATCCCGAAAATTGCGATAGCGAGTACGCCCGCCACACGAGCGACAGCGTTATTGATGCCTGAAGCGGCGCCGGCGCGTTCTTGGTCAACTGAATTCATAACCACTGTGGTGAGAGGGGCCACACTAATCGCCACTCCAAGACCGAGAACAATGAACGCGGGGAAGAATACTTTCCAATATCCAGCGCCTACTCCAGGAACGGCGAAGAGGATGAAGCCCGCTGCCGCAATCAACGGTCCCACCACCAGCGGCGTCCTTGGTCCGTAACGCGTGACCAGCCCACCAGACCAACGCGAGAGAGAGAACGCCAGCAAAATGAGAGGAAGCGCGGCAGCTCCCGTCGCAGTAGTCGAGTATCCCTGCACCTGGATAAGGTTCATCGGGAACAAGAAAAAGAAGGTTCCAAGAGCGGCGTAGAGAAACAGAGTGAGCAGGTTCGCGCCGCTAAAACTGCGAGAGCCAAACAGCGCCAGTGGAACCATGGGCGAACTTACCCGAGCCTCTACGAACATGAAACCCGCGAGACAGGTAAATCCGACGATCAAGCTTCCGACAACAAGCGGATGCTCCCAGCCGTGGCTTATCGATTCGATGAGTCCATAAACCACCCCACCCAATCCGACGGTAGCGACCACGGCTCCCAGCCAATCCACGCGCGTGGCATTCGCATTGCGGCTTTCCGGAACATGCCGCAGCGAAATCAAGATCACCACAGCCGCGATAGGAACGTTAATGAAGAATGCCCAGCGCCAGGAGGCATGCTCGATCAGCCAGCCACCGAGAACGGGCCCAAGTGCTGTTGTGATCGCAGTGAAGCCGGACCAGGTACCGATCGCTTGCCCGCGCGTCTTCTCGTCGAAACTCGCGCTGATGATCGAAAGGCTCCCGGGCACCAGAAGGGCAGCTCCTACGCCTTGGACACTTCGTGCGATCACCAACTGCTGAATGTTCGCGGCAAGACCACAAGCGATCGAAGCAGCCGCGAAAATCCCCACGCCAATCAGGAATATCGCTCGACGCCCGAACAAGTCGCCGAGCGAACCCCCTGCAAGAATCAACGCCCCCAGGAATAATCCATAAGACTCCACCACCCATTGCACACCAACGACAGTCGCGCCGAGGCTTGCTTGCAATGCGGGCAGAGCCACATTGACGACAGTGCTGTCGATGAAGGCCATGCTGGAACCGAGAATCGTCGCGGCCAGGATCCAATGTCCGGCTTGTGCTGTGCACGGAGCGTCAGCATTCGCTGATCGAACAACGGCTTCGTCGCAGGGAGGCTTCATCTAGAGCTACGGGTGCGTTTTCCTGTGGGACATCTTCGGCCAGCTCCGCAGGTTAATAAAGTAGCACGCGGGGACGGCGAATTGTGCGGCTCGAGAGCAGTGGAATCGCGGTGCACCTCCCGAACGTTCTCCCATGTTCCGTCTGGGGATTCGTCGCACTTGAGATAGTTAGTGATAAGCCCTGTGGCTGTTGAAAAACTCGACCACTGGCGGGAGTTTT
>CAWBRH010000054.1:0-5113 GCA_963790945.1 uncultured Acidobacteriota bacterium
GTATAGCACCGCCCCTCGCGCAGGAGTCAACGAAGGGAACTACGCAGATTATCACCAGAGGTAACCCGCGGTCACATCGCGCCGCGAGCCCCTCACGATGGAGGCACCGCGCTTTAGTTTTTTTTTTTTTTTTTTTTTTTTTTTTTTTTTTTTTTTTTTTTTTTTTTTTTTTTTTTTTTTTTTTTTTTTTTTTTTTTTTTTTTTATTTGCGTGTCATCCCGACCGAAGCGGAGTGATCTCTCTTCCTCTTGAAGCTTCACCGTGCAATGCCGCGCCGCTCCGGCTCAAACGTAATACTTCGGCACGCGCCGCCCCAGCGCGCACAGCAGATCCGACGTCACCGTGCCAATCTCCGGCGCGACATCCGAAACTTCGATCGCCGCTTTTCCATCCTTGCCGTAAATCGTCACCACGTCGCCGAGCTCCGACGCCCGGCACATCCGTCACGTCGAGCATCGTCAAATCCATCGAAATCGTGCCCACCAGCGGCACGCGCCGCTCGTGCACCAGCGCGCAACCGCGATTCGTTCGCGCGCGCACCACCCCGTCCGCGTACCCCGCATTGATCACCGCTATCTTCGACGGCCGCTCGGTGATAAACCGCGCCGAATATCCCACCGCTTCTCCCGGCGGCACATCGCGCAGCGAAATAATCCGCGCGCGCAACGAAAGCGAAGGCTCGAGCGGCATCTCCGCCATCACCTCGCTCCGCCTCTCCGGCGGATCGAAGCGCTGATGATAACCATAGAGAATCGCGCCCGGCCGCACCATGTCCGCCCACGTCTCCGGCCGCGCGCAAATCGCCCCGCTATTCGCAAGGTGCACGAATCCCCGGCTCGACGCCCAGCGCCCGCAGCCGGTCAAGACACGACCGAAACAATTCTTCCTGCGTCACCGTCTGCCCGCCGATAAAATCTTCCGCCGAAGCGAAATGCGTGAACGTCCCTTCCAGTTCCAGGTGCGGACATTCCGCCAGCGCCTTCGCAAACGCCTCCACTTCCGAGGGCGAAATTCCCAGCCGGTTCATCCCCGTATTAATTTTCAAGTGGAAGGGAACTCTGAAAAGGATTTTCCCGCGCGCCGACTTTTGTTTTGTTGACTTGCCAAGAAAACCTTTCGCCGCGCGCTCGAGATGCCGCAAGTCATCGACGCGCGTCACCGTCGGCGTCAAATAATTTTCCAGCAGCCGTCTTCTCTTCGCCCGGCCAGAATCCCGGTGAGCACCAGAATCCGTTTGCGAATCCCCGACTCGCGCAACTCAATCCCCCTCATTCGCGCAAGTCACCCCAAACCATTCCGTCCCAGCCTTCTGCAGCGCCTTCGAAATCGGCACCGCCCCGAGCCCATAAGCGTTCGACTTCACCACAGCCAAAATCATCCGCCGGTGCCTTTTGGTTTTCGTACCGCTGGCCTCCCGCCGGCTCTTTTGCCTTCTATCGTTCAGCTTGTCATCCCGAGCGTAGTCGAGGGATCTGCTTTTGCCGTTCACATGCTCGCGTATAATTTCCAGATTCCTCAGGATCGCCTGGAGCGAAATTTCCGCCCACACAGGACGCCCGCCGACATGAATGGATTTCGTCATTTTTTTTCGCTTGTCATCCCGCTTGCCCTGACGAAGGAAGGGAGCGCAGTCGAGGGATCTCTCTTCCGCCTTCGGGTCTTTTAGAATGCCACGCCCCGCCGCGCCGCACCCAACAAAAATCCACCGCGCCACCCGCCGCGCACCCTTTGGGTAAACATGCCAAATTGGGTCCGCCCCGTTCGCCGCCACGGATGGTTGCAGGCCGCGTGCCACATGGAACAAGCCGTCGCCGCACAGGCGAAGGCCAGCTAAATGTGCCACTTGCGCGATGTAGATGCGATCGAACCGACAGCCGAGCCTCGCTGACACCGAGTCGCAGCGGACACGCATGCTGGCCCAGAGACACGCCAGAGCCATCTCGCCTATAAATCTCATCATCTCATCGCACCCTTCTCCTTATCTTCGCCATAAGCCTTTCCCCTCCAAAATCAGCTTTTTTTCCTTACACAGTTCCCCTTCGCCGAATCCGACGTCGCTCCGATTCCACCTCGCACCCCGTCGGCTTATCATCGACAATCACCCGGCCTAACCTACAAAGGAGCTTCCTCATGGCCCTGTTCAACATCTGGCTAGTTCTCATTCACCTCCTTTGGAAGCGTTCGGTGTAACGCCGATGGATCTGGGCACGTGCGCTGCTAAAGACTGCGGCAAGCCGAGGTTCCTCGATTATTACGTCTGCGCGGAGCATTTCGCTTTCCACGCCGCCCCGCAATACACCGACTCGATGCTCGTCGAAGGTGGGACAAGCTCGAAACCTGCGCCATTCTCCGACTTCTCCCTTTACTCCGTAGCTGTTCCCTGCGTCGCCACGCAGCGGCAATCACCTCCGCCGCCCGATCCAACAGGGCGCGACGCCACAAAGCGCGCTCGAATCTACTGAGCCTTCGCTCCGCTGTTCGCACCGCGCTCCACTGTGCCCGGTCATCCCGAGCGCAGTCGAGGGATCTCTATTCTCTCCGGCTGTCCGGCCGAATTTTCTGTGAGTCACGGTCGTCTTGTCCCCCCTTTTACCGCCGATTAGAAATTCTTAAATCGCTGACTGGTCATGGGTTGCCGTACTTTTTAATCACGGAACCGTAGATTAACTTTGCGGCGCGCTGGGCGTCTGTCTCGCGCGACGGAGGCCGCGGGGCGAGTCATTATGTGAATTTTGTATGCGACGCGGCCCTGGGCGTCTGGTTCGAGATTTCCTGATCCGGATAGCCGGGGCGTGGGTGCCAGATGTGCGGCCGTCGGCGTCCGGTTTCGGTTTTGGAGGGGCCGCTGGTTGCGCGGGTGCGCACGTTGAAGGTCGGGGCAAGGCCGCGCAATCGGTACGGTCAGATGGCGACCGGTCATTCGGATTCTGGCCGCGAACAACGTTTTGCGGCAATGCTTGCGCGGATGAGTCAGCGCAAGCGGTAGCGGTCAAACTTCGACCGCGATGGTTTGAATTTAGTGCTACTGCTGAAACAGTTTGCGCGGGTGAAGTCTGCGCAAACGGTGGTCTCTTCCGTGTGACTGTTAGCTTCCTTTTCTTTTTTTGAGGCATTGTGGTCGGGGGGGGTCTCGTCGTCGGGATCGTCTTCCGGGTCGGCTTCGTCGTCCCGGTCGTCGGTCAACAGGATCTTGACTCTGGTTGACGCTTGAGGCTTGCGCGGGTGAGGTTGCGCAAGCGGTGGTGTCGCTGCGCGACGGTGATTTTGAAGATTTGAGGCGAGAGGTTACGAGGTTTTCGAGCTCGTTTTCTGTGGCTTCTTCTGATTCATCGTTCGGCGGCGGTGGCATCGCTTCGCGATGTTTGATTGGCGTATTTGCGGACGACGTTGAGGACGTCGGAAGCGGTGACGAGCTCTTCGAACTCGTTTTCTGCGCCCTCTTCTGACGTCGGGATCGGTGTCGGAGTCATCGTCTTCGAGTTCGTCGTATTGATCTTCGGCGGCGGTGGCATTGTTCCGCGATGCTTGAACGGCGTATTTGCGGAACACGTCGAGGACGTCGGAAGCGGTGACGCGCTCTTCGGGCGCGTTGTCTTCGTCTTCTTCTGCGTCGTCTTCTGGTCCCCTCGGGGTCGATGTCGATTACATCGGAATTTACATTCGAAGTGGCGGGTGGGCTGGGCTGCGGCGGGTGGGCGTCGGTGGAAGTGGAGAATTGGACTTGGGCTGGGGATTTCGGTCCAGCGGCCGTGGCTGTCGATGCAGCTGTAGGCGCGCATGGCGCGGAGGATGGTGTCGCCGGTGAAGGTTACGTCGTCGACGGATTCGACGAAGGCGTCGAGGGCGGAGTGCAGACGCTCGCGGCGCTGGAGGAGAAGGCCGGCGGCGCGGGCGTGACGGTAGACGGTGCGGTAGTTGCTGAGTTTGTAATCCTGAGAGAGCTTCCAGGGGGCGCGCCAGTGGACGAATTCCTCTTCGATGGCTTCGCGTTCGGGGTGGTGGCAGATGATGCAGCGGCGGCTGTGCCGTTCGAGGATGAGTGCTTGAAGCTGCTTTTGCAGGCGGCGTTGACGGTTGATTCGATTGGCTTTCTTCACAGACCCCTTCACAGAATGCTTTAGGGAATGCTTTCTATTGGTTTTCGGGCTGGTGGCTTTCGTGGTCGCTTTCAAGGTCATGTTGGGTTGTCCTTTTTTGGGTTCGCGGCCGCAGGACGCGGGCGCGGTGTGGTGAGGTGGGAGATCGTTCGATTGTCGCGGAGCGGCTGGCGCCGGCCGACTTTGGTTCAGTCGCCTCCCTTGCGCCTTTTCGACCATGCGCCAATCCTACATAGATGGACGCTTATCAAATGGAAGGGAGGTTGTCTGGGTCTTAGTGATTGGAGGACTACGTAGTTTTGCGGTTAACTAAGTCAGAATTGTTCTAGAACTACTGGTATCGCGCGGATTGAAGATAAAGGGGTTATAAAAACGGTTGGTGCCAATTCGGGAAAATTCAAAATCAAGAGAGTCGTCGCAGGCTGATAGCTAATGATAAGCCCTGAGGGCTCAACCGGTCGATGCAACACCACCTGGTATAAATCTTTTTCTAAAAGGTGGTGTTTATGATCCCGAAGAAACGGATACGGCTTTCTGCGATGCAAAGAGTTCAGGTATGGCGTCGTTGGAAAGCGGAGAGTCGTTACATGCGTTGGTCGAGCGCTGGGCAGAACAATGTGGTTATTTACCTTCTGTTGAAGCGCCATGGTGGGATTGCGCCCCCATCCGCCGCCGTTCACCGAGTTCACTCACCCTGGCAGAACGAAAAGACATCTCCCGCGGAATCGCTTGTGGCTCGTCGATTCGCGGAATCGCCCAAGGCCTGCACCGCTGTGCCTCGACGATCAGCCGGGAAGCCCGCCCATGGCGGGCGCGCGCAGTACCGTGCCAATGAGTCGATCAGCGGCCTCGGAATGGCCCTGCGGCCCGAGCCGTGCCTGCTGGCCACTCACACCCCGCTCCGGGAGATCGTTGCGAGTAAACTGATGCAGACTGGTCGCCCGAGCAAGTTTCCGGATGGCTGAAGTGGCAGTTTCCCCAGCAAGACGTAACTGAACGAAGCGCGGCAGAAAAAA
>CAWBRH010000055.1:0-157140 GCA_963790945.1 uncultured Acidobacteriota bacterium
GGGCCAAGTGCATTCCGTCAACCACTCGATGCGATCTCCAGGCAGCTGAAGCAAAAAGTTATTTTATCTTTGGGGACTTGCGATCAAGCGCGGGTGTCAGCATGCGCGCAACTGTGCAGATGCTGACAGGAGGCAATTTGGGAGAGAATCGCCGATGTGGTCGTAATTCTTGCGAGATAATTTATTGCGAGGTGATTTAAAAACGGTCGAAACGGCCGTCTATTGGGGCGTAATTCCCATCGCTTCCGTCATCTCATCGTGTGCCTGAACGTAATCGAGCTGAGCCTGTAGGAGCGAAGTCTGCGCATCGAACTTCTGCGCCACGGCGTTCGCCGCTTGCGATTGCAGGGCCTCACCCTTCTCGAGTTGTTGCCCCGAGACCGCGACTGGACTTCCGTTCGCAGATCGAGCAGTTCCCTTTGAGACGTTCACCAGTTCCCGTGTACGCTGCAATTTGTTGTACGCAATCTGCACCTGTAGCTCCACTTCGTCCGTCACGCGAGCGAGGTTTTCTCTGGCTTGTGCAAGTTGAGTATTGCTCTCGGCAAGCGCCGCGCGGCGCCGTCCTCCATCGAACAGCTCATACGTGAACTCAACTCCGAACGAGCCAAAGTTGCGGGCGAGGAAAGGAACCTGATCCGAGTAGCTGTAGTGAGCGAAGGCCGAAAGGTCCGGGACGTAATCCGCCTTGCTCAATTTCACGTTCGCCGAAGCCTTGGTGCACCTCTTCACGCGCCGCAACCACCTCGGGATGCGATTCCAATGCGATCTTTACGCACTCCTCCGCAGCTTTCCAGCTCCTCCCGACGGCACCGCTTCAAGCTCGAGGCGTGTCGTTAGCGGCAGCCCCACCACGTCGTCTAGCTGCATGGTCAAGTTTGTCAGCAGCAACTCAGTCGTCAGCAATTCCTGCTTTGCCTGTAGATATTGTGCAGTGCTTTCGATCAGCTCCTGATCAAGGGCGCTGCCGTACTTTCACTTGTTGCACGCGTTCGCTCTTCAGCGCTTCTGTCCGCTTTGATCCTCGCCTCGGACGCGCTCAGGTGAAGCT
This sequence comes from uncultured Acidobacteriota bacterium, assembly GCA_963790945.1. GTDB lineage: Bacteria > Acidobacteriota > Terriglobia > Acidiferrales > UBA7541 > Palsa-295. The sequence goes on from CAWBRH010000055.1 coordinate 1,052, forward strand.
GCGCGATCAAGACGCTGGTAGTAAAGCTGATGGACTTTCAGCGCAATCTCATTCTCGGTTTGCTTGGCTTTTGCTCTTGGGGTCGCATTCCAGCTCCGCGCGCGCGATATCATTCTCCGGGCTTAACTTTCGTGAAAAGCTGTGTGAGCGGCTGCACCAGGCCCGTTCCACTTCGTTATAAAGCGTGCGCCCGCCCTGGCTAAAGCGTCACGGGCTTGCGTGGGAATCGGTGTGCCTACAGGAGAATCTAGGCTGCCCGCGGGCAATCTGAATAAACTGGGTGTCGGTCACGTGGGAGAACAGTGCTCTGATTGCTGATTGTTGGAAAATAGGCGCTCCTCGCCACGTCCTTCGCGTGCTGCTTCTCCTCAATCTTCATTTCTGAAATCCTCGAACCATGTGGTTCTGCTTCAGCGCCATTTGCACCGCCTCATGCAGAGTCCAGGCGGCGGACATTCTGCGCGCCGGTCTGGGCTCGAACCGTGCTCGAAGCCAAGAGAAAAAGAGTCCGGCTACAAGTAACTTAGTGCGCGCGTTCATGATTTTGCCTCCTGAGGGACGAGCGCCTAAGGCGTGGCCAATGGCTGCTGAAAGGTGCTCAGCTCGCCATAGTTCATCGGCGATCTGCGTAGTAAGGCAACCAGCACCAAAGCAATAACGCACGTCCATGCCACCAAATAGAATCCATCGATAATGGACAGCGTGTACGCCTGAAGACGAAGCCGTCCGCTCAAAATTCCCACCGCGCGGCCCGTGGCCGCAGCCATCCCCGAGGATTTCGCGTACACTCCCGCCGCGAGCTCCCGGATGTTGGCGTCTGTGATCCAGTTTCCCGACTGCACGTGCAATCCAAGCAGGTTCGAGTGCAGCTTCTCGCGCTCCGCAAGAAAGTGGCCCATGTACACGGCGCCCGTGGTTCCACCAAACAAGCGAATCACATGAAAGAACGCAGAAAATGTCAGGATCCATTGAGGCTTCATCAAGCCGCCGGAGAAGACTCCCTGCAGGATGATGCATCCCACTAGTCCTATCAGAGCAACCGACTGTCCGATGCCCGTGAGCAATTCCGTGCGGTAGTAGTTCGCCGCCGACCAGGCCGCAGTCAAATCAGCGTTCAAACCAACCGCGAAGGCTGTGCAGGTCAAACCCGCAGCTAGCAGGAGACGCGGATCCAGGTTGCGAATCAGCAGCAGTCCAGCGATAAACGTAATCAGCAACAGCGGAACAGCGCTCCAGATCACCGCCGGCCCGATCTGATCTGCCTCAAAACCGTGGATGGCCAGCGACTGCGGTATCAGGATGATGGTTCCGGTGAGAGTAAACCGAAACCAGAAGAGCAGAGCGCCCAGCAGGACGGTGTTCCGTTGCCACAGATAAGGGAGCGCCACCAGCGGGTTGGGACCGCGCAATCGCCGTATAGCGCGCAAAGCGTCAAAAATGCTCCGGACCAAAACAACGCGTTGAATACTCCGGAGCGCCACCAGTCGAGCCTCTCACCTTGTTGGATGGCGGCAAACATGAGGGCTAAACCGGCACTCAGATACAGGAATCCGGCGAAGCTGGGCACAGGGCCGCCCTTTTTGCGAGGAGGGGCTGCCGGTATCCCGAAGTAGATAAGGATGATCATCAGCGGGGTGATCAGCGCTGAATTCCAGAACATCCAGTGCCATGAGAGATGGTCGCGATACCAGCCATAGAACGATGGCGCAATGTTCACTGCTCCATCGATGAAAGTCGCATAGAAAGCCATCGTGAAAGGCAGGTATCGCAGCGGACTAATGCGCAGTGCAAAAGTAAGGGTGAGCGGGTAAAACGTGCCTGATGTGAGCCCGGCAACGACCAGTGCCGTAACCAGCAGACTATAATTGTGTATAAGTGGCAAGAAGGCGCAGGTCACGGCGAATACTCCGGCTGCAAACAGAAGTACGCGCCGCGGTCCGAGTAAGCCGCCGAGGTAGACGCTAAAGGGCCCGATAAACATCAGCGATGCGTTATAGGCGCTGTCGAGCCATGCAGCTTGGTCGTAACTGATGCCGACGTGGCCCCTCAAATCCGCCATTCCCAGCGAAAGCATGCGTCCAGTGAGTGTCACCAGCCCGGCGCCCAGAGGACCCCGAGGATCCCAAACAGAGGTCGAGTCGAGATTCCCAAGGGGATCGCCGCAGCCGCCGCTCGGGCAATCTCCACCGGTGTGAGCGGATGAGTTGAACGGTGGTGGCAGCCATCGCGCGCTCCAATCAGTGTCTGGTGCGGACGGTGGCGATAACCGAGAGGCCTGGTTGCAACGAAGTCGCAACGCCCTGATCGTCGAACGCGATCTTCACTGGGATTCGCTGCACCACTTTCGTGTAGTTGCCTGTGGCGTTGTCAGGTGGCAGAAGAGCGAATTGTGAGCCGCTCGCCGGCGCAATTTCGATCACTTTGCCGCGAAAGTTTTTCCCAGGATATGCGTCGATGCGTATCTCCACCGGGTCGCCCACCTTCATGTTCGTGAGCTGTGTCTCGCGATAATTGGCCAGCACCCACTTGATTTTGTCGACGAAGGGGATCACTTGTGTTCCGGGAGAAACCAACTGCCCGGGCCGCACTTGCCTTTCGCCTACCGTGCCATCGCTGGGCGCTTCGATCGTTGTGTAGCCAAGATTTACTTTCGCGGCAGTAAGTCCAGCCTCTTTGGCGTGAAGGTCGGCGATGAGTTGCATATCCTGCGACTCCAGACACGCCTTGCCGCGCCGTTCAGCCTCCGCCGCCAATTCGTTGCTGCGCAGCATTGTTTTCGCCTGCTCGAGGTCTGCCTTGCGGCTTGCGGATTGAGCCGCGAACCGCTGCTCGTCGGCCACCGCCTGCTCCACCTTCTGCTGCGTAGTCGAACGCGTTTGAAAGAGACCCTCCTGCCGGGCACGCTCGTCCTGCGTGCGCACCACATCCGCTTGCACCGCTGCAATTCCGGCTTCCGCCGCTGTGATCTGCGCCTTAGCCTGATCGATTCCCGCGAGTGCTCGCTCGATCTTCGAATCCTGAAGTTCGCGTTGGCGCCGATTATTTTCTATCGCGGCTTTCCCTGCCTCTACCGCCGCGGTTGCCTGCGCCACCTGCGCCTTGTAGTCGTCGTCTTCCAGCTCAACAATCAGGTCACCCTTATGCACCTGCTGGTAATCGGAAACCTTTACATCTCGAACGATTCCGGCGACCTTTGTGCTCAGTGGCGTAAGATTGCCCCGGACGTAAGCATCGTCCGTCACCTGCTCGATCGGCCACCCTCCCAGGAATTCCAGTTTCGGGTAATGTGAATATCACCGCAGCAGCCAGCAACACGACGAGCAAAGGCGTTCCGTACTTCTGCCATGCCGGCTTGGGCGCCGGCGGCGGTGGACTGTGCTCAGGCTCCGCGGCTCTCGCCGGAGCCGGCGTACTCGCGGACGCCATGATCGTGGCCCTCCTTTGGGTCTAGTTTCCTTTCCTCAAAAGCATTTCGAGACCCGAATCGCCTAGCAGGTCAATCTGCCTGAAGAGAAAGGACGTTACGAACATGACGATATACTGGCGCCGCCAGCAGATGTCAATATGTTGTCATCTGCGCAGATGTATGCAGAGCGTCAAAGGGTGCCCTAAGCTCCCAGTTCCCAAGCGAAAGCCCCGTTCAAACTCGCGTTTTCCACAGCCCTGCGTAGTTATACGGATATCCAACCGCCAAAAAGCGCGCTACCATTGCCCGTTTTATATAATGACGAAAACATCACTATCGGCCGCCACTTCAACCCACACCGGAGATTCCTGCAAGGCCGCCTGCTTGTCCAGAGGCGGGCCGACGGCCGAAGGGCTTGTGCGCCGTTGCTAAGGCAAGGCCCCGGTCCATCCAGGACGTGACCTCGCCACCGTCACAATCTCAGCAGCTGAGCCTCCAATTTCTAATCGCAAATCCGGAATTAGAATTCCACTTAAGCCCCATAAGAATCAAAGATATAAAATTCTCTAATCGCAAATTTTTCGCGATTTTCTACCATGAGGTGCGAGGGGTTCAGCTCGCCCCACTCGCTCCCCGTCCGAAGTTTCTAGTCACTAGCCACTCGTCACTTGCCAAATTCCCCCCAACTCGAAGAAAACAAAGGCCAGTTCTAAACTCTAATCGAGACAAAAACGGCAAAAAAAAGAATATAATGCGCCGCATGGCTTCCGCCGCCCACGACTCCGATCGCCCCGGGCCGGCCCCGGACTTTCAGCTCCTCATCGATTCGGCTCCCGCCCTCATCCACACCAGTCTGCCGGACGGCTACCTCGATTTTTTCAATCAAAGCTGGCTCGAGTACGTCGGGAAGCCGCTCGAAGATTTGCAAGGCTGGAAGTGGACCGCGGCGATCCATCCCGATGATGTCGAAGGAATCGTCGAAGTGTGGCGCGCGTCCTTGGCCAGCGGAAAACCCTTCCTTTACGAAGCTCGTGTCCGCCGTGCCGACGGCGAATATCGCTGGATGCTGCACCACAAAGTCGCCATACGTGACGAACACGGAAAGATTATCAAGTGGAATGGATCGAGTATTGACATCGAGGACCGCAAGCATGCGGAAAAGGAACTGCGGCGAAGCGAAGAATATCTAGCCGAGGCACAAAAACTGAGCCATACGGGCAGTTTCGCCTACGCCCCTGCTGCTCGGAAGACGGTTTACTGGTCCGAGGAACTGTTTCGGATTTTTGGATTAGATCCTCAGCGCGGAATCCCCGGTTATGACGAGACACGTCGGCTCGTACATCCCGACGACCGCGATAGGGTTTCCGGAAAGCTGCTTGGCGGGATTCCGTGAGAAGGTCGAATTTTCGCAGGATTACAGGCTGTTACTGCATGACGGGACTCTCAAACACCTTCACGTAATCTGGCGGCCGGTCCTCGATGAAGCCGGAGACCCCACCCAATACATTGGCACAGCGGCAGATGTCACAGATCGCAAAACGGCGGAAGAACAGGTTCGCCGCAACGCTGAGGAGCTGCAAAGAAGCGAGTTTTATCTTGCCGAAGGGCAGCGCCTTGGACACATGGGAAGCTGGGCCTTCGATGCCGGCGGTTTCTACTATTGGTCTCCCGAATTATTTCGCATCCACGGTCTCGATCCGGCTAGCAAGCCGCCAAGCCTTCAGGAATACCTGGATGGTGTCCACCCACAGGACCGCGAGTCCATGGCAGGCCTGATCAACGGAATCTTGGAGGATGCTTCGCCCTTCGATGCCACCAAGCGCATCGTGCGTCCCAATGGTGAGGTCCGCTACGTTCGCTGCGTCGGTGTTCCTCTTGTAGATAACAAAGGCTTGAAAAAGTACGTTGGCAGCGCCATAGACGTTACGGGGCATGAGCTCCTGACTCGGGAGCTCCGGCGACGTGAAGCGTACCTGGCCGAAGCTCAGAGGCTGAGCCACACGGGCAGTTGGGCATGGAACCTGCGTGACGGCACTCTGTTCTGGTCGGAAGAAATTTATCGCATTTATGGCTTTAGCTCGCAGGAAACGGGTCCCACTTGGGAGCAATTCCTGGAGAGGGTTCATCCTGACGATCGGGCACAGATCGAGCAGAGAGCAACAATCGAAACTACGAGGAAGGAGTGGATAGACTCGCACGGGGATTTTCGAATCGTTCTTCCTGACGGAACCATAAAATACCTCCATTCCGTTGCTCATCCTGCCAGGGATGCTTCTGGCGAAATTACGGAAATCATCGGCACTGTCATGGACGTCACGGAGCACCAGCTCCTGACTCAAGAATTGCGGCGCCGCGAAGCGTACCTGGCCGAAGCTCAAAGCCTCAGTCACACGGGCAGTTTCGGCTGGAACCAGACACTGGCGAGATTGTCTGGTCAGATGAAACGTACCGTATCTTCGAGTATGACCGCTCTGTCAAGCCGACAATAGATTCAGTCGCGCAGCGCGTTCATCCCGAGGACCGCGCCGACTTCAAAGAGGTCATTGATCGCGCCTTTGCCGGAGCCCCAGAATTCGAGCATGCCTATCGCTTGCTACTGCCTGATGGGCGAGTCAAGCACGTCCACGCCTTAGCTCACGTTTTGCGGGATGCATCTGGCAATCGTGAGTTTGTCGGGGCGGTGACCGACGTCACCGAGCGCAAGACGGCAGAAGATAAGATCCGGCGCCTGGTCGAAGCCGGCATTCTGGGAATCTTCTTCGCGAACGTCGAGGGTGAGATAGTCGAGGCCAACCAGGCGTTTCTACAAATGCTGCAATACGGCCGTCAGGATCTCGTCTCGGGTCGATTGCGCTGGGCGGATCTGACGCCCGCCGAATGGCGCGAGAGCGACGAACGTTCTCTGGCAGAGTTCCTGGCAACTGGAGTTTTTCAGACATACGAGAAGGAGTATTTCCGGAAAGACGGCAGCCGTGTGCCCGTGCTGATTGGAGGCGCGCGGGTTCAAAATACGAACGAGGGCGTCGTGTTCGTCCTCGACTTGAGCGAACAAAAGCGTGCCGAGGAAAAGATCCGGGAACAAGAAGCAGAACTCCGGCAGATGCTGGACCTCGCGCCTCAAATTATTGCGGTATACGGACCTAACCTTGAACGCCTTTATGCCAACCGCATTGCGCTCGACTACCTCGGCCTCAGTCTTGAAGAATGGCGGCAGGCATCTGAGCTCGCGGCGTGTACTTTCATCCTGATGATCGGAAACGGTGCAAGATCGATACGTTTGATCGTGCTTTCTCTAGCGGCTCCGCTGACGAGATGGAACTGCGATTACGCAAAGCTGACGGAAGTTATCGCTGGTTCTTCGCTCGTTTCGTCCCATTGCGCGACGAACAGGGACAGATTACGCGTTGGTATTTTGCCGCGACGGACATAGAGGATCGCAAGAGAGCAGAGGAACGACTTCGCCAGCGAAAACGTCGCTCTGCGAGAAGAAATCGACAAAACTTCGATGTTCGAAGAGATCGTCGGAACGTCTCCGGCTTTGAAAAGCGTGCTCTCGCGCATTTCCAAAGTTGCGCCGAGTGATTCTACTGTTCTCATCACGGGTGAAACAGGAACTGGCAAAGAGCTGGTTGCACGCGCCATACATCGACGATCGGGTCGTGCCTCGCGTGCATTCGTCAGTGTGAACTGCGCGGCAATCCCACGCGACTTGATTGCCTCCGAGTTATTCGGTCATGAGAAGGGAGCTTTCACCGGAGCGTTGCAACGGCGCATCGGCCGGTTCGAACTTGCGGAAGGCGGCACGATCTTTCTCGACGAAGTCGGTGATCTCCCGGCGGAAACGCAGGTTGCCCTGCTGCGTGTGTTGCAGGAGCGGGAGTTTGAGCGCGTGGGTGGCAACCAGCTTATTCGAGCCAATGTCCGCGTGATTTCCGCCACGAATCGAGACCTGGAGGTCGCCATCGGCGCCGGCTCCTTTCGAAGAGATCTCTTTTACCGTCTCAGCGTGTTCCCGATCGAGAGTCCCCCTCTGCGGGAGCGTAAAGCAGACATCCCCATGCTGGTCGAATACTTCATCGACCGTTACGCAAGGAAAGTCGGCAAGAGGATACGGAATGTAGAAAAGAGCACAATGCAACTCCTGTCGGCGTACTCCTGGCCGGGCAATATTCGAGAGCTGCAAAATGTCATCGAGCGTTCGGTCATACTTTGCGATGGCGACACCATTTCCGTAGATCCAAGCTGGCTCTCTCTCGAATCAACCACGGCGCAGCAGAAAAGCCAGCCATTCGGCAAGAAATCTGCCGCTCAAGAGAAGGAGACAATCGAGGCGGCGTTAGCGAAAACTGGAGGCAGAGTGTCCGGCCCCTCGGGCGCCGCCGCTGCCCTGGAAATTCCTGCTTCTACACTAGAGTCAAAAATCCGATCACTGGGCATCAACAAGTTTCGCTTCAAACACGCCAGCCAATAAGTTCCTCTTCGTAAAATTCCCGATTCCTTCGTGAAAATTTCGCGAATTCGCGAAGTTCGCGAATTTATCAAAATAGAAAGCTAATTGTTTTCAGCGACTTACTGCTGGTGTGCGAATTGCTTCCAGTCGAGCCGAGCATGGGGCGTTGAGAGAAACACGATGCTGAAGATCAGGCGATCGGCCAATGGGAAGATCGTCTTTACTCTAAGCGGCCGAATCGAGATCGAGGATGTTGCGGAGTTGCAGCGGTTGCTCGCCTTGGAGCTATCCGATCACAATCTGGCCTTGGATTTGGCGGACGTCACACTTGTAGATCGAGAAGCCGTGAAGTTCCTGGCGCATTGCGAAGCGGACAGCATCGAACTCGAGAACTGTCCACCCTACATTCGAGAGTGGATTCAACGAGAAACAAGTAGAAACAGCCGGCGCAGACGGAAGTGAACGCTCGAAGCTGTTCGATACACAGGACAGCCATTCGTAGCACTGGAGTTTTGCAATGAGCTTAAATAGTTTTGCTTTGCTCGATATCGATGAAGCGAACCCGGTACATTCAAAGCGTAATCCAAGCTCTATCAATCTGGAAATCCCGGAAGACCGCTTCCACGAAAACGAATTCGAAGGCATCGTCGGCCACAGTGCAACTCTTCGAGAGGTGCTGCAGCTTGTTGAAACAGTCGCAAAAGGGAATTCAACGGTCCTCTTGCTGGGAGAGACCGGCACCGGAAAGGAACTTGTCGCGCGTGCAATTCACAATCGCAGCCGGCGAAGAGACCGCGGATTCGTGAAACTCAATTGTGCCGCGATTCCCGGGGGGCTGCTCGAGAGCGAGCTTTTTGGCCACGAGCGAGGCGCCTTCACAGGAGCAATCGCTCAGAAAATTGGCCGGCTCGAGTTGGCCGACAACGGCTCGTTGTTTCTAGATGAAATCGGAGACATCCCTCTCGACCTGCAGCCAAAACTGCTGCGCGTTTTACAAGAGCGGGAATTCGAGCGGTTGGGAAGCACGCGAACGATGAAGGTCGACGTCCGAGTGGTCGCCGCAACCCATCGCGACCTGGAAGGAATGATCGCGAACGGCCAATTTCGCAGCGATCTGTACTACCGCCTCAACGTGTTTCCCATCGTCATTCCGCCACTTCGCGAGCGGCCCGAAGATATTCCTCTCCTCGTTCAGCATTTTGTGGAAGCAGCCGCGCAAAAGATGGACAAGACGATCGAGACGATCCCGACGAGAACGATGGACGCGCTGGTGGAATACCGATGGCCCGGCAACATACGCGAACTGGAGAACGTGATCGAACGCGCCGTGATTCTGTCTACGGGTTCTGTATTGCATGTGCCCTATCGCGATCTTCAGTCCCGAGTTACGCCCGGTCACGACGGCGAGAAACCGCAAACTCTCGCAGACGTCGAGCGCGAACACATCCGCACGATCCTGAAAGAGACGAGGTGGGTTCTTTCCGGGCCACGAGGCGCTGCATCACGGCTGGGGATGAACCGATCAACGCTTTATTTCCGGATGAAGAAGCTTGGAATCGTCCGTCCCTGGTCGTAGGCCAATTCAGAATCCCGATCCTTGTTGCTTAGCGGCGGACCAATTCCTACCGCGAATCTGTAGACCTGCTGAAATTTCAAGACGCGCTCGCTCGGCGATCCTATCCGCGCTCTTGGTGTAATGGTGACAGTGAGCTTCGTTCGCCGTAGAACAAGGCTCGGCTAGACTCGAGCTCTCTTGCTGATCTACAGTTGTCGCATCTTGCCGTCGACCCGTCGGGCAGGCCCCAACGATTGACCTACACTGGTACTTTTGACACTTCCTTCCCGGTATGGGCGGAGATAGTATGAGCACGCCAATCTGTATTTACGGGACGACGATCTGAAGAAATCGAAGGTCACAAAATTGGTCTGATGGTGTTACGAGATTCGACGCCCGGTTCCGGCCAGAGAGTGACAGTACCATTGTGCATGTCCCACGCGACGGCATTGGCCTCATGGAGGCGTTATGAAAGAATTTCGAGTTTATCTAGCGTGGCTCTCCTCGCTCTGCTTGATTTTTTCGCCTCTGGGACTCGATGGTTGTTCCAAAGGTAAGACGGCGTCCGGAGGCCAACAGGCTGCAGCGGGTGACCAAAATACATCCCCGCCCGCCACCTCAGGATCTGCCCAGCAAAACGGTTCCCAAGAGCAGGCGGCGAGCCAGCAACAGCCGATCCAATTGCCAGATGTCGACCTGAACCCGGCAGGCCTTGACGAACTACTGGCGCCCATCGCGCTTTATCCTGATCCGGTACTGGCGGTGGTTCTGCAAGCTTCAGTTGATCCGCAGCAAGTGATGGACGGCGGTAATTGGCTCGCCCTGGATCAGAATCAGAGTTTGAAAGAAGCCGCGCTGGATCAAGCTTCGCAGAAGGCGGGGTTTACTCCGGTAATGCAAGCCCTGCTTCACTACCCATCGGTCGTCGATATGATGTGCACACAATTTGATTGGACCAAACAGCTGGGTGCGGCTTACTCGGCCGACCCGAAGTCTGTTCTCGGTTCCGTCCAACGGCTACGCGCGATCGCGGTGGACAATGGCGCTCTCAAGACATCGGCGCAAATGAAAGTAAACGTCAAGCAGGATCAAGGGCAGGACATCGTCGAAGTCGAACCGGCCAACCCGAAAGTGATCTACGTGCCGTCGTACGATCCGCAGCGAGTATTCAGCACCACCACGACAACCACCAACCCAGATGGGTCGACGATTACCACGACCACTACGAACGGGCCCGCGCCATCCACCAGTACGAATACGGTGGTAGTGCAGCAGCAAAAGAGTGGAGTGAGCACAGAATCGGCGGTGCTGATTGGACTGCTTTCCTTCGGCGCAGGAATCGCAGTGGGCGCTGCGATCAACAACAATAATTACTATTACCCGCGTTGGGGTTACGGCGGCGTGTACTACGGAAGATATCCATATTATCCGCCCCCGTACCGTCCCTACTACGGACCGGGTTGGGGGCCTTCATATGGCTACGGTTACAATCGTCCGGTGCACTACGGCAACAACAACATCTATATCAACAACACCAATAACTACTACAACCGGTTTAACAACAATTCCAACATGAAGCCCGGTTACAAGCCCATGCCTGTACATTACAACAACAACCCGAACGGAGTTTACGCCAAGAGTATGGGGAATCAGCCCGGGTCAAATTCGGGAGCGAAATATAATCGCCCGAACAATGGCAATGGCAACAACGGGAATGCTCAGACTCGTCCGGCGACGCAACCCGCTCGGCCAGGAAATACATCGGGAAATACACCGGGGAATACCAGGCCTGCCAACAACCCGGCTACCAAGCCCGGTAATCCGGCGGAGCAGGGAACAACAATTGGAAGGGACAAACCACGTATCAAGGGAATCGGGGCGGCAACAATGCGCAGACCCGTCCGGCTGGCGGAGCAAACACAGGAGGAAACAATCTCCGTCCAGGCGGCACCTCACCTGGCACGGCACAGGGCGGAAATAAGTATGGTGGCGGTAATGTGGATCGAGGATACGGACAACAAGGCGGGGGGCGGCCAAACACGGCAACGCCTTCCACGCGTCCCTCCACTGGAAATACAGCGACCCGGCCTTCGACGGGCAACGCGCCTGCAACCCGACCCGCGACAAACAATCAGAACAGTCGTCCGGCGACACAGCCTGCGAACCGCCAACAGCCACAACATCAGTCCGGCGGTGCATTCGGTGGTGCAAGCAATCCCGGCGCAGATCGGGCGGCAAGCAATCGCGGGAGAGAAAGCATGGGAGCGCCACAGCACTCACAAGGTGGCGGCAATCGAGGCGGAGCTTCGAGGAGTAAGAGGTAACGCGAAATGAAAACAAAAATCGTCCTTGTTTGCGCGATGTTTCTTTCGATTTCCGCGGCACTGTGTTTCGCGGCAGACCAGAAAACTTTTGCGACACCCGACGAAGCGGTAAAGGCGCTCATCGCTGCCGTCGAATCGAACAATCAGGATGAACTGCTGGCCGTTTTTGGGCCGGACGCGAAGGATCTCGTTTCGTCCGGTGACGATGTCCAGGACCGGAATTCACGCGTCGCCTTCGTGAAGTCCTACAAAATCAAGCACGCCATAGTGACAGGGGATACAAACACGCGGGTTCTTCGAGTGGGCGCGAAAAATTGGGAGTTACCTATCCCAATCGTGTTAGTTGACGGCCGATGGCATTTCGACACAACAGAGGGAAAACAAGAAATAATCTATCGCCGGATTGGCGACAACGAGTTGGGCGCGAATGCGTCTTGTAGGGGCGCCATGGCCGCTCAGCGGGACTACGCTGCCGAAGGGCATGACGGTCTGCCGGCAGGAATCTACGCGGCAAAATTGCGCAGCGATCCCGGAAAGCAGAATGGATTGTACTGGGAAGCAAAGGAAGGGGAGCCGGAAAGCCCCGCCGGTCCGTTCTTGGCGCAGGCCGATGAAGAGGGATATCAAAAGGGCGATCCCTATCATGGTTACTACTATCGCAGCCTGAAGGCCCAAGGCGCGGCAGCTCCGGGCGGCGCGAAGAGTTATCTAGTGAGCGGCGTGCTGAAAGGCGGCGTCGCTCTAATTGCATATCCCGCGCAATATAAAGTGAGCGGCGTGATGACCTTCATTGTCAACCAGGACGGTGTGGTCTATCAAAAAGACTTGGGAGCAAACACCACCGAAGCGGCGAAAGCGATTACCGAATACAATCCTGACAGCAGTTGGACAAAGGTCAGAGATTAGTCGCGACGATGCCTATGCGCGACTGCCCGTGCGCGACAATGACCGGCAAATTGTCTTCCGCCGATTCAGGCGCTTTCAAACGGATAGTGCCTTGGCTTGTGCAGAACAGAAACCCACTTCAGAGTTGTAAATTCTTCGAGCGCCCATCGCCCGTTAAGGCGACCTACGCCTGAAGCTTTTTCTCCGCCGAAAGCCACAAGCGGCTCATCATCGATCGTTCCGCCGTTTACGTGAACCATTCCCGAATCAATCTGCTTCGCCAACTCAGCGCCGTACTCCACATCCTTCGTGTGGATCGCTCCGCTTAACCCGAACGCACTGTCGTTCGCGATGCGAATCGCTTCTTCCGTGGTTTCGAAAGGCATCACGCAGACGGCCGGCCCGAACATTTCGTCCTGGGCAATGGACATTGTCGGTTTCACGTCCGCGAAAATTGTCGGCGAAGCTAGATTGCCGTTGATCTTGCCCTCCAATGCCACGCGAGCGCCCTCCGCGACGCCCTTCTGAATCTGCCTGCTCAGCGTGTCTACCTGCGTCTTGTTCATCAGGGGCCCAAGGTCAGTCTGCTGATCGTTCGGATCACCCACCTTCAGGGCGGCAACACGCTTTACATATTTCTCGAGAAATTCAGGATACAGACTGCGATGGACCAACACGCGGTTCGCGCACATGCAAATCTGCCCCTGGTGTGTGAACCGGCTGAACACCGCGGCGTTCAACGCGTTGGCCATATCCGCATCGGCGAGAACGATGATCGCGCTATTCCCACCCAATTCGAGAATGGACTTCTTCAGCGCGCGACCAGCCACCATTCCTATGTGCCGCCCCACTTTTTCTGAGCCAGTGAAGGAAATCACGCGCGGAATAGGATGTTCCACGAACGCGTCGCCAATATCTTTGATATCCGCGATCACCACGTTCAACAGGCCTTTCGGAACTCCCGCCTCTTCAAAAATTTTGGCGAGAAGGGTGCCCCCTGTTATCGCCGTATCGTCGTGAGGTTTCAGCACCACTCCGTTTCCGGCGCCGATCGCAGTGGCCACCGACCGCATGCTCAGGAAAAAAGGAAAATTGAACGGGCTGATTACGCCCACCACTCCCACCGGCACGCGATATAGCCGGTTCTCCTTTCCATCCATCAGGGAAGGGAGAATTTCCCCGGTCATGCGCAATGGATAGGTGGACGACTCTTTGATAATGTTTTTCACCAGCCCAATTTCAAAAAACGCTTTCAGCCGTGTCCCACCGAGCTCTTGAATAATCATGTCCGTGATTTCCGCTTCGATCTTTTCGACGTACGCCACGGCTTTCTCCATGATCGTGCGTCGCTCGTAGGGGTTGATTTCCACCCACACTTTCTGCGCGGCGGCGGCAGCTTTGTAGGCTTCGTCCAGATCGGCGAGGTTAGCCAGCTTGATTTCCGCGATGACATCGCCGTTGAATGGATTTCGATCGGCGAGCACTTTACCGCTCGCTCCATCGCGCCATTTGCCGCCGATGTATTGCTGATTCAATTTCGCCAACGGATTCATGGGCTCGGTCTCCTGTCCTTTGAAAAGGTAGATGCCCAAGTGGCTTGCAGCATCATCACTCCACTGATCAGCGCAGCCCTACCCGTTATGATGGCTAGTCTGCCCTTGATTCTATCCATGAGGTACTCCCTGTGGAGAGCGTCACGGTATCACACAGCCTAAAGGTGAAAAAGATCGAAGTTGTGGTGCAACGAAATGCGCCCGCCCATGAAGCATGCTGGATATTCGACGTACCTAGCCGATCGGCGGATGTAGGCGCTTGCTCGTCTGTGCGATTTTCTCCTCGGAGGATTCAAACATGTCGCAAGCACTTATCGAGCTTTCCAACGAGTTGGCGCAATCCACCGATCGAGCGGCCGCAAGCGTGGTGGCGGTTCATACCGAGAGCCGTGGCTCTTCGAGCGGAATTGTGTGGCGTTCCGGAGTGATTGTTACGTCTGAACACGCACTGCGCCGCGATGAAGAAATTCAGGTGACGTTGCCAAATGGCCGAGTGGTTCCTGCAACTCTTGCAGGCCGTGATTCCTCAACAGACATCGCGGTTTTGAAGTGTGCCGAGGCCGATAGTCCGGCAAAAGAACCCGGAGATGTGAGCCAGTTGAAGCCGGGCAGCCTCACTCTTGTGGTAGGCCGGACGCGCGCCAGTGGCCCTGTTGCTGCGCTCGGAGTCGTCAGTCTTGTTGTGCCGGACCGCCACACCTGGACCGGTGGTTCGCTCGCTCCCTACATACGACTCGATGTTAGTTTGCAACCAACTGCGGTAGGTGGCGCCGTGATCAGCGCACAAGGCGAGACAATCGGCTTGGCGACGCCGCGCTTTGCGCGTTTTGGCGGAATCGCAATGCCAGCTCCTGCCATAAACAAGATCGCGGACACACTGCTGAAAAAGGGGCGCATTCCGCGCGGGTATCTTGGCGTCGGGTTGCAGCCGGTGAGCTTACCCGATAATCTTCGTGAATCGCTGCAGCGTAAAGAAAAGACTGCGGCGATCGTTCTGGAAATTCATCCTGGCGGCCCTGCGGACAAGGCTGGCATCGTCATCGGCGACATTCTAGTTTCGCTGGCGGGACATCCCATCACTCGACCGGGGGACATCCAATCTCTTCTAATTGGCGACGCGATTGGGAAAGCGTTGCCGCTCAAATTCGTTCGTGGCGGCTCCGTTCAGGAAGGGAACATCGTGGTTGCTGAACGCCCGCACGGAGGTGAATGAGATGGCTGTCACGGGATTCGGCGAAGTGACAGAAAGTCTGCGCCGCTCAACGGTTGTGGTTCGCGCCGGGAACCGCGGTGGCGGATCAGGAGTGATTTGGACGAGCGATGGCACCATCATTACGAATGCGCACGTCGCAAGAGGCGGTAAGGTGAGCCTTCGGCTTTGGGATGGGCGCGAGTTTCATGCTGCGGTCACATCTCGTGACCCTCGCCGAGACCTCGCCGCACTTCGCATCCAAGCGACGAACCTTCCTCGAGTCTCCGTTGCTGATTCATCGCAGGTTCGTCCCGGCGAACTTGCCATTGCTATCGGCAACCCTCTGGGTTTTGTGGGTGCTCTCACCACAGGTGTGATACACGCGGTGGGCGCGATTCCTGGACTGGGTCCGCGGTCATGGGTGCAAGCCGATGTCCGCCTCGCGCCGGGCAATTCCGGCGGCCCACTTGCCGACGCGCGTGGACGGCTGATCGGAATCAACACGATGGTGGCGGGCCGGTTGGCGGTCGCCATTCCAAGCAACACCGTTCGAGATTTCTTGCCGCAGTGCCGTCCGACTGGTGGCTTGGTGTCACCGTTTGTCCGGTACGAATTCCTCGAGTGCAACCCGGGCGGCTTTGGCCTGTTGATCCTCGAAGTGGAGCCGCAGAGCGCGGCTTCTTGCGTCACTCTTGACGGGCGACGTCTTGTTGGGGACCGAAGAAAGGGCTTTACGTCACTGGATGATCTGTCCAACGCGCTGGAAGGCACCGGTCCGGGCCTAATGCGGCTTCAATTTTTGCGTGGGGATTATTCGCGCTTGCGCCGCGTAACCATCCAACTCGGCCAGCGTAGAGTGCCGCCGCGTGATTCGCGTGTTTATTGTCGCTGCTTCTTCCCTGTCCCGTGCGGGCTTGAAAAGTCTGTTCGAGGATCGGGAGTAGAAGTCGTTGGCAGCGCAGCGAATTTTGAATCACTCTGGGACAGCGGCCGGATGTGGATGTTGACATCATTTTGGCCGATGCAGCCGGCGAACAATTTGAAGCAGTGCTCGAATCGCTCGCGCGGCGCAAATCGCCTCCGAGGCCGCCATCGTGCTTCTTTCCGACCATGCTGAGCCCAAACGGATAGCCGAGGCGCTGCGCGCAGGTGTGCGAGCCATTCTGCCAGTGGATATTTCGGCGGATCAACTCGTTGCCGCGCTGGGAGCCGCGCTGGCAGGGCTGATTGTGGTGCACCGCTCGAAGTGGACGCCATGTTTCCGGCGCCACAGCCGGCATCCCGCCGCTCGCGACCTCGCCGAGCCGCTCACGCCTCGCGAAAGCGAAGTGCTGCAAATGCTGGCGAACGGCTTGCCAACAAAGAAATCGCGGCGCGCCTGGCCATCTCCGAACACACCGCCAAATTCCACGTCGCGTCGATCCTCGGCAAGCTGGGCGCGGGGAGCCGCACCGAAGCGGTATCCATCGGCATTCGCCGCGGGCTGGTTCTTCTATAGCGTCGTTTGAAACACAGATAACTTGGCTTCGATCCAATCGGTGCCAAAGAGCGTTACATCGAGCGAATTTTCATGTAGCGGACAAAATCGGGGAAAAGGGAAACGCCCGCAGCGATTGCGAAAGCGGCGATAGCACCCGAGAATCACATATTCAGCTCGCATTGGACCTCCTCGGATTTTTCTCACGTATCGTGGACCGGTCCTCTCTTGACGCATATCAGTGTAGGTAGAGGCGAGTAAGCCGAACATACCTAGACGCCTGTATTTTTAATCTTTTGCTTCACGACCCTGCTCCATTCCAGCGGCGGTGAGTTCAAAGGAAGAAAGCCGCGACACAATGACTGGCCCTTCGGTACAATCCGCCAAAGCGCCTAAACCAAATATTCGACGCTGATTGGCTGCTGAAAAGCACCGCTGCATTCGAGAAGTGACTACAAGAGCCGAAATCGACGTGCTGTGGATTACCGCCGGTCTCGGCTGCGACGGCGATACGATCGCCATGACCGCGGCAACACAGCCCAGCCTTGAAGATCTGATATTCGGAGCGCTGCCTTTCGTTCCCAAGATCAAACTGCACAATCCCTTTCTCTCTTACGAAAACGGCGAAGAGTTCATGGAGATATTCCATCGCGCGGCGGATGGCGGGCTTGCGCCCTTCATTCTGGTAATCGAAGGGTCCATCCCAAACGAAAAAAACAAGCAGGAAGGCTACTGGGCCACGTTTGGCACAGATCAACAAACCGGTCAGCCAATTCTCACTTGCGACTGGATCGATAGGCTTGCTCCGAAAGCTTGGGCGGTGGTGGCTGCGGGAACATGCGCAACCTATGGCGGAATCCACGCGATGGAAGGAAATCCGACGGGATGTATGGGATTGCCGGATTATCTCGGGTGGACATGGAAATCGAAAGCCGATATTCCGATCGTTTGCGTGCCCGGTTGTCCGGTGCAACCAGACAACATGACGGAGACTCTTCTGTATCTACTTAATATGGTGGCCGGGCGCGCGCCGATGATTCCGCTCGATGACGCGCTGCGGCCCACTTGGCTATTTGGTCAGACGGTGCATGAGGGCTGCGATCGAGGCGGCTATTATGAACAGGCAGAATTCGCCGCGGAATATGGCTCGATTCAATGCATCGTGAAGCTGGGTTGCTGGGGGCCGGTGGTTCAGTGCAATGTGGGAAAGCGCGGCTGGATGGGCGGAATCGGTGGGTGTCCGAACGTTGGCGGAATTTGCATTGGCTGCACGATGCCGGGATTTCCGGATAAATTCATGCCCTTTATGAACCAGCCTCCGGGTTCGCTTCTCTCTTCGAACGCGGTCACAACGTACGGCCGAGCGATTCATGCGCTTCGGCGATTTACACAGGCTTCTTTGAACAAAGAGCCAAGCTGGCGACGGCGCTCACGCGAGGCCGGATGAACAACGCACCGAGTGGCGCAACGAAATGAGTGGAAATCCCATCGAAGAGAAAAACGTAGCTTCGGAGCTTGCCGAAGACTTGTTCTCGCGCGATGCCAATTCCAGTCTCGCCGACGCGCAGGCGACCCTCTTGAACCTGGCGAGCGTGTTTTCGGAAACGCGTGTCCAGAGAACAGAATCCACAGAACAACTTCCAGAGAAAGCGACCGCCGCGCTGCGATCGATCCAGCCACCGCCCAGTCTTGAAGCGAGGTATCGCGCCCTCGTCGAACAAATCCCGGCCGTAATCTTCATGGCTTACCTCGACAAGGGAATCGGCGAAGCCTACGTGAGTCCTCAGATTGAGGCGGCCCTCGGTTTTACGCAGGACGAATGGCTGGAAGATCCAGTCCGCTGGTACGACCGGATTTATCCCGACGATAAACAGCGATGGAGTGCGGAAGCCGCGGAAATGTTTCTTTCGGGCAAACCCCTCAAGTCCGCCTATCGGGTGGTGGCGCGCGACGGCCGAGTGCTGTGGTTCCATTGCGAAGCCGAGATGATTCGCCGCGACGACGGCCCTGGTTCATTCATGGAGTGGGCGTCGATATCACGGAGCTGAAGCGAGCTGAGGAATCGCTGCAGGACGAGCGCAACGTCTTATCCGCGATACTCGATATCGTGGGAGCTTTGATCGTGGTCCTCGATCCGAAGGGTCGAATCGTGCGTTTCAATCGCACCTGTGAACAAACCACGGGCTATACATTCGCCGAAGTGGAAGGCAAGCCTCTATGGGATCTCTTTCTGTTGCCGGAGGAAGAGGAAACTTTCAAGGCGATTCTTGACGACAGAAAGCCGGCGCACATGCCGGGGGCTTATGAAACTTCGCTTCTGACGCGCGACGGAATTCCCCGCCTGGTTACCTGGTCGAGCACGGTGCTTGCGAGTGAGAACGGGACGACCTCGCACGTGATCGTCACTGGGATCGATATCACTGAACGCAGACGGCTCGAGAAGGCGCTTCTGGAGGTGAGCGCACGCGAGCAACGCCGAATCGGCGAAGACTTGCACGATGGCCTCGGGCAGCATCTGACGGGCATTGCGTTCATGAGCAAGGTGCTTGAGAGCAAGCTTGGCGAAAAGTCGTTACCGGAAACCGGTGAAGCGGCCAAGATCGTGAAATTAATAAACGAAGCGATTAACAAAACGCGAGAGCTGTCCCGCGGTCTTCTGCCGGTGGTGTCCGATGCTCACGGGTTGATGTCGGCACTCACTCGCTATGCGGACGAAATACAGGACCTATTCCGGATCCAATGCCGGTTCGAATGTAGCGAGCCGGTTCTGATATATGACGTGAACCTCGCAACTCACCTCTACCACATCGCGCGCGAGGCTGTGAACAATGCAATCAAGCACGGAAGACCGAAGCATGTGGTGATCGCGTTGTCGGCAGCGAATGGGGAGGGGAGCCTCGCAGTAACGGACGACGGAGAGGGAATTTCGGCGATTCCCGCCAACAATGCCGGAATGGGTTTGAACATCATGAGATATCGCGCGAATATGATCGGCGGGTCGTTGAACCTGGGGAGAAGCGCCGCGGGCGGGGCTACGCTAGATTGTGTCTTCCCGCTGGATGCCCGTTCGTGATACACCCGATTGGTCGTGAGCAAACGACGATGAACAAGACTCGATTGAATCCTTTGGCGCCCAAATGCAAGGTTCTGCTCGTTGACGATCATCCGATCGTCCGGCAGGGCTTGGCACTGTTTATTGAGCGGGAACCGGATCTCACCGTCTGTGGGCAGGCAGATGACGCGACTTCGGCCTTGCAGGCGATTCGAAATTCAATGCCTGACTTTGTCGTACTTGACATTTCGTTGGATGGTCCGGACGGTCTGGAGCTGCTCAAGGCCCTTCGCGTGGAGTATCCGAAGTTGCCGGTGCTTGTTCTCTCGATGCACGACGAATTACTTTACGCTGAGCGGGCGCTTCGTGCCGGCGCGAACGGCTACATCATGAAGCAAGAAGCGACAGACAGGGTGCTGACCGCGATCAGGCGCATTCTTGGCGGAGACGTGTACCTGAGCGATCGCTTGACGAAACGGATGCTGCAGCAATTGGTGAACGGCTCCGTCTTGCCATGCGACCCGCTTTCGAAGTTGAGCGACAGGGAACTTGAGGTTTACCGGTTGATTGGCACCGGCCACGGGACTCGCCAAATCGCCGATGAGCTGCACGTCAGCGCCAAGACGATTGAATCCTACCAGGCTCACATCAAGGAAAAGTTGTCGTTGCGAAACGCGCGCGAACTTGTCCAGCGTGCCGTGGAATGGTCCGTGAACGTGAAAGGTGCTGTAATTCAGAATTCCAATTCGTCACATCGAACATTTTTTTTTAGCCCGCGCGAATCGAAGCCGTTAAATCAAGCCCGCCGGTCCGGCTAGCCATCAAGCCGCCTGTTCTCAGTGTCTTAGAGGATAAGGGAATTCCTTAGTAAGCCTGCAGGAATGTTCCTATAAAGAATATAGCATGCACCCGCTTGAGGCCGTCACGTCCACGTTGTATTCCTCTCCTGTAATCACTGGGATCAAGTTGACCAAATTCTGATACTCGCGTTTGTACGCCACGAAGCCCAGCACGAGAAATTTTTGTTGATGTAGTTGTCGAAATGCAGGGACCGCCCAGCAGTGGGATACGCGGAGCTAACTCCTGAACGGATTTGAAAGGAGACATCAACCATGGCAGACGCAGTTCCTTACGGTCGTAAAACTCAAAGACCTTCGCCCGTCTCCGATGTTCACATTGTTTGGATGACTGCTGGTCTGGGCTGCGACGGTGATTCCGTTTCGATCACCGCCGCCACGCAGCCCAGCATCGAGGACGTAATCCTCGGAGCGATACCGGGCCTCCCCAAGGTTCACCTTCACAATCCGGTCTTGGCTTATGAAAACGGCGACGAGTTCATGAAGTTTTGGTACATGGCCGCTGAAGGCAAGCTCAATCCGTTCGTTCTGGTTGTCGAGGGTTCGATTCCGAATGAACAGATCAAGAAGGAAGGCTATTGGGCGGCGATGGGAACCGACTCGAAGACGGGTCAGCCGATCACCACGAATGAATGGATTGACCGTCTGGCTCCGAAGGCGCTTGCCGTCGTCGCGTGCGGCACCTGCGCAACCTACGGCGGAATTCACGCGATGTCCGGAAACCCAACCGGGGCGATGGGGCTGGCTGACTATCTCGGCTGGGGGTGGAAATCGGTCGCGGGCCTACCTGTTGTCAACGTACCGGGGTGCCCGGTGCAACCGGACAATTTCATGGAGGTCGTCCTTTACCTTCTCTACCAAGTCTCTGGGCTCGCGCCGATGATTCCGCTCGACGATCAACTTCGGCCGACTTGGCTATTCGGACAGACGGTGCACGATGGGTGCGATCGCGCCGGCTACTACGAGCAAGGTGATTTCGCGGAGGAGTACGGTTCGCCGAAGTGCATCGTAAAGCTGGGTTGTTGGGGACCGGTGGTGAACTGCAACGTGCCAAAGCGCGGGTGGATGGCCGGAATCGGTGGCTGCCCGAACGTGGGTGGCATCTGCATCGGTTGCACGATGCCGGGTTTCCCGGACAAGTTCATGCCGTTCATGGATGAACCGCCGGGCGCTCGCGTTTCTTCCGCATCGATTGGCGTGTACGGACGCGCAATCAGGGCTTTGCGTTCGATGACAAACGCGACTGTCAACAAGGAACCGAAATGGCGGCATCCCGGTACCGAACTCACCACGGGTTATCACCCGCGAGCGTACTGAGGACTGAAAGGAGCCTAGAAAATGAGCACAATCACCGGGGTGACGAAAGAGACCGCTACGAAATCTCGAAATCTTGTGGAAATGAACTGGGATCCGATTACCAGGATCGTGGGCAGCCTCGGAATTTTCACGAAGATCGATTTTGAGAATCGGCAGGTGGCCGAGTGCCACAGCACGTCGTCGATCTTCCGTGGCTATAGCATTTTCATGAAGGGAAAGGACCCTCGCGACGCACACTTTATCACCAGTCGCATTTGCGGGATTTGCGGCGACAACCACGCCACCTGTGCCACGTACGCGCAAAACATGGCATTCGGAATCCGGCCGCCCGCGATGGCTGAGTGGATCGTCAACCTTGGCGAAGCTGCCGAGTACATGTTCGACCACAATATTTTCCAGGACAACCTGGTCGGCGTGGACTTTTGCGAGCAGATGGTAAAGGAAACGAATCCCAAGCGTGCTGGCCAAGGCCGAGAAAACTGCTTCGCCGCACGCGAACCTTCACGGTTATCGAACCATTGCAGACATCATGCGCGCGCTGAATCCGTTCGTGGGCGAGTTCTACCGCGAAGCCTTGCAGGTAAGCCGCATGACCCGCGAAATGTTCTGCTTGATGGAAGGGCGGCACGTTCATCCATCCACGCTTTATCCCGGCGGCGTGGGAACCGTCCCGACGATTCAGCTCTTTACGGACTACCTCGTTCGCCTGATGAAGTATGTGGAGTTCATGAAGAAAGTGGTGCCGCTGCATGATGATCTTTTCGACTTCTTCTACGAAGCTCTGCCAGGTTATGAAAAAGTCGGACAGCGGCGCGTGCTTCTCGCGTGCTGGGGTTCTTTCAACAACCCCGATGTTTGCGATTACACCTACAAGAACATGACCAAGTGGGGGCGCGGGATGTTCGTTACCCCGGGTGTGGTTGTCGACGGCAAACTCGTCACAAACGATTTGGTCGACATCAATCTGAACATCCGCATTCTCCTGGGCAGTTCCTACTACGACGAGTGGAAGAATTCGGAAACCTTCGTCAAGACCGATCCGCTGGGGAATCCGGTCGATCAGAATCATCCCTGGAACCAGACTACAATCCCCCGGCCGCAGAAGCGCGACTTCGCCGGCAAGTACACATGGGTAATGTCACCTCGCTGGCTGGATAAGCGCACCGGAGATCATCTCGCACTCGACACTGGTGGCGGTCCGATCGCTCGTTTCTGGGCGACCGCTCTTGCGGGCATCGTGGACATCGGCTACATCAAAGCCACGGGACACAGCGTAAAGATTTATTTGCCGAAGACAACCTCGCTGCCCGAGGTCGAGTTCGAGTGGAAGATTCCGAAGTGGAGCAATGCCATCGAGCGCGATCGTGCCCGGACATACTTCCAGGCGTACTCGGCGGCGGCCGCTCTGTACTTCGTCGAAAAGGCGCTGGAAGAACTGCATGCCGGCCGGACGAAAACATGGACAGATTTCAAAGTTCCCGAAAGCGCGATCGGATGCGGCTTCCACGAGGCTGTGCGTGGCGTTCTGTCACATCACGTGGTGATCAAGGATCACAAGATCGCCAACTATCATCCGTACCCGCCAACTCCCTGGAACGCGAATCCAAGGGATATCTATGGAACGCCGGGTCCGTACGAGGATGCGGTGCAGAACACGCCGATCTTCGAGGAGAACGGACCGGACAAGTTCAAAGGCATCGACATAATGCGCGCCGTTCGCAGTTTCGATCCCTGCCTGCCCTGCGGCGTGCATATGTACCTCGGCAATGGAAAAGTGCTGGAGACGCATCATTCGCCGATGTTTGGCCTGGAGCCGTAGAACTACTGCAGGGCGCATCGGGCAAATTCTGGATAGCGAGCGGCCTGTCGAACGAGTATCTTGTCTCCTCTGATTGAGGGGAGACACAGGGAAAGGTATCCATGCCCGCTCAGAGTAACGCACAGAACCAGCTGCAATCGATCGAGGCACTGCTTCAGAGAATTGAAAAAGCAAATGACCCGGCAATGTCGGCGATGGCGAAGGATCTCGTCCAACGCCTGATGCAGTTTCACGGCGAGAGCATCGAACGGATGCTCGAAATCATCCATCAGGATGCGCCCGGGAAAAGCACTATCATTGACACTCTCGGGCAAGACCCGCTTGTTTGCAGCCTTCTATTGCTCTACGGGCTTCACCCCGACGGCCTCGAAGCCCGCGTACAGCAGGCCCTCGAAAAGACGCGCCCGTACCTGAAATCTCATGGCGGCAACGTAAGCCTCATCGGCGTCGATGATGCTGGCGCAGTGACTCTCCGCCTTGAGGGAAGCTGCCACGGATGCGCTTCTTCCTCCGCGACGCTCAAACTTGCCGTCGAGGAAGCAATTTACGAAGCGGCGCCGGACGTTACGGCGATCCATGTCGAAGGCGCAGTGGAAGAACCATCACGCAGCATTGCTTTTGTGCCGCTCTCCCAATTGGGTGGCAACAGCGGCGGCAACGGCCACGAATCGAGAACGGAGCGCGAAGTGATCGGATGGAAAGATGTATTCGGTCTGACGCAATTCCGACCGGAACTTTGCGCACGGAAGAGGTGGGCGGGCGCGAAATGCTTTTTTGCCGGCTCGAAGAAACGCTCTACGCATACAACAACAATTGCCCCGGCTGCAGCCAGCCACTCAGCGCAGCGCGTCTGGAGGGCACGGTCCTCGCATGCCCAATCTGCAGCCAGCATTACGAGTCGTTCGTGCCGGGCGCGGAATGGATTTGGAAAGCCTTCATCTCGAGCCCGTTCCGCTACTCAGAGAAAACGGCCGAGTCCGCGTGGCGCTCCCGCTTTCAAAGTCCGAGCGGAGCGTGGTGTGAGCCCGCCGTTTTCACCGGCCGCCGGTAATGACAACGCCTTCGCCGTGCTGCGTCAATTCGCCCGGAAACGCCGCGCGGGGAAGTCTGCGAACTGTGCAGCTCCGAGCTCGCACCGAACATCAGCATCTGATCGAACCTGCGGCCCGGAAATTGGTTTGTGCTTGTGAGGCCTGCGCGATCTTGTTCAGCAGTCAGACGTCGTCGAAATTCAGGCGTGTTCCGCGGCGCATTCGATTTCTACAGGGATTTCAGATCTCCGAGGCTCAATGGGAAGGATTGATGATTCCCATCGAGCTGGCGTTCTTTTTCAAGAACGAGTCCACCGGAAAAGTCTCTGCGTTTTATCCGGGTCCTGCCGGAGCGATCGAATCGCTGTTGTCCCTAGAGGCTTGGAGTGACATCGAAAAGGAGAATCCGGTCCTTCGCGGATTGGAGCCGGAAGTCGAGGCGCTGATCGCGAATCGAGTCGGTGCCAATCGCGGCGTCGACGCGCAGTACTACATCGCTCCGATTGATGAGTGCTACAGATTGGTTGGCCTGATCCGGCTCAACTGGCACGGACTCTCCGGTGGTACCGAGGTGTGGCGCGAAGTCGGAAAGTTTTTTGCGAGTCTAAGGGAACGCACCGAGACTGTAGCCGAAAAATCAAATGCCTGAGTTGAATTTCCAAGTCGAAGGCGCGAAAGCCGTGCCCTACGGGGCGTCACCGTTGCTGGCATTTCAATTGCGGGTAACAAATTCGGGACCCGAGCCGGCGATTCATACCGTTGTTCTCCGCGCGCAAATCCAGATTGAGGTCACCCGCCGGCGTTACACTCCCGAAGAACAGTCCAACCTTCGCGACCTGTTTGGCGAACCAAGCCGCTGGGGCCAGACGCTGAAGAACATGCTCTGGACAAACGCGATCGTGATCGTCCCCTCGTTCGAAAAGGAGACAATCGTTGAGCTTCAGGTGCCGTGCACCTTCGATTTCAATGTGGCGGCGACAAAATATTTCCATGGACTCTCGGAAGGCGAATTGCCCTTGAATTTCCTGTTCAGCGGCACGGTGTTCTATGCGGATACCAACGAGCAGCTCCAGGTGGCGCCCATCTCCTGGGAAAAAGAAGCGAAATTCAAGCTGCCGCTGAAAACCTGGAAAGATTTGATCGATCACTACTATCCGAATAGCGCGTGGCTATACCTGCGGCGGGACGTTTTCGACCGGCTTTATCAGTACAAAGTGCGCCACGGAATTCCTTCCTGGGAGCAAGTGATTGAGCGCGTGCTCGCGGGAACCGAAGAAACGGTGCAGCTGTGAACACGAAACTCGTGGAAGACATCGCGAACGCTGTGCTCTACGAAGGGTACATGCTGTACCCTTACCGGCCGTCTTCCGTGAAAAATCGCCAGCGCTGGAATTTTGGCGTGGTCTACCCCAAGGCTTATAGCGAAATGCAGACGGGCGCCGATAACTGGTTCATGCAGACAGAATGCCTTGTAACAGGGAGGCCAGGTACCGAGCTAAGCGTCAAAGTACGCTTTCTGCAAGCAGTTGCGCGCACGATTGGCCAGCCCAAGATCCCGCTCGATGAATGGCCCACCAGTGGCGAAGGCAGCAGGGAGCCGGATTTTCAGATCGTCGAAACGCTCCAAGTGGGCGACCAGATTCTCCAGACTTGGGAAGAGGCAATCGAGCGCGAAATCACTCTCCCGCCGCTAGCGTTGAACGATAGCGCTATCGAAACTCACTCTTCGCAGGCTCTTTTTCCTGGCGGCAAAGAGCTTGAGCCCGTGCGTAATCTCGATGGGAAAATCGCGGCCTTCCTTGTACGGACGAAAAAGAGCGTCACCGCACAGGTTGATGTCAGCGGGGTTCGGGTTAGCGAAGATCTGTTTAAAATCACCGTACGCATCTCAAATGTTACCGCTACCGATCCTGCTTCCGTCAGCCGTAGCGAGGCGTTGATGCAGTCTCTGCTTTCAGCGCACACCATTCTCGCGGTCGAAGGCGGCGAATTCGTTTCGCTTCTCGATCCGCCTGCCGCGTTGAAGGAATTTGTTTCCGCGTGCAGCAACATCGGCACGTGGCCCGTGCTTGCCGGCGAAGAAGGCCGGCGCGACACCATGCTGTCGTCACCCATCATTTTGTACGACTACCCTCAGATTGCTCCCGAGAGCCCAGGGAATCTTTTCGATGGAACCGAAATTGACGAGATTCTCGCATTGCGCATCCTCACTCTGACGGATGACGAGAAACATGAAATGCGGGGTGCGGACGCGCATGCCCGCCAGATCTTGGAGCGAACCGAGTCGATGCCGATGGAACACTTCATGAAGCTCCACGGTGTGCTGCGTGGTTTGCGCCCGGCAGACAGCGAGGAAAAGCCATGAACGAGTGGGAATGGCGCCTGCTCGAGGACAAAGCTCCGGCCGGAAGCTTGAGCATCGCCGGAGTCGAGGTGAAACCGGGCCACCGGGTGCGTCTGCACCCCGGCAAGCGGGGCGATGTAATGGACATCGCGCTTGCGGGCAAGACCGCAATGATCGAATCCATCGAGCAGGACTACGACGGCAAATTTCACGTCTGCGTGGTGGCTGACGACGACCCCGGCCGTGATATCGGCATCATGCGCCAACCCGGCCATCGCTTTTTTTTCGATCCCGAAGAGATCGAACCGCTTCCACCAGACCAGCTCGAATCGAGCGCGGCGGCCGAAAGTCTCTCCGTTCTGATTGCTGGAATTGGAAATATTTTCCTCGGGGACGACGCCTTTGGAGTGGAAGTCGCGCAGCGGTTAGCAGGCCGCAAACTTCCGGAGCGTGTGAAAGTCGTCGATTTTGGAATTCGCGGCTTTGATCTGGCCTATGCGTTGCTCGACCGCTTCGAAGTAACAATCTTGGTGGACGCCTGTCCGCGCGGAGGAGCACCCGGAACGCTCTACGTTATTGAGCCCGACTTGAACGTGAGTGCCCAAGAGGCCGCCGAAGCCGGCCAGATGACCGTAGATGCACACAGCATGAATCCGATGAACGTGATTCGTATGGCGAAATCAATGGGAGGCGAATTGAAGCGCATTCTGTTGGTGGGATGCGAGCCACTAACGCTGGGACCTGAGGAAGGCGCGATGGGCCTTAGCGAACCTGTGGCCGCGATGGTTGAGGAAGCAGCGAATCGGATTGAATCTCTGGTGGAAACAATTCAACGTGGTGAATGGCCGGAACGAAGCTCTGAATCGCAGTGAAAGAGAGGAGAAAATCGTATGCCAGTGGAAGTGATCCAACGCGGTGAAGAAGACGGCGCCAATAAGGATACGCTACTCATGCTCGGTGGTGTTGCGCTCGTTGTAGTTGGTGCCGGACTCATTTTGACGAGTCCGCTAGCGAAGAAATACATGGGCCAGCTTGGAATCGGAAGCCTGGCAACCGATCTGATTCCGGACATCGAGCGATATTTCAAATTGCGCTCAATGTGATCGCGGAATCGGATTCCGCTGTTTTTTGGAAATGAAGCTGCATCGGCTCTAACAAAGAACTTGGGCCCCGGAATCTAGCTTTGAGGGGCACCGATGAGTGATTACGTCCGTTACTCGATGGACGCAGCGCAAAGCCAGTTCACCGTGCATGCTTTCGCGAGTGGATTGGCAGCGGTTGTGGCGCACAACCCGAAGTTCGCGATTCGCGGTTTCAGCGGGGAAGCGCGGTTTATTTCGGACACTCTGCGCGACGCTTCGATCCAGGTAAGGATCAAAGCCGCAGCGCTGGAGCTGATGGACGAAGTAAGTGAATACGATCGCGGCGAAATCGATCGGGTGATGTTTAACGAGGTTCTGGAAGTCTCAAGGTTTCCGGAAATTGTATACACGAGCACGCAGATTTCAGCCACACGTCTTAGCGAGAATCTATACGCCACAACGATCGCGGGCAAGCTTGCGCTCCACGGCGTCATCAAAGAGTTGGATTTCTCCGCCCAAGTGGTGATTGGCGATGACGCCCTGCGAGGGTATGGGAGTTTTTCAGTGAAGCAAAGCCAGTATGACATCGCCATCGCTTCGATAGCTGGCGGAACACTGAAGATCAGAGACGAATTGAAAATCGCATTCTTTATTATCGCGAAAAAGCAAGGCTGATCAAATGGCCGAATCAACGGGAGCAAAGATGGTGGCGACGGACGCCGCGGTACGGTATCGAATTGACGTTGGAATGAGTCGTTTTACGGTGCGGGCGTTTGCCACCGGTTTGTTTTCTTCTCTCGGCCATAGCCCTACCTTCGCGATTCGCGACTATACCGGCGAAGCAAATTTCGTTACGTCGAATCCCGAGCAATCTTCGATTCGAATCTCGGTCAAATCTGCGTCTCTCACCGTCACCGACGACGTGAGCCAGAAAGATCGCGCTGAAATTGAAAGCAAGATGAATCAGGATGTGCTGGAAACGTCCGGCTACCCGGAAATCGTTTTCGAGAGTAACCAGGTGGCACTGAACACGTCAGGGGATGATTGCTACACCGCGAATGTGACGGGAAATTTGATTCTGCACGGGATCACTCGCAGCGAGACGATTTCGGCGCAGGTTTCGGTGACGGGCGACGTTCTCAGGGCGTACGGGGAATTCAGCTTGCGTCAGAGTGACTACGGTATCAAGCTCGTTTCAGTAGCGGGCGGAACTCTGAAGGTCAAAGATGAAGTGAAGGTCGCATTCGACTTTACCGCTCGAAAGCAGTAGGAAAACACGGAAATGAGCGCTGATGACGATATCGAGAATCCGCCGGGGGGATGCCACATGTGCCTCGCGATACCAGGAAAAGTAATCGAGATTGCCTCGGACAATCCACGTTCGGCGCTTGTCGACGTGGTTGGTATGCGTCGCAAAGTGGATCTCGGGCTTCTCGAAGACGACCGCCCGGTGCCCGGTGATTGGGTTTTGATCCACGTGGGATTCGCGATGAGCAAAATCAGCGAAGCAGACGCCCTCGATCAGATGCGGACACTGGAAATGTTGGGTGAAAGCGAAGCTGCGGTGCAAGAAGTGCGCGGATATGGACTTGAAGAGGTCCAGGACAAGCACTCGCCATAGCCCGGCTGAACGGGGATCACACGATGAAATATGTTGACGAGTTTCGCGACCCGGAGCTGATCACCAAAGCGGCGGAAGAAATTCGGCGCCTCGCCGACCCAAAGCGTCATTACAGGCTGATGGAGGTTTGCGGTGGTCACACGCACGCGATCTATCGTTTCGGCCTGAAAGACGTCCTCCCCGAGAATATCGAACTCATTCACGGTCCTGGTTGCCCCGTCTGCGTTCTTCCCATGGGCCGGATCGACGATGCGCTGTCAGTCGCGAAGGATCCGGACGTCATCTTCGCCGCCTTTGGCGACATGATGCGGGTTCCCGGAACGCACGGCAGCCCACTCGAACACAAAGCGCGCGGCATGGACGTGCGAATTGTTTACTCGCCGTCCGATACGATCAAACTTGCCAGGATGAATCCGCAAAAGCACGTAATGTTCTTTGCCATTGGCTTTGAGACCACCGCGCCCTCAACCGCACTGACCCTCCAACGTGCGAAAGCGGAAGGCGTTCACAATTTTTCAGTTTTCTGTAATCACGTCACGATCATCCCGGCCATTCGCGCAATCCTGGATTCTCCCGATATGCGCCTGGATGGCTTCATCGGGCCCGGACACGTTTCCACCGTGATTGGTTGCCGGCCTTACGAGTGGATCGCAAAGAACGAGCACAAACCGATCGTCGTCTGCGGCTTCGAACCTCTCGACCTTCTCCAGTCCATCGTGATGATTCTTGCGCAGCTTCAAAAGGGTGAAGCGAAGGTGGAAAATCAGTACAAGCGCGTCGTCCCATGGGAAGGCAATCGTGCAGCTCTGAAAGCCATGGCCGACACGTTTCAACTCCGGCCTTATTTCGAATGGCGTGGCCTGGGATTCATTTCCCAGTCAGCGCTTCGCGTTCGTGATGAATACGCGGAATGGGATTCCGAGCAGCGATTCCATGTTCCGGGAATTCGCGTTACCGATCCCAAAGCCGCGCAATGCGGCGAGGTGTTGAAAGGCGTTTTGAAGCCTGCGCAGTGTAAGTTGTTTGGCAAGGAATGCACGCCGGAAAATCCGGTTGGTGCTTTGATGGTTTCTTCGGAAGGATCATGCGCCGCGTACTTCAATTACGAACATCGGAAGGCCAATCTGGTGACGACTCTCAGCTCGCTGGCGTGAAAGGCGAGATAAAGATTGGGAGCGCCCCTCCTAAGATTCGCTTCCGCGAGCCGCAAATTGAGATGGCCCACGGCGCTGGTGGAAAAGCCAGCCGCCGCCTCGTGGAAGGGCTATTTGCTCCTCTCCTTTTTGGCGCCAGTACGGAGCCGCTTGCCGATGCCGCCCACCTGAAAATCAACGGTGCGAAGATGGCCGTCACCACCGACAGCTTTGTCGTAAAGCCGCTCGTGTTTCCCGGAGGCTCGATCGGAGAACTTGCTATCAATGGAACCGTCAACGATCTAGCCGTTTCAGGGGCGAGACCGGAAGCAATCGTTGTCACTTTCATTCTCGAATCGGGTTTGAGCACGGAAATATTGCAACGCGAAGTTCAGGCCATGGCCGACGCTGCTCAATACGCGGGCGTCCGAATTGCCGGTGGCGATACGAAAGTCGTCGAGCACGGCAAAGCCGACAGCATGTACATCACCACGACCGGTCTCGGCGCTCCGCTACCGGGAGTCGAGATCAATCCGCAATCGGTCCGGCCCGGCGACAGGGTTTTGCTTTCCGGTCCTATTGGCGATCACGGAATCACAATTTTGCTTGCCCGTGGCGAACTTGATATGGAAGGCGACCTTGAGTCCGATACGCGGTCCGTTTTTCCGCTGGTCGAAGCTGTTGTCGCAGCGGCTGGCGCAGGCATTCGCTGGATGCGCGATCCCACGCGCGGCGGCGTTGCTACTTCGCTCAACGAGCTTGCAAGGGACTGCGGGCTGGGCGTCATTCTATTTGAAGACCATCTTCCAGTTCACGACGCCGTACGCGGAGCCTGTGAGCTACTGGGGCTTGATCCGCTCCATATCGCGAATGAAGGACAATTCCTCGCCATCGTGGTTCCGGATCTTGCAGATGCCGCACTAAGTGCGCTTCATTCGATGCCCGGCGGCACCGAAGCTCGCATCATCGGCGAAATTCGTGAACAGCCTGCCGGCTCCGTACTAGTGACGACACGCTATGGTGGCAGCCGAATCGTCGACATGCTCGTTGGCGATCCCCTGCCACGCATTTGCTAAGCGAAGCAGCAAGCGCGATGTGCTGAAAGTAAAAATGGCAACAAAGTGCCAACTCGCCGTACAAATTGAACAGCGCCTCCTGGCGAGAAACCAGATCTTAGACTCGTTTTTTGCGCGAGAGGCGCATCGCTTGGCGGAAGCGTGCCGCGAGATGTCCGACCGCTTTCTACGCGGAGGCCGCTTACTTGCATTTGGCCAGGGACCATATGCCACTGACGCTCAACACGTCTCCGTCGAATTTGTGCACCCGGTCATCGTCGGAAAGCGTGCCCTCCCCGCCCTCGATCTCTCGATCCTTTTCCGGCCGTGGCTTGAGGCCATTGTTCGTCCCGACGACATGGTCATGGGCTTCGGCCCTCCCGAAGGCGATCCGTCAGTCTGGCTTGCGCTAGATGCTGCCAAATCGCGCGGCGCGATGACCTTCGCTTTTCCCGGCCTCGAAGGGTCATACACGATTCCTACTTCGAATGCGGATCCTTTCATCCAGCAGGAATTAGTCGAAGTCCTTTACCACACGCTATGGGAGACGGTGCACGTCTTCTTCGAGCATCGCGAATTGGGACACGACGTCGGTGAGGCGGAATTTCTTTATCCTTTTCTAGGCCGCGAGAAGCAGCTGACCTCCGACACCACTGCACAGGTTGCTGATTCAATTCGCATGAAGGTGGCCGACGACGCCAGGCTCCGCGCACAAGTGGCCCAGGAGGAAGGGGAGCAAATCAGCAATGCCACTTCCGCAATTGCCGAACGCATTCATCACGGCGGCAAGCTGATCATTTTCGGAAACGGCGGATCGGCTACGGATGCCAACGATTGGGCCATCGATTGCGTTTCGCCGCCATCAAACTGGAGACCTATTCCCGCTGTTTCGCTCGCACTTGAACCGGCAAACATCACCGCGATCGCCAATGATATCGGCACAGAAGTGATCTTCCTGCGGCAGATGATCGCGCAGGCCCAGCCCAACGATGTGGCCATCGCAATTTCCACAAGCGGCGGTTCGCGAAACATCATTATGGCTCTCGAAGAGGCTCGCAAGCGCAAGCTGCTGACAGTAGCGCTGCTGGGTTACGACGGCGGCGAAATACACCGCCGCGGTCTCGCTGATTTTCCGTTGATCGTTCGCTCCGACTACATTCCGCGCATTCAGGAAATTCAAGCCTCGGTGTATCACGTAATCCGCGAGGGGTTAGAGGTGCTCAGCCGTGGCGACGCTTGAGCTTTACGGAACGAAAACATGCCAGTACACGCAGGAAATGCGGGAATGGCTCGAATGGAAGGGAACTGATTTCGTGGAATACGATGTGGAAACCGACGCGGCCGCGCGAGAGCGAATGCGTGCTCTCGCAATTGGCCAGCGCACCGTTCCAGTTCTCGTTGATGGCGACAAGGTGATTCAAATCGGCTGGCAAGGCCGCGGTTGCATCGTCAACCTGGAGTGATCCTGCATGGCGAGTGCCTGTTCCATTAAAGTTCGCGGCGTGGTGCAGGGCGTGGGTTTCCGCCCGTTCGTGTACCGCCTCGCTCGCGCCAACACTCTCGCCGGCTGGGTGCTGAATGGAGAAGAAGGAGTCGAGATTTTTGTAGAGGGCGCGGACAATGGTTTAAAGGCATTCCTGGAGGAGTTGACAGCCGCGCCGCCGTCGGCGGCGCAAATTTCCAACATCGAAGTGGAGTCTTCCGCTCCCGTCGGGTGCAACGAATTTACGATTCGCGAGAGCCGCCGGAACAACGACCACCTCACGGCCCGAATCTCGGCAGACCTTCCGATTTGCAATGATTGCGTGCGCGAGCTGTTTGATCCCGCTGACAGGCGGCACCTCTATCCTTACATCAACTGCACGAACTGTGGCCCTCGCTATTCGGTCGTCCTCGCTCTGCCATACGATCGCCCGAACACCACCATGCGGCTTTGGCCGCTCGACGAACACTGTGCCAGCGAGTATCACAACGCCGACAATCGGCGGTTTCACGCGCAGCCCGTCGCTTGCCGCGGATGCGGGCCGGAATATTACCTGCAAGTCGGTAACACGACGACTCGCGGCAGTGAAACCAGCATTCGCAGCGCCGCGACGATGCTGGCGTCCGGCTACATCGTCGCTGTAAAAGGGCTTGGTGGCTATCACCTTGCGTGTGACGCAAGAAACGCTTCGGCGGTGCGTGAGCTCCGCAATCGAAAATATCGCAAAGAAAAGCCCTTTGCGTTGATGGCAAAAAACCTGGATATCACCAGATCCCTTGTCAGCGTTTCCGACGAGACAGAGACATTGCTGACTTCCACAGCGCGTCCGATAGTGCTCGCCACAGCGAAAGCGGATCTGCCGGAAGTCGCACCGGATAATAACGAACTCGGCGTCATGCTGCCCTATACGCCTCTTCATCATTTGTTGTTTGCCGCAGGCGCGCCGGAAATTCTCGTGATGACGAGCGCGAACCGTTCGAGCGAACCGATCGCCTTCGATGACGCGGACGCTCTCGATCGCCTCTCCGGCGTTACGGATGCCTTTTTGATAGGCGAGCGCCCTATCGCAAGGCGAGTTGACGATTCAATTGCTCGTGCAGGAGCTTTTGGTCCGGTAGTTCTCCGTCGGTCCCGCGGATAC
The DNA here is from genome assembly GCA_963790945.1 of uncultured Acidobacteriota bacterium. Taxonomy (GTDB): domain Bacteria; phylum Acidobacteriota; class Terriglobia; order Acidiferrales; family UBA7541; genus Palsa-295. The sequence continues at coordinate 35,829 of CAWBRH010000055.1, forward strand.
GCGCCCAGCGCAGTCGCCGTCTTTCCATCCAAGCGCCCTATTCTGGCGCTCGGTGCCGATTTGAAAAACACGGTCACGCTCGTCGTTCATGGGCAAGCATTCGTGAGCCAGCACATTGGTGACCTCGAACATTTCGAATCTCTCCAAGCGTTTCAGCAAACCATTGAAGATTTGGTTTCGATCTACGAGATTGGCTGGGACCAACTCCTCGTCGTTCACGATTGCCATCCGCAGTATGCGTCCACCACGCATGCGTCGGCGCTTGCCTCATCCGAAACGCGAAGCGTGCAGCACCACCGCGCGCACATTGCTTCCGTCCTCGCAGAGCGCGGCGAATGGAACAAGCGCGTTGTGGGCTTTTGTTTTGATGGGACGGGCTACGGCGGCGACGGCACAATCTGGGGCGGTGAAATTTTCGCGGGAAGCATCAGCACAGGCTTCGAACGCATAGCTCACCTTCGTCGAGCGATCCTCGCCGGTGGCGATGCTGCGGCGCACTATCCGGTACAAGCAGCGGCCGGATTCCTGGCGCAACTGGAAGAATTGCCGGACCTTGCCGCCGCGCCGTTCTATTTTCCCGAACGCTTCCAGAGCGCGATGGAATTAATTCGCAAAGGGGTGAGAACATTCACGACTACTTCGATAGGTCGCCTCTTTGACGCGGCCGCCGCGTTGCTCGGATTCACCCGCGAAACAACCTTTGAAGGCCAAGCCGCGATGTGGCTGGAGCAAATGGCTCGCCGCTCTCCGTCCGCCGGTGCGTATCCATTTCCTTTTGAAAACGACCAGCTCGACTTTCGTCCCCTCCTCGGGAATTTGGCAAAGGACCGTCTTATTGGGCGCGAAGCCAGCCAATGCGCCCGAGCCTTTCAAAAAGGCGTGGCACTCGGTGTCTTTAATTCTGCGGCCGCGCTCTGCGCACGACATGATTCCGATACGATCGTACTTTCGGGCGGAGTTTTTCAGAATGAACTCTTGCTCGAGGATCTGAAATCGGCGTTCGGGTCGACGCCCTTTCAAATTTGGACGAATCATGTAGTCCCGCCCAACGATGGCGGCATCAGTCTCGGACAGGCAGCCCTCGCATCATTCGGCCAATTTGACGGCGCTGAATCACTGAGTCTGAAGGAATCATTTTCTCGATAAGGCCACCACTGATGCACGAGCTTTCGATAGCCATGAACATCGTCGATATGGCCCAGGAAGAATCCAGCCGAAGAGGCGGTGTTCTAATCAGAGCCGTGCATTTAAAATTGGGTCTGCTTTCCGGCGTGGTGAAGGACGCGCTTTTCGCGTCCTATGAAATGGCGTGCGAGCGCACCCCACTCGAAGGTTCGCGCCTGATCGTGGAGGAGGTTCCAGTGCTGGTTTTTTGCCCTCATTGCAATGCGAACCGGCCAGTTCACTCGCTGCAATCGTTCTGCTGCGCTGATTGCGGCACGCTCACAGGTGATGTCGTTCAAGGAAAAGAGCTTTTGGTGGTGGGCCTGGAGGTGGATGAGTGAGTTCTCCGACACGCATGGTCGAGGTGCGCCAGAACGTTCTAAAGCAAAACGATGTGACAGCTCGCGCTCTTCGCCAGCGATTCCACGATGCAGGTGTTTTCGTCGTAAGTCTGGTATCGAGCCCTGGGGCCGGGAAGACGGCGCTTCTCGAGAAAACGCTGACTCTACTTGGGCAAAGGTTTCGCGTGGCCGCCCTAGTGGGCGATCTCGCCACGGAAAATGACGCGGTCAGGCTCGCGCGCAGCCAGGCCCCGGTAAAACAGATTGTCACCGGAACCGTCTGCCACCTCGAAGCCGCCATGGTGCAGAGCGCCCTCGAAGGCTGGAAGCTCGACGAGCTCGACTTCCTCTTCATCGAGAATGTGGGCAATCTCGTCTGTCCATCTTCCTACGATCTCGGCGAAGACCTTCGACTCGTTCTCATGTCCGTTACGGAGGGCGAAGACAAGCCGCTCAAATATCCCACGATTTTCAACAGTGCTGACGTAACCGTGATTACCAAAATCGATTTGGCCGAGGCAGTTGATTTTAATGCCCCGGCGGCCAACCACAGCATCCAGGCAGTGCGGCCCGGAATGGTAATTCTAGATGTCTCAGTGAAGTCCGGCGCAGGTGTGGAAGAATTTCTCAAGTTCCTACAGTCGCGCCGTGAAAACGCACGAGCCATTCAGTCTCCTCAAGAGATCGGCGCATCCGCGACTCCCGAGAATTGAATCGTGGTTACAGCGGCCAAGGATCAACGCATCAGATCGCTCACGTCCAGTAGTCTCTCACCATCTTTCCCTCAGCTTCGAGGATCTGAGTCCTAACGGCTCGGATGATCCCCGTCAAAATTGACCAGTATCCAATAAAGGCATCAAACCACATTTTTCAGAATGGTGGCTTTTGCGCCGAGCTATCCTGTTATATGTTCCCCTTCCAGCAACCTTCATAGACATAGATTCAACGCACCGAAGTGTCACGTTTCGTGACAGGAGCACAATTGTGAACATCCGTTCGGTTTTGTCCAACGTCGAACATGCAACGAAAATGCAGGTCCTCTCGTTCCAGAGTTATACGCTGCTCACTCTTCAATCGGTGAAAGACATCTTCACTACGACGCGCTACACCGGCGACATGATCGTGCAGATGGACCAAATTGGAGTGGGTTCATTGCTGATTGTCATTGTCGCCCTCGTTTGCGTCGGTGGGGTGGTTGTTCTGAATTCTTCGTCGCAATTTAGCCGTTTCGGCGCGACGGCTCTAACTGGCGACGCGGTTTCGCTCGCTCTCCTCCGCGAGCTTGGTCCCGTGTTCACATCGCTTTTGGTGGCGGGCCGCAACGCTACCGGAATGGCTTCCGAGCTGGGCTCGATGGTCGTCACGGAGCAAGTGGATGCGATGCGAGGCCTCGGCATTGACCCGATCCGCAAACTGATGACCCCCCGAGTGCTTGCTATGGTGCTGGTGCTTCCTTTGCTCGTTGCAGTGGGCGATTGCGCGGGGCTGCTTGGCGGATTTGCGGTGGCGACTATCACGCTCCATCTCAGCGCAGAACAGTTCTGGACGCGCGCTGTTCACGCGCTGGTGTTTGGAGATCTTGTGATGGGATTCGCAAAACCAGTTATTTTCGGATTCATCATTGCGACGGTGGGTTGTCATGAGGGATTTCGAGTGAAAGGCGGCACCGCCGGCGTAGGCCGCGCCACGATTACCGCATTCGTGGTTTCTTCCGTCGTTGTTCTAGTTGTTGATCTGTTCGTCACGCGATTTCTGCTGTACGCGTTCAATTTGTAAAAGCCACTTCATTTTAAGAATTGCGGAAGCCAGCGAGTCTTCCCGTGTTGACGCGTTATTGACACCCGCCTGCGGCATTCCTATACTTGCTTCCCCACGCCCACTTCCGTTCAGGGGGACTCCAATGTTCAAGTTTTTTCTGGCTGCTTTTCTCGTTGCAGCTTCCGCAACCGTTGGCTTCGCGCAAGACCCCGGAAAAATCCATCAACCAAAACTTACCCCACAACAGAGTGGCACGACGCAACTGCTGATCTCAGTCAGCCCAGTGAACTCCCGCATTGTCTGGGCGGCCGGAGCTGGCGGTACTTACGTCGTGACGACAGATGGAGGCCAGACCTGGAAGTCTGCCGTCGTACCGGGAGCTGAAGCCCTTCAGTTCCGCGATGTATTTGGCGTGAGCGATAAAATCGCTTACCTGATGTCCATTGGAGATAACGCCACTGATTTCCGCATCTACAAAACCGTCGACGGTGGCGCGACCTGGAAAATCGAGTTCACCAATCAGAATGCGAATGCGTTCTACGACTGTTTCGCGTTCTGGACCCCGAACCGTGGCATCACCCACAGCGATTCAGTGAACGGGGTGTTTCCTGACATCCGCACAACCGACGGCATGACTTGGCAATCGATTGCCAACAATATGCCTCCCGCGCTAACGGGCGAAGCGTCGTTTGCCGCCAGTGGGACCTGCATCGCAACTCAAGACCTGACCAATGCATGGATCGCCACTGGCGGCTCTTCAACTGCAAGGATTCTCGCAACTCGCGACGGAGGACATAGTTGGAACGCGTATGACACGCCGCTCGTGAGTTCGCCCAGCGCTGGCGCAGTCTCGGTCGCTTTCCGCGACTCGCGCAACGGAATCGTGGGCGGCGGCGATCTCGCTTCCAACACAGCAGCCGATACAGCAACCTCGAACGACGGCGGCAAAACGTGGACTCTGACGAACAAGCCGCCCGTACAAGGCGCGATTTTCTGCTTGGCCTATGTCCGCGGCGCTCGCAACAACGGCGACGGTTTTCCCTTTGGCTTCGGTCAAGAATTCGGACACGAACATGACCGTGCCGTCGTGATTACCACCGAAACAGAGCCGGACTTCACGTCCGGAGAAGCAGCCTGGACTCCCGACGAAGGGCGCACCTGGATCGTATTACCCGATGTAAGCGGTTTTTGGGCTGTTGCCTTCGCGGACCCGCATGATGGTTGGTTCGTGGGCAATAACGGCCAGATTCTGAAGATCAGCTTCTAGCTCGAAGGGAAATTCGACCGGTTATTTCAACTCGATCGCAATCGCCTCGTACGGAAAGTCGCTTAGGTTTTCAGGCTGCCGCTCGGCTGTCGGGGATAGGCGAACTTGCCCGGCCTTGGCATGAATGTTTTCCGCCCTTCCGTCTGGATAGGTGACGAGGAGATGAGCGATTGTCAGGTTTATTTCGATTGCAGAGGTGTGTCCGTGCATGACAGATTTCTCATGCGGCCCAAACTTGATGCGCAGTACGCGCACCTTCTCGTTTTCGAATTCAACTCTGTAGTGTTCGGGGTCAACCTTCACCGGATCTTGGGTTTCCGGCTGCATTTTCGACGCTATGGACATATTCACCTTCGACAGTATTTATTGAACCTCATCGGCGCGGCTGTGGAATGCTTTGCAAGCACCCGGATCCAGGCTTCTCCGCTGGCTGTTCTGTCCAGAGATAGTGTTTCAGGCAGCCCGAGCGTTTCACGCAATTTTCAAATTTCCTACGGTGTCGGGATTACACTTCAATCCTGAGCGCTCGTGGCCGCCTTGGATTTAGTGTGCCGATGTTTGGACTTAGACGATTTTTTCGCTGGATGTTTCGTTTTCAGACGTTCGTTTTCCGCTTTTAGCTCGGTGTTTTCCTTCGTCAGAACGTCGATGCGATTTCCCAAGTCACCGGCGTCTTTCTGCAATTGCAATACCTGCGCCTTTAATTGTTCGTTCTCCTGGCGCGCTTTTGTATCCTGACAGGCCGCTAACGATAGGCTCAGCACTATAGCAAGCCCCAAACCGGTTAAAATGCTTTTGCTCATTTACCCTCCTCAATCATGCTCCGAGCGGAGTTTCGTGTGCATCCTGACGTTTCAGAAGAGCCGCATTCTTGAAAGAATACTTGTACCTTATTGAGGTTAGCCTGTCGAAAAGGATTCGGCTACGATGAAGTGCGCGAAATGCGGTGCGGGACTCGTGGCCAGGCCTGTGCCCGGCGCGAAGCAATTTCCGCGCAGGCTCGAATGTCCTGAGCATGGTTGGCAGCAGGAGAAGTTACGGCCAATTCGCATGAGGTTCCACAAAGATCGCCCCAACTGGTAGGGAACTATTCGTATCCGCGGGCATCGTACGCCCATTTACTTTCGCAGATTTCTTCGCTAACGTGGTATCCCCGGCCATTCATCAGAGGAAAGTCGGCTTTGATGGGGCCTATGACTGCTGCCCACCTGCTGTACTTTCCTGCTTGATAACCGAGGGCAAAAATGAACAGAACCGCTGTGGGCCTGGCGGTCGTAGCGATTCTCCTCTGCACTGTCCTGCCAGCATCTCGCGCACTGCCGGCGAATCTCTGGCAACAGGTTGTCATCCAGGGGCAGCCCAAACCGCAGAGATTTGGCGGCCGGGTGGTATCCCAGAACCAAGTACGCCTGGTGCTAAAGGATTACGAGGACGATGTCTGGTACCACATCGATGACCAGCAGAGAGCCGCCACTTTTCTGGGCAAAGATGTATTGATCACCGGTGTTTTCGACGGTCTTACGGGTACGATTCGTCTTCAGAACATTGTGGAGGCCACGCCTGAGCAGATATCAGCCGCGAACACCGAGCGAATCAAAGAAAATACTCCGTCCACCCCCAAAGGTCGCTCCGCCCCCTCCTGCGGTCGCTGCGAATCCCCCGGCGACCGTTCCTCCGCGGACGAATCCGCTCCAAACGCCGGCTCCACCGCGTGTAGAGGCTCGAAGCACTCCCCCGGCCAGCGAGACCCGGCCCCCCGTGCGGCGGACTGAAGCGCCGGTGAGTATGCCGCGGCCAGTAGCGACTCCAAGCGCAGCAATAAGCCTGCCGGAAGAAGCCGTTAGCGCCTCCTCCACAGTCGCGATCAGTTCCCGGCGTTCCATCCCGGTGCCTCATAATGCGCAAAAACCGCCAGCAAAAGATTTAGTGGTTGGCCGGCCACTGAGACGAGTTTCACCTTTCTATCCGGCCGCAGCCAAGGAGCAGGGGATTGAAGGCACGGTACGACTGCACGCCGTGATTAGCGCGGACGGGAACGTCCAAAGCGTCCAGCCGGTAAGTGGCCCGGAACCGCTCGTGGCAGCGGCCGTGAATGCTGTTCGCGAGTGGCGCTACGGCCCGACGCTTTTTGAAGGTCGCCGCATTCCAGTCCAAGACGACATCAGGCTCGTATTTCGGCTTCCGGACTAGCTGCTAGCCTGAAGACAGTTAGTCGTTTCTCGTTTCCTCTACAGACTTATTGTCTTTACACAAGCCACCGTCAGACGTATAAAAGTGCGCCCGGACTGGATGTCGTAATCCTGTTCTCGTTTCAAATTTCAAGGAGATCGAAAATGTCACGCAAGAGTTTGCTTTCCCTTCTTTTTGTCGCGTCATTTGCTTCCGCTTGGGCGCTCTACGCTCAGGAAGGTGGTCTCCAACAAGAAGTTGCGCAATTGAAAGAATCGATGGCGAAGAACAAGCAGGCCCTCGCGCAATACACATGGGTCGAAACCGTCACGATCAGCTTGAAAGGGCAGGAGAAAAAGCAACAGCACTTCCAGGTTCAAAACGGCCCGGATGGAAAGCCGCAGAAGACTTCTTTGGATCCCGCGCCGGCGGCGCAACCCCAGGATTCTGGAGGCCGCGGTGGCCGGCTAAAGCAAAGGGTGATAGAGAAGAAAAAGGAAGAGTATGAGGACTATGCCGAACAAATGAAGGCTCTTGCCCAGCAGTACGTTCCCCCCGACAAAGATCTAATTCAAGCCGCCTATGCCAAAGGAAACATTTCCATGTCGCCCGGACCAGGCGGCCTAAAGCTCGTCATCCACGACTACGTGAAGCCAGGCGATTCCATGACTCTGACGATCGATAAGGAACAGAAGCAGCTCCAAAGCATCCAGATCGCTTCCTACATGGACGGCCCGAGCGACGGCATGAATCTCACCGTAAGATTTGATCGCCTCCCCGACGGAACAAACCACGTATCCAGCACGACGGTCGAAGGCGTCAGCAAACAACTCACAGTCGCAACGCAAAACGCTAATTATCAGAAGCGCTGAGAGAAACCGCAAAAAAAAAGCCGCGGCCTCGGGAATATTCCGTTCGTTATTCCATTTCGAACGTCAAATACGTGAACTTCCCGGCCCTTTCCACCAGCATCGCAGCGGGCTCTCCTGGTTTCAGGCTCGCGAAAGCTGCCCGAAGATCGTCCACGGTAGTGATTCGCACGCGGTTCAGAGTGTGAATCACGTCCCCCTCTGCCAGTCCGGAATCAACCGCCAGCTGATCAGATACCAGCGACGCTACCGCCACCCCTGAAGGCATGCGCAGGCTGCCCAGAAATTCAGCCACTTCCGGCGTAACTGTGATGCCCACGATCCCCAATCTAGCAATCAGCCCCTTAGCCGGTTCGGCCATCTCGGACAGTCGCTGCGGGTCGCTCTTCGGCTCGACAACCGCCACATCGGCCTCAATTTTTTTCGCACCGCGCAGGATTTCGAGCTTCGCCGAGCCGCCCGAATTCAGCACATACAGCCCCAAAGTAAAAAGCGGCACATTGTTAACCGGGAATCCATCGAGGCTCACAATCACGTCGCCCGTTTTTAATCCCGCCCGATCCGCAGGTCCGCCGGGTTCCACATCGGAAACAATCGCGCCCACCTCTGTCGATAATCCTAGGCCGTCGGCCAGCTCTGGCGTTAGCGACTGAAGATCCGCGCCGATCGCGCGCCGCCGCACTCTTCCATATTTTCGAATTTCTTCATACGCAAACCGCACGATGCCGCCCGGAATGGCGAATCCCAAACCTTCATTCCCTCCGGACTTCGAATAAATAAACGTGTCGATGCCCACCACGTTGCCTTCCACATCCACCAGCGGGCCGCCGCTGTTTCCGGGATTGATTGCAGCATCCGTCTGTATGTACACCATTTGGTCGTCCGGGTTCTGTTGCCGCAGCACCGAGCTCACTAGGCCAAACGCAACGGAATTCTGCAAACCTTCCGGGCTCCCAAACGCCAGCACGATTTCACCCTTCTGCACTCGGTTGTACCGGCCGATCGGAAGCGTCGGTAAACCGGTTGCTTCCACTTTCAGCACCGCGAGGTCGATCAGCTTGCTCACTCCCACGATTCGTGCCGGCAGGATCCTCCCGCGCGCCTTCAGCAAACCTTCCGCTTGCGATTCGCCGGTGATTGGCGGCGTCAACGCCACGCGCACACGATCCGCGCCTTTCACCACGTGAGCGTTTGTCACGATGTATCCATCCGGATCCACAATCACTCCAGATCCCACCGCCCGCTCCCGCCCCAACGCAGTCGAAGCCTTTTCGTCCTCGTCGCTAGGCGAGCCGTAGCCTGTCACGAGCACTTCAACCACCGCCGGCGACACACGCTTGGCCAGATCTTGAAATGAACGGCTCATCTGAAGCATCACGTCCGCGTCTTTTTGAGCGGGCGGTGTCGAGGCCTCGCTTTGTGCAAAGGCGGAGGGAATCAAGCTTCCGCACGCAAGTAGAATGCCCAGGGGGAAAGCAGCTCGAACCACCAGCGGAATAATTTTCGCACCGCGATTCATGACGGTAGTTCTCCCTTCGGATGGAGACTGATTGGAGCCGCCGAATGCGCCTCCACTTTGCCCCAAGTCACAATCTTCAGATCGAGCACAAAAATCGAATAGAGCACGGGCACCAGCAGCAGCGTGATGAACGTGGCCACCCCCAGCCCTCCGATCTGCGCGTAGCAAAGCGGCTGCCACAGCGGCCCGCCGTGAATCGCAAGTGGGAAGAGCGCCAAGATCGTTGCGCCCACCGTGATCATCACCGGTCGCAGCCGCACAATACCTGCGTCCAGCAACGCCTGTTCGAGCGGCTCGCCTTTCTCGTGCATCTCCTCGATGAAATCGAAAAGAACAATCACGTGGCTCACAATCACGCCAATCAAGCTCGCAATTCCGAGAAAAGCCATGAATCCAAACGGAGAGCCCATGATGTATAGCGCGATCAGCGCTCCGCTCACTCCATATGGCGCGGCGGCCAGGACCAGTATCGGCTTGATTGAATGCTTGAATTGAAAGGCAAGCGCAAGAAATATCATCCCAATCGAAATCGCCATCACCACGGTCAAATTCCTGAATCCGTCCACCTGCTTGGACTGCTCGCCGCTCACGATGATCTTGTAGCCGGGTGGCAGTGAATCCTCCACTTCCTTTAGTTTCGGCGCGGCGGGAGTGAACACTTCCGAAGCCAGAAATCCGGGTTGCGTGAAGCTCTGCACGGAAATCGTCCGAAAATGCTCGAGGCGCCGGATGCGCATATTCCGCAGCGTGTTTTCGACGGATGAGACTTCGAGCAGCGGCACTTTGTTGTTCGATTGTGATGAATACACATAGAGATTTTGAACGTCGGAGAGATTCACGCGCTCTTCCATGCGCAGTCGCGCAACCACGGGAATCTGTTGATCGCCGCGCCGCAAAGTTGTTAGCGATGCGCCGCTCAGCGCCGTGCTCGATGAATTCGCCACATCCTGGTTCGTCACGCCCGCCAGGTTTGCCCGGTCCGGGTCCACTTTCAGTTCAACTTGAAAGCCTTTCGGCCCCCAATCATCGCGCACGCGAGCTGACGCGGGAACGGCGCTAAGAATCGCAGTCACCTTGTCGGCGATGGAACGCAACGTCGCGATATCCTTTGCTTCGTCGAGCGCGCTCACATCCGCGAGTCCGGTAACTCGCAATTCCACCGGATAATCTACCGGGTTTGTCTGCAGCTGGCGTACGTCCACGCGCGCTCCGAGCGCATTTCTCGAAATCGCATCCTGAAACGCGCCTATCAGTTTCGGTGTGTCTTCCTTGTCGTACAACTCGACAATCACCTGCGCGTAGTTCAGTTGCTGCAATTGCGGCGTCACCGAAAACCAGAACCTCGGCCCGCCCCCGCCTTCGAATGTCGTCAGCGATTTCAACACCGGCTGCGGTTTCCCGTCCTTACCGGGGTGTTCTTTCGCGTAAGCTTCGGCCGTTGCCTTCAGCAGATTTTCCACCTGGATGGCAGACCGATTGGTCGCCGTCAATGGCACATCATTTGGCAGCCAGACGTCCAGGAACGACAGGTACTGCACATCGTCCGGGAAAAACTGCGTCTTCAATCGATGCCCGAAAAATCCACCGAGAACCAGGAAGAGCAGTGATGCTCCAAAAACAGGCCAGCGATGATCAATCGCAAATTTTCCCACGCGGTAGTAAAAGCCTGTGAATCCCGTCGTTTCGCGTTCCTCCATCGTGCTTTCTTTTTTCTTCGACGGGCGCAACAGGTAATAGGCGAGAAACGGAATAAACGTCATGGAGACAAGCCGCGAGGCCACCAGCGCGCAGGTCATCACCACCGGGAGGCTGTACAGAAATTCGCCCGTGGTGCCGTTCAACATCAGAAATGGAAGGTACGCGACGATATTCGTGACTGTTGCGAATAAAATCGCGTGCGCCAACTTGGTTGGTCCGAGCCAGGCCGCGATTACCGGTGGATGGCCATCGTCCAGCGACCGCTTGATCGAGTCGCCGGCCACTACGGGATCGTCTACGAGAAGCCCGAGCGCGATAATCAATGTAGCGACTGAAACCTGCTGAATATCAATGCCCAAAAGGTGAGCGAAACCGAACGTCATTGCCAGTGTGATCGGAATCGAAATCGCCATCAGCACTGCCGATCGCCATTCCCAGAATCCAATGAGCGATACGAGCACTACCAGAGCGATCGCCTCGTACAGCGCATCCATGAATAGGTCTACGTTCTCTTTCACCTGCCGGGGCTGATCGGATGTAGCAGCGATGATCAAGTCCGATGGCAGCAACTTCTTCGTCTCGCTGATTTTGTCCTGCACGTGCTCCGCGAACTTCGCGATCTGCTCCCCGCTGCGCATCTGCACGGCAAGCGTCACGGCCCGCGTGCGCTGCCACTTTCCCTGGCCGTCGCGCCAGGTGTAATAGTTCAAATAACGCGCAGGACTCTGGTATCCACTGCGAATATCCACCAGATCTCGCAGGTACAAAGCTGACCCAGCTGTCGACGTTCCTACGATGACGTTACCGATGTCGGCCGTACTCGTGAATTCACCGGACGGATCAACCAGAATATTCTTCGACCCCGTTTCGAGTGCTCCGCCGGGCAGCGTGATATTGCGGGCGTTCAAAATCCCTTTCAGATTCGATGGCTGCAACCCGTATGAGGCCAACCGCTCCTGCGAATAGTCGAGATAAATTTGTTCCTGCAGCACGCCATTTCGATCCACTCGCGAGACTTCCGGCGCTCCCAAAATCGTGCGGGAGAGGAGATCCGTATATTGGTCTAATTGGCGATACGTGTATTTGTTTCCCGGCGCGGCAGCGAGTTGGGAGCCCACATTGCTCGGATCGTGAACTACCACCGGAGGCCACGTATCCGGATGGATCTCGGATTCGTGCACATTCGTCTCGACGTAATACTTTATGTAGGCATAGATTTCCGCGTCGGTCTGCTTTGTGAATCCGTCGACTGCGGCGAATCCGGGGCCACTCACGAATTGCGCTTGGCTCAAAATTCCGCGCGCTACGGCGGACTGAATGAATACTCGTACATTTCTTTGGACAGCTTCTTGCGGAACTGTGAGCGGGTAGCAATAAATAAGTGAGACTGGAATGCCACTGGCCTTTCCGCGCCGCTCTTTGCGCACTCGCCCAAGCACCGCCCCAATCGCGTAGCCACGCACCGCAATCGCCGTCGGATCCTCCAGCGGACTCGCAACCGTCAGCATTAGCGCCGCAGTGTCTCCGAAATCGCTGTTGAACTTGATTGGCCCCGCGCCCTGCGGAAGGCTCAGAGAATTCAGCTTCAAGTTCATGTCGCTGAATTCCTTCTTTGAATCCTTCACGCTGTCGGAAAGCTGCACCTGGATGATCGAAAGGCCCGGTATCGAGAGCGACTTGATGCCAAAATCGCCGCCCTTCGGCGCGCGTATGTTTGGGTTTTGGGCGATGCTCGATTCAATCGGCCCCGTGACCAACTGTTCCACCTGCTCCGCCGTGGCTCCGGGCCACTGCGTCTGCACCGACGCCACGCGCACCGGAATATCCGGGTCTTTCCGCTTGGGCATCTGCGTGTAACCGTAAATTCCAAGAGCAAATGTGGCTAGCAGCAGAATTCCGGAAACCTGGCGGTTTTCGACGAAGAATCGAGCTGTATCTCGCTCGTTCTGGATGTAATCCGCGTCGCTTCGGTGTGCCATCCGTTGGTCTCTTCGGTTGCCTGAAGACTTAAGGAACCACCCGCACCACTTGTCCGTCGTTTACCAGAGTCGCCCCGTTCGAAATCACCCGATCGCCTGCGCTGAGGCCTTTTGTAATCGACACCATGTCTCCATACGTCATGCCCGGCTGAACGGTTCGCCTCTTCGCCACGTCCTTGTCCCCATCCCGCACGACAACAAATACGTTGAATAATTTGCTCGCTCCATCCGGAGCGGAAACGATCGCTCCAAGCGGCACCACCGGCACGGGCGACGTCAACTTCGGCTGGCCTAGATCGAGAGTCGCCACCATTCCGGATTTTAGAAGGTCGTTTGAATTCGGAATGGTAACTTCCACCTGAAACGTCCGGCTCTTCTGGTCTGCTTGAGGCGCGATTGCGGTCACTTGGCCATAAAACTCCTGCGAGTAGGTTTCCGTTTGAATTCCTTGTTTCTTACCTAGCGTCACGGAAGCAAGCACCGTGTCCGGAATTCCAAAAACCGCTTTCACGCGCTTGGTCTCGCCCATCGTGAACCCGGTCGTACCTGTCCCTACCAACGCTCCAAGCTCGATATTGCGGTTCAGAATCTGGCCATCCGTTGGCGCTCGCAGTTCGCAATCGCTCAACGACTGCTGAGCCTGGTCGACAACCGCCTGCGCCGTCGTCACAGAGGCCTGGCTCGAGTCGTTCTGCGCTTTCGCAGCATCGTAGTCGGACTGCGTCATGGCGTTCGCCTTGTAAAGAGCCTGCGCGCGCCCAAGATCCTGTTTGGACTTCACCGCTCCGGCCTGTGCCTGCTCCAGCTGTCCCTGATACTGCTCGACCGCATGCTGGTAATCCGACTCGCGCACCCGCGCCATCACCTCGCCTTTCTTTACCCAGTCGCCCTGCTGCAAATTGCGCTCCCGCCCGTCCACACCTTTGCGCTGCAAAATCGTCGTCACGTATCCAGCCGATTTGAACGCAACATTCACCTGATCGTACGGCACAATACTCGCCGAGTACGTCACGCCCTCAGGACCGGAATATTCCTCCACCTCAGTAACCGTCACGGGAATCAGCGGCTTCTCGGGCGCTTTATCAGCGGATTCGCATCCGCCGAGAATGCAGGCGATCAGTAAACAACAAACTGACGGTAGCCCCCGGTGGTAACTTCGCATTCTTCGCATCTAATCCTCGCCCAGCGATTTCTCGAATTCCGAACGCGCGCTCCAAAAGGTAGATAGCGCTTGCTCATACTGCGCCTCGGCTTGCGCCATGTTCGCCTGCTCCGTTTGTAGTGTGCTGAGTAGCGCCGCCTTCTGCTTGTATTGCTCCATCACCACCTGCAGCTTTTGCTTCTCCGCTTCCTGCCCAAGCTGCGCCACTTTCAGACCCGCTCGCGCTTCTCGCAGTTTTCGAAAACGGTTGTCCAGATCGATCACCACTTGGCTCTGCGTCTCGGTCAAATTCAACTGGCTCTGTTCGATGTTTCTCTGCTTCTCATCCATCAGGTGCCGCTTATTGCCCCAGTCGTAGACATCCCATTTGAGCGAAATTCCCAGCGAATTCACAGCGGACGGAAATCCCTGGATCGTGAAGGGTGAAAAAAAAGGTACTGAATCCCCACCTCGGGAATGTACTGCGCTTTCTGCAGTCGCCGCGAATACACTGCTTGGTCAATCTTGAATTGTGCCTGTCGAATCTCCGTGCGGTTTGCCAGAGCCGTCTTGCGCGCCAGTTCCAGATTCTGTTCTTCGGGAAGGGCCTCCGGCACGCCGCCCAACTGAAACTCCGTCCGGATATCTCGCGCCCATCAAATCATTCAAATTCTCTTTTTGCGTTTCGAGAGTGTCTTGCAGCGTGATCACCTGCAAATCCGCCTGCGCCAACTGCGCTTTCACGCCCGTCGACTGATACGGCAGCGCCGTTTTTTCCTGCACGTATCGGTCAGTCGTCCGGTCCACTTCCTGCAGCGCCTTAAAATTCTCCTGCGCAGCCTCCAGCGCGCTCTGCGACTGCAACAGACCGTAATAAGCCTCTTTCACGGAGTTCGTGATCTGCTGCCGCTGCTGCCGCAATTGTTCCTCGCTCAATTGCTTTCCCACTTTCATCAGTTGAATATTCAAATGCGCGCTGTAGAGTTGCGAGAGCGGCTGGTAAGCCTGAATGAAAGCCAGCGCCGAGAATTTTGGTTCCGTGGTAATTACGGTGTTCTGTGGCGGCACGGGCGACCCATTCACGGGCCCGAACGCATTTTCCGGAACGCTGACATTGATCGCTTGCAGCAGTCCGGACCCGATCAGTTGCACATTGAACTGCGGATAGCGCTGCGTCTTCGCCGCCAGAATCGCGTCGTTCGCGTACAGCACGCCCTGAATCGAAATTTTGATCGACCGGTTATTTTGCTGCGCTTCGGCGATCGCCGCTGTCAGGGTAAGAACCGCTGGTGAATCCTGCGGTGCTTCCTGTGCCAAGGCGCGAGCAGCCGTCAGGAGAAGTAAAACGGCTGTAAGGAACAGGCGGGGCATTCAGACCGCACTCCCTCGTTTGCTGGGACGCAAAATTCGCCCGCGCGTGTGGCGAAGCGATTCCCTCAGATTCTGATTTCAGTCGGATTAGCTCGCGGAATGTATACCGCCGCGCGCAACCCTGTCAATCGAAACGACCATCCCCGACAATCGGTAAAAATTAATTGCGGCGCGCAGCATATCAGGGAGATACTTCAGCCCCGGCGCCCGACCGCATTCAGTAGATTTCTCGATCGAATCGTTTCGCGTTAGCCCAAAAAACTGATTCCACACAAAAACGAAGCGCCACTCGGCGCCCTAAGAAAAACGTTGGAGGAAATAATGAAAAGCAGAATAGGCCTTGGAAAAATCCTGGCGTTATTTATTCTTTCTCGTCATTGTCGCCAGCGCCGCCGCAGCTCAAGACAAGCCCGCGAACGTCGCCGGCAGCTGGACCATCAATGTCAGCGGCGACACCGGCAATGCCAAGCAATCCATGACCCTGGCGCAAGACGGCGGCAAAATCACCGGCACCTTCAAAGGCCCGCGCCAATCCGGCACCATCGCCGGCACGATCGACGGCAACAACATCAAATTCCACGTCACCGCAGGCATCCCGCTCGATTACACCGGCACAGTCGACGGCGACTCCATGTCCGGCACGATGTCAGGCCGCGGCAAAACCGGCGATTGGAAAGCGGCTCGCGCAAAATAATTCCGCGCCGCGCGCACAGCACAGCTCGGGCAAGAGGATCGCTATCGAATCTGCGCGATGCGCCCAGTAGTAGGAAAGCGCTTGAATTGCTCCGGGTCGTGTCCGGGCACCACACGATCCGCAGAACCGGCGAGCGTAATCATGCGAGCCTGCTGCGCAATATTCCCGCCGCGTCCGACGGATCAAACATAGCCCCCGCACTGTGGGTCCGCAGGTTCTCGTAAAGATAACAATTGTCGGACGCGAGCACATACGCCGGCTCTCCACCCACGCGAATATATTGTGATGCGAACGTATGCCGCGATCCGGTGTAAGCGCGAATCCCCGAAATGATTTCAACATCATCTCCATCCACGAATCGCAGTTGCCCGCGCTCATTCCGGCGCACCAGCTCCAGCACATCTTCCGGTTCGATTCCGCCATGTTTTCCGTTCCGCTGCCACGCCGCCCCCGAATAATATTCGTACTCGCCCTTCTGGATCCAAATCGTCGCCTTCGGAAATAAATCGATTCCGTCCATATGATCCCAGTGCGCGTGGCTGATAATAATGTCCGTCACACTGTCGGGCTCGATCCCCGCCTGCTTCAACGCTTGATCGGGCGACAGAAAATCGCTCAACCCGTATTCCTCAATCCATTTCTGGCGATGGCAACCGCTGTCAAAGAGAATCGTCCGGCCCCCTCCCTGGATCACCCAAAAAATCATCGCGATGTCGATCGTCTGATCTTTCGGTGCGCCAGTTACGAGTTCAGCGAGAGGGAATTTCGCGAGGTTTGCATAACGGATGGCCCGTATCGTGTAGTTCGGTTCTGCGGTTGCCTGTGAAGCAGCTGGAAATCCGTCGCTTGAAATCCCGAGCCACGCGGCGAGAAACACGCCAAGCAAACCTGCAAGCAGCCCCAGCGATATTCCGCCCCGGGTTCGGCTCCTCATCTCACCAACACTTTTCACCGACACTTCCCATCGCAGCCCGTTCGCATTTTCTCGCGCTATGTTCCAAACCTTTCGGCCGCTCGCGCCCTGGCTTTCGCCGCTTCTTCCTCTCGATTCTTCGGCGTCGCAGTCGTTTCCAGCGATCGCAGCAGCCGCGCAGAAATTTTCGCGATTTCGTCTACCGCCCCGTCAAACGCAGCCTCGTTCGCCTTCGACGGCTTATTGAAGCCCGTTATCTTCCGCACAAATTGCAGTGACGCAGCTCGCACCTCCTCCTGCGTCACCGGCGGTTCAAAGTTGAATAGCGTTTTGATATTCCTGCACACGGAAAGCTCCCAATATCAGTTTAAGAGCCGCCGCTCAATCAGCGCGCCGCTCCTCGCTTCGCTTCACCACCTCGCAGACAACTCAGCACTTTGTCGCAGCGCCGCCCTCGCAACCTACATCCTCATTCCGTACTTCCCGCAAGCCTCGAACACCGAAAGCAAATGCGACATCCCCAGCAGATCGCGAACCGCCTTGCTCATGTTGCAAACCTCGAGCTTGCCACCGGCGTTCCGCGCCGAAATATACAAGCCCACCAGCGTCCCCACCCCGGAACTGTCCATGAACGCGACTTCGCCGAGATCGAGAATGATGTGCTTGTGGTGCGGAATCAGTGGCTTCACTTCAGATTTCAGGCGCGGCGCGTGCTCCATCGTCAGCCGCCCCGCGCATTCCACCACCATCGCGTCTTCAAGCGCGTAGCATTTGATCGTCAATTGATGGAGCGGCAGGCTGGGAGTTTCCGCTGTCATCTTTCGCTACCTTGCCGTCGCAGCTTTCGCTTCGTCGGCGCGAACCACCGGCACATCCACCAGATGCTCGGAAATGAACCACACCTGCAGCTCGTTCGTGCGTATCACATCGCTCACGATCAAATCATTTGTCCCGTCGTCGCCCGCGTCGCTCGCCTGCTTCGCCATCGTCCGCGCTTCCTTCAAAATAATCTCGTGCGCTTCGAGCAGCCGCGAAAGTTGCACCGGCACTTCCTCGCGCCCGCGCGGTGGCCGCGGAATAATAGTCGTCTCCGCCACGTCCGCCGCCATCGCCAGGCTGATGCCGCCCAGCAACTGAATCCGCTCCGCGATTTCGTCCACCAGCTCGTCCTGCTCGCCATTATGCTTGTCGAAAAGCAGATGCAGTTGATAGAAGGTGTGTCCCGCCACTTGCCAATGATGCTTCTTGTACATGTCTCGGAGCGTCATCGTGTCCGCCAGCAGCTGATTCAGATTCTCGGCGCTCTTCGCGCACACTTTTTCATCCAGCGCGATCGGCAGCTTCGCGATCTTGCCGTAAGGCTGAATCTCGCGCGCATTCTGATGCAGAATCGGCTCAGACCGCCGCGTCCCCTCGGATAATTGGCTGTAGCTCGGACCGCGCTTGTCGCCCTTATCGTTCTTCGATGCCATGTGAAACCTCCTCATCATTTTGAAATCTACTCGAATCCCGGAATCTTCCGAATGCCCCGCGCACGCCGCACCATCAGCGACGAACTGAAACCGCTCCAACACGATTTCACCGCCCGCGATTTCACTGCCTATGATACGCCCGGCGGAGATATCCAAGAAGCTGTCTGAGGCCCAGCCGCGCCCGCTTACTTCGGCGCGTCCCGCTAGCTTTCGCGGCGATTAGATTAAAACCTTTGGCCTTCGCTTCCCGCGCGAGCGCATTAAAGTCGTACGCGCCTTGGCTGTCTGCCCAGCTGTGCGCTCCACTTCGCCCAGCGCCAGCCGCGCTTCAAACTCGATCGCCACAAGTCCCGCCGCGTGCGCCTCCTTCTCCACCGACGCGAGACTCTTCATAGCATCCTCAATTTTCCCAGACGCCGCATCAATTCGTGCCTTCGCAATCGCCGTCATCAATTTCAAATTCCGGTCATTCGCCTGCTGCGCCAAGGTCGTCGCCTGCTCGATCTGCGTCTCTGCTCCGGCTATGTCGCCCAAATCGAGCAACGCCAGCGCCAGCGTCCCTCGTCCCTGCGCCTCTCCGCCAACGTCTTTCTCGCTGGCCAGTTCCGTTACCGCCTCCTGCGCAAGTTTCTTCGCATCCTCCGGCTTCTTCTCCTCAAGCGCCAAAGCCGCCAGCGAAATCTGTGTGTACGCCCCGTCGCTCTTTTGTCCCAGCGATTGCTGCGTTTTCAGCGCCTCTTGATAACTTTGCCGGGCGCCTGAGAGATTTCCTTGAGCGACCTGCACGTCTCCTAGATTGTCGCGCGTCCTCGCCTCACGCCCGGCGTCACCCATCTCCGACCGCATGCGGAGCGAACTTCGCAACTCTTAAGCGCTCGCTCCAGCTCACCTCCTTGCAGAGAGACCATGCAGAGGTTATTCAGAGCAAGGGACTCAATTCGCTTGTCTCCTATCTCATGGGCAGTTTTGATCGATTGCTCGAACACCGCGTCGCCCTGCCGCGAATCACCCAAGCTGAAAAGGACGAAGCGAGATTCTGTTGCGCGAGCGCCTGACCACTTCTGTCGCCGCGGTCGCGAGCCACCGCAATGCTGTCTTCGTAAGCTTTCTTGGCTCCTGCCAAGTCGCCCTGGAAATTCTTGATATTGGCGATGTTGGTTAGCGCGCCCGCCTCATCTAATTTATCTCCGATGGTTTGCGCGATTGCCGCCGCCCGTTCGTAGAGAGGGCGAGCTTCGTTCAGGTCTCCCTGGCTGTAGTATGCATTTGCAATCTCGTTTGTGGCACGAGCGATCCCGAGCTGATCTCCGGATTGCGTGTTCAGTTTGCCCGCCTCTTCGCACAGGGCCTGGCGTCGGCAGGGCTTCCCGGTTACATCGTTGCCCAACATTGGAAAACACGGGCGCGCGCAAGCAGGAGATTCGATCCCAACGATTTGGCTTTTTCCGCAGCCGAGTTTGCGGCCGAAAGCTGCTCACGGTAATTTGCGAGAAATTGTTGCGCTTCGGCTCTCAGCAAATCCATCTGCGCCTGGATGCCGAGCGGCAGAGTTCGGCTGCTAAGTTGCGAGAGCGTTGTTAGCGCCGCCGACGCCTTGCCAGCTCCGATTTGGGCTCGGGCCAACAGCAGCCCGTATTCGGGATCGTCGTTGAAAAGTGTCCACAACGAAGAATATTGCTCGATTGCTTTATTCCAATCCCGGCTCATCTCGAAATATCGGCCGCTGATAATCCCCCGCGATTCGGTCGACATTTTTCCCGCCAGATCAAATGCTCTTTTTGCCTCCTCCTCCGCCTTTGAGTCGTATCCCAGATCAGACCATGCCTCTGCAAGCAGACTGTGCGCCTGTGCGAAATCGGGATCGGCGCTAACGCTTTCCTCGAGCAGTTTTGTTGCAGCCAGCACCTCAAAGTTCCTCAGCTTTTCTCGCGCTTCCGAGAAATATTTCAACGCGTCACTGTTCGTCGAAAAAGCTGAGTCCACTCGCGATTCTTCCGAAGCGCTCAATTCGACGCCCAGTCTCGCGCGAATAAGCTTTCCCGCGCCCACCGCTAGGTTATTCAAATCCGATTCAGTGCCAGTCCTCTGAACTGATCCGATGCTTTCGTCATCCCCTGTCCGAATCAGATGGATGTTCCAGTCAATCGTTCGCTGATTGGATGATCCGCTCACTCGGTAAGAGCCTGTCACCAGCACGTCGCTTCCAAGGTATTTCGCAATCTTTCCAACCTGCTCCTTATTGAGCGATTCGGAAATGTCGCGCATCCCCAGGCTCTGCCGCATTTCATCCACGCGGCTCGGTTGAATGAATCGGATCTGATCGGTATCCAGTTGCGACCACAGGCTGTCGGCCAGCATTTCACCCAACACGTTCGAGCTTTCTTGTCCGGAAAGGTTTTGAAAACCCAGAATCGCAACTGACGTCCGTGCTTTCTCCGCCGCGGGAGTCAACTTGTTGGTCTGCTGTGCGCGCCAGAAATCGTGTTTATATCCAACGTAGCCTAGCCCACAAAGAACAAGAAGCACGGCCGCCGCAGCGGCTAGATAAATCATCTTCTTATCGTTGGACGAGGACTTGCGCGCAGGACGCTTCGGCAACAATACCTCGTCGCCTTTCAGCACTTTAATCAGTTCGTCGGTTCTCGCAAACCGCTCGCTTGGCTCGCGCTCCAGGCACCGCAGGATTCCGCTTTCCCAGCCAGGGTCAACACTCGGAACGTGCACGCGCGGCGATGGAGCAGGCTCGCTGAGTCGCTTCAATGCCGTCGAGAGCGGATTATCGGCGTTGAACGGAACCGCGCCCGTCAACATTTCAAACATCACTACGCCCAAAGCATAAATATCAGTCGCAGGTGTGATCGTCCCGCCATTCAACTGTTCCGGCGCCATGTAAGCCGGCGTGCCGACCATCTCTTGTGACCCAGTGAGCGACAGTCCGGAAGGCACAAGCCCGTGGGCCAATCCGAAGTCTGTGATCACGGCTCGCACTCCGCCCGGACTCTGCTCGGACGCAACTAAAATCACGTTGCTGCTCTTGAAGTCTCTGTGGACGACGCCCACGCGGTGCGCGGCGTCCAGACCGGCTGCCATCTGCTCCACCAGCGGAAGCGCTTCTGCTTCGGTCATTTTTCCAGCACGCCGGATTTTGTCCCGCAACGTTTCGCCAACAAGTAATTCCATGCTGACGAACATCGTTTCGGTCGTTCGCCCATCCGCGCGTGTGTCTATGTGCCGGAATACATCAAATGTCCGGCAAACGTTGAGGTGTGTTACTTTTCGCGCCAGCTGAATCTCGCGCTTGAATCGCTCTGCGCTCCGATCTTCCTCCGCGAATTCGAACCGAATTGTTTTCAGTGCCACTCGCTCGCTTAATTCCGTATCTTCGGCTTCGTAAACCTCTCCCATTCCGCCTCGTGCCACAAATCGCACAATTCGAAAGCGCCCGGCCAAGAGTTCACCTTTAACGAACGAAGAAATTCGTGGAGACAGCCGATCCTGAGTAGCTCGCCCATCGAAGCTGAAACCGGATGCGGTTCGGTCTTCACCAGGAGGCGAAGTCGCTCCTAGCGTTTCCTGATCGGGATTGTCCGGTTTGAGGTCGTCCATCGAGGGGATCTCGGAAAGTTTCGCAATTATGCCACAGGCACCTCTAAAACCTCTCGGCCCTTCGATTCGGGGCGATGAAGGCTTCCGTTAGGTCTGATATGCCTGTCGGCACCATCGCGAGAACTCAAACGACCTCTAATGTGCAACGATTTGCACCAAAAGCGAAATCCTCTCGCCTCACCGCTTCCTTCCGATCGATGAGTCGTTCAAACTAAACGAAATAGGTCGTTCCATCTTGGGAAAGAAAATTGCTACAGCTTTCTACGGAGTGAAGCGCCCAGCCGCGCGCTCTGAATACTTAAAGTTCTCCAAATCTACCTTGGGAAGACACTATGAACCTTCGAATACGTCTGCTCTCTGGCTTAGCTCTGCTGTTACTTTCGGTTGCGCCGGCATGGGCGAACCGAGCGGAAGTGGGCGCCTCTGGTTACGGCGACACCGATCCGAATTGCGTGAATCTTATGACGAATTGCCAATCCGCCACTCAGTTGAGCAACACAGTGGCAGGCAACTCGGTCTTTTCATTCTCGTTCGTCAGTCAAGGCGGCAACCCTGCGACAACTCTTTTTGCGTTTCAAATTCCCGACACGATCACACCCGGTTCGGTTCTGACTCTCACGTTTCCGAGTCTAGCTGGCTTGACCTATGGTGGTCTGTACTGCAACAACTCGACAGACCCCACGCAC
Organism: uncultured Acidobacteriota bacterium; assembly: GCA_963790945.1. Classification (GTDB taxonomy): domain Bacteria; phylum Acidobacteriota; class Terriglobia; order Acidiferrales; family UBA7541; genus Palsa-295. The sequence continues at coordinate 58,476 of CAWBRH010000055.1, forward strand.
GCGCTTGATGCTGGTGGAAGCGTTATGAAAGATCCGAACACGGGCAATCCTCTGCCTTGCACTGCGGCATTGGTTCCCGCGGATCCAAATCACTTCTTCACCGAAAGCGACACCGGCAATTCCGCGGCCTTCACATTCAACAATGTCGTTGACCTGCCGTCGTTGTTCACTTTCTATACCGACAGCTTGACCGACCTTCCCACAGACGTGAAATTCGTGCCTGGCACGGTAAACGCGCCTGAGCCGTCGTCAATGCTCTTGCTCGGTTCCGGCCTGCTCGCGCTCTGCGGTGGTCTCCGCCGTCGTTCGAAAAACGCATCGGCCGCATAGCCACCTCAACTCCAGCTACGGAGTTGACGTCATGGCTTCCACAAACGCGATTCGCTTAAGCGAATCGCGTTTTCTTTTTCTCCGCAAGCATAATTTGCGCCGCGTCTGACATTTGCAGCAAGATTGCCGTTGCACTATTTCAGTGCAATCGCATCCGCAAAACCTTCGTACCACCAGATTGAGCGCCGCGGCCCATAGCCCCACTTCCATCGCGAACGCTACCCTCAACTCGTCACAAATCTCTGCCAATAGAGCCCGTCACTAACGACCCTGAGGGGGGTTCGCTATGAGTCAGCAGTCTGCTGCTTTCCGCGCCGCCGTCCGCACCGAAATTCACATTGCAATCCGTGCCGCTAGCCACATCTCAATTCGTTCCAGCACCGCACGCGCCCTGGCCATCATCGTTTTCATGCTCTGCGCCTCCGGACCGCTCATGGCCCAGCGTTCGCTTGCCTTTCGCCTCCCGCTAGAGAGCGAAAGTCCCGAGCCCATTACCTTTATGCGCGCGCCGTATTCGATTCATCCGCTGCCCAGCGTCACGCTAACCACTCCTTACGGTTACTCGCCGGCGCAAATCCGCCACGCCTACGGCTTCGACCAGATAACCAATCAAGGCGCCGGCCAGATCATCGGCATCATTGATGCCTACGACGACCCCAACGCCGAATCCGATCTCGCCGTCTTCGACCAGCAATTCGGCCTGCCGCCATGCACCACCGCCAACGGCTGCTTCCACAAAATCTTCGGTGGCTCGAAGCGTCCAAAAGCCAACGCGGGCTGGGCGCTCGAAATTTCGCTCGACATCGAATGGGCCCACGCCATCGCGCCGAAAGCCACGATCCTTCTCGTCGAAGCCACCACCAACAGCCTCGGCGATCTCCTCAACGCTGTCGACACCGCCGTCCGCAACGGCTCTTCCGTCGTCTCGATGAGCTGGACTGTCTCGGAATTCTCGAGCGAATCGCGCCAGGACAATCACTTCGTCTCCACCGGCGTCACTTTTCTCGCCGCGTCCGGCGACAACGGCACCGGCGTTGCCTATCCCGCATCTTCGCCTGATGTCGTCGGCGTTGGCGGCACCTCGTTATCGATCGATGCGAATGGAAATTATCTCAGCGAAGCAGCATGGTCGGGCAGCGGCGGCGGCCTAAGCACCCGCGAAGTCGAGCCGCTCTTCCAATCTTCATTCGGAATTCCAAACGACGCGCGCGGCTATCGCGGCACGCCCGATGTTTCCTACAACGCGAGCCCCGCAACTGGTTTCGCCGTGTACGATTCGGTCGCGCTGAGCGGCGCATCAGGCTGGTTCTGCGTCGGCGGCACAAGCGCAGGTTCGCCGCAATGGGCCGCGCTCCTCGCCATCTCCAACTCGATGCGCGTCGCCAATCGCAAAGCGCGTCTCTCCGGCACTGAACACTGTGCTCTACTCGCTCTCGAAGCAAACCGCCGCCGCAAATTTCCATCCGGTGAACTCGGGCACAAACGGCGCATGCGGCGCGCTCTGCACCGCGAGCACAGGTTACGATTACGTCACCGGAATCGGAACGCCTGTCGCAACGTCGCTCATCACGACTCTGGCCGCGCAGTAACGCGGTTCGAGCCTGATGTGCGAGGCCAAAATCAGCTTCGTCTAGGGGTCGATTTACCGCCGATTAGAAATTTGCAACTCGCTGATTTTGCGTGGGTTGCGCAGAGTTTTAATCGCGCTACCGTAGATTAAACGCGAGCGGTGGGGAACCGCGATTGACGCTTGGTGGAGGGTATGGTCCTCCTCCGCTCCCTGCGACTGCGCCGGCTGGTCGTCATGCATCTTAGATGCTTGGCGGTTGAGGGTGGTTAGCCGCCGCGAATTGAGAGCGGCGAGCTGCCGACCACGGACGCGGACGCGGTTTTGGACGTTTCGCGTTGAGCTGCCGGTTTTTGAGTCTTTGCAGCTTTGGGCGGCGCCGCTTTCCTTGCCTCCCATGCTTTGCCGAGAGCCTCGCGGCGCGCGAGCACGTAGGCTTTGGCTTCGTCAAAGTTGCGGTACACGCGCGTACCCTTGATCAAATTGCACGAGCGGCAGCAGGCCACCAGGTTGCGTTCGTCCTTTTTGCCTTTGCGAGCCCGCGGCACCACGAAATCCACCGACATGGCCAGCGCGTTCTCGAAGCTGGCCATCCCATCCAATCCGCAGTACTGGCAGCGGTACTGATCGCGCTCCAAAATACGCAGTCCTTCTTCCTTGGTTACCGGTCTTTCCACCAACGTCAGTGTCGTAAGGTCTAGCGGCATCGGGCACCTCCGGATCGGAAATCCGCGCGGCTGGCGGGGACTTTCGATCTCGACTCTGTCTCGGGAGAACGATAGGTCTGGCTCCCGGCTGATGTCAAGCTGGTCTCACGGGCAGTTCGGTCCGTCGGCGGCAGCGGCACGCAACGGCGTGTTGCGCGTGTTGCGCGGGTGAAACAGCGCCCTTCGAGGCTCAGGGCAAGCAATCGGTAGCGAGCTGAACTGCTGCAGCTCGCGCCGGTCGGGTTGAAGGCACGCTTGCGCGCGCAAGGCATGTTGCGCGGATGAAGCTGCGCAAGCGGAAAGGAATACATCCGGATCGTTTTTTGGAGGGGATGAATCCCCTCCTTGACGTAATGCAAGGGCAATCAGCAAAGGCGCCGGCCGAAGGCCAGCGGTACGAAATGCAATTGCGCGCCGCGGCTGCGGCACCGCCTGAAATGTAGCTCACCTCTTTAGAGGTGAGGCCTTTCTCTGCGCACGCCGTCGCAGTTTTGTATCAGCCCGGCATCTTGCCGGCCCTTTTGCAAATCGAAGCGGTTTAGGAGATGCTGAGTCACTGCAAAGCGCGGCGGAGGCGAGGTACGAAGGAATCACGCGTGCGGCGAAGAAAAGGAAGGAAGAGGTGGTTTGGTTTTTGCTGGATGCGTTTGCGAGGAGCTAGCGGCTGCGGGCACGGCCCTCCTGCGGCGGGTCTGCGACATGCCGTCGTGCCCCTACTGAAAATCGAAGGCCGGGAGGCCTCACCTCTCAAGAGGTGAGCTACATTTGAAGAGGGAGCCACATTTGGATTGCCCGGAACCTGTGGCGCAATTTATTATCGCTGGAGTGTGTAACTGAGGTGACTCATGAAACGAAGAACGACGGCGCTGTGCACGATGTTGCTCGTGGCGCTTGGAATTTTGGCAGGGGCGCGGTGTGCTGCGGCGCAGGCCTGGTCGCAGCCTGGGCGGTCGAACGGCTGGAAAAATCGCCGCGGCATCACGAATGGGTCACGGTGAAGCATGGCGGGCGCAGCGTCGAGCTGTTCATCGCCTACCCGGAATCGAAAGAGAAGCGCCCCGTGGTGCTCATCATCCATGAAATTTTCGGCTTGAGCGACTGGGCGCAGGAACTCGCCGACGAAGTGGCCGCGGCGGGCTACGTGGCCGTCGCGCCGGACCTGCTCACCGGCATGGCGCCCGGCGGCGGCCGCACGAAAGATTTTCCCGGCGACTCGGTGACCGAAGCCATCGGCAAACTCGATCCCGAGCCAGATCACCGCGGACCTGAACGCCGCTGCCGACTTCGTCCTGAAGCTGCCCGCGTCGAACGGCAAATTGTACGCGGCAGGATTCTGCTGGGGCGGCGGCCAGACGTTCCGCTACGCGACGAATCGTCCTGATTTGTCGCGGCGTTTGTTTTTTACGGCCCGCCGCCGCCGAAAGAATCCATGTCGAAAATCACCGCGCCCGTCTACGGATTCTATGCCGGCAACGACGCGCGCATCGGCGCCACCATCCCAGACACGATAGCCGCCATGAAAGCCGCAGGGAAAAAGTACGAGCCAGTCACCTACGAAGGCGCGCCCACGGCTTCATGCGTTCAGGCGAAGCCCCCGACGCCACCGAAGCCAACAAAAAAGCCCGCGAAGATGCCTGGAAACGCTGGAAGAATTTGCTCGCGCAGTAAGACCGCGACCTTTGCTCCTTTACTCGTAGAGGCAGCATCTTCCTTGCCCTTTTGAATTTTGAAACGCGGTCCTATCGATTTTGGTCAAACGCTTTTTCGGCCGCACCCTTCAATGCTGAGAAGAGTTCGTTTACGATCCGCTCAGCAAACATGCTAAGACGAATTTGCAGTATGCCTGAGATCATCGGTGTCAGTTGATCTACGCGTGCCACGAAACCGTCACTCGGTAGAGAATTAACGGTTGAAGAATTCACCAAGGGAAGTACCTGAACGTCATCGTCACCGGCCGCGTCTTTTGGCAAGATTAGCGCAAACTGGCGTTGCACCGCGGCTTGAGCAGGAGCCGCAGAAGAAATAGAGAGAAGCAGCGCCTGACCTCCAGCAAGCGGGAACCGATTTCCGGGCGGAACGCCATATGTCGCTCGAAGAAGCTGCACGCCAAAAGTTACGTTTGGCATTTGCTTCTTAGTCAGTTCCAGTGAGACCCTCTGCTGCAGTGCTTGCATCAATTGCGCCCCCAGCTGATCCACCTGTTGATGGGTGTACCCGCCGCGAGTCATATACAAACTCCCTATCGCAGCCATACTCTGGTCAGCGTTGGCTACAGAAGCGGAACGCAGAGCTCTCTTCCACGAGACCGATTGTGTCAAGGGACCTAGCCAGCATGAAATCTACAAACGCCTGATAGTCGCCACTGTCGCTGATCTCTAACGAGCGGAGGTAGGAGTCCCTTTGCTCTGAAAGGATAACGATAGGCATTGAAATGGCCCTATAAGTGAAAGCGGATGCTAATGCGCGGGCAACACGACCGTTGCCGTCAGCGAACGGATGGACAACGACGAGAGAGTAATGCGCATAAGCGGCCTGTACGATTGGATGTGCGGATAAAAAAGCCTCAGTGCGCAGTTCAGCAGTCAAGCGAGCCATTTCAGCCGGAGTGACGTCCACCGGAGCGTAGGAGTGGTTGGTGCCCTTTCGCGTTCGTACGTGATTGGGCATTGTTTTATATTGTCCCTTCGGAAGTTCCTGGCTCTTGAGGACCAATCGCCGTAACAACCCGATAGGTGGGTTGAGCACGGCATACTTCCTCGTGCAACGCGCGAATCGCAGCCTCTGATATTGGCTCTGCCTTCGTGGCCAGATCTAGGACAAATTCATACGCGTCCAACTGAGCCTCAAACAATGGCCTCACCTGCGCGCCCTTTTCGGCAAGGGCCGCCTCCCAAGCGGCGGTCTCAAAGGCGACTGTGAATGTGAAGCCCCGATCAACCTCATAGAGTCCCTCGATAGCGCCGGTATCAATTGCTGCAGCGCGCTTCGCGACGTTACGAGCTTTCTCTAGCAGTTCAGGGGACAGCTTTTCAGCGAGGCTTTTCAGCGAGGCGTTATAACGATTCCATCGCACAGTATCGACCATTGTTCGGCCGAGCCATTCGGCAAAAGTAGGGAATGGCTTATAAGCGGCATCTAGGGCGTACAGATTTATGTTCGTTTCAGTCATTTCACCTGCCGCTTGTTCGCAACTTTGTCATAGCTTGGACCTGCTTATAAAAGCCCCGCATCCCAAAACATTCTGTTCCCTTGCCGACCAAATCTCAAATCGATGTAGCTACTTTGCCTTGTTCAATCGCTCGCGCGTAAGAGAAACTTTTCAAAACGTGAAGCGTCGTGTCCAAGCCAATCATAGATGAAGCCTCGCGCCTGCTGTGCCGGCAAGTCATTAATGCTAACTCCGCAGTTTTCGTCAGGTTTCCCGCTGTCCTTCCTAACAGCCAGTAAGTTCAACAGTGGCAAGTTGTTCTGCTTACAATAAGCAAGGATATGGCCCAGTTCTCTCCCGCACGTGTTTGCCATCCCCGTCATTCGCGACAACATCTCATAGCTGACCACTTTTTGCTCTCTCGCCGCGAATACTAGCACCGACCAAATCTGCTGCGCTCGTTGCTCGCTTGTCATACGTAGCTCCTTGTGAATCAAAGATGAATCTGCTTTGGGGGCGGATGTCGTCTTGTTTAGGCTATCTGTTTCAGCAAGACCAAGAGGTCCTCGGGGATGTAGTAGAAGGCGCCCTTGCCGGATCTCGTCCCCAGCGTACCGCTCTCGCACTGTCATTCGTTTCGCGGCGTGCATTTCGCGTCAGGTTAGCGAGCACTCCTGCCAGTTGCTCGTCCTTTTCTTTATCTTTAGTTCCTCCCAGACCTGATCTTCGGTCGCGCGGCCACCGCTCTTGATGAGAAACTCCAGAAGTTTCTTCTGCCTGCCTCCGTTATTCCAGATATCAAGCGATTCCCAGAACGCACGAGCTTTTCTCTCATTCCAGTCCGAGGAATTCGCTAGCTTTGCTGTCGATTTGTGACCGTTGCGAGCGACGCCTGAGTGGTCGCGAATCGCGATGTACTCATCTGTCGTACCTTCAAATAGAGTTCCATCCGGGAAGGTTGCTTTCATAACGTAATCCTCCTTGACGCTACGTGAAAGTATATATAGTAATTGTAAGAACGTCAAAACAGAATATAAGGCTATGGTTTGACATGGCTTAGGGCAGAGTCCCTCGCGATATGCGATGGTATGATTCGCGGAAGATCGTGGCAGGGGACTGCCTTTGCTCCGCATGTCTGTGCTGCTAATTGCGCTTTCCTCTGGTCTCATTTTGCCCTGCGGTTGGAAGTATCCGAGGGCCGCCGGAGTTAGCAAACGTCAACAATCGACCGAATCAAAAGAAGCTCAGCGCCACTATCAGGCGGGGCTTGCTGCGCTCGAGAAAAACGATCTGGCTGCTGCGGAGGAGGAGATGCAGGCGGCGGCTCGGCTTGCGCCGAAGGATGCGCTGATTTTTTACAAGCTGGCGGTGATTCAGTCGAAGCGGGATGAGTGGCAGTCCGCGATGAAGAACATAGATGCCGCGCGGAAGCTGGGGCTTCCGAAGAAGCTGGAGGATGAGGCGCTTCAACTGGCGGCGGACGTGATTGTGAAGCAGTTGCAAGCCAAGACAGCTAAAAACAACAAGAAGTCCGCGTGGTTCGACGAGGTGGAATGGCTTGAGGGCAAGTATATCTACACGAAAATGCTGAACCACGACTCTGACTGCGTTAAGGATTATCACTGGATCGACAACATCCTGGATATGAAGCCTGAATATGACAAGAGCGAGATTTCAGGCACGCTGACGCTGCGGGAGCGGCATACCGTGAGTGAGACTGGCGCCGCTGGCTGCGCGGACGCGGCGGCGGCTTCTGGGTCGCCCTGGGCCCGGGCGGGGAATCGAAGGGCGACTCTGCAGCGGCGGAATCGAAAGCGGAAACGAAAGCGGCGCCGAACAAGGAATCGAACGGGGAATCGAACAGGGAGTTGAACAAGGATTCGTACCGAGAAGCCGTGTTGCGCGTGGTGGTGAAGCGCGACGACGGAATCAACGATGGCAAGATTCGGATGTTTGCGACGCTGGAATCGTGCAAGGGGAATGCTTGCGGCACGCTCGAGCGCCAAACGACGGTGTATATCGTCGAGAAGGGCCGAGGGCGGGGGCGCGGTGATTTCCATCAGCGCGTTGAGCGATGGCGACAAGGATGGGCGCATCGAGGAGCAATTCAGAAAGCAGAGAGGAAACCGTTCTTAGGGCGGGATGGGCGGAGATTTTGGCGGGGCGGCGAATCGCGGTCGAACGAGCAAAGCTACAAATCGGCCGGCGAGAAGGCCGCCGAGCGGTACGGGTGCTTTTTGGAATTATTTTGTCACGGCTGAAGCCGTGACCTACAAGACCACTTCCAAGGACACTGCAGATCCCTCGATACGCTCGGGATGACATGAGTGTGGGGTCCCAACCGGCGGGGAGAAAACAGAACAGTAAGAAGCTATGCGAGCAGGCTTTGAACGCAGGCGGCCAGCTTCTGCATGCCGTCGCCTTTGCTGACTACTGCGTCGGCGGCGAGGCCACCGCGCGGGAAGGCTCGGGCGATCGCGTCGGAGTACATCGTGAATAGGACAATGCGAACCTCTGGCATCATCTCTTTCAGGACTGACGCGGCGACGATGCCGTTGGTGCGGGGCATGGCAACGTCGAGGAGGACCAGGTCGGGCTTCAGCTCCCAGGCTTTCTCGATAGCCTCTTCGCCATTCACGGCTTCGCCGCAGATATCGAGATTCTTTTGCGCGGCGAGGTACTTGGTGAGGACAGTGCGCGAGGTGTCGCTGTCGTCAGCGATCAGAATGCGCTTGGACCCCATTACCATCATCATCATGTGCGCGCTCCCGATGAATCCCGTCGCGGCTCCAGAGTGGCGAGAAATGAGAGGGGGGCCGGCTGATTGTCGCCGACAATCAGCTGCATGAGCGAGACGGGCTTGGGGATGGGGAGCGCGGAGTCCGGCCCACCACTGTCGGATACACTACAGAGACGGGCGTAGCAAATTAATAGGGTAAACGCTGCATAGAGGGGGCGGAGAAAGTATTAGGCGCGAGCCCAGTCCTGGTAGGCCAGGGATTTCACTCGCCGAAACTCGCGCTCATTCGAGGTGACGAGAGTGAGCTTGCGTCGTAGTGCTTGCCCGGCAATAAGCACGTCATAGGAACCAATCGGCGTCCCGGCCGCACCCAGCTCCGCGCGGATAAGCCCAGCCGATTGCGCATCGGCATCGTCGAAGGGCAGCGAAGCAATCGGACCGGAGAAGAAAAGCTCAAGTCGGTTGGCGTTCACTTCCGGGCGGGCACTCTTAGCCACACTATACCAAAGCTCGAACAAGACGATGCTCGAGACATACACTTCAGCTCCGGAATTGAGCGCGCGATCAAGGCGGGGGCGAACAGTGGGGGGACTTCCATTGATAAGGGCAATGCAGGCATTGGTGTCGAGAAGGTAGGTCACGAAAAGATCTTGCGGCGACGCTGCGGCCGAGGCTGTTTGCGTCCTTCTTTCATAAAGGGCTCAGAATTCAGGGCGTCGAGCTTGTCGAACCAGTCCTTCGTATCCGGAATAAGCGGCTCGAGCAGAACGCCTCCGGCCACTTTGCGGATGCGGACTTCGTTACCCTCAAACCGGAATTCACGGGGCAACCTGACGGCTTGGCTGCGGCCATTGCGAAAAAGCTTGGCGAGTTTGGGCATCGTTGCCTCCTGCTGCTAAGTATATACCAATGATATATACCGAGTCAAAGGAACCTTGCCCGATTGTTTTGCGCTAGGAGCGCCTGGGGAGCAGCGTGTCGAGGGAATAGAAGTTTCGGCCGCGATGCGTCAGCAGGACGAAGTAAATCGCGCAGTAGATCAGCTGGATGCCGGCTACTTCCCAATTCTGCGCGAGCGTGATACCCACCATCAGGACGATCATCTCGAGTGAGCCTGCCACGAGCGCGAATCGCGTGAACAGACCGAGAAGGAGCAGTAGGCCGATGGTGGCTTCGGTCCAAGGCAGCGCGGCGGCGAATGGCGGCAGGATCGAGCTTTTGAGATCGGCGCTTTCGCCATTTGTTGCGAGAGGTAGGCAAGGAATGCGGCGTGGTCGCCGAGCAGGCGGCTGAGCCCGTGGAAGAAAATGTCTACGCCAAAGACGATTCGCAGCAGCGCGTAGGCGATGCGCCTGTCGGTCGTTGAGGTGCGCCCGCCCTCTTTCTCTGAATCTTCTGCCGGACTCATCGCGCGCTCCTCTGCTTATTGTCTCCTAAAGCGAGGGCGCGTCGCGGATTTTCACTTCACTTCACTTCACTTCACTTCACTTCACGAACGTGAGGCCGTGCGGCACCAGGTGCGGGAAGACGTAGGCGTAGAGCATCACGATGATGCCGACGATTGAGCCGAGCGCAATCGAGTGCCAGAAGACGTAGCGGAAGATGATGCCTTCGTTGCCGACTTGCTCGGTGGCTGCGGTGGCGATGGTGATGGATTGCGCGTCGACCATTTTGCCCATCACGCCGCCGGCGCTGTTCGCGGCGGTCATCAGGATGGGATCGATGCCGAGCTGCTGCGAAGTGATGCGCTGCAGGCTGCCGAAGAGCGTGTTGGAGGAAGTGTCGCTGCCGGTAAGCGCGACGCCGAGCCAGCCGAGGAAGGTGCCGAAGAATGGATAGAACCAGCCGGTGCGGGTGAAGGCCAGGCCGAGAACGGCGTCGAGGCCGGAGTAGCGCGTGACGAAGCCGAGGCCGAGCATGAACGAGATGGCGATCATCGCGAGGCGCATGCGGACGAGCGTGCGCCAGAATGTTTTCATCAGCGCGATGGGGCTCATGCCGAGAAGCAGGCCGGAAAGAAGCGCTGCGAGGAAGCAGCCGGTGCCGGTGGCGGAGAGCCAGTTGAAATCGTAGCGCGCGGCTTCAGGCGTGGGTTTCGCGACGACGGGCACGTTGCGCGAGATCAAGCCGTGAAGGTAGGGCCAATCCCAGCCCGGCGCGCCTTTGCGGACGGTGCCGTCGGCGAGCACCACTTTGAAGGCGGGCGTGGTGGCCTGGTTCATGGCGAGCTTGATTTTTGGCAAACCCCAAAGCAGAACGAAAACCGAGAGAATCGCGAACGGCATCCAGGCTTTCAGCACGACGCCGGCGGGGTATTTTGTTGGCGCGACGTAGCCGTCATATTCTTTCGCGGGCCACTTGCCGCCCATGTCGTCGGCGACGGCGCCTGTGGGAGCAGCGGGAACTGCGGCGCCTTCGGGCTTGTCATAATCGAAGCGCCAGATTTTTTTCGGCTTCCAGATGAGGAGAAAACCGATCGTCGCGAGAATGGAGACGACGGCGCTGGCGATGTCGACGAGGTTGCTATCGACGTGATTCGACCAGAGGAATTGCGTGATGGAAAATGATATGCCGACGACGAGAATGGCCGGGAGAACTTCGAAAGTTTCTGCCCAGCCGACCATGGTGCGCACGAGCCAGAAGGGAACGATGACCGCGGTGAAGGGAAGGATGCGGCCGACCATCGCGCTGATGTCGGATTCAGGGAGTCCGGAAACGGCGGCGAGCGCGTGGACGGGAGTGCCGATTGCGCCCCATGCGACCGGGCGCGGTGTTGGCGATTAAGTTGAGCGCGGCGGCGTGGAACGGGCGGAAGCCGAGGCCGATCATGAAAGCGCCGGCGATGGCGACCGGCGCGCCGAATCCCGCGCAGCCTTCGATAAAGGCGCCGAAGCAGAACGCAACGAGAAGAACTTGCAAGCGGCGATCCGGCGTGATTCCGGCGATGGACTCCTTCATGATTTCGAACTGTCCGGTTTCGACGGAAATGTCATAGAGGTACACCGCGGCGAGCACGATCCACGCAATTTTCAAAACGCCAAACGCAACCCCATAGGCAAAAGCCGAAATGGCAAGTGCGGCCGGCATGTGAAAGACGAGAATGCCGACGACGACGGCGGTGAAAGCGCCTGCGATTGCGCACCAGTGCGGCTTCACTTTCAGTCCGGCGAGCAACGCGAAGAGCACGATGATGGGTAGCGCGGCAACGAGCGTCGAGAGCCACCAATGGCCGAGCGGATCGTAGACCTGGGTCCAGTTCATGAGGTGCTCCTCCGGGGCGTGCGCAGCGCACACGGGCACGCAGTCTGCGCGGTCATATATCCTTGGCAAGCGCGAAAGTCAAGATGAACCATGAGATATGTGGGCCCGGCGCAGGTCGAGCGATAAACGGTCACGCCAGTCTGTAAAAGGCCGATTAAGGAAGAAATAAAATTGACAAGGCTGGCGGCGCGTGCAGATAATACGCTCGTTGACGCGTTTGGTTTGCTCTGGAGCCAACCATTCCCGCGGTTCTCAATTCCGGTACCCGCTCCGAGAGCCTCGCTGGATTCGAAATTTCCGCGCGGCGCTTCCCGCAATTTATTCCCACGAAGAATCTTATAGTTCCGGAGCCATTCGCGATTTTTCACGTCACCTGATTTCGCGGGCACGGCGTCTGTTTGCGTTGGAGACGTTTTCCAGTCCAGTTGGATACTGTTCCTCGAGCGATTAAGGGCGATTAGGCGGAGGATCGAGATATGGAGACGAGTCGTCGAAATTTTCTGAAGGTGGCAGGGCTGGGTGGGGCTGCGGCGACGGTTTTCGGCTTCGACTTGAAGCCTGTCTACGCGGCGGTCCGCGAACTGAAGATTTCGCGCGCCACGGAAACCCGTTCGACTTGCCCCTACTGCGCGGTCAGCTGCGGCGTCCTGATCTACACGCTGGGCGACAAAGCCAAGAACGTGACGGCGCAGGTGATTCACGTGGAAGGCGATCCCGACCATCCAATCAACCGCGGCACCCTTTGCCCGAAGGGCGCTTCGCTCGAACAGGACATCTTGAATGAGCGGCGCCTGCTGAAACCGCAAGTACGGCGTCCGGGCGGAACTGATTGGGAAGATATTCCCTGGGACAAGGCGCTCGACGAAATCGCGGCCTGGACCAAGAAAACGCGCGATGAGACGTTCCTTGAAAAGGACGTAAATGGCAAGACGGTGAATCGTTGCGAGGGCATGGCGTTTATCGGCGGTTGCACAGACACGAACGAGTTCAACTACCTCGCCGTCAAAAGCATGCGCAGTATGGGGGTTGTGTATTTAGAAAACCAGGCCAGGGTTTGACACGGCCCCACGGTCTCAAGTTTGGGACCAACGTTCGGACGCGGGGCGATGACGAATGGCTGGATAGATATAAAGAACACCGACATGATGTTGATCATGGGTGGCAATCCGGCGGAATGCCATCCCTGCGGTTTCAAGTGGGCCATCGAAGCGAAACGCAATCGCAACGCCAAGATGATCGTGGTGGATCCGCGTTTTACGCGCACCGCGTCCACGTCCGATCTCTTCTGCCAGATTCGAGCCGGCTCGGATATAGCGTTTCTCGGCGGACTGATTCGCTACGCGCTCGAGAATAACCGGATCGCGAAAGACTACGTCGTCAACTACACGAACGCTGCCTTCATCATCAAGGAGGGCTTCAAGCTTCCTGAGGATGGGCTCTACTCCGGATTTGACCCGCAGAAACAAACCTACGACAAAAGCACGTGGAACTATGAAGAAGGCGGCGCAGCAAAACCGGCAGCCGCAACGACTCACGCCGCAAATCACCCAGCCGGTCATGGCGGGTCGCATGCGGCAGCGGGGATCTTGCCCGTTGCCTTCCATCCCGAACACGACGCTCATTCCGGCAACGGCCATGGAAATGGTTCTGGTGCCGCACACACCCAGGCGCAGAATCCCGAAGGGCACGGCCATCAAGCGGGCGGCCCGGCGGGGGCGAAAGCACCGGGTGGACCTGCTCCCGTCCTGCTTCCCGCGAATGTCTCCTACGATTTGACGCTCCAGCATCCGCGGTGCGTCTTTCAGCTGTTGAAGCAACAGTACTCGCGCTACACGCCAGAAATGGTGGAAAAAATCACCGGCATTCCGAAGGACCAACTGTTGAAGGCCTACGATCTCTTCACGTCCATTCGAAAAGATGGCGATACGAAGAAGGTGGCGACGATCATCTACGCGGTAGGTTGGACGCAGCACACCTTCGGCACACAAATCATCCGCACGGCAGCGATGACTCAACTCCTGCTTGGAAACGTAGGCCGCGCAGGCGGCGGAGTGAATGCGCTGCGCGGTCACTCGAACATTCAAGGCGCAACGGATATGGCCGGCATTTTCGATATTCTGCCCGGCTATTTGAAGATGCCGAACCCCAACGACACGGACTTCGCGACATACGCCAAGCGCACTACACCGACGTCGTCCAAGCCCAACGTATGGGATTCCTTCAACTACTGGTCGAACACTCCGAAATTCTCGGTATCGTTGTTGAAAGCGATGTACGGGGACGCGGCCACAAAGCAGAACGATTTCGCGTTCAATTATTTGCCGAAAATCGACCGGAACTACTCGTGGACGCAGATCTGGGACCAGATGTACCGCGGCAACGTGAAAGGAATGTTCGCCTTCGGAATGAACGGGGTGATGATCGGCCCCGACACGCAAAAAAATATCGATGCGCTAAAGAAGGCGGACTGGCTGGTGGTGGGCGAGATTTACCCGGATGAAACGAGCGAGTTCTGGCGGGCACCGGGAACGACCACCGATGAAATGAAGAAGATCAATACGACAGTCTACCGCTTGCCGTGCGCAGGATTTGCCGAAAAGGACGGAACGATGGTGAATTCCGCCCGCTGGCTGCAGTGGAAGAATGCGGCCGTTCCGCCTCCGGGAGATGCCCGACTGGACCAGGACATCCTGGCGCAAATTTTCCTGCGAATTCGGGCGCTCTATCAAAAAGATGGAGGCAAATTCCCGGATGCGTTGCTGCATTGCACGTGGGGCTATACCGATCCCCAGCATCCGTCACTCGCGGAAGTGGCCAAGGAAATCAACGGCAAAGCGATCGCAGATTTGAAGGACGAGAAGACTGGACAAGAAATAAAGGCCGGACAACAGTTGCCGGGTTTCTCCTGGCTTAAGGACGATGGAACGACATCCTCGGGAAACTGGCTCTATTGCGGGTCCTGGACCGAAGCAGGCGCGCTTTTGCAGAGGCGGGGCACGGAAGATCCGTCCGGGCAGGGGATTTATCCGAACTGGGGCTGGTCGTGGCCGATGAATCGCCGCGTGCTGTATAACCGAGCCTCGTGCGATCTTGAGGGGAAGCCCTGGGATCCTTCGCGGAAGCAGGTTTGGTGGAACGAAGGCGCTCAGAAATGGGTGGGCAACGATGTGCCGGATTTCAAGCCCGACTCGCATCCCAAAGATCACATGGGACCGTTCATCATGAATCCGGAGGGCGTGGGCCGGATATTCGTGCCGATTGGGGCTGTGACCGACGGCCCATTCCCAGAGCATTACGAGCCGATCGAGAGCCCCATCAAAAATCCGCTGCATCCCGAACAATCGAACAATCCGGTGGTGAAGAAGCTGACGACGGCCGCCGACAAGTACGCGACGCCGGAGCAGGGCTATACGGTGGTCTGCACGACGTACCGGCTGACCGAGCAGTATCACTACTGGACGAAAAACAATCCGATGAACGTGCAGCTGATTCCGGAGCCATTCGTCGAGATTCCAGTGGAGCTGGCGGACGACCTTGGTATTCGCGGAGCGGAGAAGATCAAGGTGACGAGCATCCGCGGGACGTACATAGCGAAAGCATTCGTCACGCGGCGAATCAAGCCGATGACAATTGATGGGAAGAAGGTGTATCAAATCGGGTTGCCGATTCACCAGGGCTTCCGAGGAATTACAGAAGACGAAGGAAGGGACGCCCGCACGCCGGCAAACTTGCTGACGCCGACGGTGGTCGATCCGAATGCCTATACCCCTGAATCGAAGGGATTCCTCGTAAAGGTAGAAAAGGCATGACGCAAGTAAACCTGGAAGTCCGCGCAATCTCGGGCCATGCCGGTCCGGCACCGGGCACGGGACTCAAACGCGAGTTTGAAGTCTGCAAGTTGATTGACACGACCACTTGCATCGGATGCAAAGCGTGCGAGGTGGCGTGCCTGGAATGGAACGGATACTCATTCAGCGAAACGGTATTCGACAACTCCTACCAGACCATGCCGAATACGGCGTGGAATTACTGGAACCTGATCCGGTTCAACGAGTACGAGCATCCCGAACACGGGATGATGCTGCTGATGCGGAAAGATCAGTGCATGCATTGCGAGGATCCGGGTTGCCTGGCGGCGTGTCCGGCGGATGGCGCGATCGTTCAGTATGTGAACGGGATCGTCGATTTCCAGCAGGAGCACTGCATCGGCTGCGGATACTGCATGACGGGCTGCCCGTTCAACATCCCGAAGTTTAGTCCGGGGGCGCGGAAAGTATTCAAATGCACGCTATGCGTGGATCGTGTGAGCGCCGGCTTGGAACCTGCTTGCATCAAGTCGTGCCCGACTGGCTGCCTGCACTTCGGCACGAAGGACGATATGAAGTTCCTCGCCGAGAAACGGGCGAAGCAGCTTCGCGACGTTTCAGGATTCAAGGATGCTGGGGTGTACGATCCGGCTGGCGTGGACGGCACGCACGTGATCTATGTGTTGCATGATGCGAAGAAACCTGAACTCTATGGCGGATTGCCTTCCGATCCACACGTTCCGTGGAGCGTACAGCTCTGGAAGAAGCCACTGAAATGGCTCGGCAATATAGCGATGATCGGCGGCGTGCTGGGAGTGGCGATTCACTATTTGCGGTTCGGACCGAAGGTGATCCAAGAAGACGAGCCGGAAGTGCTGACGCCAACGCCGAGGCCGGGCCAGGAGCCTGGACCCAGACCGGGAGACCGAGCATGAGCGACGCGTATATTCTTCCCAAGGGCCGGGTGCTTCGCTACACGTTCCACGAGCGATTCATTCACTGGATGGCTGGGCTGTCCTATGTGTACTTGCTGCTTACCGGATTGGCATTTTGGTCTCCGTGGCTTTTCTGGCTCGCGGTGATTTTTGGCGGGGGAACGATCGCGCGCGAATTGCATCCCTGGATCGGTTTGATATTTGTTATCGCTGTGCTTCTGATGTTTCGGATGTGGTCGGCGCAGATGCACGAAACGGCGGTCGACAAACAGTGGTGGGACAACGGTCGGGCACTACATTCGAAATGAAGAAGATAAGGTGCCGACCGTTGGCCGCTTCAATGGCGGACAAAAGCTGCTTTTCTGGGGATTTTTCTGGGGCGGAATCCTGCTGTTTCTCAGCGGTTTGGTTTTGTGGTTTCCGCATTTGATTCCGTGGAATCTGCGCGTTGTTCGCTACATCGCGGTGCTGGTGCACGCGTCCACGGCGCTGATCACGATCGGGCTTTTCATCATTCACGTGTACATGGGCGTGTTGCTGGAGCGAGGGTCGTTTGGTTCAGTGATTCGCGGGGATGTGTCGGCAAACTGGGCGAAGCGATACCACGGCATCTGGTATGACCAGATTACGCGCGGAAGCGCGGCGAGGAAATGAGAAGTGAGAAGTGGGACGCTCGGATTTCCCGCTCGCGCGATTTAGCGCTGAAATATCCGGCCGCGGCTGAAGGGCTGCGTTTCTACGGGCACATCGCCCAATTTCAAAAATCACTGTACAGCGATTTGGAAATCGAGTGCGGCAAGGAGCCGGTGGCGCGGCTTCCCGGCATGTTGCGGCAGGAACTCGATCTTTTTATTCTGCTGCCACGCTTTGCGGGATTTCTAGCGGTTGTAGAAAAAAACGGGCCTGCCCCCTTGGCGCAGAATGCCGCATCGCTGCGTGCGAGTGGTGGAGCGCGCTGGCAGCAAGTGCTGACCGATTACTGGCAAGCCGATTTGCAATCTGGCGGCGATATGGATGCTTCGCAGGCGCTTCTTGCCTGGATGTTTCTTCAGCCTTACGCCGAATATCTGGCCGATTACACCGCTCATGCGCCGCTCCACGCGACTCCTGCAATTTGTCCGCTTTGTTCTTCGCACCCGGTGGTGGGAGCGCTGCGGCCGGAAGGTGACGGAGGCAAGCGCTGGCTGATCTGCTCGCTGTGCGCGCACGAATGGGGATACCGGCGGCTGGTGTGCCCGAACTGCGAATCGGAAGACGTGCACAAGTTGCCGGTTTATAGCGCGAACGAAATTGCGAGCGTGCGCGTGGAAGCGTGCGACGTCTGCCATCACTACATCAAGACGGTGGACATGACGAAGGATGGGAACGCGGTGCCAGTGGTGGACGAAATTGCAACGATCGCGCTGAATCTTTGGGCCGAGGAACACGGCTACACAAAAATTCAAACGAATGTGCTGGGCATTTAGAAACTAATCCAGAGCGAACTGTTTCTCCTTATTGCCCCGATTTGCAACCAGCCGCTTTGAACCGGCCCGCCGGGCGAAAATTGAAACCGGTTGAATGCCAAACACATCTATAAGAGTCTAAGTGTGGACGAGGGTTCAGCGTTTCGCGTTCCAACTTGATTCTGGCGCGTGGCTGGAATTGGCTGCGAAGATCGGATAGCGCGGGACGACGAGACAACGCTGTACATCATAACCTCTGTAGACTGATCCAACGGGACAGGTGTAATCGATGTGGATAGTTCGACTTGCGCTGCGGCGGCCGTATACATTCGTGGTGGCCGCGATTTTGCTTTTGATTCTGGGACCAGTAGCAATTCTGCGCACACCGACGGACATTTTTCCGAACATTAATATTCCGGTGGTCAGCGTGATCTGGAACTACGGCGGGCTTGAGCCGGAGGAGATGTCGAACCGGATCACGTACATCTACGAGCGCGTGCTGACAACGACGGTGAACGACATCGAACACATCGAATCGCAATCATTCAACGGAATCGGGATCACGAAGGTTTTCTTTCATCCTGGCGTACAGATTGGCAATGCTGTCGCACAAGTAACCGCGATTTCGCAGACGATTGTGCGGCAGTTTCCGCAGGGCACCACGCCGCCGCTGGTGATTCAGTACAACGCGTCGACGGTGCCGATTTTGCAGCTCGCGCTTTCGGGCCAAGGGCTGACCGAACAGCAACTCTTCGACATGGGCGTGAACTTCATCCGCACCGGATTGATCACGGTGCCCGGCGTGGCGATTCCGTATCCCTACGGCGGCAAGCAGCGGCAGATCATGGTGGATCTGAATACCGCGGCACTTCAGTCGAAGGGACTTTCGCCGAGCGACGTGGTGAACACGATCACGAATCAAAACCTGATTCTGCCCGGCGGCACCGCGAAGATCGGCCCGTTTGAATATCAGGTGGATATGAACGGGGCGCCGGTGACCGTCACTGAACTGAACAATCTGCCGATCAAGAGCGTGGGCGGATTCGACGATATACATTCGCGACGTCGGGAATCGTGCGCGACGGATTTCCGCCGCAGACGAACATCGTGCGCGTGGACGGTTCGCGGTCGGTGCTGATGTCGGTGTTGAAATCGGGCGATGCTTCGACGCTCGACATCATTAACGGGATCAAACAGAAGATTCCGGTGATTCAGAATTCTCTGCCGGCGCACGTGGATATTCATCCGGTGTCGGACCAATCGCTGTTCGTGCGCGCGTCGATTCAAGGGGTGATTCGTGAAGGAGCGATTGCGGCGGCGCTTACCGGTTTGATGATTCTGATTTTCCTGGGGAGCTGGCGGAGCACGATCATCATCGCGGTTTCGATTCCTTTGTCGATTCTGACGTCGCTGATCGTGCTTGAGCTCGTTGGGCGAGACGATCAACATTATGACCCTGGGCGGGCTGGCGCTGGCGGTGGGAATCCTTGTGGATGACGCGACGGTGGAAGTGGAGAACATCAACCGCAACTTCGACCAGGGCAAGGAAATCGTGCAGGCGATTCTGGACGGCGCTTCGCAGATTGCGGTGCCTGCGCTGGTGTCGACACTTTCGATTTGCATCGTGTTCGTGCCGATGTTTTTCCTTTCTGGCGTGGCGAAATATTTGTTCGTGCCGCTGGCGGAGGCGGTGGTATTCGCGATGCTCGCGTCATACCTGCTGTCGCGAACGCTGGTGCCCACGATGGCGCGGTATCTGCTCGTGGCGCAGGACGGAAGACGAACGGCGCGAAGCGTCGCGAACGTCGCGCAATCCGTTCGTGCGAATGCAGGAGAAATTCGAGGTGGGCTTCGAGAAATTCCGCGGAACGTTATCACCGGATGCTCGACGCCTCGATTCGGCATCGCAAGGCGTTTATCGTGATTTTTCTGCTGGCCTGCTTGCTTTCTTTCGGGCTGATTCCCTTCGTCGGGCAGGATTTTTTCCCCAGCGTGGACAGCGGCGAATTCAAACTGCACTTGCGCGCGCCGACGGGAACGCGCATCGAGGATACGGCGGCTCTTTGCGACCGCGTCGAATCCGAAATCCGGCAGCAGATCCCGCCGAAAGAATTGGTCACGATTATCGACAACATCGGGCTGCCTTACAGCGGCATCAATCTGTCGTATAGCACGTCCGCTCCTATTGGCCCCGCCGACGCCGATATTCAAGTGGAGCTATCGAAGGATCACCGCCCGACCAAAGAATACGTTCGCGAATTGCGTCTGAAGCTCGCGCACGATTTTCCGGGGGTTGTTTTCTACGACTTGCCGGTTGATATCGTCACCCAGATTCTCAATTTCGGGTTGCCGGCGCCGACTCGACATTCAGATCGTAGGCCGCAATCTCGACGGCGAACCGCGCTTTCGCGGAAAAGTTGATCAACAAGCTGAAATTTGTTCCCGGCGCGGTGGATTTGCGGATTCAGCAGCCGTTCAACTACCCGAAATTTCACATCGAAGTAGACAGGACGAAAACAAGCCAGGTAGGATTCACGCAGAAGGACGTAGCGAACAACCTGCTGATTTCGTTGAGCGGCAGCTCCCAGACGACGCCGACATTCTGGCTCGATCCGAGAACGGGCGTCAGCTACAACATCGCGACGCAAACGCCGCAATATCGCATCGATTCGTTGCAGGATCTCCAAAATATTCCGATCACGAATGGCACAGCGCCGCCGCAGATTCTTGCAAGCCTGAGCAGTTTCACGCGCGGATCGGAGATGGCGGTCGTCTCCCATTACAACATTCAGCCGGTAATCGATATTTTCGGATCGGTGGATGGACGCGATCTCGGCGGCGTCTCACGCGACATAGCCAAGATCATCGATCAATCCAGGAAAGATTTGCCGCAAGGTTCGCAGATCATCGAGCGCGGGCAGGTTCTCACCATGCGGTCTTCGTTCATCGGATTGTTGGCCGGACTGGCGTTTTCGATTCTTCTCGTCTACCTGCTGATCGTGGTGAATTTTCAGTCGTGGCTCGATCCCTTTATTATTTTGATGGCTCTGCCAGCGGCGCTCGCGGGAATCGTCTGGATGCTGTTCGTCACGGGAACGACGGTGAGCGTTCCGGCGCTGACGGGCGCGATCATGTGCATGGGCGTGGCGACGTCAAACAGCATTCTGGTGATCAGCTTCTCGAAGGAACGGCTCGAAGAAGGCGAAGACCCTGGCGAAGCGGCGTTGAATGCGGGATTCACGCGATTCCGGCCGGTGTTGATGACGGCGCTGGCGATGATTATCGGAATGCTGCCGATGTCGCTGGGTCTTGGCGAAGGGGGCGAGCAGAACGCGCCACTGGGACGCGCGGTGATCGGCGGGCTTTTGTTCGCAACCGTAGCGACACTGTTTTTCGTTCCTGTATTTTTCAGCTTTGTGCACAGCTGGCGGCACGAGTAGGTCAGCCGGTGAAGCGGCATAGCAGGCTCAGACGTCAAATACAAAAGCGATCCGCGGGTTGAAAGTCGAAGAGGAGATATGGCTCAGACGGAAGAAGTGGTGAAGCAACCAGAGCGGGAAACCGGCCAAGCACCACGCGAGACCGGTTCCAAGCACGGAATTTTGATCACAGTGATCGTGCTGGCGATTATTGCCGTGGTTGTGATCGGCGGAATCGTTCCGCGTCTTCGCGCGAAAGAAGCGCTGCAGAAGGAAACTTACGACCTCGCGGTGCCAACGGTGAACGTCACGCATCCGAAGCAGGGCGCGCCACAAACGGAAATCGTGCTGCCGGGAAACATGCAGGCATTCACGGAATCCCCGATCTACGCCCGGACGAGCGGCTACCTCAAAAAATGGTATGTGGACATCGGCGGTCGCGTGAAAGCGGGACAGCTTCTCGCCGAGATCGAGACTCCGGAAGTCGATCAACAACTCCAGCAGGCTCGCTCGCAATTGAACACCGCGAAGGCGAATTACAACCTCGCCCAAATTACCTCGAACCGCTATCAGGAGCTGAAAAACACGGATTCGGTAGCGCAGCAGGATGTGGACAACGCCCTCGGTTCTGAGCGGGCCAATGCTGCCACCGTATCGGCCGCCGAATATCAGGTGAAGTATCTCGAGCAACTCGAATCGTTCCGCAAAATCTACGCGCCGTTTGACGGCATCATCACAGTTCGCAACACAGACGTGGGCCATTTGATCAACTCGGGTGCCGGAAGCCCGACGGCTGAGCTCTTTCACATTGCCGCAATCCACACGCTTCGCGTCTATATCAACGTGCCGCAGCAATTTTCTCCGGCGGCCAAGTCCGGCTTGCCCGCCACTTTGACGCTGCAGGAATTTCCGGGACGGAAATTCAAGGGAACACTTGTCCGCACTGCGAACGCGATCGACCTGGCCACACGCACACTGCTTGTAGAAGTGGATGTCGAAAACCCCACGGGCGAACTATTGCCCGGCGCGTTTGCGGAAGCGCATCTGGCCGTTCCGTCTGGCGCGCCGACTTTTATATTGCCTGTGAGCGCGCTGATTTTTCGGGCGCAAGGATTGCAAGTGGGATTGGTGAAAGACGGGAAACACGCTGAGCTCGCAAACATAATCCTGGGGCGCGATTTCGGCAGCGAAGTGGAGGTGGTGTCCGGCTTGCAAGCGGACGATCAGGTGATCATCAATCCGCCAGACTCATTAATAACAGGCGAAGAGGTTCGCGTGGGACAACCACCAAGTCAGAATCAAGGCAACGGCCAGGCGCAGGGGCAAAATCCGCCGAGCCAAAAGCCTCCGTCGGGAGGGCGCCAGCAGTGAAGCGTTCATTTCGATGGAAGGCCGGTGGCGGACCTGATCCCGCGCAGTGGGTTCGAGGCGCAGCGCAGCTCGTTGCTGCGTTGTCGCTTTTTGGCTGCACCGTAGGGCCAAATTACGTGCGTCCTCCGGCGGACGTTCCCGTGAGTTACAAGGAACTCGGGAACTGGAAACCGGTACAGCCGAGCGACCAAGTGGCGAAGGGCAATTGGTGGGATGTTTACGAAGACCCGCAACTGAATGAGCTGGAAGCGCAAATTGATGTCTCAAACCAGAACCTGAAAGCCGCCCAAGAAAGATTTGAACAGGCGCGAGCGGCGATTCGAATTTCGAAATCGAATTACTATCCGGAAGTCACGGGTGGAGCGTCTGTAACGCAAAATCACATTTCTTCGAATTCCCCACTTTTCAAAACGGGGACCTCAAAAAACAACTACTCCGATTACACCATCCCGATCGACGCTTCGTGGGAGCCCGATTTGTGGGGGCGCGTGCGACGGACGGTGGAGGCGAGCCGCTCGGAAGCTCAAGCCACCGCCGCCGATGTTGCAAATGTGAGCCTCAGCCTGCATGCCGAGCTGGCCATGGATTATTTCCAGTTGCGCGGGCTGGATGCACAAGAAGATCTTCTCCAATCAACCGTCGTCGCGTACGAAAAAGCGCTTGCACTCACCCAGAATCGCTACAAAGCCGGACTTGCATCAGCCGTGGATGTGGCGCAGGCCGAGACGCAGCTTCGAACCACGCGCGCGCAAGCCATCGACGTCGGAGTAAACCGCGCTTCATTCGAGCATGCGATTGCAGTGTTGATCGGCAAGCCGCCCGCGCAATTCAGTTTGCCGAGTTCGCCATTGCGCGCTGTGCCTCCCGCGATCCCGCCGGGGCTTCCTTCGGATTTGCTCGAGCGCAGGCCGGACGTCGCTGCGTCCGAACGGCGAATGCAGGAATCGAATGCGCAAATCGGTGTGGCAAAATCCGCCTACTATCCGCTCGTCACTCTGAGTGGTTCGGGAGGATTCGAAAGCGGCGTGTTCACCACGCTTATCCAGGGCCCATCTGGGCTTTGGTCGGTGGGTGCCAATGCCAGCGAGTACATTTTTGACGCCGGAAAGCGCCATGCCGTGACGCAACAGGCACAATCTGCGTACCGTGAATCGATTGATACTTATCGGCAGACGGTGCTGAGTGCGTTTCAGGAAGTGGAAGATAATCTTGCAGCTCTGCGCATCCTCAATGATGAAGAAGTAGTGCAACAATCCGCGGTCGCTTCCGCTGAGCATTCATTGGCGCTCTCGATCAACCGCTATAAGGGCGGTATTGTGAATTATCTCGAAGTGATCACCGCGCAGAACGCCGCGCTCGCCGACGAAGTGACCGAGGTAAGCATTCAAACGCGCCGCATGCAGGCCAGCGTGTTGCTGGTGAAGGCGATCGGCGGCGGCTGGAACATTTCGCAGATTCCGCGCGTTTAGTCCCGCGCTCGCAAGCTCCACCCGAGTTCGCGATCAGTCCGGCTCTTGTGTCACGATGTGAACGTCGACTGCCGGTGCGTCGCGCAGGAATCGGTTGATCGCGTTCAGAAACAATAGTTTCCGCAAGCCTTCCACAGCAGTGCGCCCGAAGATCACCTGCGTGATGTGCTTCTCGCGGACGAATTGCGCGGTCGCGTCAGCGACATTGTCACCTTTTATCCGCACTGTCTTCGCGCCGAGGCTCTCTGCGAACTGCATATTGGCGGCCAGCAATTTCTGATCCTGTTCGCTGGAAGTCCCGTGGTCGATATCAACGTGAACCGCGTAGAGATCGGCGTCCATTCGCCGGGCCATGCGCGCCGCTCTTGCCACCAGGTATTGCGCTTTGGGATTCGGGCTGATCAGCACTGCGATGCGTTCGCGAACCGCCCAGCTTTCGCGAATGTCTTTCTCTACCATGTACGATTCGAGGCTGCGGTCCACCTGTTCGGCCACCTGGCGCAAAGCCAGCTCGCGTAGCGCGATTAAATTTCCGCGGCGGAAGAAATTCTTGAGCGCCTGTTCCACTTTGTCCCGGTTGTATACATCGCCGCGCTTCATCCGGTTTTGCAGTGCCTCGGGCGTGAGGTCCACCATCACCGTTTCATCGGCCACTTGCAGCACCCAATCCGGAACGGTTTCGCGCACGGCGACGCCTGTGATGGCGCGGACGGTTGGCGCGATGCTCTCGATGTGCTGGATGTTGACGGTGGAAATTACGTCGATCTTTGCTTCGAGAAGCTCGAGCACATCTTCGTAGCGCTTGCGGTGCTTGTTTCCGGGGATATTCGTGTGCGCAAGTTCGTCTACCAGGACCACGTCGGGCGGCGCGCCAGAATTCCGTCCGTGTCCATTTCTTCGAACAGCGTGCCTTTATAGTCGATTTTCTTGCGCGGAACGGTTTCCAGTTGCTCGGAGAGCTCGATGATTCCCTTCCGTCCATGATTTTCGACGATGCCTATCACCACATCTTCGCCGCGAGTCTTTCGCCGAATAGCCTCGCTCAACATCGCGTAGGTTTTGCCGACGCCCGGCGCGTAGCCGAGAAAAAGTTTCAAGGAGCCCTTGGCTTTGTCGGGCGGTTTTGACTCCGCGAGCCATTGCTCTGGCGTCTTTGGCATGCCGGGTATTCTCTTTTACGAGCGCACAGAAAGCTACGATAGAATGGCGCGATGCGCGAAAATGCCGTTAGCCGTGCCCTTCAATTTGCGGCTGCATTTGGTATCGTGCTTGGGATCACCATTTTTTACCGCAAGGTGCTCCCCGTCAATGCCACCACTGTCGCGCTCACATTTCTGCTTGCCATTTTAGCGGTTTCCACTTTTTGGGGCATCGCTGTGTCGGTTTTTATGTCCGTCGCCGCGATGCTTGCATTCAATTATTACTTTCTTCCGCCCGTCGGCACGCTCACGATTGCCGATCCTCAGAATTGGGTAGCGCTTTTTGCGTTCCTGGTGGTTTCTGTGCTTGCCAGCCAGCTGTCTAATCGCGCGCGAAAGCAGTCTGAGGATCTTTCGGCTCGCCGGCGCGAAGTGGAAAGGCTTTACTCGTTCAGCCGCGGATTGCTCGAGTCTGGCAACGTGATTCAGCTGTTGAATCGAATTCCCGCGCAAATTGTGGATACATTTCGAAGTGGGCGCGGCAGCTTTGTTTCTCGCCGATAAGCAGAAGATCTATCGCTCCGGTCCGGTGATGCCGCTGCTCGATTTGGAAAGCCTCAAAGCGATTGTCGTGCGCGAAGAGCCGGTGATTGATGTGGCCAACAGTATCTGCTTTGTGCCGGTGCGCATGGGTGTGCGTCCCATCGGAAGCCTGGGAATTTCGGGCACGATTTTGTCGCGGCAGACGCTCGAAGCCATTGGCACTTTGATAGCCGTGGCCATGGAGCGGGCTCGCGCTGTGGAACAGCTTGGGCAAACGGAAGCGGCGCGCGAAGGCGAGCGGCTACGAACAGCATTGCTTGATTCCGTCACACATGCCCTTCGAACACCGCTCACGTCTATCAAAGCGTCGGTGACGAATTTGCTTTCGAACCCTGCGCTCAGCGATGAGCAACGAAGCGAGCTTCTCACGATCATCAATGAGGAGAGCGACCGATTGAACCGGCTTGTCGGCGAAGCCGCGCGAGATGGCGCCGCTCGATGCCGGTGAGGTGGAGTTGAAGCTCGAACCACTCCCGCTTTCGGATGTGATTGGCGCTGCACTCGCGCAAACCAAGAGCGTCGCTCGGCAATCGACGTGTCGATCTGCGCGTGCCCGCCGGGTTGCCGCGCGTTCGCGTCGATCTGGCGCGCGCTCGCGAGGCTCTGATTCACCTGGTGGAAAATGCGAATCAGTATTCGCCTCCCAATGAGCCGATCACGATTACCGCCGAACAGAATGGCGATATTGTGATCACCAGCGTGGCGGATCGAGGCGCGGGTATCGACGATCCGGAGCAGAATTTGATTTTCGAGAAGTTCTATCGCGGCAAGCGACCAGCGCTATCGCGTCGAAGGCACGGGCATGGGCTTGCCGATCGCCAAGGCAATCGTCGAGGCGCACGGCGGCACAATGAGCCTCACCAGCCAGCGCGGTCACGGTTCTGTTTTCTCCTTCACGCTGCCGATCGATCGCAGCCGCGTTGGGCCGGTACATGAGTACGACGTCGCCAACGATTTTGATCGTGGACGATGAACCGCAGATTCGCCGCGTGATGCGTACGACGCTCACGTCGCAGGGATACAGCGTGATCGAAGCGAAATCGGCGAGGAGGCGCTCGAAAAATTCGCGCCGAGCGTGCCGATCTGATTCTTCTCGACGTGAACATGCCCGGAATGTCCGGCCTCGACGCGTGTCGTGCGATTCGGCGCACGGGCGATGTGCCCATCATCATGCTCACCGTTCGCAATACGGAAAAAGATAAGGTGCAGGCTCTCGATGCCGGCGCCGACGATTACGTCGTGAAGCCATTCGGCGCCGAGGAATTGATGGCGCGAATCCGAGCGGCTCTTCGCCGCGTTGCGACCGGCGAGGCGACTCCCGCGTTTCGATCGGATGACTTGGTGATTGACTTTGCGAAGCGGAGCGTCACGGTGAAAGGAGTCGCGATGCGTCTCACTCCCAAGGAATTTGAACTGCTGCGCCAGCTCGTCTCGAATCAAGGAGTCTCGCTCAGTCATCGCCGGCTGCTGCAGGCGGTCTGGGGCCCTGATTACGGCGAGGAAACTGAATATCTGCGTGTCTTCATCAATCAACTGCGAAAAAAAATCGAGCCGGACCCGCGCCACCCACGCTACATCCACACCGATCCGTGGATCGGGTATCGCTTCGAGCCCTCACCCAGAAAAACTCGCGGCTCTCCACGCCGGGAAAATAGATTTCCCGCGACGTGCTAGCGAAGCGGATGCGTAGCATCCAGTCGAGATTAAGCTCGAGCACATTCACACGCGGCTCGCCGAGAAATCCAAGCTGCCTTGTTCGGTGTGTTTTGCGACCAGCGCACGCACTTCGTCTTCTTTCATTCCACGTTCCCGCGCCACCGCGCGAACTTGAAATTCCGCCGACGCCGGCGAAATGTGCGGATCGAGTCCCGAGCCTGATGCAGTCGCGAGATCCACCGGAATCGGTGCGCCCGCATTTTCCGCCGAAAGCGATTGCACGCTTCCGGCGACGCGATCAATCAGAGCTTTGTTCGTCGGCCCGAGATTCGATCCCCCCGAAGCCATCGGATCGTAACCGGCCGGCCCGGCAGCCGACGGCCTCGAATGAAAATATCCCGCCGACGTAAACGGCTGTCCGAGTAGCGTCGAACCCACCACTGTTCCGTCGGGCCGTGGAATCAGCTCGCCATTCGCCTGGCGCGGATAAAGCAGCTGCGCGAGCCCAGTCACCACAAGCGGATAGATAATCCCCAGCAGCACCGTCGTCGCCAGCGTCATCCAAATCGAAATCAGAAAGTTTCGCTTCATGGTGTCCTCACGCCAAACCAATGCGCGTAATAATCATGTCGATCAACTTGATCCCGAGAAATGGCGCGATGATTCCTCCGAATCCATAAATCAAAAGATTGCGCCGCAATAACGCCTCCGCGCCAAGCGGGCGATACCGCACGCCACGCAACGCCAGCGGCACAAGCGCGATGATAATCAGCGCGTTGAAAATCACCGCCGACAGCACCGCCGAGTGCGGCGTCTTCAAGTGCATGATGTTCAGCACCTCGAGCTGTGGAAACGCCGCCGCAAACATCGCCGGAATAATCGCGAAATATTTCGCCACATCATTCGCCACCGAAAATGTAGTCAACGATCCGCGCGTGATCAGCAGCTGTTTCCCAATCTCGACGATCTCGATGAGCTTCGTCGGATTCGAATCCAGATCCACCATGTTGCCGGCCTCTTTCGCCGCCTGCGTGCCGGCATTCATCGCCACGCCCACATCGGCCTGCGCCAGCGCCGGCGCGTCGTTCGTTCCGTCGCCCGTCATCGCGACAAGTTTCCCTTTGGCCTGCTCGCGCGCGAATCAGCGCAAGTTTGTCTTCGGGTTTCGCCTGCGCCAGAAAATCATCCACGCCCGCCTCGCGCGCAATCGCCGCCGCCGTCAACGGATTGTCGCCGTGATCATCACGGTCCGAATTCCCATCGCGCGCAGCTGATCGAAGCGTTCGCGCATCCCTCCTTTCACGATATCCTTCAAATAAATCGTTCCCAGCACGCGCCGATCCTCCGCAACCAGCAGCGGCGTACCTCCGGCACCGGCGATTGCCTTCACCGCGTCTTCCACTTCCGGCGGCACCCGATTCCCTCCGTCCGCCGCGTACCGTGCAATCGCGTCAAACGCGCCCTTCCGAATTTCGCGCCCGTCGAGATCAACGCCCGACATGCGGGTCGTCGCGGAAACGGAATGAAATTCGTCGCCACCGACGAAAGCTCCCGCCCGCGCAATCCGTATTTCTCTTTCGCCAGCACCACGATCGACCGCCCCTCCGGCGTCTCGTCCGCCAGCGAAGCAAGCTGCGCCGCGTCAGCCAAATCTCCTTCCGCCACGCCCGGCGCGGCAATGAATTCCGTCGCGCGCCGATTGCCCAGCGTAATCGTTCCGGTCTTGTCGAGCAGCAACGTATCCACATCGCCCGCCGCTTCCACCGCGCGTCCCGACATCGCCAGCACATTTCGCTGCACCACCCGATCCATCCCCGCAATGCCGATCGCTGAAAGCAATCCGCCAATCGTCGTCGGTATCAGGCACACCAGCAGCGAGATCAGCACGAAAATCGATTGCGGCGCGCCGGAATAAATCGCCATCGGCTGCAGCGTCACCACCGCCAGCAGAAAAATAATCGTCAGCCCAGCCAGCAGAATATTCAGCGCAATCTCATTCGGCGTTTTCTGCCGCTCGGCCCCTTCCACCAGCTTGATCATCCGGTCGAGAAATGTTTCGCCCGGATTCGAAGTGATCTTCACCGTGATTTCATCAGACAGCACGCGCGTCCCGCCCGTCACCGCCGAACGATCGCCGCCCGATTCGCGAATCACCGGCGCCGATTCGCCCGTAATCGCCGATTCATCCACCGACGCCACGCCCACCACCACTTCGCCATCGCCGGGAATGAACTCCCCGGCTCTCACCACCACCATATCCTCAGCGCGCAATTTCGATCCCGGCACTTCCTCAAACGTGCCGTCCGCTTTCATCCGCCGCGCATGCGTCTCCGAACGCGCCTTGCGCAGCGTATCCGCCTGCGCCTTCCCGCGGCCCTCGGCCATCGCTTCCGCGAAATTCGCAAAAAGCACCGTGAACCACAGCCACAGCGTAATTTGCAGCGCGAATCCGAATTCATTCGAGTGGTGCAGGAATCTCCCGCAGCAAATCCACAGTCGTCACCACCGCGCCCACTTCCACCACAAACATCACCGGATTCTTCATCAGCGTGCGTGGATTCAGTTTCTTCACCGAATCCCACAACGCCCCGCCGACAATCCCGCCAGTCCACAGCGATTTCTTCGGCCGCTTCGGGCTATCGCTTCCACCGTTCGGTATCTTGATTGCTTCAGAAGTCATCGTCATTTCCGCGCTCATTTACCTATCCCCCGAATACTTTCCCCGCATGCAGCAGCAGGTGCTCCAGAATCGGCCCCAGGCTCAACGCCGGAAAGAATGTCAGCGCTCCTACAATCAAAATCACGGAAACAAGGAGCGTCGCGAAGAGCGGCGTAGTCACAGGAAACGTGCCCGCAGTTTCTGGCGCGATCTTCTTTCTTCGCCAGGTTGCCGGCAATTGCCAGCACCGGAAGCACCATGAAAAACCGTCCAAACAGCATGTCAAACGCGAGCGTCACGTTGTACCAGAGCGTATTCGCGCTCAGTCCCGCGAATGCCGAACCGTTGTTCGCCGCGCCCGACGTGTACGCGTATAAAATTTGCGACAGCCCGTGCGGTCCCGGATTCGTAATCCCGGCTTTTCCATCGGCCGTCACGGAGCCCACCGCCGTGAAACTCAAAATCAGCAGCGAAAAAATCAGAACCGCCAGCATCGCCATCTTCACGTCATAAGCTTCGATCTTCTTCCCCAGATATTCAGGCGTTCTCCCCACCATCAGCCCCGCGATGAACACAGTCAGAATGATGAACACCACAATCCCGTAAAGCCCCGCACCAACCCCGCCAAACACGATCTCGCCGAGCATCATGTTGATCATCGGAATCATGCCGCCAAGTGGCGTGTAGGAATCGTGCACGCCATTCACTGCGCCGCAGCTCGCATCCGTCGTAATCGTGGCAAAGAGGGCCGAGTCGGCGATTCCAAACCGCACTTCCTTGCCTTCCATATTTCCGCCCGGCTGCGTCGCGCTCACGTGTTGATCGAGGCCATGCAAAATCGGGATTTCCTCGCGCTTCCGCCCAGTAAGCGAAAAACACTCCCGCCATAAAGAGCGCCGCCATCGCGCCCCACACCGCCCACCCGTGTTTCTGCGAACCAGTCATGCGCCCCAGCGTGTACGTCAGTCCTGATCCGATCGAAAAAATCAGTAGCATCTGAACGAAGTTCGTCAAAGGCGTGGGATTCTCGAATGGATGCGCGCTGTTGGCGTTGAAAAAGCCTCCGCCGTTTGTGCCGTACATCTTGATTGCTTCCTGCGAAGCCACCGGGCCGAGCGTAATCATTGCTCGGTCACATGCTGCGTGGTCGTTTTTCCGTCGCTGCCGGCCACCTGCACGGTTTGGGGTCCACCAACTTCGCCGTCACATAAGGCTTCAGGCTCTGCACCGTTCCCTGCGAAACAAGAAACAGCGCCACCACGATGCATGCCGGCAACAGCACCCACAGAATCGTCCGGGTCAAGTCGACCCAGAAGTTTCCGATCGTTTGCATTTCCTTCCGCGCGATCCCGCGTATCACCGCGATCGCCAGCGCAATCCCCACTGCCGCAGACAAAAGTTGTGATACGCAAGTCCGGCCATCTGCGTGAAATAGCTCATCGTCGTTTCGCCTGAATAGCCTGCCAGTTCGTGTTGGTGGTAAACGAAGCCGCCGTATTGAAAGCCGAATCCGGCGCCACCGCTCCGAAGTGCTGCGGGTTCCACGGAAGCCACTGCTGCACGCGCATAATCACGTACAGGAGAACCATCGACACAACGCTCAGCAGCAGCATTGCGATGGCGTACTCCGTCCAGCGCATCTCGTGTGTTTCGTCCACGCCTGTCACGCGATAGAGCAAGCCGCTCGACGGGCCGCAGCACCGGATCCAGAAATGTCTTCTCGCCGCTGAACACACGCGTCATATACACGCCCATCGGTTTCGTGATCGCCAGCAGCAAAATCAAGTACAAGCCAATTTGAAACCATCCATTCGCCGTCATGTCAGAACCTCTCCGGCCACAAAAGCGCCGCCAGCAAATACACCAGCAGCAAAACGGAAATTCCCAG
The DNA here is from genome assembly GCA_963790945.1 of uncultured Acidobacteriota bacterium. Classification (GTDB taxonomy): domain Bacteria; phylum Acidobacteriota; class Terriglobia; order Acidiferrales; family UBA7541; genus Palsa-295. The sequence continues at coordinate 90,619 of CAWBRH010000055.1, forward strand.
AAGCAAAATGTTGCCCAGCATGTTCGCCGCTCCTTACTTCAACTGCTCACAAGCCCAGACGTACACAATCGCCACAACGAAAAATCCAACCGTACAAATGAAGAACGCTATATCTCGCATCGAATCACCCTTAGAACTTCACCATGATCGACATATCGATGAACGACTCGTCCCTGCGAAGGTCCGGCGACCACACCGTTGATCCGATCGCAGTACAAGCGGTTTGTGCCGCAGCAAGCTCGTCTCTCCCGACGTGACTCCGCTTTGACAGACAAACTGCGTCGGGAAACCGGTGTTGCCGCCGGGAGGCGTAATCCCGCCCCGGCCAGTCCAATAAGGGACGTTCGCGTGGCGATAGTCATATTCCCAGCGGAACGTGATGTATTGCTTGGGCATGTAGTCGAACGTGATGGACGAGTCCCAGGCTTTGTATGGATCGCCCGGATTCTCGGTGAAGTATGGGGAATTCGTCGCGGCCGTAACGGCGGTCTCGCCATTGATAGGCGGCAGCAGCACCAGGTAGCGTCCCGGATTGTTGATTTTTCCGCCGCCGACCGTTAAGCCGAACAAGTCCCGATGGAACCAGAACCGGTTGTACAACATGAATCCCAGGAAGCTCTGCTTCGGTCCGCCCGCTTTGTTGCCATAGCAGCTCACACCGCCGCCGTACTCGCATCCAGCGTCGGCGGTCAGCGAAAATGCCATCTTGTCCAGGTTGCTCCGGCCGATCGAAATATTTCACCTCGATGCTGTCGTCGGTGTGGATCCTCCTGCGGTTCGGGTATGAAAAGGTCGTCCCGGCCCAGCCCATAGTTGTTCGAGATGATGTTGATCCATGGCGTCGGAGTCCATTTGATCTGTCCGCCGAGCCCGGGCCTGTGATTGGCGGATGCGTACGCCTGCCATCCATTGATAAACCATGGCTCGATCTTCAAATGGGCCGTCGGGAAAAATCTGTACGCGCACTCCATTGAAGAACCATGGCGTATTGGAGGAAACGTAAGACGGCTGATACGCCCAATTGTCGAAGTTGTAGTAACTGAACAGGCCGATGTACGAGAGAAAGATTCCCGCATCCACGTTCACGCCGTGCATCACATCGAAGTGGTATCCGCCATACGCTTCGGAAACATAGCGATAGGCGCTGACCAGATCCCACTGTCCGTGACCTGGGCTGGGGTCGTTTCGCGGAGTGGTCGCAGAATACATGCCGAACTGCGTCATCAACCGCGCGCGAACATTGTCGTAATGAAAATCGCCGCCCACTCCGAACTGCTCGAGCTGCACTTCACTCGAGCGAAATAGTTCGCTCGATCCGCCAATCGAATGGTCGGTGGGATGATTGAAGTCCACCACGTAGTTCATGTCGGCTCTGATTTCCGGCGTGAAGAACTTCGTATCCCAAAATATCTCTTTCGTGCGGGGATTGCCGTTCAGCCAGGTCCAGTCCGCGTCCGAGAACGGCTCCTGCTTGGCGGGGATGATTGGCTTTTTTTGATCGGAAGCCATCGCTGCTTCCTGCGACGAAGAGCTACGGACAGAGTCGATGGCGGCAGCTTCCGCAGGTTTCACTGGGAAGGCAGCCGTTACTAGCCCCGGCTTTTCCGTGGATGCCTGCGCAGTTTTTTGAGCCTTCAGTTCGGCTTCGAGTTCATCGATCCGGTGCCGCATTGCCTCCAGCTCTTTTAATATTGCCGGCGATATCGGCTGATCGGTTGCGCTGGGTTGTTGATTCGCCGCCGCGCTCGTCGTTCTGCGCGAAGCAGGGAGCCTGCATCACCGTGAAAACAAGTCCGCACAAAGCGGCACGCCATCTGTTTTGCATCAGGAATTTCGTCATGAACCTTGTCTCCCCTCTCATTTGTCTCGCTCGTCTTCCTTGAATCGTGAGCACTTCATCCATACCGCGCTTCTTTGCCCAGCTGAAACTTGCTTTGTAAGGAAGCCTTCCCGCCGCGCGCGATCTAACGTCCCTCACGAACGCTGTGCAATGCCCTATTCGTGTTTTTTGTGGTGGATTTTTCAGTACCAGTGAAGCCAGGTCACAAGCGAGTTCAGGAATTCGATTCCCGCCAGGACCGCTGCCAAGCCGCATACCGTGAGGCCCACGCCTATCATCGTCTCTCGACGCAATTTAGCTTCCGCTCCGGAGCTACGCCGAATGTCTATCCCCTTCCTAAAAAATCTGGATCCGGCGATTCTCAGCGTCATCCTGGCGACGCTCGGGCCCCATTTCGTAAAAATGTTCGGGCAAGCGCTTTTTGTAAGCAGCTTCGCGCTTCTCCTCGCGCCTGAGGTGTACCAGCACGTACGCGTAGAAGCCAAATACTGAGAGGCAGCTGCCAATGAATATGACGGCAAGCATTTCCGACTCCTTCGCCGATTGCCGGTTGCATCCCAACGCAGCCGCGGCGAGCGCGAACCAAGCCTAGGCCTTTCCGCATCAGGAAGGCATAAGGGACGCGTAAAGATTTCATAAGGATTCGCAGAGCCAGAAACCTGAAGGATCACACAAAAGCAACCACATAACGCGCCACGCGCGGGCTATCCGGCGTCCCGCCGGCTCTTTGACTTTCGTGCCCAGCGTTCCGAACTCCGGCAAAATTTCTCCTGCGGGCGCGCCTCGAGTGGCACAGGCACTCCTGCCTGTGCGCCGTTATTTGCTGCAAGCACACAACAGCTCCTCCAGGTAGCAATCGTACGGTGCCTTTCTGGGACGGAGCCAAACACATTCGAATCAGCGCGTTCTGGCGAAGTCAAACCGGACAAATTTTCCCTGGCGTGCTAGCCTGCTTTGGAGTGACTTCAGCCGAAGCGACAGCATCAAATAGGGTAGGAGCTGGGGCGAAGATTGGGCGAAGTCGAGCCTTCCGCAGCGCGCCGCTGGGCGCATTGTGTGGCGCGCGAGGTTAATATACGGTAGCGCGATTAAAAGTCGGCGTAAGTTGTTTGCAATTAGCATCTTACGAAATTCTAATCGGCGGTAAACGGGCCCCTGAAGAAGGAATTAAAGAGGCGAAATGGCGACGCGCCAACGAGTGGTGATTCTGGGCGGCGGCTTCGGCGGACTCAGTGCCGCGCGGAAACTTAAGAACGCGCCCGTCGATGTCACATTGATTGATCGCTGCAACTTCCATTTGTTTCAGCCGCTGCTCTATCAAGTTGCTACCGGCTCTCTCTCGCCCGCCAATATCAGCGGGCCGTTGCGACAAGTCCTGAAGCACAACAAAAACACGACCGTGCTTCTTGGCGAGGCTGTTGATATTGATCCCGCCAATCATCAAGTGATTTTGAGCGATGGCGCGGTCGGCTATGACACGCTCATCGTCGCCACCGGTTCGAGCCATCAATATTTCGGCCACGACGAGTGGGAGAAATTCGCGCCGGGACTAAAAACAATCGAAGACGCCACGGACATGCGCGCGCGGATTCTGCTGGCTTTCGAAGCAGCCGAGCGCGAGACAGACCCTGAGAAGCTGAAGCAGTGGATGACGTTTGTGATTGTCGGCGCCGGTCCCACCGGAGCTGAACTCGCGGGCGCGCTCGGCGAAATCGCTAACGACACTCTGAAGCACGACTTCCGCCGCATCAATCCTACCGAAGCGCGAATTATTCTCGTCGAAGGAACGGATCGAGTTCTGCCTTCATATCCGCCGAAACTTTCAGAAGTCGCGCGAAAAATGCTGGAGCGCTTCAAGGTTATGGTTCGAACCGGCGCAATGGTGACCGATATCAAAGCGCACGCGGTCACGATCAAATGCGGCGACCACACCGAAATCATTCCCACGCGCACGGTTCTTTGGGCGGCAGGCGTGCTGGCATCTCCGCTCGGATTAGCGCTGGCGAAAAGAGCAGGCGCGAAAACCGACGGGGCCGGCCGCGTGATTGTCGATCCGGATATGACGATTCCCGGTCATCCGGAAATTTTTGTGATTGGCGATCTTTCGAGTTTTACGCATCAAACCGGCAAGCCTCTTCCAGGCGTGGCACAGCCGGCGATTCAGCAAGGCCGCTACGTTGCGAAAGTGATCGAGCGAAGATTGCGCGGCGAGCAAACGAAGCCATTCCGCTATTTCGATAAAGGAAATCTTGCGACGATCGGACGCGGCGCCGCAGTGGCCGATTTAAACTTCATCACTCTCGCAGGCTGGCCGGCATGGCTGGTCTGGATTTTTATCCACCTGATGTATATCGTCGAATTTCAGAACCGGCTTCTCGTTTTCATGCAGTGGATGTGGCTCTACATGACGTTTGATCGTGCCGCTAGGCTGATCACCGGCAAGAATTTATTGCCGCTGGATCTGTGATGTTACGTCGGGATGTCGGTACGAGCCGGAAGCCGGCGAGTGCGGATGGCTTTCTTCAACAGGCCGTAGTCGTGGTCGGTCTGGTCGGCATATTCAACCGCGAATTTTTCAATCGCATCATCGAATGAATCGCTCTTGCCGAGATAGGCGCCGATTTTAACGGGATCGCCCGTTCGAGCGTGTCCGCGGGCCAAAGCCCAGCCGCAAAGCTCGATGTATTCCTCGAAGTCATCCTGCGACATCGTGGTCAAATCAATTTTCATTTTCATATCGCGCAGCTGGCGAAAATAGTAGCAGCGATTGTCGTCATCGCGTGTCCAGCCAAGAAATGCGTCGCTGGCCGACTGCAACATGCGCTGCCCTGTGACCACGCGTTCGCCATAATTGCTGTACTTGCTTTTGCTGGCGTAGGGTTCGAGCACGGAAGGGAACGCTTCCTTGAACTGCAGGAAAAGCGGATCGTTGTCACTCGCCAGCAGCAACATCACGGCGCAACGAGTGCCAACGCTTCCAACTCCGACCACTTTTCTGGCAATGTCCGCGATCTGGTATCGCTGCAGCAAAACTTTCCGATCCTCAGGAAGCGTGTGCAGATAGCGGTGAAACATGTCGGCGACGAGTTTTCTCTTTTTTGTGTAGTCGCGCGGGTGATACACAAGCGGCGGCCGATCGATGATCCGGCGATTGCCGTTGTGGATATAAGTAATTTGAGGAAGGAGTTGCGTGGCTGTCTCGCGCCGCGCCTTTCTCTCGATTTCTTGCCAGCGTTGTTTCTCGACTGCGGTTTTCGCCTCGCGAACGAGAATATTGGCTTCGAGATGCGAATACCACGCATCGATCGCGCGCATGCGCGCATATTTCCGCATGTGTTCGCGGTAGCTTTGCACTGCGTGCCGCGCCGCATCCCGGCAGCGGCGTTCGCGAAAGCTGTTTTGCCTCGCAGCGAGAACCACGCTGGTTGCAAGCCGCTTTACGTCCCATTCCCATGGAGCCGGGGAAGTTTCGTCGAAGTCGTTGATGTCAAAAACGAGCCGGCGTTCTGGTGAGCCGAAACCTCCAAAATTGCCGATGTGACAATCGCCGCAGGCCTGCACGCGAAGTCCGGTAGCCGGCGTGCTGGAGAGATCGAAAGCCATCAAAGCTGCAGCGCCTCGAAAGAACGCGAACGGCGATTGGCTCATTCGCCCGTAACGAATGGGAAGAAGCTCCGGCAGGCGCCCCTCGTCAGCGCGCTTCAGGAGCTCGATGGGATCAGGCCGGTTGGCCGCAGGCTTCCACTTCCCCTGCGATTTGCGCGAGACGCGATCGCGAAGCGCTTTGCCGGCGGCAGCGCGTTCTTCGATGGAGGGATGAAGATTCGTGAGTTTGGTAGTCATGGGCAAGTGTCCCGGGGCGCGAACCGCTTAAGGTGCCGCCATTGTCCGGGCAGTTATTGTCCGCTTCACGTTCATTATCGTCAATTTGTTATGGAGGAAGCGAGCGGGTGGTGTTGGATCGGAGAAGTTACGTTGCAACAGTGAGCGCGGTGAGTTGCTCCGGACCGAAGCTCCGGCCGTGCCAGCCGCTAGAGGAGCATGAACGTGTGGTAACCGATTTCTCCGAGAATCGCGCCAATCGCAGCGCCCACGAGAACGTCGCTCAGGAAGTGCATGCCGAGGATGATTCTGGAAGCGGCAATCAATATTGCGACCGTGAGCAAGGTTCCCAGAAGTTCGGGATAGAAGAGGCCGATGGCTATCGCGACTGCGAACGCAGTGATCGAGTGGCCTGAAGGAAATGAGTATTTGTCCGGAGGCAGAATCGAAGCCCAGCAGTGAGGTTCGATCTCGCATGGACGCTTGCGATGGCTGGCGTGTTTTAGGCTGCGAAATATGAAAATGCCTGCTACCGCCGCGGACGTAGCAGCGCCAATGGCCGCAAAGCGATGCGGGCCGCCGAAGATAACCAGAATCAAGCCGAGGGCGTACCAGAGCCAGCCGTCGCCGCCGCGCGTGGCTACGATCATTAGTATTCGAAACCACCGAGGGGCGCGCCAGCGATGCACTTTGCGCATGAGCCTGTGGTCGTTGGATTGAATCTGGTTCCAGAAAGATTGCGCGACAGTCATACCCATTCCTCCAGCGCCGGTTGCGGCACAGAGATCCAGCGAGGGCGTGGGCGGGATTTTGGTTCGCCGAGGACGGCGGCAGCCCAGCGACGGCTGAATTGCCGTTCCTCGATATAATTGAACCATGTGAACGCGGGGAGAATCAGGCCGAGAGGAGCGAGAAGCGCGGTCCATGATTTCTCGCGCATCATTTCTCCTGCAATCAGAAAGCAATCGCGAGTCAGCTTTACGAAAGAGCCGGACTCACCGGCAACCTTGCCCATGCCGCCGCGCAGGCCGTCAAAGAATTCCTCTTTGGTTCGCGCGGCCGAAACTTCCGTGTAAGCCGTCCCCGCGGACGGCAATGCATGCGCGTCGCTTCCACCGATTGCAATTTTCTCCCACTGCCGTGCCAGGGTTTGTGCATTCGCATTGGACCTTTCGAGCATGTGGCTGTTGCGAGTCTCAATCGCCGGGAAATATTCCCGGAACCAGGCAAAGTCTTCGCGTTCGCGCGCGCCGGTGAGATTGGAGAAGACGTGATTGATGCTGAAGAGAAGGCGGCGCTCGGAAAGATACATGAGCAGAGCGACAAGATCGTTGCGCCGCTGCTGGAGATGAGTGTGCTGGCGCTCGGTGATGTCGTAGACGCCGACGTGAATCTCTGTCCCGCTCGGCATGCGGCAAGTGAGCTCTTCGCTCAAGAAAAAATTGGGCAAGCTGCGCAACTTTTCCGCGCCTTCAATCGAATCGTGGTCGGTGAGAGTGAAAAGATTCATGCCGCGGCGCCGCAACAGCTCATAGACTTCGACTGGATCGCTATAACTCTCGCGGCAAAATTTGGAAAGGAAAGGGGTGGTGCAAGCACCGGAGAAGTACGAGTGAACATGCATATCGCATCTCACGGTGGAAAGTATGAATCATGCCGGTTACGCGCATGTGACAGTGGCGCTAAACTTCTGAAAACACAGGGACTTAATCGTTTAGACACGCGAAACATTCTTTTAACCAAATTGTAGTATGGAACGGAGGTTGGACTGCCAGACTGCGCGTCGCATGTTGAGAATCCAGTTCGTGTTTTTCGACGCTGGCGGCGGCCATCGTGCTGCTGCCACTGCACTTGACATCGCAATTCGCGACCAACAGCGGCCATGGCTAGTACGCCTAACCAATCTACAGGAACTCCTTGATCAGCTGGACATTCTGAAAAAATATGCGGGCATTCGAATCGAAGATTTTTACAACTGGATGTTGCGATCGGGTTACACGCTGGGCAGCACTCAATTGATGAAGGTGTTGCAGGCTGTGATTTGGGCGTACCACGGGCCGACGGTACGAATGCTCGAAGCGCACTGGAAAGAAACTGAGCCGGACATGGTGGTTTCGTTTGTTCCGCATTTCAATCGCGCGTTAGGCGAAAGCTTTCGCCGCGCGTATCCGAACCGGCCATTTGTAACCGTGCTCACGGATGTGGCCGACTATCCGCCGCATTTCTGGATCGAGCGCCACTCGCAATATTTCATTTGCGGTTCTGACCGAGCAGTGGCGCAGGCGCGCAGCATGGGTCATGCAGACGACCATATTTTTCAGACCTCGGGAATGATTTTGCATCCGCGTTTTTACGAGCCGCCGATCGAAGACAAAGTGGCTGAACGAGAAAAGCTGGGGTTGCGCCCGGACTTGCCGACAGCACTGGTGCTCTTCGGAGGCTTCGGCTCAGGCGTGATGCTGGACATCGCGGAGCGCCTGGATCGGTCTAACCTGGAATTGCAGCTAATCTTCATTTGCGGGAAAAATGAAAAGCTCGCGAAAGCTTTGCGCGAGCGGGCTTCCCGATTGCCGTGCTTTGTCGAGGGGTTTACGACTCGCGTGAATCAATACATGCAGACCGCAGACTTTTTTATCGGCAAGCCGGGACCGGGCAGCGTGAGCGAGGCGCTGGCGATGCACCTGCCGGTGATCGTCGAGCGCAATGCGTGGACTCTGCCGCAAGAACGGTATAACGCGGATTGGATACTGGAAAATGAAGTGGGCGAAGTGCTGAGCAGCTTCAGGCAAATTGTGCCGGCGGTGGCGCGACTGATTAACCCTGAGACTTTGAGCCGCTATCGCGCGAACGCTGTAGCGATGAAAAACCGAGCCGTGTTCGAGATTCCCGACATTCTGCAGACGATCTTCGAACGTTCCCACTCGAACGCCACAGCGAAAGCGGAAGCTCGTGACGATGCTGTGATTGCTGACTGAGCATTCTGTACTTCTCGAATGACGTTACGTCCACACACCAACTCGTAGGGCAGTTCGGGACCTCGACAATCTAGAAAATCCCGCCAGTGAAATTCAATCGGTAAACACCAGCGCGTTTATCGGGACTAATCCGACCGCGAACCGGAACTTGCCCGTGATTCGCTCAGAATCGCCTGACATACGCCATTCGAACGGGGGAACGCTCAGAGTTGGGCGGCTTGGTCTAGGAGCGTTCGACCCTGGGCGTCGACTGAGCTCCTAGCGGTTCGCGGAAAGGATCCATTGGAATCGGCGCGTACTCGACCTCGATGATCTCGAGATGCTCCGTCTTCGCCGGCGCGCGCAGTTCCACGCGGTCGCCGGGGCTCGCCTTCATCAGCGCATTAGCGAGAGGCGAGCGCCAGCTGATATAGCCGCGGTCGAGGTCCACCTCGTCGATGCCGACGATCGAGACGACATGTTCCAGGCCGGCGGCGTCCTTGTAGGTCACGGTTGCGCCGAAGAAGATGCGCGTAGCGGCTGCCCCCTGCCGCGCAGCGGCGGGATCGGTGACCACGGCAGCGTCGATGCGTTTCGTGAGAAAGCGAATCCGCGAATCAATTTGGCCTAACCGTCGCTTGCCGTAGAGGTAGTCGGCGTTTTCACTGCGGTCCCCGTTACTGGCAGCCCACGCTACGACCTCCACCACCGCAGGCCGCTCGCGCCTCAGTAGGAACACATGCTCGTCTTTCAGCCGCTGCAATCCGGCGGGCGTGATGTAGTTCTTGACCATCGGCCCCGCTGGCTCTGGCCGAGGTCCTCGGAGCGGCCGCTTTTCTCGCATTTGCCAATCCGCCATGGGATTTCGTGTATCTCTGGGTGACACAATCTCGGAAGGTCCGCGCCTCGGTCCCGACAATTCCACGCACGGTGAACGTGACGGGCGCGGGCTAGATGTCGAATGATACATCGGTCTTTCCTGTGGCACTCTTAGAAAATGAGATGAGCCGATGAGGTGCCCATTTCCAATGGATTGTTTGTGTTCGACCTGTAGACTCACAATGAATCCGGGCAGATGGTCGGCAAACAGGAAGTTATCCACAAACGGGGTCGAGGAAGTTGAGCGGATTAGTAACGATAAGCCGGCTTCCCGCCAGCGATTGTCGACCTACTGGCGCGTTTCTTGGTGCTACCCGAGGGGCGAGCTCATAACTTCCGGGTTGCCCGAACTCGACCGGTTTACCTTGTTGTGGCACCATAGGAATCGAGGCGCAAATCACTGGGAGATATTCCATCATGGCAAAAGCAACGTTTGCTGCAGGCTGTTTCTGGGGAGTAGAAGACGCCTTCCGGCACCTGAAGGGCGTGAACTCGACGACGGTGGGTTACACGGGCGGCACGCTGAAAAATCCGAGTTATGAAGATGTCTGCACGGGCCAGACGGGGCATGCGGAGGCGGTGGAAATCGACTACGACCCGGCGCAAACGACCTACGAGCAGCTGTTGGGAATTTTCTGGGAAAGCCACGATCCGACGACGATGAATCGCCAGGGCCCGGACGTGGGCACACAATATCGGTCGGAGATTTTTTTCCACGATGCGGCGCAGGAACAGTCCGCACGGGCTTCGAAAGCGCTGCTCGAAAAGTCAGGCGTATTCAAGCGGCCGATTGTGACGGTAATCCAGGCGGCTCCGGAATTCTTCCGGGCAGAGGAATACCATCAGCAGTATTTCGAGAAACGGGGAATGAAATCCTGCCACCTGCCGTAAGGCGAAGTGCGGTTAGTTAATGCAAGCCATCCGAGAAGGGCTCTCGCAGAATTCAGCCCAAGCCAGCCAAGAAAGAAGCGCAGCGCCGCCCACGATTGCGATTACTTCACCTTTCGGCGAGGACATGGCGCTCTTGGTGGTGCCGCTACCCTGACCTGATTGTGATGAATTGGGTTGTGCGGGCGGTGGTTCGAGGTCCGTGGTTATGCGATAGGACTTGCCCTCAAGAATCGTGTGAGTGTTTCCGTTCTCTTCGACGAGAAGATCGCCATGATAAGCGGTAACGATCATTTCGATGCGGCTGTTGAGGGCGACTTGCCCGAAAGCCGCCTGACCTGGAACTGGATGGACGAAGCCAAGAGGAGTATCGAGTCCGATCGGATCGTTGGCAGGGGAAGAGAAGCCGACCGTTCCGTGAGCCACGACGACGTGAACCATGTCCTTGCCCTGTGACAACGAGGCTCCGCTCTCGGAGAGCAAGTAGACTTGGCTGGTACCCACGCGCATCCGCATGGTACCGCCTGCCTCGGTGAAAATGCTGTCGCCGGGATAAACAGTGGAGCCGATTGCCGCTTTCGCCGGGCCCAGGTGGGCTAATCCCTCGGCTTGGATGATCATGCCAAGCGGGCTGTCGTTCGCAGCATACGCGGGCAAATTAAGAAGTCCCGCCGCTAAGATAGCTATGAGACAGGCACGGAAACAGACTCGCATAGCTTTTCGTCCTCCGAGGGCCACTAGCCAATCTAGGCGGAGAATTGGGCTGTGTCAATAGGATACAGGATCATCCGGATGCTAGATGCCAACCGACCGAGGCCGCGGAACCAAAGAGCTTCCCGGGTTCTGATTTGGCGCCTATCTGCGTGCCGCCAAGGTGCGGCCTTCTGCGTTAGAATGGCTTTCGCTTGCGGGAGGACCGCGTGATCCATCGTTATGTTTTCCACAATGAGCGGCTGGCGACTATCGAGGAAGTGAGGCTTTCGCCGGGGCAAGCGGGGCTTTTGAGCGGTTGGGGGCTCTTCACGACGGTGCGAATATTTGAGGGGATCCCGTTCGCGTTCGAGCGGCACTGGAAGAGGCTGGAGCGGGATGCGAGTCGGATCCGCTGTCCGTTTTCATTCAGCGCGGAAAGGGTGAGGGAGCAATTGGGCGAGGTGCTGCGGGCGAATCACGTGAAGGAAGGCTGCGCGCGAATATATGCGATTTATAACCAGGCGGGATTCTGGCGCAGCGGAGAAGATTTTCCGCCAGCGGATATGATTATTTACTCGTCGGATTTGCCGGCGTACAGCCACCACGCGCGGCTTGGCGTGCGGGAGCAGGGGCGGCATGCCGCGTCGCCATTGGCGGGAGTGAAGGTGACGTCGTGGTTGACGAATGTGTGGAGCCTGCAAGAGGCGCAGGGCGAGGGATTCGATGAAGTGGTGATGTTGAATGAGCGTGGCGAAGTGGCTGAATGCACCGCCGCAAATATTTTTTGCGTGAAGGGCGGGCGGGTGGCGACGCCGCCATTGAATTCGGGGTGCCTCGAGGGAGTTACGCGCGGAGTGCTGCTGGAGATCGGGGCGGCAGCGGGTGTGCCGGTGGAGGAAAAGACGCTGGTGCCGCAGGATTTGTATGCGGCGGATGAGGTGTTTATTTCGTCGACGAACCGGAATCTACTGCCGGTGAGCGAGATCGCGGGGCGAAAGATTGGCGATGGGAATACCTCCGTGGTGGAGCGGCTCGAGAAGGTTTTCGAAGGCTACGTTCGGAAATATCTTGATTCGCAGGCGGCTTCGGCGGCGAAGCGCTAGGGGCGGAGCGGGAGTGCGCCGGGCATGTTTGGGCACTGATTCGGGTGGATCGGAGGGCGGAACATCGATGAGCGATCTCGCGAGCAAGACGTGCGTTCCGTGCAAAGGCGGTGTGCCGCCTTTGGCGGGGAAGGAACTTGAGGCGCTTGCGAAACAGGTGCCGCAGTGGAAGGTGGTGAATGGTCATCACCTGATGCGACTGTTCACGTTTCCGGATTTTCGTCAGGCGCTCGCGTTCGTCAATAAAGTGGGAGAGATCGCCGAGCAGCAAGGGCACCATCCGGATATTCTTCTGTCGTGGGGAAAAGCGGAAATTACTACCTGGACGCACAAGATAGACGGTCTTACCGAAAGCGATTTCATTCTTGCGGCGAAAATCGACAAGCTGAAATAGGCAGCGAATCAATCGCGACAAGAAAGCCCGGCCTGCATTTCTGCATGCCGGGCGTTTGGAAATCGAAGAGTGCTATGAGATTGGCGTTGAATGATTCGCGCGCCGCCGCACGGCGAAAAGGGCAAGGAAGCCTGAGCCGAGCAGAAACAGGCTTGCTGGTTCAGGAGCCGAGACAACCGGATCGACGCCAGGATCATCGATAGATTGCTTTCTGTCTTTGTTCGACTTCAGCCACCAAATCCATTCTGCAGTTTTGGGCACGCCCGAGCGCCCTCGCATCCAATGGTTAGAATCTGAGTCGCGATCTTCGAATGAATCCCGACCGAAGATGGAGAAACGATCGACTTTCAGAATGAAATCGTCGATGCGCACGTCGCGCCGATAGTCGGGAATCCGGTCAGCGTCGCTCGAAAAACCCTTGTCCATGCCACCGGAAGCATCATGAACGCGGATGCCATCGGCATGTGCGGTGCTTATCGCGAAGAGCGTGCCTGCGAATGCAAGTGCGGTTAAGAGTGAGATTTTCTTCAACACGAAGGCCCCCGATTGAGTTGTTCCAAATAGACTGCTACCACTACGTCTTAAGCGTGTGCATGTGGGGCTCCAATCGAGACCGATTTCTTAAGGCTATAGGATTGGGTAACTTGCGACTGTCGACAAAATTGAGATGTGTACTCAACGGGAAAACCATTGGTTGGTAATGGGAATAAGAGCGAAAACGTTCGTGCGTTCCTTGATGTAGAGGTGGTTTCAAATACCTAGGAAGAAGCCTGTAGCGATTTGGAACAGTTGGAAGCCGAAGATGCAGCGAAAATTTTGCTGGTGCGAACATGCGCCGGCTTCTTATTATGGGTGCGCTTCATCACGCAGTTTCAGGGCGGAAATGTCTTCTAACTTGCGACAAGCTTTTCGAAACAGCAGGCTGTTTCATTGGTATAAAAAGCTCTCCGCGCCGGGCGAATATGCGTGGTGGAGGATGCGAGGTTCGCCGGGAGTGAAAGCGCCTCATTTGACGAAGCAGCGCGCGATCGAAAGATATGCGCGAGAGTACGGCCTGCATGTGCTCATCGAGACGGGCACGAATTACGGCCACATGATCTATGTGAACAAGGATCGGTTTCGAGAAATTTATTCGATCGAGCTCGATCCCTGGCGGGCCGAAAGCGCGCGACGAAAGTTCGCTGACCGCCCGAGCATTCATGTGCTCGAGGGCGATAGTGGAGCTGTGCTGCCCAAGGTGATTCCGGCGCTCAAGGAACCGTGTCTTTTCTGGCTGGATGGGCACGACTTCGACATTTCGTCGCCGATCAAGCAGGAACTCGACGCGATCTATAGGCAATCGCCCTACGACCACGTGCTCTTGATTGACGATGCGCGTTGGTTCGATGGACGGACTGACTATCCGACGATGGAGGAGTTGCGCGAAAAAGTGTCGCGCGAGTATCCGGGGCGGATGGTGGAAGTGACGGACGACATTATTCGGATTTACAAGCCCAGAAAATCTGCCCCCTAGCAAGATCTGTTCGGCTGGCTCTCTTCAGTTAGCAAAGGGTCTTTCGAATTCACTTTGTGTGCTCACTTTTGCGTGGCGGGCTCGTCGAACCCGTTTATTGACTCTATATCGCAATACGTTATAGTATCCAGCCGCTCGCTATAGAGACGAAATGCTGGTAGGGAGGACATCTATGGGCCGTTCGCGCGACGTTGCTGAAACTCCGATGCAGGAACCTTTGACGCCGGCGATGTTTCACGTACTGCTGGCTTTGGCGGATGGCGAAAAGCATGGCTACGCCATCTTGAAGGAAGTGGCGCGGCGGACGGAAGGGAAAGTGAGGCTGAGCGCTGGGACGCTCTACGGAATCATCAAGCGGCTGAATGCCGAGGATTGGATTGTGGAATCGACGAAACGGCCCGTCGCGGGATTGGACGATGAGAGAAGGCGCTACTACCGGCTGACGGAGCGGGGCCGGCGGGTGGCAATGAATGAGGCGCGGCGTCTGGAAGAACTCGTCGCGATGGCGCGCAACAAGAACCTGTTTCGCAAACCCGAGCTGGCGTAGAGGCGAGCTGACGCAGACCACTTTCGTGGGAGGAGTGCTTCGATGAACGCGACCCAGCTTCCATTTTCGAAACGAATGTTTCGAGCGCTATTGCGCGTTTTGCCGGCGGACTTCCGTTCGGATTATGGGCGCGAGATGGAGCACGCTTTCGACGATCAGGAACGCGAGGCGCGGGACAGGTCCGGAGCCGTGGGAGTGGTTCGTATGTGGTGGGAAACGCTGGCGGGTATTTTCACGACGGCTCCGCGGGAGCACTGGGAAATGCTCCAGCAGGACACCGGGTACGCTTTGCGAACGATGCGCAAGAACCTGGGATTTACGTGTCTGGCCGTACTTACGCTTGCGCTGGGGATCGGAGCGAACACGGCGATATTCAGCGTGGTGCATGGAGTGCTGCTGAGGCCGCTTCCATATCCGCAGGGACAACAGCTTGTCTTCATACGCCAGCAGGCGCAGAAGGAAGGCATCGACGACATGGGATTTTCGGTGCACGAAATCGAGGATTATCGCCAGCAGAGCCAGTCGCTGGCAGGGTTGGTGGAATATCATGCGATGTCGTTTATTCTTTACGGGCACGGGGATCCGGATCGTGTGCGAACAGCGGTCGTGTCGGCAAATTACTTTGACCTTTTCGGAGTGAATCCGTTGATGGGGCGCACCTTTTTGCCTGACGACGACAAGCTCGGCGCCCCGCCGGTTCTGGTTTTGAGCTACGAATATTGGAAAAACAAGTTCGGCTCCGATCCGGACATTGTAGGCAAGACGTTCGAGATGAACGACAAAGTTCATACAGTGGTCGGAGTGCTGCCTCCGGTTCCGCAATATCCCGCCGAGAGCGATGTGTACATGCCTACTTCGGCTTGTCCGTTTCGCTCCTCGAAATCGATGATCGACAACCGCGATATGCGAATGGTGGAGGCATTTGGACGGCTGAAGCCGGGTGTTTCTCTTTCGCAGGCCAATGCCGATCTTGCGACGGTCGCCGGGCGATTGAAGGCCGAGTATCCCAAGTCGTATCCGGACAGCATGGGCTACTCTGCGGTGACCACGGCGCTCCGGGATGAGTTAACGCATGAAGCGCGTCCCACACTTCTAGTATTACTGGCCGCCGCCGCTTTCGTTCTGCTGATAGCATGCGCGAACGTAGCGAATCTGACGCTCGCTCGGATGGGTCAACGCGAACGCGAATTGGCGGTTCGCAGCGCGTTAGGAGCGGGGCGCAGCCGGCTTCTGCGGCAACTTCTGACCGAAAGCTTTCTACTCGCGCTGTTCGGAGGCGTGCTGGGGCTGGTGGCGGCCTATAGCAGCTTGAGCCTCCTCACTGAATTCGCTTCGCGGCTGACGCCTCGCGCCCATGAGATTCGAATCGACTTCGGAGTGCTGGTGTTCACGCTGATAGCGGCGCTTGGCACCAGCATCGTGTTCGGGACGATCTCCGCGCTTTTTTCACGAATCAATTTGTCGTCGGGTTTGAAAGAGGGAAGCAGCGGCGCGGGGGCGGGCCAGCACAGAAACCGTGTTCGCAGCGTCCTGATCGTTTCGCAAATTGCATTTTCGTTCATGCTCCTCATTGGCGCAGGGCTCATGTTGCGCAGCTTGTATAAGTTGCAGCAGGTGAACCCGGGCTTTGTCACCCAACACGTTTTGGCAATGCGGACGACTTTCAGCTTCAGCAAATACGGAACCAATGAACAATTCGCAGACATCGTAAAGAAGCTGCTCGATCGCGTCCAATCCGAGCCAGGGGTCGTATCGGCCGCCGTTTCGTCGGGCTACCCTCTCGAACCAGAAGTGATTTCAGCGGGATCCAATGCTTTCTCCGGTCCGTTTCGCATTCAAGGGCGAAATCTTGACCCCGGAGAAGCTCCGCCGGTGGGAGGCCAATTCTCGGTTTCTCCAGGTTATTTTCAAACGCTGGGGATTCCGTTGAAAGAGGGCCGGAACTTTGCCGACACGGATACCCCAAAGAGCGAACTCGTAGTGATGATCAACGAAGCGATGAAGCGACAATTCTGGCCGAATGAGAATCCGGTCGGGAAACGGGTGTCGGGTGACAATGGCGAGCATTGGGCCACGATCATCGGAGTGGTGGGAGATGTGCGCGAATTTGGCCTCAATCACGCGCCATCGCCGGAATTCTTCATCCCCGAAACGCAGGGCGCGAATCCAAGCGCTCTGCTGATCAAAACGGCCGCCGAGCCCGGTAGCATCGCGCGCCAGATTACGCGTGCCGTTCACGACGTGGATCCGCAAGCAGCTGTTACGCGCGCAATGACTTTGGAGCAAGCACGTTATGAATCCATGGCATCTCCGCGCGTGACGACGACCTTGCTGGGTTTATTCGCGGCCCTCGCGCTGCTGATTGCGGCATCGGGCATTGGGGGAATCATGGCTCTCACCGTGAGCCAGCGCGTTCGCGAGATCGGAATTCGCATCGCTTTGGGGGCGCAGCCTTCTGGAATTCTAAAGATGATTCTAGGGCACGGGTTGCTGCTGGCCTCGATTGGCCTCGCAATTGGAGTGGCGGGAGCACTGTCGCTCAAAGGCCTGGTGAAGTCGCTCTTGTTTGGAGTTGCGCCCGCGGATCCGGCGACGTTCGCGATCGTTGGAATTGTACTTGGAGGAGTGGCACTGCTCGCAAGCTATGTCCCGGCGAGGCGAGCCGCCTCGATTGATCCAATTGACGCGCTGCGGATGGAGTGACGGCTGCCGGTTCGAGTGGCAGCGTTGCCGCGTTGCCGCGTGTTACGTTGGGATCCTTCGCTGCGCCCAGGATGACAACGTTTTGGATTAGTCGCTGGTTCGATAACTTACAGCTCAACAACTCAACGGTTTGGTGGCTTGATAGTTCGAGAGTTCGGTGGCGCTATGGACTCCTCTTACCTGGCGTTTGTTGTGTTTCCTCGTTTCACGGTATTGGTTTCTACCACGTACGAATCCCTATAAACTGAGATAGCGTTCTTCTCTCGCGGCTGCCATACGTGCGGTTGTCTGCGCGAAGCGTTCCGAAGAAGCGTCCGTGCCAATGCTGAAACGATTATTTCTACACTACATCGCCGAGGAGGCGCGCCCGATGCTGCGCCTGGCGATCCCGCTCGTTCTTGCAGAACTGGGCTGGATGACGATGGCGATCGTGGACACGATGATGGTCGGCCGACAGGCTAATAGTGCCGAGGCCATTGGAGCGGTAAGCCTGGGCAGCATTCTTTTTAACGCGGTAGCGATATTTGGAACGGGGCTGATGCTGGGGCTCGATACGCTGGTCTCGCACTCGTACGGTGCGGGTGACGTGGAAGACTGTCACCATTCTCTTGTGAACGGCGTGTACCTGAGTTTCGCTATCACGCCTTTTCTAATGGGGATCGTATGGCTGTTTGAACCCGTGCTCCGCTCGCTCGATATTCAAGCATCGGTGCTGAATCAAGCGATTCCATACTTGCGCGCTTTGAATTGGGGCACGCTGCCGCTGTTGCTCTATTTTGTTTTTCGCCGCTATCTCCAGGGGATGAACCTGGCGAAGCCGGTGATGTTCGCGCTGATTTCCGCGAATTTTGTGAACCTCGGCGGAAATTGGGCGCTTGTGTACGGTCATCTGGGATTCAAGGCAATGGGGACTGTTGGTTCGGGATGGTCTACCTGCGTGGCCCGAATTTATATGATGAGTGTGTTGCTCGTTTACGCGGTGTACTACGACCATCGGTATCAGACGGGCCTTCGCGAGACGCCGCGGCTGCCGAATTTTCTTCGCATGTGGAAGCTCGTCCAACTGGGATTTCCGGCGGCGACACAATTTGGAATGGAAGTCGGCGTATTCGCAGTGTGCACGGCGTTGATCGCCAAATTGGGCGCGGTTCCTCTTGCGAGCCATCAGGTGGCGCTTAACACCGTGAGCCTTACTTACATGGTGCCGCTTGGCATCGCGTCCGCGGCGGCGGTGCGAGTGGGGCAGGCGCTCGGGCGAGGCGACCCGCACGGAGCGAGCCGTGCCGGATGGACTGCTCTGGCGCTGGGAACGAGCTTCATGTTCTGCATGGGCGTGATTTTATTTTTGATCCCCGATCCGATTTCGCGCATATACACGCCAGATCCGGTGGTGATCCATGCGGCGGGAGTGCTTTTGTACGTGGCTGCATTCTTCCAGTTATTCGACGGGATGCAAACCGTGGCGACCGGCGCCCTGCGCGGGGCAGGCGATACGCGGACACCGATGCTTTGTCACCTGATTCTCTACTGGGGAATCGGGTTGCCGCTGGGCGCATACCTTTGTTTCAGGCTGCGTTGGGGTGCGCCGGGGTTGTGGACGGGTTTATGCGTCGCGCTGATTCTGATCGGGTGCGCGTTGCTTTATTTTTGGCGCCGAAAAGAGCGGTTATTCGCTACGAATGAATTTGCGCGTTCAAGAGAGAGCATAGGCGTGGAAGAATCTGTATAACCGGCAATCGCTGAAGCAGACATCGGACATTTTGAGCCGCGGCTTGAACGGCTGAGCTACAATCGAGCGAGTCAGGCGCTTCAAAAACGGACATGCGCAATTCATTCATGGCTCGCGCGATCGAGCTTTCTCTTGAGAACATCCATGCCGGGCGAGGCGGACCTTTCGCTGCCGTCGTCGTAAAAGACGGCAAGATCATTGCGGAAGGGACCAACTGCGTCACGTCCACGAATGATCCGACGGCGCATGCGGAGGTGGTGGCGATTCGCGCGGCCTGCAAACACCTCGGGAACTTCGAATTGAAGGGCTGCGAAATTTACACCACTTGCGAGCCGTGTCCCATGTGCCTTGGCGCGATTTACTGGGCACGGCCGGCGCGGGTCTACTTCGCCAATACCGCGGCAGACGCATCCAAGGCTGGATTCGATGATTCGCTGATTTACGAGGAAATTCCGCGGCCGCACGCGCATAGGAAAATTCCGTTGATACCGATGATGCGAGAAGAGGCGCTCGAAGCGTTTCATCTGTGGGTGTCGAAGTCGGATAAGACCGCCTATTGAGGAAGGTTTGATGGCAACGCGGGTGATCGGAAAGTCCGTGCCGCGCAAAGAAGGCCGCGAGAAAGTCACGGGTCGCGCGAAGTATGTGGACGACCTGAAATTTCCGGGCATGATTTTTGGTGTGACGGTTCGAAGCCCCGTGGCGCGCGGGCGGATTCTTGGCATTCATTTCGAGCCGGGCATTCCGTGGGAAGAATTTACGATCGTCACCGCAAAGGATATTCCCGGCAAGAATTGCATCGCTCTGCTCATCGACGATCAGCCGTGCCTGGCTGATGAGTTCGTGAACCATCCTGAAGAGCCTGTGGTCCTGCTTGCGCATCCTGACAAATATTTGCTGGAGGAGGCTCGGCGCAGTGTGCGCATCGAAATCGAGCCGCTGCCTGCGATTTTTTCGATGGACGATTCGCTTGCGTGCAAGCATGTGATTTGGGGAACGGACAACGTTTTCAAATCCTATCAAGTAAACAAAGGGCACGTGGAACACGCGTTGCGGGAAGCCGATTTGATCATCGAAGGGATCTATGAAACCGGCGCGCAAGAGCAGCTCTACATCGAGCCGCAAGGAATGATCGCGCAGGCGAACGCGGAAGAAGGCGTCACCGTGTGGGGGTCGCTGCAGTGCCCGTACTACATTCACAAGGCCTTGGTCGTACTGTTTGGATTGCCGAAGGATTGCGTGCGAGTGGTGCAGGCGGAAACGGGCGGCGGATTTGGCGGCAAGGAAGAATATCCGTCAATGATTGCCGGGCACGCGGCGCTTCTTGCGTGGAAATCGGGGAAGCCGGTGAAGATTATTTACGACCGAGCCGAGGATATGGTGGCGACGACGAAGCGGCATCCATCGCGCACCAAGCATCGGACGGCCGTTACACGAGACGGAAAATTGATGGCAATCGATATTGATTTCACGCTGGACGGCGGAGCGTATGAAACTTTGTCACCAGTCGTACTTTCGCGCGGCACGATTCACGCTGCTGGACCGTACCGGTGTCCGAACGTGCGAATCCGCAGCCGGGCCGTCGCAACGAATGCGCCGCCGCACGGCGCTTTCCGCGGATTCGGAGCGCCGCAGAGCGTGTTCGCGCTGGAGAGGCATCTCGATCGGGTGGCGGACGCTGTGGGACTTGCCCCGGACGAATTTCGGCGGCGGAATTTCATCCAGCAGAGGGAGACAATTGCTGTGGGGCAGGTGATCCACGAAAAAGTGGATATGGATCGTTTGATGGATCGCGCGTTTGAGTTGAGCGGCTACCACGAGAAGCGCAAACGATTCGAAGCGGAAAATCTGGGGAAAATGATCCGAAAGGGAATTGGCTTCGCATCGTTTTTTCATGGCGCCGGTTTCACGGGCTCCGGTGAAGAACACCTTGCATCCGAGGTTGCTGCAGAGGCGACTCGCGACGGTCGCGTGCGCGTGATGGCTGCGAGCACCGAAATGGGACAGGGCACGAACACGATTTTTTCTCAGATTGCGGGCGAGGCTCTTGGCATCGATCAGGAGCAGATTGAAATCGTGCAGCCTGACACTGCGAACGTGCCGAACAGCGGGCCAACGGTTGCGTCGCGCACGTCAATGATTGTTGGCAAGCTGGTTGAAACAGCCGCGCTCCAGATTCGCGTGAAACTGGTGGATGGCGGTTTTCTTTCGGCCGAGTACAACACACAGGAATTTGCCGAAGCGTGCCGGCGATATTTAGATCAAATCGGACCGCTGACGTCATTTGTGAAATACGAACATCCTCGCGGTTTGTTCTGGGACGATGAACGTTACGAGGGGCACGCGTACGGTGCTTACGCCTGGGCTGTGTATGTGGCGGAGGTGTCGGTTGATATGCGCACCGCCGAAGCGCGCGTGGATGATTTCGTCGCGGTGCAGGAAGTGGGTAAGGTGATTAATCCTGTTCTCGCTGCGGGCCAGATTGAAGGAGGCGTCGCGCAGGGGATCGGCATGGCGCTGTATGAGAATGTCGTGTGGCAGGAAGGCCGCATGGTGAATGGGCAGATGACGAATTACATCATGCCGACCTCGATGGACGTTCCGTCGATTCGAGTTTTTTTTGAGGAAAATCCGTACGAGCGTGGGCCTGCGGGGGCGAAAGGAATTGGCGAGCTGCCGCTTGACGGTACCGCGCCGGCGATTGCCAACGCGATTGCGCACGCGACCGGCGCGAATATTACGCGAGTGCCGGTGACTCCGGAAGTCCTTAGCGAATTGCTTGAGAGTGTTCATGCCTGATCGCGCGAAAAAGATTCGCCTGCGTTGCACGTTGAACGGGACCGCGGCGACGTTTGAAGCTTACCCGATGGCGCGGCTGCTCGACGTCTTGCGCGACGAAGCAGGTCTGACTGGCGTGAAAGAGGGTTGCGGAGAGGGTGAGTGTGGCGCGTGCAGCGTCGAACTGGACGGCGAGATCGTGAACAGTTGTCTGATCCCGGCGCTGCAAGCGGAAGGGGCGACGATCCGAACGATCGAGGGCGTAGCGACTGGCGATCAACTGCACGCTGTGCAACAGGCGTTCATCACGTACGGCGGCGCGCAGTGCGGCATCTGTACGCCGGGGATGGTGCTGGCGGCGGTGAATCTTTTGAAGCGCAAACCTCACGCGACGGAAACAGAAATTCGCGCGGGGCTTTCGGGGAATCTTTGCCGCTGCACCGGTTACACGAAGATATTCGCCGCCGTTATGGCAGCTTGCCGCGATATGGATCGCACAGTTGAGGGCTAGCCTTCCGTCGTATGAGCTGGTGGCGCCGCGGAATCTCGATACTGCGCTCGAGATGCTGGCACGGGAGCCCGGCGTCTGGCGACCTTTTGCCGGTGGCACGGATTTGATGGTGTTGCTCGAAGCTGGAAAACTGCCGCATCGAAAATTCTTGAGCATTTGGAAATTTGCGGAGTTGCGCGGGATTGAAGTCACGTCTGAATCCCTATCCATAGGTGCGCTTTCGACCTATACCGAGATTCAGCGAAACGACATTTTGCAGCGCGAGTTTCCTCTGCTGTGCCGCGCGGCTTCTGAAACAGGAAGCGTCGCCACTCAGAATCGCGGAACTCTTGGCGGAAATATCGCCAACGCGTCGCCGGCAGCGGATTCACCGCCGGCTCTCATGGTTTATGACGCTGAGATCGAGCTTATTTCAGCGAAGGGAACTAGGCGGATGTCGTACCGCGATTTCCACACGGGCTATAAGAAAATGCAGATGCGCGATGATGAGTTGATCAGGCGCATTCACCTGAAACGCGCGTTGAGTCGACGCAAGGAATACTATCGGAAAGTGGGAACGCGAAAAGCGCAGGCGATCTCAAAAATATGCTTTGCTGCCACCGCGAGCGC
Source organism: uncultured Acidobacteriota bacterium (assembly GCA_963790945.1). Classification (GTDB taxonomy): domain Bacteria; phylum Acidobacteriota; class Terriglobia; order Acidiferrales; family UBA7541; genus Palsa-295. The sequence continues at coordinate 113,582 of CAWBRH010000055.1, forward strand.
TGAGAAAGGCCGAATTAACGACGCAAGGATTGCCCTTGGCAGCGTAGCTCCCACGGTTCTGAGGGCCGCGGAGACGGAGAAAATCCTGAACGGTGAAAAGCTCTCCAGCGCTCTGCTGAAAACAGCCCAAGAGACTCTGGGCCGCGAAATATCCCCAATCGATGATATGCGCTCCACTGCTGTGTATCGGCGTCGTGTGGCGCAGAATCTGCTCGGCGAATTCTTTGATTTGATGAATACGTAGCCACGCATGCCAAATTCACCCAGTTCACCCGCCGACCTCGCAGAAATGCCGGATCTGGTTATTCGCGGACGGCGAGTGGTAACTCCGGAAGGGGAGTGTGCAACGGCGATTCACGTGCGGGGTGGCGTTATCTCCGCGATTACCGCGTTTGACGACTTGCCGAAGGGCTCCGTCGTACACGAAGCCCACGACTTCGTGGTGATGCCGGGAATCGTCGACACGCACGTGCACATCAATGAGCCGGGCCGCACCGAGTGGGAAGGTTTTTCGACGGCGACACGTGCAGCGGCGGCGGGCGGAATCACCGCGCTGATCGAAATGCCTCTCAACAGCATTCCTGCGACGACGACCGCGGCAGGATTCCGTGAAAAGTTGGCGGCGACAGCTGGGAAGCTTTGGGTGGACGTTGGTTTCTGGGGCGGCGTCGTTCCCAGAAATGCCATCGAGGTTCGGCCCCTGTGGGAAAGCGGCGTGTTTGGGTTCAAGTGCTTTCTCGTACCGAGCGGCGTCGAGGAATTTGGCTACGTTACAGAACGCGATCTCCGGGACGCACTCCCCGAGTTGAAGGCGCTCAAAGCGCCGTTACTCGTCCACGCAGAATTGCCGGGACCAATCGCGGAGGCCGAAAAGAAAGTAACCAAAGCCGATCCGCGGCGATATTCTGCGTGGCTCGCTTCCCGGCCGCGCGCGGCGGAAAACGAAGCCATCGAGCTTCTCGTGAAATTGGCGCGGGAACTCGGCGCTCGCATTCACATCGTGCATTTGTCGTCGTCGGACGCGATCGCGACGCTGCAGAAGGCAAAATCCGATGGCCACGCAGTCACGGTCGAGACTTGTCCTCATTATCTGACTTTCGCTGCGGAGGAAATAGCCGACGGCAGGACCGAATTCAAATGTGCGCCGCCGATTCGCGAAAAAGAGAATCGCGAGAAACTGTGGGCGGCGCTTGGTGACAGCACTATCGATTTCATCGCGACCGACCATTCACCATGTCCTCCTGCGATGAAGTTGCTCGAAGCGGGCGATTTCCTTCGCGCGTGGGGCGGAATCGCGTCGCTTGAGCTGAGTTTGCCGGCGGTCTGGACGGAGGCCTCGTCGCGAGGCTATGCTGTGCCGCGGCTCGCGGAGTGGCTGTGCAGCGGTCCTGCGCGTCTGGCGGGGCTTGATAAGCGGAAAGGAACAATCGCGGTGGGTTACGATGCGGATTTTGTGATCTGGGATCCGAATGGCAGGTTCTCGGTCGACCCTGCAAAGCTTCACCAGCGAAACAAAATCATCCCGTATGCAGGCCGAGAGCTCCTAGGTGTTGTCGAGACGACGTTTCTTCGCGGGCGAAAGGTTTTTGACAATGGCGAGTTGTCTCACAGTCCGCTAGGCCAGATCCTCCGGCGAGGTAATGCGTGAACAAGTCCGTAAACAAATTGGATAGTCTCGTTGACTTGGCTTCGGAGCGGCTCGGTGGCCGTGTGCTCGAAGCAAATGACGAATTTTTCGCGCCCAAAGAAAATTTACTGAAGCCGTCCAAGCCGATTTTCATCGAGGGAAAATATACCGACCGCGGCAAATGGATGGATGGCTGGGAGACGCGCCGCCGCCGAACACCCGGCTATGACTGGTGCATCATTCGATTGGGCCTGCCGGGACTGATTCGCGGCATTGTCGTGGATACGAGCTTCTTTACGGGAAACTTTCCTTCGCACTTTTCGCTGGAAGCCTGCGACCTGGGAAACCGTCCGTATCGTGGCGAGAAGTCGCTTTCGAAATCTAGCGGCACCAACTGGATCGAAATCGTGCCGAAGACCTCGCTCGAAGGCGACTCGCAAAATCAATTCGCCGTTGAAAATTCAAATCGTTTCACGCACCTCCGCTTGAAAATTTATCCGGACGGTGGCGTAGCGCGGCTTCGCGCTTATGGCGAGGTGTTACCGGACAGCAAGTTATCCAACCGTCCGGAAACTGATCTTGCCGCGGTGGAAAGCGGCGGAAGGGTGCTCGCATCCAGCGATCGATTCTATAGCGAGCCGCTGAATCTTCTGATGCCGGGACGCGGCAAAGACATGAGCGACGGCTGGGAGACACGTCGAAGGCGGGGTCCCGGACATGATTGGATAATCGTCAAGCTTGGACTGCCCGGGAACATCAGACGGATCGAAGTGGATACTGCTTATTTCAAGGGAAACTTTCCCGAGAGCTGTTCGCTCGAAGCCTGCTCCGTCGCTCTACGAGAAAACAAGGACGCCACTTTAGAATCCGCGGACTGGAAAGAAGTGCTGCCTCGGGTGCTACTCCGAGCCAACAGGCGTCACATCTCTCGAAAGTTACAGAAAGTCGGCGCGGTTTCGCACGTCCGATTCAACATTTATCCCGATGGAGGGGTTAGCCGCCTCCGCATTTTCGGCGAGCCTGCGAGCCCTGAAGATCAGTTGAAAGGCCTCGAGCGAATCAATCAGTTGTCGGCGGAGCATGCGCGCAAAGCGCTGCTCGATTGCTGTGGTTCAATCGTTTGGGCCGACCAGATGATTTCGAAGCGGCCTTTTGCGGAAAATGCAAAACTTTTTGCGAGCGCCGATGAAATCTGGACGCGCCTGGACCCAAAGGAATGGCTCCGCGCGATCCGGCACCATCCGCCGGTCGGAAGCAGACGCGGCAATTCGAAGCAGTCTGGAACGGCGCGTGAGTGGTCGGCAGGCGAGCAGTCTGTGGCACAAACTTCGTCCGCTGAGACGCTAGCCGTTCTCAACGCCGCCAACCAAGCCTACCGAGCGACATTCGGGTACGTATTCTTAGTCTGTGCAACCGGGAAAAGCGGCGACGAAATCCTGCAATTGCTCCGGCAACGCCTGGCGAACGATCCTGAAACGGAATTGCGCGTGGCCGCTGATGAAATGCGAAAGATCATGCGGCTGCGCTTGGAGAAGCTACTGAACTCATGAGCGATATCACAACGCATGTGCTCGATGTTTCGATCGGCCGCCCAGCAGCGGGCGTTCCAGTCACACTGGAAATTCAAAAGGCCGCCGACTGGAAAGAACTGTCCCGCGGAGCTACGGATTCCGACGGCCGGCTCCGGCATCTGCTCCCGCCCGGCTCGCTCGTGAAGGGAACATACCGGCTGACTTTCGAAACGGAGTCCTATTTCAAATCGCGCAAGGTCGAGGGGCTCTATCCGCTAATCGCGATCGTATTCCAAGTTCGAAACGCGAAAGAGCACCACCATATTCCGCTGCTGCTGAGTCCCTTCGGATATTCCACGTATCGCGGGAGCTGACGGATGGCCATCAAGCTGGGCGCAAACAACTATGGCAAGTCCGGCGTTCGGCTGCTCCGCGTAGTAAAGCAGCAGGGCCGGCACGATATTAAAGAGCTGACTATTCGGCTCCGCTTTGAAGGCGACTTTGAGACAGCGCACACGAAAGGCGACAATCAGAAAATTCTTCCGACCGATACGATGAAGAATACGGTCTACGTTCTCGCGAGGCAGTACCCGGTGGAAGCCGTCGAGGAATTTGCGCTGCATCTTATCGAGCACTTTCTTACCTACAATCTACAGGTATCGCGTGTTCGAATCGAAGCGAGTGAAAGCCTCTGGGAACGGATGATCCTCGGCGGAAAACCACACACCTCGGCTTTCACCCGGGCCGGAGACGAGAAACGCACCGCTTCACTGATTGGCACTCGAGAGGGAACTACTATTCGCGCGGGCATCGACGATTTGATCGTATTGAAGACCGACCAAGTCCGCGTTCGAGGGATTTCTTCGCGACCCTTACACGACTCTCAAAGAGGATCGCGATCGCATTCTATCAACGGTGATTCACGCCGACTGGCTTTATGAAAGCGGCGATATCGAATTCAGCCCTATCTGGCACGGCGTGCGCCAGACGATGCTCGAAACCTTCGCCGAACACGACAGTCATTCGCTTCAACATACGCTGTACGCGATGGGCGAAGCGGTGCTCAACAGCTTCGATCGCATCCGCGAAATTTATCTCTCGCTTCCTAACAAGCACTTCACCCCGGTGAATCTTGCGCCCTTTGGAATGGAAAATTCCGGCGAAGTGTTTCTGCCTACCGACGAGCCTCACGGGTTGATCGAAGCGACTCTCCGTAAAGAGTGATCGCTGGAACTATTTCTTGCGCCCATCGAGAATCTTCCCGGCCATGCAGTCTTCCATTGCGTTCAACTTTTCGCCACTCGATCTTCCCCTGCGTAAACCACGAATCGGTTGCCGCGCAGAAATCCAATCAGCGTCAGCCGAAGCTCGCGCGCAAGCTGAACCGCAAGACTCGAAGGCGCCGACACGGACGCTACCACCGGAATCCCAGCGACGATTGCCTTCTGAATAATTTCAAACCCTCCGCGCCCGCTAACAAGCAAAATGCAATCGCTCAACGGAACGCGCTCGTTCAGCAAAGCCCAACCAATCACCTTATCCACTGCGTTGTGACGCCCAATATCCTCGCGAACGATCAATAAAGTCCCGCAGCCATCGAATAGCGCCGCAGCGTGCAGCCCGCCAGTACGTTCAAACACGTCCTGTTCAGAACGCAGAGCATCAGGCAGGCTCACGATCAACTCGGGTTCGACACGAAAATCCGGATTGGGCGTTCGTAGCAGGCGCGACCGCACAGCGTCAATCGAAGCCTTCCCGCAGATCCCGCAGCTCGAAGCCGCGAAGAAGTGGCGCCGCAGCTTGTCGAAATCCGGCAGGGCTTCCGCAGCCACGTCAGCCCGCACAACATTTCCGCGCTTTCCGTCGTCGTCGTTTGTTGCATTCTCGAGCGCGACGATCTGCTCGCGCCGCTGTACGAGACCTTCGGTAAATAAAAAGCCTGCGGCAAGCTCCAGGTCGTGTCCCGGCGTCCGCATTGTGACGCTAAGCGGATTCTCGCCGATCCGAATTTCGAGCGGCTCTTCAGCAGCCAGATAATCATCTTTTCGAGCAGCAACGCCATCATTCCATTCCGTAACCTGCGTAAGATCCACGCTACGCGATGTTCGAGCCATCAACGCTCCCGACTCTGAAGTCCGCTCCAGAGAAAGAGAATAGCGCTGAATGCGCTGCGGAACGCACCTAAAACGGGACTGGCCCGTCCCGAGGGATTCGGGGCGAGCCAGTTGGGCGTGCTTGGTATGGGGTAATGCGGCCACTCAATGAATAAACCTTCGTTGTTATCTGCGCATAAATGAAGTATGAAAAGTGAAATACGAAAGTGTCGCATCGCGCTCGCGTCCAACCAAAACTCCTTCCTGAAATCAACTCAAATCGAGCAGGTGGCTTGCCGCAATCCACAGCCGCTATAGCCAAACTCCCCCGCCAGAGGTAGTATCGGAGTTTCGTTCAACCCTAAAATGGTATTCGATGGCACAGACGATAACGCTGCCCGTTCCCGTATTGGCTAAAAACGACGCTTTACAGAAGTGGATGGAACGCGTCCTGAAGCGCGGACAGAAGCTTCGCAAGACCTGGGACGTCGCCGACGTCCATGATTTCCGCGTAGCCCTCCGAAGATCTCGGACGATGGCCGACGCACTTTCCGATACCAATCCAAGCCCTGGCTGGAACAAGGTCAAGCGAAATTCCAAGAAGGTCTTCCATACTCTTGGCGAACTGCGGGACGTTCAGGTTGAGCAGGATTGGGTGAAGAAGCTCCTCCCCGGCCCGACCGATGCAAGAACGGAACTGCTAAAGCGACTGCGTACCCTGGAAAGCGCACGTTTGCGGGAAGCGGAGAAAGAGCTCGATCATTTTGACCGCAAAGAATGGCGAAAATTATCGCGAAAGTTGCGCAGCAAGGCCGATATGTTTCCAGTCGGAAGCGTCGTCTTTCAGCGCCTTGCTTTGATGAAGTTGAACGACGCGGTTGCGCTTTACCATCAGGCGAGAAAACGGAAAAGCGGCGTGGCCTGGCACCGCGTTCGCATCGCTATCAAGCGCTTCCGGTATGTTGTCGAAAACTTTCTACCCCAGCACTACGAAGCCTGGGCCAGAGATATGAAGGAAACCCAGGACCTGTTGGGAGAGATTCACGATCTTGATCTTCTTCGGACCTACATTCGCCGTCATTCCCGCGAACTCCAGCCGCAACAAACAGTGGTCTCGTGGCTGGAGCGAATACAGTCGGCTCGCGCGGAGCGCCTCGAAAAGTTCCTCGCAAAGACAAACGGCAAAGAGTCACTCTGGCTCGATTGGCGCTCTGGATTGCAGGGAGGAACCACGCTGCTTCCCGTTCTCACGCGTGAGGCTAGAACCGCTTACTCGGCCAGCTGACGCAGGATCTTGGCCGTCACCAGCCATAGAAGTTCCCAATGTCCCTGAGAAGCGCCGCGCTCAAAACAGGCAACTCCCGCTTTCTTCATGGACGTGAAAACGCCGCGCGCTCCGGCTAGTTGCGAAATCATGGTGTCGAGATGCGGCGCGTGCCCGAAACAGATTACTTCCTTCGCTTTTAGCCGCGAGAGTTCCTTCAAAAATTCCGCCGGATCTGCGGCCGGTTTCAAGTGCTCGCTGGAGCGAATCTTGCTTGGCGGAAAGCTGAGCGCCTCGGCAAAAATCTCTGCGGTCTGCACCGCGCGTATCAGAGGACTCGTGATGAAAGGGTCGGGCTTGATGTCAAACTTTGCCAGGCCGAGCGCAGCCAGCCGAGTCTTCTTTATTCCCCTCGCGGTTAACGGCCTTTCCGGGTCAGGCGGGCTGTTCGGGTCGCTGCGGTCCACTGCAATTCCATGGCGCACGATGTAAAGGATCATGTCTTATCTTACGCCACCTTTTCCTTTTCTTTCCGAGGCTCCCGGCGAAACTCAGGCTTCAAATGGAACTCCTTTTCAAAAAGGTCAGCTTTTCGCTCCAGGCCCAGGACATCCAGTCGCGTACCTTCCGCCGTGCGAACGTTGAAGATCGCCTTGCGGCCGGCGATTTGAACGTCCACCGCTGCGACGTGTTGCTCGTGCTCCGATTCAAGTTTTTCCGCGATGCGCAGCAGAGCGGTGAGAAGCCGCGCCTCTCTCCGCCGCTGGCCATCCAGCGCGGCATAGGACGCGTGTTCGAGCTCGGGCTCGGATTTTGAATTATGGTATCGAATGAGCGCCGCGACCATGTCGCATCGCCAACCACGCAGGCCCGGGATCTCGCCGTTGCGAATCAAATACTCGCCGTGCCGGTGATGCGATTTGTGGCTGATGGCGTCGCCCACATCATGAAGCAAAGCCGCTATTTCCAGGACGAGCCGCAAGTCTGCTCCCATTTCGTGCAGCGGCCGAAGTTGGTCGAACAGGGAAAGCGCGAGTCGAACCACCTGATCGGCATGTTGTTCGTTGTAATTGAAACGCCGCCCAAACCATCGGGCGCCGGTGAGAAGCTCTTCAGCGCGATCCTTTTCTTCCTCTGACGAAAGGCACGCCGAATATTGTGCCGCGACCAGATCGAGCAGTATGCCTTCGCGCACGCCCACGCCCGGCACAAGCATCGTGCGAATGTCGAGCCACTTCGCGAGCGTCGTAATGATAATAGCCGCGATGCCCATCACTTCCGCGCGGTCTTCCCTCACTCGGAACACTTTCATTCGGCCGGGAATATCGAGAGACAGCAACCGCCAGGTCTGATCTTTGAGCAACCGCACATTGATTGTCGGCGTCCTTCCGACGAATGGCCCTGAAGCCAGGCGAACAAGCGCTTCCGCATTGCCTCCGCATGCAACAGCGATGGTTCGAGATAATTTTGGGGGCGTTGGCATCGCGCTCCGTAGAAGCGCCAGAGTGTGAAGCCGCAGCCGGTGCGCGTGGTCCTCATCAATTGCACCCTGGATCGAATAGGTCTCCATCAATCGAATAGTTCCCAGAGGTAGCGCGATTCGATGCTCGAGCGTCCCGCTCTGAAAAAAATTCAGCTCCAGGCTGCCTCCGCCCAAATCAAAAATCAGCCGAGGCTGAATTTGATCTCCCAGCGTCCGGAATACGGCCGAACAAACAAGCCGCGCTTCTTCCTCGCTGCTGATCACTTCCAGTTCGATTCCGGTCTTTCGGCGAATTCGCTCCATCAGAGTGCGATAGTTGCGAGCTTCGCGTGCCGCGGCCGTTGCGACTGCTCGGTAAGCGCTCACATGATGCTGGTCCATGCGCTCGCGGAATCCCTCAAATGTCTTTGTGGCGCGGGCAATCGTCTTCGGGTCCAGAAGACGGCGGGTGAACGCATTGTGGCCCAGCCGCACCGCTGCTCGTTCGCTGTCAAGGATTTGAATATGTTCGGCAGAGGTCGCTCTCGCGATTACGAGGCGAATCGCGTTCGAGCCTGCGTCAATCGCCGCTAGCTGGACAGGGGCAGCCAATTTTCAGCGCCAGAGGTGCGCAAGTGCGTGTGAGGGTTTGTAGTGCGTGCTGCGGATTCCCAGCGCCGATGCAATTCGCTTGCGCAGCACCCGGTTCACTTCGGAGACGCTTTCTTCGCCGTCTATTTCAATGAAGCCGTGCCGCTGCGAGAGATAATCAAATTCCCGCCGGATCAGCGATTGATAGCGGATAAACGATTGGAACAAATCATTTGAGAGCGACATATCGCGACCCGACTCCCAGTAGCTGATTGTCTGCGATTTCTTGAACTCGCGATCGAACGCAATCTCAGGCTTTACGTTGAGCCAGAAGGTAAGGTCGGGCCTTAGCGCCATTTCGTAAATTCCGTGCAGATAATCGCGCCCGATTCCTCGCACCGCGGATCGCGCAATCAATGTGTAGATATATCGGTCGGCCAGGACGATCAAGCCCGATCGCAGCGCCGGAAGAATCCGCCTTTCCAGTTGGTCGAAGAAATCGGTGCCGTACATCAACGCCAACGTCATCGGCGTCACCGAATTTTCTGCCAGCAGCGTATCGATGTCATCCGCGACTAAAAATGACCGGCGCAGACCCATCGTTTGCACAGCAAATCCTTCCGATTCGAGCCATTCCGTCAGCAGCGAAATTTGCGTCGAGCGCCCCGAGCCGTCCGTGCCTTCCAGAACGAACAGAGTCCCGCTCAATTCCTCGAGCTTTACACCCGGAAGGGGTACGCCGTAAAAACGCGAGGGGATTTCGCCCTTGCCGTTCTGCTTTCTTGCGTTTCTTCGCTTTGCCGGATGGTTTCCCGTTTTTAGCGTTCACCGAGGCCATTTTGTTTTGTAAGTCCACCCTATTTCTTTGGCGCGAACTGAGAGAGTTCCACTTTGTCGCTGAGCACTTGTCTCATCAGCTTCTGCAGTTTGTTCACCTGCACGGTTCCGTCCATCAGCACGAAATGGTCCGAATCCACCATGGAGTCATAGTTCGATAGAATTCGTTCCTGAAAAATGCGGAAGCTCTCCGCCCGGTCCAGCGAAATTCCCAGGTCCATGCCTGCCTCGTAATATTTCAATTTCGGCCGGCCCGCTACAATGCGATTCACCGCCACATCAAGCGGTGCACGAAAATAAAATGTGATGTCCGGGATTGGCGCAAAACTGTACAGGTTTCGCAGCCAGTGAGGCGAGCATCCTCGCGCCGCGTCACGGGCGAAAGCCGTGTAAATGTATCGATCGGCGAGCACTAGATAGCCGCCATGCAGCAGAGGCAATATCTGTCGTTCGCAGCGGTCAGCAAAATCCGCAGCGTGAAGCAGAGAAAATGTGGTGGGTGTGAGCAGGCGCCGCTGTTTTCCCCGCCGGGTGGCGGACTTTACAAGGGGCGACGAATTCCATTCGGTGAAGTGAATCCGATAACCGCCGATTTCGAGCCAGCGCTTCAGCAGATAGAGCTGCGTGCTTTTGCCCGATCCGTCGATCCCCTCCACAACGACAAGGGCGCCGGGATACTGCCTTTTTGGGGCAGGAGGTCTGACTGATGATGTGCGAGTTGCAGCCGAAGTTTCGAGTAAAACCGTTGCCATAAGGGGCGCGCCTGATGAGAAACTTATCATACTTCGGAACTGTGAATGCTGAGTCAAAAAAATGTTACAACCCTGAGGGCGCCGAGATAGTTGAAACTGGAAATATTGAGGGACGAGGGCACCGCACCGTCAATAAGGTATTCTCTATGTCCAGATTTAAGCGGGCACACCGGAGTTAGCGAGAGGAAGCCGATGGCAACAAATTTCAGCGAAGAACTCATAGTCACACCGGGGAAGAAGCACGTGAGGCTTTCGAAGTGGGATCCCGACGACACGCTCGGATGGGATAAGGATCACAAAACGAAGGTCAGCCTCGAAAAATGCAATGAACGGCTGGATGACCTGCAATACCTGATGTATGCCGAGAGAAAGCACGCCCTGCTAATTGTCCTGCAGGGGCTGGATGCGGCCGGTAAAGACGGCACGATCCGCCACGTCATGGACGGTGTGAATCCACAGGGTTGCCGCGTCACGTCGTTCAAACAACCTTCCGCCGAGGAACGCTCGCACGATTTTCTGTGGCGTATCCACAAAGCGGTTCCTGGTATTGGCGATATTGGAATCTTCAACCGCTCCCAGTATGAAGATGTGCTTATCGTGCGCGTTCACGATCTGGTGCCCAAGTCGGAATGGTCCAAGCGTTACGATGAAATCAACGATTTCGAGCGAATGCTCACCCAGAATCACGTCCGGATTTTGAAATTCTTTCTCCACATCAGCAAAGACGAGCAAAAGAAGAGATTCCAGGAACGCATCGACGATCCAGATAAACGCTGGAAGATCTCCCAGGACGATTTTAAGGAACGCCAATTCTGGGACGATTACACGACAGCTTACGAAGATACCTTGTTCCGGTGCAGCACTGACGAAGCACCCTGGTTCGTGATCCCGGCGAACAAGAAATGGTTTCGAAATCTTGCCGTCTCCCACATCATCACAGAAACCCTGGAAAGCATGAAAATGAAGTTTCCGCCGCCCACCGTGGATGTCAAGAAACTGAAGTGGAAATAACCATCGTGCTCTTGCAATTATTCGCGGTTATGAATACGCTCGGCACGTCTCACCTTTGAGTAACCCTTGATTCCAGTTTGGCCGATAGTGAAGGCAGTCGCTGGCTGAACCATGCAATAACGCGTAAGCGCCGTCGAATCGAGAATCATGCAAATGAGTGACGCCGTCTTTCCTCGAAGTTTCCTGAAGACCTATCCTCACGCCGTTCGCGGCGAAGGATGTTTTATCTTCACCGCCGGGGGCCAGCGCTATCTGGACGCCTCCGGCGGAGCTGCGGTCGTGACGATTGGCCACGGCGTTCCCGAGATCGGCCGGGCGATGGCGGAACAGGCTACTCAACTCGCCTACGCTCATTCCTCGCAATTCCACACGGAACCTGCGGAGAAACTCGCCCGTCGCCTGCTTGCTCTGGCACCCAGCGGAATGCGCGGTAAGGGACGCGTCTATTTCACTTCGGGTGGCTCCGAAGCCACTGAGACCGCCTTAAAACTAGCTCGACAGTATTGGATCGAACGTGGCGAGAAGAAACGCTACCGCATTATATCACGCTCGCAGAGCTACCATGGCGCGTCGCTCGGCGCGCTCTCGGTGTCAGGAAATGTTCGTCGCCGCGAGCCGTTCGCTCCCATGTTGCAGGAATGGGGACATATCGCTCCTTGCTTCTGTTACCGCTGCCCGCTCGGACTCGAATATCCTTCATGCAATGTAGACTGCGCTGATGAACTCGACCGTCTGCTCGAACGCGAAGGATCGCAGGATGTCGCCGCTTTCGTCTTTGAGCCGGTTGTGGGAGCCACGCTCGGCGCAGTCGCGCCGCCGGACGGTTACGTCCAACGCATCGCGGAAATCTGCCGGCGCCACAATATTCTCCTTATCGCCGACGAAGTAATGAGCGGCATGGGTCGCACCGGGAAGCCCTTTGCGGTCGACCATTGGAACGCTTCTCCGGACATGATTCTGATCGGGAAGGGAATCGCGAGCGGCTACGCTCCCTTAGGCGCTGTTATCGTTGCCGCTGATGTTGCCGAAACGATTTCTCGCGGCTCCGGCACCTTCCTCCACGGCTTTACGTACAGCGGGCATCCGGTGGCGACTGCGGCTGGGAACGCGGTGCTTGACTATATTGAGCGGGAGCGGCTTTTTGAGCGCGTCGAACCGGCTGGGCGCGAACTTCGCGCGGCGCTCGAAAAACTTCGGCAATATTCGGTCGTGGGAGACGTGCGGGGCAAAGGCCTGCTGCTCGCCGTCGAAATCGTTCGCGACACGAAGACGCGCGAACCTTTTCCCGCCGATGCGCACATGGCCGCGCGAATTCAGGAAGATGCGCTCGAAGCGGGCGTCATGACCTATCCGATGCAGGGTTGCGTGGATGGCGTGCGCGGCGACCACATCCTGATTGCTCCTCCGTACACGATCACGTCCGCGATGATACAGATGCTTGCGTCCGCGCTCGACCGCGCCCTCGCCGACCTTGAAAGGACGCATCTCGCTGGAATGGGAGGTACATCTGCGCTTGTCTGACCGGCCCTCCCGGTGGCTGCTATGGCTGGCTTCGATATTCGCCCTCTCGGGGGCCATGATTGCTGCAGCGGAAGACCTCGCGCCCATCACCGGGTTTTCCTCGCGCGCCGCGGAACGGGAGAATGCCACCGAACTGCGTTACCGGGCCGGCGTTTCCACGGACCAAATCTCCAAATTTCACCGCTATCTCACTTCGGAGCCTCATCCAGCCGGATCGCCGCGCAACAATCAACTAGCGCAATGGATCGCGGAGCAGTGGCGACAGCAAGGGCTCGAAGATGTGACGATTCACCAGTACGATGTGCTGAACTCCTCTCCCCGAGACGTCTCTCTCGAGATGATTGCGCCCAAGACCTACCACGCAGTGCTTCGAGAAGCACCCTACGAGGTGGATCCCGATACAAAGAACCCAGATGTTTCCGGCGCATACCTCGGGTATTCGGCTTCGGGTGATGTAACCGCCCCGCTCGTCTACGCGCACAGCGGTAATCCGGAGGACTATGCCTACCTCCGCAAACACGGAATCGATGTGCGAGGGAAAATTGCGCTCGTGCGATATTCCAATCCGTACAGCTACCGTGGCTTCAAGGCGCTCACTGCGGAACGCCTTGGCGTTGCCGCTCTTCTGATCTATTCCGATCCCGCCGAGGACGGTTTCAAACGCGGAGCGGTGTTTCCGGACGGTCCGTGGGGCCCGGAAAGCCATATTCAGCGCGGCGCGATTACCTACGATTTTCTAGAACCCGGTGATCCCCTCACGCCTGGCTGGGCTTCCGTCCCTGGCGCGAAACGCATCGCCCCTGAAGAGGCGGTCTCGCTTCCGAAGATTATGGCGGTGCCTCTGTCGTGGCACGATGCTGAGCCGCTTCTCCAGAAATCTCGACGGTGCGGTCGCGCCAGACGAATGGCAGGGCGGGCTTCCGCTCAAATATCGTCTGGGTGGGAAACGAGTGCGCGTCCACGTGAAAGTGGACATGAACACAAACATCGAGCCTTATTACGTTTCCGAAGCGCGCATTCGTGGCTCGGAGTCGCCCGATGAATGGGTAATCCTAGGGAATCATCGCGATGCGTGGGCATTCGGTGCCGTGGATCCTTCGAGCGGGACGGCTGCTATGCTGGAGCTTAGCCGCAGTCTGGGCCAGCTTCTGAAGCAGGGGATTCGCCCCAAGCGCACCTTGGTGATCTGCAGCTGGGATGGCGAGGAGTATGCGCTCACCGGCTCCACGGAATGGGGCGAGCAGTATGCCGACGAACTCAAGAAAAAAGCGGTGGCCTATCTCAACGTGGACGAGGCTACTTCAGGGAAAGACTTGCAGGGTGATGCCGTTGGCTCACTCGCGCCTCTTCTTGTCGAAGTTTCCCGAACCCTTCCTGCGCCTTCGGGAAAGATGCTGTATGACGAATGGAGAGCCTCTCGCCAATACGAGCTTCACGGCGCCGAACCCATTTCCGATTCGGAATTGGCAAACACGCGAATCGGCAGCGGATCGGACCACACGGTGTTCCTGAATTTTCTCGGCATTCCCACGGTGGGGCTCACGTTCGTCGGCCCCTACGGCGTCTATCACTCCATGTACGACGATTTCTACTGGATGAATCATTTTGGCGATCCCGGATACCGCTATCACGCGTTAATGGCCCAACTCTGGGGAGTGATGGCATTACGCCTCGCGAACGCCGACATCCTGCCTTTTGACTTCGCTTCTTATGGAGCCAACATTCGAAAGTTCATTGCGAGCCTCGATGCAGCCACTCACCTGGGCGCAAAGATCGATCTGGTTCCGCTGCAGGATCGCACCGCGGCGTTTGAAGCCGCCGGGCGAGAGCTCAACGAGAGTGTGTCGCGCGCGATTTCGCACGGCCGCTTCAACGCCGTCGAAGCCAATCGTGTGAACGAAGAGTTGATGCAAGTGGAACGCAACTGGTGCAATTCCGCGGGAATCCCGGGTCGTCCATGGTGGAAGCACACTCTATATGGCGCTCGATATACTTACGCGCATCTCGAGTTGCCCGGACTCACGGAAGCTGCCGAGGCCGAAGATTGGTCTCGCGCAGCAGAACAGGCGAAAATACTGGAATCGGCCCTGACAAAGAATACGGAGCTGCTTCAGCACGTTGAAAAGGAGCTCCAATCCCTCGCCACGGAAGAACAGCGGTGAAGAATTTCCCGCTTGCAGTTATTCTCGCTCTCGCTGGCTCCGTTATTATCTCGGCCGCTCAGGTCGCTCCGCGTGCTCGCGATCTCGGCATTCCATTCGAAGGAACGCCCGGCCCGCTGAATTCGATCACCGACGTCAAAGGGGTCGAGGTCGGCTACCAAACTCTGATTCGCGGCGAAGGAAAGCTTCAGATCGGCGTCGGGCCCGTTCGCACTGGCGTCACGGCAATTTTTCCGCGTGGAAAATCCAGCGTGGATCCGGCCTTCGCAGGGTGGTTCACTGAAAATGGCAATGGCGAGATGACCGGCACCACGTGGGTCGAGGAATCCGGTTTTCTCTACGGCCCCGTGATGATCACAAACACCCACAGCGTAGGAGTCGTGCGGGACACGGTGATCGACTGGGAGCTGAAACACGGAACCCCGATTCCACTCGAGGACTGGTGGTCGCTTCCGGTTGTGGCGGAAACTTGGGATGGCGACCTGAACGACATCAATGGCTTCCACGTAAAGCCGGAAGACGCAAACGCCGCTATGCAAGACGCACATTCAGGACCCATTGCAGAGGGCAACGTGGGCGGCGGCACTGGAATGATTTGCTTCGAATTCAAGGGCGGAACAGGCACCTCGTCGCGCAAGCTCCCTGATACCTCTGGTGGCTACACGGTTGGCGTACTCGTTCAATGTAATTTTGGCGCCCGCCATCTCCTTCGCATCGCTGGCGCCCCGGTGGGCTATGAAATCCCGCTCGATACCCATCGCCCTGACGTTGGCTCGATCATCGTTGTGGTGGCCACAGACGCTCCGCTGCTGCCTCAGCAACTGAAGCGAATTGCGCGTCGCGTCACGCTTGGCTTGGGACGGCTCGGCAGCATTTCCGGAAACGGCTCCGGTGATATTTTCATCGCATTCTCAACCGCTAATGCCGGTTCCGGACTGGCCCAGAAGTCGGCGAATGTCCAAATGTTGGCAAACGACGAGATGGACTCTCTCTTTGAGGCCACTGTTCAGGCCACCGAGGAAGCTGTGGTGAACGCTATGATCGCCGCCAAGACCATGACAGGCATCAACGGCCACACGGTCGAAGCGTTGCCGCACGACCGGCTCCGCGAAGTCTTGAAGAAATACAACCGTCTCACTGTAAAATGACCTCAGCTCGCTCTCAGCGCTTGGGGTTCTAAAGGGAGGCGCAATGCGAAACTTTCTCTTCGGAGTCGTCGTGACAGTTCTTATTATCATCATCGGCGGCTATTGGTACGCAAAAAAAGGTTACATGGATTTTTCGGCCGACCAAAAGCCCTCCTCGGCGGAAACGCATTTCGCAATGGCGGCAGTGGACGCATCCACCGATCGTCACGCTGGCGATCATAAAAATCCGCTCCAACCCACCGATGAAAACGTCGTAGCGGGCACCATTCTTTACCGGAACCATTGCGCCGGCTGTCACGGTACTCCTTCGAATCCCGATAGCCAATTCGGGCATTCTTTCAACCCGCCCGTCCCCCAATTTTTCAAAGAAGGCTCCGACATGGCCGATAACCAAACCTTCTACATCATCCAGCACGGCATTCGATGGTCGGGCATGCCCGCGTGGAGCAAGACCCTGAGCGAAAATCAAACATGGCAGCTCGTTACGTTCCTGAGTCAACTTCAAAAGCTGCCGCCGGCTGCCCAGAAAGAGCTCGCACCGGCGGAGTCTTCCGTGCCAGTGTCGACGACTCGTTGACCTGCTGTTTCAGGAGAAAATCGACACGCTGTGCCGCGCCCACACCTGCTAGAATTTGACTTCACTCCAGAGGTTGCGTTACGGTCTGGTGTTCAGCGAATCGGGTTATGAAAGCCGTATTTCGCGCGAATTAGCGGTCTCAAAAATGCGCGAGCAGTGCGGGAGGGCAAGATCGATGTCTGATGCTGTGGCGGATAAAGTGATTGCAACGCTGGCTTCCGTGAAGCGGATTCCGGCGGACAAGATCACTCTCGATACCAATTTGCAAGACCTCGGCATCGATTCACTGGACGTATTTACGCTGCTCTTCGAACTCGAAAACGCTTTCAAAATCTCCATTCCTGATGACGACGTCCGCTCCATCCGCAGCGTCAACGACGTCGTCGAGGGCGTCAAGAAGCTTCTTGCCGCCGCTCCCCCGGACACTTCCATGGGCTCGGCCACACCGGCGGCCTGACGGATGGCACCGCGCCGAGTGGTCGTCACCGGGCTGGGAATCATCTCTCCTCTAGGACTTAACCTCGCCGATAACTGGAAGGCGCTGAGCGAAGGCCGCCCGGGCATCGGGCCGATCGAATCCGTGGATGTCTCGCGCATACCGATGAAACTTCTCAACGCAGCGCAAGTGCGCGGCTTCCATGCGGAGAAACATTTCGAGGCCGGCCGCGAAGCGTACCTCGACCGTTTTGCACAGTTTTCTGTAGTGGCGGCGCGCGAAGCGTTGCGTGATTCCGGCCTCGAATTGAATGCTACTCTCCGCGAAAACGGCGCCGTCGTCTGCGGCACAGCGGTGGGCGGTCAATCAGCCATCGAAATCGGATTCGAAGATCTTTACGTCTCAGGCCGCGGCCGAGTGCATCCCCTCACGATCCCCAAGACTATGGCGAACGCCGGCGCGAGCCAGATTTCGATGGATTCAGGGTTTACAGGCCCCACCTACACGGTTGCAACCGCATGTTCATCAGCCAATCACGCAATTGGCCAGGCCTTCCGCCTCGTTCGCGACGGCGAAGCGGAGATGGCAGTTACGGGCGGCAGCGAAGCGCCCTTCGTAATCGGAATGCTCAAAGCCTGGGAAGCCATGCGCGTGATCGCTCCAGATACTTGCCGGCCTTTCAGCAAGGATCGCAAAGGCATGATCCTGGGCGAGGGCGGCGCCATGATGATTCTCGAACCGCTCGAAGCTGCAAAAGCGCGCGGGGCCAGAATCTACTGCGAAATTTGCGGCCTGGGCATGAGTTCAGACGCGCACCACTTGACGCAACCGCTCGTGGAAGGCCCCTCGCGTGCCATGCGCGGCGCTCTCAAAGATGCCGGTATGTCGCCGGAAGAAGTCGGCTACATCAACGCACACGGCACCGGCACACCCGGCAACGATCCGGTGGAAAGCCAGGCAATTCGCACGGTGTTCGGCTCCCATGCGGATAAGCTCGCCGTGAGTTCGACGAAATCCATGCACGGCCATGCCCTCGGTGCGGCCGGCGCTCTCGAAGCGATCGCCACAATACTCGCCCTGTACCATGGCATTCTGCCGCCCACCGCGAATTACAATGAACGTGATCCCGAGTGTGACCTTGATTACATTCCCAATCAGGCTCGCGAGCAGAGAGTGGGCGCCGCATTGTCAAATTCATTTGCCTTCGGCGGCCTGAACGCGGTAATCGCCTTCCGTTCAATTCCGAAATAAGCGCGCGCGACTCAGCAAACACTCCGCGGAGCACCTGCGGTATCATCCCGCGACGCCGCGTTGGCCTCGATATGAATGCGCGGCATCAAGTCTTAAGCCGGGAGGGCAGTGTGCCGAATCAGAATCAACTGGAAGAAAGGGCGGAGGTGGATCTTTCCGAGAAGGTCTTCACGAACTCGCCCAACATGCTGGTGTTGTGCCTTACCGTAATCGGGCTAATCAAAATTTATACGCGGTTTGAGAAAATCACCACGCTCGCCGACAACTTCCTAGCTTTTATATGTGTCGGTTATTTTGCCGCGACGGTCTGCGCCTATTTGGCGTTGCGAAGCCAGGAACGATCGAAAAGATTGAAGCTCGCCAAGACGGCCGATTTTCTCTTCTTGGCGTCTCTGTGCAGCACCGGAGCGGTGGCGCTGTTTATGACTTTCGCCCTGGAAGGTTAGTGGCTCCAGACGTCAGGCCAGCTCGTCAAAGGTAAGGGTGAAAGAGAGGAAGCAACAAGCTCCAGGGTTGCGGCGTGCCCGTCCATCCGCGCGCGAGCTCATCGGAAAGCGTCAAAGCAATCATGATCGCGAGCCAGAAGAATCCGGCAGCGATAACGAGCCGCGTCAATCCCGGGCTATATTTCACATGCATGAAGAAAAGCACAACGAGCAACATCTTGATGACCGCGATCGCAAGCGCTGCCACGGTGTTCCAGTCGATTTCGTGAGTCTTGCCGATCGCTGTTTGGCCCAGGTCAATATACGCAACTTTGGTGGTAAGCGCGGTGAGGATCAGCAGCGAAACAAAAACTGCCACGTAATTCTTCACCGGAACGATGTGCTCGGACATTAGTGCCCGCCTCCATAACGCCCGCCGATCAAATAAAGCAGCGGGAAAAGAAATATCCAGACGATGTCCACGAAGTGCCAGTAAAGCCCGCTCACTTCAAGCGGCGCATAATACTCGGAATTAAAACGCCCACGATATGCCATCACGGTCAGCGTCGTCAGGATGCCGAGCCCGATAAACATATGCAGCGCGTGCAGCCCGGTCATAAAAAAGTAGAAGCAGAAAAATAGCTGCACCCCCGGCGCATGTGGTCCGCTGTACGTGAAATGCAAGCCTGGAACCAGCCCTTCGGTCCAGTCGCGAGTCCATTCGAAGTTGAATTTGATAAATAGAAACGCCGCGCCGAGCAGCATTGTGAGGACCAGGAACGTGATAATCGTGGACTTGCTCTTGCCCGTCTGCGCCGCGCTGATGGCCAGCGCCATCGTCAAGCTGCTGCAGATCAGCACCGCCGTGTTGGTGGCTCCGAAAGCGACATCGAGGAAATGGCTGCCCTGAATGAACGCTTCCAAATGCAGCGCGCGATACACGATGTAGGCCATGAAAACGCCGCCGAAGAACATGATCTCGGTGGCGAGGAAAATCCACATTCCGAGGTTCCCGGCATCATGCTGCTGTTCCTTGGTCTCGAACTGGTGCACCAAGGCCGGCGAGTGAGCCGCGGTATGGGCCATATCAGCCAAGAGTTTGCCTCGCGCCTGTGTAGTTGTAGGCTTCTTCGGTTACCACCGGAATTTCCTCGAAATTTTCTGTGGGCGGCGGGGAAGGCACTTCCCACTCGAGCCCTCGCGCGCCCCACGGATTGGGTCCGGCTGCCGGCCCGTACCGCATGGACCAGATCAAATAGATCAGCGGAATCAGATAGCCGATGCCCAGAATCGAAGCGCCGGCTGAGGACATTACGTTGAGCACCTGAAATTCCTGCGGGTAGACAGCGTAACGCCGCGGCATGCCGAGGTATCCCAGCATGAATTGCGGGAAGAAGGTCAGGTTGAATCCAACGAACACCACTAGCGCCGCAAATCGCGCCCAGGCGTCCGGGTAGAGCCTCCCCGTGATTTTCGGCCACCAGAAATGAATTCCGCCGAGGTATCCCATTACGGCGCCGCCTACCATGATGTAGTGAAAGTGCGCGACGATGAAGTATGTTCCGTTCAAGTGTACGTCGGTCGCGAGCGAAGCCAGGAACAATCCGGTGAGACCGCCCATCGTGAACAGGCCGATAAACCCGAGCGCGTAAAGCATCGGCGCTTCATACGATATCGAACCTTTGTAGAGCGTTGAAGTCCAGTTGAAGACTTTAATTGCGGAGGGGATTGCCACCAGGAAGCTGAGCACGGAAAAAATCAGGCCCGCATAGACAGACTGGCCCGTGACGAACATGTGATGGCCCCATACCAGGAAGCTGATCACCGCAATCGCCATACTGGAAAAAGCGACGATGCTATAGCCGAAGATCCGCTTTTTTGAAAAGCAAGTTACCACTTCGCTGATCACGCCCATCGCCGGCAGAATCATGATGTACACAGCCGGATGGGAATAGAACCAGAACAAGTGCTGGAAAAGGATTGGATCGCCACCCACCGCCGGATCGAAGATGCCCACATGCAGCAGCCGCTCGAGCCCCAGCAGGAAAATCGTTATCGCGATCACCGGCGTTCCCAGAATGAAGATCACGCTCGTTGCGTACATCGCCCAGATGAAAAGCGGTAGCCGGAACCAGGTCATTCCCGGCGCGCGCATCTTGTGGATCGTAACGATGAAGTTGAGCCCGGTGAGAATCGAAGAGAAGCCGGTAATGAAAACGCCGAGCGCGGTGGCAATCACGTGCGTCTGCGAGTACAAGCTGCTATAGGGCGCATAGAACGTCCAGCCTGTATCCACGCCGCCAGAAATGATGGCGTAGAGCGTGAAGATGGCGCCGACGATATAGATATACCAGCTCAACAGATTCAGTTTCGGAAACGCCAGGTCGCGCGCGCCGATCATCAGCGGCACAAGGAAATTCCCCAGCGTAGCCGGAATCGACGGCACCAGAAAGAAAAACACCATCACGATCCCGTGAATCGAAAAGAGCTTGTTGTATGTCTCCGGTTGCACCAGTGCGCCCTGCGGCTCAATCAAATGAATGCGCATCAGAACGGCTGCCGTGCCGCCGACAAAAAACATAAAGGTAATCGAAGCCAGGTAAAGCAGCGCGATGCGCTTGTGGTCGGTGGTGAAAAGCCACGATTTGATGCCGTAGCTCGCGTTCAGATAATTCACGCGCGATCCGGCAGGAACTTCGTGGATGTCAGCTACAGCCGTGCTCATTTCCCTGTCCTTTCCTGCGTTCCCAGCGACTTCACGTAGGCGATCAGCTGCAGGACTTGCTCTTCGTTGATCTGGCCCTGGAAGGTGGGCATCACCGGCGGATAGTTTGGCAGGATCACCGTATTGGGAAACACGATCGCCTGCCGGATCAACCCTTCATCAACGATCCGCGTTTCGCCGCTGCGCAGCTTTTCGGGCTTCCCGTAAAGTCCGATGAGCGACGGCCCGCGCCCGGTGTTGTCGCCTGCGTGGCACGTGGCGCAGCCCAGTTGCGTGAACAGCCGTTCGCCCGCTTGCGCCATGGATTCGTGCGATGCGCCGCCGGAAAGCCACGCGGCGTAGTCGGATGGTTCCATCACATACACCCATCCGATCATCTGTGCGTGATCCGCGCCGCAATACTGCCCGCAGAAAATGTGATACGTGCCCGTCTTCGTTGCCTGGAACCATAACGACGTATAGCGGCCTGGCAGCACGTCCTTCTTCACGCGAAACGCGGGGACGTAGAAATCGTGAATCACGTCTTCCGACGTCATCGTCAGCTTGATGGGAACCCCCACCGGCACATGTAGTTCATTGATCTCGCGGACGCCTTCAGGGTGCTGCAAGTGCCACATCCATTGTTTTCCGACCACAAAAATTTCCGTGGAGGCATCCGGCGGCCGCGCGTTTCGAACGTAGAGGCTGGCAGACCAGAAAAATATGACGACGCAGATGAGTGTAGGAATCGCAGTCCACAGAATCTCGAGTGGGACGTTTTTCTCGATTTCCGGCGGCACCTCATCTTCCGATTGCCGCCGGTACTTGATCATGAAGAAGAAAATCGTGGAGAAAATCACCACCGTAAAAAAGAGCGTAATCGCCGTCAGTGTGTAATGCAGCAGGTCCACACCTTCCGCAATGGTCGAAGCCGCTGGCGGACGGAGCGGAATGGGAGCCAAGGCGCTCGTCAGCAGGCGCGCGCCAACGTCAACAAAACCCCCAGCCATGCCTGCGCCTATCATGCCCGTCGCTCCGGCAGTGCATAGTGTTCGCTGCGAGCCAGCAGAAAAATTCCGAGCCCAATCACTAGAATCGTGAAGGCGGCCGCCGCCTTCAGCACGCGCGAGATCAACAAGCTGTACTTCCCGGTCGCCGCATCGTAGTGGTAGCAGAAGAGCAGAATCTGATCCACGGGTGTCCCAATCTTGCCCTCGGACGCTTCCACAAGGCCCAGCCGAAGATCCCGCGTCGCATATTGAATCCCATAGAGGTAGCGCGAAATTTTGCCTTCCGGCGTAAGAATCATGATCGCGCTCGCGTGCGCAAACTGCTTTGACGCAGGATCGTAGGCGTAGCGGAATCCCACCGCATTCGCAAGCTGCTTGATCTGCGGTTCGTCGCCCGTCAGGAAGTGCCAGCCTTGAGCAGCCTCGGGACGGCCATACAGCCCTGTGTACAGCGCGCGCTTTGCCGATGCGAGAGTGGGACGTTCCGTGGGATCGATGCTCACCGTCACAACGCTGAATTGCTTGCCGATGTCCATCGGAACGTCTTTCAGGCTTCGTTCCATCCCATTCAGCACCTGCGTGCAGAGCATCGGGCAGTTGTAATAGACAAGCGATAGAATCACAGGCCCGTTGCCAAAAAATTGCGCAAGCTTCACCGTCTGTCCGGTTTCATCGCGGAACGTGAGATCGAGTGGAACCGAATTGTTCAGCTTCTGGTCGATGCCCACGTCTTTCAGCAGCTCAGGACGCACGCCGATATTCTGAGTGGGATACTGAAACTGCGCGTGAGCCACTGTTCCGAAAAATAACGAGCCCAGCAGTAGCGCTGAGGCAACAGCCGCGCGTCGCGCTGAATTGACTCGGAATCTCGCCGAATTTGTCACACCTAGTTTCACTTCAATCCTTCCGCTGTTTCGATTCACCCGATTCGCTCGTCGGCTGCGCCAGATAACCGCAGGGCCCCGCAATTCCCATCGCTCGCGGTTCCATAGCCGATCCCACGGGCGTGATGCTCGTTTCGGGGGTTGCCTGATTCGCAGGCCGCGCCGGTAATCCCTTCTGCAACACGATATCCATCGCGCGATCCACAGGAATTCGAACCAGGCCGTTGTTCTTGTCCACCCATCCGTAAGTGCTCAGTTGCTCTTGCTCGATTTCGCAGTAACGCTTCAAATCGGTGGCCGGGTGCGGCTGCAGACGCGGCTGCGGCGGCAATTCGCGCTGATTCTCAAACGGCGAAGCAGGCGGCCCCAATGATTCGTGCTTCGCGAAGAAGTTATACGTGTGCACCATCGCCCACATCACGGCGATAATCAAGATCCCGAGCACTGCTCCAAACTTGTATAGGCTGCGGACATCCGCGTCCGCGTGCTCGTATCCTTCCTCCCCGTGTTTTGGGTGGCGCTCAGTCGCCATGCTGATGCTCCAACTCGCCTGCAAACCGCGGGTCACGCAACGGCAAGAGCGGCATTTTCTTCAGTTGCCAGAAATAGGTTCCGATCCACACGCCACCGATTCCGAGCAACGCCAGAATATCCATCGCGTGCACTCGCGGACCCTTCGGATCGAATGCCGGAACGATAAGCCAGTAAACGTCCACGAGACTGAGGACAATGAGCATTCCGGCAACCAGCCACAGTCGCGCCAGTTTTTGCTTCACACTGCGCTGTAACAGCAGCAGGAAGGGCAGCGCGAAATGCAGCACCATCAGAATCACGGCCACTGTTCCCCAGCCGCCAAACGCGCGCGTCACGTACCATGGAATCTCTTCTTTCAGATTGCCCGACCAGATAATCAAGAATTGCGAATACGAGAGGTAGGCCCAGAGCATCACGAACGCCAGCATCAAATTGCCCTGGTCGTTGTATTGCGCGGGAGTGGCCGAGCCTCGCAATGGTTCATGCTCGGCGAGCCTGCTCTCCACAAAAATCACGAACGACATCGAGGTGAGCGCCGAAATAATCATGAAAATCATGCCGTAAATCGTGGAAAACCAATGCACCTCGAGCGACATCACCCAATCCACCGATGCAAACGTGAGCGCCAATCCCCACAAAATCAGTCCCGGCCCACTGATGGCCTCGAAGCGGCCTTCAATCGAAGGGTCGCCGGTTTCGTCCTGTTCCCGCGACCATTTGTTCAGCACGAAAGCCAATCCAACCCATATCGCAAAGTAAATCACGGCGCGCACGGTGAAGAATCCTGGATTCAGGTACGGGCGCTTGTAGCGGATCATCGCGTCGGCTGCGATCTCTGCCGGCTGATCCCACGCATAGAGTCGGGAAAGACCGAGCAGCAAAGGGATGAATAAAATCGCCATGGCGAACAGCGTCCTCGTCCCAGCTTCCAGCAACCGCCGTATCGGATAGCCCCACCACCCGCCCGTCAGGTGATGCAACATCAAAATCGCCTGGCAGCCCAGCGGAATCGAAAGCCAGTACACGAATGCAAATAGGTACGACCGGAAAAATTGCACCCGCGTATGCTCGTCGTGAAAGCTGAACAAAACCACCAGCGCCAAGCCAAGCGCACCGCAAACAAACGCCACTCGCTGCACGTAATCAAAACGCGATCGCAGCTCTTCCGGCAGAGTCACTGAACGAACCGCGCTCATGGTGTGTGCCCACCTGCTTCGCCGGAAGCACTCTGCGTAAGCTGCTGGCGCTCAGCCGCGGGAACATCGTTGATGCCGCCGCGTCGGCTCGCTTGCAGTACCCGGATATAAGCTGCGATTCGCCAGCGGTCCTCAGGTTCAACCCGCGCCGCATAGCTGTACATCGAGCCGAATCCGTTCGTCATCACGTCAAAATAATGCCCAACCGGCGCCGTACTCAGGCCTCCGACATGAAACGAAGGCGGCTGCGGAAAACCGCGCTGCACAATCATTCCATTTCCCTGGCCGGTGTAATCATGGCAGGGAGTGCAGTAGATGTTGTAGCGCTCGCGGCCCCGCTCCAGATCCGCGCGCGTAATGGGAAACGGAAACTTGTCCGCGATCACTCCATTTTCTTTCCCCGTGTACAGCAATTCATCCAGCCGCAACTGCCCGCGCGCCACCGTTCCCGTCACCGGCTGCCGTTCCGAGCGCCCATCCCCAAAGAAATTCGTCGGCTCGTATGGCAAATACTTTGGCTGAATGTGCATATCCAGCCGGCATCCGCCAACAAGCATCGCGATCGCGCATGCGCACGCAATCCCGCACCATCGCGCGATGTGCGTGTCGAACGCTCCGTTTTGCGTTCTACGCCTCAATCTCAAACACCCCGTGCGGCCGCATTTCCTCGAGAAACGCCTTCGTCGCCGCCAGATCAAACTTCCGGTCTCGTATCTTGATCACCAGGAAAAATCGGTCCTTCGACGCCAGAGCAAACCGCGGCACGTTGAACACCGGATGATACGGCGTTGGCAATCCATTCATCGCCAGCATCCCAAACACCGCCGAAAGCGCCGCCCCCAGAATTGTCAGTTCAAATGTGATCGGAATCCACATCGGCCAGCTGTTGTAAGGACGCCCGCCGATAATCAACGGAAAACTGATCACGTTCGCGTAGTAGCACATGAAAAATCCCGTCAATCCGCCAATCAGGCCGCCGGTAAACACAACCGCCGGAAGCACGGTATGCTCGAATCCTACCGCTTCCGCCAATCCTTCAATCGGCATCGGCGTAAACGCGTCAATCTTCCGGTAACCAGCGCTATGCGCCCGGTGCGCCGCCGCCAGCAGCTCCTCCGGCGTCACGAACTCCGCCAGCAATCCGTAAATCGGTTTTCGTCTCATCGCTTCATCGAGGCTCTAAGCCGCCCTATTCGCGTATCTCCGGATTCGGATTCCGCACCCGCGCAAGATACGTCGTGCGCGGCTTCGTATTCAAATCATCCAGCAAACTATAATCGCGCGACTGCGCCTTCAATTTCGATACGCGGCTTTTGGGATCATTAATGTTTCCAAACACGATCGCCTCAGCCGGGCACGCGCTCTGGCACGCAGTCACAATTTCCCCGTCGCGCACAAGCCTATCCTCTTCCTCCGACCGGATCTTCGCCGCGTTGATCCGCTGCACGCAGTAGGTGCACTTCTCCATCACGCCGCGGCTCCGCACCGTCACGTTCGGATTGCGCATTCCATAAAGGCTGGGCGTCTTGAAATCGGAGTAGAGCAGGAAATTGAATCGCCTTACCTTATAAGGGCAGTTATTCGAGCAATAGCGCGTCCCCACGCATCGGTTGTATGTCATCTCATTCAGCCCTTCGATGCTATGCGTCGTCGCGCCAACCGGGCACACCACCTCACACGGCGCGTTCTCGCACTGCATGCAGGGCAGCGGCTCGAAATACATCTCCGGCGTTTCCAGGTTGCCCCGGAAATACGTGTCGATGCGAATCCACTGCATCGCCCGCCCGCGCATCACCTGATCTTTCCCCACCACCGCGATGTTGTTCTCCGAAACACACGCCACTACACAAGCATTGCACCCGATGCAGCGGTTCAAATCGATCGACATCCCCCACGCATACCCTTCGGATTTAAATCCGGGATATAGCGACAGCTTTTTCCCCGCCTCCGTCTCAGGATGCCGCGCGAAATTCGGATCCTTTTGAAACTCTTCAACCGTCGCCACCTGAATCAGATCCCGGCGGAACGCATTCACGCTCTCCGTATCCGCCGGATGGCCGTCTTCCTCCATCATGTAGTGGTACTGCTGCACAGCGAAGTAGTACTTCTTCCCGGAATCTTCGAGTTGCAGCCCGCCCGCCATCCACGGCGCGCCTGAAGTTCGCAGAAAATACGCGTTGAAGCCCTGCCCGTTCCCCACATTTCCCGCGCGCCGCCGTCCGTATCCAAGATGCAGGGTGATCGAATTATCCGGATGCCCGGGGTCCGCAAAAATCCCCGCGTACACTTCGCGCCCCGCCACCTTCAGCTTCATGTACTGCCCATGGTGCAGCTTCAATCGCTCCGCGGTATTGATACTCACCAGCGCCGCGTTGTCCCACGTCAAGCGCGTGATCGTCTTCGGAGTTTCCTGCAGCCACCCATTATTCGAGTAACGTCCATCGCCAATCGTCGGATCAGGCCGGTAGACAATCTCCAGCGCGTCCTTATCAAGCGCCGGCGATGCAGGCTCTCTCCCAATGTCAGTTCGCGGCGACACGGGAATCGCAGGCAGCACCGTTCCAGCCATCACGCCGTCATGCAGCGACTTCTGCCAGAACGCGTCGAACGCTTTGTCTTTCTCCGGCCGCTGCGATTTCCAGTAGCCCTGAACCAGATCGTGCCCCGATTTTCCGGCATCACCCGCAATCGCAGCCACCAATTCGTGTGCCGACCGTCCCTGATAAAGCGGCGCAATGAGAGGTTGAACAATTCCAACCGTGCCGTCATAGGCCCGCGCATCGCTCCACGCTTCCAGGAAATGCGCCTCGGGCACGTGCCAGTGGCACAGCTCGGCTGTCTCGTCGTAATAAAGCCCCGAATGCACTCGCAATTTCGCCTTCAGCAGCGTCGGCCCAAATTCGAAATCCGCCGGCGCGTCATAAACAGGATTTCCTCCCAGCATCACCAGCAGCTCGACCGCCCCCGCATTCATGTCCTTCACCAGATCGCGCAGCGAATTCATCTGGCTCACAGGATTCGCTTCGATCGGCTCAGTGTAAGTCACCGTTTTACCGGCATTCCCCAACGACGCGTTCATCGCGTGCGCCAGCGCGTGCACGATCGCCGGCTGTCCTTCCCCCGGAATCACCACGCACGAACCGCGATGCTTTTCCAGATCGCGCACCAGCGCCATCATCCACGCCGGTGGAACCGACGAGGTGGAATTCTCCGGCGCTCCGGCCGACGCAATTCCAAACTCCGTGGCGAGCTGCCGCGTAAACGCTTCCACTTCGCTCGCGCGCATCGCCCGCCGGTGATCCGCCATCGAACCCGTGCTGGTCGGGGTGCACTCCACAACATACAAGCGGTTTAATTTCGTGCTCGGCCCTTCAATCGCCCTGCGCGAAGAAAAATCGCGAGCGTACCGCGTATGTCCCGGCCCTGTCGTAAGGAAGTCTGCGTCGAGCGACACGATCACATCCGCCTTGTCGAGGTGGTAGACCGTCGTCACCGGCTTTCCGAACGCCGTCACCGCGCCGTCGTGCGCCGCATCGCGAATACACGGCTCGTACTGATGCCATTTCGAGTCCGGGAACTGCTTCAGCACATCTCGAATCTGCGCCGCCAGGCTTGGCGACGTCACCGTTTCAGTGAGAATTCGAAGCCCGGCGCCCCTCGGCGCAAGCTGCGATCTCACGTTCCCGATCGCCGTCAGAAATGCAGCCCAGCTCTCGATGCGCCCTTCGTGAATCACGGTTTGCGACCGATCGGGATCGTAGAGTGTCAGAATCGACGCCTGATTGAACACGTCCGTCCCGCCCAGGCTGCCCGGATGCTCCGGATTACCCTCAGCCTTTGTAGGCCGCCCCATATGGCTTTCAACCAGCAGACCAGTTGCGACGCCCGACTGCGTCATCGACGTGGCGTAGTAAAGGGGCTTGCCAGGAATAATTTCCTCGGGTGGCCGCACGTACGGAACGATTTTCTCCGTCGGCAGTTTCGTGCACGCGCTCAGCCCGGCCATTGCCGCCGACGCGGCCATCAACTTCAAAATTCCGCGCCGGTCGATTCCCTCCGCTTCCTTTTCTGTATTTTCAGGAAACTCGTTTTCGAGCTTGTAACGATAGCCCGGCGTCTCAGCCAGCTCGTCCAGGCTCTGCCAGAATCGCTTGCCACCGTCTTTTGCGAGCTTCGCCCGCACGGCCGCGAGATCAATCGTCTCGTTCATGGAATGGTTCGAGTTGGAATTGTCGTTCATCGTTATGCAATCACCGGTGGCACGTCGAACAGTTCTGTAAACTCTGAATCTTGTATTCCTTCACCAGCTGCCGCCCCAGTTCGAGCTGATTTTTCGGCGGTTGGTAATAGGGATTGAACACTTCCGATTTCGGCCGCACGAACTTCTCCGGCTCGCGATGGCACTCTAGGCACCACTGCATGTAGAGCGTGCCGGCCCGCCACGTCAGCGGCATCTCCGCAATCGGGCCGTGGCATGTCGTGCAGCCCACACCTTTGCTCACGTGAATGCTGTGGTCGAAATAAACGAAATCCGGCAGCGCGTTCACCCGCGTCCACGCGAGCGATTTGTCGTCGCGGTAGCTCGCGCGCACCGGCTCGAGCATCGAAGCATTCGTCCAAATCCGCGAGTGGCATGTCATGCAGGTCTGCGTCGGCGGCAATCCTGCGAACGACGACTTCTCGACCGACGTATGGCAATAACGGCAATCGATTCCCAACTCGCCGGCATGATGCTTATGGCTGAAGGGAACTGGCTGCTCGCGCGCGACATGCTGATCCGTATACCACGGCGAAAGTTCGATCCCATACAGCGCGGCTCCCAGCAACGCGATGATAAACACGCCGCCATAAATGCTCAGCCGCGAGATCAGGTTCGTGCTGTGATGAAAGATCTGTGCCATAGCCTTTTTCGGTTGCCGCTGCTACTCCGGTTTCTCGTCCGTCTCCCGCACCAGCGAGCGCATCTCCACGATCGAAATCATCGGGAGGAATCGCACGAACAGCAAGAACAACGTAAAGAACAGACCAAACGTTCCAATGTACGTCATCCAATCCCACTTCGTCGGGTAGTACATGTTCCAAATCGAAGGAATGTAATCGCGGCTCAGGCTGATCACCACGATCACGAACCGCTCGAGCCACATTCCCGTGTTTACGATCAGCGAGATCACGAATAGCGCCGGCACGCTGGCGCGAATTTTCCGCGACCACATCGCCTGCGGGATGACGATATTGCACGCAATCAGGGACCAGTACACCACCGCATAAGGCCCAGTCATCCGGTTCAAAATCAAATAGCGGTCATACAGATCCCCGCCGTAAAACGCCATGAACGTCTCCATCATGTATCCGTAAGCGACGATCATGCCGGTCGCGAGCATCACCTTGGCCATGTTGTCGAGGTGGCGCATCGTGACCATGTCTTCCAAGTGATAAAACTTGCGAATCGGAATCGCCAGCGTCATCACCATCGCAAAGCCGGAATAGATCGCGCCCGCCACGAAGTAGGGCGGAAAGATCGTCGTGTGCCAGCCAGGGACAATCGCTACCGCGAAATCGAAGCTCACCACGGTATGGACGGAAACGACGAGCGGAGTCGCCAGACCGGCGAGCAGTAGAGACGCTACTTCATACCGTGTCCAATGCACCGCCGACCCGCGCCAGCCCATCGCAAAAATTCCATAGACGATTTTCGCCGCTCGGTTTCGAGCCCGATCACGCAGCGTCGCCAGGTCCGGGATCAAGCCCACGAACCAGAAGAGCAGTGAAACGGTCGCGTATGTCGAAACCGCAAACACGTCCCACACCAGCGGGCTTCGAAATTGCGGCCACATCCACATCGGATTGGGATAGGGCATCAGCCAGAAAAACAGCCACGGCCGCCCCATGTGCAACAGCGGAAACATTCCCGCGCAAGCCACCGCAAAAAGCGTCATCGCTTCCGCAAATCGATTGATGGATGTGCGCCACTTCTGGTGCAGAAGAAGAAGAATTGCGGAGATAAGCGTTCCGGCGTGTCCGATTCCAATCCACCACACGAAATTTACGATCGCAAATCCCCACCCGACCGGAATCTTGATGCCCCAGATTCCCACGCCTTTGATCAGCAGGTAGGTGACCGCCACGTTGAACATCATCAGCAGTGCGAGCGCGATCGCAAAGCCGATCATCCAGCCCTTCGTCGTGCCGCGGCCCAGCACGATCGAGCTGATTTTGTCGGTAACGGTTGCCAGCGTATGGCCCGGCTCGAGTACCGGCGCCTCGCCTGCTCCCGCTATATTTTGTGAACCCTCAGGATCCACGAAAGCGCCCCAGGTGGTGGATTTGGGTCTATAGATGCCAGCGAAACGTACAAAGGGGCATCGAATGGGTTAGCGAAGGCGGTTCTCAGACTTTTCAGACGTTCCATCCGCCCGAAGTGTAGCAAAGCCAATAAACAAATCGGCTTTGCACTCAGCCTCTGCTGCTCACTACGGCTGGCGTTCCACTCAGGACGTGACAGCATAAAACCGAAGGCCATGCGAAGCAACATCAATCCGAAATTTATCGGGCGACAAGATGCTGCGCTTTAACTTTCCCGTAATCTTAAATCGGAATTCAGTTAGCAATGCAAAGTACGGTATTTCGCGGATCAATCAGTATTTTTACGGGGCGGGATTTTGTAACAAATCGGAACCGTGTCTCAGTTCCATTTGTAACCACTACGCCGAGCTTTTCCATCTTCGCGCCCGGCCCAGGTCGCGTCCCATAGAGCGGAACTGGCTCTGTAAACACTTCATCTACTCCTTGCTGCATCAGTTTTCCCGTTACGAGAAATTCCCGGTCGTGAGGTTTCACCTGAAACTCCACGGAATAGTGCGGAATCCCGGTTGACCGCACCCATTGGTCGAAGAACCAGTCCATTGAGCGCGTTCCTTCCAGATCCATCGCAGGCGTCATTCGTTTCTCAATGGCCTTCTGGAAATCGGCCGTCGACAGCGGCGCGAAGTAGTGCTCGCTGAGTATCGCCTTCAGCAAATCCCGGAAGTGCTCATCCGGGTCCGCGGCATTCGGTTCCGCAAGCATTTCGCGCAGCATATGAATTACCCACGCGCCTTTGCCATACGTCACCGTTTCATATGCGTTCGGGGCCTTCGACGACAGCAACCGCCATCCGAAATCCAGCGGGCCAGCTGAATCTGCCGTCAGCGATACGCCGGGAGGCTTCGTTGTCAACGCGATCCGGTAGCGATCGAGCCAACTCTTCAATCTCTGATCCGCTGGCCGCTTGCTATCCGCATACATCAGCGCCAGGTAATTCGCCATGGCTTCCTGAATCCACCCATCGCGATACTCAGCCGATCCCGCCACGTTGCCCCACCATTGGTGCGCCACTTCGTGAAACGGTATCAGCTCGCGAGCCTCCTCCTGCGCCAGCACGCTGAACCCAGCTCGTTCCTGCGCGGACTGCGGCAGGAACACAAGCGTCGATAAATAAACCAGCCCCGGCCACCCCTGCCCGAAGCTGCCCGGTATCTGCGAAACATCCAGGCGCTCAAACGGAAATGGGCCGTCCAGTCGCTCGAAAAATCGAATCGAATCCGTGAATTCGCTTCCGAGCCGCTTCAACACCGCCGCAGGGCTCGGCGCGGGCGTTTCGGGAATTGCTCCTGATAATCCTCGCTGCCGCGGTGACTGAAACATTCCCGGAAGCGATGAGTTGTCGCCAGGATTTTTCTCGAGCAGGGCAAGGATCGCGTTTTCGAGCTGTTTGTTTGCGTACAATTCCACTTTCGGACGATCGCCCGCCGCCGTTTCCACTTTGTATTCGCCGAGATTGAAGCCCGCCACCGCAAACGGAACGCGCGACTGCCACCGGCCCGCCTTCACGTCGCCATCGTCACGCAAATCGGTGTGTGCTCCGGTCGCCACCAGCGTGAATCGCTTCGGCCAATGAAAAGTGAGATCGAAGAGCGCGAAGTGATCTCCGCCCCCCACGTGCGCATACCAGGTGCCGCGCTCGCCCACAAACTCCACGCCATTTCCCGCGCTGCTGATCACATTGCCGCGGTACTTCACCTCCAGACGAATCTCTTCGCCCAGCTTCACCGGTGCCGGAAGCGTGATGAGCAGAGCGTCGTTGCCGCGCTCCAAAATGTCGTGCCGGCTCAAGTCCTCGTTCTGAAAATAGAAAAGCGGCGCGCCGCTTTCGAGCCTCACTCCTTCCACCGCCAGGTTTCTCGAAAGCTCCAGGCCCACCACCCGCTCGCCGGCTCGCTGTGCTTTCAAATGCAGCGTCGTGCGTCCCGCCAGCGACAAATCGTTCTCGATCGTCGTGTCCACCGCATAATCAATCGGCGCAAACATCTCGATCGGCGTCTTCGGCGCATCCAGCGCCTTAAACGACGCCCACGTATCATAGAAACGCGCGCCATTCTCGATTCGCGGCTGTCCCATCAACACCTGCTCATGCCGCCGCGCGTCCACCAGCACATCAAACGCCCCAATATTGTCGTTCTCCACTCCGATGTAGAAATATGGCAGCGGATCGGCCGACAGCAGATCGAGCATCACTCGCAGCGAGTGCCACGGATTCAAGCTGCTCACCAGTCCTGTCCAGCTTTCCGCGAACTTCGTATCGACAGCCGCACTCGCGTCCGCGCCGGTCTGCTGCCGAATTTCCGAAGCCGTGTCGTCCGTGAATCGCAAATACGCACGCGTGAAATCCTGGTTCACCATCGGCACGCCCAGAAATTGCGCGATCGAGTACCGTTCCCCTCGCTCTCGCGGCGTCGCGAAAATATGCCCGCGCCCCGCAAACACCGCCCCCGTCACGTGACCGTCAATCGCTTGAAAAAAAGCCAGCTTCCCCTCAATCAGCCGCACGTTCACCACGTCGCGCCGCAGATTCAATTCATGGATCGTATAAACGTGCTCTCCATTCGGCCGCAGCCCGTTTAGCGCTTGATACAGCGCTCGCGGATCGCTCCACAAATCTTGAACGGAAGAATTATTCGAGGTCCCCGCTTGCAAAGCCAGCGCTGGTGACGGACAAGTGAGCGCCGCCAGCAGAGCAAGCGCCCCCGCCACAAACAGCCCTCGCCACGATTTTTTCACGATATGCAGCACGCTCAACACGGTAGCCCTTAAGACCAGGGCATTACTACTTAAGACCAGGCATACCACTTAAGACCCAGGCATGCCACTTAAGACAAAGACCAGCAACGCAGCCGGAAGGTAAGCAGTGCCCCATTGCTAAAATTGAGATGTGCATCGCGCAGCGCCAGTTGTAGCTTTGCTCCTGCTCGCCGTGTCTTCCGCGGCCGCCGACACGATTGTGCTCAAAAATGGCCGCCGCATCACCGCCGCCAACGTCACCGACGACGGCGA
The DNA here is from genome assembly GCA_963790945.1 of uncultured Acidobacteriota bacterium. Lineage (GTDB taxonomy): Bacteria > Acidobacteriota > Terriglobia > Acidiferrales > UBA7541 > Palsa-295. Next base: position 147,947 of record CAWBRH010000055.1, read on the forward strand.
GCACGTAAGCTACGAAACCTCCGCCGGCCGCTTCTCGCTCCCCAAATCCATCATCGCCCGCGTCGAAAAAGACCAGTTCGGCTACTCGTCAGCCTCTTCATCCCATCAAAACGACCCGCCGCCCGTCTCAGCCCCAGAAATCGCTCCCGTCCGCGGCTACGACGACATCGTCCGCCTCGCCGTTCACGACGACTCCATCGATTTCGCCTACATCGCGCGCCTCGAAGCTGACGCTCGCTCCGGCTCTCCAGCCGCCATCGAAAAAGTTTCCGCCGCTCACTACACCGCGGCCCAGTTTCTGCTCTCCAAAGGCGAAGTTGACGGCGCCATCGACCACTACCGCCAGGCCTTAAATTTCGCGCCAGAAAATCTAGGCCTGCTCCTGAATCTCTCCGTGCTCCTTTTGCGCCAGAGCCAGTTCACCGCCGCCCTCGACCCGCTCGAGCACGCCCGCCGCGTCGCTCCTAATTCTGCCGACGTCGCAAAGCTCACCGGCTGGGCCTACTACGGCCTCAACAAAATGGATCTCGCAGTGGAAGAATGGCAGCGCGCCGAGCACCTGCACGCCGACCCCGAAGTCGAGCGCGCTCTCGCCAAAGCGCAAAAAGACAAAGCCGAAGAGGAAAGCTACCGCGAAGGCGTCACCGCTCACTTCGCCCTGAAATACAGCGGCACCGCCACGCCCGATCTCGCCAGCGGAATCCTGCACGCCCTCGAAGAAGATTTCAACGACATCGAATCCCAGCTCGACTACACCCCGCCCGAACCGATCGGCGTAATCCTCTACACCGGCCAGGCTTTCGCTGACATCACCCGCGCCCCCAGCTGGGCCGGCGCCATCAATGACGGCCGCATCCGCATCCCAGTCCAGGGCCTCAGCAGCGTCACCTCAGAATTAGCGCGCGTCCTGAAACACGAACTCACCCACAGCTTCATCGGACAAAAAACCCGAGGCCGCGCCCCCACCTGGGTTCAGGAAGGCGTCGCCCAATGGATGGAAGGCCGCCGCAGCAACGGCTCCGCCGGCGCCCTTGTAGAATTGGCTGGCCAAGGTCGCGCCCCCAGCCTCCAAATGCTCGAAGGTTCCTGGATGTCGCTCTCCGGTGGCGCCGCCTCTTTCGCCTACGCCTACGCGCTAGCCGCCGTCGAATCCATCATAGAGTCAGGCGGCATCAGCGACATCAGCCGTCTCCTCGATCGCATCTCCACAGCCCCGTCCATGGACGCCGCCCTCCGCGACGCCCTCCACTCCGACTACTCCGACCTCGACCAGCAAACCATCGCCTACCTCCGCCACGAATACCTCCGCTAACCAGCCGTCTCTTCGCCTCATTTGAAATTTCAAATTCGTCAAATTTGAAATTGCCTTTTTCCCAGTCTGCGCCTCCGCGCCTACAACTTCGCCAACAACCCCGCAATCAACGCCGCCCGCACCCCCATCTCCCTCACCACCACATGCTCCCGCAAACTATGCGCCCCATCCCCCACAGCTCCGAGCCCATCCAGCGTCGGCACTCCCAGCGCCGCCAGTAAAATTCCCATCCGAGCCTCCGCCAGTAGCCGCCTCCCCAAGCGACAACCCCATCTCCGCCATCAACCCCCGCGCCACGCCAAATAACTCGCGCACCGCAGCACTCCGCTCCAGCGGCGGGCGCATCCCCCCAATCCGTACCTCCACCCGCGCCCCACGCAAAATCGGCCGCAACCCGCGCAGCCCTCGCTCAATCCGCCCGCGCATCCGCCACCCGCGCAAACCGAATATCCACCGCCGCCCGCGCCCGCTCCGGCACCACATTCGCCGCCGTCCCGCCCTCCACCACCGTCGCCTGCACCGTAATCCCGCGCGCCCGATCGTTCATCTTCATCAACCGCGCAATCTGCAACGCCAACTCATGCACCGCATTCACGCCCTTCTCCGGCTCAATCCCCGCATGCGCCGCGCGCCCAGTCACAATAATCTCCGCCCCGCCCACTCCCTTCCGCTCGGTCTTCAATCTCCCCTCGCGCCCCAGCGCCGGCTCCAGCACCAGCACCGCATCGCTCTTCCGCGCCTCGCCCTCAATCACCCGCCGCGACGTCTCACTCCCAATCTCCTCATCCGAAGTCCACAAAAACACCACCCGCTTCCGCGGCCGCACCCCAACCGCCCGCAGCGCATCCACCGCCCCCAGCGCCAGCACCAACCCGCCCTTCATATCAAACGACCCCGGCCCCCAAGCCTTCCCGCCCGCCACCCGAAACGGCATCTTCGCAATCGTCCCAATCGGATAAACGGTATCCAGATGCCCCAGCACAAGAATCTGTCCGTCGCTTCTACCTGTCGCCCGAGGCCACTCGATCCGCAAATGATTCCCGCGCAAACGCTGCCTCAAAATCTTCACGACTGCCCCGCGCCGCCTCCACTCCCTCGCCACCATCGCCCCAAACCGATCCACTGCCGCCTTGTCAGCACTAGGCGATTCACACCGCACAAATCGCCCCAGCAACCGCACCATCGCGCCCTCGCGCGCTCGCGCCGCCCCCAACAAATCCCGCATCCCCACAGTTTGCTCGCTCATTGCGCCGCCATCCTATCAGCCGATCCGAAATTGCGCCACGCGGTCGGTCTATTCTTCTTTTCAACAGCCCGCGGCCGTCCGAAAAGCACATCTGTGACAAATTCTCCGGCGTGATTCTCCGCGTGAAGTGCTACATATAAGCTGTGCGGACTTCTATGAAACCTTTGCTCTTTGCTCTCTGTGTTTTGTTTGCGTTTTGCGGCGCCAGCGCGCAGCAGTCTACCTGGCAGCCATCACCAGGACATACGCAAGTGCCCATCTGGCCCGGAAACCCGCCTGATCCGCAACCTGTCGCGGGGCCAGAGGCCGCTGAGACGACGGGCAAGGAGTTCCTGATTGCCGGCAGACCGGCGGTGGGCGTGAGCAAAGTGTCGCAGCCCACGATGACAGTCTATTCCCCAAGTGGAAAGAATACGGGCGCAGCCGTCGTCGTATTTCCGGGTGGTGGCTACCTCGATTTGGCAATCGATCTGGAAGGCACCGAGGTCTGCGACTGGCTGACGGCAAAAGGAATCACCTGCGTGCTATTGAAGTACCGCGTGCCGGGTAACGAACGCTATCCCAAATCGGCGCCGTATCCAAAATCAGGGCCGTATCCCGAATCACCGATCGCGTTGGAAGATGCCCAGAGAACGTTGGGGCTGGTGCGCCTGCACGCCGCGGATTGGCACATCGATCCGCACAAAATTGGTGTGCTCGGATTTTCATCGGGCGGGCATCTCTCGGCAGCGATCAGCACGCACTTCGAGAAGCGTTTGTACCCGCCTGTAGATGCCGCCGACAAAGAGAGTTGCCGCCCGGATTTTGCGGTGGCTATTTATCCGGGGCATCTGTCGCTTTCCGCTGCGGAATGGGATGCTGACCAGGGCACCAGAAAGTTTGTGATTCGAAAGCCGGCCCACGAGACAATCGCCGATAAACAATTCGGATTGAATCCCGATATTCCTGTCACCCCCCAGACGCCGCCTACGTTTTTGCTGCAAGCAGAGGATGACCACGTCGACGACGTGAACGACTCGCTCGCGTACTACATTGCCCTGAAGAAGGCTGATGTTCCCGTGGAGATGCATCTGTACGCCGAGGGCGGCCACGCCTTCGGCCTGCGCCGCACGTCGCTTCCGATCACCGCATGGCCCCAGTTAGTGGAAACCTGGCTGGCAACAACCGGGATGATTTCGAGGTAGGTAGCTTGGTTCGCACGAACTAAATTTCAGCCTCCAAACCAAAATGTTGTCATCCTGAGCGCAGCGAAGGATCTCGACCCACAATCCCAGCACCCAAGGCCGAACTCTCTTGACACGTCTCAATCCCCGCCCCGATTCCCACTCCGTCACGTTTCGTATAGAATTATTCGCTTGTTCCTGGGCGCAGCTTCCGAGACAACATATACGGTCGGGCACGCCGAGCTAAAGCAACCGGTGCGCACAGCTCACATACGAGGCCAACAATGATTCTCGACACTAACGCCATCCAAGCCATCCTCCCGCACCGCTACCCGTTTCTTCTCGTCGACACCATCGAAGAAATGGAACGCTGGAAGCGCATCGTCGGAATCAAGAACGTCACCATCAACGAATATTTCTTCCAGGGACATTTTCCCGGTAAACCCATCATGCCCGGCGTGCTCATCATCGAATCCATGGCCCAGACCGGCGGCTTCCTCCTGCTCCAGGAAGTGAAAGACCGTGAAAAGAAGCTCGTCTATTTCGTCGCCATTGACGACGCGCGCTTCCGCCGTCCCGTCGTCCCCGGCGATCAGTTGCGCATTGAAGTGAACGTCCTCGCCTGGCGCGGCTCATTCTGCAAAATCCACGGCCGCGCTACGGTGGGCGGCGAACTCGCCGCCGAAGCCACCCTAATGTGCAAAATGGTCGACATGGATGAAGTCCAGCAACCAGCGCCAGCCCCCGCCGAAAAGGCGCAATGAGGGTGGCGGAGTTGCAGTTTCGCCCTGGGCGTTACGATTTAGATTATCCGTAGCTCAGGTCCCGTTCCGGCCGCTGTAAGCCGGAATTGACCTGAGGCCTTTTATGTTCTTGCCTTAGGATTTTGCAGTTCGGTGGGAGCCCCCTGCTTTAGCAGGGGGAGCTGGACTTCAGTCCAGCGAAAAAAGCGTCATAGCAAGACATGGGCTTTAGCCCTGGGAATCCAACTGAATGAGCTTGAGAACGTCTAAAACCAACGAGCTCGCCGAATGAGTAAAATCGACCCGCGCGCCTCCATCGCGCCCACCGCCCGCCTCGGCAACTGCGTCACAATCGACGCCTTCGCCGTCATCGGCGACGAAGTCGAACTCGGCGAAGGCTGCATCGTCGAATCGCACGCAATGGTGAAAGGCCCCGCGCGCCTCGGACGCCGCAACCACCTCTACCCGTTCAGCGTTGTCGGCGGCGACCCACAGGATCTCACCTACAAAGGCGAACCCGTCTCGCTCGAAGATCGGCGACGAAAACGAATTCCACGAATTCTCCACGGTAAATCGCGGCACCGTGAAAGGCGGCGGCACCACGCGCCTCGGTAGCAACAATCTCATCATGTCGTACGCTCACATCGGCCATGACTCCCAAATCGGCAGCCACACGATTTTCGTCAATGGCGCCACGCTCGCCGGTCACGTTACCGTCGAAGACTTCGCCACCATCGGCGCCTTCTGCCCCGTGCATCAGTTCTGCCGCATTGGCAAGTATTCCTATATCGCGGCGCACACCGTCATCACCCAGGACGTCCCGCCCTTCTCCAAAATCGTCGCCCCGCGCGATACGAAATGCTACGGCGTGAATTCCGTTGGCCTCGAACGCAACGGCTTTTCGCCCGATCGCATCGAAACCATTGAGAAAGCGTATCGGCTGCTCCTCCGCTCCAAACTCAACACCACTCAGGCTCTCGAACAAATGCGTGGAACCCTTTCCGCATCCGAAGACGTCCAAACCCTTATCCGGTTTATCGAATCGACGGCCGAGCGCGGTCTCACCAAATAGGAATGCCAGCGAACTCAATTCCGGAGAATTCTGAGCGCTGGGGCCTCATCGCTGGCAACGGCGATTTTCCGTTCCTTGTTCTAGAAGGTGCGCGCAGCCGCGGCATCGAAATGGCCGTGATCGCGATTCGCGAAGAAGCGTCGCCCGCGATCGAACAGGCGGCCGCGCGCGTGCACTGGGTGAGCCTCGGCGAACTCAGCCGAACGATTGAGCTTTTGCACGAGGAGGGCGTGAAACACGCCGTGATGGCAGGGCAAGTAAAGCACAATAAAATATTCAGCTCGATCCGCCCCGATTGGCGGCTCGCAAAGCTGCTATTCTCCCTTCCGGCGAAAAATACCGATTCGCTGATTGGAGCTGTCGCGCGCGTGCTCGAAGACGAAGGAATCGAACTCGTGGACTCCACAAAATTTCTCGGCCCGCTTTTGCCGGAGGTCGGAATCCTGACGCCGTCGCTCGCCGGACGTGTCCGAAGCCGCGGATATCAACTATGGCCGCGAAGTCGCGCAGAAAATCGCCGCGCTCGATCTCGGCCAGACGGTCGTCGTCCGCGATCGCGCCTGTGTCGCCGTCGAAGCGATGGAAGGAACCGACGAGACGATCGAACGCGCCGCCCGCATCGCCGGTGGCCAGCGCCTCGTGGTCGTCAAAGTCAGCAAGCCGTCACAGGATATGCGCTTTGACGTTCCAGTAGTCGGCCCGAAGACAATCGAAGTCATGCGCCGCTCGAACGCTACTGCTCTTGCCGTCGACGCAGGAAAGACGCTGCTTTTCGACCGCGACCGGCTGATTCAAGCGGCCGACGATTTCAGCATCGCAATTCAGGCGTTCGCTCCTGCGAAATCAGCCGCAACCGCGTCGCCGGTTCTCGAGGCGAAAAGGAAATCTTGAGCGAGAAACCCATTCGCGTAGCGGTCGTCGGCGTCGGCGATTTCGGACGCAACCACGTTCGCGTCTGGCGCGAGATCGAAGGCGCCGAGCTCGTCGGCATCATCGACACCAACGCCGAGCGCGCGCAAAAAGTTGCCGCCGAATTCGGCACCCGTGTTCTTCGCGACCTCGACGCGCTCACGTCCGACGGCATCGACGCCGTGAGCCTCGCCGTCCCGACTGCCGAGCACGCGCGCATCGGCTCGCCGCATCCTCGCGGCCGGAATCGACGTACTCGTCGAAAAGCCCATCGCCGCATCGCTCGACGAAGCCGACGCGCTCATCACCGCCGCAAAACGCAGCCGCGGCATTCTTCAAGTCGGCCACGTCGAACGCTTCAATCCCGCCGTCGTCGCCGTCGGAAAAATCGTCTCGCGCCCGATGTTTTTCGAAATCCATCGCCTCGGCATTTTTTCGCCGCGCAGCCTCGATATTGACGTCGTTTACGACGTCATGATCCACGACCTCGACATCCTGCTCTCGCTCGTCAACGCGCCGGTCGTAGATCTCAAAGCCGTCGGCATCCCCGTCATCAGCGACAAAGTGGATATCGCCCACGCTCGCGTCGAATTTGAAACCGGCACCGTCGCGAATCTCACCGCCAGCCGCGTCTCCACCGAACGCGTCCGCAAAATGCGCTTCTTCCAGGAACACGAATACGTCTCACTCGATTTCACGCGCCAGGATGTTCTTCGCGTTCGCGTGGAAGCAAGCAATACGAAAGCCGATTCCGCCGCGTCCCCGGAAACAAGTAACGCGCAGCCGAAAATCGGATTCGAAAAAGTTCCCACCACGCCCGAAGAACCGCTTCGCGCCGAGCTTCGCTCGTTCCTCGAATCCGTCCGCACGCGCACGCAGCCGATCGTTGACGGCGCCGCTGGCCGCCGCGCTCTCGAACTTGCCGACCGCGTCATGTCGGGCATCCTCGAACACGCCCGCCACGTCCAACTATCCAGCTTCGTTCCACAGGACGCTCGATGATCGAGCGAATACTGGTTCCGAGAGACGTGCGCCCGCTCACCGCGGAGGAAGCGAAGAAGCAGAAAGCCGGCTGCGCGTTTCGAAACTTACATGGACGACCGCATGGTCGTTCCCTCCGGCCTCTCCGATGCGCCTCCGCTCAACGGCAAATCCAGCATCCCGAGCCATTTTCCGCTCGAAGTTCTCGTCGGGCGTTCGCTCGTCGGCCGCGACATCGAGCCCAAGCCTTTTGATCTGAAGCCGCTCACCGACTACGTGCCCGTCGCCGTGATGGATCCGCGCGTCGTCGTTCCGGTCTACGTCGAGCCGCCCGAGGCCGCCGAAATCGCCCGCTTCGATAAGCCGCAGGTGATGACCGCCGCGCTTCGCGAAGTCATTCAGCCCGACATTTTCACCACCGGCGACGCGAACCTGCTCATCGAGCCCGAAGCAAAAAAAGACGCCAAGTGGGACGCCATCACTCGCGCCGCTTCCGTCGTCGTCCACATCGGCCTGATTATTTTCATTATTTTCATTCCGAAAATGTTTCCGCCGCACGTCCCCACCACAAAAGAAATCGAGATGGCCAGCAAGAGCCTCGGCATCACCTACATTTCGCCCGACGACGATTCCTTCCGCGCCTCCCGGCCCGCCGGGTCCGAAAGTTAAGATCAGCCCCAAAGTCCTGAACAAAGTCGCGCCACCGCGCCCTGAAACCCACGCGCCCATCGCGCCGCCTTCGATTCCGAATCCCGAACAGCCCAAGCCCGAGCTGCCCTCCGCGCCCACGCCGCACACCGCCGTGAGTCAGCCGCCCGTCAGCGTCCCGGTGCAACCGAATCCGCAGCCTTCGCAAGTTTTGCCCGTGCAGCCCTCTCAACCGGGCCACTTGAATTTGAATTTGCCCAATTCCTCACCCGGCAAACAGCTCCAGAGCCAGATCCAAGATCAGATCCAGCGCGGCGGTGGCGGCACCGTCTACAATCCCGGCGCCGGTGGTGGTGGTGGTGGCGGAGGAGGCGGTGGCCGCGGCGGACGCGGCGGCATGCAAGGTATGCAGCCCGGCGTCTCGATCCTCACCGATACGCAGGGCGTCGATTTCAACAGCTACATGCAGCGCCTTGTCGCCACCGTCAGGCGCAACTGGTACACCGTGATGCCCGAGTCCGCGCTCATGGGCGACAGAGGCATCGTCATGCTCACCTTCAAAATCAATCGCGACGGCAGCGTCCCCCCGCAGGATCCGAATCTCGAGCGCACGTCGGGCAAGCAGCCCCTCGACACCGCCGCGCTCTCCTCCATCCGCACCTCAAACCCATTCGAGCCATTGCCACCGCAATTCAAAGGCGATTTCATCGAGCTGCGTTTCATCTACTTCTACAACATCCCGCCAGATTCAGTGAACACGCGATAGCTCAGCCTTTCTTACCGCCGCCTTGCCCTGAGCCTCGAAGGGGATCTCGCTGGCTCTTTTGACGTTGCACTTTCCCTTGTAGCGCCGGCATCCTGCCGGCTCTTTCGCCGTTGCCGTTTCTTCTCTCTTCGCGCGTCTCCGGATTTCCTCCAATTTCAATTTTACCTTTTCTATTTTCCTCTTCGCGCCCGACTATGCGACAGTAACCGCAGTGAATCTCAACCGCACTCAAATCCTCGGCGCATTAATCCTCGCGACCATCGCGCTCGTCATTCTTCTGCTACGCTGGAAATTCGCGCACTAAACCAAAATGCCCGAGCAATACGTAATCGGTCCAGGCGTGACAATAAACAT
>CAWBRH010000056.1:0-43113 GCA_963790945.1 uncultured Acidobacteriota bacterium
GGAGGCCGCGGCGCAAGCACCGCCAAACGGAGCGCCCAAAATGTTTTTGTGGTGATGGAGCTGGCCATGGCTCTGGTGTTGCTCGTCGGAGCCGGGCTGATGATTCGAAGCCTCACGCGCCTCTGGAGCGTCAATCCCGGATTCAACCCCAAGAATGTCCTCTATTTGCATGTAGGGCTCCCGCCTTCCATGAAGCAAGCGACTCCCGATGCAGTTCGAGCCGATCTTCGCAAGCTGCATGACACGCTCGCAACGCTCCCCGGCGTGCAACAAATCTCCCTGCAACGAGGCGGGCTGCCCATGTGGGGCGATTCGGAAGATGCGTTTTGGATCGCGGGCCAGACAAAGCCGGCCCGGCACGCCGACATGCCTTCGGCGCTCTGGTATGAAGTGGAACCCGACTACCTGAAGGTGATGGGGATTCCCCTGATACGCGGGCGTTTTTTCACCGCACAGGACAATGAATCCTCCCCGCTTGTGACCGTGATCGATGAAAGCTTCGCGGAGAAATATTTTCCGAACGAGGATCCCATCGGCAAAGGTATTGTTGACGAATTCCTCGGAAAACCAGCCGAGATCGTAGGCGTCGTCGGCCATGTGAAGCACTGGGGGCTCGACGATAAAATTAATCTCAACGCTCAGTTCTACATTCCGTTCATGCAGATTCCGGATAAGTTCATGTCGCGAGCGGCTGATAGCACGGGCGTGCTGATCCGCACGCAGGGAGAGCCGCTTGCGCTGGTAGGAGCAGTTCGCAAAAAAGTGTTGGAGATGAACAGCCAGGACGTGGTGTTCGAAGCTCATAGCTACGAAGAAATCGTTTCCAGGTCGCTCGCCGAGCGCTGGTTTTCGATGGTGCTGCTCGGAGTATTCGCGATGCTCGCCCTGGTACTCTCAAGCATAGGAATCTACGGAGTGATTTCCTATGTGGTCGGGCAGCGGACACACGAAATCGGAATCCGAATCGCGTTGGGCGCGCAACGAAAAGATGTGCTCGCACTAGTGCTGGGTGAAGGAACCAGGACGACGCTGCTCGGAGTAGGAATCGGTTTGATAGCCGCGCTCGGCCTCACCCGCCTGATGGCAAGCGTGCTCTATGGCGTGAGCGCGACCGATCCACTTACATTCGTGGCCGTGGCGGGAGTGTTGGCTGCCGTCGCCCTCGCGGCCTGTTACATCCCGGCGCGCCGCGCAATGCGCGTGGATCCGATCGTCGCTCTGCGTTACGAATAGCGGGGCCGCCGCCAAACCAATTTGGCTCAGGCCATGTTCTGGTTTGTGCGCGTGCTAGAATCGCGCGGATGGCGCCGCAAAATACTCTTATCGCTTCAAATCTCTCAGAGATTCGCGAACGAATTGCTCGATCGGCTGCGCGCGCTGGCCGCACAGCCGAAGACATCACGCTTGTAGCCGTCTCCAAGACGTTTCCTTCCGAAGCGATTCGTTCCGCCTATGAACTCGGCCTGCGCCATTTTGGCGAGAATCGCGTTCAGGAGTGGGAGTCGAAGCGGGCGGCCGTCGGCAGATCTCGACGCGACGTGGCATCTGATTGGTCATCTTCAGAGCAACAAAGCACGCCGCGCAGCAAATTTATTCAATCGCGTGGATTCAGTGGACGGCGTCGCTCTTGCCCAAAAACTCGACGCGGCCGCAGCATCGGAAACCAAACGATTAAAAATCCTGATCGAAGTACATCTGGGAGGAGAGGAAACAAAAAGTGGCGTGCCGGAAGCGGATTTGCCAGTCGTTGGCGGAGAGCATCGCTCAGCTGCAAAATCTCGACTTACTTGGCCTAATGACGATTCCTCCTTATTTCGACGAGCCGGAACAAGTCCGGCCATACTTTCGAAGACTGCGAGAATTACGGGATCAAGTTGGCACGCAACTCAGGTCGCCATTAACGGTATTGTCGATGGGCATGAGCCACGATTTTGAAATTGCAGTCGAGGAAGGCGCAACAGAAATTCGCGTCGGCACGGCCCTTTTTGGCGAGCGCAGCAAGAAAGCGTGATCGAAATCTCCGAGCGCGATGGGTCAATTGTCTTTGCGGTGCGGGTTACGCCGCGCACAAGTCGCGATGCGATCGAAGGCGAGTATCAGGGCGCACTGAAGATTCGCCTCACGGCTCCGCCCGTAGAAGACCGCGCGAACGATGCTCTGCGACGTTTCCTGGCCGCGCGTTTGAACGTGCCGGTATCGGCTGTTAGAATCGTGAGCGGTGAGAAGAGTCGTAACAAGCGAGTTGCGGTCGCAGGCGTCACAAGGGCTCAAGTAATTTCATTAGCCACGGTGGCCGAAGACGAAAAGCAGCTGACCAGGACAACGAGGATTCCCAAGACATGGTGGACGTTAAAGCGATTCAATCGGAACTCCGCGCCAGCAAAATTGACGGCTGGCTTTTCTACGATCATCACCGCCGCGATCCCATCGCCAACATCATTTTGAAACTTGGCGAGCAACGGCCTTGCCTCGCGCCGCTGGTTTTACTTCATTCCGTCGAAAGGCGAGCCGCGAAAGCTCGTCCACCGAATCGAAGCGGGCATGCTCGATTCGCTCGATGGCCGTAAGTACGTTTACTCGGGTTGGGAAGAACTTCACAAGACGCTGCCCAAATTGCTTTCCGGCAGCAAAACGATCGCCATGCAATATTCGCCCGAAAATAATATTCCGTACATCGGCCTCGTCGATGCCGGAACAGTCGAACTGGTCCGCAAGCTGAAGAAAAAAGTGGTGAGTTCCGCGAATCTGGTCCAGAAGTTCGAGGCCACGTGGTCCAATGCACAGCTCGAATCGCATCTGGACGCCGGAAAAATCATCGACCGCGTCAGGCAAGACGCTTTTCTGCGCGCAGCCGCGTTTGTCCGGGAAGGGAAGCCGCTCACCGAATACGACCTTCAGCAATGGATCGCTGAGCAATTCCGAGCAAATGGCCTTCTCCCGAAGCGACGATCGTCGCGGTGCAGCCGAATAACGGCAATCCCCACTACGAGCCAAAATCAGAAGGCTCGCGCCCGATTCGCGCCGGGGATTTGCTGCTCCTCGACATGTGGTCGAAATTCGACCGGCCCGGCAGCGTGTTTTACGACATCACCTGGATGGGCTACCTGGGAAATCGCGTGCCGGACACTTACGCGAAAATATTCCGCATCGTCAGGCAGGCCCGCGACAACGCCGTGGAACTGGTAAAAGAAGCCGTAGCCGAAGGCCGCTCAATCCACGGATGGGAAGTGGACCGCGCCGCCCGCGACACGATTCGCAAAGCCGGCTACGCGAAATCTTTCGTCCATCGCACCGGCCACAGCATCGGCGAAAATATTCACGGCAACGGCGCCAACATGGACAGCCTCGAGACTCGCGACGACCGGAAAATCATTCCGCACACTTGCTTCTCGATCGAGCCCGGAATTTATCTCCCCGATTTCGGCATCCGCAGCGAAGTGAACGTTTATGTGGGCGAGCATGAAGCGCGCGTTACCGGCGCCATCCAGGAAGAGATTCTTCCGTTGCTCGCTTGAGGCGTCATTGAACGAAACGTCGAACGAAAGTCCGGATCACGAATCTTTTTCGCAGCCTGAACTTCACGAACCCGAATCCGCCGCACCACACACGCCGAAAGTCAGTCCGTCAGCCCGCTCTCGATCGCCTTGGCGTCATGGCTTGTCCCCGGACTCGGCCATTTTCTTCTCGGCCGCACGGGACGGTCGATCGTATTTTTCATCGCAGTAGGCGGGCTCGCGATAGTCGGTATCCAGGCGCGCGGAAACGTGTTCCCGCCGCGATCGGCCGATCCGTTCGGCACACTGGGTTTCTGGGCGGATGCGGCTTCCGGAATATTCTACTTGCTGGCGCGGGTGCTGGAACGCGCCGGCCCGGATGTATCGCGTGCCGCCGGCGACTACGGCACCCGGTTTATCGCCTCCGCGGGCATCGTCAACCTGATCGCAATATTCGACGCCTACGAAATCGCGTCGGGGCGGAGAAGTTGAATGCAGGCTGCGACTCCAACGCTGAGCCATTTCTGGGCCATGGTGCTTTTTGCACTATTTGTCTCCATGGCACTCGGTTGCCTCATGCGGCGCACAATCCCGCAGCGAATCAAATACGCCGCATGGTCTTTTCTGATGTTCTTATTGATCGGAATCGGAGTTGCGTGGCTCATGTACCCGTTATCGCGTTAAATGCCACTTGCTCCACGGTCTCACAACGTCCTGCTAAAGATTTTCATAATGTGTTCATCGAACTGTAATGGCTCGCCGCTAACTAATGAACGCCCCAGAGTATCCAAGGACTCTTCTCGTTGCGGGTCCACTCTCGAAAGGTCCGATTGAAGGTTGATAATCTGCAACTGCCCGTGTTCCGGAGGCTAATTCTTTTCTGCGCGCTGGCTGGAATCTTCTCTTCGGCGGTCCGCGCTCAGTCTCAGCCCGATCAGCAATGCCCTCGGCCCTCCGTCGGCAGCACCGTCTCTGAACCGGCCGATCTCCGCAGCGAAAGCGGCGTTCTCGAAGTTCATTTCTCGTATTACAGCTCGAGTGATTCGCACGGACTCGTTCGCTATTGCTATGTGACGAATACCGGCGCTGAATCGCCAACCCTGCGAGTGCACCCTGGCGACCGGCTGATTATCAAGCTGAAGAACGAAATTGCCGCACCGGTAGGCGCAAATGCGTCTTCACCTCACGACCATACGATGGCGAATAGCTGCGCCGGTGGCGGGGTGATGACTTCGTTTGCTACAAATCTTCATTTCCATGGTTTGGCAGTTCCCCCCATCTGCCATCAGGATGAGGTGCTCACCACCTCGGTGCTTCCCTCAGACCCTGCCTATGAATACCGCGTGCAAATTCCCGCGGGCCAGCCGCCGGGTCTTTACTGGTATCACCCGCACCTGCACGGCTTCAGCAAAGTGCAAGTGCTGGGCGGTGCATCGGGCGCGCTGATCGTGGAAGGTATCGAACGCGTGATTCCCGCGCTGGCAGGCCTACCGGAACGCGTCATCGTGATTCGCGATCAGGACTTGCTCAACCCCAGCGCCCCGCCCTCGGATTCCGGCGCCGCTGCGCCGCCGGTCATCGTCGATCCCGATGGCGACGCGCGCAACACGGGTTCCGGCACCGGCAAGCCCGCCAAGGATCTCTCCGTAAACTTTGTGCCAGTACCCTATCCGAATTACGAACGAGCCTCTATTCAAATCAAGCCCGGCGAACGCCAGTTGTGGCGCGTGCTCAACGCCTCGGCCATCACCTACCTGAATTTGCAATTACTCTACGACAATCACCCGCAAGGCTTCGGCGTGGTCGCACTCGATGGCGTCCCGATCAATTGGAACGGGCTCGGCAAAGGGCTCGTGATGCAAACCCACCTCGGGCTGCCCCCCGGAGGGCGCGCCGAATTCGTCATCACCGGCCCTGCGGACGGCGTGAAAGCGGAATTGCTCACCCGTAGCGTGAACACCGGCTCGGGCGGTGAAAATGATCCCGTCAGGCCGCTAGCCGAAATCGTCGCTTCAAAGGACGCCCCGGAGCCGCACTCAAAGCTTTCCTCGGCGCCCTTGCCGCTCCCGCGTTCCAATGCAGAATGGCTCGGCAATGTCCAACCCGTCCGCGAACGAATGCTGTATTTTTCTGAAAAGCTACAAGACCCGAAAGATCCCAACAGTCCCACCACGTTTTACATCACCGTCGATGGGCAGCAGCCTGTCCCGTTCGATCCCACCTCAACCGTTCCCAACATCACTGTCCACCAGGGCGATGTGGAAGACTGGTACATCGAGAACCGCTCCCAGGAATTGCACGCATTTCACATTCACCAGATTCATTTCATGCTGTTGCAATGGTTCGGCATTAATGTCAATGAGCCCTTCCTTCGCGACACGATTAACGTACCCTTCTGGGACGGCAAGACCGCAAAATATCCGAGCGTAAAATTGCGCATGGATTTCCGCGATCCTCGATCCTAGGCACGTTTCCATATCATTGCCACCTGCTCGAACATGAAGACGGCGGAATGATGGGCTTGGTACGAGTGGAACCGCGTGAGGATTCCAAAGCAAAATTCAAAAACGAGCCCGAAGCAGCGCAGCCCATTGCCACAAACTCGGCCGCCCGCACTCGATGATCACTGTAGCTGTGATTTTTTACGATTCGTTCACACAACAATAACAACCGCCGCGTATCCACAATGCACGCGTTCGGTTCTGAAATCCCCACGAGCAAACGATTATGCTGCGGGGGTGGCGTGTGGATTTTCGGCTCCGGACACGAACTTGCCTATACAGGAGAATTCATGATTCGGGAGAATCTTCGCTGGATGGCGGCTCTCACGCTCGCCGCAAACCTGGCTTTTGCCCCCGCCTCGCTCATGGCGGCCCCAGGGAATGGAGACAAGAACGCAACCGCCAACGCTACCAGTGGCGGCTCGGCCACTACCACGCCAATCAAGCACCTCGTCGTCATTTTCCAGGAAAACATTTCGTTCGATCACTATTTCGGCACCTATCCGAACGCTGACAATCCAAAGGGCGGACTTAAATTCAAGGCCAAGGCCAACACGCCAGCCGTCAACGGCCTCACCCAGGGCTTGCTCGAGCGCAATCCGAACTCGATCCGCCCCTTCCGCCTCGACCGGAGCCAGAACTATACCTGCAGCCAAAATCACGATTACATGCCCGAGCAACAGGCGTTTGACAGCGGTTTGATGGACAAATTTCCTGAATCCACCGCGAGTCCTTGCAACTCCACATTTCCGGACGTCCAGAACCTGAACACCGGCATCGTCATGGGCTACTACGACGGCAACACCGTCACTGCCCTCTGGAATTACGCCCAGAACTTCGCTATGAGCGACAATTCCTTCGACACCAACTTCGGACCTTCCACCGTCGGCGCTCTCAACGTCGTTTCCGGCATGACCGGCAACGTTGATCCCGCAACGGTAAACAGCAGCACCGGTCCGGATGAGGTCACCGCCAACAGCGTCGTCGGCGACCCCGATCCTTTCTACGATGATTGCAGCAAAGCGTCCAACGGCCTCGCCGGCATGCTCTCGAAGAATCTGAACATCGGCAACCTGCTCAGCGCCAAGGGCATTACTTGGGGCTGGTTCCAGGGCGGCTTCACCCCGTCTTCCGCCCCCGGTCAGCCAGTTGCGTGCAATACGACGACGAATCGGATCGATGGCACTCCGGAAACGGCTTACAGCGCCCACCACAATCCGTTCGAATACTACGCGTCCACCGCCAATCCCCACCACATTGCGCCGAAGAACCTCGCCGAAGTCGGACACGACGGACAGGCAAACCACCAGTACGATTTGGTCTGGTTCCAGAAGGCTGCGATGGCCGGCAATCTCCCTGCCGTCAGCTACCTGAAAGCCAATCGCGCGCAGGATGGCCATCCGTCGAACTCTTCGCCCCTCGACGAGCAAGTCTTCCTCGTCAACACGATCAACTTCCTCCAGACTTTGCCAGATTGGTCCAGCACAGCAGTCATCATCGCTTGGGACGATTCCGACGGCTGGTACGATCATCAGATGAGCCCGATCATCAATCCATCCAATTCCGTCGAGGACGCGCTCACCGGCACGGGGTCCTGCGGCAACGGCGCGAACGCTCTTGAGTCCATTCAAGCCCGTTGCGGCTACGGCCCGCGGCTGCCGTTGGTGGTTATCTCGCCGTTCGCGAAAGTGAACTATGTGGATAGCACCCTCACCGACCAGAGTTCGGTTGTCCGCTTCATCGAAGATAACTGGTCACTCCCGCAGATCGGCAATGGCTCCTTCGACCAATTCGCGGGAACGCTGTCCAACATGTTCAACTTCAACAGCCCGGGCGGCAACCTCGTGTTCCTCGACCCGTCCACCGGGCAGGTCGTCTCAATACAACCTATGAAAAGCAATGGCAATGGGGGCGGCAACTAGACGCTTTCACTGCAAGCATCCGCGCCGGTTGCTCAGGCCGCTCCATGCCTGAGCCACCGCATACGAAAGAACAAAGGGCCTGAAAGAAAAAGCCCGCCGCGCGGGTAATCGCGCAGCGGGCTTTTTCCGTTTCGCGCAGCGCTTGCGTTCTCGAATTACATCGCGCCCGCGCCTATCTCGTTTCTTGCAGCTTTATTTGCCTGCGGGTTTGACAGTTTTTTCGCCCGGATGTTACAGTCAAAACTCACGCCGAGGTAGCTCAGTGGTAGAGCAGCCGATTCGTAATCGGCAGGTCGTGGGTTCAACTCCCACCCTCGGCTCCATCCATTTCCCGTCCCTCCTGTAGTCATCCTTTGCTACTTTGCGTTTCTCCCGTGCCTCGCTTTGTATAAAACGCTTCGCACTCCTCAGTCCGGCCCACCCCATAAACGAGGGCTTTTATTGCACCTTTGAACAACGTGCTAGTACTCCCATATTGAAGCCGGTTCGTTCTGAGACATACTTCCAGTCAGAAACTTAGTCATTTTGATGGCTCTGGTTGCTATGCACATGCCGGAAAGGGCCCTCGCTTGGAAGTCGGCCCAGCAGCGAAAAATGGAGCGTGCAACGTCATGATTAGCAGAAATAATATCCTGCCAACTCTGCTCTTGGTAATCGCAGCGGTAACGCTTGTAAACTGCGCCCCGGCCGTACCGTGCAACGTTATAGGCAACGGCAGTGGTGGCGCGGCGCGGTTACACCGCTTTTCGGCATCGGATATTTGCGGAAATAGCGGTGGCGGTGGCGGCACGCCCACATGCAGCATGACGGCCAAGCCCACCCAGGTAATGCTCTCGGTAGATATTACTGGCGCCGTCGTGGAATACGGAATCGATTCGACGACCGGTGCTCTCACTTTGTTGTGCAACACCGCGCCAGCTGCATTCGGACAGGTGGCAGCATCAGCCAACAACTTTCTCTACGTGCTGGATACTACGACGAACCCTCAGCAACCGCAGATTTTTGCCTTCATTATCGCTCACAATCTTTCAGGCGCACTCGGCGCGGTCACGGGTTCTCCGTTCAAACTCTCTGAGCCGATTCTCGGCGCCTCTTCGATCGTTGCCGATCCCCTCGGCAGGTTCATGTTCGTCACGAATCACGACAACAACGACGTCCACGTCCTCACGATCGCCTCTTCGGGTGCGTTGTCGGAAGCCACGAATTCGCCTTTCACCATTTCATTTCCGGACCACATCGCCATCACGCCTTCGGGTGCCTTCGCATACGTTCCCGATTCGCATGACGGTGATATTTTTATCCTTTCGCTCAGCTCCACGGGCCAGCTCGTTAATACTCCCGTCTCTCCGCTCATTATTCCCAATTTTGAAGATGTGGCGTCTTTTGCAATCGTGCATCCCAATGGTAATTTTCTTCTCACTGCAGATCTGGAGAGCGTGGCTTCCTATGCCATTGACGCCAGCCAGTCCGGTCAAGGTGGCCTGACTCTGGTGGGAGGGCAGGCCGCTTCCACATCCGGAGCTCAGGTACAACCTCTTTCGATCGCACTCGATGGAACGGGTAATTTCCTCTATGTCACGCCAAACTTTCTCAATGCGGTTAACGGAAATAACAGCCCGAATATAGTTGGTTTCGCGGTCGACACCGTCGGTGGCGGACTTACGTCCCTTCCAAATTCTCCATTTATTTCTACCGCAACGCTGGATGTAGTTCCCAATCCCATGGGCGCGGAAGCTTACGTGTTCTCGGAGCTCGGGATTACGACCCCGACTCCGACTATCAATATTTTCACAGCGCCGATCGACGCAATGGGAAACCTGACCATTCCCTCCACCAGCGTGACCACCAAAATCAACGGGCCCCCGGTCATAGTAAACATTCAATAAGCCAATCGCCATACAGCGAACGACGACGCCTATCGTAGCGGTCACGCTTCGACCGCGATGGTTTTGAATTTAGTGCCACTGCCGGTTTCTTCCCACCGCATTTACTCCGATCTGAAATTTGAAATTTTAAATTTGCAATCCCCTCTCCTCTCCCGCTTTTGCCTTTCGTACCGCTGGCCTCCGGCCGGCGCCTTTGCTTTAGATTGTGCTTTTGCCTTCCAGTAGCACAGGCATTCCTGCCTGTGCCAACCCAACAACACATCACGGTTCGCGCCACACCAGCACCACTCGCGAACGCGTTCCTTCCTCCCTCCGGTCTCGACTGTTACACTCGCGTCCCGGTGATCGAATCCCTGAAGATCGTCCTCACTTGCATTGTCGCCGCCATCTTCTATGGTGTCCTTCACGACCAATTCACGGCACGCATTTGCCTCGAATATTTCACGGTCTTTCACCCTCCCATCTTCAATACCCAATCACCCACACTGCTCGCCCTCGGATGGGGAATCATTGCAACTTGGTGGGTAGGAGCGATTCTCGGTTTCCTGCTCGCTATCGCGTCTCGCGCCGGTGCTCGTCCCAAACTCACCGCCGCCGAGCTACTAACCCCCATCGCGAAACTTCTTCTGCTAATGGGTGCCTGCGCCGCTCTCTCTGGCTTCGCGGGATTTATCTTGGCGCGACGCGGCACAATTGCACCTCCCGGATGGGTAGCGTCCGCCCTGCCCCCGGCCGCTTACCCCAGCTTTATCGCGGACTGGTACGCGCACAGCGCGTCCTACGCCGTCGGTTTTATCGGCGGGCTCGCTCTCTGCATCGCGCAATTCCACCGGCGAGGCCGAATGCTAAAGCCTCGAGGCGTTTGAGCCGAGGGTTCCACTCAGTTCACCTCTCGGATCGCGCGAATATCTCCGCGTCGCAGTTTCCGTGGTGGCGGAGGAATCACCGTAACGCGAAGGTCTGTATCGTGAACTCCGCCGCGCCGGTTCGTTTCAAAACGCCAGCGCATCCTGAAGCGACTCACGCAATTCGTCGAACACCTTCACCTTGATTTTCTTGGCCATGGGTTTTCTCTTTTGGTAGTCCTTGATTCGCTCCACCTTTGCCTTCAGTAACACAGGCATTCCTGCCTGTGCCAACAAACCGCCACGCCCTATTCCCCGTTGCTTGGCTCACACCGCGACTTCGTTCTTTCGACGTTGCACGTTCTTCAGTAGGGGCACGGCATGCCGTGCCCGAACGCCCGGCAGCACGCCCGCGCCATCCACCGAAACCGCGGTACCGGTGTTCGCCTTTGAATTCTCAATCACCCGCGCAAGCCTCAGACATGTAAGCACCCTTTTACATAACCCGCCGCAGTCCTAGGAAAATGCAGTTCGCTGCAGAGCTCCAAAAAAGGGACCGGAAACAGCGAAACTATCGCCCACGGGCAAACTTATACATCTTGGCCGAAAACTTGGGCAATCTTGGTATATACTTAGGTATCGAGGAGGGGTAATGTCAAGGATTTTTGAAACCTTCGAGGAAGCAAATACTCTCGCGGCATTGGCCTCAAAGGTGTTTCAGCCAAGGACACCGATCACTACAAAGGATTTATTCGCTGGACGTTGGAGCGAACTCACCAAGATCTCCGACGCCGTCAACCAGGCGGGGCTACACGTGGTCATATACGGAGAACGGGGGGTTGGAAAGACTTCTCTCGCTAATGTGGTTAGCCCGACGGTTCATACGTTGGATAAATTCGGGAAAGAGGAGGCAGGCTCATCGGCGCGCATAATCATAAAATCCATCGGAAACACCGGTGATACGTTTTCTACGATTTGGGACAAGCTCTTTTCTCACATAACGTGGCCGGCGGAGAAACCATCGGCTGGCTTAGGAAACACCCCGAAAAAGCTAACGCTTACCATTCGGGAGGCGCATTCGCTCAGCGGTGACCTTACCGTGGATCAAGTGCGCAAGGTTCTCACAGCTCTCCCCGGTTCGGTTTTCATTATCGATGAGTTCGACCGAACAGCCGACGGTACATCAAAACAGATGACGGACTTGATGAAGACTCTGTCCGACTTGGGGACGGATTGTACAGTAATCGTGGTGGGCGTATCTGAGACAGTCGGCAATCTCGTCGCAGACCATGCCTCGATCAGTCGGGCACTTGTTCAGATTCCTCTTCCCCGAATGAAACCAGACGAACTCAGGCTAATTCTCGCCAATGCAGAAAAAACTTTGGGAATCAGCTTTTTAGAGGATGCCGCTAGCCTCATCGTACACGTATCGCAAGGCCTGCCACATTACACGCACTTAATCGGTCTTCATGCAGTTAGAAAAGCTGCAACGGGTCGAATGTCAAAACTAATAGAGCGCAGAGACGTCTTGGCCGCATTGAAGGAAGCTGTAAAGGAAGCGGAACAAACCGTAACACAAAAACACTCTACGGCAACCCACAGTTCGCATAAGGACGCGCTTTACCGCCAGGTATTGCTTGCTTGTGCTTTGGCTGCCGCCCGCTCGCACGATCCTCTTGGCTATTTCAACCCCAGTGAAGTCGTGAAGCCCTTGTCTGCAATCCTCGGGCGAGAAGTGAGCATTGCAACGTTTACCAATCACTTGGGCGAGTTTTCCCAAGAAAAGCGCGGGCCAGTCCTGGAAAAAGACGGACAACCGTGGGGCTACCGGTACCGCTTTCATGATCCCCTCCTAGTTCCTTTTGCCTTCATGAACGCAGTGGAGGGAGGCCTGCTAAGTGGCGAGGATTTGATAAGAATGCTTCGTGAAGGCTCTTAGTAGTCGAAACTTGTTCGCCATGACATCCACGCTTCGTTTTTGTGATTGTTGAGCCCCTCCCCACTATGCTACCGTGACAGCGGACTTATGAAGACTGACCGCCAACTCGGCAGTAGGACACAGCACTCAGGCAAGCCCACTCCAGGCTTGCCCCGAGCGCTAAGAGGGGCTTCGGCACCGCAAGCGTCCGTGCCCCCTACGTTTCTAATCGCAAATCTGGAATTAGAATTCAACTCAACTCATAGAAAACAAAGCCCACTAAAAATTTCTAATCGCAAATTTTCGCGTGTTTTTGATTCCGATTCGGCTCTGACCTTCTCCAAACTCGTCACTCATCACTCATCCCTCGCCACCGCACTCTTAATCTACGGTTCCGCGATTAAAACTCCTCCTAACCCACAAGGATTCAACGATGTACGATTTTCTAATAGGCGGTAAAACCGGGGCAAGCCCGTCGCTTGCGGTCGATCTTTTCGACCACAATTCCTTGTGTCGCCACCTCCACTCGATCCCGCCATGCGTCTTTGGCGCAGGATCGTCATCTAATGGACGTAACTACTTCAATTTGCACTCAAACGAGAGGATTTAGCATGGCTACTGCCGCTGCACCAAAAGTCTTTAAGAATTACATCAATGGGGAATGGATTCCCGCGCGCAGCGGCAAAGCCATTGAAGACCGCAACCCCGCGAACACGGGCGAGCTGGTCGGCATGTTCCCGGCATCGAGCGCCGAGGACGTCAACCAGGCCATCGACGCCGCGAAGCGCGCCTTCAAAGATTGGCGCCTCACGCCTGCGCCCAAGCGCGCCGAAATTCTCTACCGCGCCGCCGAAATTCTGACCCAGCGCAAAGAAGATTTCGCGATCGACATGACGCGCGAAATGGGCAAAGTGCTCGCCGAAACGCGCGGCGACGTGCAGGAAGCCATCGACATGACTTACTTGATGGCCGGCGAAGGCCGCCGCCAATTCGGCCAGACAACTCCGTCCGAGCTGCCCAACAAATTTGCAATGTGCGTGCGCTCGCCAATCGGCGTCGCAGGACTGATCACGCCGTGGAATTTTCCGATGGCGATTCCGTCGTGGAAAGCGATTCCCGCGCTCGTCTGCGGCAATACGGTGGTCATCAAGCCAGCCGAAGACACGCCGCTCTCAACTTACAACCTGATGCAAGTGCTCACCGAAGCCGGCCTGCCGCGCGGCGTGATGAATGTCGTGTTCGGTGACGGCCCCGATGCCGGCGCACCGATCCCAAGTCATCCGGATGTCAATCTCGTCAGCTTCACCGGTTCCACCGAAGTGGGCCGCATCGTGAGCAACGCCTGCGCGCCAACTTTCAAAAAGTGCACCCTCGAAATGGGCGGCAAGAACATCATCATCGTAATGGACGACGCCAACATCGATCTCGCCGTGGACGGCGCCATTTGGGGCGGCTTCGGCACCACCGGCCAGCGCTGCACGGCGGCGAGCCGCGTCGCGGTGCACAAAAAAGTGTACGGCCAGTTCGTCGAAAAATTTGTGATGCGCGCGCAAGCCCTGAAAGTGGGCGACGGCTTGAATCCCGCCACCGAAATGGGCCCATGCATCAACGAGCAGCAGCTTCAAACCGTGATGAAGTACGTCCAAATCGGCAAGGACGAAGGCGCAAAGCTCGCCGCGGGCGGCAAGCGACTCGAAGGCGGCGGCTACGCGAACGGCTGGTTCCACGAGCCCACCGTCTTCGTCGATTGCGCTCCGAAGATGCGCATCTGCCAGGAAGAAATTTTTGGGCCGGTCGTGTCTGTGATTCCGTTCGAGACGTTCGACGATGCGCTCGCCATCGCGAATGACGTGAAGTATGGCCTCTCCTCCTCCATCTACACCCGCAACGTGAACGACGCCTTCCGCGCGCAACGCGATCTCGAAACCGGAATCGTCTACGTGAACGCGCCCACCATCGGCGCCGAAACGCATCTGCCATTCGGCGGAATCAAGAACACCGGCAACGGCCATCGCGAATCCGGCATGGCCGCTCTCGATTTTTACTCCGAGTGGAAGACGCTCTACATCGATTACTCCGATCGCCTGCAGCGCGCCCAAATCGACAACGCCGACTAACTTTTTTTTCAGAACGCGTGGCGACCTGTACGAACGGACAGGTTTCCGCGCGCGCATACCTGAACCTTTTCTGGATTGCCTCGGCTCGCCGCGTGCGAATAGAGTTGTCGTACGTCAGCCAATCCTGACGACCCTTTCGAAACGAACGAGGAGGCACCATGTGGACCAAGACTCAACCCGAAGCGCCCGGCTACGCGCCAGCATCGGGGCAGGGAAGCGCACCAGCGTCAAATTTCAATAGCGCAGCAAGCGCGACGCGTTTCAACGCGCCGGCGGCAACAACGCCGAGTGCGCCGACGGCGCGGGGGCTTTCGTGCCTGGGTGCGAGCCTGGAAATCAAGGGCAAGATTTCCGGCGAAGAAGATCTGCAAATCGACGGCAAAGTGGAAGGCGCGATTGCACTGCAGGGGCAGCGTCTCACGGTGGGACGCAGCGGCCAGTTGAATTCGGAAGTGCAGGCGCGCGAAGTGGTCGTCTTCGGCAAAGTGCAGGGCAACCTGCGGGCGAGCGACCGCGTCGAGATCAAGAAGGACGGCTCGGTAACGGGCGACATTACCACTTCGCGGATCAGCATCGAAGACGGCGCGTATTTCAAGGGCCGCATCGAGATCGATCGCTCGAAGGGCTCGTCAACGGAAGAGTACGAAGCGGTTGGCGCTTCGTCGTCGGCGAACTAAATCCTCACCGGTTCCTCCTCGGGTTCCGGGGCTGCGCGCCAAATCCTGGGCGAGCGCGCAGCTCCGGAATTCGTTTTCCGGAAGTCCTGCTGTGATCCAACGCAAATATTGGTTCAATTGGGAAAATGCGCGTCGAGAGCTTGTTCCGCGCTGCGATGAAATGATTGTTCAGGCTGGCTCGGGGACGAGGTCGCCGATTTCGGCGGCTTCGTCGCAGGCGGTGCGGAAATTTTCGTACCAGGTTTCGGTGAAGGTGTTGACGAGCTGCGGAACGGTGCGGCCGGCGACTTCGAATTTTGCTCCGGCAATTTCTCCCCAGGTGTGAATCACGGTGCGACCTTCGCCCTGCTGCTCGAATTCAACCCACTGAATAATTGTGACGCCGACGGCGCTATCGATCCAGCCGATCTGCTTCATGGGCGTGCAGGTGATGATGACGTGCTCGATCACAGTCTCGACGGGGCGGAGGAGTTCGATGAACAGGCGGCTGCCGACCTGCCAGGGCCTGCCTTCGTGCCAGCGAAGGTTGCCATAGACGTTGGCGAAGGAGGGCCAGCGAGTCCAATCGGAGAAGATGTTCCAGGCGACCTGAGGGCTGGCCTTGGTAATCACCGTGTACTGAAATAAATGCGAATCGCTCAGCAACTTCACGAACAGATCCTCCTTGACCTTCCTTTCCGCTGATTGCGAAACAGGTAAGAATCGGGGCCATTACTTATACAATGTTTGTTTAACGATGTCAAATGTATTACACTTCTGCCACAGACTACCGCCAAAGAGCACCAGTAGCAGCCGAGGGGGATTTCTAGATGCCGCGTCAACCAGATTTGGAAGTGGAAGGGCACGTGTTGGATGCGGCGTACCGGTTGTGGCGAAGCAAGGGCGAACGCGGGCTGACGATGCGAGCGGTGGCGCGCGAAGCAGGCACGACAACACCAACGGTGTATCAGCGGTTTAAAGACAAAAGGGAAATACTGGAGGCATTGCGATTGCGCGCGCAGCTGCAACTTTTCGCCGCGGTGAAAGGGTCGCGAGCGGTCGCTCAATTCTGCCGGCGCTATCTGGACTTTGCAGCGAGCCACAAGCACGAGTATGAATTGATTCATGCGGACTGGTCTGCGCGGCTGCACCGAGACGAGCCAAGGCCGTCATTCGAGCTACTGCAGCGGCGGCTAGCGGATTGCCTTGGTGGAAAGCCCGAAGATCATCGGCGATTGACGCTGGCGATTGCGGCGCTTTCGCACGGAACCGCGACGCAGTTGCTGATTCCCGGTGTGCAGGAAAGCGTGGTGAAGGAACTGCGGCAGACTTGCTTGATGGCGGCGGAGAGTCTGGTGGAGTCGGCGCGGAAGAACGGGCGGCGGAGCAGGGGATAACAATCAAAGCAACAGAGTTTGTTACAGCGGCGAAGGTCTGGCCCCACCGATAATGAACCTCAAGGCACTTCGGAAAAATGCTTGCGGGGCACGCCAAGTCCCTGCCGGTCTTCCTGCGAGGCTTCCATTCGCTCTTCGTCTTCTGTGAACGAATGTGCGATTGTGGCCTGCAATCGCTTGTCCCAGTGCTTGAGCGGTGCGCGGCGCTTTTCCGGAACGGCTTGGATCAGATCGCTCACCAGTGCGTTCATGCGTCGCATCACCTGCACGCTGGCAGCGCCGTAACAGCGAATCTCATCAAAT
Organism: uncultured Acidobacteriota bacterium; assembly: GCA_963790945.1. Taxonomy (GTDB): domain Bacteria; phylum Acidobacteriota; class Terriglobia; order Acidiferrales; family UBA7541; genus Palsa-295. The sequence goes on from CAWBRH010000056.1 coordinate 17,040, forward strand.
GCCAGGCGAAGAAAATCGTCCCATGTGGGAAATGGAACCACCAGTCTCACTTTGCCTTCGCTGTCCGCAAACGATCCAATTTCCAGATTGCATTGTCCCAGGCGGAGTAGCAGGTCCTCAATCTGGTCGAGCGCCTGAACCGCCGTCGTTGGATCGTTTACTGCAGGGGATAGCGCTTTGATTGCGATGTCCACAAGCAGCCGGATGGCATAGGCAGGATCTTGCTCGAAAGTACGTTCCGCACCCATTTCAATCCCATCGATTAATTTCTGTTCGTCAATGGGATGCCGGGCGCCGAAGACGTGCAGCACCGGCGTCGACTCCAACACGCACTCGCCCACTGCCCCTACCATTTCGATCACTCCGCCAGAGGATTTCGCTAAATTCACGAAAGCAGCTGAATTCACGCGCTGAGTAAATTGTGGACGGCCGTGATGGAGTAGCGTCTGAGTGCGAGGCAATGAGCGAAAACCATCTGCCCCGGTCACTTGAGTCGCTAACTTATCCGGCTGATATGTTGCCGCTATCACCTTTCGTCCCTGATCACCCGTGAAGTTCAATACGTAATTGACCTGAAGCAATCCGATTCTCTGAATCAGGCCGACAAACATGCCGACACTCGCCATGAGGAGCACGACTACGAGTCCGGAACTGAGAAAGGGAACCCTAGAGGACTCGTTCCGGCCCACCCATGCAAGCGCCGCGATTGCGTACAGAAATGTCGCTGTGAATATTCCCAGGGCGTGCTTCATGAAAGGATCGCGAGCTATCCACAGCACGAGACGAGGCGAATAGGCGGTTGAGCTGAATTGCACCATTACGAAGGCCAACGAGAAAACGATGCCCGTTAAAGCAATCATTCCGGACGCGATTGCCGAATACATCGCCATTGCGGCCGGTGCACTTATTCCGGAGACGAGTCCTGGCAGGAAGTAATACTCGATTCGCGGAAAGGTGAGGCCGGCCACGATTGCAGCCACAGCGTAGAGCAATGGAACAATCCACGTTGGGAAGTGAAGCCAGTGCTCTCTGTGAGTCATCTCGTGCGCCGTTCTCAATGTACTCAGATGGGCCTGCGGCATCCACTCTCTGCCCAAAGCCGCTGAAAGGCCACCGTCAATTTTGACAATACGCGTCGTTAGGTCGATATGCTAGATTTCAGATGTCATTTTGACAATACGACCCGGCCAAGCATTTTGCGAACATGTAACCGTCATCACTGACAATAGGCCCTCGGCGAGGGCTGCGTACCCCAGGCGCCCGTCCCCGCGTCTATCGAGTGCGAGAAGCTGCCCAATCTTAGGAGGAGAATAGACCATGTATTTCACAGATGACTCGCTGTTTCCTGAGAATCAAGCACCCTTGATGATCACGGCCGCGCCTTATGGTCCGATGTGGTTGCCCGGCGATTGCCCGCCGGAACAGAAACTTCCCGTGACATGGGAAGAGCAGACGCAAGCCGCCGTGGATTGCTACAACGCCGGCGCCACGCTCCTGCACATCCATGTGCGCGATCCCAAGACCGGCCACATCTCCAAGAAATTGACGGAATACGGCGAGCAGATTGCGCGTTTGCGCAAGGCCGTGCCCAAGATGATTCTGCAGGTTGGCGGCTCCATTTCTTTCGCGCCGGAACCAGGTGAAGAAGCGAAGTTTCAGAGCTACGACTCTCGCCATAAGCTGGCCGAGATCACCCCGAAACCGGATCAGGTCACGATTACGTGCGGCACATCCCTCTATGACCTCACGGCATTGCAGCCGGTAGAGGAATTTGCCGGGACCCGCTTCACGAATCCGGCGATGCTTCACGCCATGGCCAACCTGGTGGCCGACTCGACACCGGATTTCTTCCTCGAGAACATCAAGCAAATGGTTCAGCACGGCATCCAGCCTTATTTCGCGCTCGGCCACGTCCACAGCCTGGAACTGGTCGAGCGCTTGATCCGCAAGGGTTACTACATGGGCCCGATGAACGGTTTCTTCAGTATCGGCGGCGGTGGTGTTTGCGGTGCCAACCCTTTCGACCTGATGGAGCTGATCCGTCGCACGCCACATGGCTCTTTTTTCACTTATCAGACCACGTTCCGTTTGAGCCACCCTGTCGCTGCCATCTGTATCGCCCTCGGCCAGCACACCCGCGCCGGCATCGAGGACAACCTCTGGACCACTACCAAGGGCGAACGCATGACGTCGATCCAAATGATCGAGAAGCATGTGCGTATGGCCAAAGAGCTGGGCCGCGCAATTGCCACGCCTGAACAGGCGCGACAGATGCTGAAGATCGGGGTGACATACAAATCCACCGAAGAAACACTCGCCAACCTGGGCCTGCCGCCGAACCGCCGCCCGGGCAACATGGGCTTCATGGTGCATGAGACCGACGGAAAGTTCCACCCAGCTGCGCAGGGAGGGTGCGGGCACATTCACGCAGGCGACTGGGAGGAAAAGATAGAGGTGGTGAACGTCGCATCTGCGAATGACTAAATGCCCAGCTGGATAAAAATCGCTGAAACTGGCGAGATAGCTCCTGGTGCGGGAAGAGCTTTTGAAGTCGAAGGTTTTTCTATTGCTGTCTTCAATGTTGACGGAACACTCTACGCAATTGACGACAGTTGTCCTCATCAGGGTTCATCACTGGCAATGGGCAGCCTTGAGGGATGCACCGTCACTTGCCGTTCGCATGGAATGAAAGTCAATGTGACCGGTGGGGAGCGGTCGAGTCCCGGAATGAACGTCCGTTCGTTTCCTGTGGAGTCCCGCCCAGATGGCGTCTACGTGGGTCTCCTCATCTCTTCGTGACGTTCTCTGCGCGTGCTCGACACGAAATTGACGAGAAGGAGAAATAAAGATGACGATCAAGGCTGCGACAACCAACGCCTCCGCGACGGATCAAGTTACCAATCCCTGGGGCTCATCTTTAGACAAGCTCAAAGAGTGGGACCCCAAAGGGGCGGAGCTGTTGTTGCAAGTGGGAACGAACCCGTGGACCAGCGACGTTCTACCGCGAAAAGAAGTGGAGTTGATCTACCTCGCGCTGAACTGTGCTTGCACGAATCTCAATGAAGAGGGTACGCGCCGCCAGATTCGCGCTGCGCTCGACGCGGGCGCGACGCGCGATGAAATCATCCTCGTCCTCAAGTGTGGTGTTGGACTCGCGGTTCATTCCTGCAGCTTGGGCGCTCCCATCCTGCTTGAGGAAATGAAAGCAGCTGGAGTGAAGCCGTCAGGAGGCCCGAAACCGGAGACTCCAGCGTGCGATGCGATGCGCGCGATAGGTCAGTGGAACAGTGCGTGGGATCCGTTCTACGAGCTTTCTCCCGCATGGACTGACAAATTCTTTGCCTTCGGGGCCAGTGTCTACAAGAGCGGAATCTTTTCGCCGAAGTTTCTGGAGCTGATCAGCATTGCCCTCGACGCATCCGTCACGCACATGTACGCGCCCGGCACACGCCGCCATATCAAGGGAGCATTGAAGGCGGGTGCGACTCCAGAAGAAATCATGACGGTGCTCCAGATTTGCGTTTCGATGGGCGTGGAGTCATGCGCGAAAAGCGTGCCGATCCTGGCCGAGGAACTGGAACGAGATCGGGAAACCAGAAAGCGAGTGCGTGACCCAAGAGGAAGCGTTGGCATGGTTGGCGAAGGCTGTAAAGTGATCCAAGCAGGTTCAGTCACCTTCATCAAGCGATCGTTTGTCACTATGAATGAAAAAAGAACACAACTGAAAGAGAAGGCTATCAGTGAAGCTAAGAAATTCGCAGTGATCGTAGGATACCTCTGGGTACTCTTTGTTTTGTTTGAGATTCATAAACTCACCATTTTACGGGGCGAGAGCTCAGCGACTGCATTCGGCTATCGGGCTGGTTTTGCCCTTATCAACGCGCTGATACTGGGCAAGATAATCCTCATAGCGGAGGCCTTCCATTTTGGGGAGCGCTACAAGGATAGGCCGCTTGTGTACGCAATCCTATTTAAGTCAGTCGCCTTTTCCCTATTGTTGGTGTGTTGTGACATTTTGGAGGAAGTGTTGGTCGGAGTGTTTCACCACAAGACCATTGCCGAGAGTATTCCAACGCTGGGCGGAGGAGGCGTAGAGGGCGCATTGCTGGTCGGCCTTATGGTGTTCATCGTTCTGATACCGTTCTTTTCCTTCATGGAAATCGCACGCGCTATCGGGGAGGACGAGTTGCTCTCGATAATCTTCAAGCGAAGAACATCTTAAGTCTCGCGAGCGGCGGACGGACTGGCGAAATCATGTGGGAATACCTCAGACGAATCTGGGAAATGCACGTCGGCCGCGCCTACGGCCCGCTCTCTTTTCGATTCATCATTCAGCCGATGGTCGCTGCTGCCCTTGCCATCCGCGCGGGGTTAGAGGACGCGCGAGCCGGTCGCCCCGCCTACGGTTGGGCCGTATTCACAGATCCAGTTCGCCGCCACGAATTGCTTCGGGAAGGCGGCAAGCATTTGGCAAAACTATTCGCTGCCGCTGTCATAATGGACACGGTCTATCAAATCATCGTATTTCGCTGGATTTATCCGGGGCAGGCTTTGACGGTTGCAACAATGGTGGCTGTGCCCTCGTATTTTCTGCTGCGGGGACCGACGAATCGGCTCGTGCGCCGCTGGTACCAGAGCAGGCACAGTTCGCAGCAAAGTCCAGAACCAGGAAAAGAGCTTTCTTGAATGACAACACAGACTGAACCAATCGCGAAAAAACTCGACTCCTCGACTGAACTTGCCGTCAATCGCACACGCTTGGCCTACGAACGAACCTTGATGGCGTGGATCAGGACATCTACATCGCTGATCACTTTTGGCTTCACGATCTACAAGTTCTTTCAGATTGAGTTGTCGAGAGGGGGCTCACCGAGAGGCGACCGGCTAATAGGGCCAACCGAATTTGCTCTGTTCATGATCGTGATTGGGCTGGTGTCGTTGCTGCTGGCCACGTTGGAGCATCGCCGGGATTTGAATGCGCTCAACGCGGAGTACGGTGGCGGACGTCGCTCGCTCGCAAGAGTTCTGGCTGCATTAATTTCACTTCTCGGACTCCTGGCGCTGTTCTTGGTTTTATTTCGACAATAACGAGTGCCGGATCGTACTCCTACAGCGCGATCTTTGGAAAACAAGATAACTGTCGAGAACAGGCATCTATCTCAGATGGCAGCGTGGTCCGGTGCCCGCGCATCATGCCCGAGTGAAAAGTGAATTCGAGTAAGGAGATCTGCGTCTCGGAGCAGTGCGACGATGGTCGGACCGTATTCTTCTCGGATCTCTCACCGCTGTAAAAGATGAAGATTCCTGTTGTTTTCCAAAAGGAAGCGTGGCATTGTTCCTGTTGGAAACCTAAAGGTGGGGCTCTCGAAGAAAGGGAAAAGCCGGACGGTCCAAATCATCGAGCGCTTTTTCAATATGAGAGCGGAGGATTGGCCGTGAAATTTCTGCGACGCTTCTTCATTCGTTTGTCGAATTTCGCCACCGGGCGCCGTGGCGACCAGCGCCTGCAGGATGAGATCGCCGGACATCTTGCGTTCCAGTCCGAGGAGAATTTGCGCGCCGGCATGTCACCTACCGAAGCGCGGCGGCAGGCCGTGCTCAAGCTCGGCGCGGCCGAAGCGATCCGCGAAGACCATCACGCCGAGCTGAGTCTGCCCCTCATCGAGAATCTGCTTTTCGACCTGAAGTACGCGGCCCGAATGCTAGGAAGGTCTCCTGGATTTGCGTTCATTGCGATCGCCACAATGGCACTGGGCATCGGAGCCACCACCGCGATCTATAGCGTGATCGATGCCACGCTGCTGCATCCTTTGCCCTACCCCAACCCCAGCGAACTGGTGCGCATTGAGGATGATCTTCCGGGTGTGGGCGCACGAGGATGTTAGCGTTTCGATTCCTGAGTGGAAGGACCTGGAGAACTCGGGGATTTTTCAATACGTGGCCCTCGACTATTTCAACTCCGGAAATCTTACCGGCAGCGGACAGCCCACGCGTATCGCGTTGAAGGGGGTGACGCCGAATTACTTCGCGATGCTGGGTGTGGGTGCGCAGTTGGGGCGCACGTTCGATCCGGGCGACAACACGCCGGGCGTCAGCCCGGAGGTGGTGATCAGCGACGGGCTCTGGAAGAGTGCGTTTGGAGCGGACCCTCGCATTCTGGGGAAAACGGTGCGCCTGGATAACGATGTGTATCAAGTGGTGGGCGTGATGCCGCCTGGTTTTCGCGACCAGGGGAAGACCAGCGAGGAGCGGAATACTGAGCTATGGTTTGCAGGCGGTTTTGCCGCTGTGCCGTTTCCACCTCCGCTGCGCAACTCGCGATTTGGGACGGCCTTCGCGCGTTTGAAGCCGGGAGTCTCGATCGCGGCAGCACAGGCACATATCGACGGGCTGGTTGCATCGCTGAAGAAGCAATATCCGGCGGACTATCCCGCGCAGGACGCGTGGACTGTGCGCCTGGTTCCGCTGAGCGAAAGCGTCGTCGGCAGCGCTCGTCAATCTCTCATTCTGCTTTTCGGCGCGGTGGGATTGGTTCTCCTGATCAGTTGCGTCAACGTCGCGAATCTTTTGCTCGCCCGGGCCAGCGCGCGAGGCCGTGAGATCGCGGTTCGCCAGGCTCTGGGAGCGCAAAGAGCGCGCCTCATCCGCCAATTCCTCGCCGAGAGTCTGCTGCTTTTCCTGCTCGGCGGACTCGCTGGTATTGCCATTCTCTTCTCCGTCGGGAAGTTCCTGCTGCGGTTGGTTCCGGAGAGCCTCCCGCATATGAACGACATATCGGTCAACTGGGGCGTGCTGGCCTTCGCTCTCGCCGTCTCTGTCGCAGCTGGAATCGTTTTCGGGCTTGCTCCTGCCTGGCTCATGAGCCGCTCCGATTTAATCGGGACGCTCAAGCAGGAAGCACGCGGTTCCAGCGGCTCACGGGACCGCTCGCGCGCCCGCCAGATTCTTGTTATCAGTGAATTGGCGCTCTCCCTGGTACTCATGGTCGCCGCGGGCCTTCTGTTGCGCAGTTTCTGGGAGTTGTTCAAGGTTCCGCTCGGCTTCAATCCCAGCCGCGTCATGGCCATCGAGACCTGGCTGCCGTTCCCCAACGATCCGAAAACCGACATCTACAGCACCGCCACGCAGGAAGCCGTAATGCTGCGCGAAGTTCTCCGCCGCAACCGGACGCTTCCCGGTGTGGAAGAAACGGCCGTCGGCGATCGGTCGGCTCTTCCCCTCGGCCACGTCAAGGACGATCTCAGCCTGTTGCCCTTGATCCGCGAAGGTCAGGACGTGCCGAGCAGTCAACCTCCCCTGATCAATACGTCGATCGTCTCACCCGAATACTTTCACCTGCTCGGCATGACGCTCCTGCGCGGGCGCCTCTTCGTCGACCAGGACCTTGAAGACACGCCTTCGATCGCGGTCATCAATCAGGCCGCTGCGCGCACTTACTGGCCAAACCAGGACCCGGTCGGCAAGCGCGTCCGGTTGAGGGCCGCCAAGCCGGACTGGACCACCATCGTCGGCGTCATCGCCGATGCACGCACAGAATCGCTCGCGGACGCCGGTATTCCGCAGGTTTACCTCGACATCTACCAGCATCCCGCAAGAGATCTAGCTTTCTTTCTTCGCGGACAACTCAATCCCAGCGCCATCTCCGGACAAGTCCGTCAGCAGGTCCAGGCCGTCGATGCGGAGCTTCCGGTCTTCCGCGCGGAAACGCTGGATGTCGTTCTCTCGTCTTCGCTTTCCGTGCGCCGATTCTCCATGGAAATGGTGGCGCTCTTTGCCGCCACTGCCTTGCTGCTCGCCGGACTTGGAATCTACGGAACCATCTCCTATGCTGGTGAATGAACAAAGACGCGAGATCGCGATTCGCCTCGCGCTGGGAGCTCAAAGAGGGGCCATCCTGAAGATGGTTCTGCGTCGTGGGCTCGCTCTGGCCGCCGTCGGCACCGGGCTGGGTTTGGTCGGCGCGCTCGTTGTTTCGCACCTAATGGCCGGATTGCTGTACGGCGTGTCGCCCACCGATCTGCTCACCTTCGCCGGCGTCACCCTTGTGCTTACCACTGTCGCGCTCGCTGCCAGCTATATCCCGGCGCTGCGCGCCATGCGCCTCGATCCAATCACGGTGCTCCACTCCGAATAACGTCGTGGGGTTGCTTGAGAATCGTTGGCGCAGGTTGTTGCCGCCCGAAACGCGAAGATACGCAGGCCAGCAACCTTGCCTGCGTGGCCCGTCAGTTGGAATGCCAGGCGAGTCGTTTTTTCGTCAAGAGCAGCAGCGCAATGCCCGCCGGCAACAGGATGAGAGTACTCGGCTCGGGAGCCGGGACAGGACCTGCTATTCCCTCGGTGTCCGATAACGCTGTGTAAACGAAGTTGGTGTCGGGAGTAAGCGTGTCCAGCGATATACCTACGGGCGTGCCCGTGCAATCGACGATGGTGCTGTAGCAAATGATGGGGCCGCCACTGACATAGAACTGGAGCCTGCCTCCGTCGGCGGTGCCGAAAGCGAAGATCAGTTGCGAGGGCGTCGCCGTCAAATCCGATCCGACCAGAAGCACGAGGGAATTGTTGCCGCTCGCGGGCCCTTCGAGGTCAACCGGAGGGTTGGTGCCGTCGTTCAAAGTAAGGTTCCAATTGAGAATGTCGGCGGTATCGAGAATTCCAAGGGTTCCGTTGGTCGTGATGAAACCAGTCGCGGAGCCAGCCCCGACCGTTTCATCCACTGCATAGGTAATGTCGGCCCTCGCAACCGTGGGCGCGCCGATGGCCGCGAACAGTAATAGCACGGGGATGATCCGCAAGCTCTTTCGCATTTTGAACTCCCTCCTTGACGTGCTCACACTACTAAGACTAAGTGACCTGCCGACGCCTAAAAGTGGCAGCAGCCAGGAGGCCCACTGCGGCGAGCAGTAGCGTCGGCGGCTCCGGCATGGGCACAGACGAGCCGGGAGCGACGAGATGGTCTTGCGCGAACTGTTCGGGCTGGCCATCGTCAAACGCGTTGTTGAGCTGCGCCAACTCGATGTCGAGGTCGGTAATGGTGAAGCCCGTATCCGCTCCCCCGAGTGCCTGTTCGGTGAGGCTGAGAAACTGGCTTACGGTAAGGCCATTGAGCCCGGAGTCTGCACCCGTCATTCCCGTTAGAACCAAATCTCCGAAATGCAGCCCCGATGTGCCGGGCAAAAGTCCGGCCGCGGAAAAGTCTATGTTGAGCTTCAATCCCGCCACTTCACCTGCGAAGATTCCGGCCGAAGTCGTGGTCGGATTTGCCAAGTCGGTAACCAGCGGCCCAACAGCCCCATTTGCCGGCAGAAAGTCATCCAAGTGAAACGCAGAAGTAAATTCAAGAAAAAATCCTGGGCTCACGATCCCTATATGGAAGAGATCGCCTGTCGAGGAATAGACCGAGCCGTATTCGGCCTGCAACAACATACCTGCAGAACTGGCAGAGTCGCCCCACTCCGTCTGATCGTAAGTCGTAAACGCGCCCGCACTCCAGGTGTCTGCCCGAGCAGTGCCAGTTACAAGGAGAGTTGAGGCAACCAGTGCGAATGCGGCGAGAGCGACCTGGGTCTTCTTCACGTGGAACCTCCGGTGATTCGTTTAGATCGGATTTGGGCGACCCAGAAGGCGCTTTTTCCTAAAGACGGCAGCAGCCAGGACGCCCACCGCCGCAAGCAGTAGCGTCGGCGGCTCCGGCACCCCCACAGACGAGCTGGGTGCAATGAGATGGTCTTGCGCGAACGAGTCGACCTGGCCAGCGTCAAATGCGTCGTTGATATTGGCGGTAATGTTGTCGATATCCGCAAATGAAACGCTCGTCGCCTGCCCGGCGAGTGCCGCCTGACTGATAGCAAAAAACTGATCGACAGTGAGTCCATTGAGCGACGACTCAGATCCGTTGAATCCCGTGAGAACCAGATTTCCAAGCAGCAGGCCGGATGAGTTGGGAAGCAAGCCGGCGTTGGAGAAGTCAAGATTCAGCTTCAATGCGGCCGCTTCGCCTCCGAAAAGCCCCGCGGAGCTGGTGGAAGGATTAACGAGGTTCGCATCCAGTGGTCCCGGAAGCCCGGAAGCCGGGAGGAAATCCGACAAATCCACAGCGCCCGTGAAAACCATAAAGAAGCCCGGCGTCGTGCTGCCAATCAGGAATACGCCGGTGGGATATAAAGAGTCGAACTTGTCGTCCAGCAACATCCCCCCGGGGTTCGTCGGATCACCCCACTCTGATTGGTTATAGGTTACGACGGAGCCCGCACTCCAAGTGTCCGCCCGAGCCGTACTCACAAAGAACAAACTCAAACCAAGAACCAAAAGTGACAACCTCAGGATCGGGGCGTTCGTACCGCTTGCTGGCATTCCCTGAACCGGGCTCATAAGTCCTCCGTTGCGGAGAGGGCTGGCATCCTAGCAGCGCTTATGCGAATTACAAGTAACCTAAAAGGACCATATCCCGTCCCGCACGGTCTAGCGAAGGCGGAAGCAAGAAGCCGCGTCCACCGGGGCGGGCAGAAATTGCTTTTCGCCTACCTCATTTCGAGATTGGGCGACGCCGAATACCCGCGAGGCTCAAAAGGCCCGAGCCAAGCAACAGTATGCTGCCCGGTTCGGGAGTGGTGGTGACTGGGTTGCCGAAGATATCGAATGGCTGGGCCCCGACGGGATGATCGGTTCCATTTGCTAGTTGAAATGCGCTTGATGGGCCATCGTTAAGGTCCCAGTAAACGAAGTCGTCGCCACTGAAGGCGGGATCAGTCGTCGCATTGCTCAGGGAGAACCAATAGGTTGTCCCCGCGTGCACTGCTCCGCCCATGTCCAAGCTGGACTGCCAGATGTCAAAGTTGGCGGCATTGGGACCCATGTTCGTCTGATCGAAGAAACTCGACGTCCCCGAAGCGATGCTCCGAGCCGAATGGAGTGGTCCCTATCTCCCAGTCGACGGCCACGGGGGTGTCCCCGGGGGATAGCCAGAGGCCGACCACAGCCACCGTCAGGGCTGAGTTGCCTCCGACGGTGAAAGAATCCGAAAGCGGACCACGCCCCTGGCTGATGCCCCCAGCATCGAGCGTGCCGTTGATCGGACCGTCGGTATACAAAAGCGTGTCCGCCTTGACCGATGGGCCCATGAATAGGCATAGAGCGGCGCAGAGCAGAGTGGATATTCCGGTAAGCATTTTCATTTCAACCCCCGATGAGATTCAAAAACTTGGACGGCCCAGAGCGCGCGTTTTTCTAAAGATGGCAGCAGCCAGGACGCCCACCGCCGCAAGCAGTAGCGTGGGCGGCTCCGGCACCCCCACAGACGACGAGCCGGGGGCAACGAGATGGTCTTGCGCGAACGTGCTCGCCACGGTGCCGTCGTCAAATGCGTTGTTGAGCTGTGCCAGTTCGAAGTTGAGGTCGGTAAAGGTGAAGCCCGTATCCCCTCCCCCGAGTGCCGTATCAACGAGGCTGAGAAACTGGCTTACGGTAAGGCCATTGAGCCCAGCGTCTGTGCCCGTCATTCCTGTTAAAACCAAATCTCCGAAATGCAGTCCTGACATATCCGGTAAAAGTCCAGCCGCGGGAAAAATCTATGTTGAGCTTCAATCCAGCCACTTGGCCTGCGAAAATTCCGGCCGAGGTCGTCGTCGGATTTTCCAAGTCGGTATCTAGCGCTCCAGGAGTCCCAGACGCAGGCAGAAAATCTCCCAAGTCAAACCCAGAAGTGAATTCGACAAAAAACCCCGGGCTCGCGGTCCCTATATCGAAGAGATCGCCCGTCGACAAATAAACCGTGCCGTATTCGTTGCTCAACAATTTACCAGCCGCAAGGGTGAATTGCCCCACTCCGCCTGATCGTAAGTCGTAAACGCCCCAGCACTCCAGGTGTCCGCCCGAGCCGCATTCACAAAAAATAAACTCAAACCAAGAACCAAGAGCGACAACCTCAGGATTGGGGCGTTCGTACGATTTGCTGGAGTTCCATGAACTGGGCTCATAAGCCCTCCGTTGGGGAGAGGGCTGGAATCCTAGCAGCGCTTATGCTAATTACAAGTGACCTAAAAGGACCATAATCTGCATTTAGTTGGCCGGCCAGGGGTAGCCCTATGCCTTTTCGCTGGCGTTCCATGGAACCGAGAGACGTGGCGGGATGCGCCAAGATCATTGCTGCCCACCCCGTGATCGGCCCGCGCTACGGCTCTGCTATCAAGGGTTTGAGCCGGGCGTGGCTTCGCTTGCTCGGCTCGGAGGCAATGACCACGGCAGTCTTCGAGGAGGTCGAGAAAGGCCGCGTCACTCTCGCCGGGGTCGGCGTGGGCGTGTTTGTGCGCGACGAATTTGTTCGCGAGATGAAAGCGACGCCACAATTTTGGGTCGGTGCCGAACTGACCAGACGCGCCCTACGCGCAGATTCCCCCGTGCTTTCCGACAGAGAAGTTCGCGAAGCCAATTCTGGCGAGGGACTCAACGAGCTCGTCTGGGAAACGCTTCCTCATCCGGCGTTTGCGGAACATAGCGAGATGTATCACCTGATGGGACGCGCCTATATCGAGATACATCGCGGGTATCGTTTGAAGGAAATGATCACGTCTCAAGCCGAGAGCCCGCAGCGGTTGCAGTGGGCCATCGACGCGGGCGGGCTCTACTGGGATCCCAAAGCCGCGCGCTATGTGAAATCACTCAAGAAAGGAAAAGAGGAATTTGCCAGGAGCCCTCATGTTGTCGGGATCACGCGGGAACTCGAGCGTGGCCGGCCCGGCTCTTGGGTTGGCACACTGTTTGATTACCAGCCGCCGCTTCTTTACTTCAGCGCGAGCGAACAGCGCATGCTGATGCGCTGCATGTCCAATAACACGGGAACCAATCCCGCTCTGGCCCGGGAGCTGAACGTCTCTTTACCGACCGTAAAAAAGATGTGGCTCTCGATTTACGACCGCGTAGCCGCGCGCATCCCGGAATGGATGGCCGAAGATTCTAAATCCGCCGCCAGTAGCAAACGAGGCAAGGAAAAAAGGCGCCGCCTGCTCGCCTATCTTCAGGACCACCCTGAGGAACTTCGTCCCGTACTGCGGCGCTCCAACGGCCAAAAGGTTCGCCCATCTGCATCCGCTCCGATGACCGAGAGCGCACCCTCCACACGGGACTTCAAGATTTGATCTCATCACTTCTTTGGAGGGAAACTTTTCATTGTCTTTTGGATGGCTTTGTCGACATTCTGCTGGAGGTTGTTCGTAAATTTCATAGGATCGTGAATCGTTTTGGAAGCGGTGGCCTGCCAAAGATTGCTTTTTGTGGTGGCGTCGGTGACGGTAATTTTTATTTTCGCCAAGCTGGAAACCCACACGTCTGAGGAAATTCCGCTGAGATTACCCCAGTAGTAGCCAACCATGTCTGAAGCGTACAAGGGTCGTTGAGCGCCCACATCGGCTTGAGGTTGCCCTCCGGCCTCGTAGGTGACCCTGAAGTCCGGATGGCTATCGTCTTCGACGAAACCCGCGGCTCGAAGATTCCGGTTAATGGAATCGACGATCGCCATGTTGATGCGTTCCTGAACGTCTTTGGGCTGTAGAGTGAGCAGATAATTTGATCCCCACGTATATTTCTTGTATTTTGTGAAATCCGCGGATTTGTCGAACGTAGACTTCACGTTTTGCGCGCCGGCGTTAACCGACGGATGCAGGAAGCCAACGAAAAACAGAAAAACGGCCAGTCGTCTTTCACGCAGCATTAGTTTCCTTCGGAGTTTTCTTTCGCCGCCGCTACGGCTTTAATTTTTGAATCCGCACAATGGTACACCCTGCCCCGCATTTCGCCTTCTTTGTTGGCGGCAATATTCATGGTGTTGCTTGCTGCGCTGTGTTTGTGGTGATGCGGGCGCGTGGAGATTGAACCGCAGACCTTCCGAGTTTCTTATTGCCCGATACTCGCCCGCTGTTCTGTTTCATGATGCGGGTGACTTGAGTTATATTGCCGCAGCCACCCGCTCTGCGCTTTGGTAGGAGGAGACTTCCTATGCTCAATCACGTTGGCGGATTCGGATGTGTTGCGCTACTTGCCGTTGCGAGCGCGATTCTTTCGTGCGCTGTTGGCGCGCAAGAGGTGCCGGAAAAGCTCCAGCCGCCAGCCAATGAACAGCTCCTTTTTCGGCTGCATGCGAAGGGCGATCAGGTTTACGCCTGCAAGGGTGAGGCGGGGCAATTCGCGTGGGTGCTGAAGGCTCCTGACGCGCAGCTCTTCGACCAGGATGGTAAAGCTTTCGGTAAGCATTTCGCTGGACCGTCGTGGGAAGCAAATGACGGCAGCCGGGTGATCGGGAAGGCGGTTGCGAATGCTCCTTCGCCTGACGCTGATTCGATTCCGTGGCTTCTGGTCAACATTGTGAGCCATGAAGGTAACGGAGTGCTGACGCGCGCTACGACGATCCAGCGTCTGAACACCAAAGGTGGCAAAGCGCCTGCGTCCGGGTGTGACAGTGCGCACTCGGGCGGGGAAGTACGCGTCCCGTATTCTGCGGATTATCTGTTCTACGCTCCGAAGTGAGCACCGTGGCAGGCTAGTCGAGCTTCTAGCAGATCGCTTCTTCGAACGGCGCAGCCTGCCCACTGAGCCTTCGTTCACTACCTTCATGAAGACAGCTATTCCTCTGCTTTTTCATTGAAGCTGGCTTAGCGTCCCTTTCGCCGTGAATAACCCCGGCAAGCCTGGGCTTATGAAAGCGACGGCGAGCCGCCCTTCGGCTCCGCTCAGGACAAGCACGCACTCCAAATGGGCTGTGCCGAGTGAGGAGATCCATGTCTGAAGCGAGGTAACGCCCTTAGGACTTATCCGATTGGTTTGAGATATAATTCGCCAAAGTATTCAACCGGTTAAGAGGAAACATGCGTGACAGGGTGATGCACCTCTTGCGGAACGTAATTTTAGTGTTTGCTTTCGGCGCCGCTTCCTGTGTGGTTGCCAGACCCGTGGTTGCATTCCAAGTCGTCCTGGGCCCACCTGTAGCCATAGATAAACCAAGTGCTGCGGGGCAGTACACCCTGAGCGGGACCGTGGTGGACGCTTTGACGGGCGCACCGATCCGGCGAGCGTTGGTCGCGTTGATGGGAGTGCAATCGCAAGCAGCTCTCACAGATGAAGGCGGCAAATTCCGATTCGAGAACCTTGCGCAGGGCCAAGCTGCAATCATCGCACATAAGCCGGGGTATACAGATCTCTCCGCTGGATCTCCCACTATGGTCACGATCGGCGGGGATACATCGCCGCTGGTGTTGAAGCTCAGTCCGGAGAGCGCGATCGCGGTGAAAGTGACGGGTGAGGATGGCGAGGGGGTGGAGGGTTTGCGGGTGGGCGTATTGGGCTCGCAGGTTGAGGAAGGGCACCGTTATTGGACCCAGCATGGAGGCGGGCAGACAGACGAGCAAGGTGAGTACCGACTCGGTGGTCTGCGTCCGGGAAAATACTACGTATCTGCGGGGCCGAGTTCTCGACTAGTGGGACACATCGGGGACGACGCCCAAGGGAACGATATTGGCTATGGGCGAGTGTTCTATCCGAACGCTTCAGATTTGGAAGGGGCGGCAATTGTAGAGGTGAATCCGGGGAAGCGGACGCGACTGGAGCTCTCCCTAAGCACTGTGCCGTTGTATCGAATTTCGGGCGCTGTCGCCGGCAGAATGCCCGCACAGCCGTGCCATCTACGGCTTGTGGACAGCTCTGGACAGGACACTGGGATTCGTGTGTGGATGAACCCGGCGACGGGGTTGTTTCGGAGCCAGGAGGTGCAGGCGGGATTCTACACACTCGTGGCGAACTGCTTTGATGACGGGGGAATTTCTTCTGCAGGCAGGATGCCGCTGCATGTGGACTCGAATAATGCGAACGTGACCCTATCCGTGGCATCCGCGGCGTTGATTCCGGTGGAATTTCGAACGAACGAGACCGCAGATTCCAATGAAAATATTCCGACCGGCTCCGTCATTCTCACACAGAAACAAGAGATGAACCGCCAGGGTGCGCGCTGGTCCGAACAGGAAGCGGATGGCGATGAACGACGCATGGTAATTAAGAGAGTGGAGCCGGGATCCTATTCGGTGGACATCAGGCCGAGTCCGGGGTGGTACGTGGAGTCCGCGCTGTATGGGTCCGTTGATCTGTTGACGGAGGACTTGACAGTGCCCGAGGGAGGAACGACGGAAGCGATCGAAGTCACGTTAAGGAATGACGGCGCGAAAGTGAGTGGGAATGTTCGAGGGAAAGGCGTGGCGCCCGCGAGCGGGATGGTGCTGTTGGTGTCCAGCCGTGCGCCTCGCTTGGTAAAAGAGACGCGAATTACGAACGGGGCCTTCACGATCAGGGACCTCGCGCCGGGCTCGTATCACGCGCTCGCAATCGATCAGGCGGACGATCTTGAATACAAAAACCCGGAGGTGCTGCGCGATTACCTGACGAAGGCACAGGACGTAACAGTCGGTCCGAAGCAAGAGAGTCGCGTGGACCTGGAACTCGTGCAGGGGGAGAAGTGAAACCATGCTCGAAACGCTGGCGTGGATAGCACTTTTGTTGGGGGGAAGCGCAACGCAGGATGCGTCTCGCGCGAAAGCTCCGGTAGCGCCGCAGACACAGGCAACGCAGCAGACCAACGCGGCAGTTAGGGGCGGTTTCCGAATCACGGGCCGCGTGGTGAATTCGATGACGGATGCGCCTGTGGCTGGCGCATATGTGGAGGTGAACGCGGCGTCGGGTTCGATGAGTCGCACGGTGCGAGCCGGCGCAGACGGAAGCTTTGTGTTCACCCAGATTCCAGCGGACCGCTACGTCCTGAGGGCGCGGCGGAAGGGTTACGTTGAGCAGATGTATTTACAGCACGAGCGGTTCACGTCTGCAATTCTGGCGGGGCCAAACCTGAATACAGAAAATTTGGTGTTTCCGCTGGCGCCGGAGGGCGTGATTTCCGGCGAGGTGATAGATGAGGCTGACGAGCCGGTTCAGTCCGCGAGAATGCTTTTATTTCGTGAGGAATCCGTGAACGGCAGGCATGTGAAGCATCTCCAGACACAGAAAAACACGGACGATGAGGGACAGTATCGATTCACGTCGCTGCCGAGTGGCAGCTACTATCTGGCCGTGTCTGCGGAGCCATGGTATACGGCATACGCGCGAGCTTTTTCCCGCGGCGGGGCAGCTTCGCAAAAGCCCGGGCAACGCGGTTCCAGCCTCGATTTGGTTTATCCGATTACCTACTACCCCAATGCGACTGACGCGAGTGGCGCGGCGTCTATCCGCGTGGAGGCGGGCGGTAGCGCGCGGGCTGACATGAGACTCGTGCCAGTGCCTGCGCTGCATATGCGCCTTGAGATGAGTGAGGCAAATCCGCAAAGTTACACGCAGGTGATCGTCAAGCAACCTGTTCTCGGTACTTACCAGGATCAGTCGCAAGTTCCCACTCGACCGCTCGTATCCGACCGTGCTCCCAAGAACGGCGAGGACGGCGAAGATGGCGAAGATGGCGACGCGAGTCAATCGTCAGGCCCCCTCGTGATGGAAATCGACGGCCTACGTCCCGGCCCGTCAGTCGTCCAGGTGATTGCCGACAATTCTGGAGATGCGCGGCAGTCCGGCAAAGTCAGCAAGTCGGTTGCGCTGGATCCTGCGGACGGGCAGACACTTGATGTGAGGGGAATTGCGCCTGCGGGAGTCGTGAGCGGAACCGTTCAGTCGGAAGGAAGCGCGTCTCCACTGCCGGGTGCGCGCGTATTGCTGAGAAATGCGTCCAAGGGAAACGCTTTCGGGGAGGCCTCAGACTCGGCTGGGAATTTCAGTTTTTCTTCCGACGAGATTGAACCGGGAGTTTACGAAATTTTTGCTGCGGCGCCGGGCGGACTGGAGCTTCGAAGTCTGAGCGCCAACGGAACAAAAGCGACCGGGCGCAAGATCGAGATTAGTAGTGGCGGCGACCTGCGATTGGTTTTGACTCTGGCACGTGGCGTAAATGGGCGCGTGAAGGGGATCGTGGAACGGGGAGGGAAGCCGGCGCCGGGAATGATGGTGGTGCTTGTTCCGGAGGATCTTCGGGAACTTGCGGATTATCGGCGGGACCAGAGCGACAGCGATGGATCGTTTTCGCTGAATCCGGTGTCGCCGGGAAAGTACACGGTGGTTGCCGTGAAAAATTGGGACCTTGAGTGGGCGAAGCCGGAGGTGATGCAAGGATATCTGGCGGGTGGAACGACGGTTGAGGTGGCGGGCGGCGAAGAGCGCGAGATTAGGGTGACAGTGAAGTAGGCACGGTGCGACGGTCCCCGTCTTAGACGATCCGAACTCAACTAGAAATTTTCGCCTGAAAAAGGTGTACAACGCCGACGGTAGCCCAAGAATGCAAGGCCGAGAAGGCCCAACGGAAGTAGCAGTACCGCGGATGGCTCCGGAACGGTTGATGTAGCGATTCCTGGTCCGCTCCAAGTGCCTCCTGTTTCGACGGTATCGTGCCAGATAATTCTCTCGATGTCTCCCGAGGAATCCACGCATTCGCCCTCTGAGAAATCGTCTGCCTCATTGGTGAAGCCCATCACGACTTCCTCCATCTGGCCGGTGGAGCAGGCAATCGAAGGAAAAGGGTCCGACGTGAAGACGAAAGAGAACATTCCGAAGTTTGGAGTCCAAGAGATCTCAGAGGATGCGATATCCGACGAGATACTGATGTCGAACAGTAGGGCGAGCCCATCCGTAACGACAATCGAGTTGTAGTCCACCGTGCCCTGCGAGGCGAGTGCCGGGAGGTTAAGCGTGGCTGCGATTCCGCAGTGCGGCGGGCAGGTGCTTCCCGGTGAGAAAGTATCGAAGGGAAGGCCGGTGTAGGTGTAGGTGAAACCGTCGGCGCGCGCGGATGGCGCGGCGGCCATCGCGAATAAGGCGCAAGCTGCGATCGCCAAGAGTGAAGCGCGTGTGCGCGAGGAGATGCTGAGCAACGAAATGAAACGACGGGAAACAGGAGTCATGGCAGCCTCGCTTTTATTACCCAAGAGAAAGAAACGTTTCACGGCGACAACAGTATTCATGGAAGGACAGATTCCGGACAGATGATTTCAGTACGTTGCTTCCGGATTCCACCTTCTAACCGTTAGTGCGAGAAAGCGGGGCGAATTGGCTCACGCATTTCTTCAAGGTGTGTTGGAGCCGTCAGGTGGGAGAAAGGAGAAAGGCGAAAGGCGACGGCGGGAGGATCGAAATCGCGCGTGCGACAAGCGTTCGCGGTTTGTGGCGTGCTGCTACGCAGGCACAGGCAGGAATACCTGTGCTATTGAAAGGCAACGGCGGATTAGTCGCGGGCGGCGATTTTTTGCGCCGGCAGAGATTAAACGGCGTTAAGAGGTTGACGGCGCAACGAAATAGCATGCGGATACGGTGGGCAGATGGTCTCTAACTCGCAAGAGATGCGAAGTGATCTTTGGGGCAGCTTGACCGGCGCTATTCACAAGCGATACATTCAATCTAGTCTGAAAGCGGCGCTGAAAGGCGCCGTGCTGCCGCAACACGTGCCGGAGTGGTGGAACTGGCAGACGCGCCGGACTCAAAATCCGGTGGGCTTAACGGCCCGTGTGGGTTCAAGTCCCTCCTCCGGCACCATTTTATTTATTAGCTACCTCGATTTTCCCTGATGCAAGTTCTTTTCGCAATTGCGGTTGCTATGGTTTTTGCGGAGGAGTTTGCTTCGGGGCGGGTTGAGACGCTTCTGTGCCGGGCGAACCGAGCTTATTTTCTGCAGCCTGTTCCGCGTGTATCAAGTCTTTCGTTTCTGCGTAAAAACCCTGGCGGATCTCTTTGAGTTTCTGGCGCTCCTCGCGCCAGAGTTGCCAATGGCGCCGTAGCGAAGCGCCTGCGCTTTCCTGCTGATGGAAGCGTTGGCGGCTCGTTCAGCTTTGCGCTCCTGGGCGAGTGCTCCGCCAACAGCGAGTTTCAAGTTTCGGCGGAGATCTTTCTGTTTGGCGCGTTCGAGTTCAAGAGTTTCGAGAAGCGCGTTATGAGCCTGCACAATATTGACGAGCATGCTGGTGGTCCATGCGAACGTAAACAATCCGGAAATTCCAATGATGGGGCTGATAATGCGGTATTGGGGGTCGAGGTCAACCTGGCCATAGCCGAGCGTGGTGTAGGCGTTCGCGCAAAAATAGATGGCATCCTTCGCGGTGTGGATCAGGCCGAGACGCCTGAGCACGATGGCCCACCAGATGACGCCGATAATGTGAAGTGAAAGCAGAAGGAAGATGGCAGTGCCGAAAAGAACAAGCGCGGCGAAAACGTGAGGACGCCCGGCGCGCAAGCGGAGTTCGCCTCGTTTATGGATCGTGGAAACCCAATGGACGCCCATGCCATGGAAGAGCACCAGGCTCACCAGAATGATGGAGCCGATGATGATGGCCGCCGGAAGCGTGAACTCGGCGGGGATTTGACGCAGCAGCTCGGTAGGGCCTGACACTCGATTAAGTCTCCGGAATTAACGCTTGCGGACGGAGGGGCTGGCCAGCCGTAAGCGCAGGAGCAGTGTACCCCGATGTGGACAAATATTCCGCAGGCATGAGCGAGCGAGTCGAATTTCTGCGGACGAATCGGCGGGCGGAATCGTCAGCAATTTGCGAATTTGCTGACCATGACTTCCTGTGCGTGCATGGGCGAGAAGCTTTCGCAGCAGCCAATCAATTTGGACACCACGTGGTAATAGAAAGAATCGCTGTCGCTATCTTTCATGTCCTCGATGGAATCCCAGGTGGAAATCGCTGTGACCTCCTGGCTCGCTGCTTCATCGCCTAGCAGCACCAACAGGACCCGAAACCCTTTCAGCTTATCCATCGCGGCGGTGAGCGATTGCACGGTGGCCGTGAATTCATCGAGCTTCCCGGGACGAATGCGATAGTGAGTGACCCGTGCGACCATGGGAGCCTCCGGTTCTTGCAATCAGAAATGCGAGGAGCGGAGATTGTACAGGGTGTGCATGGCGCGGTAAATAACTGAAGGGACCCGGCGTCTGGCTGACGTGCCGATTCCAAGTGTGAGATATCTGATAGCGCATCCTGTGAGACGACGTGGATTTAGTTGCCGGGGCCGCGCAGAAGACGAATAGCGTTTGGAAGATCGGTTTCGCTCTGGCCTGCTGGAGCAGCTTCGCCATCCGAGACTTCCGACTCCTCCGGTGCGGAACCACCCTCGCCAGGCGCCAAAAAGAGGTTGGTTTCGACGCCATGCTGCTTCGTGTAAAGCTCGAAGTAGCGGCCACCGGCGGCGTAGAGGGATTCGTGAGTGCCGCGTTCTACGATTCGTCCGGCTTCAACCACTAAAATCTGATCAGCGCGCCGCACGGTGGAGAGGCGGTGGGCTATCACGAAAGTAGTGCGACCGCGCATCAAATATCGGAGGCCTTCCTGGATCAGCGCTTCGGATTCGGAGTCGAGGCTCGAGGTCGCTTCGTCGAGAATCAAAATGCGCGGATCGGCGAGAATCGCTCGCGCGATTGAGACGCGCTGCTTCTGCCCGCCGGACAGTTTCACGCCGCGCTCGCCGACCACCGTCTCGTACTTGTTCTCGAATCCCTCGGCAAATTCGTCCACGCGCGCGATGCGGCATGCTTCCAGAATTTCACTCTCGGTGGCATCAGGACGCGCGAAGGCGACGTTCTCGCGAATCGTTCCGTCGAAGAGGAACGTGTCCTGCAGCACGACTCCGAGCTGCGTGCGGTAGGAATCGAGCCGGACGTGCGCGAGGTCATAGCCATCCACGAGCACGCGGCCGCTGGTGGGCACATAAAATGCGGCGATCAGGCCGATGATTGTTGATTTGCCCGCGCCGGATGGGCCTACGAGAGCGGTCACGGTGCCGGGCGCGAATCAAGTTAATGTCATGCAGCACAGGTTTGCCCGTGTCGTAGGAGAAGTCGACATGCTCGAAAGTCGACTGAACCCGTAACACGGTCCGAGAACGATTGTGCGGTCGGGCTGTCGTCCTCCGGTTTTTCGTTCAAGACTTCGCGGGTGCGCTCGAGGCCGGTGATGGCTTCGGTCAACTGCGGGCCGATACTGACGATCTGCACGAGCGGCGCAATCAGCATGCCGAGAAAAATCGTGAACGTGATGAAGGTGCCGAGCGTCATAGTTCCAGCGAGAATTTTCTGCGCGCCGAGGAACATGATCACAGCGCTCACGAGGCCCATCAGCACCGTGGACGAAAGGCTCATCAGCGACGTCATCGTGAGCGTCTTGATCACATTGTCGAGCAGGCGATGGACGCCGCCGGCGAACACTTTGCCTTCCCGTTCTTCGGCGTGATAGCCCTTCACCACCCGAACGCCGCCGAGGGATTCGGTGAGGCGGCCGGTAACTTCCGCGTTTATTTTCGGGCGCGCGCGGAAAAGGGGACGGATGGTCTTAAAGGCTTTGTTCAGCGAGATGGCGAATGCGATCAGCACAACCGCGGCGACAGCCGTCATGCTCGAACTGATACGCAGCAGTACGACCAGAGCGAAGATCGAAGTCATGATCCCACCGGCAAATTCGATCAAGCCGGTGCCGATCAAATTCCGGACGCCCTCCACGTCGCTCATAATGCGCGAGACCAGCACGCCTGTTTTATTCGCGTCGTAAAAAGACACCGGCAAACGGCCGATGTGCGCCTGCACCTTAATGCGAAGGTCGGAGATCATTCGCTGCGAGGATTTCGACAGCAACTGCGTCAACGCGTACGACGTCACGCCTTGGACGAGCGTCGCGCAGACTACTGCGAGGATGATGGGCAACAGGAGTTGCCGCTGATGCTTACCGATGACGTTGTCGATTAGAAACTTTGTCGAGCCGGGAAGGACGAGCCCCGCGACGCGATTGATCAGCATCAGCCCAAAGCCCAGCGCGAGGATCGCCTTGCGCGGCTCGATAAGCTCCCACACGTCCGGAAGGAGCTTCCATGCGCCTTTCGACTTTTCAGGCTTGCTTCGGCCTCGAGGGCCGCGTTCGGCGTCCATTCGGCGTTTCAGTCCTGTTCCCTGGCTATTGAATCTCGTGGCGCACCCTTTCCACTATACTCTGATGCTGGCCACGGCCGTTTGACCCACCGGCTATCGACAGAAAGGCTTTTGCGGTCGCTATGTGCGCGGTGCTAGACTTTGGGGATGGCTAAGAAAAAGACCACCCGCAAAAAGAAAACAGCAAAAGCCGCCAAGCCGGCGCGCAAGAGCAAACTCACATCGGTTCCCGAGCGTCCCGAGCGAAGGCTTCTGCGAAAACAAAAAAGCTGCTCCCCGCAGGCGTCGCTCCACGCAGCACCCAATTGACCGAACAGCCGGTCGCACAGATTCGCCAGGGAGTGGGATTGGCGGCGGAAGCGTGGACAGTCAGGCGACACCCAGGGACTCTCGGGCATTGAGGACGTCGATTCTGAAAGCGTGCGAGAGCTTGCCGAAGAGGGACAGGATTTTGAGGCGGGGATTGTAAGTGGGGTTGAGAACGCGCCGGATCCGGATGTATCGGAAGTGAAGACGCGCGAAGTGCTTGAAGACGACGTACCGGAAGAATATCGCAATCAGGATTAAACGAGACCGAATCACTCCCTTGGCCGTCGGAATTTTCTCGTCTGCGATAGAGCGACCGGATGCGCGCTCACCGCAACTAGACCGACTCCACTCATAAAGAAAAAACCTGCGAGCAAAGATGCTACGGGAAATGCTTGCTCGGCTTTCAATGTGCGGCTTCACTTCGCTGAACTGATGGCCTAGTGTGGCGATGTTCGTTTCTGCATGATCCGCGCGATATCCTGATGCGCAAATAGAACGATTCCAATGAGAGCCAACAGAAGGCCGGCTATCGCTGAGCGCTTCATGTTGATGTTCCTTTCGCGTTCTTTTTATCGCGGAACAGGCCCGGAGTCCTGGGCTCCGGGCCTGCCTCGCGACGCCTGCTTCCCACCAAAAGCCAAATCGCTAGCGCCCGGCTCTAGCCCGATTCGCGCGCTGTTCCACTTCTTCCTCAGCGGTGAGGGCCTTCACGAATTCATCGGCTTCGCGGGCCGCAACTTCTTTGGCGATGCCGTAACGCTCCTGCAGGCGGCCGATCAATTGTTCCCGCCTTCCCGCGATGATGTGCAGGTCGTCGTCGGTTAATTTGCCCCACTTTTCACGAACCTCGCCTTTGTACTGCTTCCACTTGCCTTCGAGTTGGTCCCAATTCATCGTCCCGGCCTCCCGGTTCCAAGTGATCGACTCCCATTTCTTCAGCAAAAAGAAAATGCTGGGAATCAGTTGTTCAGTGTCTGCGTCGTGTCTCATTTGGTTCATCTGCCGTTGCGCTTTCTTTTCCAAGCTTCATTTTCTGAGTTTCATTCCTGCTCGCAGAGGATTGGTGCAATGCGTGTGCCAAGCGAACCAGTATCCGAAGTCGTTTGTTTGGTTAGGGTTGAGAGCTGGCAAGAGTACTATCGCCGAGTGCTCTGGCGGGTAATTTGGACGAGCGCCCCTCCCTTTCTTCCCGTCGCCACCTCATCTGCAGACCTGCCGAATTGACGTGAACGCAGCGGCGCGCGCTAAATACGCTATTTCGGGCCTGCACTCTTCTTGGACTTTCGTCCAGTTGTTTGCTGCGACGCAGACGGCATAGTGGAGCGATAGCTCTATCCGATTTTGGCCGTTCACGGAGAGTCATTTTGCGCCGCGCAAACCAAATCCTGTTGCTGATCCTGCTCAGCATCCAGATTGGCTGTGGCACGAGTAACGGTTCGGGCGGAAAAAATCCGCCGCCGGTCGTTACAGTTGTTCTTTCGGCTGCATCGCCGGACGTGCGTCTAGGTAGCACGGACCAAGTGACCGCCACCGTGACCGGTTCCTCGAATCAAAACGTGAGTTGGTTTGTGGATCCGATTGCCGGCGGCAATGCCACGGTGGGAACGATCAGTGCTTCGGGGGTGTACAGCGCGCCAAGCGCCATGCCGGCGGGAGGCACAGCGGCGATCAAGGCCGTCAGCGCGGCCGATTCGAGCGCTACTGCCACGACAACGCTCACGCTGTGGAATCCGTCGCCGACGCTCAGCGGCGTAAGCCCTCAGTCTTTTGCAACCGGCGCATTCTCGCTGACGGTGACCGGCAGCAATTTCATCAGTGGCGCACAAGTGTTGTTCGCCGGCGCGGCGATCAATACAAGCTTCGTCTCCGCCACAAAGCTAACGGCAACGGGGACCGCTTCGACGGCAGGGACTTTTCAGTAGCGGTTCAGAATCCGAATCCCGGCGCGAGCACATCGAATGCGGTGAACGTGCAGGTGACCTCCAACGCGCCGCCACCACCGCCTAGCGCTTGCAGTGGGATGACTCCTGGCCAGGGCGGCAGCCTTAATGGTTTCGTCCCATTCCCGGCTGACAATCTCTGGAACAAAGATATTTCTTCGGCGCCGGTGGATCCCAATTCGGCGGCGCTGATTAATTTTATCGGCGGGTCAGTGACGATCCATCCGGACTTCGGCGCAGGTCTCTATCAGGGATCGAGCATCGGCATTCCTTATGTCGTCGTGGATTCAACGCAGGGATTCGTGCCCATCAATTTCACCGCATACGGTGATGAAAGCGATCCAGGGCCGATGCCTGTGCCGGCGAATGCTCCGATTGAGGGCTATCCCAATCCGGGGAGTGGCGACCGCCACGTGCTCGTGCTCGACAACAACAATTGCTGGCTATACGAGCTCTACAGCGCGTCAGCCGGTTCGGGTGGCGCGTGGAATGCCGCTTCGGCTGCAGTTTGGGATTTGCAGAACGACGAGCAGCGCCCGTGGACGTGGACTTCCGCTGACGCCG
Source organism: uncultured Acidobacteriota bacterium (assembly GCA_963790945.1). Taxonomy (GTDB): domain Bacteria; phylum Acidobacteriota; class Terriglobia; order Acidiferrales; family UBA7541; genus Palsa-295. The sequence continues at coordinate 42,828 of CAWBRH010000056.1, forward strand.
CAGGCCTGCCAATTTTCCCGGCCTCGTCCGTTACGATGAAGTGGCCGCCGGGCATATCAACCATGCGATTCGTTTCACGTTGCAGTTCAGCCGCGCTGCGTTTGTGCCGCCCGCGTCGCACTGGGCGGCGAATTCGACGCAGGCCATGGCCGCACCGATGGGGATGCGGCTGCGGCTCAAGTCGAGTTTTGATGTGTCCACATTCTCGGCCACCAATCAGGTGATCCTGAATGCCACGAAGAAATACGGAATCATCATGGCGGACAATGGCTCGAGCAATACATAG
>CAWBRH010000057.1:0-49398 GCA_963790945.1 uncultured Acidobacteriota bacterium
CGCCGGGCACGGCATGCCGTGCCCCTACTGATATCAACCCAACGCAGCCATCCCTTCCTCGCGTCGCAACCCTCAGCACGTAGCAGCTTGCGGCACAGGCAGGAATGCCTGTGCTACTGAAAACCATGCAAATTCATAAATTCTGGCGCCGCCTCACCACAACCCGCCACGCCCGCACCCTCGAAGCCAAACTCGCGCTCGAACGCGCCGTCGTCACCCGACTCGACGCGGTGATCGCCCAGCAGGACGTCGAAATTGACCAGCAGAGGATACCGAAGTCGACCGCCTCCGCGCTGAAAATCGCGCACTGCTCAATTCCATCCTCGGCATCGCCGGCGTTCCGCCTGTAGCCGCATCGCTCGACGATCTCGCCGCAACGCAAAGTCAAAACGCGACGCCGCCACCGCCGCGCACACAGCAAATCATTCGCGCCCACGCGCGAATGCCAACACCGCACGTCGCCGCGCCAACGCGCCGCCGTTCCTGGCCCCAAATCCACCGCCTCCTCGAATTCGAATCCGCGCAAAAAGAAAAGCCTGCCGCGGATCCGCTGCCGCCGGCCCATCAGTAGCAGCGCGCACCAGTCCTTCGTACGCGCTGGCGCTCCGGCCAGCGATTGTCCTCTTCGTAGCGTAGCGATCCAGCCTGCGCCAGCGCATCGCCGCAGCACGCCTTCGGCCCTGGCACCCATCACGACATCGTTCGTTTCTTCGCTTTTGCCGTTTCCGACAGTAGGGGCACGGCATGCCGTGCCCGAACTCGCCACATGCACGCACGCGCCATCCACGCACACGCCGCTACAGACGCTTCGTCTGATTGGTACATCGCGACGAATGGCCCAATCCCGCTAGTTCTTTACCGGCACGGCATCCGTGCCCTTACTGAAATCTCGCCTCGCCACGCCGTTCTTTCGTAGCGCCGGCTTCCCGAGGTATGAAGGTTTGCCGGCCGTTTTGTCTTTCGCTTTGCACGAATAGAAATGCTAGATCAGCAGCAAAACGTAAATTCGAAAAGCGCCGGCACGCCGTAAGGACGCCCGGCGCTACGTCTCGGAGGAAAACATGCCGTACATTCGCGGTCGTTACTACATGAATCCGGTTGTGGGCGATGCGCTCGAAGCCGCGCGCGAAGCCGAAGCGGCGCTCCAGGCCTCGAACACGCCGCAAAAGTGGCGCGCGGCGACACAGGCGAAGAAGAGACGCCGGCGCAAGCTCGTCCAGCGCAAACGGCAGCAATGACAGCAGCAGTCCAGCGGCAGCGGCGCTAATTCCAGCTCCGACGCCTACGCCAAATCCGCGCCAGGCCCAATCCATCGCGTCGAAATCGAAGCCGCCGAACTCGTCCCCGCCCACTCAGGACGCGCCCAGCGCGGCTTCGTAGCCCGCATCCATCGCCGCGCGAACGGCAACGCCGCAAACGCGCCCGCGCAAGATTCATTCTTCGGCCGCCCAAATTCGCCGTCGTCGTCAATCGCCAACGGTGGCGCGAACGGAAGCGCGAACGCATCCGCTTCGTCGTCAGCGCGCAACTCCGCGATGCCAGACGCCGCGCGCCAGGGCGCCATGCACGCCGCCCCCGAAACCCACGTCTTCTCCAATCACAACGACCTAACCAATTTCCTCCACGACCAATTCGCCGAAGACTGTAAGTAGCACACGTTCTTCTGTAGCGCCTTTCAGTAGCACAGTCCCCGCGGGTCAGGCGGTCATGAAAACGACGCCTGTGCCAACGCAACAACACACCTGGATCGCATTTGCTTGCTGGACGCGCGACGTCGTTCTTTTCGCTTCTGCCGTTTCCTCAGTAGGGGCACGGCATGCCGTGCCCGAACGCGGCGCAAGCAACCGCGCGCCATCCACGCACCGAGCCGCTAGAAGTGTTTTGCCGTCGTCTCCAAATCTGAACACGCGACGAATGGCGCGTCCCCGCCAAGTTCTTTCACCGGGCACGGCATGCCGTGCCCGAACGCGCCACGCAGCCACGGCTCCATCGCCGATGTCCTACCAGTCTTCGCTTTACAGTGGCACAGGCACTCCTGCCTGTGCGCTGTTGTAACGCCGCAATCCTTCCGATCTTGGCTTCCGCACGACATCGCACTCAATGCACGCAGGAGGACAGGCTGAAGCCTGTCCCACTGAAAACCGTCCTTGATGAATGGCATGACTACGCCAAGTTCTTTCGCCGGGCACGGCATGCCGTGCCCCTACTCGACCCGAACCCAACGCCGCCAACGTTTCCTGGCATCGCGGACACACCGCGCCCGGCAACTTGCGGCACAGGCAGAATGCCTGTGCTACTCACCGAATCGCGCGGCGTCGCGTATACTTCATGTGCATTTCGGCGCACGTCGCACCGCGCGTCGCATCGCGTCGCACCGCGCGCCGCAATCTCACATGACCTGCGCTGAACATTCCGCCGCGCCTCGCCCATGAGCCAACGCTTCTCCGATTCGCCCAGCGGACGCGTGCGCCATTGGGAACGGCGCCGCAGCCGGTCCTCCGGCGCGCCCTGGTTCATTCGCCCGCTCATCATTCTCCTCGCGTTCGCGCTGATCGTGGTGCTCACGTTTCGCGGCATTCAATACGCGCTGCGCACTCACCAGGGCAGCGCGACGCGCAAATGCGGCCGTGTACGAAAGCGCGCCCCCCAGCAGCCGCACCGCCACGAATCCCGCCACCGGCATTATTCCCGGCTGGCAGCGCGATGTGATCGTCGCGCTCGACGAAGCCCAGCGCCACGCCTCGGAAGGCGACGCCACCGAGACGAATGTCGCCGTCGATCGCGCCGCATCCATCGTCATCGTTGCGCGTCTTCGTTCGCAGCCCACGCCGCCCGATTTTTTCGACGACGCGCTCGCCAAGCTTGACCAGGTTCTCGCCGCGTATCACACCAACTCGCGGCTTACCGCGCACGTCACCGATGCGCGTATCCAGCTCGCGGAGCTGCGCTCATCGATCGAACCCGTTCCGCCCGGCACTCCGTCGTCGGTCAACATAGACGAGCTTGCTCGTCGCCACCGCGACGGGCGCAGCGATGCCGCCGTCGAGCAGCGTCTGCTGGATCGAGCGCGCCATCGGGCGCTGCATCCGCATCCAAACCAGGCGTGCCGCCCACCGCCGGCTCATCATCCGCGCCGTCGGCCGCGAATTCTTCGACGTCCGGTAATTCCGCATCTGCGAATAATTCTGCGCCCGCGACAAACGCTGCGCCGGGCCAGGTCTTCGTCGGCGCGCCGCGCATCCTCGCCATCGGCGCCGTGCTCAATCCCGCGTCGCTCGGCGGCAATCTTCTCGACGCGACCACCATGCCCTCCGGCGCCGAAATTCTCGAGCCGCCCATGTCGCGCCTCTTCGCCGACAACGTGCACGTCGAAAACCTCACCATCGCCGGCGCCGCGCAAACCCTCGACGGCATCCACTGGAAAAATGTGACGTTCATCGGCACGCATTTGCGCTACGAGGGCGGGGAAGTCGACCTCCACGACGTCCGCTTCATCCACTGCATGTTCGGCTTCCCATCAGATGACCGAGGCGGCCGCCTGGCCACAGCGATAGCCCGCGGCCAAACCACAGTAGTAATCGAGTAGCTGTTCAGTAGCACAGGCCCCGCAGGTCAGGCGGTCATGAAAACGACGCCTGCGCCAACGCAACAACACACCGCAGCTCGCGACATTTGGTGGAAATCGCGACATCGTTCTTTGCACTTTCCGACAGTAGGGGCACGGCATGCCGTGCCCGAACGCGCCACAAGCACGCACTCGCCATCCACGCACCGCGCCGCTACAAATGTTTCGCCTGTGCTTTCGAATTTGAACATCGCTACAAATGGCCCGACCCAGCCAAGTTCCATCGCCGGGCACGGCATGCCGTGCCCCTACTAACACCAACCCAACGCCGCCAAAGTTTCCTCGCATCGCGAACACACAGCTCTTAGCAACTTGCGGCACAGGCAGGAATGCCTGTGCTACCTAACCCCAACGCGGAGCGCGAAAATAATCATCACCACTCCGATCAGCAACGAAAAGGGCGCGAACACCAGCAGGTTCCGGTGGTCCGTGTAGAACAAGCTTCCCGCAACTAACGCCGCAATCCCCGGCAGCATCAGCAGCACTCCGACAATTACTATGCCGAGCCGCTGCCCAGGCGTGGCGCGAATCGGTTCATGTTTCCTCGCATTCATCGACCCACAAAATAACAGAACCGCCACCCCCAAGCGAGAATCGAATGTCCACTTCGAATCAAACTGCAAGACCCGACGCCTCGATCGTCCCCATCGAAGGCGCCGTCAATCCCGCCTCGCCGTTCGGCGCGAATTCCTCCGCCCCATTCGGCGCGAATAACGAACAACTCCCCGAGCGCCTCCAATCCGCGCTCCGCCGCATCGTCCAACAATTCTCAACCGAATCGGAATCCACGCGCCGCCAGGAAATCCGCCGCATCAAGCAGGCGCATCAATTCTGGCGCGGCCTGCAATACCTCTGGTGGAGCGAGCGCGACCAGAACTGGCACCTCCCGTTCGAACAAAAACTGACCGACGGGTCTTCGATCGAAGATCTGCCGCGCTACGAATTCGTCACGAATATTTACCAGGCCTTCGGCCTCTCCATCGTCAGCGTGCTCTCGCAGGACGTGCCGCGCGTCCGCTTTTTCCCCTCCTCCGCGCAGGCCGAAGAAGATGTTTCCGCCGCGAAAGCCGCCACGGAAGTCGCGCAGCTTGTCGAACGCAACAACCGCATCGGAAATTTAATCGTCGACGAAGCGTTCAATCTCTGGACCGACGGCAAAGTGGGCGCGTACGTCCGCTTCGTGGTTGACGGCCAGCGCTTCGGCTTCCACCCCGAAACCGAAATCGCAGCCCGCGAAGTAAAAATCGGCGAGGACGTCTACGTCTGCCCAGACTGCGGCGAAGAAACGCCCGCCGCCGCCGTTTCTTCAGTAGGGGCACGGCATGCCGTGCCCGAACGCGCCAACGGCAACCCCGCGCCATCAAGTACAGCCGCCCGTTCGGACGCCGCCAATTCCGGCATCAGCGCCGAAATGAATGGCTCGGCTTCGCCAAGTTCGATCGCCGGGCACGGCAGTGCCGTGCCCCTACTGTCGCAATCGGTCGCGTGCGACCAATGCGGCGCCCTCGTCACCTCCGAAAATTTCGTCGCCGCCGAAACCGTCACCGTGCCCTCCGTCGAAACGCGCCTCCGCGTCCCCAACGGCCAGGAAGTGATCACCATTGTCGGCGGCCTCGAACTGAAAACTCCGCCGTGGGCCGGCGAGATGCACGAATATCCGTACCTGCAATGGAACATGGAAGTGCACCAGGCCCGCCTGCGCGCCGCGTATCCGCACGCCGCCGATAAGATCGGTTCGCCCGTCGCCACCGGCTCGCAGGAATACGAACGCCTCGCGCGTCTCGCGCAATCGCAGGGCGGGCCGCTCACCGAAGGCGGCGATTTCAATTTCAATCTCATCACGTTCCAGCGCACCTGGCTGCGTCCGTGGGCTTTCTTCGCGCTCGACGATAAATCTCTGCGCGACGAGCTGCTGCAGCTTTTCCCCGACGGCGCGTACGTCGCATTCGCCGGCGACACCTACTGCGAATCGCGCAACGAAAATATGGACGATCACTGGCGAGTGCTCCACGCTTTGCCCGGCGACGGCTCGAGCGGCCGGCCTGCACTTGGCGACGCGCTCATCAGCGTGCAGGAGCGCTTCAACACGCTCTCGAATCTGCAGATCGAAACCTACGAGTACGGCATCCCGCCGATTTACGCCGATAGCGAAGTGCTCGATTTCGACGCGCTACAAAATCAAACCGCCGAGCCCGGTGCGCACTATCCCGCGCGTTCGAAGCCCGGCCAATCGCTCGCCGCGGGATTTTTCCAGCCCGCGCCCGCGGAAGTGCCGCCCGATCTCGCCGAGCACGCCGCGAATTTAATGGGACCCGTCGCGCAATTTCTCACCGGCGCGTTTCCCGCGCTTTTCGGCGGCGCGATGGCCAATAATGACACCGCCGCCGGCTACGCAATGGCGCGCGATCAAGCGATGGGCCGCATCGGCCTCGTCTGGCGGCGCATGAAATTTTTCCACGCGGACGTAATGCTGCTCGCCGTCGATTGCTTCCGCCGCAATCGCCCGAACGATGTGGAGGTCACGCTGCTCGGCGCAGGCGCGGCCTTCGAATCAAAATGGATTCGTCTCGCAGATTTGAAAGGGAATTTATTCAGCTACCCGGAAACGGACGAGCAGTACCCGACGCTATGGTCGCAACAGCGCGGCGTCCTGCTGCAGCTCCTGGGCAGCCCGGATCCCGCAATGCAAGCAGTCCTCTCGCATCCGGAAAATCTAGCGTTGGTAAAGCGTCTAATCGGCCTAGAAGAGCTGGTAATCCCCGACGAAGAATCCCGCACCAAGCAATACCGCGAAATCGCGCAACTGGTGACCGAATCCCCGGTGATGAAGCTCAGCGACGCGTCACCAACGTCGACAGTAGGGGCACGGCATGCCGTGCCCGAACGCGCCAATGCCGAACCCGCGCCAAACCAGCACAACCTCGCAACCACGTTCTCCGGTTCGTCCGAATCACCCGACGCCACAACCACGCCAAATGGCGCGTCCCAGCCAAGTTCGTTCGCCGGGCACGGCAGTGCCGTGCCCCTACTGAACAACGGCGCGGGCAGCGCCTCAGTCGACGATAATCTGCGCGCCGATTCCGTCACTATGCTACCCAGCCTCATGCCCGACGAATTCGCCGACAATCACCGCGTCGAACTCGAAGCCTGCATGCGCTGGTTCTCCTCCGACGCAGGCCAAGTCGCCAAAATCGAAGCCCCCGCCGGCTACGCCAACGTCCGCGCCCACGCCATGCTGCACAAGTCATACCTGCTGAAGCAGCAAGGCGCATTGCTACAGCACCCAGCGACGCTGCTCCCCACCCGCCCCTTATTTCCGCGAAAACCGTAGTATTACGAGTATCTACGGCTACAGGATTGCAGTAAAACGCCTAGGATGCCGAAAAGGGAATCGAATGCCAGAAATCAATGGAAGGTACTACGCGAATCCAGCCTATGGCAGAGCGGTTGAGCGGGCTCGAATGGAGGCGGCGCAAGCAAGCGGCCGGCCCCAACCACATACCCGACGCCACGGTCGCGATGACTATGACGCAGCGGCGGCGCCGGCGGAAGTAGGGAATCAGATCTATAACGAAAGCTCGGGTTTGCGACCCACGGACAAGAGTGGAAACGGGTCTGGAAGCGATTTCGATTTGCAACAAGCTCGCGAAGCAATGGCACACGTAATTCAGAACCGTGCAGCTCATAAGATTCGAGGAGGTCTCGCTTCACCGACTATCGGATCGCCCTCGGATCTCCGTGACATTGGTAAAATCGGCTCGAAAGCGTACGACGCGCATGGAGCCTCGGTTTACGCAGCTCAACACGCGAGTAAACATCCAGACTCGACGAATGGCGCAAAACACTTTTATCTGGACGATGGAACCCACCCTGATCGGGACGGTAATAAGAATGCAGTTGCTGTGTTTGGACCGTTTCGAAATGCGGCGGGCGGTGGAGACACCGCAAAAGGCAAGAATGTGAGAATCCTGATACTGCCTTAGCGAGGGAAAAGCTATTGAGAGAATTCACGATCGTTCTCGCCCTGTTGATGAGTTCTTGTGCTCATCCTCCCCCCACTGGCAGCAACGGGATGCTCCCTGTTCGTGGGTCGACGGAAGCCGCAAAACCTGTGGCATCGAACACAGCACCGTCTGATTCCGCCCGCAGGGCCATAATTCTAGCGATCGAGGACGAGATCTATGACGAAGGTTGCCAGGGTTACGGTTTCGACGCCGCCATCGCCCACGATGGGAAATCATATGAAATGCCTGTTTATTTCGAACTCAGCGACGGGGCGAAAAAGGAATCTGAAGGCGCAGAAGGCAGCATCATCTATCGGCTTCTGCCAATTGGCGAGATTCAGCGTGAATATTCCATTGCTCACAGCGGCGTTGCCATCTTGTATGGCCACCCCGAATGGAATTTTCCGCCCACTACCTCCTCCATGCGTACCGTGTTCATGGATGACGACACGCTGTGCCAGTTAAAACATGATTCGGTGCGAGCGAGATTCACACTGGATCTTTCGCCGATCCCGGAGCGCCTTCGCCAGGCGTCCGCACGCCAGCAGCAGCGCATGGGCGAACGTTACCGGGCGCACAAGCGCGATTGTTCTTTCAGCTGGCGGTAGGAAGCGAATATGGGTGTTGGGCTTCGTGTGCGGGAAAACGTCAGGGAAGAGAGGCGAACAGGCTGAGGCCTTGCCGCGGTAGGCGGCCCTGTCCACGCCAAACGTTGTGCCAATTTCTATTTTCGAATTTCTATTTTCCGCGATGCTACAGCGCGCGCTCGATCGTGCTGCCTGCCACGCGCGACGCGCCGTAGACGCTTTTCTGCGACGGCGGCGGCGCCACTAATCTCACCACGTGCAGCAGCCGCTCCGGCTTGAACGGCTTCGCCATGCACACCACCGCGCCCAGTTGATGGCTCGCGGAATAATCGGCGGGCTGCGCCGAGCGCGTCAGCAGGATCACCGGCACGCGCTGCAGGCGGTCGTTGCGCTTGATGATCAGGCACAGATCGTGGCCGCTCATGTCCTCGCCTTCCACTTCTGCGAGGAACACAGCCGGCACCGTGGTGCGCAACACTTCGAGAGCCTGCTGCGCCGTGGGCACCACGATCACCGTGTAGCCGTCCGACTGCAAAATATTTCGCATGATGTCCCCGGTGCGCTGGTCGGACTCGACTGCGAGGACGAGCGATTGCTGCTTCACCTCGGCGTTTGCCGCTGCACTCGAAGCTTCCTGCGTCGCTTGCGAATGCGCGAGCGGCGAATCCACAAACGGATCCGCCACGCTCAACTTTGATTTCGAAGCGTATGCACCATTCGACGAGTACGCACCGCTTGACGAGTTAGACGAGACCGACGAGCCCAACGCTCCCGTCGTCACTTTCTTCTCGCTCTTCGCGTCCGCTTTCGCCGCGCAGAACTGCACCGCCACGCCGTGCTGCTGGCTGCCGCTCGGCGACGATTCCACTCGCACCACTTCCGCTTTCTGCGCCGTATTGAAATCTCCAGCGGCCGTCGAGTAGGGGAACGTCACCTCGAGGATCTGCCCTTTCCAGTAGCCGGCGCGCGCGCTCGTGAAAAGCAGGCCGTCGCGCGAGACGTCCACGCTCTTGCACACTTCTTCAAACGGCTCCGGAGAATTCACCACGCGCACGTGCACCTGCGCTGAAATTTTCGCGCGCTTGCGGCGGCGGCGTTCGATCCCGGATAAAGTGCTTTTCTGATTATTTGAATTCGGAGACGATTTGGAATTGGGAGCGGCGGATTTACTTCGAGCCTCTGCGGAGGTCGGGATCGTGCTCATGAACACACCTCAGAAATTGCGGGGGCTTCCTCAGGAATATAGCTGCGCGTGCCGTGCTCCCCGTTGATATAGATGTACACAGGAGCGAAGGCCAGCGAAATAGTACGTTGGTTTCAAAATGAAGCCTGCCCGTACCGTTTTCCACGGTACCCGCTAAGTGCAGCATTTGCCGCGCCCTGGGCCGGAAGTTTTCCACAGCCAGTGCAAAAGTACAGGTGCCAGCCTGGAACACCACCTGTACCTCCAGCCCAGGACCAAGCCTTCGCCCAAGGGCGAAAGCCAAGTAGCACACTTATTTTGTTTCACAGCTCGTATTTTGTTTCACAGCTCGCAACGTTCCTGATAGCGTTGTCGCATGGAGCAGATAAAAAAGTCGCGGCTCTTCGGCTTTTTCGCGCTGGTTGCATGCCTCATCGCAGTCTCTGGCTCTCATTATTATCGATTTCTTTTTCCAATCTTCACCGTAGCTTGGATCGGCCTAGCCTCTGCCACTCTATATTTCTATCGAAAAGGAATGTAGCGCGAAGGCCAGTGAAAAGCGCCGCCTTTGCCTTTTGGTAGCACAGGCAATCCTGCCTGCGCCCCAAGACAAAACGCAGCACGAATCGCATCGCTTGGGCCACGCCGCCTTTCTCCGACAGTAGGGGCACGGCATGCCGTGCCCGAACGCGCTACATGCGTACCCGCGCCATCCAGCAAACCGCGCGCTACAAAATGTTTCGCCGTCCTTTCTTGCACTCTGTACCGCTGGCCTCCGGCCGGCGCAGTTGCGTTGCCTTCCACGTAGAACCAAAATTCAAAAAATGCCGGCCGGAGGCCGACGGTACATAATCCGGGCGATCCCACCATCGCGACAAATGGCACGATCGCGCCAAGTTCGTTCGCCGGGCACGGCATGCCGTGCCCCTACTGAAACAAACCGCAGTCGCGCGATGCGTCGCAGGTTTCAGTGGCACAGGCACTCCTGCCTGTGCGCCGTTCGCTGCGCCGCAATCCTTGCGATCTTGGCTTACGCGCGAAATCGCACTCAATAATCGCAAGAGGACAGGCTGAAGCCTGTCCCACCAAACCAACGCAATCGCGCACCAGCCAAGCATCCGAATCCCAGCCGCGCTTTACGTAGGCACAGGCGTCATTTTCACGAGCCGCCTAACGGCGGACGCCTGTGCTACTGGAGAACCATCATGCCTTCCGCAACACTCGCGCCCGCCGCTCCATCGCCCGCGACATCCACATCTTTGCCATCGCGCAATACCGCCCCCGCCGCGCCGCCACCCCGCGCCACCGATGACGAAATTCTCGGCATCACTTCGCCGCGAAAAACTCCGTCGCGCGACGCGAACCAACTCGAATTCGATTTCGACGCCGCGGAAGCCGCAGATCAAGCCGACGTTTCACGTACCGCCGGGACCCTTTCCGACGCGCTAGCCGCGCCGCCGGCGCCTTTGACTTCGGCGCAAGACAAAAATCCAAACGCGCCTGCCGCCCAAGCGTCGAACGCGCGCGCCGCCTCGATCCCCGAGCCCGCGCACCTCCGCGCCACCTTCGATGCCAACCCCGAACTGCGCGCCGCCTGGCGCGACGCCTCCGCCTACCGCGAGTCCTTCGCAACTCCCGACGCCGCCCGCCAAGCCACTGCTCTCCTCGCCGACGTCAATCACATGGACGCGCTCTTCTTCTCGCGCCGCCCCGAAGACCACGCCTCGCTCGCCCGCGCCATCTCGAATCTGGATCCCGCCGCCTTCGCGTCGCTAGCCAACGCAATGCACCGCGAAGCGGCAAATGTAGCTCACCTCTTCAGAGGTGAGGCCGTTTCGCCCAATTCAGCGCACACCAACCAACTGCAGATTCCTCGCTCCGCTCGGAATGACAACGCGTTGGGTGATGCCAACGCAAACACCGCCGCAGTCGCGGCCACGAACGCCGACGCCGATGGTTTACGTACCGCCGGAACCTCTTCTGACGCGCTATCCGCGCGGCCGGCGCCTTTGACTTCTGCCGCGCACGCACAACTCGCCGCGAATAACGCGCAGGCGCAAGCCGCAGCGAACAACACGCAATCCGCCGCCAACGAATCCCAGCTCGCCTTCCTCCACGCCGCCAACGCCGCCGCCGTCGAAGGTGTCGTCGCCGCGATCGAAGCGCAAGTCGAGCGCCTGCTCCCCGAAGGCGTCGCGAAGAATGCGCGCACCCGCGTCGTCGGCGAAATTTACCGCGAACTCGATTCGAGCCTCCGCTCGAATCCGCAATTCGCCGCGCAATTGCGCGACGCCTTCCGCTCCGGCGCGCTCGACGACGGCCACCAGCGCGCCATCGTCTCGCTGCTCACCGGACGCGCCCGCCAAGCTTTGCCAGGCGTAGCCAAACGCGTGCTAAGCGAATGGACCTCCACCATCATGAGCGCCGCTAACGAACGCCGCACCCGCCAGCGCACCGCCGAACGCCGCATCGACATAGCCGGCTCGAGCGGAGCAGGGAACGACGGCCGCCGGTCAATGACGCCGCGCGACCTGGATTACGCCCGCCTAAGCGACGCCGACATCCTGAATCTGTAGTTTGTCTACCGTCGACGCGAATCGCGCGATTCGTCTTGGGTTTCAGTAGCACAGGCCCCGCCGGCCAGGCGGTTATGAAAACGACGCCTGTGCACCTTTCGTTGCGCTGCAATCCTTCCGATCTTGGCGCACATCACGACATCGTTCTCTTGTAGCGCCGGCATCCTGCCGGCTCTTTGCTTTTCGTACCGCTGGCCTCCGGCCGGCGCCTTTTCCGACAGTAGGGGCACGGCATGTCGCAGATCCCGCATGGGTTCGCGGGGCCGTGCCCGAACGCGCTACAAGCACACCCGCGCCATCCAAATCACAGCGCGCTTCAAAATGTCTTGCTTGGAATTTTCACGACGCGGCGAATGGCACGATCGCGCCAAGTTCGTTCCCCGGGCACGGCATGCCGTGCCCCTACTGAAAAAAGCGCTGTCGCGATTCGTCGCGGGTTTCAGTAGCACAGGCAATCCTGCCTGTGCCCCAAGCTGCCACATGCTGGAGGTTGCAAAACGAGGAAGCCCCGGCGTCGTTCTTTTGCATTTCGCGCGACCAAATAACACCAAAGAACGCACGCTTTGATCCTGCATGCCTAGCGCGCACAGTGCCACTTTTTTGCGTTGGCACAGGCAGGATTGCCTGTGCTACCTAATACACCCGCTTCAGTTTCGGCGTATAAAACGTCTCGTACTCCACCGGCGTCACACCGCAATTCTGAATCGGGAAGCGCGCCGTCTTCAGCCATGTGGCAACTTTCTGCTCGCCTTCCGGATCCGCCGCCGCGCGCACTGGCTCCGCCTGGATCACGCGCCCATCCGCGCCCACCAGCACGAAGAATTCGGTCAAGTTCTTCAGCTCCGCCTCCGGAAACGAAGGCTGGTCGTAATCTTCGAGTGACGGCGCGGCAGCAAGTGTCGAACACCAATCGCGCACAGCCGCTCCCGCCGGCGGCGAAAACGGATCGCCGTCAAACTTCGTCACGTTCTCGAGCGTCTCCACATTCGCTTCGATATTTGCGGGCGGCATATTTTCCGTGGCCACAGTCGAGGTCATGTGCATCGGGTAGCGCTTCACGCCCAGCGATTTGAAAGCCGTGAGCTTCACATCCGACGGCACATTCAAAAAGTTTCCCTGCGCGTTAATCGAAGCGATCTGATTCGAATCCGGCTCGAAACAAATTTGCGCGGTGCCTTGCTGGCTCGTGTTTGCGTCAAGCTTGCTGATGTGGATGCAGTGGCGCGCCTGCCCCTCCACCTGCTCGTCGGCGACGTTGATCACGTCGTAGTCCACCATCAAGTATGCGGGCATGGGCGATTTCACGAGCTCGCGCACATTGCGCAGCGGCAGCGTGACGGCCACGCTCGACCGCGTCGTGTAGATTTTATCGCCCACCGCCACATCAATTTCCTGCTCGCTGCCCAGCTTGAATGTTTCGCGGTAATGCTGCGTGCCCGACCAGAATATTTCGTAGCTTCCGTCCTGCGCCTGCCCCAGCACTTCATAATGAAAGCGCACCAGCTGATGAAAAGGCGCGCTATCAGGCTTGCGCAGATTCATCGCGATGAACGCCCGCTCGAGCGTAGCGTTTACTCCAGGGTAGGAAGCCTGCAGCGTGTTAGCGTCCGCTGATTGCCCCGCGCCAGCCACATCGCCTGCGCTCGACGACGGCGCGCCGCCCGGAGGCGCCGCAGCCGGCGGCCGCCGATTCCGATTCGGCTGCTGCCCCACCTGCGCCTCAGCAGGCGCAGCAAAAAGCGCCGCCACAAGCATTAGCAGTACAGCAAAAATCATTGACGCAAGTGGTCGTCCTACGCAAAGCATTTCGCACCGTCGCATCATAAGAAAAGATTAGCATGCCATCGAGCTTTTGCCTTTCAGTAGCACAGGCATTCCTGCCTGTGCCAACGCAACGCCGCGGCGCAATACCCGCTAAACATGCAAGATCAAAGAACGCGTTTTTTGATTTTCTTGTTTTTCGACGCCGCGCAGGTAGCATCCTGCGGCACAGGCAGGAATGCCTGTGCTACCAAACACCACAGCACGACGCCCGATGCTTGGCTCCCAAGCTTATGTTCTTTTCGTCTCGGTAGGGGCACGGCATGTCGCAGATCCCGCATGGGTTCGCGGGGCCGTGCCCGAACGCGCTAGATGCAACCGCGTGCCATCCACTCGCCACTTCACTACAAACGCTCTGCCGTTGCGTTTGAAGTTCTGCACTACCACGAGCCAACGACGATATAAGCGAATCCCGCAACTCTCGGCAACACACCAGAGCTGGAGGCGCGGCACAATATACAGCCGGGGACATGTCTGACACTTTAGACCGGGGACATTCCTGACACTTTTTCCAGTGGTTCTTGTAGGGGAAGGGGTGCAGGGGAAGGGGATGTATCCCCTTCTCCTGCCCTATCCCCGGAGAACTGTTCTCGTTGGGGCAATCGCACGATCACCCGTTTGTAGCTGTCGAAGCGGGCAATCGGGAACGCCGCAAAGTAAACGGTGTAGTGCCGATCATCGACTGGCAGCAAGCCGATGGATTCCCCAATTAGAGTTTCGCTCACAAATACGTGCTCGTGCTTCCAGGAAAAAATGCCTCGCTTCCCTACGCGCCGCACCTGGAAGGCGCTGCCGTATTCCGGTTCCGGCACGCGCGCCGGATACACACGCGAAGATCGCGCATATACCGCGCCGGGAGTTTCCATATCCAGCGCTTCGTGCGGACGCTCCTCATTGTACTCGCGCCGAAAACGATCGAAAGCCCGTTGTTGCGCCCGCCGATTGGCCGCCGGCGGCGAAGCTGTCTCCTGCTTCAGCGTGCGGTGCATCCGCTCGTGCCGCCCGTTCTGTTCCGGATGCCCGGCCGCAATCCGCTCCGGCACGATTCCCAGTTTCATCCACCACACCGCCAGACGCGAAAGCCCCGCCACCGCTCGCGACGCAAACGGCGCGCCGTTATCAGTGCGAATCGCTTGCGGCATGCCGCACTCGCGAAACGCGGACTCGAAAACCGCCCGCACCCGCTCGTAATCGGTCTTCTTCACTCGCTGGCAGCGCAGCAGGTACCGGCTGCACGAGTCGGTGATCGTCAACGGATCGATCCGCTCGCCATCTGCGGTGTGAAACCAGCCCTTGAAATCGGCGCACCACACCCGATTGGGATCATCGGCCAACGCAAACGGCTCGGTGTAGGCCGGAGCGCGACGCCTCTTTTTCCGCGCAATCACCAGACCTTCCCGCGCCACCATTTCGCCAATCGTGCTCGCCGCCGGCCACCGTCGCTGGGCTTGCTCTCGCTCTAACACCCGTTTCAATTTTCGCGGACCCCAACTCATGTGCGCGCGCCGCAGCTCCAGCACCGCCGCCTCAATTTTCTCCGGCGTTTGATTGGGGTGTTGTCGCGGGGCCCGCTCCCGATCCTGCAGCGCTTCCAGCCCTCCTTGCCGGTATCGCCGCAGCCAGTAGTAGCCGGTCTCCCGCGTGATGTCGTACCTCTCGCACAACTCGGTCATCGTATGCAAATCCGCGTTCCTGCTCCAGTACAAACCGCATTCTTTCGTCCACGACACTACTCGCTTTCCAGGGCATCTACTCTTTCTAAACGCCCCGTCAACCGAAGTGTCAGGAATCTCCCCGGTTCATTCTGTCAACAATGTGCCCGGTCTGTACCAGAAGTTAGCCCAGCCCGGAAGCGCTGGGTACACGAAGCCCAAGTTATCCGAGCGCCTTAGGTGCGACACATCTTTGCGAACTGGCGAACGATGTCAAATCACCTGACACCGAAAATTGAATTGCTCCTTCGAATTTGTCGCTGACAAATGAGGCGTCTGTCGCACCTACGGCGCTCGGAAGACTTATTTATCAAGGACCCAGTCCTTACGGACTGGGCTAACTTCTGGCCGCGCCTACGGCGCTTGGTTCTTGCTTCGCCGCAGCCTGCTACTTCGCACCGATCGCGCCAAGCTCGCTAGCCGGGCACGACCTGTGCGCCGTTGCAACGCGACAAATGGCCCGATCGCGCCAAGTTCGCTAACCGGGCACGGCATGTCGCAGATCCCGCATCGGTTCGCGGGGCCGTGCCCCTACTGAAATCACAGCTTCGCAATTAAGCCCCGGCACTGGCTCGCCTCAGCAAGCCTGTGCTAACTCAAAACCCACAACGGAGACTCCCCCATGGCACAAATGCAAAATTCGCAATCCGTCGCATTGCAACTCGAAAAAGTCCGCGACAAACTTCCGCTCCTCTACGAACGCGACGACATCCTGCTCACCATGATCCAGCAGCGCGGCGATGTTGAACGCGTCAGCTCGCGCAACATGCGCCTCCCGCTGCAAATTCGTCCCGGAGGCAAAGCAGGCCTCGCCAATATGGACGGCGGCGATCTGGGCCGCGGTTCCGGCACCGTGTACGACGTCGCGCAAGTGACGCCCGTATTTTTCCGCCACGCCGTCGAAATCACCAAGCTCGTCGAATACGCATCGAACGCCCCCGAGAAAGCGATCGAGAACGCCGCCAAGCGTGAAGTGAAAAACGCGATGGCGCAATTCCGCGCCTTCCTCGACAAAGTGATGCAGAGCAACGGCAACGGCGTGCTCGGCACGATCAGTTCGATCGCCTCGACCACGTTCACGATGGCCAAGCCGCCAGGTTCGGTGCTCGTTTATTACAACCAGACGATTCAGGTCTACGACCCCACGCTCACCACGAATCGCGGCTCGTGCAACGTCACCGCCGTCGATCCATTCGCCAGCACGATAACCGTCGATGCAGTTCCAGGTGGCACCACTGCAAACGACGTGATCGTTCACGATGGCCTTACCGGCGCGCAACCCGTGTCGCTCTTCGGCTTGCTCTATCATCAGTCGAACGCGACGACGGGCACGTGGCTCAACTTGAATCGCGCCACGTATCCCGTCGAGCTCGCCACTCCGCGCGTGAACGGAAATAATTCCACGCTCACGCCCGGCGCCGTGCGGCTCGCGATCAACAAAGTCCGCAAAGCATTGGGCACGAATCAGGTGAGCAAATTAATTGCGTACACGTCGCTCGAGCAGGAACACCAGTGGGAACAGCTCGGCGTTACGATCTCGCAAATCATCAAGGAAGGTGCAGGCGGGCGCGCCAGCGATCTCGATCTGCTCTTCACCGGCGAAAAATCGATGGCCGGCGTTCCGATCAAATCTTCGATCAACGCCAACCAGTCGCGCGTGGATTTCCTCGACCTCTCGCACTGGGGACGCGCCGTGATGCAAGACATCGATTTCTACGACGTAGGGGGCCAAACCGTGTTCCCAATTTACGGCGCAAGCGGCGGCCTCGCCTCGGCCTACATTTTCTACTTCGTCACCGGCTTCCAGGTCTGGAACGAATCACCCAGAAGCGGCGCCTTCATCGACAACCTGGCCATCCCCACCGGATACTGATTCATCATTTAATGTAGCTCAGGTCTTCAGACCTGAGGCTTTTCTGCGGGCATTCCTTCGTCTCGGAAAATCCTCACCTCTAAAGAGGTGAGCTACATTAGAACCGTCCCGACAAAAACAAAGGGCGGCTGCATCGCTGCAGCCGCCCTTAAAATTCGCAACGTGCACTGCCTTTTGTACCGCTGGCCTCCGGCCGGCGCAGTTGATTTTGCCACCCCTCCTCTCGCCAAACAACTCCGTGCCCATCAAATCCCGAAACTCCGCGTCCCCGCGGATCCGCGTCACTCGCGAAACGCACCACGCCCCCGCCGCCATCGCCGAACGCATCACGCGCGCCGGCGGCTCGAATCGCTACGGCGAACCGAACTTCCGCGTCGTGTGGGGCGGCGCGCGCCTCACCTGGATCGGCGGACGCTGGACCGATCGCGATGCCCACGGCAACGTCAGCAGGGAAGCGGTCGAGCTGCGTCAGGTCCCGAAATATTTGCCCACCGATCGCTGGCACATCGAACGCTGGATGCCGCCCGAATTTTACGGCTCGCCCGACCAATGGCGCGCGCTCACATCCGAAACCGAAGACGGCATCCGCATCCCCGCGCTAGGTCCATACCCAGCGCGTGGCGACTACGAGCACTGCTTCACATTGCAAACCAGCGCCGGCGAATTCGGGCCGCTCAACGCCGCAGCCTGCGACTACATCGTCCGCGCCATCGAATGGTCGCGCCGCCAAACGCGCACAGATCAGCGCGCAGCCATAGCCCAGCGCGAAACGCGCCGCGCCCGCGACTGGGATCGCACAGCCGACGCCGCCCTCGACGCCGTCTTCACCTCGTAACCGGTGGCAACCGTCAATATAGTCGGAAGCTCACGTCGATCGGCACGCGGACCGCAACAGGCTTCCCATCCACGTTCACTCCAGGAATGAATTTCCAGGTCCGTACGACGTTCAGCGCCTCCTGATCTAGTTCACGGTCCAGCTTCTTAACGATTGTTATGTTCGAAGCGCGTCCATCGGCTGTGACCACAACCGATAGAACGACGATTCCCTGCACGCGGCGCCGAGCCGCATCCTCCGGATAGTAGGGGTTTTTGCAAGATTTACACGTTGGTAGGCTCACTCCTCCCTCGCCTGCGTTGAGTACTCCGTCGCTTGGCACGAGCGAATCGACGGGCACTCCCAAGTGAGATTTTATCTCGTCTGTCGCTAACAGTTTGGCATTGATCTGTTTAAGGCTCGGTTTTAGTCCCGACCGGAGCGAGACTCCAAGACTGTTGTCTGCAGCGCCATAGCTGCCGGTAACTAGAGTGGCCTCGAATGTCTTCGCGAGAGCCTCGGTAGCCTCTGCATCGAATTCGTTTTTACCGGGAACGCGCAATCGATCTAAGTAGGAGCGGAATGACTTACGATCGACTACCTCGAGCGGCGGCTCAATGCTCGCAGCAAGCTGATCAGCAAGCCACACGCCAAAAGGTGTAATCCGTTTATCGGGGTCTTCGAGATCGAGAATCAGGACACGCCACACGCCCTGTTTTTGCAATTCGACGGTCAGTGTTTGTACGAGCGCAGGAATCGTCAGGCCGCCTGACGGCGCCGCAGCTTGATGCGCGGGCGACGCAGGGAAGGGCACCAGCGTAGCGAGAAGGAATGCCGACAACACGATTGTCAGGCGGCGAGGATGGAGTAAGAATCGCGGCATGGAACCGAATAGTAACGCACCGTTCCGAAATGTCCAGTAGCACAGGCAATCCTGTTTACCCTGAGAACCGAAGTGCCTGTGCCCCCGTAACAACACGCTACGGCCCACCATGCTTGGCAAGCGCGCGATCGCGTTGCTTACGCCTTAGCCGTTTCTTCAGTAGGGGCACGGCACGTCGAAGACCCGCCGCAGGAGGGCCGTGCCCGAACGCGCCACAAGCACACCCGCGCCACTCAACGCACAGCGCCGCTAGAAGGTGTCTTGCTTGGAATTTCACACCGCGACGAATGGCACGATCGCGCCAAGTTCCTGCGCCGGACATCCGCCGCAGGCGGACCGTGCCCCTGATCGCTTCGTTTATTGCCCCAACGTAACGCGGCCGGTGAGAACTTTCAGCAGCATGATGCCGCCGAAAATCGCCGCAAGCAAACTGAGCAGCGTGCCAATAAGAAAATATTCCGCGAAACGCTCCGATTTCCCCAGCTCTGGAAATCGCGCAATGGATTTCGCCGCGAGCACCAGCCCCACCGTCGCCGGCGAACGCAGAATCATCGCCGTCAGCACCAGGCTGCGCTCGAGCCACCCGATATACATTCCCGCGTTGCGCAAACTCTGCGTCGACTCGTCGCCCAGCTGCTGGAGATGGCGGGTCAGCGGCCGCGTGAGATAACGTATCGCGTAGCCGCCCGCGAATACCACGGCAAAATAAATCACCAGCACCGCAAGAATTTCGTCGCGTCGCGGGACAAGCGCCGCAATCCACGCAACCGCAGCGACTGGACTCGTGCCTGTAACCAACAGCGCCGCTGCAACGATCGTCACGATGTGCGCCGCCTGGTCCGCGAGAAACGTAATCGCGCTGTCGCGAATCTTCGCGGCCGCGGTGAGGCGCTCTTTGCAGAAATCAATCAGCAGATGCGCAGCGATCAGCGCAACGCACATCGCCTGAAAGCGAATGCGCGCCAGCAGCGCTGGATCCGCGAACACGGTTACCACCACAATCGCAACATAGTGAACGACGCCGTGCGACCAGTAAGCCGCCGCGCTGCCATGCTTCTTGGCCTTCACCATCGCATCGGTTTGCAGCAGAAAATCCGACGCGAGATGCCCAAGGCACAGAATCAGGAATATTTCGATCGCGCTCATCGTTGTTTATCCGTACTCGCGGCCGCCGCGTTTTACCCAATTCGGGCACTTGTACGTTTTCGTACAAATATCACGAATTGTACGTTTTTGTACAAATCGCGCGATTTGTACGTTTTCGTACAACTAACGCCAGCTGTCGTGAAACAGACTTTTCATCGTTTCCGCAGTTTGCGCCAGCTGCCGGAAATGGCTTCGCTTTAAATTCCGCGAAAGCGTCGAGATGCTCACCCGCAACTTCCTCGCTGCGCCTTCCACGCTGCCGCTTTCCACATATGCGTTCAGCGCGCGCCATTGCTCCTCGGTCATATCCAGCACCAATGTATCGTTAAGTCCATAAACCAGATTGGTTATCCGGTCAAACGATTCTTTCGAAGATCGAAACGCAGTCAGCATGCGATACCCGTGGCGGCCCTCTTTCACATCGGCTATCGCCGCGCGCGCGTTTACGAACGCTTCGCCCACAAGGCTGTTCACCGGGGCTCGCACGCGGCCCTGAATCTTGCCCACGCCGACTCCAATGCGCAGAGCCAGCGGGCGCATCCATCGGCGCAGATCGAAAATCAAACCGGGCGCCATCTCGAGCGGAGCGACAACTTGAAATTCGTCGCCCGCCGTCACAGCATACGGCACGCGGATGCGTTTTTCTCGCAAGTGAACCCGATTGGCGTGCCGCAAGCCGGCTGCTAGCAGCGCGCCTAAACGCTCGCGGCGGCTCGAATGAATCACGTCCGCTATCAGCACGCTTTGCACAGACCTCATGTTGTGTGCTCCAGTGCCCGATTCTACCCGCTTGTACGAAAACATACAAATTCTCTTATTTGTACGTTTTCGTACAAATCAGCAGTATTGTACGAAAACGTACAACTACAACATAATATCTACAACACCAAGGAAGGCTCACTCACCATGACTGCATCTGTCCACTCATCGAACACCGCCCCAGCATCTTCCGCTCCGCGTGATTTTGCCGCCGACGCGCGCCGCGGTCCTCGCGACATCCTTGTCGAAACCCACTCAAACGGCGACGCATTCGCCACCGCCTCGATCGCGTCCATTTCCGACCAGGACTGGCACATCTCGCGCACTCACGGCGTCTATCACATTCCCGCGCGCGCCGCAGACGAGCCGTATGCGCTCGTCACGATCACCTCACGCGGCGACGCGCTCGATCTCGGCGATAATCGCCGCTTCCCATTCACGATTTCCGCGCGCGACATCGCCGAAGATCTCCTGCAGGATCTGCGCGAGCACGGAATCTTCGTTTGCGCGGGCGAGCGCCCCTCCGCCGAAGAACTCGCCTCCGCCACAGTGCGGCGCGACGCCTACTATCATCAGCTCATCTCCGAAGGCGACACGATGTGGGCGCGCGGCCATTCCTTCCGCGAAATTTCGGATCTGCATCGCCGCGCCGCGATCGCGCTCGGCGTGAACGCGAATGGGCCTACGTGCCCACCCGTTTCGCCGATTGCCCCGCGTGCGGCGAAAAAGTGAAGCCCAGCGTGGCAGTCTGCAAACATTGCGGCGCAATCCTCGACGCGGAAAAAGCCGCCAAGCACGGCCTAGGCGCCAATAGCGGCAGCTCCGCGACCCGCGTCACACCAGCGCCGCCCCCACCGACGCGACAGTAGGGGCACGGCACGCCGTGCCCGAACGCGCTACAAGCACCCGCGCTCCATCCACGCATCGCGCAGCTACGAAATGTTTTGCCTGTGCTTTAGAATCTGAACATCGAGACAAATGGCACAATCGCGCCAAGTTCGTCTGCCGGGCACGGCATGTCGAAGACCCGCCGCAGGAGGGCCGTGCCCCTACTGAAAAAACAATCGCGCGCCAAGCATTGACGATCACGCTGCGGCGTTGCGAAGATGAGGCGCCGCAGGCGTCGTTGTTTGGAATTTGCAGTTTGCAATTTGCGCGCACATCAAACCACAGAACGCAATCGCGTCGCGCGCCAAGCATCAGCGATCGCGCTGTGTTCTTACGTTGGCACAGGCAGGAATGCCTGTGCTACTGTCTCCGCACTCCCCCAATAGCCTTAACGTTACAATAGCGGCTGGTGCGGCCATTTCGCCCAGCCTGCCGCGCTCCTGCTTCAAATTTCCTGGGAAGGGAATCGCAATGAATCGAACTCATACGCTGCGGCCATTCAATCGCCGTGAATCTGCGCCTTTCAGTGGCACAGGCCCCGCCGGCAGGCGGGAACATGAAAATGACGCCTGTGCGTCGTTGCCACGCCGCAATCCTTCCGATCTTGGCTGGCGCAGCGTCCGGTAAGTGGCACACCCGCCTGTGCGCCTTCGCTGCGGCTCATCCTTCCGATCTTGGCTCACGCGCCGCCTCGCGCACCCTCGCCGCAATCGCGCTGGCCGCCGTAGCCCTCGCCGCCATCGCTGCGCCCGCAGCTCGCGCGCAAGGTTCGCGCAAGGACGACATCGTCTTCGGCCCCGCAGGCCATCCAGTCTCCGGCCCCACTATCACCGTCTGCGCGCCCACCGCCACCGGCACGCCTTGTTCGCCGCTCGCCGCGATTTTCACCGACGCCACTCTCACGGTCCCCGCTCCGAATCCGTTCCAAGGTGACGGCATCGGCAATTATCATTTCTACGCCTCGCCGGCCGCTACATATTGCAAATCACCGGCCCCGGCATCAACGGCGTGCAAACTTTTCCCGACGTGATTCTCCCGCCCGACCTCGGCTCCACAGGCGGCAGCGCGATCTCCGCGTTCAGCCTCTCGCTCGGCGGAAATCTCAGCGTCGCCGGCAACGCCACCATCACCGGCACACTCACCGCCGGCGGTTTCAATCCCGGCACGCTCACTCCCTCCGTCGCTCACCGTCACCGGCAACGAAGCGGTGCAAGGCCCGCGCCCGCGCGTTGACGTCACCGCATTCGGCGCAAAAGGTGACGGCGTCACCGACGACACCGCCGCAATTCAAGCCGCCATCAACGCCGCCTGTCGCCCTCCCACTTCGGGCGGAGGAGGCAGCGTCTTTTTCCCGCCGCCGCCGCTCTACTACAAAGTGCTGCAGCCGCAATTGCCCTCCACCTCGCCCGTGTTTTCCACGCCCAGCGGATTCTGCTTGGGTCTGCACCTGCTCGGCGGAACCGTGGGAGAAGCCAGTCAGCTCCAGCAATTTAATTTCGCGCCGATGGTGGCGATCAACGTCACCGCCGGCGCAAGTCCCAACGCCGCGCCCATGTTCGCGCTGCCCGGTTTCACCACCATCGAAAATCTTTCCATCCTGGGTTCGAATCAAGCCGTCTCGCTCTACGATTCTGTCAACGTCCTGTTCCGCAACGTCTGCCTCGCCGTCAACGGCACCACCGGCCAGACCGACAACACGCCCCTGAAAATCACCAACACTATCTGGGTCCGCTACATGGGCGGCTGCCTGATGGCCAAGAACAGCTCCACTACGCCGATCGCTCTTTTCACCGGAGAGGCGCCCATCAGCGGCGAAGCTCCGCTCGATGGCCTGATCACGATCGAAGACGTCACCGGAGCGGGCGGAGGAATGCAGTACATCCAGCGCGTGAATCAATCCGGCACCGCGGGCAATTTTGTTTTTCGCAACATCACGCTCGAAGATGCGTCCACGGATGTTTTCACGTTTTCCGCCCTTCCCGGCGTTTCGATGGGCCCGTTCGACTCCATGACGTTCGATCAGGTGAACACTTCCGACGAGCCGGTCTTTAACACCGCGGTTCTCGCCATCAATGCGCCCACTCTCACCGTCAGCGGCGTCTTCATGAATCACGTGTTCACGGGGAACAGCCCCGCGGGCGGCGCCGTCGCTGTGCGCGAAATTTCCGGCCACGCCGATAATATTTTCATCACCAACTGCAACTCGTGCGTCACCGCCGTCGTGGACGGCAGCGGCAATCCGCTCGGCTCCGTCACCGCGCAAAATTCCAACGGCTTCGATCACACCGTGAACATCAGTGACGGCGGCGATCGCTTGCGCAACGATCCGTACCAGTCCGCGAACAACGACACCACGGGTCTGCCGATGCGCGTCACTTCGTCGGGACATTCATTTGCGTCGCTCGGCATCGACTCGGCCAATGGCTTGCTCTTCGGCGACGGCGCGAGCTTTGGTTACAGCGCGCAACTTTATCAAGCCGTGAAAGGTTCTCTCGACGTGGGATTCGCCAGCGCGTTGCCGCCCACGAACGTGACGGGAACTGCCACCACCGGCGGAACGCTCGCGCCCGCAACCTACACCTACTGGGTGCGCACCGCGATAGGCGCGTCGAGCTGCAACAGCTCCACGGAATCCGCGCCTTCGATATTTTCCGCCGGCGTGGTCGTCGGCAGCCCGAACAATGCCGTGAATCTCACCTGGACTCTTCCGCCCGCTGCCCTGGGCACGATCACCGGCTACTGCGTCTTCCGCAACACCACGCCCAGCTTCAACAGCTCGCCGCGCAACGTCTTCGTCTCCGGCGCGTCCACGTCGAGTTTCACCGACACAGGTTTCAGCGGCTGCTGCGATTCCACGCTTCCGATCAACTTAATGCAATCCGCGCATCGCTTCACGCCCACATCGCTCGGCGTCAACACCACCAATCCGCAATCGAATCTCGACGTGAACGGCTCGGCCGCGGTGAATTCGCTGAACCTGGTGCAGAAAGCCGAACGCTTCGCCGGTGCGGACGCGGGCGCAAAACTCAATGCCTGTCTCACCGCCGCCGCAAGCACTTCGAGCGTTTGCGACGCGCGGGGCATGACCGGCACTCTCACCGGCGCGGCGCACATCGCAATTCCTGCAGGTACAGTCCTGCTCTGGGGACAGGGCCAGCTCACCATCACCGACTCAACGACGAACGACGCAGTCGAGCTGATGGGCGACGGATCGTCGATCTACGGATACCAGGAAAGCGGCCTCGGCACCGTCAGCAATCCGGATACGTCCGGATTTATTTCCTGCGCGACAACCGGCTGCACCACTGTGCACAAGCCCAGCCCCGGCACCTCGAAAATTAATTACGTCCACATCGTGGGCATGTATCTCGGCGCTACCGGCGCGAATTCGAAGGTCGTGGATCTCACCAGCATCGGCCACTCCATCATCGAGAGCAATAATCTCGCGCTCGGCACCGGCGGCACTTCCTTTGGAATCTTCGGCGACACTTCCACCGGCGGCTTCGACGGCACCAACACGCTGATTCGCCACAATAATATCGGCCTGAATTCTCGGGCGACACGTGCGTCTCGCTCGCCGGCGTTTTCAACGCCGTGGTCATCGAGCAGAACGTCTGCACGCTCGCGCCCGCCGCTTCGCTCGGCTACGTCTTCAAAAAAGATTCCAGCGGCAACTATCCCGACAACGACGAAATCTACGGCAACGATTGCGAAACTTCCTCCACCGCCTTCGGCCAGGTCTGCTACGACATCATCGGCGCGCTCTCCATCACCTTCGGCCCCAACAATCGCTGCGAGAAAGTTTATAACTGCCTCGAATTTCCCTCCGACGGCAGCGCGAATGGAATCCACATCCTCGATCCCTATCTTTCCATCAGCAACACCGCGCAAGTGCTGCCCAACGAGCCTTCCACGGCCACGATCGCCATCGACAACAACGGACACAACTGGCTTCCCTCGATGCACTACGGCATCAACGACCTCGGCGGCGACAATCTCATTGGCAATTCCGGATTCGAAGGTTGGCAGAATTCCACGTCGCTCTACTACTGGGGCGGCGTTTCCGGCACGAACATCAATCAGGCAGGCAGCGGAATCTACCTGCAGGAAACCAGCGCGGGCGCAAATCCCGGCATCGACACCTACACGCAGGGAACTTTCAACGTGCGCGTCGGCGACGGCGCTACCGCCGGCCTCGGCGTCAACTCCGCCTGCATCCAGGTGGACTCCACGCGCGAGTACACGCTGATGATGCGCGTCGCCTCCGCGTCCACGTCGAATAATTTTCGTCCCGGCTTCCGTTTCTACTGGGACGCGAACTGCACAGAAGCCGATCGCATCACCACCGCGTCATCCAACGCGCGCGTCCTCGCGCCGGTGAATTACGACGGCACCTCGAACAGCACAGGGAACTGGCAGTCGACGAACGCGTCGCTCACCTACAACAATGGAATTACGTGTAACTGTAACGTGACCGGCGCCGACTGGCAGGTGAGCACGGCGAACGCCTGGACGCCCACGCGCAATTTCGGAATCGTCTTCCGCGTGCCGAATGCCTTTAGCCTTTCGACCACGGTGACGCACTCGATGCGCGTGATGCTCCTCGAAAACACCGCCGCGGCAGGCAACTTCGTCTACTTCGACGACGCGGCCCTCAGCATGGGCCCCGTAACGCCAGATATTCGCAACGCGCCCGTGCGCGACTCGGGCGGCTCAGCAGTCTACGGCTCGCTAGCCGTCTCGCAGCATCTGAATCAAGGCGCCACGGGGCAATTCGCAGGCACGGTAGCCCTTGTAGGCGGCACCGCGACGGTAACATTCCCCACGCCCTTCACCTCCGCGCCAGTCTGCGTAGCAAACGATCAAAGCGCGATCGCCACAGTGAAGGTCACGCCGTCCGCCTCATCATTAACGCTAACCCAATCCAGCGGCACCGACACAATCAACTGGCTCTGCATAGGCAACCCGAATTGAGCATCCGACCAGGATGCTCATCCCGACGGAGCATCGCGACCGAGGGATCTGCAGTCGCCTTTAAGTAGCACAGGCAATCCTGCCTGTGCCAACGCAACAACGCAGCGCGATCGATGCTGGGCGCACAACGCGTTATCGTTCTTTTCGCCGTTGCCTTTTCCGCATTGGGGGCACGGCATGCCGTGCCCGAAGACGCTACGATCTCGATGACGCATACGCGCACCACGCCGGACGCCAGGGGAATTTTCCTGCTTCGGATTTTGAAGCGGTCGCCACACAAACGTACTTGATGCCATGCGCTGCTCATAGGCCCGGCTCTGCCCATGCCACATTCGGGCGCGGCATGCCGTGCCCCTACTGAAATATTTTATTTTGTGCTTGTATCTCGCCGTCTCAAGAAGGAAATCGCATAGAAGGCGAGGAAGTAGAAAAGCAAATCAAATGGAAGCACGACCCACGCGAAATCGGACGCACCATGACCGCCGTCTGGCGAAAAGAGTATCGCGAGCAACACGGCACAAAGCTCACCCGGCATTTCCATAAATCCGCCGAGGTAACCTAGCGGTATCCAGTTATCATGTCGATGTGCATAGTTCAGAGCTGCCCAGCCAGTAAAAGAAAGAACAGAGCTAAAGGCAAGTGCGCTAAGTAGTGTGAAACCCCTCTTGCTCATCGCCTTCGTACCTCCTATGCTTTCCACGATCACTGGCGGGTTGCCAACACATCAGCGCCGTTAGGCGCGGAACAAGTTAGCCCAGCGCGGAAGCGCTGGGTACGCGATGCCAAAATTCTCCGAAGCGCCGTAGGCGCGGCACACGGCTAGCCCAGGACGGAAGTCCTGGGTACACGATGCCGAAATTCTGCGAGCGCCGTAGGTGCGACACATTCTGCGTTCGTTCGCGCGCTACGCTGCCAAACTACGAAAGAACGCAATCGCGCCCAAGCCAAGCACCCGCGATCGCGCCGCGTTTCAACGCAGGCACAAACGTCATTTTCACGCTGCCGCCTATCGGCGGACGCCTGTGCTACCTACCAAAATGCACATCCCCGAATCCGCGCATCTCTGGACGCTCTTCGCTGCCGGCCACGGCCTGCACGTGTTGAAACGCGCCGGCCTCTCGGCCAAATCGCGCCTCTCCGGCACCAAAACGCGACGCGAATGGCTGCGCACCAACGCGCTCGCGCTCGGCATTCGCTTGTTCGTCAACGCCGCCGCTTTTTCCTACTGGATCGCGCACCCCGGCGCCGCCACACACCTCTTCGGCTCAGCAGGTATGCCAGTGAATCTCACGCTCGAGCCCGGCCACGCCACAGCCGCCATGTTCGGCCTATCAGGCGACAGCCTGATGGACTGGGCCGCCGCCAAAATCCCCGCCCTGCAAAAAGAAATTCCGGTAGTAAACGATTGACGCCTTCCAGTAGCGCAGGCGTCCGCCGATAGGCGGCAGCGTGAAAATGGCGCCTGTGCCCCAAGCTGCCACGCGGCGCGGATTCCAAATACTTGGTTCGCGCCACGGCATCGTTCTTTTCGCCGTTGCCTTTTCCGCAGTAGGGGCACGGCATGCCGTGCCCGAACACGCTAGGATCTCGATGACGCTATGCGTGCACCGCTGCGATAGCGCGTCCGGCCTTTTGTACCGCTGGCCTCCGGCCGGCGTTTTTGAATTTGGTTTTGACGTTGCGCGCACGCAAATGCAAAGTCAAAAGCGCCGGCCGGAGGCCAGCGGTACGGAAACCGCAGCCACGCGAATATCGCAGCGAATGGCGCGATCGAGCCAAGTTCGCTCGCCGGGCACGGCATGCCGTGCCCCTACTGAAAACTTGTGGCTACTCACGGCGCCGTCGCAATTCCTTGAATCTCGAAATGCGCGCCAAAAAGCAGCGGCCCCGAGCCAATGAAAGCGCGCGCCGGCAGCGGCTCCGTAAAATACGTGCGATACACCGCATTAAACCGGTCGAACAGCGACACATCGGAACAAAAAATCTGCACGTAGACGAGATCCTGCATCGTGAGATCAGCTTTCTCGAGCGTCGCGCGAAACCCGTCCATCATCAGCCGCGCCTCCTGCTCCACGTCCGCCGGAACTTTTCGCGTCGTCAAATCAAGCCCCAGGTGCCCGGCCAAATAAAATGTGCCGCCCACCAGCACGCCCATGCTGAACGGCAGCTTCCCATACCCGCCCGGCGGCGGAAAATGCGTCCGAGTCTCCGATGCGTCCATGTCTCCT
This sequence comes from uncultured Acidobacteriota bacterium, assembly GCA_963790945.1. Lineage (GTDB taxonomy): Bacteria > Acidobacteriota > Terriglobia > Acidiferrales > UBA7541 > Palsa-295. The sequence continues at coordinate 29,074 of CAWBRH010000057.1, forward strand.
CCTCGTGAATGTTCGTTGATGTAAGCGCACCCGTATCCTATCGCATCGCCGTTGCATTTTCTTCAGGGGCACGGCACGCCGTGCCCGAACACGCCAGGACCTAGATGACGCTATGCGTGCACTGCTGCGATGGCGCACACGCCTTTTGTACCGCTGGCCTCCGGCCGGCGTTTTTGAATTTGGTTTTGAAGCTGCCCCAGCAAATGCAAAGTCAAAGGCGCCGGCCGGAGGCCGGCGGTACCAAAACCGAACCAGCAACCACCTGCTCAATGGCCACGCTGTACTGACGCCGCATTCGGGCACGGCATGCCGTGCCCCTACTGAAATACTTTGCCTTACTGCTTCACTGATCTCCGGAGGCTGCTATGCCCGTCGTCCCCACTACCGCCTACTCGCAGGCGGAAGACGCGCTCACGCTCGCGCGCGCGCTGATGAACGACTCATCCGGCGCCGTCTTCACTGACGCGCTTTTGATGCCGCTCCTCAACTCCGCCTATCGCGGCCTGCAGCGCGAGCTCGCGGAAAATGGCGTCAGCGTCCTCGGCGAGCAGCAGGACCTCGACCTCGAGCCCGATCCCTCGAGCGGCGTCACTAACACCGAAATCAGCGACACCTCCAGCCCGCAGCTTCCCTCCGATTGCCTGATGCCGCAGATGCTCTGGGAACGCGCCACCGCAAACACCGCGGACACGTTCGTGCCCATGGAAAAATTCACGAGCGGCGGCGGAATGCTCAACCTGCAACCAAGCACGTATCTGCGGTTGTGGGAATGGCGCGAAGATAAAATTAATCTGGTAGGCGCAACGCAGGCGATCACAGTGCGCGTGCGTTACGAAAAAATTCTCCCGGCGCTCACGCTCGGCACGGATCCGATACAGATTCGCGCGGCAACAGATCCGCTGGCGTTCGCCACCGCCGCGCTGGCAGCGCGCTCACGAGGCGCCCGCGCCCTCGCGCAGGATCTGCTAGGCACCGCGCAAATGGCCACAGAAGAATTGATTCAGCGCTACGTCCGCCCAGAACAGATAAAAGGCCGCCGCCGCAAACCCTACAGCTACCACCGCCGTGTAATTTATCTGTAGGTTTCTGTGGCACAGGCACTCCTGCCTGTGCGCAGTTGCTACGCAGCAATCCTTCCGAATTTTGGCTCGCGCACGATATCGCACCAGATGAACCAACCTAACTGAGATAGGCTGTAGCCTGCACTGCGTCCGTCGTCGCTTTTAGTAGCACAGGCATTCCTGCCTGTGCCAACGCAACAACGCAGCACGATCGCGCCATACCGGCAAGATCAAACAACGCGTTCTTTCGTTTCCTCGTTCTGGCAGCCGCCGCGCCTATAGCAACGCAGGCACAGGCAGGATTGCCTGTGCTACCTACTGCACGTCGAGGGTTACCGTCACGCCGCGCGGTGCCGATTGCGACGTCGCCTGCACCGTCATTTTATAGGTGCCGGCCGGCGTGCCAGTCGGGCCGGTGTTTGACCCGCTGCCGCTCTTGCACCCTTCGAGAATCGCTGCAACGCCAATCGCCAGCGCAAGGACGCACGCAATCGGCACCAGGCGCTTCGGTGGCGCAAAGCAGAACAGCACGAACGCCGCGATCAGCACGATCGCGCCAATCGCACCGCGCGCGATGGAATTTCCGCCTGAGCCTCCGCTCCGCATCGGCGCGGCGCCATTCTTCGGCGGCGGCACCGGCACTCGCGACGTCGTCACAAACATCACGCTGAATGGCACCGCTGTGCCCGGCGTCGTCACCACCACGCTCGCCGGCGAAAACGTGCACGTGGTTTCGAAAGGCAAATTGCCCGGGCAAATCGGCGTCACGGTGCCGGTGAAAATACTATCGGGCACCACTTGCAGATTGAACGTGCCGGTGTCGCCGGCGCTGATGGAAATTTCCGTCAGCTGTCCGCTCGCAAACAAAACCTGGTAATCGTCGCCTGTGCCCGCGAGTGACGACGCCAGCGGATTCGTGGCGCCCGTGTAATTCACGACAAGCGTCGCTGTGCGCGTCCCCGTAGCCGTGGGCGCAAATCCCACATTGATCATGCAGCTCGAGCCCGCGTTCAGCGACGTGGTGCAGGAAGTGGACGCCACTACGAAGTCCGCGGGCGCGAGGCCGATGGTGGTAATCGCGATGCCGCTGATTGCGGCGCCGGAATTATTCGTCAGCGTGAACGCGGCCGTCGGCGTGATGCCCGCCAGCGGCTCGGCGCAGAAATTCGTATTGCCCGCAAAGGTTGGCGGCGGCAGGATCACGGGGCAGGGAACTCCCGCCGGCGGCACAGGCGCAGGAGGCGGCGTGAGCGTCACATTCGCCACAGGCTGCCCCAGGCCCTTTATTTCGCTGATGCGATTGCGCCCCTGCTCGGCAATAAATAAATTTCCATCCGCATCGAACGCGATCTCGCCGGGCACGCTGACATTGCTCGCTGCGGTGGCCAGCTTCTGCGTGGCAGCATCGATGCGCAAAATGCGGCTGCCAGCAGAGTCCGCCACGAAAAGATTCCCGCCACCATCAAGCGCCAGCCCAGCAGGGCACAAATTTTGCGCGCCGCCCGCCGCAGTTCCAGTAGGGGCACGGCATGCCGTGCCCGAAGACGCTACAAGCGTGCTGATGCCACGCGAGGCAGCGTCCAATCGCAGCACGCTCCCGTTTTCCGACGCCGCAATAAAGACGCGGCCGCCATCCGCCGTCACCGCAACATCAGAAGCCTTCGCCACCTGCGCCAGCATCTCAAGTTTTCCAGGCGTAGACGCAATCGCATCATGCAACTCAATCACAGCACCCGCGCCACGATCCGCAATATAAAGGTTCCCAGCGCGATCGAGCGCCAAGCCCATCGGCTCCACAAGCTGCACGCTCCGCGTTGGCCCCCACTTCCCAGCAACGCTGCGAATCACCCCAGGCTCGTTTGATGTCGCAGCCAAAATCCGGCGGATCGTCGCGTTCTCCGTATCGGCGATAAATATCGTGCCGTCTGGCGCGATCGCAACGCCGCTGCGCATATAAGACGAATCGTTTTTTAGGCTCAGCTGCGCGGACGTTGCGGCGCCGCCATCGCCGAGCGATCCCGCTGCGCCGTTGCCGGCAATCGCGACAAGATTTGCGCTCGCACCTGCGCTGGCCGCAACACTCGCCGCATTCGCGCGCACGGAGCCGGACGCGGGCAGCGACACAACGCGATTAGGCATCTGCACAGCGGTGAAATAAATCGGAGGCAGTTGCGAAGCTTCATCACTCGCCGCAGCAGAATCAGCCGCACTGGGACCAAGCGCCAACGCCCGCGCAGAAATTCCCTGCGCGATTACAATCGGCGCATTGGAAGCCGTCGCGCCAGCGCTCATCGCACCACCGGCGCCCGCCGCACCACTCGTCGAAGAATTTTGCGCCCAAACCCGGGGCAGGGAATACGCCAACGCGGCCGCCGCCATCACAGCCGCCACTGCCACCACTATCATTCGCCGCAAATCATTCTCCGTTCCTGTGCCCCATTTGCTGAGCCTTAGGCGTCCGGGCAGTCTCGACCGTAGCGCGTTCTGTGCCCGTCGCTTGGATTCGCAAGCATGCGCAGAGGTTGCGCGACAAGTTCCGCTTCACGGTAGCCCATAGGCATCGCGCAACAAGCCCGAAATCATAGCACGCCGCGTTTCGCTGCGACGTACGCCTTTCAGTAGCACAGGCAATCGTGCCTGTGCCTGCGTAACAACACAGCGTGATCGCGATGCTTGGCGCAGAACGCGACATCGTTCTTTTTGCCTTTGCGGCGACCAGGAACAGGCATCTGCCGCACCTACGGCGCTCACGTGGTCGCCCAATGCCGGCATTCTCCCGTTTTCTACATCCGACGACATTCGACGCGTTTCACCCGCGTCCATCGAGCAAACACATCAGCGCCGTAGGCGCGGAACAAGTTAGCCCAGCGCGGAAGTGCTGGGTACACCAACGCCAAAATTCTCCGAAGCGCCGTAGGCGCGACACATTCTGCGTTCGTTCGCGCTGCGCTGCCGCACGACGAAAGAACGCAATCGCGAGCGACCCAAGCATCCGCGATCCGTACCGTGTTTTTACGCAGGCACAGGCAGGGATGCCTGTGCTACTTAAACTGCCCCACCGCGCATGAATGGCGCATGCCCGCCAAGTTCTTTTGCCGGGCACGGCATGCCGTGCCCCTACTGAAACCTAACGCTGTCGCGCACTAGCCAAGCTTCACGAATTACGCCTCACGTTACTTGCGGCACAGGCACGATTGCCAGTGCTACCCAAAGGAGCCACCATGGCACTCACATTTTCTCTCATCGATACCTGGGATGACGGCAAACGCATCCACGTCTCCGGCACTATCGCCGCGTCCGGCAACTACACCACGGGCGGCGACACGCTCGATCTCTCGCAATCGCCGCTCGTCGCGTCGTCGCAGCCGCCCATCAACGGCACCGCCTGGATGGACGGACTCGCCGGCTACGATTACGTCTTCATGCCCGGCGCCGCGATGAATTCCAACAAGGTGAAAATTTTCCAGCAAGGCGCGGCCGCCGGCGCATTTCCCGAACTCGCCGCAGGCGCGTACCCCGGCGCCATCACCGCCGATTCCATCACGTTCTACGGCATCTTCAAGAAGCTGCAGTAGGTAGCGCAGGCGTCCGCCAACAGGCGGCACGTGAAAATGACGCCGGTGCCAGCGTGGAAACGCAGCGCGATCGCGCCACACCTCCAAGATCAAAGAACGCGTTCTTTTGTTTCCTCGTTTTCGCAGCACCGTGCACCTAGCAACTTGCGGCACAGGCAGGAATGCCTGTGCTACTAGAATCGCGACCGGCTCCCGTGGCACAGGCACTCTTGCCTGTGCGTTTCCGTTAAGTCGCAATCCGTCCGACCTTGGCTAGCCCACGACATCGCACCCGCTGAACGGAACCCGCCGCACCTTTAATGGCGCGATCGCGCCAAGTTCTTTCGCCGGGCACGGCATGCCGTGCCCCTACTGACATCTCGCTTCGCCAAAAACCATGTCCATCGAAACTTTTTCGCCTCTGCCTCTCACCACTTTCGGCACCTGGCTCACGCTGCTCGATCCCTCCGACGTTCCGCCCGGCATGTCGCCCGATTGCGCCGACGTGGAATTTTTTCCCGGCGGCGTGCGCACGCGCCCAGGCCTCGTCTCGCAATTCGCGCCGCTCGCCGGCACGCCCAACGTCAACTCGCTAAAAACATACATCACCACGAATCTCGTCCAGCGCCTGCTGATCCTCGATTCCTCCGGCACGATTTACAAGGAAACTTCTCCCGGCACGCTCGGCGTCCTGATCGCGGGCCTGCAGCCAAATCTGCAATTCGCTTCCACCACGCATTTCGGCCGCGAGTACATGGCGTTTTCCGATGGACTCGTGGGCGCCGAGCTACCGCGCCAGTTTGACGATACTTTTTTCGATCGCGTCAGCCAGGTGGGACCGGGCGAAGGTCCCGCGCTCGCCGATTCCGCGCTCACCGGAAATATTTCGGCGGGCGTGCACGAGTGCGTCGTCGTGTTCGTCACGCGCCAGGGATTTTGGACCGCGCCCTCGCCCGTCGCGAGCTGGACCGCGGCCGGCTCGAAGCAAGTTACCGTGACGAATATTCCCACCGGCCCCTCAAATGTGGTGCAGCGCCTGCTTGCATTCACGGCTGAAGGCGGCGCGAGTTTTTATCACATCCCAGATTCGATGGTGATTGACGACAACACCACCACTTCGCTCACCGTGGATTTCAGTGACACGATTTTGCTCGCCGGCATCAGCATGGATTATCTTTTCGCGCAGATCGAGCTGCCCGATCAGCTCGGCGTGATCGATTATGCCGAGCGGCTTTTCTGGTGGGGCGAGCGCTCGAAAATGTCGCTGTTCAATAATCTCTCATTCGACGGCGGATGGGACGCGATCGCCACCGGGCGCCCGCTCGGCTGGACGCTCGATCCCACCAGTGGCGCAGGCGGCAGCAGGGAATCGGCGGACGTGATTTGGGGCGACGCGTATCGCATCACCGGCGACGGCGCCACTTTGATTCGCGGATTGATTTCGCAAAGCGCCGCCACGGATACGGCTGGCGATCCGCTGTGCGTGAAGGGTGTGGATTATTCCGTGCGCGCGCGCGTGAAACGTAGCGGCGCGCTCACAGCCGGCACGCTGCACATCAACGCGTTCAGTCCCACGATGGGCCTGATTGGCACCGGGCTTTCCGTTGCAGCCAGCGCCGCCACCACCGGCTACCAGGAATTTATCGCGGATTTATTTCCTCCCCAGGCGTCGCTGCCGGCCGACCTCGTGTTGCGCGTCTATGCGGATGGCACACCCGGGCCCGCCGGCGAATCGTTTCTCGTCGATTGCATCGAAGTGTTTCCCACCGCCGCCGCGCAGAATTCTTCGCTGGTTCGCGCGTCCGGCACCGACGAGCCTGAAGCCTACGACGGCGTGAGCGGCATCATGGAAATCGCCGCGAACAACGGGCAGGGAATTCGCGCCGCGTTCAAGCTGCGCAACAATTTATATTTCGCGAAGGAGCGCAGCCTCTACGTCACCGCCACAGATGGCGTGAACGAGCCGTCGCTCTGGGGCGTCGAGGAAGTTTCGAACGCCGTGGGAACGCCTTCCGCGCACGGAATCGGATTCGGCGAGGAGTGGGTGGTGATCGCGGGCCGCTCCGGGCTTTATTATTTTGACGGCAGCGCGCCGGTGAAACTTTCGCAGGAAATTCAGCCCACCTGGGACGCGATCAATTGGCAGGCCGCGCAGAGTCTGTGGGTAGTGGTTGACACGCAGCACAAAAGAATTCTCGTCGGCGTGCCGATGGGCACCGCGACGCAGCCGAATGAAATCCTCGCGCTCGAGTACAGCGAAGGCTTGCAGGATCCGCTCGTAGCCGTTTTTCAATCGCCCGAACGCTCGCGCAAATGGACGCCGTGGAAAATCGCTGCGAATTCATGCGCGCTCGTCGAGCGCTCCACAGGAGTGGCCCAGATTTTCTTCGGCTCGAATGACGGCAGCACAAAAATTCGCGCGCTCACTCCCGGCGCGTTTTCCGACGATGGCGTCGCCATCCATTCCTACTACACCACCGCCTACCTCGCCGCCACCGGCATTAGCGGCCGCAATCTTTTCGGCTACCTCACCGCCTACGTACAAGGCGCAGGCGCTCTCGCGCTCAGCGCATTCTCGCCCGGCGACGTGACGCTCACCGCCCTAGGCAACTGGACCCTCAGCGCCCCAGCCTCGCGCGACATGGAGCAATTCATCAACGTTCTCGGCGAGCGCATCAGCGTCCAGCTAAGCACCAACGCAGCAGGCGCCTGGTTCTCACTAACAAAATTAGTGCCCTGGGCAAAGCCAGATCCCTTCGCAGTAGTCCGCGGCAGCAACGCGTAGCTTCGCTTCCGCCTTTCAGTAGCACAGGCGTCCGCCGACAGGCGGCAACGTGAAAATGACGCCTGTGCCCCAAGCCGCTACGCAGCGCACACCGCAAATGCTTGGCGCACACATGACGTCGTTCTCAGCACGTGCCGTTTCTTCAGTAGGGGCACGGCATGCCGTGCCCGAACGCGCTACGTGCACACCCGTGCCATCCAGCACATAGGACGCTTCAGTGTTTGCGTTGACTTTGACTCTTCACGACGCGGCCAATGGCGGAATCGCGCTAAGTTCGTTCGCCGGGCACGGCATGCCGTGCCCCTACTGAAACGCTTGCGTACAATATTCAATACGGCGCATCCGGATCAAACGACCTTCGAATCGCCAGGCACAATTCTTCCATCCGGCTATCCGATAATTTCTGAGCCACACGCTGCCGCAGATGCGATTTGCCGAGCGGCTGAATAAAGTGCGCGCGCAGGCACGAACGCTTCGGCAATCCTGTTTCTTCCGGATCCAGAACGATGGTTGTGGGACTTTCGCGAAGCCTGCTGCTGAATGGAACAATCAGAATGCTACTGATGGAAGAGTGATGATTGCGAGTATCGGGTGAAACCACAACCACCCAGTGCGGCGAGGGCGGCTCTCCGATGGTCGCGCTCCAGATTTCGCCGCGCGAGGAAATCTTACTCATCTAGATCGATGTCTCCAGCCGAACTCGCGTACGAAGCGCTGAGACGATCCTCTTCCTGGATCTCCTCGGGCGTCAGGCTGTCGTAGTAAGCAGTTGTCGCCGCCTCGAGGCGCGCGCGATTCTCCGCTCGACGCATCTCATCGAGCACATAGTCGAGCGCCTGCGCCAGGTTCTCCGCCTTCCTCGAGCGAATCAGCGCGCGGAGAAACGCATAGCTCTCAGGTGAAATGGTGGTTGACACTTTCTTTCTGCGCGCCATGGTTGTATCCCTATCCTACGTGGAATCTGGTGTTTACCGTGCACATCTGACATTTTATCAGACAAATGTCGGACACACAAGATGACAATTATTTGATGGTTTTTCTCCGCGCCTCAGTGACTCTGTGGCCCAACCCAAATGCTCACCGTCCCCCAAATCGAATCCTTGCGCACCTCGAACCCGCAGCTCTACGAAGCGCTGAAGCGCCTCGCCGAAGCTTCGCTCGGGCCGAATCAGGGCTGGTCGCTCGATGACCAGATCACCGACGGCTCGCTTTTCGCGCGCGTCACTTCCGGTGCGCTTACCGGCGGCAAAGTAGATCCCGCAAAATCGGGCGTGCTGATGAAAGGCTCGGTGCCGCCCACGTGGTCGGGCGCGTTCACCTACGTCTCGACCACCACCACGATCACCTGGTCGTGGACCGGCCTCACAATTTCGCGCGCCGACGGCATCGACGACCGCGATCCCCAATGGCTCACTCGCCATCAGCGGACTCACCGCCGCCACCACCTATTATTTTTATCCTTATTACGACGACGCCGCGATCGCGATCGGCTGGGTGGCAGGCGGCGCGAGCAGCACAGGGTCACCCGCGAGTGCGTTCACTGCGAAAACAAATTCCGCCGCGCAACAGCAAGCGCTGCAATCGCGCATTCCGCTTTCGCAGGGCGCAGTCGTCGCGGCAACTACAAGCTCCGGCACCGGTGGAGGCTCGGGCGGCGGCAGCGGAAGCTGTTTGCGCGCGGGCACCGTAGTGCTGACGAAAGAGCGCGGCACAGTTGCGATCGAAACGTGCACGATCGGCGAGCATCTGCGCTGCCCGTCGATCCTGCGCGCCGACGCAACTACCGCGGCCACCAGCGCCTCGAGCAACGCCGCTGCTGCGATGGGCGGCACCGCCGAAGGTTGGACGCGCATCATTCGCCACGAAGTGCGCGACGCGGACACCTTCATCCGCCTGCACTTTTCAAATGGTGAAACGCTCGACGTCACGCCGCATCACATCTTCACGCTTGCCGACGGTTCGCCCATGCGCGCCGAGCGCCTCTGCCTCAGCGATATTCTCGTCGGCCGCTTCGGCCGCGTCACGCTGCTGCGCATCGAAGCCGTCATCGAAGCCGGCCAAAAAGTAACGATCAGCTGCGCCCCATACCAGCAATTCTTCGCCGGCCGCCACGCCGCCGCAGTGCTGACGCACAACTACACCTTCAGCAGCTAGGGCGCTGGAAGTGAAACGATCCAAGACAATATTCAGCGCTTTCGGCCGCCCGTATACACGTATTCAATGCGGTCTCGATAGATGAGCATGGTAATCGCCATCAACCCGAAGAGAATAAACCCGATTGCGATATCCCACTTGGCATAGAGGCAAATAACAGCGGGTGCATGAACTGCCGTTTTTGAGTCTGTCAATTCTGGACAGGAAGGCAAATTCGCGGAAGCTGACGGGAAAATATATTGGCCCAGAAAGGTGAGCCCGATAAGCAAAAAGGTATTCGCAAAAAAAAGGCCCGCCAAGACATTGAAGACAACCGGCGGCTTATCGACCCAGTAAAACCTGTGCGGTCCGTTTCCTGGCATGTCTGCTCACATGGCAGAATTCCCACATTTTTTCTGTGCTGCGGTTGCGCAAGCCTTTATAACAATCCAATAAGTAACGATTCGATTTCGAGTTGCATTTCAGTAGCACAGGCAATCCTGCCTGTGCCCCAAGCTGCTACGCACCGCAGATCACAAATGCTTGGCTCGAAGCGCGACATCGTTCTCGCCGCTGTTGCCGTTTCTTCAGTAGGGGCACGGCATGTCGCAGATCCGCCGTGGCGGGCCGTGCCCGAACGAGCCAGCATCACGCAAGCGCCCCCTAGCGAAATCAACCCAACGCATTCTTTCGCTTCCTCGCATCGCGTACAAACGCCCGTAGCGACTTGGGACACAGGCAGGATTGCCTGTGCTACTAAAATCGCCACCACATCCAATGGCGTGACCGCGCCAAGCTCTTTCACCTGGCACGGCATGCCGTGCCCCTACTGAACAAATACGCACCGCAACCCCATGACCGGACGCCGCTACTACATCACGACGCTCGCCGACTGGCACCGCCACGCGCACCGCTTCGCAAATTCGCACTGGCTCGCGCTAGGCGACGCTGACGATTCCGATATTGCGACAGTAGGGGCACGGCATGCCGTGCCCGAACACGCGGATGGCGAGGCCGCGCCATCCAGCAGGGAATTGACGCACGCGTCATGCACCATGCCCGACGTAGGCGCGGATTTCCCCGCGCACGACGCGCAACCATCCGCCGCGACGCGCATCATCGTCCTCGTCGATGCCGACGAAGGCGTGCACCTCGCGCTCGATGACGACGCCGCTTTCGAAGCGCTACCGCATCCTTTCGCGCCAAAAGCAATCTCGCACGCCGCGCACGAAGCGCTCGCAGCCCACGGCGTAGCGCCAGGCTCGACCACCTTCGACGCCGCCGAAGCCATCGCCCGCGCCCACCCGCTCCTGCGCCCCCGCGTTTTTTAGGTAGCACAGGCATTCCTGCCTGTGCCCGCGTAACAACACAGCACGATCGCGATGCTTGCCGCACCTCGCGACATCGTTCTCTCACCTTCGCCCTTTGTACCGCCGGCGTCTTTGATTTTGTTTCTCATTTTCACCTTTCGCGCAAAATCCAAATTCAAAAACGCCGGCCAGAGGCCGGCGGTACATAAACCAACGCATTCTTTCGCTTCCTCGCATCGCGTGCAAACGCCTCTAGCAACTTGCGGGCACAGGCAGGAATGCCTGTGCTACTAAACCCACGCATGCACGTCCGCCCCTACACTTCCGCCGACCTCGACGCGCTCCGCCGCATCCACGCGCGCCAGGGCTTCGATTACGCGTTTCCCGATCTCGGCGATCCGATTTTCATTTCGAAGCTCGTGATTGACGACGCCTCCGGCCGCCCCGTCTGCGCATCGCTCGCGCGCATCACGTGCGAGATGTACCTCGTCGCCGACCCCGACGCCGGCACGCCGCGCGAACGCTACGCGCGCATCCTCGCGCTGCATGACGCAGGCGCGCGCGATCTGCTATCGCGCGGCTTCGACGACGCCCACGCCTGGCTCCCGCCTCCCATCGCGCGCCGCTTCGGCCGTCGCCTCGAAGCCCTGGGCTGGATCCGCGACGACGCTTGGACGCCGTATTGCCGCCGCCTGAAACGGTGAGTGATGAGATGGGATTGGTACCATAGGGCTATTGTTCAGCTGCGATGCCAATGTAAAATAGTCGACGACGGAAGTTTCCCTTCGCGATGTGACGGGCAATCCATCTGGAAGGAGAGACTCCCATGAGCAGCGAATTTTTTCTTCGAACCAAGCAGCAAGCGCCGTAAGGGTTTTCCATCAGAAACGAAAGTGAAGCGTGGCCTCCGTGTCGTTCATAGCGACAAGGATCTCGTCGAAAAACTCGGCAGAAACGACCTCTGCCCGTGCGGTTCTCGTCGCCGGTTTCAAGAAGTGCTGCATGCGAAGCGGGCATTTCGACGGCGCGCGACGCAATCAGTACGAGCGTGAATAGAAAAAAGGGCACGGCCGCTGGCCGTGTCCTTTTTTATTTGGGTTTCCAGTAGCACAGGCATTTTTGCCTGTGCCCGCGCAACAACACAGCATGATCGCGATGCTTGGCGCACAACACGACATCGTTCTTGTCGGTTGCCGTTTCTTCAGTAGGGGCACGGCATGCCGTGCCCGAACGCGCCAACAGCAACATCACGCCACACAGCAGAATCAACCCAACGCACTCTCTCCTTTCCTCATTTCGCACACGCACCGACGCGATCAACTTGCGGCACAGGCACGATTGCCTGTGCTACTAAAAACCACCGCCGTCAATGGCGCGATAGCGCCAAGTTCTTACGCCGGGCACGGCCCGCCACGGCGGGCAGGCATGTCAAAGACGTGCCCCTACTGAAATACTTTTCGACGGACTCACTTCATCGGAGGCACACCATGTCACGCGGCGCACAACACAGCACCCGCCAGCTCACCGACCAGCAGCTCGCGCAACAGAACCAACTCATCTCGCAATCGAACCAAGCGGGCACGCAGGACCGTTCGCTTCTGCTTCCCACGATTCAGTCGCTGCTCACCAGCCCCGGCTACACGCCCGCTGAGCAATCCGCGATCACACAGCAAAGCATGGGCGCGGCGAATACCGCCTTCGACGCGCTCCGCGAACGCGCCGCCAATCGCGCCGCCGCCACCAATGACACCGCTGCCGCACCCGAACTCACCGCGCAACTCGGCCGCGAACAGGCGCAGGGGCTCGCAAGTCAAGCTCAGCAAAATCAAATCGCCTTCGCCAATCAACGCACAAAGGATCAGCTAGCCGGCCTCAGCGCCCTAGGCCAAACCTACGGCATCGACACCAATCTCCTCGGCCACGCCATGGGCGTCCCCGCGCAGCTCCTCGGCGTTCGCCAGCGCGCATCCGACGGCTCCTCAACCGGCGGCCTGGGCAGCCTCTTCGGCGTAGGCTCCAGCATCGCCTCGCTGTTTGGTTAACGCCGTTCGTACCACCGGCGTCTCGCCGGCGTCTTTGAAGTTGCCTTCCAGTAGCACAGGCATTCCTCCTGTGCCCGCGCAACAACGCAGCACGATCGCGATGCTTGGCGCAATCGCGACATCGTTCTTTTGCGCTGTTGCCGTTTCTTCAGTAGGGGCACGGCATGTCGCAGATCCGCCGTGGCGGGCCGTGCCCGAACACGCCACCATCACCGCCGCGCCACACCTGCAAGATCAAAGAACGCGTTGTTTTGTTTTCTCGTTTTCGCACACGCACGGCTCCGCCAGCTTGTGGCGCTGGCGTCATCTTCAGGCAACCGCCCGCCGGCGCAGGCCTGTTCCACTAAAACCGCCAGCAGATCCAATGGCACGATTGCGCCAAGTTCTTTCGCCGGGCAAGGCATGCCGTGCCCCTACTGAAAATTATTTTTGCCGCGTCTCCTTGCTTCGTTTCTCAACGTGACTCCGTGCCTCCGTGCCCCAACTTCTCAAATTCCTCGAAGCGAACGCCTGGCCGCTCGCCGTCACGTCGCTGGTGCAGTTCGTCGTTTTCCTGCGCTGGATCTACCGCCGCATTCGCAATGACGAGCTCATGCGCGCCTTCGTCGAAGACATGGCCACGAGCCACCTCCCGCACATGTACAACCTGCTCGAGAAGCTCTGCGACAAGCAGGGAATCGAACGCGACCCCGCGCCAACAATCCGCTGGATCGACCTAAACGACCGCAGCCGCTAACAACCGCGCTTCGTCTTTCGTACCGCTGGCCTCCGGCCGGCGCCTTTGACGTTGCCTTTCGTCTTCGCCATTCGCGCAAAACCCAAATTTGAAAACGCCGGCCAGAGGCCAGCGGTACATAACTCAACGCATCGTTTTGCTTCCTCGTTTCGGCACGCGAATCCGCAATCAACTTGCGGCACAGGCGTCATTTTCACGCTGTGCCGTCGCCGCACACACGATATCGCACTCACTTGCCGCCCAACTCCGACAACGCCGCGCTCATCGCCCTCGCCCGCGCCGCCGCCGCGCAACACTCACTCGACGCCGCACTCATCTGCGCTATCGTCGAACAAGAATCCGCCTGGGACCCGCACGCCATCCGCTACGAACCCGCCTTCCGCTCGCGCTACGTCGCGCCGCTCGGCCTCCCCCCAACGGAAGAAGTAGCGCGCTCAATTTCCTGGGGCCTGATGCAGGTAATGGGACAGGTGGCGCGCGAACAGAACTTCACCGCAAGAAGCCTCGCCGTACTCTGCGATCCAGCCACAGGCCTCGCAATCGGCTGCGCAGTCTTCGCAGCAAAATTGCGCGCCAGTGCAAATGACGGCGATGCATCGGGCGTTGCAGCTAACGTTGTCCATCGCGCGCTCGAACTCTGGAACGGCGGCGTCAACACAAGCTACGCCGCGCAAGTCCTCGCCCGGGTAGCGCGCTACCAGTAGCGTGGGCTTCAGCCTGCGCTACCGTATCAACGCAGCACAGTTGTGGATTCTTGGCGCACAACGCGACATCGTTCTTTTCCCCGTAGCAGTTCAGTAGCACAGGCAATCCTGCCTGTGCCAACGTAACAACACGGCATGATCGCAATCCTTGGCGCACAACGCGACATCGTTCTTCTCGCTTCGGCCGTTCGTACCGCTGGCCTCCGGCCGGCGCATTTGATGTTGCTTTCGCTTTTGCCTTTCACGAACAACCCAAATTCAAAAACGCCGGCCAGAGGCCAGCGGTACATAACCCAACGCAGCCAATACGTTCCTCGCTTCGCGCACGCAAAGCCCCATTCAACCTGCGGCACAGGCAGGAATGCCTGTGCTACTCACATCAAAGGACACGAAAATGAAAACCATCACCGCATCCGCCGCAATCGCACTCGCCGCCATCCTCATCCTCGCCGCCCCAGCTCACGCCCAACACACCGCCACCCTCACCTGGACCAACTCCGTCGACACGCCCCAATCCAACATCTACCGCGCAGCAGGGCAGTGCCCCACCTCCGCGCCCACCGGCTTCACCAAACTCAACTCCACGCCCGTCACCACAGGCACCTTCGCCGATGCCGCGCCGCTCATCGGCCTCTCCTGCTACTACGTCACCGCCACCTCCAACGGACTCGAGTCCGTTCCATCCCCCCTCGTACAGGTGTCTCTTCCGCCTGCGCCTCCCACCGCTCCCCAAGCCACCGCCAAGTAAGCCCTTCATGTGGCACGGCCGCCCCTACCCACCCTGCGACACACCAGGCCTCTGCCCGGCGCAATAACGCACACGCGCGACAATTTTCGGCATGCATCGCGCCGTCGCTGCTCACTGTGTCGCGCGGAAGGCTTGGAGTACTAACGTTGAAGCTAGGGCTTCTGAGCGATGGGCCAAACGACGCAAGACAATCGCTGCAGAGGCTTCTAAGGTTCGTCGGAGTAAATAGTTCTTTTTGTGGTATTTAGCACTTTAAAGTGGCGAAAAGTGGCCTCAACTGTTGACAAGTGTCCTAAAGTGTTGTAATGTGCTCTCCGGGTAATCAAATCGTAGATAGGTCGAAATCCCTATCTCGCAAAGCTCCGAAAGCCACTCGCCGGTTACCCCGAGTGGCTTTCACTTTTTAGGCCACAGTTTCCTGCCCCCATCACGAAGATTTTTAACTGTGTTTCGAGGCATTGGCATGCAGGTGACGATCTTCAGGAAACCCTGTTCTTGTTTTAAGAGTACGGCTCTAAATGGTGTTCCTGGTTTGTCATATTCACGCAAGAAAAACTCGTCGGCTGTTTTCTTTTCGGATGGTTCCCAGATTTCGTGAGGTTCTTCCAGTATCTCTGGAATCCATGACAGTCTTTCTGCCCGGTCTGCATCTATCGAGTATTCGCCCAGACCGTCTATGGTCGCTTGAACTAGAGGTTCCTCGACTTCAACAGTAAACCGTGTTTCCGCTCCTTTTTGCAGTTTGACTAAATGAAAGAAATGATGCGGTACGATGATTATGGGAAGTTCTCTAGGACACTTAAAATTTTTGCCAATCAACAATGCGTGAAATTGGCTATATTAGGTTTGCCAGAGAGTCAAAAAGGAGATTTTCAGGTGGTTTGGTTACTATGGGCGCCACAGAGGCACGACAATACTTGATTACGTATCAGAACTAGATGACATCCTTTCTTTTTTCCTAACCCGCACGCAGACGCCGAACTAAAACGCGCGAACCAGCGCCACTCAACCCCAACCAGCAGGGAACTACCCGCTCCGCAAACTCCCTGCCTCGATCTCTCCATGCCTCTTACTCTCACCGCCCGCCACAAAATCGAAATCGCCGCCTCCTGCGCCGCACTCCTCCTCGCCGCGCTCATCTTCCACGCCTGGCTCGCCGCCCACGACGACCAGCTCCGCCTCGCCTCCACTCTCGCCACACAAAAACAAGCCCTCGACGCCGCCGACGCCCGCGAACGCGACCGCAACGCCACCCTCAAAGACGCCCTCGCCCAAATCGACACGCTAAAACGCAGCGCACAAAACGAAACCCCCGCCCAGCTAGCCCGCGCCCTACAAGACGCCCTGCAACTCCCCCAACCAATCACAATTTCACCCGCGCCACTCAGCAGTGACGCCCACGCACCGGATTCTCGTACCGCTGGCCTCCGGCCGGCGCCTTTGCCCGCTTCCACCACGCAGCAACAGGACCCTAAAAATTCACAGCCAGAAACTCAGCACCACAAATCACTCCTCGATTTACTTCTCCATCGCGCTTCAACCACAAAGGCTTCAACCAATAGCGCCAGCGTCGAGCCAGGACAAACGCCGCCGTCCTCGCCAAACACACAAAACGAAAACGACGCACCACAGCAAACTCAGCAGGGAACTGCCGCCCGACTTCCCGCCCCCAACTCAAGCGCCGCGAATCCAGCGCCCTCGGCCAGCGCAGCAAGCGCCGCCACCGCCCCACAATCCGCCGCCGAAATCCCCGCCGCCGATCTCGCTCCCCTCTACAACTACGTCCAAGACTGCCGCGCCTGCCAACTCCAACTCACCGCCGCCAAACAAAACGCCTCCGACGACGCCGCCAAAATCCGCGCCCTCACCCTCGAACGCGACGCCGCCGTCACCGCCACAAAAGGCGGTCCCTTTTGGCTCCGCCTGAAACGCAACGCCCACTGGCTAGCCATAGGCGCCGCCGTAGGCGCCGTAACCTCCGCCGCCGCCCTCTGCCACACAGGCCACTGCCGCTAAATCCAGCGCGAGAGTAAAACGCGCGACCAATTCCATGGTCATTGCACGCGCTCGCAATCATTTGCGCGTGCACAATCATCCGCACGTGCGCGCAATCGTTTGCCCGGCGGCGCAATCATTTGCTCGCGGCGCAGTCATTTGCTCTCGGCGCATTCATTTGCCCGGCGCACGTTCATTTGTGCAATGCACAATCATTTGCGCGTGCACAATCATCCGCACGTGCGCGCAATCGTTTGCCCGGCGGCGCAATCATTTGCTCGCGGCGCAGTCATTTGCTCTCGGCGCATTCATTTGCCCGGCGCACGTTCATTTGTGCAATGCACAATCATTTGCGCGTGCCAATCGTTTGCACAACGGCCGCCAGCACCGCTTCGCCGCCTCCTGCCCTTATCCCCGCGAGCGGCGCAACAATTTGCAACAACGCCGCCACAGCCGGCGTCTCGTTCTCCCGCACTCGCTCGCTCCCAACACAACACCGTTCCTTCCGCCCCGTCCCCACACACCGGCAGCCTCCAGCCCGCGCAGTCGTTTCTGCGTTTCGTTAGCCTACGCTTCAGCCTGCCTGCCGCCAGGCGGCCCTGCGCCTCCGCCCAAACGCAGCTCACTCGCAAGTCCCAGGCGTCATCGCCTCATCATGTCTTTTCCGCCCCCGCCTCTCGTCCCACTTAGCCTCCCGGGCCGACGCCCGTGCGGCCCTACAACACGCACCCGCGTCGGCGCCTACAACCGCGTCCGCCAATTTCCACACACACCAAAACACGTCCATTTCCGTCTTAGACATTTAGCAGTTGACTTCCGCTAATGAATATTATGTATCTTCCGTCTGAACGGAAGTCAGCGTATGGCTAGGATGAGGGTTTGGGTGGGGGGCGAGGAGGATTGGGGGGAGGTGCTTGTTAGGGCTAGGAGGTAGGTGCCGGAGGGGGTGGCGGAGGGTTGAGTTGTGGAGTTGGGTGCGCTACAGGAGAGGGTGAGTAGAGATAGGGCGATGGCTGCTGCGAGGCTGGTGTTGAGAATTAGTCTGGGGGGTTGGGGGGGTTGCTGGCCGCATGTGTGTGGACTGGCGGACTTGCGGTGACGGGATTGGCTGAGAGAGCGCGGCGGGGCGGGCTCAGTCATCGTGAACTTGGCGTTATCTATTCCGCCCCTAGCGCCTCGGTGGCTGTCAGCGAGAGATTCTGGCGCGGAATTTCTGTTCTCGACCTCGTTGCGGAGCTGACGCAGTTGGCCGTGATGGCGGAGCGAGCGTTGGAGGTCGGGCTCAGTCAAGGTGAACTCGAAGCTATTCACTCCGCTTCTAACATTTCGTTGGATCTCAGCGAGAAATTCTCGGGACAAATTTCTGTTCTCGAACTCGTTGCATAGCTGACTGCGGAGAAAGCGTTGAAGGCCGGGCTCAGAGACAGCGGCCTTGATGCGATTCGCCCCGTCCCCTCGTCGCTGCCTGTCATCGTGAGATTCTACCGGGAAATTACCACTCACCGACTCACTGCCTAGCTGGCGGAGTTGGCCGTGATGGCGGAGCGAGGGCGGGAGAAGACTGGGCCGAGCCGCAGCGACGGCTATGCGATGCAGGCTGCGGCTCGCGCATCGCGGGCTGTCGGCGAGAAATCCTGGCAGGAAATCGGCGTTCTGGTGGTCGCCGTGCAGGTGACGGTGGTGGCTATGGGTGATGGGTAGGATTAGGGAGATCAGGGGGATTTGGAGCGGTGTGGTTCGTGCCATTGCGCTCCAGAGGGCGATCGAGATGGCGATGAGTGCGATTAGGGCGAACGACGAGTCCGCTAGTCGGCGTATTTGAATTTGGGATTCTGGGGCGAAGGGCGACGTCAAAGGCGCCGACGAGACTCCGGCGGTACGAAAGGCCATGGCGAAAAGAACGCTGCGTTTTGCGCGCGCCCAGAACCCCGAATCTGGTTCAGGCAGGGCGATGGGCGATAGAAATGTTGTGGATACTGGCGTTGTTATTGATAGCGGTGCTGACGACTGTGGAGCGTTTGTCTCCGGGTCGATATGGGGCTGCTCGAAGGATGGCCTCGGCGTTCGCGAGTTCGGTGGAGTTCGGGGACCAGGCGACGAGTGGGCGCTGAGCGACATTTGTATCGGGAGGAGATTTGCGGTTGCCGGGCCGGCGGTGGTTGTGACCTGCACTTGAAAGGGTGTTGTGGCGTTGGCGGCTAGAGTGATTGGAGTGGGGATCACTGTACATGTGGCTCCGGCTGGAGCGCCTGAGCAGGTGAGTGTGACTGGGCCGGCGAAGCCGTCGATGGATTGCAGGTTGAGTTGATAGATGGCTGTTTGTCCGGCTGTGACTGTGGCGGAGGTTGCGCCTACGCTCGGCGGGTCGATGATGAAATTCATTGCTGGGCCGGTGAGAGGAACTGACTGAGGCGCGTTGGATGCGTTATCGGCCAGGACCATGGTGGCGATGCGCGAGCCGACTGCTGTGGGCGTGAACGTGACATTGATTAAGCAGGTGGTAGCAGGGGCTACTGGCGCCGTGCAGGTGTTCTTTTGAGTGAAGTCGGTTGCGTTTGCTCCGGAGAATGAGATGGAGCCGATGACGAGCGCGCCTGAGCCCGTGTTCGTTACGGTAAGAGCTACGGCCGCGCTTGCTGTGCCGACCAACTGATTCGCGAAATTCACGGTCGAGGGGGAGAGGGAAACAGCGGCTTGAGTGGCGGTGCCGGCCAGCGGTACTGAATGTGGATTGCCGGCGGCGTTGTCAGAGATTGAAATTGAGGCGGAGCGATTCCCTGCCGCGGTTGGTTTGAAAATTACGGTTACTTGACAGTTTGCGCCCGCACCCAAGACAGCCGAGCAATTTCCGTCTCGCTGAAGTCACCCGCGTTGGCGCCTGTGATGGTGATTCCGTTGATTGTTACTGAGCTGGTGGCTGTGCTGGAAAACGTAATCGTTTGTGATGGGCTTGGTGTGCCTACGCTTTGAGCGGTGAACGTTAGCGAGGCGGGTGAAATTTGCAATGCGGGGGCAATTGCCGTACCTGCTAATGAGATAGATTGAGGACTGCCGGAGGCGTTGTCGACGAAATTGACGGCGGCGTTTTTGGCGCCGCTCGTTTGCGGAGCGAAAGCGATTTGCACGAGGCAATTGGCGCCGATCGCGACGGTGCTGCCGATTGGGCACGTGGTGCCCGTGGGAGCTACGGCGAAGCTGGCCGCGTCGGGACCAGTGAAGGTTACTTGCGACAGGGTTAGGGCGGCGCTGCCCGGATT
>CAWBRH010000058.1:0-9216 GCA_963790945.1 uncultured Acidobacteriota bacterium
AGAAACTTTCTCCCGCCTCAGCACGTACCAATTCGAGACGCCTCTCGCATCAAGTCAAAATATGTGAGATGATTCGAGCTACCCTTAGCGCGCAGCTTGAAGACGAAGCTTGAAGACGGCCTGAAGCACGAACCGAAGGTTGATTGCTGATGAAGGTTGATTCATGACCACCAGAAAAAATGACCGAAGCGCAATCCGCCTCCTAGCCATCGGCTTGATCATCGGCCTCGGCGCCTACTGGCTCGGTTCGCGTTACGGCAAGCCGTCTCCTCGCTCGGTCGATGCGCTCCGTCTCAGCGCCGCCCCATCCGACAACACGCTCGACGCCTTCGAAGCGGAAAATGTCCGCATCTACCGACAGGCTTCACCCGCTGTCGCCAACGTTGTCACGCGCACCGTCGAATATGATTTCTTCTTCAATCCCGTTCCCGTCGAAGGCGCCGGCTCGGGCTTCGTCATCGATACCGAGGGCCACATCCTCACGAACTACCACGTGATTCAAGGCGCCCAAACGATTGAAGTCACCCTCGGCGATCGCTCCCGCTTCAAAGCCAAACTCATCGGCGTCGACACGCGTAACGATCTCGCCCTCATCAAAATCGATCCCGCTGGACGCAAACTCACCACGCTTCCGCTCGGCGATTCGCGCAATCTCCTCGTCGGCCAGCGCGTCCTCGCCATTGGCAATCCTTTCGGTTTTCAAAGCACGCTCACCACCGGCGTGGTCAGCTCGCTCGGCCGCACGGTCCAAACCGGCGAAAACACTTTCATTGACGAAGCGATTCAGACGGACGCAGCAATCAATCGAGGCAATTCAGGCGGGCCGCTACTCAATTCGCACGGCGAAGTTATCGGCATCAATAGCGCAATCTATGCGCCCACAGGCACCACAGCCGGAATCGGATTCGCGATTCCCGTGAACACCGCGCGCCGCGTCGCCGAAGATCTCATCAAAACCGGCCGAGTCCGCCGCGCCACTCTAGGTATCGAAGGTCGCGGCTTGTGGCCCGGTCTCGCCGAGGCATTGCATCTTCCCGTGCAGCAGGGAATTCTCGTCGAACGGGTAACGCCCGGCGGCCCCGCCGCTCAAGCAGGCATCCGCGGTGGCACTCATTCCATGGTGGCAGGCCTTCAAGAGCTGCGCACGGGCGGCGACGTCCTCGTAGCCTGGGACGACAAGCCCCTCGCAAGCCAAACAGATTTGACTCTCTTGCTGAATCGCGCCTGGCCCGGCGACTCCGTAACCCTCACCCTAATCCGCGACGGAAAGAAAATCACAGTCCCCGTAAAACTAGGCGAAGGTCACGACACCCTAACGCAGTAGGTAGCACAGGCATTCCTGCCTGTGCCAAGAATCGCCACAGCACAATCGCGCTAGACAAGCACGCCTCGCAACATCGTTCTGTCGCCTTCGTTTTTCGTACCGCTGGCCTCCGGCCGGCGCAGTTGCCTTTCTGCCGCTCATCCCGCGTCTAATGCCGCCACGCCTTCCCCGCCGCCCCAACCAATTCCCCTTCCCGCCCAGCCACGGGTGCCGGCCGTGCATTTCCGTCAAAGTCGATCACCACCCGCCCATTCACCTTCCCCTTCTTCAACCGCCCGAAAATATCATTGATCGACCCGAGCGGCTGCGTCTCAATCGTCGCCTTCACTTTTCCATCCGCCGCAAACGCGAGCGATTCTTCCAAATCGAGCCGCGTTCCCACGATCGACCCCCGAATCGTGTAGCCGTTCAGCACCACGTCAAAGATCGACACTGGAAAATCTCCCGGCGGCAATCCATTCAGCACACACGTTCCGCCGCGCCGCAACATTCCCACCGCCTGCTTAAACGCGATCGGCGAAACAGCCGTCACCAGCACGCCATGCGCTCCGCCAATCTGTTTCTGGATTTCCTTTGGCGGGTCCTGCGTCAACGCATCAATCGTAATTTCAGCTCCAAGCCTTCGCGCCAGCGCCATTTTCTCGGGGCCCAGGTCCACCGCTGCCACATGAAGGCCCATCGCCTTTGCATATTGAATCGCAACGTGTCCCAGCCCGCCCGCTCCCGAAATCACCACCCACTCTCCGGGACGTGCCATCGTTTGCTTCAAACCCTTGTAGGTCGTCACGCCCGCGCACAATATCGGCGCGGCATCCACGAACGAAAGGCTCTTCGGAATGCGTCCAAGATAGTCGGCCTGCCCCAGCGCATACTCGGCAAAGCTTCCGTTCACCGAGTACCCGGAGTTCTTCTGCTCGAGACACAGCGTTTCCCATCCCGCCAGGCAAAACTCACAATGCCCACACGCGCTGTGCAGCCACGCGATCCCCACGCGATCGCCTTCCTTCAAATGCGTCACCCCTGCACCCAATGCCTCCACAATTCCCGCTCCTTCATGACCGGGAATGAACGGCAGCATCGGTTGAATTGGCCAATCACCATCCGCCGCATGCAAATCGGTGTGGCAAACCCCTGAAGCCACCACTTTTACGAGCGCCTGTCCGGGCCCTGGCGTCGGAACGGGAACCTGTCGAACTACCAGCGGCTGTCCAAACTTCTCCACCACCGCCGCCTTCATCATCTTTGCCATGATTGCTTCCTCCTTGGAACTGTGTCGACAGCAAATCTAGTCCCGGCGCAGTTCGCCGTATGTACCATCGGTCACCAGCCGACGTGACTTGAGTCACAAGCATCTCGCTCTTGCGATCTGGGTAGTGCAACCTCAAGATTCAACGGCCGACGCACGCCCTCGATAAACTGGACTTGAAGCGGGAAAGGTCGCGTTGTCTCGCTTTGACAGCCTGCCGCCGCCCGTCCTACACTCGTCTGCATGGTGGTCAATCTAAAGCCTGAAACTGAGTCTCGTCTCAAAGAGCTTGCCGCAGCTACAGGCCGCGCTCCCGACGATCTAGTCGAAGACGCGATGGCAGGCTACCTCACCGAGCTTGCGCAGCTCCGCACCACTTTGGACCGCCGCTACGACGAGATCGCGAGCGGTCAGAGCAAGGCTATCGACGGCGAGGAAGCTTTTCGCCTTCTTCGTGACAAAGGCAAAGACCGACGGCGTTGATGAGCGGGGTTTTACTCCACCCGGATGCGATCACAGACATTGAGGAAATTTGGGAGTTCATTGCC
Organism: uncultured Acidobacteriota bacterium; assembly: GCA_963790945.1. Classification (GTDB taxonomy): domain Bacteria; phylum Acidobacteriota; class Terriglobia; order Acidiferrales; family UBA7541; genus Palsa-295. The sequence goes on from CAWBRH010000058.1 coordinate 3,119, forward strand.
GCGGACAATTTGGACGCCGCCGATAACTTTCTTCAAGAGATTTACGAAGCGATTCAGGCTCTTGTTTCTTTTCCGTATCTGGGTCACGGCCGACCCGACCTAACCTCCAAGCCCCTACGATTTCAAATTGTTCGGGAATTGCTAATCGCTTACTCTCTTTACTGCGCGAGAGAAAGTGATTTGGCAGAAGACAAGATTCACGATCTGGTAGCGCTGGATGTTTGGCTTTCCTCTCGCCGAACTCCCACTACGCTTCGCCGGTCGCTCCACTCTTCACGCAGGCTGTCCTGCTCCTCAGCGCTCAAACTGAACCACGATTCCGCCGCGTCGCGTACGCGTTCAAGCGCGCTCTGCATCTCTCGCTGCTTCGCGTGAATCACTTCGCTATCAGCATCAACCGGCACGTAAATCGGCGGCGCCACAAACATCACGGCCCGTGAAAACGGATAAGGAATCTGAAACAAATCCCATGATTTCTTAAACGTATGCGCCGATTTGAGTCCGACGTGAAAAACCGATATCGGTTTTCCCGTCCTCCGCGCCAGAATCACCGGCCCGGGCTTTGCCACATAGCGCGGCCCGCGCGGCCCGTCAATCGTGAACGCCACATGCTTCCCTTCCTCGAGCCGCTGCGCCATCACAGTCAGCCCTTCAATCGCCCCACGCGACGAGCTTCCCTGTGCCGTCCCGAAGCCCAGCCTCTCGATCACACGGCGCGTCCACTGCCCGTCGAAATTCACAGTGTTCATCACCACGATCCCGCGATTCCGCCAGATCCAGATGGCCGGGAAAATACTGCGGTGCCAGAACGCCCCGATTGCCTGCTCGCCCGAATTGCGGATCTGCACGGCGTTTTGCACACCCAGAAATTCGAGGCGCAGCGTCGGCCCTAGCAACCTGACCAACCAATACGCCGCCCACGCAATCACAGGAATCTGCATTCGCCGCCAGCGCGAGAGCCTCGGCATCTCAATCGCCGAAACGACGTTCGAATTCGGCGTCATTTCGGTTGGGGCGGATTTCGTGGCGTTATTCACTGCTGTATAGTATAGGCGAACCGGGAACGCGTCCGTTGGCAGCTAATCTCCAATCCGCTCGCCAGAGAATCGCAGAGTATTGGCGCGCTCGCCGGTGCCTGCCGCTTCTCCTCCTCCTTCTCGCTTGTTTGATTCCTGGTTTCGCGCCGCTCAGCGCTCAGCAAACTGCGCCGCCTGGCACGATCGGCCGCGTGGAAGGTAATGACGTATCAATTGAAGGCGGCTCGGCTGCGTCGAACGGCACCGCGACTAGCGCGCCGAGCATGTTCGTCGTGAACGGCAGCGTAATCACCGTCCACTCCGGGCAGGCTCACATGACCCTTGCTGGAGGCGGCGAAATCGATGTCTGTGGCCCCGCGAAATTTACCCTGCTTCAATCAGGACCGGCGATTACCTTGGCATTGAATTTTGGCCGCATGCGCGTGCAACTCCCGGCCGCCGCGCAACTCAGAATCTTCACGCCGACCATCGTCGCCACTCCGATCGATATCGGTGGCGCGCCGCGCGATTTCACCGTCGGGCTCGATCTGAGCGATTCGCTCTGCGTCGTCGCCACAAGCGGCGCGCTTCGCCTCGAACATCAGTTCACAGGCGAAGGCCTCATCGTGCCACAGTCAGGCGAATTCTTTCTTGCTGCCGGCAAGCTTTTGCCGGTTGCAGGAGTTGCGGGCAGTTGCCAGTGCGTTTCGCTGCAGGCTCGCAACGCAGCATCGGCGCCGCCATCGCAACCGCTTCCTCGATCGCCGGAAATGGGCCTCACGTCGAAGCCGCAACCTGAGCCGCCGCCGGTTTCCGAGGTTGCTTCACAGCCGCCCGTGCTGCCTCAGACGGAGCCGCCGGCTCCCGCTGAAGTTCATGCCGCGCCTCCCGCCATTCAGATCCGGCAGCTCGCCGACGCCAACCAGCTTCATCCGAATCCCCAGACGCCAGCGAACGAGGTTCCAGATGCGCCGGCCCTCTCGATTCCGATCTATAAAGTCGTGATGCCGCCGCTTACGTTTTCGGCCAATGCGCCGGCGCCTCCCGGCGAACCTTCCACCGACATGATTCTTCTCGTGCGTATCGCGCATGTGGAACCGGAATGGCAGTTCAAAGGCCGCGTGGAAGCGCCGCAACTCGAGCAGGTCTCGGCGCGCGAGCCCAGCCGAAGCCCCTCGGCGCCGCACTCTTCGCAAAAGAAGAAGGGCGGCTTCTGGGCGGCCCTGAAACGCGCGTTCGGCGGCGGCGGTGACGAAACCCAGAACTGAACGCTGCGAGCACCGGCGCAAGTGCGGCGTCCTCCATATGAACGGAATTTATTCCAGCGCTTCCGCTTTTGAATTCCCGCTTCTATAATCCACGCGGCGCCACCGGCCTCTTGCGCCGCTTTCGATGCACTTCGCACCTACAATGGCGGCGCTTCTCGCGGCGGCCACAATCTACGGCGGCGGTCACGCTAGCGCTCGCGTGACAGTAACGGACCGCGCGCCTCGCGCTTCGTTCGCGCGGCTTGCGATGCGGCGGCCAGAACCGTTACCACGCACGGAAAACTCTGACGCGCCATTCGACGACGAAACCGATACTGAAAGACTCGTCACGAAATCGCACGAGCTCACAAATCTCACTGCGATTGGCAGCGCGCCTTTCATCCTTCGCGCGTCGCTGTCCTTCAATGACCCGAGCGGCGATCCGCGCGTTCCGCCAGCGCAAGGCAGCTATACGCTCACGTGGCAGTCTGCAGATAAATGGCGTGAGGACGCTGAACTGCTGCACCTGAAGCAAACCGAGATCGCCAACAGCAATACGCTGTGGACCAAGCGCAACGCTCCATTCCCCTCCTTCAGTTATTGGTGGACACACAATGCGATGGAGATTATGCGCGGCGTCGTCTATCACTTCGACTCACGGACTCGCATCGAGATCTCGCAGGTGAGCGGACGCAACGTGGTGTGCGCCAGAAACGGCGGCGTGCATTTGACGCAGGAGCTTTGCCTCGATACGAGGACCGGCTTGCCGCTGGTGCAGTACGATTCGACGCTGCACATTCAATATCTGTTTGCTGACTGGACGCACTGGGGCAGTCACTGGTATCCGCGAACGATCAAAGGCTTTTCGGGAACGTACGCGGTGATGCAGATCGAGATCGCAAACATCGAGGGTGCGCCGCCGGAAGCGAAATGGATTGTGCCGCCAGCGGAGGCGACGCAGCGCGAATGGTGCGCGGACATGAGGGCGGCGCAGATGAGCAATGCGATCGAGAACGCAGCGCTACCCGATCCGAATGCTCCGGCTGGAGCGACGCCGATCATTGGCGCGATCGTTTACGGAGTGATCGGGAAGGATGGCTTCTGGAGCGACCTGAGCGTGCTCGAAAGCTCGGATTTCAAAGCGGCGTTTTTGATGCTCGATAAATTGAGCGCGTTTCGAAATCAGCCTGCCACTTGCCACGGCGTTCCGGTGCAATCGGAAACAATTTTTCAAATTTCGCCGCAGCCGCGATAATTTCCAATCGCGATTTTCTAAATCGTGAGCGCGCGCGGTTTACATGCCTTCGTAGTTGGGGCCGCCGCCGCCTTCGGGGGGAACCCAGTTGATGATCTGGTAGGGGTCGGCGATGTCGCACGTCTTGCAGTGGACGCAATTCGAGAAATTAATTTTTAGTTTTGGCTGATCTTTTTCCAGCGCCATCTCGTACACCGCGGCGGGACAGAAATACTGGCAGGGGTTGCCGTATTCGCGGACGCAGCGGTCCACGCAAATGCTGGGATCGAGAACGATGAGGTGGCACGGTTGGTCTTCTTCGTGGCGCGTGCCGGAGTGATAGACGTCGGTGAGGCGATCGAAGGTGATTTTCCCGTCGCCTTTGTACCGCGTGGATTGGTCGACTAGCACGCGATCGCGATTGAGCTTGTGATATTCCTTGTAACCGGCCTCGGAATGCATCGGATCCACAAGGCCGCGGCCGCCGGTGACGAACTGAAGTCCCGCTTGCAGCAGGCCGCCGTATAGGCCGTCGTGGAATGCCTGGTGGAAATTTCGCACGGCCCACAATTCTTTTTTGACCCAGCTGTCATCGAGTTTCTGCTGGTAGGCGGCGAGTTTTGCGGCTGATGTGTCGCCGGCACAGAGCGCTTCGTAAATTGTTTCAGCGGCAAGCATGCCGCTTTTGATTGCGGTGTGAATGCCTTTGAGGCGCTGCGAATTCAGCAGGCTGGCGGAATCGCCGATGATCAAGCCGCCATCGATAAAACTTTTGGGCATCGAATACCAGCCGCCGTAGGGAACAGTTTTCGCGCCGTAGCGGACGAGCTTGCCGCCTTCGAGAATTTTCTTAACGTAGGGATGCGTTTTGAATTTCTGAAACGCCGCGTGGGGATCGAAGAGCGGATCGTGATATTCGAGCGCGACAACCATGCCGAGCGACACGCGATTATTCTGCATGCCGTAAATCCATCCGCCGCCGTAGAGGTCGGAGCTGAGCGGCCAGCCGAGTGTGTGGGCTACGTAACCTGTGTCGATGCGGCCCGGCTGTACGTCCCAGAGTTCCTTGATGCCAATGCCGTAGACCTGCGGGTTGAGGCCGTCGAGCTTCAGCCGGTTGACGAGTTCTTTGGTCAATGAGCCGCGCGGGCCTTCAGCGAGCACCGTGACTTTTGCACGCAGTTCGTAACCGGGCGTGAAGTTGTCTTTCGGCTTGCCGAATTTATCCACGCCTTTGTCTTCGGTGAGTACGCCGGCGATTCCGTTCTTGTCGTAGAGCAGTTCCCTGCCGGCGAATTGGGTGAAGACGTTCACGCCTTTTTTTTCGACGAGGCCGCCGAGCCATTTCACGATTTTGTTGAGCGATACGATGTAGTTTCCGTGATTGGCGAGAGGCGGAGGCGTGATCGGCAATTTGTGCGGAGGATTCGGTGAAATAGTAAGCGGCGTCACCGGTGACGGGCGTATCGAGCGGCGCGGACTTTAGGAAATCGGGAACCAACTCGGCGATTCCGCGAGGATCCATGATTGCGCCGGAGAGCTGGTGCGCTCCGAGCTCGCGGGCTTTCTCGAGGACATAAATATTTTCTGTGGAAAGCGCGGGAGTCTTGCTCGCGGCGGTGTGCTTCTCAATCAGGTTGGCGAGGTGCAGCGCGCATGCGAGGCCTCCTGGGCCTGCGCCGATGATGAGGACGTCGGCTTCGAGCTGTTCGCGTTCGATTGGCACGCGTTATCCTATCCGAACCGCGGGTGAAACGGTCCTGTGGGCGTCGCCGCCAGGGTGCCGTTTACCGCCTATTAGAAAATTATATGTCATTGATTTTAGAGGGCTTAGAAGAAGATTTAATCGCGGAACCGTAGATTAAAAACCGAGGGGTGTGACTCGCCACGAGGCGAGGCTCAAGGCCTATTCTCTTTGAGGTCTTACTGCGCGTCCTGTGGCTAGTCTTCATAGCTCCGTGGTCACGGTAGCATGGAAACTCGGTTGATTTCAATTGAATTGATATGCCGACGCGGTGGGTTCTAGTAGAACGCGGCGAGACGCCCGATGAGCCAGTAACACGCAAAACCGCCGATGGTGTAGGGCGCAATTTGCCAGGACCAGGATGGCAATCGGGACATCCTGTTTGTGAGCGCCATTATGATTAAGAGCGCCGCTCCAACAAATGAAAAATGACCAACCTCTACCCCGGCGCTAAAGAAGCCGAGAGCGAGCGGGATATGGGCCGCAGGCAAACCAGCGGCACTAAGTCCGCCGGCAAACCCCAGTCCGTGCAGCAAGCCGAATGAGAAAGCCACGAGCCAGGGCTTGCGCTGCGCCAGTCCAGATGGATTCGAGTGTTTCCGAAGTATTTCCCAGGCGACAAACAGTATGCTGAGCGCAATTACCGCCTCGACGGGAGCAGGAGATACGTGCACAAAACCCAGGGTGGCGAGCGTTAGCGTAACCGTGTGCGAGAGTGTAAAAGCACTGACGGTCAGGAGCAGGCGCCTTGTCCCGTTCACCAGCAGTAAGAGTCCCGAAACAAACAGAAGATGATCAACGCCCGTGAGGATGTGCTCAATGCCAAGCACGAGATAAGTGCGAACAACTTCCCAAGG
>CAWBRH010000059.1:0-15231 GCA_963790945.1 uncultured Acidobacteriota bacterium
CACATCCTGCCGTTGAATCTTCGCAGTATCAAGATTTTGTTTCTCGAGAAATCCGACGAACTTCAGCCATGTCGCGCCGATACGACTGGATCCGTATTGCTCCGAGAGCCCTTTCTCGACTCGCAGATAACTTTGAAACGTCCGGACATCCGCTTCCAGTGCCATCCAAATCCTTCGTCGATCGTTCTAGCCTTCAGCTGTGCTGCAGACCGCCCTTGCTTCGTCGGCTTCTCTAGACGTCTAGCGCAGACAACGGGCGCCACGCCTTCCGCCCGCCGCAGCAAAAGAAAAAACTCATTCAATTCTTCGCACCGCAGCAGCCATGCCAACCCGAAATATATGCCGCTCGATACGCCGATCATCACCGCCAGTATTGCCGCCTGCCCAGGGAATCGCCGCGAGCCCCCGAAATGCGCTCATCTGCAAGCGCCGCGACGAGACCGCCGCCATCGCCACGGCGCACGCCGCCATCCTGCCTAACGAAGCGGACCAGCGCCCCGATCCCCACCGGCCGTGGCGCTTCCGGAACACCACAACAAAAGACGAAATTGAGATACGCCGCCAGCGAACTCGCCAGCGCCGGACTTCCATTCAACAGAGACCCGGAGAAAGAAACCAGGAACAAAGAATTGAACACGATGTTCAATGCGAGAGATACGCTCCCACCTTCGCCGGCGTCATCGTGTCGTGCATCGAGTAATACATCGGCGTGATCAACTTGATCGCCGCGAACGCCGGCAACCCCAGCGCATAGTAGAAAAGCGCGCGAGCCGTCAGCGCCGTGGATTCCGCCACGAATTTTCCGTGTTGAAACAGCACTTGCACGATCGGCTGGCGCAGGAGAATCAATCCCACCGCCGCCGGAATCGCGATGAACGACACGATTCGCAGCGAAAATCCGAACGTCCGCTTCATCTCTACAAAATCTTTGTCCGCCGCCTGCTGCGACATTGTTGGTAGTGTCGCCGTCGACATCGCCACAGCAAAAATGCCGAGGGCCAACTGCATAACCCTCTCCGCCACGTAACCGGACATCACGCTACCCGAGGGAAGGCGCGACGACATGTAAAAAATCTTGTCCACAAAAAAATTGATCTGATAAATGCCAACGCCCAATACACTGGGGCCCATCAGCCGCCCAACCTTCTGCACGCCCGGATCGCTGAACGACCTTCGGACGAAATCGTCATCCCTAGCCGGGCCACCGCCGGAATCTGCATCGCAAATTGAACGATTCCACCGAGGAGAAACGCCAGCGCGATGGCCACTGCGGGAGTTTGAAATCTCGCAGGAGCCATTCTCATGATCGGACGATAGAAAATCCCGATGCTGAAGAGAATCATCGCCAAATTGAAAAATATCGGCGTTGCTGCCGGCAGCGCGAATATTTGGAAGCTGTTCAAGATCGCCGCCGCGATTCCCGCGAGAGCCATGAAGAACACGGCCGGAAATGATCCGGTTCAGAGAAACGGCGAGGTCCCATTGCGCCGGGTTGCTCGAAAGAAGCGCGTATACCCGCACCAACTGCCGGGAAAAAATAATCCCCAGCACCGCCACGCTCCCAGCACCACCGCCATGTCCCAGAACACCTTCTGCGCCAACGCCCAAGCCTCGCGCGAGGCTTGTCCTTCAGATACCCCGTAAATACGCGGTATGAACGCGGCCCCCAGTGCCCCGTCGCCCGATATCCGTCGTATCACATTGGGAATGCCAAACACGAGGACGAAGCGAGTCGGCGGCGGGGAAGTCCCCAGCAGCAGGGCTACACGTTGATCTCGTAAGTATCCGCAAATCCGGCTGATAACGGTGACAAGGGCTATGACCGAGGCCGACTTTAGGAGGTGTCCTTTTACGGTCAATCGGTGGGGCTCCGGTGCTAACCCTTTAAGCACCAATAACTTGACAAAAAATCGCGTAAGGATAACATAACATCCGGGAACTTAGCAACAATCTACCCGAAAATGGCTCGTTCTGTGGCTCAAGCCGTCAAAAGCCGCGCCGCCGCATCCTCAACCCACAAGAAGGTGGTCGTCCTTCATCTCGACGGCACTCCCATGCGCGGCTACCTGAACCCCAGCTCCCTGGGCCGCTCCGACACCATTGATCTGCTCACCCTGGACGGCGAGCACCGCTCCCTCGCCCTCGACGACGTCAAGTCCATCTACTTCGTCCGCGAATTCACCGACGATTTCGAGCCCGAACGCAAGACCTTCCTCAGCCGCCCCAAGCTGGACGGCCTCTGGGTCCGCCTCCGCTTCCGCGACGACGACGTGATGGAAGGCATCGTAGCCAACGACCTCCTCGACATGCTCGACACAGGCGTCCAGCTAACGCCCCCCGACCTCCACGGCAACAACCTCCGCATGTTCATCCCCCGCTCCGCCCTCGCCGAAATGAAAGTCCTAGGCGTAGTCGGCATCGCTCGCCGCTCCCCTCGCGATCCCGCGCCGGCACCGCCGCTTCCGCCGTACAACCCAAACTCTTCAACGAGTAAGTCGGCCGACCGCGCCTACTTCATCCCCACCAACGCAAACCTCCACGCTCCATCGCTCTGCCGCTTCAACAAACGCATTCCCTTGTCGTTCACACTCACCGGCTCGTCCTTTGCCGACATCTTGTACGTCGCTGCAAACGTTCCCACCTCCAGCGCCCATCCATCCGCGATCTGCACCTCCGTAATCACCGGCTCATACTTCAACACTCGAAACTCCGGATAAGCAGCCTTCATTTTCGCGTACGCCTCTCCCATCGCTTTGATTCCCACCACAGGCGGCCCGGGAAATCCCAGATTGATCGCGTCCTCCGCCCACAACGCCGTCAGGTAGCTCTGGTCCTGCGTCAACGTCGCCTCCACGTCCGCCCGATGCAGCTTCTCGATCGCCGCCAAGTCCGCCGTATGCTTGTCCTTCTGCCCCAGCGTCGCCGACCGCGCGCCTTGAACGTATCCTCCGATGCCAACTCCCGTCAGAAACGCCAGTGCAACTAGAATCGGTGCACGCTTCATAAACCCTCCTTGCCTCATAAGCGGCCTTAAAGTTGTCTCGTACGAGCCCCGCTTCGTTGCGAAGTTTTCGCCTCACCGGTGGGAGCCCCCTGATTTTTCAGGGGGAGCCGGACTTCAGTCCGGCGAAAAAGCTATCCTTCGCTCGATGGGCTTTAGCCCCGGCGCGTTCGACTCTACCGCTAGCGCCACCCCGAATGAAACGGATCCGCCTCCCCCGCCTCCGGCTCATCCTCCGGACTCGGAATATCGAGATTCACCACAATCGGCTCCTGCCCGCTCCGCACAAGAACCGCCTCCACCGGCACATCCGCCCGCGCATTCAACTCCTGATGCGGCACATACGGCGGAACATAAACAAAATCCCCAGGCCCAGCCTCATCCACAAACTCCAGCTTCTCGCCCCAGCGCAACCGCGCCCGCCCGCTGACGATGTAAATCACCGTCTCGAGTTCCCCATGATGATGCGGCCCCGTCTTCGCGCTCGGATGGACGGTCACCGTCCCAGCCCAAAGCTTCTGCGCCCCCACTCGCGCATGCGAAATAGCCTCAGCCCGCGTCATCCCCAGCGTCTGTGGCGTATTCGTGTCCAGTTCCCCGCTGCGAACAATCCGCACGCCATGATTTTTCCAATCAGGCTTCTCGTCCACGAACCCTCCCGCTCCTACGTCGCCCCCGCTCTTCGTCATGAAGTTTTGCCTTACGGTGGGAGCCCCCTGATTTATCAGGGGGAGCCGGACTTCAGTCCGGCGAGAAATCACTCGCTCGCTCGATGGGCTTTAGCCCAGGGACCTTCGAGTCTCACCGCCCCTACCCCGCGATCATTCGAATGGTTGGCCCGTACTTCGCCACGGCCACCTCAGCACGCGCCACTTGCTCTTCTATCAGCGGCAGCATTACATCCGCAATATGCTTCGGCCCATGCTGAATCCAGGAGCGTTCCAGTTCATCAAGGTTCTTCTTAGCGAACGATAGAAAGTGCTCTTTAACCTCAGCATGAACGATCGTTTGCTCCAATTTCTCAAGCCGGGCCCGCAGCCCCTTCGCAACCTCTTCGTGATTCATAGAGCGCATATTATCTGACTAACCGGCCAAACAAAAGCTAGCCAATAACGCCCACGCGCCCCACGATCGACCGCCCCAGTTGGTTCGCGCCCATACCGAAGGCCAGTGGCCTTTTCAGTGATTCCCTCGGCAAAAACCAGAATACAATGCGGCGCGAGGGAGAACCCACGATGAAACTGCGAGAGATCGCCGAAAAACTCGGCAGCAAGCTCGAAGGCGACGCCAACACCGAAATCCGAAACGTCGCAGGGATTGAAGATGCCGCGCCAGGCGACCTTACATTCCTCGCAAATCTCAAATATCGCCCCGCGCTCGAGACCACCCGCGCCTCCGCGATTCTCATCGCCCCCGACGCCGGCCCCGTTCGCATCGCGGCCCTGCGCTCGGCGAATCCCTACCTCGATTTTGCGCGCGCCATCGAACTCTTTCATCCCGCCCCGAAATTCCCCGCCGCGGTGCATCCCACCGCCGTTATCGCGAAGTCAGCAAAGATCGGCTCAGGAGCGCACATCGGCCCGTACTGCTTCGTCGATGAAGACGTCGAAATCGGGCGCAACGCTGTCCTGCACAGTTTTGTGGCGATCTATTGCGGCGCGAAAATCGGCGATGACTTCTTCGCCCACTCGCACTGCGCGGTACGCGAACACTGCCGCATCGGCCATCGCGTCCTGCTTCAAAACGGAGTCGTAATCGGCAGCGACGGCTTCGGCTTCGCTCGCCAATCCGACGGCACCTGGTACAAGATGCGCCAAAGCGGAATCGCCATCATCGGCGATGACGTTGAAATCCAGGCGCAAAGTGCAGTCGATCGCGCCACGGTCGGCGAAACCCAAATCGGCCGCGGCACGAAACTCGACAACATGGTTCAGGTAGGCCACGCCTCAAAAGTCGGCGAGGATACGCTTCTCTGCGGCCAGGTAGGTCTCGCGGGCACAACTCATGTCGGCAACAAATGCATTCTCGCCGGGCAAGTCGGTGCGGCGGGACATCTCACCATCGGCGATGGCGCAACGCTCACGGCGCAATCAGGCGTCCCGGGTGATGTTCCCGCCGGGCGCGATCTATTCGGGCTACCCGGCGATGGACAATCTTGCGTGGCGAAAATCCATCGCCGTCTTCAATCGTTTGCCCGAACTGCAGAAAGAATTGCGCGAACTGCGCGCCGAAGTTGCAAATCTCCGCTCGGCGGCTGGCAAATGATCCCCGCCCAAACCGAACACCGCGCGCATTGCCTACTGCGCGTCCTTCGGCCATGGCGGCTGCACCAGCGCCGGAATCCCCGCCACAACTTTCGCATCCGGCGCCTTGAACGAAAGCTGCTCGGCCAGAAACGCGACTCGATCGCGCGTCGCTTCGGCATTCAACGCGTGCGGGCGCCTCGTAAATCTTCATCCGCTTCGGCTCGCTCACCGCCGCGAAATAATCTTTATCCATCTCCGCCGTAACGAATTGCTCGTCGCTCGCAAACTGCAGGAAGACTGTGGCAGGCGCCGCGTGCGACACGTACTTTCCAGTGTCCGCCCACGAATACTCGGCCTGGAACGCGTCAAATTTCTCAGCCCCGATTTTCCGCCGATATTGCTCGTACATCGGCGATTTCTTGAAAACATCATCCGGCCACCCGCCCGCCATAAGCACGAACGCTTTGAATCGCTTATCGATGCCGCTAAGAAACGCGCCGGCAAAGGCGTCGCAACTGTGCCCGACATAAGCGAGCCGCTTGGGATCGACATCGTCGCGCGCGAGCAGCAAATCGGCGCCGCGCCGCAGATTGATGTCCTGCTGAACGTCGACGGCCACCTGCTGCTCGTTGAGCGGAGACTTATCCTCGACGAACCCGGGATGCACAATCACATTGTCGGGCAAAAGCGAAATCACGCCCGAATGCGCCAATACCACCGCTTCGTCGAGAAATTCTTTGCGATTTTCTTTTTCCGAGCCCGGCATGCACCAGTGGCCATAAATCACTGCCGGAAACGGCCCCTTGCCCGGAGGCACAACGAGGATGCGGTCACATTGCCGCCGTTCGGTCCGACGAGCGATGCGCGATCGCCAACCGGCGCTTTATAGGCGATGTCGGAGATTTTGATTCCGTCGCGTTCCTGCACGCCGGCTTGCGAGATTTCGAGCGGCTGATTCTTATCGTAGGCCCAATGACGGGCGAGGTCGTCGTCCGCAGACGCGGCCAGAAGAGGAAACAGCAACAAGACCGCGAGGCATCGGTATCTCTTCATCGAATCCTCTTTCCACCCTCGAATCTTCGCTGGGTCATTTTACTACCGCTGTTAAGATTTCTCGCTGGTGTGATCCTGAGCGAAAAGCGGCTGCTGGTCTTCGGGCAATCCCGCTGCGACGAGTTCTTCCACGCGCGCGAGCAATTCCATCCGCCGCTCCATCGTATATTGTGACGCGTCCACGGAAGGACCAAACCGCACCACGACCTCTCCCGGCCGCATCGTCCATTCGCCCTTGCGCATCAGGTGCTGCGCCCCCGAAATCGAAACGGGCACAATCGGCACGCCGGCTTCAATCGCCAGAGCGAAGGTTCCCTTCTTGAACGGCCTCAGCCGCCCGTCGGGACTTCGCGTGCCTTCCGGATACACGGCGAGCGACAGCCCTTCCTTCAGCACGCCCAGCGCAACATTAACGCTGGCCACCGCCGCCTCTTTGTCGGCGCGATCGACCGGCACAAATTTCGCAAGGCGCATGGCTGTAGAGAGAATCGGAAGACGAAACAGTTCGGTCTTGAGCAGGACGGAAACGCGCCGGGGAATTGCGGGCACGAACGCGATCGGATCGACGTTGGAAATATGATTCGCCGCGAAAATGCACACGCCCCGCGGAATATTCTCGAGGCCTTCCACGCGCACTCTGATTTTTGCTATGCGCAGCGATGCGCGCACCGTCTTCATCGCCACTTCGTACATGAGATCGGCCGAGCCGGTCAGCAGCGTCCACGAAATGAAGAACGGCATCACCAGCAGGAGTGCCAACGCGAGGAAGAGAACGACGGCGATGGTTCGTATCATTTTCCGCGTTGCAATTGTGAACGCGAACTGCGCTTCCGGTCGAGCGAAGAGTTGGGCGCTCGGTCTCGCACCTTACTCCGTGGTTCCACGCAGAAGACCCGCGCGGATACCCAGCTGCTTCTCCGTCGGATGCGCCACCTCGACGACGGTGCAGTGGTTCTCTTCACGCGATCCGACCGCAAAGGACAACTCGTGCTCCACCCCATCGCGGCGCACTTTGAGCTTGACGGTTTCGCCGGGCGTGCGCTCGCGCATCCACGCCGAAATTCTCCCGGAAATCTGCGCGCCCGTTCAGCTCGACCAGAAGATCGTCAACGCGGAGGCCAGCTGCTTGCGCAGTGCTGCCGGGTGTGACCGCAACTACAGTGGGCCCATCCGAGGAGCGTCCCACGAGGAAACCCGCATCGGCGCTCTGGCGAAATTCGTTTTTCAGGGAAAGTCCGGCATGGGCGAGGAACTGATCGTACGGAATTTCATCGAGCCCGCGAAACATAACGACGGAAGAAATCCTCGAAACTTGTGCCGCTTACTTCTTCCACTGCCGAGCGGATTCCAGCGCTCTCATCGTAAAACTTTCCCTGCTTGGCGGAGTCGTTGAGGCTTCGCAAGACGTCATCGAGCGACTTGTGATTGTCGGTGGCATCGCGAATCGCGAGATCGAGCATATCGCCAATGAGCTGGCCTTTGTTGTAGTAGGAGATGCTGCGGTCAGCGAGATTGTAGGCGTCGTATTTATCGAACCAGGTATCGAGGCTCGATTCTTCCACGCTCTGCCATTTGCGGGCAGGACGCGATTGGAGCTCGCAAACCTGCTGGGCGAGGTCGGTGTACCATTTATCTTCGTCCAGATTCCGCTGCGCTCGAGCGCAAACGAGCCGTAGGTGCTCGTCACGCCCTCGGCAAACCAGAGCGCGCGCGAATACTGCTCCTTTGCGTAGTCCACCGGCTCGAGGCTTTGCGGACGGATTCGTTTCACATTCCAGGCGTGAAAGAATTCGTGCGCGGCGATGGCCGCAACCATTTCGACCGAGCTGCCGCCAATCGCGGTGCAGTTGGCATGCTCCATCCCGCCGCCGCCCGCATCCGGATACGCGCCGATGTGGAAGAAAAATGTGTATTCCTTGAACGGAGGCCCGCCCATCAGCTTCACTTCGTAGCCCGTGATCCGCTTCAGCGAGTCCTCGAGCGTTGCGCGGTTCCATTCCCTGGAATCGACTACCACCCGGAAATGCGCGCCGGCATTATCGAATTCAAATTCCTCGAATTTGCCGATTTCCACCGGCGCATCAACCAACTTGTCGTAGCTTTCCGCGGTGAAAGAGTTCGGCGCGGAACCGGCAGGAAGTTCGGCGATCGATTTCCAGTCGGACGGGACATCTGTGAACTTGACCTCGATATTTTCCGCGCGGCGGTCGGGAACGTACATCAGAACCTCGGCAAAATTCACGAATGCGTGATGCGTGCTCAGCTGCGAATTGAATGGACCAGCTTCGTCCCACGATATCGAGTATTCGATCTGGATCGCGCCATCGACCACCGCAGCGGCTGGGATCCGCCAGGTCTGTTTGTCCAATTTGTACGGAACCGGCCGGCGCTGCACCGGCCGCTGCGTTGCCGATTCGAACATCGCGCACGCGATAAGCAAAATCGCGAATCTGGTAGAGCGCATTCCATGCTGGCAAAGCAACGATCAGGTCGCGCTGCTCGGCACGCTGGTCTGCGTCCACGGAACTCGCATCACGACCTGAAACGCGTGCTTCTCGGGATGGGCGAGCGAGATCTTGTAATCGATCGTAGCGGCGGCGGGACGCGCGGCGAGAAACAATGCGAAAGTGGCGGCGAGAATAAATTGGCTTCTGAGAACCGCGCAACGCGTCATCCGCGAACTCCGGTACGAGATTTGAGTTTGTCGAGCAGTTTGTTGCAAAGACCGTCGAAGCTGCCGTTAGACATCACCATGACCATGTCGCCCGGCTTCACGTTATCGGCAAAATATTCGGCGATCTCCTCCGCCGAGGAAAAGGCCTGCGCGGCGCGGCCTCGCTTGCGAATCGATTCGGCCACGGCGTCCGGCGAGAAGCGATCTTCATCGGTGAGCAATTGAGCGCGATTGACGGGGCCGATCGCGACCACATCGGCGACGGCCAGTGCTTCCGGCAGCACATCCTGAAATATTTTGCGTCGCATGGTGTTCGATCGCGGCTCAAAGGCCGCCCAGACTTTGCGGCCGGGCCAGCGAGTGCGGGTGGCTTCCAGAGTCATGCGAATCGCGGTCGGATGGTGCGCGAAATCTTCCACAACCAGGATGCCGCCGGCTTCGCCTTTAATTTCCATCCGGCGACGAACACTTTGAAAAGTGGCCATGGCGCGTTCGATGCTTCGCATTCGACGCCGCGCCCGTAGGCGATGGCGATTGCGGCGATAGCGTCCAGCACATTGTGCCGACCCGCGACCGGCATGCGAACGCGCGTCGACTTCGCTGCCTTTATATACAACGCGGAATTCGGTCGCGTTGTCGTGCCAAAGAATATCGCCCGCGCACCAATCGCATTCGGGCGTAAGGCCGAATGTCTCTACGGGGCAAAACGCTTTCGCAGCCACTTGCTTCAAATCCGGGCTTTCGCCCCAGATCAGAACGCGGCCGCGTCGAGGAACAAGATTGACGAGGCGGCGAAACTGCAAAGCGATGGATTCGAGATTCGGGTAGATGTCCGCGTGATCGTATTCAAGCGAGGTGAGAACCAATTCATCGGGATGGTAGTGGAGAAACTTGGGGCCGCGATCGAAAAACGCGGTCTCGTATTCGTCGCCTTCGATGATGAATTCTTCGCCGCCGCCGAGCCCGTAGCTGCGATCGTTGAAATTCGGGATCACGCCGCCGACGAGAAAATCGGGCCGCCGCCCAGCGACATGGAAAATCCAGGCGAGCATCGCGGTGGTGGTGGTCTTGCCGTGGGTTCCGGCGACGACGATCGAGGTGTGGCCGCGGATGAAATAGTCTTCGAGAAGTTGCGGCATCGAACAGTACGGGATTTTCTCGTCGAGGATCACTTCCAGTTCCGGATTTCCGCGGGCGATCACGTTGCCAATGACGACCAGATCGGGGACAGGCCTCAGATTTTCTTCGCGGAAGCCTTCGTTCCAGGGGATGCCGAGCGAATCGAGCAGCGTAGAAGCGGGCGGGTAGACGTTGATGTCTGAGCCGGTGACGTGGAAGCCGCGCTCTTTCAGCATGCCGGCTACGGGAGCCATGGCTGAGCCTGCGATTCCGAGGAGGTGGATGTGTTCGGCGTTTTTCTCGATGCGCGTCAAATCACTTTTCCTCAAAAGAGAAAGTCAAAGACGCCGGCCGGAGGCCAGCGGTACAAAAATCAGGGTCAAAGGCAACCCAGGGACATCCCGGCGTCGCGAAAATCATGCCGAGCAGGCTGGCTCCAGGATTTCTAACTTACCTTCGCCATCGGCCGATAGACGCGCTCGAACGCCCAAAGGAAGCGTGAGCATCGGTCGAGAGGTGTGCCCGATTGGCGCGCCGAAAACGATGGGAATCTCCTAGTGGCGCTAGAATGCGGCGGACGACATCTCTCACGGTCTCGGTTCCGGCTGGCGGATCGCTCTCCGGAAAATCTCCGAGGACTATACCTGCAAGTTCGCGAAACTTTCCAGCCTGCTTCAGGTGCATCAACGCTTTGTCCACCTGCCACGGCTTCATGCCGCGATCTTCGAGAATCAGAATCGAGCTGCGGGTATCGAGTTCCCACGGAGTCCCGATTGTCGTCTCGACAAGGTTCAGGCAGCCGCCAAGAAGAGTGCCCTCTCTTGAACCGGCGTTAATTGACTCGCCTTTGAGAGCGACGGACCAACCTCTCTTCGATTCTGTGAGCGCCCGCGTGAAACTTTCCCGAATCGTATCCTTCAGGAGCGCTGCGCCCGATCGAGTCCGGCGGCAACCATCGGGCCGTAGAGCAGTGACCCAACGAAATTTCTGCCAGAGATACGCGTGCAGCGACGTGATATCGCTAAATCCGCACAGAATTTTTGGCACCGCTCCCTCGACGCGGAGGCAATCGAGAAGATAGTTCGACCCGTACCCGCCTCGCGTGCAGACGATCGCTTGCGTGTCCTTCTCGGCGAGCGCGGCCTTCAATGCGCTACAACGCGACTCTGCCGAGCCCGGCAAAGAAGCCGTGCTTCGCGAGGACCTCGTCGCGATCCAATTTCGGCGCGTAGCCAAGCCTCGCCAATTCGTCGCATCCGCTTTTCACACGCTCCTCTGCCACGGGACTTGAGAGCGAGAGAACACGGACGGCGTCGCCGGATCGCAGCGCCGCGGCTTCAGAGGTTGGGGCATGTGCCGCAATCGAGAATAAGGAATTTTCGGAGGCGAGTCCAGAAGCGCGGCGTGAGGCGTTTGCATTTGGATAGTAGCGGGCGCGTAGAAGCCCAGCGCCCCACCGCACACCCTGTGCGGTATTATCGGCCGCCGCGAACTGCGCTGCGCGTTTGCGAGCTTCAGGAGGCCCCTTGAAAAGCTTTCTTCCATTTGCCCTCTTTGCCATTGTGTTCTGCGTTCGTTCTACAGCTCCCGCACCTAGCCGCTCGACACAGCGAGCAGTTCACTCGACTCCCCCCACCGAGACAAGGAACGTGATCATCGACACCGATCCGGGGACGGACGATGCTATGGCGATCCTCCTGGCGCTGAATTCACCGGAGCTCAACGTGAAAGCCATCACGGTGGTGCCGGGAAATGCGCCGGGAAAGCAGGTGCTCGAAAACGGCTTGCGCCTTGTGTCACTCGCGAATCGTTGCGATATTCCCGTGGCGGCTGGGGCGCTGGAACCGCTATTTCAAAAACTGATTACGAACGACGCTGTACATGGAAAGAACGGACTGGGCGATATTGAGCTTCCGCCGTCGAAGTGCCACGTGGATCCGCGCTTTGGCCCAGACCTGATCATCGAGATGGCGCATCAGATGCCGCATGAAATCACGTTGATCGCGATCGGACCGCTTACGAATCTCGCGCTCGCTTTGCAGAAGGATCCGTCAGTATCGTCGCTCATCAAGGAAGTGATCATCATGGGCGGGTCAATCAACGGCGGAAATTCCACTGCAGCCGCGGAGGCGAATATTTTTGGCGATCCTGAAGCGGCGCAAATCGTCTTCCAAGCCGGTTGGAAAGTGACGATGTGCACGCTGGGCATTGGCGCCAAGACCGTTTTCACGCGCGAACGACTCGCCACTTTCAGCCGCACGCATGGGCCGGAAAACGATTTCGCCGTCGAGGTGATCAATCGAATTATCGGCTACGGCGAAAAACAGGGTTGGGGCGGGATGCGGATGTACGACCCGACAGCCGTGGCCGCGGCTCTTGATTCGACGCTGGTGGAGACGGAATTTTGGCACGTCGATGTGGAAACGCAGGGGGCGTTTACAAGGGGCGAAACGGTGGCAAATCGCATTAACGCGGTCGAGAAGGCGTGTGTGGCGCGGTGACCGATTCGTCTTCGAAGGCTTCGATCCGGTGCAGCCGAATGTGCACGTGGCAGTGAACATTGACGCCGACCGCTTCTTGAACCTCTTCGTCGCTCGGATCAGCGGAAAATGAGCGGAAAATCGGTGCGAAAAATAAAGGCTAGTTGACCAGAAAATTCTTGGAGGGCGAAACGCCGCCACCGGGCGTCGGGATTCGAGACCGACACGCTTCCGGCAGAGCCGGCAGTGGCCAGATCCTGCGTGGTGAAATTGACCATCAATTGCGACGAGCTGACGAAGGTTAGCGCGAGGGCTTCCATTCCAACTCACCACGGACGTTTGCACGAAACCCGTACCGGCGACGCTGACTGCAAAAGGTCCCATCGTGCCAGCGGAGGCGTTGGGGGAGTGAAGCGGTGATGGTAGGCGCTCCATTCGCGATGGGATTGACTACAAACGTGAGCGTGTTGGAGGTTCCGCCGGGCAGCGGGTTTGCGACGGACACCTGAACCGAAGCATCCGGAACGGCAACATCTTCGGCCGTGAGGGACATTTCGACTTGGCCTGTGACCGTGTTGAACTTGCTGGGACGAGAGGTACCGTCCAAAAAGCCCGTCGTATTACTTTCGAATCCAGTTCCGCTGATAAAAAGTGTGAACGCTGCGCTGCCGGCCGTGATGCTGTCGGAGAAAGAGAGCCGATCGCCGGCGTGGGTATATTGCCCGGACCGCTCGAGCAACTGTTCAGTACAAGGAACGCCGAGAAGACCAGAAGAACAGCCGCAGTCCACCGCAAACGCCTCAAGAAAACCTCCTGAAATCTTTCGGAAACCCCGAAGCCGCTCAGGCTTGGAACCCGCGGCTCTTGACGCGAGGAAAACCGAAGGCCTCCTCAGCCGGCTAGACAGAAACGAACACTCAAATTGATAGCATCCGTCGCGCAGGCCGTCAACTCGGATTCCCGTCTGCGCGGAATGGTTGGCTCTGGGCTCCTCGTGCTCGGCTGGCAAGTCTACGGCGCCACCGGACGGGCTTCGCAGTGCACATTGAGCGCGGTGAGCCGATTCAACAATTCACGCTCCTTCGGCATGCCCACTTCTGCGTCGAATTCAATAACCCCGGAACCCATCTGAGACTTGTGCGTTTTCCATCGCACCGCCTGAATCCAGACTCTTTCACGATCTGGTGAACGCGCTCCAGGATGCTCGGGTCGTTTCCGGCGGCGTGGTCATCGTAAAAGTCGACATTGCGGGTGTGCAGGCCGATTCGATCTTCGATGAGCCCCAGAAAAACCAGCGAGACCAGAATCAGCAGCGTGGTGAAAATCCCGGTAACCGGGAAGCCCGCTCCGACGGTCATACCAATACTCGCAATCATGAAAATCGTCGCAGCGCTCGTGATGCCCGTCACGGCGCCGCGTTCTCGCAGCACCACCAGGCGCCGATGAAACCGATGCCCGGAATAATTTGAGCTGCGATGCGCGTGTGGTCGCCGCCTACATGGACGCCATTTGCCCCATTACGAGACGATCGTAAACAGAGCCGCGCCGATGCAGATCAACATCATCGTGCGCAGGCCGGCGGGCTTGTGGCGCAGTTCGCGCTCAAGTCCTACGGCGCCGCCCAGTAGCGCGGCGAGCAGGAGCCTGCCGACGATCACGGTGTTCAGGTCATGGAGCATTGCAGCCCTCCCTGGGGCGGGTGACTTTACTGAGGGCCGATTCTACAATGCCCGTAGAGCGAATCGCGCATCGGCCGCCTATAGCGTGAACGAAGTGAGCTTGGAAAAATGCCGGGCGCGCGCTTTAATTTCGCTGAGCTTCAAGGTGGTGAGGCGTTCGACGCCGAAGCGCTCGCATGTGAAGCTGCCGTCACCGAACCGTACACCATCGCGCGGCGCAATGAATTTGCGTTCACGCGGCCGTCGCTGGGCAAGATAGCCCATAAACCCCCCGGCGAAGCTGTCGCCGCGCCCGTGGGATCGTGAACTTCCTCGAGCGGAAACGCAGGCACCGCGAATAGAAAATCGCGATGGACGAGAAGGGCGCCGTGTTCTCCGCGTTGATCACCAGGATTTTCGGGCCCATTTTGAAAATATCTTTGGCGGCGCGCGTGAGATTGTGCTCGCCGGTCAACTGGCGCGTCTCGTCGTCATTGATCACGAGCACTTGAATGTGCTTCAGCGTCTCGCGCAGTTCGCTTCCCGTGCGTTCGATCCAGTAGTTCATCGAGTCCAAGCCCACGAGCACGGGCTTGCGCTTCATCTGCTTCAGCACGGAAAGTTCGCAGCGTGGGTGCAATTTTTCCAGAGGAAAATGAATGAAGTATCCAGATAGGATTTCGGCAGCTTCGGCTGAAAATTCGCGAATACGTTCAGCTCGGTGGGTGAGCGTGGTGCGCTCGTTCATGTTCTGGTTGTAACGCCCCGCCCAGAAGAACGAGTTGTCCCGGAGCGTGTTCGACGCCCTCGAGATCGATTCGTCCGTTGCGCCCGGACAGGAGGATACCTTCGCGCGGCGGTGGGATGCAGCCGCCCACGATTCCCACCACGCGCACTGGGCGTGAAATGGCTGGCGGCCAGCGCGAAATAGCTCGCGGCCCCGCCGAGCGTCTTGTCCACTTTTCCAAATGGCGTTTCGATTCCGTCGAACGCAACTGAA